>NZ_JACHEN010000028.1 GCF_014205875.1 Anaerosolibacter carboniphilus
CAAACTCTCTATAAAAAAATTCGCGTTATGCTCATCGCAACCGCTCATGTCGCCAACGAAATTTCTTCGAGTAAGACTCTCGAAATTTCCGTTGCACAAAATCAGCGTTACGCTAAGCGTATATATGCTGGCTTAATTCTTACACTGTGTAGTTTTCAAAGACCAAAGTTTGTGTCGCTCGTTTTGGCGACTTGAATATCTTATCATCTTTCTGATGTTATGTCAACTACATTTTTATTGGAAGTTTTTAGTCATTCCTTGTAGCAGCGACAAAATATATCTTATCATAATCGATAATTAGAATCAACTGGTAATTAATTCTAACTATTATTTCTTCTATCTAACTAAGAAGATAAATATATGGTGCGCCCTGAGGGACTCGAACCCCCGACCAACTGATTCGAAGTCAGCGACTCTATCCAACTGAGCTAAGGACGCATGTTAAATTGGAGGCGACACCCAGATTTGAACTGGGGAATAAAGGTTTTGCAGACCTCTGCCTTACCACTTGGCTATGCCGCCAAATAAATGGTGACCCATCCGCGGCTCGAACGCGGGACACCTTGATTAAAAGTCAAGTGCTCTACCTGCTGAGCTAATGGGTCACTATACATATATGGCTGGGGTAACTGGGCTCGAACCAACGAATGCCAGAGTCAAAGTCTGGTGCCTTACCGGCTTGGCGATACCCCAGTAATATAGGATTATATGATGGTGCCCAGAGCCGGAATCGAACCAGCGACACGAGGATTTTCAGTCCTCTGCTCTACCGACTGAGCTATCTGGGCATAAATGGTGGGCTTAGGAGGACTCGAACCTCCGACCTCACGCTTATCAGGCGTGCGCTCTAACCACCTGAGCTATAAGCCCGTAATCTATTATTGAGTCACACTAGCATGTATTTAGTTATCGGTGTCGGTTATCATGGTCTATCTTTTGAGTCGTAGACCCAAGATACTTACTCTAAGAACCGTCAACCGGTAACCGCGTACCGTCAACTTTTTAAAAATGGCGACCTGGAAGGGGCTCGAACCCTCGACCTCCAGCGTGACAGGCTGGCATTCTAACCAACTGAACTACCGGGCCAAATATGGTGGGCGCAATAGGGATCGAACCTATGACCCCCTGCTTGTAAGGCAGGTGCTCTCCCAGCTGAGCTATGCGCCCATATTAAATGGTGACCCATCCGGGAATCGAACCCGGGTTACCGCCGTGAAAGGGCGGTGTCTTGACCGCTTGACCAATGGGCCCTAATAAATAAATGGTAGCGGCGAGTGGACTCGAACCACCGACCTTCCGGGTATGAACCGGACGCTCTAGCCAGCTAAGCTACGCCGCCATAATTCTAAATTGGTTGCGGAAACAGGACTTGAACCTGTGACCTTCGGGTTATGAGCCCGACGAGCTGCCAACTGCTCCATTCATTCCGCGATGTTTTTGGTGCCGGGGACCGGGGTCGAACCGGTACGGTCTGTAAGGACCGCAGGATTTTGAGTCCTGTGCGTCTGCCAATTTCGCCACCCCGGCAATATAATGGCTCCAGAGCGGGGACTCGAACCCTGAACCTACCGGTTAACAGCCGGGTGCTCCACCATTGAGCTACTCTGGAATATTTCCAACGCCCTCTTGGGGCGACAAGGATTATCTTATCATATTTACCTAGGTACTGTCTACATGAAATTTCTTCCAGATATTTTTCTTGCCCTACAGCGTAGCTATTTAAGTTTTTGGCTTTGAATACATGTCCATTAATCACCTTAATTTACACCATACCCCTGCATGGATCTTATTAATACTTTTTAGTAGGCAACACACTATAATAATTAAGTATAATATAATGTATTCGAAAACATTAAAATAAATAGGTAATTGTTAAAACCCTCTTCTGTTGTTAACATATCAATTCTAATAGCTACCTATTAAATACAACACAATTGTTGTTGTGTTGTATTACGTAATAAAGAATGATGCGACAAAACTAATACTACATCCACACAATTATAATCAATCATCAAAAGCCTCTAATGCAAACACAACAGGACGTACTCCATCTGTGCAACATAGAATCTGCATGCCGTCTTTGTTGTTCCATGGCAAATATGTAGCTCCTGCACTAAGCGAGGTAACTCCTCTATAAATATCAATCCAAGCCCATGGGCAAAAACCCGCTGGCATTACAGCGCTTCCTTCAAAAACGAATGTATCTCCCTCTTTTAATAAGGGACACGGACCAACTTCTTTTCCATCCGTCAAGTAAGCTTCTGCATATTCTTCGTAAAAACATCTTTTCAATACGGTTATTCTTACTTTCCTCAATATCTCTACCTCCTATGATTCTTACTTCACAATTTCATACGACTGTGTATTGCTTATTTTACCATATTGCTCTAACTGCTGCTTTTTATATGTAAGTTAATGGAATGATTAATTTAACTTATAACTCGTTTCTCTCCTCTACCTTAATCTTAAGTAAAAGTACAGTTATATCTTCGTTTATCATTTTATTTATAGAGTCTACATCTTGATAATCATAACCTGCTCTTAAAGACTCTTTTCCTTGCCTATACACTGCTAATACTACTTCTTCCCCAGGCTCTAAACCAATTGTTTCATTTCCAATAGCATAGTCTCAACTACTAATAGCAGATTCAGCAAAAAAATTATTATCAATACTATGAGGACTCGTACGAACACCTGATGAATATAAGAAAAATTGTGTTTCTTTACTATTAGGATTTATAATTCCAAATCCCATTTTACCTTCTTCTACTTTCTTAGGGCTTAAACCATAAGAGAGCTGTGTAAGTGGAAAAGGTTCCACAGCTTTTCCATTACTATAACCTTCCACCCATATATCAACCCAACTTTTATCAGCATTAGGTAATCTTAAGTCAAAATCAAATAGTATGCCAAGTTGCAACTCTTTAAATGTATTCTCATATTCTGAATCGGCATTTGATGAAATATAAGCAATCTTATTGTTATCACTATTTTTGATGCTACATCCAGTATTAAGGACCAAAATTATAGCTATTATTAACAATGGAAATACATATAATTTTCTATACAAAATAACTTCCTCCTTTTTAAAAATCCAACAATCTTAATTACAGTAATATCTTTTTTTATACTAGAAACTTAGACTTTTTCAAAGGTGCAGCTTTTCTAATTTACTTAGTTATGCGATGATAAACTTCACCCTTGGAAATAATATTAAATCCGCTATTCACATAAAGAGCTATAGCCTTAGCATTCCAATCTATCACTCCTAATGATATATTTTTATCCCCACGACTTTGACAATAATTAATACCGAAGTTAATAAGCTTCTTCCCATATCCTTGTCCTTGATACTCTTCATTAACAATTAAATCATCAATTTCATTATCCAAAAGTAACACTGAACCAATCAATTCTTGACTATCTAATAATAAGAATATTTTATCCTTATTTGCTATAAGTTTATCTGCTGATGAACAATCTCTATAAGGCTTAAATCCAAGCTCCTTTCTCATCTCAAAAAAGCAATCTTCATAAACCTTTTTATACGCCTCATAATAATTATCATCGTAATTTATTAATTGTAAATCGCTATTCACCTTACCACCAGTGTACATCATGCTATGATATCCATACCTCTTATTAAATCCCCTATGTATAAAGAAATCTCCTGTATGGTTTTTTTCGGTTCTAATCTCTGTGGTAATATAATTAATATCCTGTCTTTCTAAATAGCCTAAAGCAGCTAAATATAGTTGTTCTCCAATACCATTTCTTCTTTTAGTCTCTGAAACATATAGTATCACTTTACCCCTTTTTAATTCCTTATTGGAAATGGCAACTGTAAAGCCATATATCTCGCTATTGCTTTCATATATTAATCTGTTATTATCGATATTCTTTAATTCTTCTTTTATTCTATCTTCATTAACGGTCTCAAGCTCTCGCTTTAAAAATTCTAGTACTCTATCAATATCTTTCTTGTTAATCTTTCTTATCATTTTTTACTCACCTTATCGCCTGCTAGCATATCTAATCTTTCATAATATTAGAAAATAGTTGATATGTAGCTATACGAGCTATTTTGTAACATCTAAAAAAGAAGATGCATCAGCACACTCTAATTTTTTGATGAATGTCTTAAAAACATCTTCACTAAATACAATATGACAAAATATAAAACCAATATGTTGATTAAGAAAGTAAGTGGATTTATAGCAAGTCCCATATTTCCAGCAAAAAAATTAGTTCCAAACCACTTACTTATGGGTTTACGCTGGATTATAGTTATATAATTTAAAGGAAATCCATACTTATATTTTAATAATATATTCCCTTGCTCAGGATTACTCGGCACTAAAACAGTTGTAATAACTGCAATAATTATACTGACATTAAAATAAAATTTATTTAACCTATGCAAAAAATCTCCTTCTTTCCATAGTTTATTAGGACGCATTTTCTTTTTACTGCGATAGTGTTCTCTTCTTCAAAGATCCTTAAATCCTTTTAAAAATGTTAATAATTCCCCATAAATGCAATCTTACATAGGCATCATTGATCTCATAACCTCTATTATCTTGCCTAATGCAATAATATGCTTCTATACCGTTAATTATCTAGTTAGTTTTTATTTTATCTTTTCAGAGACTGAATTGTTGTCACTTTTTGTCATAAAAATAGAAAAAGTGCTTTAATCACTAATTCTTGCTTTTTCCTTTTATAAGTTGAATAAGAAAACTCCTATCTAGCAGGATTTTTCAATACCAGATAGGAGTTCTATTCTACTCGCTCACAAAGTATTCTATAGTCTTTAAAAATAAATATCTATCGGTATGTGCTTCATGACTGAATGTCTGATTCATTTAATTCTCTCAGTTATGATATTAATTCGATAATTGGCAAATTCCAAAGCTTGATCACATAGCTCATTTAAATCATCATGGCTTTCCACCTCAACCTTAAGAATATAGCAACCTTCGCCACTGATACGTACAGCATCTACAATCTCGCTTTTTTCTTGGACAAATTGCCTAACACGATAGTGATCATTACTTTTCATAAGCAAAGTAATATACGCAGAAATCAACCCTTGCTTTTGTGTATCCAACTGGATAGTATATCTCTCAATAATACGCTTGTCTTCTAGTTTACGAATCCTATTTCCAACAGCTTGTCCTGTCATATGTATTTGCTCACCAATTGATTTGAAATTTAGTCTTGAATCTTCCTTCAACAATTCAATTATCTTCTTATCGATTTGATCCATGTTAAATCCTTTCACGGTGAAATTTTTAATTGTAAAATTTTTTCATGCGTCTATTTAGTATTATAATATCTTAATCTAAAATAAATATAAAGATATTGTGATACGTTTTTGATTTTTAAAAACTTAATCTCACTTACAACTACAAAGAATTTATAGTTGTAAGTGAAAAGGAGGTTATTATGAAATATCAGCATCTACGACATGCTACCGGAGTACTTCAATATGGAGGACTCAAAATTCTAATTGATCCTATGTTTGCACCAAAAGAAATTAATCCACCTATTCGTAATTCATGGAATGACCTAAAAAATCCTCGAGTGGAGCTCCCTGTAGATCTATCTACTTTTCAACTGCCAGAATATTGTTTAGTAACACATCTACATTTAGATCATTTTGATGAATACGCCAGAATAAATCTGTAAGATAATACCAATTTAATCTGTCAATCAGAAAATGCAGAGGATTTCAGAAGCATGGGATTCTCAAATGTAATTGCTATCAGCGAGCACTTAACCATTGACTCCATCAGCATCCATCGTGTGCCTGGTCAGCATGGCACAGGTCACATTTCTGAACTTATGGGAACTTCGTCAGGCTATATTTTAAGAACATTCAATGAACCTACCCTCTATATTACCGGAGATACTATTTTTTACGAAAAAATAAAAGCAACACTTAACAAATACAAACCAGATATCATCATTGCTTTTGGAGGAAGTGCTCAGTTCGCACAAGGCGATCCTATTACACTTACACCAGAGGATATCCTCAATATCCATTATTCCGTACCACAGGCAAAAATAATATGTGTTCATATGGATGCGATTAACCATTGTAGAACAACAAAAGATAATTTAAAGGAGTTCTTGTCCTCTACACTTGAGAATTCTGAAAACTGTAACTCATTCCTTATCCCTGATGATGGTGAAATAATTGAAATAAGGTAATCACCCACAAAACATTTGAGGCATGGGATTTCCAACCCACACATCCAAGATACACCTATAACTCTATACCACAATTCACTATAAGAATTCTTCTAACTCTATAATGTCAAATACCATAGATTCTATTAAAACAATCTTTCACTGGAAAATGATAACATTTAAAGATATGTTGAATTAGATTGTAATGCCCCTGTTGATTTCAGGGGTATATACATTTTCAAAGTTAAGAGTCGCCAATTTTAGAAGACCCTTTAAGCAAATTGAGTTTAATTAGAATACTTTTAGAATCTTTAACCATTCATTCTGAAGTCATAAGAACTATTTTTTCCTATTTTTGCGTATATTTTGAATTTGAATAAACTCTGAGATCGAGGACTCAAACGAAAAATATGAGCTAAAAGAACTATTCTCTTAACTCATATTTTACATTCTTCTATGCTTACGCTTTCTTCATTTTTTCTCCTAGAAATACAGAAATACTAAAGCCCTATATTTCATAATTATCTATAATATCTGCTTTTTTCCTTTCGTATTCATCCTCCGTAATAACACCATTTGTTCTGTATTCCTTTAACCGATCTAATCTATCCTTCAATTCATTTCTTCCTAATTCAATTTCTCTTGAATCTTCTAAATGAATATTTTCACTGTCAAGACTATTTGCTCTTAGTTTTCTATCTATAAAAAAACAACAAGAACAATAATACCGATTTGTATGGAGTTTACACTAGCTGCTGGTGTTGCTGTATGTAATGAGTTGTAGACCCAATCTTCAATACTATCTATTCCCACACTCATCTGTGGATGTGACCCATAACCTATATTAACAGGAACATATCCCGTAGTACCGACTTTGAAGAATCTAAAGAAACTTAAAGTGGAAGAGAATGAGAATGGACAAATCAAGCGAAACAACACAACACTCCACAGACTATAGGAAACGATCAATCGTCGTTAGAATTCTTCGTACAGATCTGTGCTAAGGTATTTTAGTCCACTATCGTTAAGTGTCAGTACGATATTTTTACCGCGTTCAGCGTCTTTAAGTAATTTTAGTGCCGCCCACACATTGGCACCAGAGGAAAATCCCGCAAATACACCTTCATATTTCGCCAATTTTCTAGCTGTATCAATTGCTTCTTCGTCAGTTACTTGAATTACTCCATCAATTAAAGACTTATCCAAAAGTGGCAAATTCATGCTGTATCCTCCGCCTTGAATTTTGTGGGCCCCATCAGTAATGGTCCCACCTGCATAAAATGCTGCATTTTTAGGTTCTACAACATAACAACGAATATCTTTCTTATGTTTTTTTAGACCTACTGCACATCCTTGAAAAGTACTTCCACTACCTACGAAATCTACAAATACATCGATGTTACCGTCACATTGTTCCCATATTTCTTCAGCTGTATGATACTCATGAGCATGCACTGTACCAGCTAACCTAAATTGATCTGCTCTAAATGCACCTCTCTCAGTCGTTATCCTCTGAGCCATTTCCTCCACCAGTGCTAAATCTTCCCCTGATACTTGTCCTTTTATAGAATTAGGCATTTGATCAACCAACAGCACTTCCGCACCTAGAGCCTTCATCATTCTTGCTCTTTCTGTGGAATTTCCTTTAGACATACAAGCTACAAAATGATATCCCTTCGCTGCACACACTATAGCTAATCCAGTACCTGTGTTTCCGCTAGTTAGCTCAACAATATGTTGTCCTTTTTTTAGCAGGCCTGCCGCTTCAGCTTCTTCAATCATTTGAAGCGCTACTCTGTCTTTTTTGCTAAAGCCCGGATTTAAATACTCCATTTTAGCATAAATATTACCTTCTACACCTACATGTTCAGTTATGCGAGAGAGCTGTACCATTTTTGTATCACCAATAGCTTCATGAACACCACTAAGTATTCTTGCCATGAAATCCCCCTCCAAAGTAAATCATAGTTTATATCCCTGCAAGCCCAAGTTCGGTTGCAGCTTCTTTCATGCCTTCAATCGTCCAAAGAATTACTGTATCTAAATCCATTTCTAACATAGTGCACCCAGCAGAAATAATATCACGATTTACACCAGCGGCAAAACTTACCGATTTAAATTTCTTCTTGACTGATTTCGGCTCAAGACTTAGTACACTTTTATCCGGTCGCATGAACACTGTAGCTGTTATTAGTCCTGTAAGTTCATCAATTGTATATAGAACCTTTTCCATTTTGTGTATAGGCTCTACATCAGTACAGATATTCCATCCATGAGAGATAACTGCATGAATTATACTATCATCTACTCCTTCATTTTTCAAAATCTCTTTGCTCTTATGGCAATGTTCATTGGGGTAAAGTTCATAATCAATATCATGTAGAAGTCCTACTATCCCCCAGTATTCTTCATTTTCATCATTCTTCCGGGCAAAATAACGCATAACAGCTTCTACCGCAAGGCCATGGGTTATCAGCGACTTGCTGTTGTTATACTTCGTAAGCAATTCATAGGCATCCTCTCTTGTTATCATAGTTTTCCTCCTTAAAATCTTAAATTTTGTCAGTTGAGTAACATATCGTGAGTGCAAATCTAGCAGTTTCTGTACCTGAGTTGTAGTAGCAATGGGCTGTATCTGCGCTAAATTTAATAGCTTGATCTTTTTTTACCTTATCAATCTGATTACCATGTTCAATCATCACTTCGCCATCAAATACAATGATGTATTCCATGGTACCTTTTGGATGCGGTTCCCCTGATGCCTTGCAGGCTGGTCTAAGTGTTATCTCGTACATTTCTAAGTTATTCTTTGAATCGAATGGAAAGAATGGAGTACACTCATAAAGCCCATCTTCGCTAACGATCATCGCCACCTGACTTTTGTCAATTACTCGAACTTCTGTCTCTGGTAATTCAATAAGTGCTGTAAATGGCACCTTAAGTCCATTAGCAATTTTCCATACAGTTGTGATCGTCGGGTTGGCTTCTCCACGTTCTATTTGACCTAACATACTTTTACTTACCCCTGTAATTTCTGCTAATTTTTCAATTGTTAAGTCTCTAGAATTCCTGATTTTCCTTACATTCTCACCTACAGCTGCATTGAACATTGAACTAAGCCTCCATTATTTCAAACTCATTATATTGAGTATAAAGTTTAATATATTGTGTCTTGCGTTATATATTATACTATCTTATCACTATTTTCATGTCAAGAGGTTGTTACTAATAAAGTTTCAATAAAATTAATCGAGTAAGAGTAAAATTTAACAATATTTTAAGTACCAGTTTGTGAACTAATTTTCTTTATATCTTCAAAACAAACAGCCCAAAAACATTGATATTTCTTGTTTTTGGGCTATTTTCTCATTTGTTTATGATACGATTCACCATATCCTATTTTAACCTTTAAATAGTCCCTATCCTCTTTGTCAGCACGTCTTTAAAACGTTCTTATATCGCTAATTTTTCAATTAATTTCTATTCTAGCTTATCAGATAGGCCTTCTATTACAATTGCCACAGATTATTTTACAGTCTCATAGCTAACCCCCTTGTTATCTACCAAGGGGACATTTATTCTCAAATTCCGAACTAAGATATTAATATCCTAACTGTTTTCCTACAATGATTACCTTTATTCTATCTTTAATAAATTGTCCCCTAATGATTGTGAAATCATTACAAATTCGATCAGGACTTTTGCAATCAACACAATAACCTAAAGTCGTACACGGAGTGTTTTTAAATAACCTTTTTGCGTCAATTGGAGCAGAATAATTTCTGACCCTTTTTTCTGCTTCTTCTATATTCGCAACAATTTTATTGATCCCTGTTACTAGAATAACCTGTTTAGGACCATATATCATTGGTGCAACTCTACTTCCATTGCCATCTATATTATAAAGTTCACCATTTTCAGTTAGGGCATTTGTACTACAGAGAAAAGTATCAGCAGAAAAGTTTTTAATATAAATTTGTTTCTTTTCTTCACTTGTAATTCCATCTTTATATTTATCTAAAAAAATGTAATTCTCCTTCCGTAGAAAATCTATTACACCTGTTTCAAAAAGAGTCATCGAGTCGCCTACACCAACTACAGAGTTTACGGTAATGAGTTCCTTTAAAAGTATAATCAATTCATTCTCATTTTTAACAAAGAAACCTTCCATATTACGTTTTCTTAAATTATCTATTGTTCTATTAATTTGCTTTTCCATATACCACAAAACATTATTATCCACTAAAACACACTTCCTTTCATACCAATATTTCAATGTTTTTTAGTGAATACACACTATTTCGGTTCTGTTACATTAAACCGCATTTATACCTTTTTAACAAATTCAGATTTTAATTTCATATCTCCAAAACCATCAATTTTGCAATCAATATCATGATCTCCCTCAACCAAACGTATATTTTTTACTTTTGTACCTATTTTTATGACTAATGAACTTCCTTTTACTTTAAGGTCTTTGATTACTGTTACAGTATCACCATCATTCAAGACATTTCCATTTGCATCTTTGATAATCTTTTTATCCTCACTATTTTCGGCTTCTAATTCTAAAGTCCACTCATGAGCACATTCTGGGCAAATAAAAAGGCTTCCATCTTCGTAAGTGTATTCTGAATTACATTTTGGACAATTTGGCAAATCCGACATAAATTCATTTCCTCCATTCGTTATTGTTGATTCTAATATATAAGAATCTTCTTTTCGCAACTTCCTATAAATAGCAATGAGCACTTGTCCTTTGAAGAAAAACATATATGGTGCTCTGCATAGACTTATATACTAGCACAGTCTTCTCAAATTGACAACCTGCCTCCAAGCACTCCTTGAGCTTCTTTTTCTAAGCGATTTAGTGCATATTTTTCAATTTTTTTATATTGGATCTACCTTTTTTCTATTTATACTGCTTCAAAATCATTAAATCAACTATGTTTATGAAATAGAGCCAAAGCAAGCATATCTCTCCTCGCTTGCTTTTATAGCATAGTTTAACCAGCTACACTTTGCAGATAACGGTAAGCTATCATTTCCTCTTTTTCAATTTGCTTTCTGCGTCTTTTATATTTTCAGCAACTCTAAATCTAACTATTTCGCTTATTAATTCATACGGCAGCGGCTTTTCTATAGGAAATTGTACAGCTCCCTTTGACCCTTTATATTCCGACAACTTATGTTTGAAAGCTTCAATTCCACTTGCCCCTGGATAAAACCCTATATGTTTTTTATGAGCAGCAAAATGCACTAAATTTCCGTGCAGCACAAAAGTTGGCATTTGCCAGCTAATCTTTTCTTCTGCATCAGGCGCTGATTCTTTTATAATTTTTCTTAACACGTTCAGTATTTCCTGAACTTCAGGAGAAAATTGCAAAATATATTCATCAATTGATTTAAAGACTTTTTTATTTTCTTCCATGATGTCTCCTTTCAAATTCTTATTTCAAATTCACATTATAGCCATTAGTAACGCGTTAGTAAAAAAATGCCTTAAAGTTTCTTAGTTTAATACTTCGACAGTTTCCACCTTTTCCCTTCATAAAGCAGAAACTAAGATGTTCCCTTATCATGAACGATAGATTTAATGCTTTTGGACAGTAACATTTCTATAGCACTAAATATACAATATAATAAGGCGGAATCAATCCTTGCGTATAATGTGTTTTTCATCATATGTAAAAGCGAGGCATTTTACTTTTTGAAGGAGAATAGTATGGAATATCGAAGTATTAGAAAAGGAAACTCTAAAGGCATATCCGTTTGATTATATATAAACAAGATTATTTATTTTAGGCGAGGTAGTAAGATGAAAGCATTACCAAATTGTATATCGTTTAGCAGAATCATTTTGTCTTTGATTTTGATTTTTGTTAAGCCATTAAGTGTACCCTTTTACGCAGTATATGTTATTTGTGGATTCAGTGATATTGTAGATGGTTTTATTGCCAGAAAGACAGGGACAACAAGCAGGCTTGGTGCAAAGCTTGATTCCATGGCTGACATGATAATGACCGGTGTATTATTATTTGTGCTTTATCCAATCGTAAATCCTACAACCGAAATCGTCATTTGGATTGTTTCGATTGGTATTATCAGATTAACATCGATGGTCGTAGCATTGAAAAAATATAAAACCTTTGCAAGTCTTCACACTTACGGAAATAAACTCACCGGTGTAGTTTTATTCGTATTTCCAATGTTACTTCCCTATATTTATACACCTGTGTTGATATATATAATTTGTGTTATAGCAAGCTTATCAGCAGTTGAGGAATTGATTATTCAACTAACATCAAATGTACTGCAATTAAATAAACAAAGTATTTTCAAAAAATGAGTATAATCTAGAGTGAATTCTTTCACAATGGTTTTCCAGCAAGAATGATAACAACAACAGCTTTTGTGTCCCCATCTTGCTTATGTATGATTGATAAAATAGCATATAAAAAACATAAAGGGGAGTCCATTTTGACTTCCCCACAATACACATTTTAAGAAAAAAATAATTCCCTTAATTATTGATAGCAGTAATCATTAGTTTAGGATTACCATTTGTCGATGTTACCTCATTAATCCAAATATTGTCTGAACCTGTACCAAACATTATTCCTTTCCAATTCGCAAACATATATTTGGTAAAAGCATTGCTCATTACTTGCTTATAATTGGGATAGAAAATTTTATCATAGTTCTTAATAAAGTCATCTTTATTTTGTATGGTTGTAGCTTTATCGTTAATTTTTACAGTGATAGGATATTGTATTTCTTTAGCTAATTGTTCCTTATTATCATTTATTACATAACCTTGAATTTTGCTAACAAAGTTTTCTACATCTTGGTCGTTCGTTGTGCCTGTTGCAACTCCGTATCTTTTTCCATATTCAACTCCAGGGAGATTACTTTTAAGTGATAATATAAATGGATAGCTTTTTTTATTGTCTGTACTTGTCCACGTTCCTTCAATTTTATCAACGGCATTCATTGTTCCTTTAAATATCCCTGTTTTTTTTCCCGTTTCATCATATTCATATAATATGATCTCTTTCTCTCCTGCTTTTCCTTTCAGATTCATTTCTTTTCTCTGACTTTCATAAAAGTATGAACCAACCATATCTTTTCCTAAAGGATAGATGCTCATTTGAATTGACATATCATTACTTATGGTCCCTTGATAATCGTAATATCCTTTTTCAAAAGGACTGTTCGCAGTATCTATGCTATCAAGCATGTTGGAATCTGTGCTACTATTCGTGTCATTAGCACTTTGAGACGTATTTTCTGACTGTGACTGGGATAATTGGTTGTTACTTAATGGAGCCGTTTCGGTATTATTACCAGAATTCTTTTTGTCTGAACACCCTGTCAATATGACGATTAATGTAATGATAATTACGATTATTTTTTTCAATTTTAATTCCTCCATATGATGTGAAATAATATTTCTTGAAATCTTCCTAGTGTGCATTTAATGTTTTTTCTTAAAAATCAATTTCATATTATTAATCATATATATTGTTAAATAGTAAGTCGTTACAAAGGAGTTACAAATCAATATCAATTTTATACAATGCGGCAATAGGCGGTTCTGTTCTATCACTAAATAAACATTTATAATCAACGAATTTATTTCCCTTATTATTGCTATTAATATCTTTTTAGCATTATCGGCAAATTCGTGAACAATACCGCTAACCAGTTTCGTATCCTTCATATATTGTTCACCGGTTTTAACAAAGAACTTATAATCTGCATTCACTTTGCTATTCATAAATTCCATGATATCCTCGATATTACCTGATAACTCTTTCACAGATTTTTGTACATTTACAATAATGGGTTTAACTTCTCCTACGGTATTTGAAGATTGTTCCGCTAGCTTTCTCACTTCTTCTGCGACCACGGCAAAATCTCTAAGCATGTCTGATATCTTTTCTATAGACTTACTAATGGCTCTGGATAAAATGATGCCGACCAATATAGCTTTTGCTAATTGATCCATCATTTCTTGAATTTTAACATCATTCTCTGCGCCACCAGAATCGATTAGCTTATCAATTTCTTTTTGATCAGCCATGATTGCTTTCGTAGAACTATATGCAGTATATGGTTCCAATGTCCTATTTTAGCGACATGGCGCTTCAAATGCTTACATAGTTTTGCATAGCATGCTATAATATAACAACTGAAGCTAAATTGAGCGGAGTGTGCTTAAATAAAAGAGTATTTTTAAAAATTATTCTATGGCTAGGAGGATCACTAATGACAATCCAAAGAAAACTTATCTTGTTATTTACACTCTTCATCTTTGTATCTACTCCTGTAGTTGCAGTATCCATGGAATCTAATACAACCAATGCAAATTTTTCTGAAATAAATGTATCGATTAACGGAGAAATTGTACAGAATAATTTCCCTGTGCTTAACCTTGATGACGAAATACTGCTACCCTTAAACGCTATAGCAGATTCTATAAATGGTACCTTAGAGTGGAATAGCGAAACAGAAACAATAAATATTATTAAACCTGAAGTGACCATGATATTTGCAAAGTATGCAGACTACAAAGATGGTAAACATACCCTAGGTAATTTTTCACATAGAACATGTATTTATACTAAGAATTTTTATGTATACACAGCGGTGTCTAATCTTAAGCCCGGTAGATATCACTATAGATTTGTTCTTTTAGATCCGAATAAAGAAACTATTTCTACTAGTGAAGAATTTGGCGTTCAAATAACAGATGATATGCCTCAGTTGATTGATCTTACCCAGTTTACCAATGTTAATTTTACAAAAGTAGGTAATCATAAAGTACAGATTCAAATGAAGGTCAATGGATCATTTAAAACGCTTCATGAAACAACGTTACTCGTGCTTCAAGATTAATTTAATAAACCGTATTCTTTTATAACTGGAGCGCCTTTAATAAGGCGCTTTCTTACTATCCATATAGAAGTTCATCAAATATTTGTGCTGAACTAAAATTCTATTTGGTACTAATGTTTGTTTTTATTATAATGGCTTTTAAGTTCATGGATATTGGAAATAATAGCCTATAACGTTTTACCTATTTATATTAAGAAGAATTAATATGAATATAAGATCAAATATTGTCTTTACTATAAAGAAATCTTGCTTTTTTATATGAAGGAAATTCATAGATAATATTGAAGTACTACATCAATAGTAAAAAGCATAGGAGAGAGAATCAATGGATCAACAAAAGAAGGTTTTTGAAATGTTAAATGCTTTAGATATTGAATATCAGATTATGTATCATCAAGCTGTTTTTACGGTTGAAGAAATGGACGATTTAAGAATAACTCAATATGGAGACATATGCAAAAATCTATTTTTAAGAGATGCCAAGGGCGAGAGGCATTTCTTGGTGGTTTTGGATAAGGATAAAAAAGCTGATTTAAAAAACATCCAAGAACAATTGGGCTGTACAAGATTGAGTTTTGCATCAGAAGAAAGACTTCATAGATATTTACAGATTCACAAAGGAGAAGTAACACCATTAGCTATTATCAATGATTTTGAGGCTATTGTTGAGGTAGTACTAGACAATGATTTGGTAGGAAAAAATAAGCTTGGTTTTCATCCCAATGATAATACTGCTACAGTGTGGATTTCCTTTGAGGCTCTAAAAAAAGTTATTAACCAAAATGGAAACAGAGTTCACTTTGTTACAATTTAGGCTCTTAACTAAATAGGGTTCAGCAGCTATTTAAATTAACTCAAAATCTTTTTATATTGTTATGAGAAATTCTACTCATATTTTCCAAAAAATTATAAACTATTATTGAAGTAATCACTACGACAATCTGAGAAGTAATTATTAAATTGTACATCAAAATAAAAACAGGTATCTTTTCCATTTGATAGGGAAAAAATAATTTTATATTATTCTATAGAAAGTCAGGTGGAATATAAAATGAATTTATTGGAAGTAGCATATGATTCTTTTAAACCCTTTATAAATGGTGAAAAGAAACCATTAAATGTAATGGAAGTTTCAAATTTATGGTTTTACCTTGCTATATGTAATAATACATTGCGAAACGAAGAACTGGCCTATAATACTGCTCAAAACAGTGAACTTAAAAAAATACTAAAGGATGCAAGGGATATACATAAATCAGCTGCTGAAGAGATCAATAAGCTGCTTAAATCGGAAGGTGTCCCATTACCAGAAGATACGCCAGAGAAGCCTGATATTGTAATCAAGAATATACCCGAAGGTGCAAAACTAAATGATGAGGAAATTGCTAACTTAATGTCTTTTAATCTTCTTCTGGGAATTAACTATGCTTCAAGGAATTTAACCGAATCGATTCGTCCAGATGTAGGATATGTATTCTTTAAAGTAATCATAAAAAAAGTCTTACTTGGTATAACACTTAAAGATCTTATGCAGAAACATAACTGGCTTCGCACGCCTCCTCCTTATAAAGCATAGCAGAAATTAATGGTTTGAATGATAAATATAAAATGATATTTCGTTTGATTTTAATGTTGCAAAATATACATTTAGTAATTAAGGACAGGAAATTCCCTGTCCTTATTTTATTGCCCTAAATGAAAATTTAATGACGAAGGGGTTCATGGCATAATTATGCCCAACCAAAAACTACTAAAATATTTAACTTTACTAATGCTCCTTTATATAAAGCGATGTTCACAACAAAAATTTTTTGGGATGCCAATAAAATCACATCCCTGCTTAACTAAAAGTATATTGTCTCATTAGGTCCCACAAAAGGTTCGGTAAGGACGGGTTGATATCGCAGGCAGCGTAGCGTAGTCAGCCTGTTCAGGTGAGTGGGCGTAAGGCCGTGAAAGAACATCCAGAAGCCGCTCCATTACATTGTAGTCTCCTTGTTTCACTGCGGCTTCTAATGCCTCTTCTACTCGGTGGTTGCGAGGAATTAGCGCGGGATTACTGTTCCGCATCAACTGATGCGAGGAGGCTTTTGATTCCTGCTGTCTACCTAGTCTCGCCTGCCACTGTTCATGCCACTGAGCAAATTCCGTGGTGCCAAAAAGGACCGTATCCTCAGACTTATCAAAAGTCAATGCACGGAAGGTATTAGTATAGTCCGCATGATACTTCTGCATCATACTGAGAAGGTCTTCAATAAGGGATTCATCCTGTAGCTCTTCATTAAATATTCCTAGTTTTGCTCTCATTCCCGCTAGCCAATTACAGTGATACAACTCAGTAAAATCTGAAATCGCATCCTGAGCCAGCTTGACAGCCTGCGCCTCGTTGGCATGCAGTAGCGGCAATAGGGTTTCAGCAAATCTCGCGAGATTCCAAGCAGCAATGTACGGCTGGTTACCATAGGCATAGCGGCCATGGATGTCAATAGAACTGAACACCGTTGCAGGGTCATAAGCATCCATAAAGGCGCATGGACCATAATCAATGGTTTCTCCACTAATTGTCATGTTGTCGGTATTCATCACCCCGTGAATAAAGCCAACGAGTTGCCATTTGGCAATCAGCACAGCCTGACGCTTAATCACTTCCTGAAGTAGGAAAAGATAGCGGTTCTCAACAGCATCAACATCTGGAAAATGCCTTTGCAGTGTGTAATCAGCCAGGGTTCGGAGATCCTCAACACTACCCCGTTTTGAAACGTATTGAAAGGTGCCGATACGCAGATGACTGGCAGCTACGCGGGTCAGAATTGCACCAACTTCCTCGGTTTCACGGATTACTGACTCGCCGGTTGTCACCACCGCTAAGCTTCGGGTAGTAGCAATATCCAGCGCATACATTGCTTCGCTGATGATATATTCCCGAAGCATCGGTCCAAGTGCCGCTCGGCCATCGCCCCCGCGGGAATATGGCGTTCTACCTGAACCCTTGAGCTGAATATCAAAGCGTTCACCTGAAGGCGTGATCTGTTCCCCAATCAGCAGAGCTCTACCGTCCCCTAACATCGTAAAATGCCCGAATTGATGGCCCGCATAAGCTTGAGCAAGGGGCAAAGCACCTTCGGGAATCTGGTTGCCGGCAAGCATCGCTACGCCATCATTGCTTTGCAGTGCTTGGACGTTTAACCCCAGCGATGTTACCAAGGGATGATTGAGAATGATCAACTTCGGTGATCGTACAGGAGTTGGATTGAAGCTGGTAAAAAATGATTTCGGCAGACGGGCATAACTGTTGTCTAGGTTCCATCCTGTTTCTATTATTGCTTTTCTCTCTGTCATCGTATCTCCTTTCCTTCTTCTATCTTTTTTGTATCCTAGCTTTTTCTTTTACATAAGACAAAATCATAGACATTCTATGATATTTTTAGTTGTCTATTTTCTATTCCAACACAATCCAGTCCCTTTTATTGTCTGCTTCTGTCAATTTATTATACCCTTCCCACACGTAGGCGCCCTTTGAATATTTTTTACTTTGTGCTGAAATTACAAACGTTAGGCATAAAAGGTTCCCGGGGACGATTAATTCCGATCTTGCTTATTCTTATGAAATTCATGCCACTTCACCTTGAATATTGTGAAAACAAATAAAATATCCTTAAAAATAAAACCCGGCCAAGATAACATTCACCTCGACCGGTATACATACTTTTCTATTCTCCCTATTTATGAAATTATTTTTATTCCATTAGCGCTGCAGCAAGCCTTTATATCACAAATAGTTTGTCTAAACATCTCAACAAATCTGGTGTCAGACTTAATAATCACCTCATCTATTTCTGTTTTCATCGATAAAGCATTTTCTGATTTATATTTTCTTGTCTCAGCAATAACGGCCTTTAGCTGATCTCCAAACACAATAATTTCATTATCTATAAAAGCTACATTTTCCCAACAAGATTTATGCAAAGAAATGTTATCTTCAATTCTTCTAAAAAATTCTTGATAAATATATTCCGTTATATGTGGGACATAAATGGCATATAGCTTTAGAATATTAAGCATGCAATAGTATAGAGCATGTTGTGCTGATTGACGCTCCTTATATCCACGTTTTTCAGGTTGATATAAACGTTCTTTAACGATTTCAAGGTAATTGTCGCACATGTCTTTCCAGAAAAAATCATCTACCTCATGTCTTGCTGATCCAATTTCATACTGATTAAGAAGCCTTGTCACTTCAAATACAGTCTGCTTACACCGCTCAATGATCCACCTGTCAACAGGCATTAAATCTATATCAGCACCAAGGTCAATATCATGCAAATGAGATATTGCAAATTTTGATGCATTCCATAGCTTAGTAATAAATCTCTTAGCAATACCCAATTCTTCTATAGAGAAAAATGTATCTGTACCAAGCTTGGAACTAGCAGCCCAATACCTTATAACATCCGCAGAGTGCTTTTCAATGAGAACAGACGGTGACAGTTCAGAATTACTCTTTGATTTACTGATTTTTTCTCCTTTTTTTGCTAGAACAAATCCGCAGATCATTATATCCTTCCAAGGAATTTCACCAGTATGATAAAGACTTTTAACGATCGTGTAAAACGCCCATGTACGGATAATTTCATGAGCCTGTGTTCTCATGCTCATTGGCAGAAGCTTGCTGGATATATCATTCTCCTCACGCCATTTTCCATTTATTTGTGGTGTAACTGATGAAGTCGCCCATGTATCAAATACAGAACTTTCAGATATGAATTCATTACATCCACAAGAGCAAGGCTTATTTGGGTTTGTTTCCAGAGGATTTATAGGCAGCATCTCTTCACTTGCAAGTATGACCTTACTGCATTGTTTACAATACCATATTGGAATAGGAACACCAAAGTAACGCTGACGGGATATGCACCAGTCCCACTTAAGATTTTCAACCCATAACGTGTATCTGTTCTTCATATAAGCAGGATACCAGTTAATTTTATCAGCAGCTTTTAAAAACAATTCTTTGTTTGAAAGAATATCAATATACCATTGTTTTGATGGTATAATTTCTATTTCTTTTCCGCACCGTTCATGGACTGCAACAGTATGCGTTATATTCTTCGAATCTATAAGCATTCCATTATCTGAAAGAAGTTTGATAATTTGTTTTCTAGCCGCTATAACCTTTAGCCCTCCAATAAACGGAACACTTTCATCTATAGTCCCATCGGATAGAATCACTTTCCTATAAGGTAGATTATGTGTTTCATACCATTTAACATCTGTACTGTCACCGAAAGTGGCGCACATAACAACACCTGTACCTTTTTCTATGCTAACCTTCTCATCAGAAAGTATAGGAATAGGGTAATTGTATAAGGGCACAATCGCACTTTTACCAACATACTCCTTATATCTATCATCGTCTGGATTTACAAATAAACAAACACATCCATACAGCAGTTCCGGTCTTGTTGTGGCAACCATTAGCTTTTCTCCATCTACCTTAAATTCAATATAATTAAAAGTAGTGTCTTTATCAATAGTTTCCAATTCAGCTTGGGCTATTGATGTCTGGCATTCTGTACACCATAAAACTGGTGACTCTTTCATATATGCCTTTCCATCTTCTAAAAGTCTTATAAAAGATTTCTGGGATATCCGTTGAACCATGGGATTAATTGTTTCATACTGTAATGACCAGTCAACAGAAAAGCCCAAACTCTGCCATAAATCTTTAAATTCTTTTTCATATCTTTCAGTAGTAGTAATACATTTCGTAATAAATTCACTTCTAGGCAAGTTCTTAGCAATGATACCCTCATCTTTTTCTACAAGTCTCTCTGTGGGAAGACCATTATCGTCAAACCCAAAGGGATAAAAGACATTGAAGCCTTGCATACGCTTAAATCGTGCAATCATTTCTGCTTGCGTATAAGAGAATATGTGTCCAATGTGCAAACTACCACTTACTGTTGGTGGCGGTGTATCAATAGAATAGATTTTATTTTGACTATCCATATCAAAACGATAAATACTATTCTCTTTCCAAAAGTTTTGCATCTCTTTTTCTACCTGTTTGAAATCATAATTTTTCTGCATGGTAGCACCTCCTAAAATTTTACGAACACAAAACAAAAAGTCCGCCTAAAGCTTTCTTATGTTTAGCTCAGGGCGAACTGTATGCGTCCGTGGTACCACCTAAATTCAGATATGACTATCTGCACTCTGCCAATACGGGATAGATTCTTATTTTAAATCATCCGATATCCTTTCCTTTTAACGGTGGAAATTTCCGGTGAAGTCTACTCAGATCGTATCTTTTCGGTTCACAGCTCAAAGGCTACTTCCATACTTCCGTCACGAAGATTTTCACCAACCATCTTCTCTCTGTGCTTCGGGTGAGTATGTACTCCTCCTTGTCAACGCCATTTTGTTTGTGTTCGTTTATATTATTATAGTTTACTATTCTCAAAAAATCAACAAATATTCAGATACTTCCCCTACTTCAGTAAATTTATATTATTCATGTTCTGCCTTAGCGAGTTCAATCTCTAAAAACCAATGTATCCCTCTAAACGTATTATCATTATCTAGTTATGTAAAACATAATAGGGCTCCCAACGCATAATGGAAGCCCTATTATGTTATTATCCTATTTTAGACTGATCAATATCTGCTTAAGTAGATCTCTAAATTCATCAGTATTCTTAATACGATCAAATGCCTCATCAATCATAGCTAGATTTTTGTATCTTTCATCAAAGCTAATTACTTTCTTTAAGTTATCTATAGCTTCAGGAAGATTATTTAACATAGCATAACAACGACTTTTTCCATAAATGCTACTTATAAGCTGTGGTTCAATAGCCAAACTTTTATCATAGTTTTTAATAGCTTCATCGTATTTACCTAGTTCGGCTAAAAGACTCGCCAAATAATAGTATGCATATGAATCTTCCGGATCAAGCTGAATATATTTTTGAAAAGATGCCTGAGCTTCTTCATATTTGCCTAAGGCAATCAAAGCTTTACCTTTTCCATAATAAGAAAATTTCACACTAGCATCCAGTTGTATAGCTTTGTTATAGCTTTCAATGGCTTCCGTGTATCTTTCTAGCCCAAGTAAAGCATTTCCTTTATTAATATAGGGTGGTACATCATTAGGTTCTAACGCTATCGATCTATTGCAAGACTCTAAAGCCTCCTCAAATCTATATAGATCAACTAACACCCAACCTTTGTTGTTATGTGCAGCATCGTTATTAGGATCAAAGCTTATTGCCTTGTTATAATATTCTAGAGCTTTTTGATAATCTCCGTCTAACTGTAATCTGTATCCCATTTCATTATACATATATGCGCTTATTTTGTTAGAATCAAACTTGTTATCCTTAAAAGCACTGTCTTCTAAAATCATTGAACTTATTTTTTGAATGTAATTAGGAATATCATTATCGATTACACTTGAATTCATTAATACCACATTTTTGCTATTGTCAACATAAAACAAAAATGATTTCTCATCCTCTTTTGATATAGTTTTATTATTAGAAATGTTGCATTTATCAAAAACGATATTTGAGCTTCTTGTTAAATCAATAAATCTCCAGCTACCTTCATTCTCATTAAATGTACTATTTGTAAATGCAATATTTTGTGAATCGTATATGGACATAATTGCTTCTGAACAATCAGTAATAATAGAGTCATTAAATAATAATTCACTCACATTAAACAATGTTAATCCTTGGGTTCCGCAACCAAAAAGCCTTGATTTTACAATATTTATTTTATCAGAATCTTTAAACAGGAGCACCCCTCCAGAGCATTGCCCCTTATCAGGTGTATGCCCTGCGTTTATATTAATGATATTAATATTATTACTGTTTTCAAATATAAGTACATCAGCATATCTAGATTCGGTTACTATGTTTGATAGGGTTTTTTCTATTCCTTCAATGGTAAGATTGCTTACATTTTGAATAATTAACTCTTTTCCGTCAGTTTCTTTATCCCATCTCACATATCTATTCTGCTCATACTCTTTTTTAGGTTCTGACAGGTTATACTCGCTGTTTTTCAAAATTATTTTTCTATTTGGTCCAATAGCTTTAATCAGTTCATTCACATCGCTGACTTCGATAACTTGATACTCCTCACTCTCCATTGAAATCGAAACGATTTTGTTTATCCCATCCCATTCAACATTTGCGCCGATACTTTCTGCTATAAATCTCAAAGGAATGAGCGTCCTGCCTCCATTTATTGTCGCTGGAACATCCAGTGAAACACTTCTATTATTCTTTATAGCTGACTTATTTCCTATAGGTAATTTTATCGTCAGTTCATCTTTTGTTCCTATTACCGTTTTTGTTGTCTCATCCCATCCTACTTGTATCCCTAATGCCTCAAAAACTGCCCTTACAGGCACTATTACCCTATTATTCACTATGGTAGGCTGCACATCAAGCTGAATTAACTCATTATTAACCTTTACTTGAATACCCTCATTTCCTGCAACAGCCAATAGTGGATTTAATACACACACTAATATTATAACTAGTGCTAAAACTAATTTTTTCATCCTTTTTCCTCCTACTCGTATAATGATTAAACTATAATTGCACGATATTGTATTCTATGATTTTCCTGTTTTCCCCTTCATTTTCTGCAATTATAGCAGTTTTTTGAGCCTTTTGACCTATTCAATGAAAGGAGTTCTATAATAGTTTATTTTTCAACTGTAATGAAACTTTAAAAGGTTGTATTTACAGAATTAAACGCGTTGCTTGTACTATTGCCCTAAATATATTTTTAGCATTGCTGAATTCTAGAGTATCCTAAGTACGCCTATCTACAATATCACTTTGATTTTATTATTTGGTTTGTCTAAATACATCTATTTTAAAACGCTTTTTTGCTTTTTTGTGCAACAATTCTCTCAGATAATTGTCTTTAATTGGGAAAAAGATAAAGGGGGAATCATAAATGAAAAAGAAATCTATTGTACTGTTAGCTTTATTACTATGCTTAATCTCTCAAAGCTTTTCGTATGCCAATGATATTGTAGAGCTGAAAGGGATCCCGATTAGAATCGGTGATGCAACAATTAATCAATCTGCAAGTGCATATGAGTACCTACTTGATTGGGGAAATTATGTTGATTATTATAGTAGTTCTAAGTCTATAGTAGTTACAAGCTATACGCGCTCATATACAAAACTCGATAGTATTTATGTAAAAGCTACTCTTCAAAAATACGACACTTCACAAAGTAGATGGATCAATATTACTAGTGGCACAAAAACAAATGTTAATTCTAGCTATGTTGACTATACTTTTTCTTATACACTATCCCCTGGGAAATATAGGGTATATAGTATTCATAAAACTGTTAAAGGTTCTATAATTGAAAGTGATACCTCAACTTCTGACACAATCCAAGTATATTAAGTAAATAATAAAAGCAATGAGCTATCTCATTGCTTTTATTATTTCTTTAACTTCACTATCACTCATAATATAGTCGGCATCAATAGTATACTTAATCCCGAAATACGACCAAATAATTTTACTGATTTTATCTCCAATACTAATATGTGCTATTTCTATGTTATCAAATTCTATCGTATCCACCTTGTTATTTTTTGATACATTTATATTAGCTTGGGATTCATCCCCCTCGGAGCCCTGATAGAATATTAAATGTCCATTGTCATTAGCATAATTCATTATCAGGGTTATAGGCTTATCATTAAATGATCTAACGATCACACTGCCTTCTCTCTTGAAAGGTAGCTCTCTAATTGTAAACCCCATAATATCTTGAGCATCTTCTATATTTATTTCCATTTCGCTTATTGGGTTCTCATTAGAAATTTCATTATTTTCATTGATAGATGAATTATTCTTGATTGTTGTTTTCTTATCAAAAAGGTCTATTATTCTCTTTGCAGAACTTGATTTAGTTGCTGTCACCTCGCCTGGAATAAAGAATTCGTAACTCATGAATGAAATAATAAGAATAGCAGCAGCAACCGCAATTTGAACTATTTTTCTTTTCTTAGTTTCATTTGATCCTTTGATTTTCTTCTCAATCTTAGCCCATTCCCGTTCAATTTTTACTTCATCAATGATAATTTGATTTAAATCCTCATGCAATGTATCTATAATAATTTCATCAATTCTATCCTTTCTATTCTTTTCCATGGTTTACACCTTCCTTCACTAGCAAATCATGTATTTGCTTTTTTGCCCTATTAATTTTTGCTTTTACAGTACCCATTTTCATATTTAGTTCGTCTGAAATACTCTGATAAGACAAATCATTGTAATATCGCAGCATGATTATCTGCTTAGCTTCTGGATTCATCTTGTCTAAAATATCTCTAACTATTTTTCGTTCTTCCTCTTTTTCTATTTCCATGCTAACTATATCAAATTGCTGTTCACTAACTTGCAGGACAGTCTCTATATCTTCAGTTAATGCGATCCTATTATTCTTTTTTAAATAATTTTTCGCTAAATTTGTTGCTATAACACATATCCATTGTTTAAACTTATCCGAGTCATTGAGTGTATTCATTTTTTGAAATGCTTTTAAGAAAGCTTCATTTGTAAGTTCCTCGGCTGTATCTATACTATGTACAATATAATAGACTGATCTAAAGACATCCCTGTAATAAGTTTTATATAATAAATGTTGATATTCAAGCTCAGAATAGTTCTTATGGCTTAAGACCGATTCTTCCATTATCTCACTCTCCTTACAGTTAGTTGTCAATTCTATTATAGCATCATGTTGGTTAATAATGGATAGACGTTTTTTACCATTTGTTGTCACTTTTAAAGTGTATTTCAAGTACATCTTTTAACTTCTTCCTTCCAGCTTCGATAAGTACAAAAAAATAAACCACTATTCAACATGAATGGTAGTCTATTTTCTTGTAGCCATGTAAAATATATTTTTTAATTAAGAAATCTATATAATGACTACTATTTTTCAGTATATAACTTGTCCTTAACGAGGATATGATCTTCTATCCATTTAAATACAAACTCTAGTAACTCCATTATGTACTGATCTTGTCTATGATCAACATTTTCTAAGTCCAAATCTTCAAATTTTTTAATAAAATCATCATGCTCCACCTTGTGGGATAAAAATTTACGATAACCTATGCTTGCCATATACGCTTCCTCTTCTTTAAAGTGAAATGCAGCATAATTCTTAAGTTCTTCGATGATTTCTGCAATTCTATCATATTTGTCAAAATACATATCCGATTTAAGCAATTTATAGACGCGGTTCCCAATATCAAATAATACCTTGTGTTGCTCATCAACAAATTGTACGCCTAAATCGTACTCATCTTTCCATTTAAACATATTTTTACCTCCATTTTTCCAATAGATAATGCCGATTATATAATTGATTACTTTCAAACATTATACTATATATCCAAATTTAGCATATTAAATCAATTTTTCTCCAATATTCATTATCATTAGAGGCTTTGTTCTGTGTTGGCAAGTTGTTCGCCAACTTGTGTCTTTGATATACCAATCACACATCTTAAGGTGACTGCTATAACAACTATGATACCCCCTAAAATTGACCATCTTCCTGGAACTTCTCCTAAAAGGAGAAATACCCAAATAGGATTCACAATAGGCTCAATAACAGGAATTAGTACAGCCTCTAAGGCTGTAACTGACTTTATTGCCTTGGCATACAAGATATAGGGTAATCCTAGCTGTATCGTACCTAAGAGAATCAAGCCTATCCAGCTGGATGAAGAAGGAGCGGATTGGAACATGAAAGGCACACCTATCATCGCTGTCAATATATTCCCCAGTAAAATCGATTCCAACGGAGATTCGTTTTTTTGCTTTCTCATAAGTAAGACTGTAGCCGCAAACGTTATACCACTGATAATAGCAATAATGTTTCCTAAAACATTTTTCATTTCGAAATCATCTATAAAAAATAAAATCATTCCAGCTATGATAACCCCAATAACAACCCAATCAAGCTTCGTCGTTTTCTCTTTCAAAACAACAAATCCGAAAACTGCTACATAAATTGGTGCTGTATATTGTAGCAAAATCGCATTTGCAGCTGTTGTCAGCTTATTTGCAATAACAAATGAAATTACAGTTCCTGCATAAAACACTGCACATAAAATCTGTTCCTTTGACCAGACAAATTTCGGTTTCCGTAGAACACCCCATATAAGCATTGCTGAAATAGCGCTTCGCGTCCCTGCAATGGCCACAGGATTCCACTGTACCCATTTAATAAAAAATCCTCCCAAGCTCCATAACAAGGATGCGACGATTAAATAAATGATTGCCTGCACTCTTATATTATACTGATTTGCTTCTGTTTTCATTACGTCTAAGCCATCTCCTCGCCCATTTAATCACTGCTACACTCTATCATAACATTTTCTAATACCTAGATTTTATCACCTTTTCTTCCAATACACCTAATAGATTTTTTTCTTCCTCATTCAGTTTATCTAAAAGCTCTTTACGATAAATCTTTCCTAAAACGTTCCTGCTTTTTGCTTGTCTGTTTTCCCCAATCGCCCGAGGCCACTCTATCTTATTCCCTCGATAAATCAGATCTAAATCAATAATCCTAGTACCATCATCCAAATGTTCTAGCCCTATAAGAATCTTCTTAATCTCAATGGGATCTAAAAGGGTAAAGAGTCTTACTTGATATACCATAACGGACATCAGAAACCTTGGATGATCCTTGCCCCATGATTCACCTAGAATCAAGCCAACATCTAGGGCATCTAGTATCAAAGATAATCGCTCATGGTGAAGCATATACTGACTATATCTATCAAAGATACGAATCTGTAAGTCATACCAATTCTTATCATGGAACCCTTCATTTAAAAAACGTAATACCTGACTTCTCATTTTTCTCTGAAGCTTATGTATATCCATATCAATTAACACATGCTTCGTATGTACATCCTTTAGGCTTAGCCTTCTATTGACTGGATGACTGGTAAAGCTGATAATTGTTTGATTAGCCATCCCTATATTTAAGCACTCGTTAAATGAAAGTACGCTTCCATTGTAAGTTTCACTGACACTATCAATTATCCGATCGTGATCCCCCACGGTTCTCATGATTAACAAACCGGGAGATATATGGGAGTCTTCAATTAAATCGGTCATTTTCCCATTAATGAGGCGAGAGAACCATTCATCAGCTGGGATTGGCACTACAACAATCGCTTTTACATCAGACAACATGATTTTCTTCTTACCTGGTTCTGTCAAAAATACTATGGTATGATCTTCTTCAGCACTTTCAAAGGCTTCATTAAGCGCTAATAGACTTCCATTAAAATGCATAGTAAACATCTCCACAAGCTTGTCTATATAAAAACTGTTCAGTACAATTAATCTAGGTCCGTCTCTAAAAATTGAGATCATTTTCCCCCTCCTCTATATACCCATCTTGCTCCTTCTAAGTCTATAATTGTCCGTTCCTGCTGGATAAAGAAGCTTAATAATTTCTTTATTCTCTACCTTAATTATATTTATGCTGTCAATCCCATCTAGATAACTAGGATCCTTTGTATTCACTCTACAATGACCATACATATAAAACTCACTATTTTCATGAAGCTTTTCGTAATAATGGGAGATACTAATTCTTATTCCATAGACACCGAGCACAGTACTTTCTTCATAAACCTCTAGTTTCGGCAATGGATGCAATGCTTCCATACAATCATGATTCCCTAAGGTAACAATGATTCGATCCTCAACGAAAGGACTGATCGCTCTCAAAAAATGATTGGCCCTTGCCTTGTATTTCTGAACATGGTAAGGTAGCATTTCTAGCTTTACTTCATCTGCAATATCGCCTGTATGAATCAAGACATGAGGCTTTACGGTTTTTATCAGTTGAATAAGATCCTTATAAATCATTGAGGGCGTGTCACTGATATGCATAACCTTCACAGACTTATCCTTCAATTCGTTGGGTACATATATCCCACCTGTTAGATGTAGTAATACCTTCCAAATTTCTTTCATGTTTTCTCCTTAAATACTTTTCTTGTATTTCATATAAACGATCCCATTATTTTGCTAAAATATCCTTTATATTAACACTAGTGCTGTTTCTCACACTTAATAACATGATTTAAGGCAATATAACAATATGATTTGCAACGGGTCTTTCTTTCCCATCGGAAGGTCGATTTAATATTTTACCATTATAATACATGACACTAGACCCCCCACCATCTAAATTATAGGCTTCCTTTACCCCTAAGCTAAGAAGTTTATCCTGTAGCAGTTCAAGGGTCACACCGATACTCCAATTTCCCTGTCTGCCATCAATGACAATCATAATTAAATCATCATTGGCATATTTTCCAATAATCGTTCTAGGTTGATTTGTCTTTTTCCATTTTTCAGGAATTTCTACTTTTTTTCCTTGTTTTAACAAGACCGGGATAAAGCTCGTCCCCTGATAGGGCTGTAATTCCATAAGTTCTGTCTCTGTTTTAGGTACTGTCCCTATGACCTGTCCTTTTTTATTAATCCCAGCAAAGAATAGATCTCCAGGATACCCGTTAAAGGGTTCCACCAGTGCACCATCTATGACTGTATTTCCGATCAACTGAGCATATGTGGATCCATTTCTCTTTTCTGTATAAAACCCGCCCCCATTAATGGCAAGAATCGCATCTTTACGTTTTGCTACACTAGAGGTAGTTTCCAATTCCCCCAAGCGGTCCTTTCCTAAGACTACTTGAAAAGTCTTTGGATCAAACAACTTAACCTTCGCAATATATCCTCTATAACCAAGCTCAGCCAAAGGGAAAATTTTCACTTCCACTCGATCTGATCTATGTTTTCCTACGGCAGGCCCAAGCATCTCTAATATTTTTTTCTCATACATATCATCAGATAGCTCTTTCTGTGATGAACTGGATTCAGAAAGATGGGTTATTTGCTCATCTTGCTCACTAAAAACCTCTATCTGCTGATCTACAATCATACCTAAATCATCAATTTTATTTTTCAAATACTCCACTTCATTATTTAAGATATCCATCTGTTCTCCAAGAAATTCCATTGGAAACTCTAATTTCCTGCTATCTTTCTGAAAATCAATACTTACCAGGAAAAGCGCTAAAAAAGGTGCTATCAAGAAGAGCAAAAAAATATTAATTTTGCCCATTTGGTGCCTCCTTAAGAATTTTTAAGCTTTTTTCTAGATTCTTTAGCTGTAGGTCAAGGTTTTCTAACTTTTCATCAATCCTTTCCTGCACTACAGTAGAATTAGAAATTGTAGAATCTGTATTTTCAATATTTCCCCTTAAACTACTGATTTCTTGTCTTACTTGTTCAATGCGTTCCCCAAGTTCTTGAATATTTATAGCATTTTCCTGTTGGACATTTCTAATCGAAGTATCTACATAGCTTTTCGCATATGTATACCCATAGTACACAATAGTACTCCATAGGGTAATAGCCACAATGAAAAACACCAGTGTTCTCCATATATCCTTGTCCTTCTTTCTTCTTCTCGTGGTAATCGCGCTCTCATCTATCCCCTCGACAAGAATCTCTTTTTCCATATTTTCATCCTTTCCTCAAGCATAGTTAAATCATACGTGCCTCTTTATTCAATAATATTCCGGATATGATTGATTTTAGATCTTGTATTAAGAGAACCAATAACTACTTCAATGGCATCAAAACGACACCCACAATCATACAAACCCTTCCATTGAATATATTGCTGAGCAGTATATCGTAAGTGCCTTGTTTTCCTATAATCTATGGCTTCGGCAGGTCTCCCATAGGCTAGATTTGATCTGGTTTTCACTTCAACAAATACGATCATATTGTTATCTTTGGCTATAATATCTATCTCTCCATATCTTGAACGATAATTTCTTTCAATAACTACATACCCTTGATTTACCAAATATCTTATGGCAGCATTCTCCCCCTGTATACCTATCTCTCTATTATACCCTTTCATATTATCGTTCCTCTTTCATATCTAGATCAACAATGAAGGCTAGCACTTCAGCAACTACTTGATATAATTCTGGAGGGATCTCTTCTCCCAAAGACAAATGATTGAGCTGTCTTGCTAACTTTTCATCTTGATATGTCGGAATATCAAATTCTTTAGCTATGTCCATAATTTTTTCTGCAATTTCCCCTTGTCCCTTTGCAATGAGCTGGGGCGCTTGATGCTTACCTACCTCGTATTTTATTGCAGCGACAATTTCTTTCTTCTCCTTCATATCATCACACCTTTAAATCAATAGAATTATGCCTTAGGCTTTTCTCACTTCTTGCTGCATTTATTAAATGTATTGGGCTTTGACTTACTGCATAATGAAAATATACATTTGTAAATCCATATCCTGTCAATCCGTCCTCTAATTTTTTCTCATGGGATTGGATCAATTGTTTAGCATATTCAGTCTCAATTCTAAAGTTGCAAGTAATGCTTTTCTCCTTAATTTCTATCAACGCCTGGACAAATGCCATATTCTTTGTATCTAATGATACCAGTATCTTGACATCCTGAGGGTTAATTTTTTTACTTTTCCCTCGCTCCTGAACAACAAACAAATCAAGATTGCGATGACTATTTCCAATTTCAATAGGCACCTGCAAAAAGGTTTGCAATGGATTAACCTTTCCCAGAAAATCAATATTGTTTTTTAAATTTTCTAATTGTTTTACAATATCTTTATGCTGGTCTGAATCTAATGCCGTCAGCTTTAATTTTACCATTTCAGCCTTTGCATATAGTTCTTTTAATACCTCTTGAAATTCTGGATTACGATTTATCAACGCATCTTGCAGTTTTAATGTTGTTTCTCTAAGATTCTTACCAAGATTCACCGTCTTGTCATCTTTCATCAAACTTTGAATAATTTCTTCAAACTGCTGGGACATGGGAAACTGTCTTAATATTACATCATTTAACGCTGTTGCATTCTTCAAATTAATTTTCAATCCATTTTTGAGCAGAAATATAATTTTATCAAAATCCATTTCTCTAATATTTATTCGCTCAATATTTCCCTCTACCTTAGCATCCATGTTTTTTTCCATTTTAGATAGCAACTCTGTTTTTTCACTATTTTCTAATTCACTCGAATTTATAACCATTTCCTTGGTATTTACAAATTTATTTTCATGACTTTCCTCGCCATCCATTTGAATCGACGATTCTCCATGGCTTTGTTGTTGCTCTTGATTCCTCATCAATTCTCTTAGTGCTTGTCCCAAATCCATTTCAAGAAATTGACCTTTTTCAGTTTGAACATCTTGCATTCCTTTCAATAGACTTTCAATTCTATCAAATTGAAGCCTCGCCTTGTTTACTTCCATAATCATTCTCTCATTAACAGGCATCTCTGCTTCCAACAATAGTTTTACCAATTGAATTTTATCCTTGTCAGGAGCGATTCCTGCCTGCTCTAAAAACTTTATAATTCCTTGATCACTCTGCTGTATGTTTACATCTTCGTTTAGTAATGGCTTCATAAAAATTTGCCCATCTTCACCAGTTTTTACGATAAACTGATATGTGTTTCCCTTTTCCAAATTAAGTCCCAAAATATTATTTTGCTTCGCCTCAATGGATTTTCCATTTCCCAGTTCTAACAAAAAGATTTCATTCAAGATACTTTTTATTTTGGCCGTAATGATCTGGCCTTCTTTGAAATTCCCGATTTCACCTTGACTAATCCCCAGTGCCCTCACTTCAGCGTTTACTTGCTGTATGCTCTTAAATTGATCATTTGAAATTGTGATTCTCACCTTGATATTCACCTACAATCCCCTTTAGAAAGGTTTTTCTATGAATATTTGTAATTCCATGCTTCTCAATACTTTCATAATGTTCTTTGGTCCCATATCCTTTGTGATTACGAAATCCATATTGGGGATACAAAACATCATATTCTTTGATCATTCTATCCCTAGTCACTTTTGCAATAATAGAAGCTGCTGCAATGGAAATACTTTTGCTATCTCCCTTTATCAATGCTTGCTGCTTAATATGTATATCGGTTAATTTTACTGCATCAATTAACAAATATTCTGGACATATACTTAGGTTTTCTATGGCATTACTCATGGCCAATTTTGTAGCATTAAAGATATTTATTTCATCGATGATATGGTTGTCCACAATGCCGACACCAATGGATAAGGCTTTATCCCGTATGATATCAAACAATATATCTCTTTTTGCCTCAGATAACTTTTTAGAATCATCAATTCCCTCAATAAATATGCCTTTAGGTAGAATCACAGCAGCAGCTACAACAGGGCCTGCAAGGGGTCCTCTCCCTGCTTCATCAATCCCTGCGATCAGTTTTACACCCGATTTAAATATCTCATTCTCATAGTACCATAGTTTTCTAACTCGCTCTTTTTCTTGGATAAACTTTTCTAACTTTTTTGCTAGACCTTCTCCAAGCTTTCGAATGCTAGTTCGTTCATCTTTTAATAAAAAGGGAATTAGTTTAGCCCCTGCCTCTATGTCCATCATTTTTATTAGTTTCTCAATTTCTTTTGCACTCTTTCCTTCAAAATTCATATCTCAACCTAACCTCCATTAGAAATATATTTTATTATATCATTTTTGATGGTTCCTTGCTTTTTAAACATCGTAAATTTCCCATTTTTTTGAAAAACAAAAGACACTATTCAAGGTTAGTGTCTTTAAAATCCTCTGGCTTTTCCAGGGTTATATATCCAATTTTTCCACCTCTAAATTCGTCTAAAATAATATTAGCAACTCTACTATAATCGATTCTACCTCCAGAAAATATACAGCCTCTCTTGATTGCTATATTATCCAAATTCTTTAATGGATCCTCATCTAGATCAGCTAGTTTGTATCGTGCCTTTAGCATCTCAGGATAGGCGTTGGCGAGGTATTCTGTAAGTCTTAATGCAACTGTATCGATATCTAGTACTTCATCTTTTATGGCACCGGTAAATGCTAGCTTAAAGCCTACTTCCTGATCCTCAAACTTAGGCCACAGAATTCCTGGAGTATCCAAGAGTTCTATATCCCCTTTCAGTCTGACCCATTGCTTTCCTTTCGTCACGCCTGGACGATCGCCAGTTTTTGCACTTTTCTTTCCCGTTAACCGATTGATGATAGAAGATTTCCCTACATTGGGTATACCAACAATCATGGCTCGGACAGGCCGCGGTCTCATTCCCTTTTGGACCAACTTATCGAGCTTTTCCTTTGCAGCAGCTTGCACGCCTTCAACCAGCTTATCTAAACCTTCTCCATTCAGAGAATTGACTGGAATTGCCTCAATCCCTTGCTCTTTAAAAAAGCGAATCCACTGATTTGTCGATTTGGTATCCGATAGATCGCTTTTATTCATTACAATGACCCTAGGCTTACCTTCCACAACTTCATCGATTTGTGGGTTTCTACTACTTATAGGAATCCTAGCATCTAATAGCTCTATCACCACATCTACAAGCTTCAGATTCTCCTTAATTAATTCCTTCGTTTTCTTCATATGTCCAGGATACCAGTTTATGTACACATTTATCACCACACATTTTTTCAGATTTTACCAAAATCCCTAAAAGGCCATACTCTCATTATTGCCTTTCCTTTCACGAGTTTTAAAGGAATTGCACCAATATCTTCATATCTACTGTCTTTACTATTATTCCTATTATCCCCTAGAACAAATATGGTATCTTTTGGAACAAGTCTTCTGCTGAAATCTCCCATCGTCTGCTCAAGGATATAAGGTTCATTACAAATTTCTCCATTTACAATAACCTGTTCATTTTTGATTTCAATGGTATCTCCTTCTGTTGCAATTACTCTCTTAATAAAAAAGTACGTCTTATCATGGGGATACTGAAATACTACAATATCATTCTTTGTTGGTTTATGAATAAGATACCCAAATTTACTAATCAACAACCGATCTTGATGATTTAATGTTGGTACCATGGAAATACCATCCACTTGAATAAAATCAAAAACCAACATCTTGATAAACACAGCCAAAAGAATTGCTATAAGCAATGTCTCAAGCCATTCTCTTATTTCCTTATTAGGGTTATCCATGGCCTCACCTCAAAACGCTACCTGTCCAAACTTATTTAAACATTGACAAAGGGACTGTAACCAGTCCCCTTGAAATTAAAATTTCTTTTCTTTAACTTTTGTTGCTGCCTTACCAGTTCTTTCACGAAGATAGTTAAGCTTCGCTCTTCTAACTTTACCTCTTCTAATCACTTCGATTTTTTCAATCTTTGGTGAATGTAATGGTAAAGTTCTTTCAACACCAACACCATAAGAAATTCTTCTTACTGTGAAAGTCTCTCTTAAACCACCATTTTGTTTTTTAAGAACGATACCCTCAAAAGTCTGAATTCTTTCTCTTGTACCCTCTTTTACTTTTAAGTGAACCTTTACTGTATCACCCACATTAAAAGCTGGTATATCAGATTTTAATTGTTCTTGTTCTAGCACGCTAATGATATCCATGGTTGTCCCTCCTTCCTTCCTAGACGTTCATGTTTCACTTTAACAGAGGACCGCCCGTATTACCACTAAACAATTATAACACAGACAATATTTCAAGACAACAACTATTTTGAAGTATTATCATTTAATAGCCTATCTATAACCTTTTTTTCATATTTATCTAATTCTTTCTCTTTTATATATTTCTCAAATAAATCTGGCCGATTCTTCAGTGTAATTTTTAAAGCCTCTTCCTTACGCCATTCATCGATTTTCTTGTGGTTTCCAGATAAAAGCACATCGGGGACAGCTAATCCTTGAAATTCATTAGGTCTTGTATATTGAGGATATTCTAATAGCCCTGCGTAAAAAGACTCATCCATAAAGGATTCTTTCTGTCCCAACACGCCTGGAATCATCCTTGCTACCGCATCGATTACAACCATAGCGGGCAATTCTCCACCCGTTAAAACATAATCACCTATTGAAATTTCATCCGTCACCCAATGATCTATCACTCTTTGATCAATACCTTCATAATGTCCACATAGAAACACCAATCTTTCCTCTTTCGATAATTCAATGGCCATTCTTTGATCAAAAGTTTTTCCTTTAGGTGACATATAAATCACGCGACTATCCAATGCTTTTATGGCTTCCAATGCACGGAAGATTGGTTGGGGTTGCATGACCATGCCAGCTCCGCCACCATAGGGATAATCATCCACCTGCTTATGCTTATTTTCAGCATAGTCACGAATATTTGTAATTTGGATATCGATGATCTGATTTTCTTGGGCTCTTCCAATCATACTTTCCCCTAATGTTACCCGGAACATATCAGGAAACAATGTTAAAATATCAACTCTCATTCTATCAAGCCCTCAATTACTTTCACCGTTATCGTGCAAGTATCTAGGTTCACTTCTTTAATAAACTCGCCCACTGCAGGTATTAAAATATTCTTGCCCGCAGTTTTAGCAGACGCTACTTCATAAATATCGTTCCCAGCAGCTTGAATTACATCCTTTACCATCCCTATAAATTCACCCTCATCAGAGTAAACCTTTAATCCGATTAAATCTGTAATAAAATATGTATCCGCTTCAAGCTCACGAGCATTTTTTTTGCTAATTGTCAGATAACAATTTCTAAACTTCTCCGCCACATTTATATCATCGATACCTTTAAATTTTAATATAACCAGATTACTTTTGTATTTAACTTTTTCTATAAAGTACTTTTTTTCAGTATCTGCATCCATATAGACCCATTCTAATTCTTCAAAACGCTCTTTATAGTCTGTAAGAGGATATACACGAACTTCACCCTTTATTCCTTGCGTATTCACAATCTGTCCAACCTTTAGCAGTTTATCCACCATATTCACCTGCCTAATTGTAAAATCTTTTTCTCGTATCAAAATCATTATCTATCATTATATCCACATAACAAGGGAGTATACAGTTTTTTATACTACAAGAGGATTAGGAAACCCTAATCCTCTTGTAATAATTATTGAATTATTTCAACCACTACTCTCTTATTTTCCTTGGTAGCAGCAGCCTTTACTACTGTTCTTATGGCTTTTGCAATTCTACCTTGTTTACCGATTACTTTCCCCATATCTTCAGGAGAAACCTTCAGTTCAATAATTAGTGATTGTGATCCTTCAACTTCTGTAACAAAAACTTCATTTGGGTTATCCACTAATGCTTTAGCAATTACTTTTACTAACTCACCCATTTATTACACCCCCCGAAAGCTTTCTACGCTTTCTTAGACTGCTCAAACTTCTCAAGAACACCATACTTTTTGAATAAGTCTTTCACTGTATCAGTAGGTTGTGCACCAGTTAATAACCATTTGATTGCCTTTTCATCATCGATTCTAACATCAACTGGCTCAGCAACTGGGTTATAGTAACCAACCTCTTCAATGAATCTTCCATCTCTTGGTGAACGAGAATCTGCAACTACAAGTCTATAGAAAGGCTTCTTCTTAGCTCCCATTCTTTTCAATCTGATCTTTACTGCCATTATATTCACCTCCTTTAAATGTCATATACTAATTATCTTCCAAAGAATGGCATTTTCATTTTGCCGCCCTTTTTCATACCCTTTTCCATATCGGAAAATTGCTTCATCATTTTCTTTGTTTGTTCGAATTGCTTTAAAAGATTATTTACCTTTTGTACAGTCATACCACTTCCAGCAGCAATTCTTTTTCTCCTGCTCCCGTTGATAATGGAAGGATTTCTTCTCTCTTCCGTCGTCATGGAACTAATCATAGCCTCGATGTGAGCTAATTCTTTATCATTAATCTCAATATCTTTTAATTGCTTTGAATTAGCTCCTGGAATCATCTCCAAAAGCTGACTCAAAGGACCTAGTTTTTTCATCTGTTGCAACTGATCAAGGAAGTCTTCAAAAGTGAAATCCTGAGATCTTATTTTCTTTTCTAGTTCTCTTGCTTTTTTCTCATCAAAGTTGGCTTGGGCTTTCTCAATGAGGCTAAGCACATCACCCATTCCTAGAATTCTGGAAGCCATTCGATCTGGATGAAAAGGCTCAAGCTCACTTAGTTTCTCGCCCATACCTACAAATTTAATAGGTTTTTGAGCAACAGATCTTACAGATAGAGCCGCACCACCTCTAGTATCGCCATCCATCTTTGTTAAAATGACCCCATCTATACCTAGTCTATTGTTAAAGTTCTCTGCAACATTGACAGCATCTTGTCCTGTCATGGCATCAACTACAAGTAAGATTTCGTGGGGTATGACTACCTTTTTTATATTTTCAAGTTCTTCCATCAGATTTTCATCGATATGAAGTCTACCAGCCGTATCTATGATGACAACATCATTTCCATGTTTGCCTGCATGTTCAATACCTTCTTTAGCGATTTGAACAGGACTAACCTTGTCTCCTAAAGAGAAAACAGGAATGTCCAATTGTCCTCCGACAACTTGAAGCTGTTTGATTGCCGCTGGTCTATATATATCCCCAGCTACCAGTAAAGGTCTTTTTCCAAGCTTTTTTAAATAAGCTCCCAACTTACCACCTGTTGTCGTCTTACCGGCCCCTTGTAATCCCACTAACATAATGACTGTAGGCGGCTTTGACGCAAAGGTAATCTTGCTATGGGTTGTACCCATTAGGGCAGTCAATTCTTCATGAACAATCTTTACAACCTGTTGTCCAGGTGTAAGGCTTTCCATAACCTCTTGCCCCACAGCACGGTCTTTCACTTTATCAATAAATTCTTTTACAACCTTAAAGTTTACATCAGCTTCCAGTAGGGCCAGCTTTACTTCTCTCATGACCTCTTTCACATCATTCTCAGTAAGCTTTCCTTTACTTTTTAGCTTTTGTAAAGCGCCTTGCAATTTATCGGCCAAACCTTCAAATACCATTTTCGTCACCTCCCTAGGAATTATTTCTCTAGGATCTCGTTGGCTATCTGCTTAATCCTTGCGATTTCTTCTAATACAAACTTAACTTCTGCCGTCATGATATGATAATTGTTTTCTATTCCTTCAACAATCCTTAGTATTTCTTCAATATTCCTATTGTTCGATGTAAATCGATTGACAAGCCCCAATTTTTCCTCATATTCAAAAAGAATTTTTTCAGTTCGTTTAATTGTATCGTAGACTGCTTGTCGGCTTATTCCTAACTGTTCAGATATCTCTCCTAAGGATAAATCGTCACCATAATAAAGCTGCACAATTTCCTGTTGTTTTTCTGTGAGTAATTGTCCATAAAAATCATATAACATACTAATTTGGAGCATCTTATCAAACATTTCAACACTCCCCTTAAGACACATCTGTAAAGGTTTTATCCTTTACAGATGTATTCTATACTAGAATAACCCTCTTGTCAACCTTTTTTTATCGTATGTGCGTGAGGCACCCCTTTTATTCATCACCAAATAAGGCATTCACAAAGTCATTAGGTTTAAACTCCTGTAAATCATTCATTCCCTCTCCTACACCAATGAGCTTTACAGGAATATCTAGTTCCGATGAAATACCGAGTACAACCCCTCCCTTAGCTGTACCATCAAGCTTTGTTAATACAATTCCGCTTACGTCAACAGCTTCTTTAAAGATCTTGGCTTGTTGAATAGCATTTTGTCCTGTAGTAGCATCGAGTACCAAAAGAATCTCTTTTGATGCTTCGCCATACTCTCGTTCTACAACCTTTCTTACCTTACCAAGTTCATTCATTAAGTTCGTTTTATTGTGTAATCTACCGGCAGTATCGCAAATAAGCACATCAATTTTTCTCGCCTTGGCAGCTTGTATTGCATCAAATACTACAGCCGCAGGATCTGAACCCTCTTGATGTTTAATAACATCAACACCTACTCTATTTCCCCATATCTCCAGCTGATCAATAGCCGCTGCTCGGAACGTATCCCCTGCAGCCAAAAGAACTTTTTTACCTTGGCTTCTCATGCGGTGGGCAATCTTTCCAATGGAGGTTGTCTTGCCTACACCATTCACCCCTACCACCAGGATAATTGCTGGCAGCGGTTGAATATTCAGTTCATGAGACTTATTCAAATCTAAGGTATCCGCTAAAATCTCCTTTAACAAGCCTCTTAAGTTCTCAACCTCTGTAATCTTTCTTTCTTTCGCTTGGTTTCTGAGCTTACCGATGATCTCCATGGTCGTATTTACCCCCACATCGGCAGTAATTAAAATCTCCTCGATTTCCTCTAAAAGCTCTTCATCTACTTTTTTATAGGACTTTAATACTTGATCTACTCTAGCAGTAATTCCTTGCCTTGTTTTTGTCAGACCTTCTTTTAGTCTAGCAAAAAAACCTACCTTTTCTATTTCTAGTGCCGCTTCAATTTCCGGTTGGTCTTGATCGTCAAACATATCTGGATCTGCTTCTACCTCATCCCAAGTTTCAGCATCAAAAGACGCAACTTCATCGTCTTCGAAGTATGCAGTGTCTTCATCAAATCCTTCTTCTGCCTCCTCATCGGTCTCCCCTTCTAACTCAATCATTTCGTCAAGTGATTCTTCCTCTTGGATATTTCCTTGTTCTTCATGATGCTCCTTCTTAAATTTAGAAATTAATTTTTTAAACATGACTTCCCCTCCATATTTAGCTTGCTTTTTCTGTGAGTTTTACTGAAACTAATTTGGAAATCCCTTGTTCCTGCATGGTAACACCGTAAAGGGCATCTACCGACTCCATGGTTCCCTTCCTATGGGTAACCACAATAAATTGAGTATCACTTGCAAACTCTCTTAAGAAGCTGGCATAGCGGTATACATTGGCCTCATCCAATGCAGCTTCAATCTCATCAAGTATACAAAATGGGGTAGGCTTTACCATAAGGATTGAGAACAACAACGCAATAGCGGTTAGAGCTCTTTCCCCTCCTGATAATAACGACAAATTCTGGAGTTTTTTGCCTGGAGGCTGAGCTATAATTTCAATACCTGTATTTAAGATGTCGGTTTCATCCTCAAGCCTTAGTTCTGCACGGCCTCCTCCAAAAAGCTTTTTGAAAACATGGTCAAAATTATCTTTGATTCTGCAGAAATATTCGATAAACTGGGCTTTCATCGTACCTTCCATCTCTTTTATCACTTTTTGAAGAGAGTCTTTTGCTTGTATTAAATCTTCCTTTTGGGCAGATAAAAATCCATATCGCTCCTGTACTTCCTCATATTCCTCAATAGAATTTAGATTTATGCTGCCAAGATCTTTAATTCTATCTTTTAATATTTTTATTTGTTTAGATGCCTCGGTAAAGTTAATATCATCTCTTTTTTGCTTTAAAGCTTCCCCATAGGTTATTTCGTACTCTTCCCATAATCGATTACAAAACGACTCTTGCTGCATCTCCAGCCTCGTTAGCCTAACCTCCAGTTTGTGATTGCTGTCTTGTAAATCTGCTATGGTCTCGTTTATTTTTTCTAACTGATGTTCCATATTCTTAAAGGAGTCATCCACTTCTGTTCTTTTGCCCTTGAGTTGAGATAGGTTAAACTCATATTGTTTCTTTAATACTTCTATATCTTTAATCTCTAACTCTAATTGCTCCTGTTGTTCAATATACTTGCCTTTACTCTCCTTTAAAATTTCTTTTTCAGCGTCCTTTGTCTGTCTGTTCTTTTCTAATTCCTTAATGGTATTATACAGTCCTTGGAGGTTTAACATCAGGTTTTGCTTTCGTTGCTCTAAGGAAGCCAATCCAACCTTCAGATTTGTAACCTCACTATTCAGCAGATCCTTTAACGCTCTTTCTTCCTCATAAGAATTCTTATTGCTGGAAACTGATTTTTCAATTTCAAGCTGTCTACTTTCTAGAATCTTGATTTCTAATTTTTGATTTTCAATGTTTTTCTCTGTTTCAAGACGATCCTTAGTTAACTGCTCTAATTCATTTTCTACTCGTTGGATATTTTCTTCAAATCCGTGTATCTCCCGTTTATACTGATTTAAAATATTGTTGCAATTTATCTGATCAATCTCATTCTTTTTTATTTGCTGATCCTTTTCATCCATTTGAGTCAAAAGTCCTTGCGTTTCACTTTCAAGATTCATGATTTCCTTTTCGTACTCGTCACATTGCCTTTGAAACAGTGTTAAGCTTTGGTTCAATTCATCAATTTCTCTTTTTCTGCTCAAAAGATTTAAGGTTTTTGAACTATAGCTCCCTCCAGTAATGGCCCCTCCTGGATTAATTACATCTCCATCTAAGGAAACGATTCTATACTTTTGCTCACATTTTTTTGAAAAATTGATTCCATTTTCAATCGTATCAACAATGACTACCCTTCCTAGCAGATAGTGGAAAATCTCCTTATATTTCTCCGAGAAATTCGTAAGATCTACAGCATATCCCTTCACACCAGGAAATTTAAAGATTTCATTTTTCTGTTTTGTGATATACTCATTGGTTTTCACCGTATCAATCGGCAAAAAGGTTACCCGTCCGAGATTATGCTTCTTTAAATAGTTAATCACACGATTTGCGTCTTCCGCCTTCTGACAAATAATATTTTGCATCGCGCTACCCAATGCAACTTCTATAGCGATTTCATACTCTTTTTGAACATCAACAAGCTCTGCAACCACACCATAAATGCCAGCACCCAATGCACTATTCTTTTTGGTCTCATGCAAAGTATTTCTTACGCTTTTATGAAAACCTTCGTACTCATTCTGCATCTCTTGCAACAGATTTTTCCTAGTTAGACACTGTTGTGTCTTTTGTTTAGTATTATCGTGTTCTTTTTTTAACTTATCCAACTTACTCTTCAAGTCTTGGCTTCGATCGTGAAGATCATGCTTTGATTTGATTAATTCCTCATGCTTATCTACAATCTCTAACAACGTGTTCTCTTTCTCTTTCAGCTCGGTGAGAAGAGTTTCTTTTTTCAATATCAAACTTTCTTTTTCTGGCAATACTTGATTTTCCCGCTTCACAATATTATTGTTGAGTGTTATGGAACTATTAAGATCACTTTTTTTTGATGCGATTTCATTTAATATCTCAATCACATTACCTTTGGATCTTTCCATTTCCTCTTCCTGCTGCTCTATAGCAGCAGTAATCTTCTGGAATTCATGGAGCTTCGTTGAAAGTATCTCTTGATCCTGGGACAATATACCCTCTAAATCCTTCAGATTGCTTTCACTTTCCTTCACCTGAAGAAGAATAGCTTCTCGATTTTGCTCCATTTCATGTATCTCTCGATCTAATCTGGAAGTATCCCTGTCTCCATGGATGATCTTCTCTTTACAAAGCTCTAACTCTCCATTTTTACGATCCATGGTATGCATCGTTTCAAAAATATTGCTTTGCAGCAGTTGAATCGACTGGTCTAATTCTTCCAACTGTCCTTTGAACTCTTTATATTTTGCCTCAATATCCTTCTTATCATTAAGATACCCTGTCAATTGATTAGTTATTATCTGTCCTTGTTCCTGCATTGTTTCTATCTTTGATTTTAGATCCTCAAGTTCCTTTACAAGCATATTAATTTCTAAAACTGAGAGTTCATCCTTATAGGTCTTATATTTTTTTGCCTTCTCACTTTGTATTCGTAATGGTTCTATCCTAGATTCTAATTCGCTGATAATATCATCTAGTCTTGTAAGGTTTTGTTTGGTATTTTCAAGTTTTTTCTCGGCTTCTTCTTTCCTCGTTTTATATTTTACAATCCCTGCTGCCTCTTCGAAGAGCAGCCTTCTATTTTCCGATTTATTGCTTAAAATATCATCTATTTTCCCTTGTCCAATAATTGAATATCCATCAATCCCTACACCCGTGTCCATAAAAATTTCTTTAATATCCTTTAATCGGCAAAGAGATTTATTCAAATAGTATTCGCTTTCTCCCGATCGATAAACTCTTCTCGTAACGGTTACTTCAGAATAGTCAATAGGAAGCTTTTTTTCCGAATTATCAAGAGTCAAAGAAACTTCTGCCATACCCAGAGGTTTTCTATTCGTAGTACCAGCAAAAATGATATCCTCCATCTTGCTTCCTCTTAAAGTTTTTGCGCTCTGTTCCCCTAGCACCCATCGAATCGCATCATTGATATTGCTCTTTCCACTTCCATTAGGTCCAACAATGCCCGTTACACCTTTTTCAAACTCTATTTCAATTCTATCGGCAAATGATTTAAAACCATGAATTTCTACTTTTTTTAGGTACAAGCATAACACCTCTTTTTTAAATAATTACTGCTAATAATTTTACCATATATCTTACCATATTAAAATAAGAACAACATCCTGCTTTCATATGCCAAGGTCAGTTAGTTCAGCCTATATCATATTCACTCCTACACAGTGAGCCTAGACAAATTGTAATATGATATATAGCCTGTCCATTAAGAACAGGCTATATATCATATTACATAGGACAGAAAATAGATTAGATTATAGATTCATACTCTCCTCAAATGATCTTAATCTCTCCAAAGTCTAATAAATCATTTCCCGAAATACGGATACGCCCAATGCCATATTTGTTTCGAACATACTCCATGTTGGATTTTTTTTGTCCGACAAGGCTTGAAATATAATGGGAATGTACCTGTACTTCAACCATGCTCTTATTGCATATTCCTTCACTTACAAAAGCTTCATCTAACACATCTTTATAGACTGCCGATTCCACCATTTGCCTAAAGGCTGGGTGAAATGGCCCAGCAACAATTTCTTTCCCAATAGCAACACTTTCAGTCGTCTGCAATCCTAAGCGAATAATGGGTATGTTTGCAACTTTGAATCTTAACAATAGATTTTTACAAATATCTACTGCCTCATCTAAATCAATTGGACGATAGCGACCTGATAAATACAACTTCTCCAATTCGGTATCGTGAATGATGACCGTAGGATATATTCTAACAAAATCAGGCTTTAAATCAATAATGGTATCTGCTGTATAATACATTTTATCCCTTGTATCTCCAGGCAGTCCTATCATCATCTGTAATCCTAATTGAACATTATGGGCACGTATTAATCCTACTGCTCTTATCACATCCATTGCATTATGGCCCCTGCAACTCATTTTTAAAATCTCATCGTCCATGGATTGGACACCCAATTCAATCGTAGAAACGCCGTAGCGGATCAGCAAAGACATAATTTCTTCGCTAATATAATCTGGTCTTGTTGATACTCTTATGGTCTTGATATAGCCTTTTTCCTTCCAATTTGCTGCGATAGACAATAATTTCTTTTGCTGTTCTATTTCAATTCCCGTAAAGCTTCCACCAAAGAAAGCTATTTCTATATGCTGCGCCAACGGATCGGATATCGTTGCTATAAACTGAGCTATCCTTTCATTCACCTCTAACTCAGTTAGTACGTTAGCTTGTCCAGTGATTTTTTTTTGATTGCAAAATATACAGTCAAAAGGGCACCCATGGTGGGGCACAAAAACAGGGATGATGTAATGACGCTTCCCCATGATCTAAACCTCTTTTAAGGCTTCTCTTGCAGCATTTTGTTCAGCCTCTTTTTTACTCTTTCCTGATCCTACACCAACAATTTTTTCGCCAATTCTCACATGGACATGAAAAATCTTATCATGATCTGGCCCTTCTTCGCCAATTACTTCATAGGTGATCTTATCAGTATGCTCGCTTTGAATTAATTCTTGTAAATGAGTCTTATAGTCCTGATGTATTCTGCCATGAATGGCATCATCAATCGTTTCTTTTAAATTATCAAGGATGAATGTCTTTGCCTTTTCAATGCCACCATCTAAATATATGGCACCAATGATGGCTTCGAATGCATCGGCCAGTATTGAGACTCTTCCCCTACCTCCAGTAACGTCTTCTCCTTTTCCCAATAAAATAAATTTACCGATATCAATTTTCTTAGAGCATGCTGCCAGGGAGGGCTCACAAACGATGCTGGCCCTAATTTTTGTTAATTCCCCTTCTTGGAATGTAGATAGATTATTGTACAAATAATCGCTAATCACAATACTTAAAACTGCATCTCCTAGAAATTCCAATCTCTCATTATATTTATAATTCTTCCGTTTATTTTCATTGGCATAAGAACTATGGGTAAGGGATTCATTTAACAGATTTACATTATGAAACCGATAGCCTAATTTCAATTCCAGTTCTTTTAATAATGACGTATCGCTATGACTTCTGGTATGCATTTCTACCTCCTAAAAACAAATGTTTTTATACACTATTACTTATTGTACACCTTTTCTTAGAATTTTAAAAGAAGACACAAAGAGGTTAAAGAAAAAAGAGAGACCTAAAGGTCTCTCTACTCATACTTCTTTATGATAATTGAAGCGTTATGTCCACCAAATCCTAATGAATTCGATAACGTATACCTAACATTTCTTTCCTTTCCATGGTTTGCTACATAATCTAAATCACACTCAGGATCTGGCGTCGTATAATTGATGGTAGGAGGAAGGAAGCTTTCATTGATCGCCATGATACAAGCAATCGCTTCTATCCCACCAGCAGCCCCTAAAAGATGCCCTGTCATCGATTTCGTTGAGCTTACAGCTAATTTGTATGCATGGTCTCCGAATAAAGATTTGATTGCCATGGTTTCAAATTTATCATTGTAGGGCGTAGACGTCCCATGGGCATTAATGTAGTCAATATCCTCGGGAGAAATATTGGCATCATTTAAAGCGTTTTTCATGGATCTAGCAGCTCCTTCACCTTCTGGAGCTGGCGCTGTTATATGGTATGCATCTGCACTCATGCCATATCCAACAACTTCAGCATAAATATTGGCTCCTCGCTTTATAGCATGCTCTAACTCTTCCACTATAAGTATCCCTGCTCCTTCACCCATAACAAATCCATCACGATCCTTATCAAAAGGTCTGCTCGCCGCAGCAGGGTCATCATTGCGAGTTGACATAGCTTTCATAGAACAAAAACCGGCGACGGATAAAGGCGTAATGGAAGCCTCTGCACCGCCTGTAATCATAATATCGGCATCTCCTCTTTGAATAATCCTAAAGGCTTCCCCTATAGAATTCGTCGAAGATGCACAAGCAGTAACGATAGTTGTATTTGGACCTTTTGCGCCAAATGCCATGGAGACTTGCCCAGCGCCAATATTAGAAATCATCATAGGAATAAAAAATGGGCTTACCCTTCCTGGTCCTTTTGTCATTAATTTTTCATGTTCTCTTTCTAGGGTTTCAATACCTCCGATTCCTGATCCCAGCACCACTCCAAAACGGTAGGCATCTACTTCATCCACGTTTAATGCAGCATCTTCTAACGCCATTTTTGAAGCAGCTACCGCGAATTGCGTAAATCTATCCATTCTTTTTGCTTCTTTTTTGTCAATATATACATTGGGATCAAAATCCTTTACTTCTGCAGCTATCTGCGTATCATATTCTGATGCATCGAATTTGGTAATCTTATCGATCCCGCTCTTTCCTGCCTTTAAAGCTGTCCAGAATGAATCTTTACCAGTTCCTATGGGAGTAATGGCCCCAATACCTGTTACTACAACTCTTTTCTTCAATGTTAAAACCTCCCTTTTAAAGTTTGGCGATTCTTATCTATATAAAATTGAATGAGTGCATTCAAAAATTTTAGGAATTTAGGCCCTGACCTAATCGATTGTCAGGACCCATAAGTATTATTTATGCTCTTCGATATATTTTGCGATATCTCCAATATTTTTAAACTTCTCAGCATCCTCATCTGGGATCTCCACGCTGAATTCATCTTCAAGAGCCATAATGATTTCGACAGCATCCAGAGAGTCCGCTTCAAGATCCTTCATCAAAGAAGTTTCTAGTGTAATGTCCTCTGTACTATCAAGACCTAATTGTTCAGCAATGATTTCTACTACCTTATCAAATACCATTTGTTTTCACCTCCTCCCACCAGTGCTTAAAATCTTACATTACCATTCCACCATCTACATGAAGTACTTGCCCCGTAATATATTTGGCCGCATCGGAACATAGGAATGCAACAACATTTGCCACATCCTCCGGCGTACCCAACTGTTTCATAGGAATATTATTCATTAATACCTCTTTCACTTCTTCCGTTAATACATCAGTCATTTCTGTTTGAATAAATCCTGGCGCCACAGCATTCACATTGATGCCTCTCGTTGCCAATTCCTTAGCAACCGATTTTGTAAAGCCAATGATTCCTGCTTTAGATGCAGCATAATTTGCCTGCCCCACATTTCCCATGACCCCTACAACAGATGCGATATTAACAATCTTTCCGCTTCTTTGTTTCATCATTTTGCGTGTTACAGCCTTGGTACAATTAAATGTGCCCTTTAAATTAATTTCCATTACTTGATCCCAATCCTCGTCTTTCATTTTCATCAACAAGGTATCCCTTGTGATTCCTGCATTGTTGATCAAGATATCAATAGTTGAAAATCTTTCTTCAACCTCTTGCATCATTTTTTGTATCTGCTCACTGTCGGAAACATTAGCTTGAATTGCCACTGCTTCTCTGCCCATTTCCTTTACTAACGCCACCACTTCTTCTGCTTTTTGTGGTGCGCTTGTATAGTTTACCACAATATTGGCACCCATTTCTGCTAATTTTAAAGCGATGGCTCGTCCAATTCCCCTTGAACCACCCGTAACAACAGCAGTTTTCCCTAGTAAAGTCATTTTTTTCCCTCCTACTTTGTAGATAAATTTTCAATTACATTCTCTAATGATTCTTTATCTTCAACATTGAATATTCGTATGGACTCTTTAGATTTTTTCGTAATTTTTTTAATGAATTGACTCAAGGATTTCCCTGGGCCAATCTCTATAAAGGTATCCACGCCGTCCGCTAGCATCCGATCCACCGTATCTTCCCAAAGCACTGATTTACTTACCTGCTCTACCAACAGCCCCTTTACAGCAGAAGATCCACCATAGTAATCTGCATTTGCATTCGCAATTACTGGAATATTAAAAGCATCAATGTCTATTTGATCCAATTCTATCGCTAGCTTTTCTCCTGCAGGAACAAGCATAGAACAGTGAAACGGCGCACTTACAGGAAGAATTACAGCCTTCAAAGCGCCAAATTCCTTCGCATACTCACATGCCTTTTCTACAGCTTCTACCTCCCCAGATATAACAATTTGACCCGGACTGTTAAAGTTGGCCGCCTCAACAATACCATAGGGTTTTGCTTTTTCAAGGGCATTTTCCAAAGCATCCCTTTCCATACCTAATATTGCAGCCATCGTCCCTTTTCCTATGGGAACCGCCTCCTGCATGTATTTCCCTCTTTTTTTAACCAAAGCCACAGCATCTTCAAACTTTAGAACGCCAGCAATAACTAAGGAGGCATATTCTCCCAAGCTTAATCCGGCTGTTATATCTGCCTTCAATCCTTTTTCTTCTAGTACTTTCGCCATGGCAATACAAGTGGTTAAAATGGACGGCTGTGTATTTTCTGTCTTTTTCAACTCTTCTTCTGGGCCTTCAAAGCACAGCTTCTTCATATCATAACCTACTGCGTTGCTGGCTAAGTCAAAAATCTCATTGGCTGTATTATAGTTTTCTACAATGTCTTTTCCCATACCAACATATTGTGCTCCCTGACCTGGAAAAACAAAAGCAACTTTTCCCATTCTTTTCACTCCTTATCTCAGTGTATGTTCCATTGCAGCATATTTCCTTTTCGCCTCATCCACCATATCTTCTATAATCGCTTTACAACTCTTAATTTCCTTAACAAGTCCAGCGATTTGACCTGCCATTACTGAGCCTTGATCCACATCGCCTTCTATCACGGACAATCTTAACTTTCCTGCCCCTAAATTTTCTAGAACCTCCGGGCTAGATCCTGACTTTTCTAATTTTTCAAATTCCTTAGATAGCTTGTTTTTTACAACTCTTACCGGATGACCCGTGCTTCTGCCTGTAACAACAGTATCTCGGTCCTTCGCCTTTAAAACTACATCCTTATAATTATCATGAGCAATGCACTCTTCTGCACATATGAACCTGGTTCCTACCTGGACCCCCTCTGCACCTAGGGCAAAGGCAGCCAGCATTCCCCTACCGTCAGCTATGCCGCCAGCAGCAATTACCGGGATCGATACAGCATCTACTATCTGAGGTACCAATACCATGGTGGTTAGTTCTCCAATATGTCCACCTGCTTCTGTCCCTTCAACAATAATTGCATCAGCTCCTATTCTTTCCATTCTCTGAGCTAAAGCTACGGAAGGTACTACTGGAATTACTTTTGTGCCTATGCTTTTCAAAGTAGACATATATTTCCCTGGATTTCCAGCACCAGTGGTAATAACCGGTACTCGTTCCTGAACAATCAACTCCATAATTTCATCCACAAAGGGAGACAATAGCATAACATTCACACCATAAGGCTTGTTGGTTAACTTCTTTACTTTATCAATTTCATTTTTTATGATGGCTGCAGGTGCATTTCCAGCAGCAATAATCCCTAGTCCACCTGCATTAGACACAGCAGCTGCTAATTCAGCCGTAGCTACCCATGCCATTCCCCCTTGAATAATAGGGTATTGTATATTAAATAAATCACAAATCCTCGATTGAATCATATTCACACCCCTTAAGCTTTACTTATTCCATTTAATCACACTAGAACCCCATGTTAGTCCTGCTCCAAAGCCTACCATCACAATCAAATCACCTTTTTGGATTTTTCCTTGCTTGACTGCTTCATCCAGGGCCACAGGGATGGATGCCGCTGACATGTTTCCAAATCGGTTTAAATTTACATGGACTTTATCCATAGGCAATTTCAGCTTTTTAGCTGCACCTTCAATAATTCTGATATTCGCCTGATGGGGAACTAGATAATTGATATCTTCTATAGAATATCCACTTTTTTCAATAGCTTCCTGAGAGGCTCGATTCATGATCCGAACAGCAAATTTAAAAACTTCACTTCCATCCATCTTCACTGTATGAAGCTTATTTTCTACAGATTCCAATGTGGCCGGTATTCTTGACCCGCCCCCTGGCATTGTTAGAAATTTTCCACCCTCTCCGTCAGCACCCATATATGTTGACAAAATGCCTGTACCTTCTTCTGTAGGGCCAACAACAGCTGCACCTGCGCCATCTCCAAAAAGGACACATGTATTTCGATCTGTCCAATCAACAATTTTTGAAAGCGTTTCAGCACCAATAACCAATGCTTTTTTATACATGCCTGTTGCGATAAATTGCTTTGCTACTGTCAATCCATAAATAAAACCAGAACATCCTGCCTCTAAATCAAAGGCAGCTGCATTCTTCGCACCAATGTTCATTTGTACAATACAAGCCGTTGAGGGAAAATTCATATCTGGTGTTACTGTTGCTACAATGATTAAATCAATCTCTTCAGGAAGTGTATCTGCATCTTTCAGAGCCCTCTTTGCAGCTTCTGTCGCCAGATCAGATGTGGCAGTCTTATCATCCGCAATATGTCTTGAGCTAATTCCCGTACGAGTGATAATCCACTCATTTGTTGTATCCACCATTTTTTCAATATCTTGGTTGGTTAATATCTTCTCTGGCAAATAACTACCAATACCTAAAATTCCCACTGCACTTAGCTTATTCGACATTTTCTTCATCTCCTATTTTTTGAATTTCGTTGGAAATCATTCCTACAACTTCCTTCTCAGCAAAAACTTTTGCTTGCTTAATAGCATTTTTAATCGCTTTTGCATTGGAGCTGCCATGGGCCTTAATCACTGCTCCATTCACCCCAAGTAGCGGTGCACCACCATACTCCGAATAATCTAGAGTTTTCTTGAATTCTCTTAATGATGGCATCAGAATTGCAGCCCCCAGCTTATTCATAATATTTTCTGTGAACTTTTCCTTTAACATGGTAAACATGGTCATGGCGACACCTTCTGTGAGTTTTAATATAACGTTTCCAATAAATCCATCACATACAATGACATCCACAATCCCTTTTGGCAAATCTCTAGCTTCTGCATTGCCCACATAATTAAGGTCTACCTTTTGATATAAACCATGGGCATCACGAATCAGATCTGTCCCTTTGCCTTCTTCTGTGCCAATGTTTACTAGTCCTATCGAAGGCCTTGATTTTCCTAGTACTCTTTCCGCATAAATAGATCCCATCACTCCAAACTCCAGGAGATTTCTAGCTTTGCACTCTGCATTGGCACCAGCATCTACCAGGAGAGAAATTCCTTTATGGGTCGGGTAAACCGCAGCGATAGCTGGTCGATCAATTCCCTTAATTCGTCCTACTTTAAATATGCTTCCCGCCAAGATGGCTCCAGTATTCCCAGCAGATACAAATGCATCTGCACTTCCTTCCTTTACCATATTTAGTCCCACAACCAAAGAGGAATCTTTTTTACTTCTTATGGCATGGACAGGTTTGTCTTCATTTGTAATGACTTCGGAAGCATGCTGAATATGTAATCTCGTTGAATCAAAGGTATATTTTTTCAACTCTTCTTCTAATTGATCCTGCATTCCAACTAGAATGATTTCTATTTCTAAATCATTTAGAGCCTCTACACAGCCTTTTACAATCTCTTTTGGCGCATGGTCCCCCCCCATGCCATCCACAGCAATCCGCATAGCTATTCCTCCTCTTCATCCCAAATTGAAACCAAAATGAATTTTCCTCTAAAAACCTGTTCTTGATTAACAGATATTTTCACATGAACAAAATATTTATTCCCTCTAATACGTGTAACTTCTGCTTTTGCTACCAGCTTATCCCCTGCAAAAACTGGCACTCGATATTTCATGTTTGCTACACCGCTCAATGCAACATCTGCATCTATAACCGCCATTGCCAAGGACTCTGCCATTGCAAAAATATGATGTCCCCGAACAATCTTCGTCTTTCTAAATGCCATCTCATCGGTAGTTTCCAGTATGGATATTCCGTTTTCATTTAAGTTTATGTCAATCAATTCCCCAACGATTTCTGCTTTTCCAAGGGTTTTAACCTTCCGGTAGTTCTTGGCAGCTACTTGCTTTATTCTCTCCCTTAGCTCTGGAATTCCTAGTTCTAATCGATCTAAACGGATCGTCTGAATACTTACCCCAAAGGTTTCACAAAGCTCTTCATCCGTAACAAATGGCTCTAATTCCAGCTTTTTAAGCAATGCTGCCTGCCGTATCTGCTTCTTTCCTTTTTTGTCTGCCAATTTACTCACCTCTTTAGTACTAGTATTTAGTACCTACTACTAATATTAAGTATATATTATTTATATCCCATAATCAACATTTTTATGAATGAAATTCCTTAGACATAAAAAGACAACCTTTTTTTCAAAAAGAAAAAATAGTAATGATGAAATCATCATTACTATTTTAAATTACTGAACCTTTACTACTTCTTTGTCATGATAGAATCCACACGCTTTACATACTCTATGTGGTAATTTTGGTTCATGACATTGTGGACACTCTATGATATTAGGGGCTGTCATTTTTATATTTGCTGCTCTTCTACTATCTCTTCTTGCTTTAGAAATCTTGCGCTTAGGTACTGCCATTATTTCCACCTCCTTAATCTTGTTGTAACAAATCCTTTAATTTAGCAAGTCTAGGATCAATCTCTTCTATATTACAGTTGCATTCATCAACATTGAGATCTTTGCCACAGACTGAACATAAACCTTTACAATTTTCATCACAGAGAATCTTCATTGGAAAGGATGTAACCAAAACATCATGTATGATTTCAGACGTATCAATCAGCTCTTCCTCGATCGAATAACACTCATCCATTTCCTCTTCTTCATCCTCATTATCAATCAATTGTCCATAAACTTTTTCCTTAATTTCCTTCTGAAATCCCTTTAAGCATCTAGCACAGACAAACTCAGCTGTGCCTTCCACGCTGCCGCTTATGAAAAGTTTATGATCAATCTTCATAACTTCTGCTTTCAATGTAATGGGTGTAATAAAGGTAACCTCATCCCCAAAACAAAACATATCCGTTATTTTTTCACTGATTTCAAAGTTTATGCTACCTTTTTGTCCTGAGATTACTTCTTTAATATTAACTTTCAATTATTTCACCTCATTATATCGACAGATTTTATTATACAAATGGCGCATGTATTTGTCAAGCTAAATTACTTGATACCTATGAATTTATTCTCTATTTAGAAAAGGTAGGACCTCCATCCTACCTCCCCCTATCTACTTTACTAATTCAAGTGTATCTCTTGCAATTACCAACTCCTCATTGGTTGGTACTACTAGAACCTTGACTTTAGATTCATCAGTACTTACAATTACTTCTTTACCTCTTACGTTATTCTTCGCTGAGTCAATATTGATTCCCATAAACGCGAGACCTTTACAAATCTCTTCTCTATTGGATGCTGAATTTTCGCCTAATCCAGCGGTGAATACGACTGCATCTACGCCGCTCATCACAGCCGCAAAGTTTGCAATATATTTTCTTACACGGCTGTTAAATATATCGAGAGCCAATTGAGCTCTTTCATTGCCTTCTTTGGCAGCCCCTTCGATATCTCTAAAGTCGCTGCTTACACCTGAAATACCCAATACGCCTGATTTTTTGTTAAGTAGATTGTTAACAGCTTCAATATCTAGTTTTTCTTTTTCCATAATAAACGTTACAATAGCAGGGTCAATATCTCCAGAACGTGTTCCCATTACTAATCCTTCTAATGGTGTAAAGCCCATGCTGGTATCAACTGACTTTCCACCATCAATAGCAGCCAAACTTGCTCCATTTCCTAAGTGACAAGTAACAATTTTTAAGTCTTTGATATCTTTGCCTAACATGTCTGCAGCTCTTTCGGATACATATCTATGGCTTGTACCATGGAACCCGTATCTTCTAATGCCGTATTTTTCATACAATTCATATGGCAATGGATAAATGTAAGAGGATTTTGGCATAGTCTGATGGAATGCTGTATCAAATACCCCTACCATAGGGACAGTTGACATCAATTCCTTACATGCAGCAATACCCATTAGATTCGGTGGGTTATGTAATGGTGCTAATTCAATACATTCTTCAAGAGCTTTAATTACATCATCATTTATCACGACAGACCCGCTGAACTTTTCTCCGCCATGAACAACACGATGTCCAACTGCCGAGATTTCACTCATATCCTTGATCGCACCATGATTCTTATCAACAAGAGCATCAAGTACCAAAGATAGGGCTACCTTGTGATTTTCCATAGGCTGTTGAATAACGGCCTTGTCTTTTCCCTCAGCTTCATGCTTTAGAATAGATCCTTCGATACCGATTCTTTCTACTAAACCTTTTGCTAGAACACTTTCATCTGCCATGTTGATCAACTGATACTTTAAAGATGAACTACCGCAATTAATTACCAATACATTCATTTCTATTAACCTCCTAAATAATTTAATAACAAAGTTACTTTCTATAAAAAAAGCTCATTTCCTTTTATTTCCCCTCTATTATTATAAAATAATTTCGGATTTTTGCAAGTTTTATCGAAATTATGTAATAAATATTTCTTTGATATTATTGGCAAAATTCTATAATATTATAAATAGCACAGCGTATCCTTTTCATAATCCAGATGGAAAGTTTATAGGAGGAAATATCCATGAAAATACTTGGTCTAATTACGGAATATAACCCTTTTCATAATGGACATAAATATCATCTTGATGAGGCAAAAAAAATAACTGGTGCAACCCATACGATCGCAGTTATGAGTGGTAATTTTCTGCAGCGAGGTGAACCTGCAATCACAGATAAATGGCATAGGGCTGAAATGGCGGTAAGGGAAGGAGTGGATCTGATACTAGAACTTCCTTTTGTTTATGCTTGTAATACTGCAGAACTATTTGCCTATGGTGCTGTTTCAATGCTCCATCATTTAAATGCTGTTAATTTTCTCTGTTTTGGCAGTGAAGAGGGTGCCATAGAAAAATTAATGCAGGTTTCCGAGATTCTTCATGTAGAACCGGAATCTTATAGACACACACTTAAAGCCTATCTAGCAGAAGGATTACCCTATCCACAGGCAAGATCTAACGCATTAAGCCAGTATTTTGAAGATAATGCCCTTTCTTCAGCGCTTCAATCACCAAATAATATCCTAGGTATCGAATATATAAAAGCCTTACTAAAACTACGTAGTCCAATTCAACCCTTTACACTCAAGCGTATCAAAGCCGACTATCATTCTACAGAAATAAGGAGTGAAATCTGTAGCGCTACAGCTATTCGAGAGCATCTATCCATAGATCCAAGGGATGTTAATACTTTATCGAAGGTAATGCCCAATGGTAGCTTGAACACCCTCGAAAATTGTTTCAATTTAGGATTTGGCCCCGTTTTTTATTCGAACTTCGATCAACTTGTCCTTTATCGTTTGCGTACTATGCCTACTGACGTAATTGCTAATATACCTGATGTCACTGAGGGCCTAGAAAATCGATTCAAAGAGATTAGTATGAAGGCCACATCTCATGCTGAAGTGCTTAATGCTACAAAATCAAAAAGATATACTATGACACGACTGCAAAGGATACTTATTCACGCTCTGATGGATCTTCAGAAACAACATCTAGCCTTATTCAATCAAGCCCAGGGTTCCCAATATGCCAGAGTTTTGGCTTTTTCCAAAAATGGCTCTTCACTGATAAGGCACTTGAAAAAGTATTCCAACATACCCATCCTTACAAATATTAATAGGGAGCCATTGGAAGCCGAGGTAGCAAAGCAAATGCTAGCCTTTGACATTAAAGCCACAAATATTTATAGTATCGCCTACCCTAATCCAGCAAATCGCAAAGGTGGATGGGATTATTATAAAAAACCTTTTTTTCTTCACAATGATCTCAATTCCTAAGTTTTCTCAAGTTCGTTCTTTCAAATGAAAAACCAAGACCAGTTCATGGGTCTTGGTTTTTCTATCTCTATCTCTATCTTATCTTTTGGGCACAATTTCAATCCAGTAACCATCTGGATCTTCTATAAAATAGATTCCCATCTGCTGATTCTCGTAACATATGCATCCCATCTCTTTGTGGAACTTATATGCTGCATCAAATTCATCCACCATAAATGCAAGATGGATTTCATTATCTCCAAGATCATAAGGCTCTTGGCGATCACGGAGCCAGGTCAACTCTAGTTTATGTGGGGTAACCTCATCCCCTAAAAAAACAAGAATAAAGCTTCCATCTGAGGCCTCTTTCCTTCTGGTTTCCACTAAACCAAGAGCATCCTTGTAAAAGGATGTGCTTTTCTCTAAGTCAAGTACATTTAAGTTGTTATGTGCAAAAACAAATTTCATTTTTCTTACCTCCTATGTAATTTTTTTCATATTGTCCCTTTTTAAAGGTGGTCAATATAATTCTTTTCTAATCCTATCATACCAAAGAATGTCATAAATTCAAATCCATTACCTACTCATATCCGCTTTCATAAAAATTGTTGAAAGCCGTTGAAATTTCACTATTTCCTAGGAAATTCAAGATTAGAATCACACAGTTCTTTTTGATATTTTCTATTTATATGTAGTTCTTATGAAAAATACGCATCTTCATGGGTTCACGAAAATATACTTTAATATAATAAGTCCCATGGAGGAGGTCCTATCATGTATGAATATACTTATGTAAAGCTGGATTTAAGTTTCTGGACACGGGAAGTTGAGCAAGACTATCATAAGATTATTGAAGAATACGGAAAACAGGGTTGGAGATTCATACAGATTTTTGCTCCCCCAGCCACAAGCTATGGTACAGCAAAATACTATGAGCTTATATTTGAAAGGATTACTATCCCTGTATCCCTAAATAACGATATCAAATGAAACACTTAAATTCTATTTGAGCATTTCAACACCTGTACTTTAGTAATAAATGCACTTAACGCTCATATATATATCATATACGTATGTCAGTTTTGGAGGACACTCATGATACTCATATTATTATTTGCCACTACACTTCTATTTCTTAAATTCAGATACAAAAAATACTCTACGACAGTTTCAAGATTGTTGCTGATCTCCTCTACTCTTTTTTTTGTCATTTTTCTCATATCATATCCTAAAGAAGCCGTTCAGTCTGCAAAAAATGGCGTAGATATATGGTTTAATATCGTCTTGCCTTCTTTACTTCCTTTTTTTATCGGAGCAGAGCTTTTGATTCGTCTAGGCGTTGTAAGCTTTATCGGCTCTATCTTGGAGCCTCTCATTCGACCTGTATTTAATGTTCCTGGAGAAGGCTCTTTTGTATTTGCTATGAGTCTCACATCTGGATATCCCGTGGGTGTAAAGATTGTTTCAAAGCTAAGAAAGGAAGGTATCTTTTCCAAGGAGGAAGGCCAACGGGTTATGTCTTTTTCTAGTACCTCTGGTCCTCTCTTTATGCTAGGTGCTGTCGCTATTGGCATGTTCCATAGTATCGCCCTAGGTACGATGATCGCTTTATCTCATTATCTTGGTGCAATCGCCACCGGCATAGTTTTTCGTTTCTATAAAAGAAATATAAAGGCTACAATACATCCAATGGGAAAAAATCATAGCATTACTCATGCATTCAAACAGTTGATGAATAGCAAAGTCCATCCAAAACAGCCTTTTGGCAGAATCTTAGGCGAATCTGTAAAAGAATCTATTGAAACCATTCTTATCGTAGGAGGATTTATCATTTTATTCTCTGTGATAATTAATATCCTATCTATTTCAAAAATTATTTTGTTCTTTTCAAGCTTATTGTTGCCGCTTTGGAAATGGCTGGGTTTCAACCAAGAAATACAACATGGTATTATTAGTGGAATATTTGAAATCACTGTAGGGTGTAAATTAATATCTCAAGTTCAAAGCATTTCTTTTTTGCAACAAGCAATTATTGCTACCATGATTATCTCTTGGAGCGGTCTCTCTATCATAGCCCAAGCTGCCAGTATGATCCACGATACAGATCTAAGTGTATCCGTATATGTCTGTTCTAAGCTGCTGCATTCTATTTTTTCGGGTTTCTTTGCTTTTCTTTTGGTTCCACTATATCAATTTACTGCAAGTAATTTAAATATGCCGGTCTTTCATCCTACACTTTCCCCCGGTCTAACTGAAACCTGGTCTGATAAAGTGTTCTTCTCATGTCAGCTGTTTACAATAATCGTTCTTACACTCATTGCAATTTCCATTATTTTTGCGAGTGTCTTTAACAAGTTTTCCAGCACTTTTTTAACTAAAAAATGAAGGGTTACCCCTTCATTCCTTTTAATTCTTTTCTATTGTGTTTAATGGTATTTCCCAATTTTTCCAGACTTTCTTCAATACCAGCCAACAGTTCGTCAGCGTATTGTCGAGCTCCCAGTCTAATTTCCTTTGCATGGGCTTGTCCTTGTTCAATGATTTCTTCTGCTCTTTTTTGAGCCAGCCTCGTAATCTCGTCTTTCTCTACCATTTCTTCGATATGAGTCCGTGCATCTTTCATAATTGCTTCTGCTTCCTGCTGTGCATCTACAAGGATTCTTTGTCGCTCCTCCTTAATCCACTGGGCCTGCTTCACCTCATCTGGTAATTGGATTCTGATTTCCTTAATAATATCCAAAATATCTCCACGATCTACTAAGGTTTTGCCAGCAAATGGTATTGTAGAGCTATTTTCAACAATATCCTCTAATTCATCAAGCAATCTCAATACATTCATACGATTCCCCCCTTATTGCATTATAGCCTCACTTTTTTCTTCATAGCCTCTATTACTTCATCTGGTACTAAGCCTTTAATACAGCCGTTAAACCTAAATACTTCCTTTACCAGACTAGAGCTCAGATATGAATACTCGCCGCTAGTCATCATAAAGATTGTTTCAACATCGGGATTGAGTTTTCTATTCATCAAAGCCATTTGCAACTCATATTCAAAATCTGAAACGGCTCTTAGCCCTTTTACAATGCTGCTAATGTTATTTTTCGTAACATAATCAGCCAGCAGACCAGAAAAACTATCTATTTCAACATTTTGGATGTCTTTCGTAACTTGAAAAAGCAAGTCCATCTTTTCCTCAACAGTAAAGAGAGGTGTTTTATTGGCATTATGTAATACAGCAACAATTACTTTATCAAACAACTTCGATGATCTTTTGATGATATCGAGATGTCCATTCGTTACTGGATCAAAGCTACCTGGATATACTGCTATTCTCATTTTAATGCCTCCCTTGAATAGATCGAAATATTGGTATCTCCATATCGTCTATCCTTCATCTTTAGTAAGTTTCCTATTTCATCTGGTAAAACATCTTCAACTTTGTGCTCAATAACGATGATTCCATCAGTATTCAACAATCCATTTACTTCAATACCTTCCACGCAAGGAATAATGAATCCTTTCATATATGGTGGATCTAAAAATATTATATCAAATTTTTCGCCCTTTATAGCAAATTCCTTTAAAGCTCTTATAGCATCGGTCAATAAAACAACACTTTGATCCAAAAGTCCTAGAATTGTTAAATTCTCTTTTACGATCCCTAGGCTTTGCTTATTATTCTCAATAAAATAGGCTTTTTGTGCTCCTCTACTTAATGCTTCAATACCTAGACTTCCCGAGCCAGCAAATAAATCTAATACAATACTGTCAGCAAGATGGGAATATATCATGCTAAAAATTGACTCTTTTACACGATCTGTTGTAGGTCTTGTATGGAGTCCATCAGGAGCCTTTATTTTTCTGCCTCTTAATTCACCAGCAATTACTCTCAAAAGTATTCCTCTCCCTTCAATAAATATTTTAGCATATATGTAAAATATAAACAAAAAGAATCTTACACGTTTCGACGTATTCTTTGTATAAAAATAACCTATATGCACATATTATATACAAGCACATTAAATATAATTCCCCTTATAGCTCTTCCTTCATTTCTCCTCTCCCAATACTGGTGATTCCTCGCCAGTATTTTATTTTTCATTCTCAGTTCTCATAATAGGTATATTCTAATCCATTGTTCGATTTTCATTGTAAAATAAAAAAGACACACAAAGTGTGTCTTTTTTATTTGGATAGGATAGAATTCTTATCTACCTGCCATTGATCTTTCAGCCATCTCAACTAGTCTCTTAGTCATGTATCCACCTACATAACCATTTTGTCTAGCTGTTAAATTTCCTTTATCTACTGTTTGATAGTTGCTTAATCCTAGTTCTCCAGCGATTTCAAGTTTCATAGAATCTAATGCAGCTTTAGCTTCAGGAACTACCTTTTGATTTGTGTTTCTTGACATCTCGTCTTCACCTCCTGTTGTTTGTACTATTAATTTAACCCGTATAAGTTTTTTTACTCTAGCAATTTTTTCATGTTCTGCTAACAAATTCAGTCTTTATTATATAAAAAAAGAAAGACTGATTCAGTCTTTCTTTTTTATCATTCTTATCTACCTGACATTGATCTTTCAGCCATCTCAACTAGTCTCTTAGTCATGTATCCACCTACATAACCATTTTGTCTAGCTGTTAAATTTCCTTTATCTGCTGTTTGATAGTTGCTTAATCCTAGTTCTCCAGCGATTTCAAGTTTCATAGAATCTAATGCAGCTTTAGCTTCAGGAACTACCTTTTGATTTGTGTTTCTTGACATCTCTTTTCACCTCCCATTAAATTCTAATAATAATTTAACCATTTGGAGGGAAATTATTTCTAGTAGATTTTAGCAGTTTAGTTATAGCATGGAAACATACTAAAGACTAATTTCTCCTAGTGTATCTTTGAATTTTTCAACAAGCTTTCTTCTTAAGGCAATATTTTTTCCCAAAGAAAGAGCCTTATCTTCTTCTAGAAGGATAGCTGCTTCCTTTTGTGCATGTTTTAATACATGAATATGTTTAAATAAATTGGCGATTTTTAATTCAGGGATTCCATGTTGTCGTGTACCGAAGAAATCGCCTGGCCCTCTAAGTTCTAAATCTTTCTCAGCAATAATGAAACCATTTTCTGATTGTTCCATCACTTGCATTCTTTCTTTTGTACGATCATTTTTGCTATTACATATCAAAATGCAATAGGATTGATATACACCTCTTCCTACACGCCCCCGTAGCTGGTGTAGCTGAGCCAACCCAAATCTCTCGCTGTTTTCAATGATCATTACGGATGCATTCGGTACATTCACACCTACTTCAATTACTGTTGTCGACACCAGTACATCCAATTTCCCTGATTTAAATTCGTTCATTACTGCTTCTTTCTCTTGCCCTTTCATTTTGCCGTGAAGCAAACCAATCCGAAAATCCTTTAAATAATGGGTGCTTACCTCTTCAAAGATGTCCAAGGCTGATTTGGCCTCAATACTTTCTGATTCTTCGATCAGAGGACAAACAATATAGACCTGACGTCCCTCAGTAATTTGATTTTTAGCGAAATCATACGCCATCCTACGTCTTTCCTCTTGTATGCACATCGTCTTTATTTTTTTTCTACCTGGAGGCAATTCGTCAATCGTAGATATATCTAAATCTCCGTATAAAATCAACGCCAATGTTCTTGGAATAGGTGTTGCAGTCATAACAAGAATGTCTGGATTCAAGCCCTTGCTAGAAAGTACAGCCCTTTGCCTCACACCGAACCTATGTTGTTCATCCGTAATAGCAATCCCTAGTTTATAAAAAGTAACATTTTCTTGAATGATCGCATGGGTACCAATTAAGAGATCGATTTCTCCTAGCTCTGTCCTTTTTAAAATTTCTTCTTTTTTCCTTTTAGGAATACTACCTGACAAAAGTGCTATTTTTACACCCAAAGGTTCCAATAACTCTCTCGCAGAATGTAAATGCTGTTCTGCCAATATTTCAGTAGGAGCCATCAAAGCTCCCTGATAACCATTCAGTATCGCTTTATATAGGGCAATTAATGCAATAATCGTTTTTCCTGATCCTACATCTCCTTGAATTAAACGATTCATCGTTTTTTCCTGCTCCATATCATTTTCGATTTCATCTAATACTTTTCTCTGGGCATTTGTCAGTTTATAGGGCAGCGTATCAATGAATTTGTATAATTCCGGTTTTCTTTCGAATGAAATTCCCTCTTGGTTCATGATCAGCCTGCTCTTTGTTAAAGATAAGCCTAACTGGAGAATAAGTAATTCTTCAAAAACAAGTCTGTATTTTGCCACTTTTAAGTGTTGGGGTGATTGGGGAAAATGAATATTACGAATGGCATAATGAATATCACACAAACGATTTCTTAGAACCGTATCCTGCGGTAGGTATTCATTCAATAAATCTAGATAGCTATGCAACACCTGCTTTTGGATGCTAATGAAATCATTTTGAGACAAACCCTCTGTAAGGCTGTAAACGGGGAGAATTCGCTCAAATAAATTTCTTTCTTTATTGTTTGCAAATTCATATTCTGGGTGCAGAATCTGAATTTCACCGAATGCAATTTTCACTTTACCATTAAGATATATTTGTTCCCCAATAGAAAAAGATTTTTGAACATATGGTGTATTATAGAAAACCGCATAGGCAGTACCTGATGCATCACGAACAGGTAATTTATAGATACTAAAATTTCTTTTTACTGCAACTTTTTCAACATCGCCTTGGACAATTACCCGTAAAGAAGCTTTCTCCTCATTTTTAAGATTTTTGATGCTTTCAATATGCCGCCTATCCTCATACTCTCGTGGAAAAGTATATAGAAGATCTTCAATTGTATCAATTCCCAGTTTTTGAAATCGCTTATATTTGGCAGGTCCTATTCCTTTTAAAAATTGAACAGTTTTCTTTAGTTCGCTCATTTTTAATACCTCCCAATACGTAGAAAAAGGAAACGGTTTAATCCATTTCCTATTCTATAGAGAAAATATAGTAATATAACGGTTGACCGCCGAAATAAACCTCAATATCGATATCGTCCCGTACTTCAGATATCTTATTTGCTAGTTCCTGTGCTTTCTCAACAGATACATCCTCACCATAGAAGATGGTAACCATTTCAGTATCTTCAGTAATCATATTCTCGAGAAGTTCAAATGATACTTCATCAATATCACTTCCCACCTGTTTTATTTCTCCATCCTGCATCCCAAGAATATCATCTTTTTTAATTTCAATATCATTGAATTGTGTATCTCTCACCGAATAAGTCACTTGACCCGTTTTTACGTTTTTCATGGCTCCCATCATTGCCTGGGTATTTACCTCACTGCTTTCATCGGCATTAAATGCCAAAACAGCTGCAATGCCTTGTGGAACTGTTTTCGTAGGAATTACGATAATATTCTTCTCAGACAATTCCTTTGCTTGATTTGCTGCCATGATAATATTACTATTATTTGGAAAAACAAATATATTCTTAGCAGCAATATGATCAATTGCATTCTTAATGTCCTCGGTACTTGGATTCATGGTTTGACCACCAGTAATGATTTCATCTACATTCAAATCTTTAAAAATATCTGTCAAACCTTTTCCCATAGTTACAGCAATCATTCCGTACTCTTTTAAGTCCACCGGCTCGTCCTGAGGCATTTTCGATTCAAATATCCGATTTTGATGTTGATATCTCATATTATCTATTTTTATATTGATTAATTCACCTAGTCTTAATCCCTTTTCTATCACTTCGCCAGGATTATTGGTATGTATATGGACCTTAGCCATATTCTCATCCCCTACAACCAGCATACAGTCTCCATAATCACCGATAGCCATTTTAAAATTGTCGATATGAATATTTTTTCCTTTGATAATGAATTCAGTACAGTAACCAAAAGTTATTTCCTCATTTTCCATGATGCTATCATGGACGATAGGTTGGATAACATCTACTGACTCAATAACCGTCTCTTTACCTGTGATGGCCTCATAAAAGCCTTTTATGATAAATATGAGTCCTTTCCCACCAGCATCAACCACGCCTGCCTGTTTCAATACTTTTAACATATCCGGTGTTTTATCTAAAACCCTTTCAGCGTGGGCGATAATTGTTTCTAAAAAGCTTTCAATGCTTTCCTCCCTTTTTGAGATCTCAACAGCCTTCTCTCCAATTTCCCGAGCCACAGTAAGAATGGTTCCTTCAATAGGCTTCATCACTGCCTTGTAAGCTGTATCCGAAGCCCCTTTAAGCGCCACAGCTAAATCCATTATACTAAGCTTTTCTTTTCCTTTACAGCCTTTTGCAAATCCTCTGAACAACTGAGAAAGAATTACTCCAGAATTCCCTCTAGCACCCATTAAAGATCCATTGGCTGCTGCCTCTGCGATATCTTCTACAGTTCCGCCCTTTATATTTTGCACTTCCCTTGCTGCAGCCCCCATCGTCAAGGACATATTTGTTCCAGTATCTCCGTCAGGAACAGGAAAAACATTTAAAGAGTCCACTGTACTTTTGTTAGCCTCAAGCGAGTTTTTTCCCTGCAGAATCATTTTTCTAAGTTGTACACCATCAATATATTTAGCTTTCAAAGCAAGTTCCTCCTTAAATTACTTTTCTACTCTAACACCTTGAACATTAACGTTCACCTTTTTCACAGTCATCCCTGTCATATTTTCGATATTATACTTTACTTTGTCAATAATATTATTAGCCACAGCAGAAATATTGGTCCCGAACTCAACAATGATATATAAATCTATTAATATTTCATCGTTATCAGTAGATACCTTTACGCCCTTAGTCATATTTTCTCTCTTTAAAAGTTCAACCAAACCACTAGCTGCTGACTTCGTTGCCATTCCAACTAACCCATAGCATTCCATGGCAGACGCTCCTGCTATAGATGCAAGCACAGCATTATCAATAAAAACACTCCCAATTTCATTATCTAGCCTCGCTACCATCTTTTTACCTCCCCATGAGAATTTATATAAATAAGCGATTTGCAATATACGTATGAAATATATAATATATTTTATATTAATTATTTCACATATTCAACTTAAATCATGCGTAATTCTTTAATAGAAGTCATACTTTATAGAATATTTTATTACAACCCTTGCATACAATACCATGAATATGGTAAAATGAATATGTTTTTAACAAATGGTATAATCACTCGAAGGAGGTGTAATATATGTCAAGATCATGTGATGTATGTGGAAAAGGGAATATTACTGGAAACAATGTGAGTCACTCCAATCGTCATACAAGAAGGTCATGGAATGCCAACATAAAGAAAGTAAAAGCAGTAGTAAACGGTTCTCCGAAAAGAATCAGCGTATGTACTAGATGTTTACGTTCAAACAAAGTTGAAAGAGCGATCTAGTTTAGAAAAGCCTACCTTCACGGTAGGCTTTATTTAATGCCACAATCATTCACAAATAATCACTGCTTATCCTCCATCGACTAACAGATAAATAATTTATACCCTGCATAGATTAAACCTAATCCACATAGAACCATCCAGACAGTAAATGGTAGGAATGTTACCGCGATGATGGCAAACCCAATTGTCAGAAGGACGATTCCCGTCAGCTTTTTATCAATTCTTCTCCAGAAATTATAGGGGTATCTTCTCCTTCCCATAATATATACGCTCCTTTTAAATTATTTTAAGAAACACGATAGCAAAGCAAATAATCAAGAATAATAAAATTATATACCATAGCCATAGGGGAATCATTTCGACGATAATAACCGAACCGATGAGTGCTAACAATATCCCAAAAATCCTTCTTAGCAAATATGGTCTCCTCAAAATATCACCCCATTACTCTCTACATTATTTTGCATCTGATGTTCCAATTAACTGGACATTTTAAAACTTTACTCCCATTCCCTTGTGTACGTCCCATAAAACTGTCAAATGCTATTACATTATATTCAACCGGCTTTAAAATTGACACAAATAAAAAAGGTACACAATGTGTACCTGAGACTGTTGACAAAGTCCACCCGAAAGGGTGGATATTTTTTATGTGTCAAAAAGGGATTACGAAGTTAATGTAGAATATATAAAGTGAGGTGA
>NZ_JACHEN010000029.1 GCF_014205875.1 Anaerosolibacter carboniphilus
TTGTGTACTTTAATAGTTTTAGAACTAGATCAGAAGCAAGACAATCTGTTTTTGAGTATATTGAAATATTTTATAACCGAAAAAGGCTACATTCTACTCTTGGATATAAAACCCCGATATCCTATGAAAATGAAAGAAAACTAGCCGTATAGCGTGTCTATTTTATCGGGGAAAGGTCACATAATACTATCGAATATTCCTATTTGTTTTAATACATTATAGATGGTTATATAGAAAATAAACTATAATTTGTTTTAACAGTATTTTATAAAGGATTGAGAACTAAGTAAAGTAGATATTAGCAATATCCACTTTATTTATGTTTTTAAAAGGAATATATATCTTTATAAAATATCATGTGAGCAGAGCATATGAGAATATAGGTAATCATTTTTATGTTTAAATGGAACGAGAGAAATTGATCAAGAATAGAAAACTTAATGCGGTATTGGATAAATCTAATATCGTTTTTTAAATAGACGAGATTTTAAAAAAAGTAAAAGAAATGCTTTAGAAATTATGTTAAAAAAACATAAAATAATGGGAACAAAGAGATCTTTGCAAATAATAGTATTAATAAATAATTAAAAAATGAATAAATACTAAAAATACGCTTGACAAAAATTACAGATGCACATTAATATTAATATATACTTAAAATTTTAAGTATATATTAATATTAATGTGCAAAGGGGATATGGGTATGAATATAACTAAGTGCATTAAAGCAGTAGAAAGAGATAGGAAGGTTATTGCTGATTCATCTAGGATTTCTTATTATCCATTGGTTATAAGTAGTATAGATGGAGCAACTATTGAAGATATAGATGGAAACAAATACATTGATTTGTTGTCAAGTGCAGGTGCATTAAATGTAGGTGGTTCAAATTCAAGAGTTAAAGAGGCGATAATTGAACAGCTTAGTAAATTCATACATTATACACCTGCTTATTCATATCATGAGCCTATGATTCGTTTAGCCGAAAAACTTATTGAGATTACGCCTGGAAATTATAGTAAAAAAGTTGCATTTGGGCTTTCAGGGTCAGATGCTAATGATGGTATTATAAAATTTGCCAGAGCCTATACTGGTAGAAGTTCTATAATTACTTTCATTGGGGCATATCATGGTTCAACATATGGCTCAATGACTATGTCAGCAATCACTCCTAAAATGCGAAGAAAAATAGGCCCTTTTGTACCTGATATTCACAGTTTTATGTATCCTAATTGCTATAGATGTAATTTTGGAAAAAGTGAAGATTGTTGTAATCTAGAATGTCTTGAGCAAATTAAGGAAGCATTTAAGAACTATATACCTATAGATGAAGTAGCTGCAATAATCATCGAGCCAATTCAGGGAGATGGTGGAATTATTGTACCACCAAAAAAATATATTAAGAAGTTATATGAACTATGTATCAAAAACAAAATTCTGTTCGTAAGTGAGGAAGTACAACAAGGCTTTGGGCGTACTGGTAAATGGTTTGGTATTGATAATTTTGATGTTATACCTGATGCTGTAATCTTAGGTAAATCTATTGCTTCAGGTATGCCTCTTAGTGCAATTGTAGCAAGAGAGGAAATAATGCAATCCCTTGAAGCGCCTGCACATGCATTTACAACAGCTGCCAATCCTGTATGCTGTTGCGCCGCTTTAAGTACAATTGAAATAATTTCTGAAAAGGGATTTTTAGAACATGTTAATAAAATAGGAAATCTAGTCAAAGAATATTTCAATAAAATTAAAGATGCGTATGAAATTATAGGAGATGTCCGAGGGCTTGGTCTATCAATAGGGGTAGAGCTTGTAACAGATCGTATTAAAAAGGAAAAAGATATTCAAGCTGCATCGAAGATTTGTTATAGATGTTATGAAAAAGGCGTAGTATTAATAACTTTAAATGGAAACGTACTTAGAATTCAACCACCTTTGAATATTACAGAAAAAGAGATGTCTAAAGCTTTAGAGATTATAAAATCATCTATTGATGATTATTTAGGAGGAAGAATAGCTGATGATGTACTGAAGTTAGTAAAAGGCTGGTAGTAAATCTAACAGTAACATTAAAAAGAGTTATGCTTAACTAGAAAGAAAGTCATATCTGCTGAAATTGACAACGGTAAATCAGTATATTATACTAACAATGAATAGTAAATTTATGGATGTTTTAACGGTTAAGGAGGAAATAGATTGTTAGGAGCAAAAATTAGAGAAATTAGGCAGCAGAACTCTTTAACACTTAATGAGTTAGCAGAAAAAACTCAATTAACCGCAAGCTATTTATCTCAAATTGAACGGGATTTAATAGACCCATCGTTATCGTCACTTAGGAAAATAGCCATGGCACTAAAAGTACCTATATATACATTTTTAACGCATGAAAGTAAACAGCATGTTTTAACGAAGGCTACGCAGCGTAGAAAACTTGCTCTACCTAACAGCAGCATAATCTATGAATTTATAAGTCCAATGGCTTCAGATAAATCAGCAAATATAAAAATGGAAATGGTATATTTCAAATTAGAAGCTAAAAGCTGGAGTAGTGAAGAATTCATAATACATGCAGCGGATGAATGCATTTTTATTTTAAAAGGTCAATTAGAAGTATATTTAGATAAAGAGAAGTATGTTCTTGAGGAAGGTGACAGTATATATATTATAGAAAATATACCTCATAGGTTCTATAACCCAAGAAATGAGGTTGTGGTAGGTATTAGCAATATTTGTCCTCCTATATATTAATTGACAGATTAACATTTGTTATTCAATCTGTGTTGGAGATGGAAAAGGGGTCAATAAAAACAGGCCGTATTAGAATCAAATCTAACACGGCCTGTTTAAATAACTATAAATTAATTTTACGGTCCAATAGATATCCTGTAGTTATAAATAATACAATAAAAATAATTGTATTAATCAACATAAAGCCTCCAACACTCGGACTAAAATTTATCGCATTATGGACACCTTGATTCGTTAAATCATAGAATGCTGTTGAGAATTCAGTTATGACTTTGGATAGTACAATAAAACATATAAGTGACAATGCTTTCCCGTATTTAAAAGCAGCAAAGATACTTCTTGCCAGGGTCATGGATAAATAAATCATAAGCAAAAATACTAAATATCCAAGAATAATACTAAAAACCACTTTCAATGCTGTAAATATATGATTTGAAGAAAAGACCAAATCAAAATTTATTTCAGGAAGAGAAGGAGAAAGAATCAGATAATCTATATAGGCAATCCCTCCCCAAAATAACAGAATTCCTAAAATTTCTAAAAATACTGTAACCATTTTTCCACCTAAAATACTGTATCCGGTTAAAGGCGTTGTAAATAAAAAATATCCATCTTCTTTAAATAAGCTTTTATACATTCTTCCTATATGATCCAAAAACAAGGCAATTCCCAGGGCAAATAAGATTGCAACCAAGATACCAGCAAATGCAGTCGGCGCACTATTATTCGTAGCATTTCTAATGATCTCAATATCTAAGAGTATAAATAATATTACTCCTGATAAAAAGAATTTCCACCTGCTGATCCACTCATATTTAATTATATTAAGCATCTTTATATACCTCCCTATAAAGTTCATCTATAGACATTTTTCTTTCTACGCGAAGGAAATCTGCATCTTCATTGATGATTAACTTCCCATCATCTAAGAATATAACTCTATCCAATATTCTCTCCAGTTCACTTACCATATGGCTAGATATAATGATCGTCTTTTCTTCATCCAAATTATTTAGAAGAGTTTCCATTATCTTTTCACGGGATACAGGGTCAATGCCATTAAAGGGTTCATCAAAAACATATAGAATTGCATCCCTTGAAATTGCTAAGCTAATTTTTAATCTCTGCACCATTCCAGTAGATAGATTCTTTATTTTCATGTCCTGCTTTAATTTCATAAAATCTATTAATTCCTGGGCTTTCTCTTTATTAAAATCTTCAAAGTAATCATGAAAGCATTCAATCCAATGTTTTATTTTCATACCATTGGACAGATGATTCGTCGTTGGCATATAAGATACTAATTTTTTTGTGTCTTTTCCTATCATGCTCTCCATAATTTGAATATTGCCGCTGCTAGCTTGCAGCAATCCGGCGATGATTTTCATAAGTGTAGTTTTACCGCTTCCATTAGGGCCTAGAAGACCATATATTTTCCCCTTTTCAAGGGTTATATTTAGATTATCTAAAGCGGTTTTATTTATATACTTTTTAGTCAAATTTTCTGCCTTTAATATTTCCATGCTAATCCTCCTTCATATAATTGCTTAAATGATCTAGAATATTTTCATGGGAGTATCCTAGTTCTTTCATCCCATCTACAAACTTCTTAAGTAACTCACAGGCCATGTTATTTTTTAATTTATTTATCAATTCTTCATCCTCCGTTATAAAAGATCCTTTGCCTCTTTCAGTAAATGTAATACCTTCTCTTTCAAGCTCTTGATATACTCGTTGAACTGTATTTACATTGACTTTGAGATGATTTGCCATCACCCGTACAGAAGGAAGCTTATCACCTTTTTTCATATTGCCCAGTACAATATCCTTTTTTATTAACTCAATGATTTGCAAATAAATAGGAATCCTTGTATCAAAGTCCATCATTTCACCTCGCTTGTATTACTGTTATATTTAAATAGTACACTATGGATGTATTTGTGTCAATGCTTTAGTATGTACTTTTTTTGAAAATCTAATGACACGATACATATGGGAAGGGGATAATTCTAAGATTTCCCATGAATGTACAATAGTCATGGGCGAATAAATTTGTAAGAAGTTGTGTAGGTTTTGCGGGAAGCGCAAGACATCTCGATTAAAAATTATAAAAACATATATTGACAAATGATTATCAAAGCAGTATAGTTAAAATATACCAATTGAGTATACTTTGAGGTGAACATGAAACTAACACAAGAAGCAGATTATGCATTGAGGGTAGTGCTTTATCTATGTAAGCTAGGCATAGATGAGAAAATTGAAGCGAAGACCATTGCCATGCATGAAAATATTCCTGTACGTTTTTTATTGAAATTATTAAGGAAATTAGTGCATGCAAACGTCGTAAAATCATTTAGAGGTGTAGGCGGCGGCTATATGATAGCCCATGAACCACAGAACATTACTTTAAAGCAAGTGATCGAAGCGATAGATGGGCCTATTTATGTCAATAGATGTTTCTATGACAGTGCTTACTGTAATCTCAATAGAACCTACACTTGTGATGTTCATAAAGCATTGAACAAAGTCCAAAAAAATCTTATCACAGAATTAGAAAGCATTACCTTCAAAAAAATTATGGAACAAGATATTCAGTAATCAAATTATCGGGAATAGCATTCCCGATAAATTATGAAATAAAAGTATACCAAATTAGTATATTTTCAAAGGGGGTAATTTTATGACAATTACAAAACAATGCATGACCTGTCAATCGGCAGATGGAATTCTAAGTGATTTTATTAAATCTATGGATTATGAAACCTCCCATCACAGGGTAGAAAAACAAAAACTAAAATGCGGGTTTGGCCAACAGGGAGTCTGTTGCAGATTATGTTCTAACGGTCCCTGCAGAATTACACCAGAGAGCCAGAAAGGTGTTTGTGGTGCGGATGCAGATACAATCGTAGCGAGAAACTTTTTAAGGGCTGTTTCAGCAGGATCAGGCTGTTATATACATATTATTGAAAACACTGCTAGAAATTTAAAGAATATTGGAGAAAAGAAACTCCCAATCAAAGGCATGGAAACTTTAAATAAATTAGCAGACATCTTTGATATTCAAGGGAAAGATCTACATGAAACGGCTTATCTAATAGGGGAGGCTGTTTTGAAAGATCTGTATAAGCCTAGCTATGAAAAGATGGAACTAATACAAAATCTAGCTTATGGACCTAGATTAGAAGTTTGGAAAAAATTAAATATTTTACCGGGGGGAGCTAAGTCAGAAGTCTTTGATGGAGTAGTGAAGACCTCAACCAACTTAAATAGTGATCCTGTAAATATGTTGTTGCACTGTCTGAAGCTAGGAATCTCCACGGGCATCTATGGATTAACCTTGACAAATCTATTGAATGATGTGATGTTAGGTGAACCTTCGTTGAGGAAAGCATCGGTAGGATTAAGGGTTATTGATGGGGACTATATCAATATTATGAACACGGGACATCAGCATTCTCTATTTGCTAGATTAGAAGAACGCTTGGCAGAAGAGGATGTTATTTCGAAAGCTATGGAGGCAGGAGCAAAAGGGATTCGGTTAATAGGCTGTACCTGTGTTGGGCAAGACATGCAGCTTCGAGGAGAACATAATAAGAAGGTTTTCTCAGGTCACGCAGGTAACAACTTTACCAGTGAATCTGTTATAACGACGGGTGCCATTGACCTGATCGTGTCCGAGTTTAACTGCAGCCTTCCAGGAATTGAGCCATTAGCAAACGAATTTATGGTTAGAATGTATTGTCTAGATGATATGGCTAAAAAAGCAAATGCTGAAATGCTGCCTTATGACTTTGAAGATGATCGCAGTATTTGTGAACAAATTATTCATGAGTCTATTGCAAGTTATAAGGAAAGACGAAAGAATGTGAGTATTAATATACCAAAAAATCACGGAGATGATGATGTACTTACAGGTGTTAGTGAAGTCTCTTTAAAGAACTTTTTAGGAGGTAGCTGGAAGCCTTTAATAGACCTGATTGTCACAGGTAAAATAAAGGGAATTGCAGGAATCGTAGGATGTTCCAATCTTACAGCAAAGGGACATGACGTATTTACAGTGGAGTTGACCAAAGAACTTATTAAAAGGGATATCATTGTATTGTCTGCAGGGTGTTCCAGTGGTGGGCTAGAAAATGTGGGTCTAATGTCTCCAAAGGCTTCTGTTTTTGCAGGAGAACAGTTGCGAGCAGTGTGTGAAAGCCTTGATATTCCACCAGTGTTGAATTTTGGGCCTTGCTTGGCAATAGGAAGATTAGAAATGGTTGCAGCAGAAATAGCAGAAACTTTAAATGTAGATTTGCCTCAGTTGCCTCTAGTTTTGTCAGCGCCTCAATGGTTAGAAGAACAAGCATTGGCAAATGGCTCCTTTGGATTAGCATTGGGTTTGCCGTTGCATCTAGCAATTCCACCTTTTTCAACAGGCAGCAAGTTAGTTAGCCAAGTGCTAACGAAGGATATGAAAAATCTTACCGGGGGACAATTGATTTTAGAAGATGACATTATCCTAGCAGCAGATAAGTTGGAAGAAATTGTAATTGAAAGAAGAAAAGGTTTAGGTCTTTAGGACCAAGGGGGATGAAATGATGAAAAGAATCATGATAGAAAAGGAGAAATGTAATGGTTGCTTGAGTTGTACGATCGCCTGCATGGTCGAACATAACCCTGATGGTAAGTCTATACATAAACTAGATTTAACGAATATGGAAAACGAAGGGCGGCATTATATTGCATTGGATTATAAGAGAAATCCAACACCAATATTTTGCAGACACTGTGATGAACCAGAATGTGTTTTAGCTTGTATGAGTGGTGCCATGACAAAAGACGATACCACAGGAATTGTGTCTTATGATCCCCAACAATGTGCCTCCTGCTTTATGTGTGTAATGTCCTGCCCCTATGGCGTACTAAAGCCTGATAATGCAAAGGGTGAGTTCGTAATGAAATGTGATTTCTGTGGGGATCGGTGTACACCGGCATGTGTGGAAAATTGCCCGAATAAGGCACTTCATGTGATGGAGGTGGAGTCTCGATGAGATACGTAATTATTGGGGCTAGCGCTGCAGGGATTCATGCAGTGAAAACCCTTAGGAAACTTGATGAAGATGGACAAATCACTGTGATATCTCAGGATGAAAAAATTATTTCTAGATGTATGCTGCATCATGTCATTTCAGGTAACCGTGATGAAGAAACATCGGCTTTTGTGGAGGGAGATTGGACTGAGAAGTATAATATACAATGGCTAAAGGGCACCACGGCGACGGAAGTAGCAGTTATGTCTCAAGAAGTAATACTAGATGATGGCAAAAGGATTCCATATGATAAGTTATTAATTGCTTCTGGAGCAGATGCAATCCTCCCTCCTGTCAAAGGGCTGAAAGATGGAGCCAATGTTTTCACTTTGAGAAACCTTAAAGATGTCCGTGAAATTATTTCAGCCATCGATGCAGGTAAATCCGCAGTAGTTATTGGTGGCGGTTTAATTGGTATAGATGCATCCATGGCGTTAATAGAAAAGCATATATCCGTGACTATCGTGGAAATGGCCAATAGAATTCTACCACTTCAATTAGACCATATATCCTCCTGTAGATATAAAGAACTCCTTGGAGCAAAAGGGGCTGTTGTGAGGGAAGGTGTCTCTGTAGTGGAGATAGAACGTGAAGGGAATAGGAATATCGTAAGGCTAAATAATGGTATGGACATACGATGTGATATGATCATTGTAGCCGCAGGGGTTAAGCCCAATAGGACGTTTATTGATTCTGAAAAGCTTAAGGTGGAAAAGGGAATTCTTGTAAATGATAAGATGGAAACAACCATTCAGAATATATATGCTGCCGGAGATGTAACTGGAAAATCGGCCATATGGCCTGTAGCAGTAAAGCAAGGAATAGTGGCTGCAAGTAATATGGCTGGTGTAGAAAGATACTATGAAGACTATTTTACAGAAAAGAATACAATGAATGTTTTTGGATTAAAAACGATTTCTCTTGGATTAATAGAGCCACCGGATGACACCTATAAGGTAGAGGTTTTTAATAATAAAGATATATACAAAAAGGTTATTCATAAAAACAACGTAATCTATGGCATGATTTTCCAAGGCGATATTTCCAGAAGTGGATTTTGGAGCCATCTCATCAAAGAAAAGATTAAAATCGATTTTCCATATGAGGATATTTTCGCATTACAATATGCAGATTTTTATGGAATAGACCCAACAGGAAACTACGTTATGCCTATAAAATCTTAGTCAAGACTTTGTCTAATAGTATAAAAAATCAGCGCCGATGCTTTCGTCATCAGTGCTGATTTTTTATGTAGAAACAAAATTTCTAATAAAGAAAAGCAATTCTACAATAAAAGCTGGTATGGTAATTCCAAGCATTTATTGCAGAATCTAAACTTTATTGACAATCTTTTGTTGCTATCAAGTGAGCAATTTCCTTAAAGGTTTTACTTTCGAACCTTTCTATTTTGCCATTATCCGAGAGCTTTGAAAGCTCGGGATCTATAGGTAATTGAGCCAATAGATCAATGTCGTATTTTTCGGCAGTTGTTTTTGCTTTGCTTTCCCCAAAAATAAATATCTCTTTACCACAGTCTGGACATTTCACATAACTCATGTTTTCGATGAGCCCGAAAATTGGAACTGAAAATTTATTTGTAAGATTAACACCCTTGCCAACAATCATTTGTACTAAACTCTGGGGAGAAGTAACCATAATGACTCCGTCTAGTACGAAACTTTGCATAGCAGTCAGCTGAACATCTCCAGTTCCTGGAGGGAAGTCAATTAGTAGATAATCTAATTCTCCCCAGTTGACATCATTCCAAAATTGTTTTAGCACACCGCTAACTACAGGGCCTCTCCAAATAACAGGATCATCTTCGTGTTCCAACAGCAAATTCATAGACATAATTTTGATTCCAGCTGGGCTTATAGCAGGAATTAAGCCATGGGCATCTTTTTCTAAAGGACCGCTTACACCAAACATCCTGGGTATGCTAGGACCCTTTATGTCTCCATCTAACAAACCTACTGTATAGCCTAATCTTTTAAGATGCGTTGCTAACAAAGCACTTACTGTAGATTTACCTACACCACCTTTGCCACTCATAATGGCAATCATTTTTTTTATTTTTGCAGTTTTATTATCATTTTCATGTGGCATAACATCGCTCCCTCGTTTGTTTATATGATTAGTATTTACACAATGTGGCTTTTAATATTTAAGCTTTTGAGAGCGATATTTTGGATAGATCCTTTAAAGAATACACGAAGAGTAAAACAATAAATTACGAACGATAAATATTATTTTAATAAAAATGTACGAAAAAGGTTGACCTATTATCTAAGTTTGTCGTAAAATGTATTTACAAGAAAAAATATACGGTTCATATAATCGCAGAGATATGGTCTGCAAGTTTCTACCGGACTACCGTAAATGGTCTGACTATGAGCAAGCGTGTTTCTAAGAATTTATCTTAGGGATACTGTTTTAACCTGCACAATAGGGAAAGATTCTAGGCGTGTTAGGTTTTACTCTTTGCTCGAGTAAAACTAACGCGCCTTTTTTTAATATATAGGAAATGCTGGTTTACAATTTCCTATATATGGGGTGTGCAGAGGGGATTCCCCTTTGCCGTATTCAGGAAGGTGCTCAGGCTGCTTTGCAGCCGTCGAAGGAAACCTAGGGTTTCCTAGCGAAAACAAATTGCCGATAGGCAACTTTGTTCTTCATTATCTACTGTTGGACTATGGAGGGAGTAGTAGGATGTTTACGATAAAAGAACTCGTACAACCAAAAACAATCGAAGAAGCGTATAACACACTTATAAGTAGAAGAAATAATATGGTGATTGGCGGCAGTGCTTTTTTAAGAATGGGTTCAAAAAAAATTGATACAGCAGTAGATCTATCCAACCTTGAGCTAAGCTATATAAAAGATCAGGATGATTATATTGAAATTGGCGCATTTACAACTTTTAGAGAAGTTGAAACCAGTCCGATATTAGTAAATCATTTCAATGGTGTCATTTCCAAGGCAGTGAAGAACATTATTGGTGTTCAATTTAGAAATATCGTGACGGTTGGTGCTTCAGTTTTTTCAAAATATGGATTTTCAGATTTAATAACAGCACTACTGGTTTTAGACACAGAGATAGAACTGTATAAAGCAGGCAGAATGACATTAGATGATTTTTTGAAAAGGCCCTATGAGAAAGATATCTTGACCAGGGTACTTATAAAGAAAAATCAAAGACTGGCGTCCTATCAGGATCTAAGAAACTCAGTAAGTGATTACCCTATATTAAATGTTGCAGTTTCAAGACTGGATAATCAGTGGACGATTGCTGTGGGGGCAAGACCGCAAAAGGCTGTTATTGCTAAAAAAGCATCAGAAGAGCTATCCAATCATTTAGACGCAGAAAATTTGGCCCACTATGCAAATATTGCTGCTGAAGAGTTGACTTTTGGTACCAATGAGAGAGGCACAGCCGAATACCGACAGGCGATGTGCAAAGTGTTGGTGAAAAGAGCTATGATGGAGGTCTTACAATGCAAATAGAGATAATCTTAAATGGGAAAAAGGTAGCTTTGGATGTGAAAAATAATGAATACCTAGCGGATTCATTGAGAACTTATGGTGTGTTCAGTGTAAGAAAAGGTTGTGATACCACATGTTGTGGACTTTGCACCGTATGGATTGAAGAAAAACCTGTGCTATCATGTGCAGTGCTTTCCATTCGAGCGAATGGAAAAAACATTACGACGATGGAAGGGCTTCAAAAAGAAGCAGAAGAATTCGCACAAGTCCTTGTATCGGAGGGCTCAGAGCAGTGCGGCTTCTGTAGCCCAGGCTTTATTATGACCGTATTAGCAATGAAAAGGGAACTTAAAAATCCTACAGAGGAAGAGATTGTCCACTATTTGACTGGAAATTTGTGTAGATGTACAGGCTACTTGGGACAACTAAGGGCTATAAAGAAATATTTGGGGGTGGCGTAACATGAATTTTGTAGGTAAGAGCATACCTAAAATAGATGGAATGGCCATTGCCACAGGAAAACCTGTTTATACTGAAGATATGGCACCTCCAAATGCGCTTGTTGTAAAGCTGCTCAGAAGCCCCTATGCCTTTGCTAGAATTAGGGCCATAGACACCTCAAAAGCTGAAAAATTAGAGAATGTAGCATGTATTCTTACTTACAAAGATGTGCCAGATACTAGATTTACGTTAGCAGGACAGTCTTATCCAGAACCTTCGCCTTATGATCGCTTAATTCTAGATGAAATCGTAAGGTACGTAGGGGATGAAGTGGCAATTGTCGCAGCTACAGATGAAGAAACAGCTGAAAAGGCTATGAAATTAATAAAGATTGATTACGAGGTATTTGAACCTGTCTTAGATTTTGAAAAAGCCATAGATCATCCTTCTATTATCCATGCAGAAACAGATTTGCACTGCAATTTTGATATAGGGATGCAGAAGGGAAGGAATATCGTCTCTTCCCAAAAGGTAGAGGTTGGCAATGTGGAAGAAGAACTAGAAAAATGCGATGTGGTTGTGGAAGAGACTTGTTACACTCAAGCTCAGGCCCACGGCATGATGGAAACCTATCGTGCATTTAGCTATCTTGACCATACAGGCAGACTGGTGGTTGTTAGCTCAACTCAGATTCCTTTTCATGTGAGAAGACAGTTATCGAGAGCTTTAAAGATACCTGCAAGCAAAATAAGGGTGATTAAGCCCAGAATAGGTGGAGGCTTTGGTGGCAAGCAGACGGGGGCAGTGGAAATGTTTGCAGCGATTGTAACCCTAGCTACTGGAAAACCAGCGAAAATTATCTATGACAGAAAAGAAACTTTTATTGCAACAAATAGCCGTCATGCAATGCGATTAAAGGTTAGGTTAGGAGCAGATAAGGAAGGCTACATCAGAGTGGTGGATATTCAGGGCTTATCGGATACTGGGGCTTATGGGGAACATGCGTCTACAACTTTTGGGGTTGTGGGTCAGAAAACTCTTCCCCTTTATAACAAGACACAGGCTGTTCGATTTATGGGAAACGTGGTCTATACGAACAAGATGCCAGCAGGAGCCTTTAGAGGCTATGGAGCCACACAAGGAACATTTGCTTTAGAAACTGCTGTTAACAAGCTGTCCGAAAGACTAAATATGGATCCCACGGAAGTTCGATTAAAGAACTTAATGAAAGAGGGTGAGACCTCTTTGGTGTCTGATGGAGTAAAACTGGGAAGTTCAACCTTGCATAAATGCATAGAAAAGGGCAGAGAACTGATCGGCTGGAGGGATAAGTACCCGAGACAAGAAGTAGGCGATCATAAGGTTAGGGCTTTGGGAATGGCCGTAACGATGCAAGGTTCAGGAATTGCCAACATAGATACGGCCTCGGCTGAGATTCGATTAAATGATGACGGAAATTTTACGTTGTTAATCGGATCTACCGATATGGGAACAGGCAGTGACACCATATTAAGTCAGATGGCGGCTGAGGTTTTAGAAACATCCATAGATAATATCATTGTTCATGCTGCTGATACGGATATATCTCCCTATGATCCGGGCTCTTATGCTTCCAGTACGACTTATGTGACGGGGATGGCAGTAGTAAAAGCTGCTGAAGATTTAAAGAAACAGATTATAGAAAGTGGAGCGGCCATATTAGAGGTTTCGACAGACGAAGTGGTATTTGATGGACAAACGGTAATGACAGTTTATGAAGATAAAAAAATTACCCTTGAAAAAATTGCAGAACTTCAGGTTTTAGGCTTTGGAGGAAAAAGACAACTGGTGGGCAATGCAACTTATGGCAGCCCCATATCCCCACCTCCGTTCATAGCAGGATTTGCAGAGGTGGAAGTTGATAAGGAAACTGGTAAGATACAATTAATAGATTATGTAGCCGTGATCGATTGTGGTACAGTGATCAATCCAAATCTAGCAACAATTCAGGCTGAAGGTGGACTTGTTCAAGGGATTGGGCTCGCAATGTATGAAGACGTGAGATATGACGAGGGCGGCAGGATGACAACCAATAGCTTTATGCAATATAAAATTCCAACTAGAAAGGATATTGGAAACATTCGGGTAGTCTTTGAAGAAAGCTTTGAACCAACAGGACCCTTTGGCGCAAAGTCAATAGGAGAAGTTGTGATAAATACACCGGCTCCGGCAATTATAGATGCGGTTTATAATGCAGTGAGGGTTCGATTGACGGATCTTCCAATAACTCCAGAAAAAGTATTCTTAGCAATGCAGCAAATTTAGAATCTGTAGTTCTTTAAACTATAACTAAAAATGGAGGGAACAAAATGTCAAATGCGAAAGACAACAATCCAAATCTTGATTCAAAGTATGATGTAGATGGTAAGCCGCCTTTAAAGGAAGCGATTCCCCTTGGGTTACAACACGTACTGGCTATGTTCGCAGGTAATGTTACAGTACCATTAATCATTGCTGGTGCTCTCGGATTAACAATAGGTGAAAAAACTTTTTTAATTCAGTGTGCCATGCTAGTGGCAGGGATTGCTACCCTTATTCAGGCGAATCGAGTTGGTCCAGTAGGTGCTAATTTACCGATTGTTATGGGTACTAGTTTTGGTTTCGTTCCTACTTCTATAGCAATTGGCAAGCAGTTTGGTTTATCTGGTATATTAGGTGCCGCTTTTGTTGGAGGATTTTTTGAAGCGATCTTAGGTTACTTTTTAAAGCCCTTGCGTAAATATTTTCCCCCGATTGTTACTGGGACAGTATTGCTTACGATTGGTTTATCATTACTACCTACAGGAGTTAAATATTTCGCTGGTGGAGCCGGAGCACCAGACTTTGGATCTTTGCAGAATCTAGCATTAGGCAGCTTGGTATTGGTGACAATCATATTCTTTAATCAGTATTTTAAAGGAATTTTGCGAATGGCAGCCATTTTAATAGGTATCATCGTAGGTTATATAGCTGCTATTTTCATGGGTAAAGTTGATTTTGCTTCTGTAGCTGATGCTGCTTGGTTTTCTATTCCAACACCTATGACGTATGGAATGACTTTTCACGGATCAGCGATTATCGCTATGCTCATCTTATATGTGGTAACAACTGTTGAAACCGTTGGTGATATTTCAGGTATTACTGTTGGTGGTGCTGGAAGAGAAGCTACAGATAAAGAACTTTCAGGTGGCGTTATTGCCGATGGTTTAGCGAGTAGTTTTGCAGCTATCTTCAATGCTTTTCCGAATACTTCTTTTAGTCAGAACGTAGGAATCGTATCCTTGACGGGAATTATGAGTAGGTATGTAGTAAGTGTGGGTGCTTTTTTCTTAATCCTTGCAGCTTTAGTTCCTAAATTGGGAGCTATACTTGCCGTAATGCCTCAAAGTGTTCTTGGAGGAGCAGCTGTTATCATGTTTGCCATGATTGCAACCTCCGGAATTGTATTGGTTACGAAAGATGATTTAAATCAGAGGAATTTATTAATCGTCGCTGTTGCATTAGGATTAGGCTTGGGATTAGGTTCGGTTCCTGAAGCGCTGCAGCATTTACCAGAATCAGTAAATCTCATTTTCTCAGGTTCTGGTATGGTAGTTTCTTGTATGATTGCGTTAGTTCTAAATATCATTCTACCTAAAGAAAAGCAGAGTGCTGTTGAAAAGAGTAAAGCAACTACAAAGGGTGCAGCTGCTAATATATAATTTGTACGAATAAAATACTAAACTCGTAAAGGGAGCTCTTAATTTAGGGCTCCCTTTTTAGGAGTTTAGTTTAGTAATGTAGCTATTGAATATAGAAGATTATTCTTGCTGCTTTAGAATATGCCTTAATATTAGTAAACCTTGCATCATCTTAGGGAATCCGCATGTGGGTGCTACCAGGAGTATGGCGTGTTCTATTTCCTCCTTAGTGCCGCCACTTTTTAAAGCTTTAAGAATATGTGTTCTTAAGGCATATTCATATTGAGAGCTTGTAGAGAGGGCTACTTTAATGAGCCAACGAGTTTTTTCATCTAGGGGCCCACCTTTTACATGAACTAACTTTCCAAAGTTTTCGTAAGCATCATAGATTTCACCATGATTTTCAATGAAGTACTTAAGATTTTTTTCAATAACATCTAGATTATCAAAATAATCATTCATATGACCTCCACCTTACATTTAAATATCACTAGTTCATATTATGGACTAAAAGTTTCATTGATAAACGATATACCCCACATACTCCGCTAAATCTTAATTGTATTATTTTACATTTTATGCTATAATTCTACATGTTAATATTTTCATATAAATAGTGAAAATGGCAAATCTATCGAAAGGTAGAGACGCAAAGCTATGGGTCTAAGGTTTTTCACAAACTATGATTGCCAGGTTGCCGAAAGAGTGTGGTTTTTATTTTATTACTGCTAGCGCAACAAGGTGACTACCTTATTGCGCTAGTTATTTTTTGAGGAAATACAGCAAGAAAGAATTTTAAAAAATAAGGGAGGAAATTTAATGAAACTATTTAGAACAATAATACTTTGTTTAGTGATTGTTTTCTTTGTTGGAAGTATCAACGCTATGGCTGCTACACCTATTAAAATTATCTTAGATGGTAAGGAATGTGTATTTCCTGACGTACAGCCCTATGTTAATGCGGATAACCGCACCCTAGTACCCATACGTTTTGTTGCTACTGAACTGGGAGCAAATGTAGAATGGAATAAGGAAGAAAGTAGTGTCAAAATAACGAGTGATGGGAATGTAATTCTATTAAAAATTGATGATGAGGTCATCACAGTAAACGAAAAACCTATAACTTTAGATACAAAACCCATATTAAAAGAAGGCCGTACGATGGTGCCTCTTCGTTTCATATCTGAAACATTACAAAAGAATGTTGAATATAAAAATGGTATTGTAACGATAACAGATTTAACAGTACCTACTCTTACGATTGATGTGGCAAAAAAACTGATAGTGATAGACAAAAATATATATCCAATCATTAGTGCAGGAAGAAATATACAGCCAGGCGTATACACTGTGAAAAAAGTGAACAATCAAGTGAATTTGATGACAGGGGAAACGATATATAATATCTTAGCCCAGGATGGAGATAAGCAATTTTATATTGATCCGTTTTCAAGGTCAGGGGAAGATATAAAGATTGATGCTGAGAATTTTGGTGAATTGATCAAACAAATAAAACTTGGTGATTTAATAAGGGTGGAATAGAAAATATTCGAAGGGATATAGATAAGATGAAAAGGATTATAGCCTTGATATTGATATTTATGTTCTGTTTTACAGTAAATGTATGGGCAGAAGAAGATATAAAGATAAGGATTGATGATTTTTTCACAAAATTGGACACTTCTCCTTTCTTGATAGAAGGGCGCACGATGATACCAGTAAGGGGAGTGCTTGAAATTCTAGGTGCCATCATTTCATGGGATGGAAAAACCCAAACCGTAGCAGCGAAACGTGCAGACGTAGAGGTAAGGATGATCATTAACCAAAAGACTGCATATATAAATGGAGTAGCTGTTGAACTTGATGTTGCTCCAATATTAAAAGATGGACATACATATGTACCACTGCGGGTTATATCAGAAGCTTTTAACCAAGATGTGACATGGGATAGTAAATATAAGATAGTGAATATTAAGGAAAAGCCTGTTCGCTATACGCAAGAACAATTATGGTGGGGATATGCAGTAGCGGCGAATCTGACTACAGTAAATAATGGATCAACCAGATGTCTAGGTGGCGTGTCTAGGCGACCGCTTGTGAAGCGACCCAAAAGCACGGATGAATCCCCAGCAGCAATTGCATCATTTCATCGTGATCTATTGTCAAGCGGATGGGGAATAGATGACCGTGAAGAGTGCATTAAAACTCTCCAACAACTATATAGGGGTATGCATAATGAAGTTTATCTAGAGGTGAAATACGTTTTAGACGCAATGACAGATAAACAATTTAGTGAAATGATGAAAGATATTAAAATTAATGACCAGGCTAAGGCGGAAATAAATTTTGTAAAGAAATATGATAAGGAATTAGGAGATCGTGGCATCATTGGATGGGATTGGTCTCGAATGGTTAGTGTTACGGGGTGGGGTTATCTAGCAGGATATTTGAGTTACGAAGAAGCTACTGAAATAATCATGGGTGTTGCACAATCTGTTCAAAAGGTCTTTGATTCATGGGATGATATAGGATTAAGCTATGTACGTGGTTATGAATTTTGGTCAGGAGAATCTGTCGATACACAGGGGAGTGGTGCCGCATATCGTATGGATATACACAAAAAATTGATAAATTACGAAAATAGTCCTTATAATACCTTGCCTTGGAATATGTCATTAGAACCGGATGATAATACGAAGACATATTGATAGTAGGAAGGACAATTTGAAAGCACTGAAAAAACACTGTCACGACCTTCTGTAGGTTGCTTAAATAGCGACTTGCAGAAGGTTATGTTTTTAGGAGAAGAGCAGCAGCGTTCCGAATATAAACTTATTTTCAATTGTTGATACAAATAAATACAGGAATTATATTTAAAAAATATTGAATTATTTGGAGTTGATGAATATAATTAATGTAATAAAATCATGTGGTATATATAGTGATATAGAATTGAGTATTATAAGGAGATATCATTTATTTTAGAAAGGAGTCGATTAAGAATGCAACGATTAAGCATACAGTATCAACTTTCCCATAATCCCCCACCAACTATGACTTATTAATATGGGGAAACAGCCTGATCAATGAAATTTATCTTAGTAGAAGATTCAGTTTAAAATACTATGTCAGGAGTTCCCCAAAAAGAAAAGTAAAAAATCTATTTAAAATCTAATATACTTAGGGGGTTATACTCTTGAATAGACGTGATATAGGTATAGGATTCATCGTAGCAATTTTGTGGGGTCTCAACTTTATTGCTATTAAAATGGGGGTGGCGAATATGCCACCGCTGTTGCTGGCAACGATTCGCTTTGTTGTTTTATGTATTCCGGCCATATTCTTCTTGCCTCGGCCGCCAGTAGATTGGCGTTGGCTCATTGCGCTGGGATTGACTCTTAATGTGGGGCAATTTGCGTTTCTCTTTATGGGCGTTAAATTGGGCATGCCTGCGGGACTTTCTTCTCTTGTACATCAGTCCCAGGCTTTTTTCACATTGGTAATTGCAGCCTTGCTGATAGGAGAGCGTTGGCATTGGAATCATGTCGTTGGCCTTATGATAGCCGCTGTGGGTATGGTTGTTGTAGGATCACAACAAGGTGGCAGTATGACGGCAGCTGGATTTTGGCTCACCCTGGCGGCATCTGCTAGCTGGGGCACTGGTAATGTAATTATGCGTCGGGCTACTCAAGGAGTTCCTCCTTTTTCTATGGTATCTTTAGTCGTCTGGGCAGGTGCGGTGGCTATATTTCCGCTAGCTTTTTTGTCCTTATGCATAGAAGGTCTTGGCGCATGGCAGGCAGCATGGCATTCAGTTAACTGGGTTACAGTAGTTTCGGTAATCTACTTAGCCTATTTTGCATCCTTGGGTGGTTATGGCCTGTGGGGAAAATTACTTTCTCGTTATCCTGCAGCTGTGGTTTCTCCTTTTGCGCTATTGGTTCCGATAATAGGTATGAGCAGCGCTGTGCTGTTCCTGAGGGAAACATTCTCCCTGTGGCAGATTATGGGAGCCCTGCTGGTGATGATAGGTTTGGTAGTCAATGTTTTTGGCGGACGGTTAGAGAAAAGTATAGAGAAGAAGCAGGTATAGTGTTTCTATTCAATTAACTCAATTTTGGATTTGTGGGAGCGTGTTTCGCTCCTGCTAATTAAATCCACAATAGTTCAAAAGCCGCATTTTATGCGGCTTTTGTTAATATCTAGGAAATTATGGTCTTCAATTTCCTAGATATGGGGTGTGCAGAGGGGATTTTCCCCTTTGCCGTATTAAGGAAGGTCCTCAGGAAGCTGCTTTGCAGCCGTCGAAGGAAACCTAGGGTTTCCTAGCGAAAACAAATTGCCGATAGGCAACTTTGTTCTTTAGAGTAGGCTCTGTTAAAGTTTAATGTCCTGTTAGAATCGATTCATGGGGGAAGCCATTGATAACGATAATATTGTAAATAAATGTTCTAGAAAAATAAAGTCATAGTATTTGGGAACCATTGTTCATGTAGTCCGTCTAAAATAAGAAAGAAAAAACAAATAGATGAGGTGAGACAATGGCTATAAAATCTAAAATGATTTCTCTTGGTAGTGCTGCGGTAATAACATTAACATTAGCAGGACATAGTTTTGCAGCAGCAATTCCATTTACAGATCTTGGAGACATAAATGCAAAAGAGAAGATTCTTGTACTTCAAGAAAAAGGCTATGTAAAGGGTGTTGCTGATGGTTTGTTTGCTCCTAATAGTGTAATTACAGCAGCCGAAGGTATTCAACTTATTGTTAATGCTTTAGAGCTGAATCTTGATACGGTAAGATTCATTAAGGAGCCAAAAGCGACTGATTACTATACAAAGGCGAATGATGATGCTTGGTATGCAGGTGCTTTGATTATTGCTGCTGTAAACGGTCTCGAATTTCCTAACGATCTTGATCCAAGTCAAGAATGGACCCGAGAAGAGTTTACGTATCATCTGATTAAAGCTGTAGAAGCGCACAGCAATCTTCCAATGATTAAAATTATTCCAGCTGATATTACAGATGGAGATCAGATAACGATGGATTACAGTGGTGCTATTCAACGTGCACTTATTTATGGTGTTGTTCAGCTGGATGCAGAAGGAAAATTCAATCCAAGAGCTAAAATTTCACGTGAAGAAGCAGCAGGACAAATCTACAATGTCCTTGAATATATCAAGGCACATCCAGCACCAGCTATAGATTTGGAGGAGGCTGCAACAGAATAAATGTGATAAAAGAAAAAAGCAAATAGAGTTATTTACAATTTTAAACACCCCCCTCGGCAGAAATGTCGAGGGGGGTGTTGTTGATATTCCGAAGTTCTCGATCGTTTTGATGAATTTTTTTATCCTTTTGCAAGATAAGACTTTATCAACTCTCTGTTCTCCCAGAGAGCACAGCCACCTTGATTTTCAACAAGTAATTCATGATTTTCTCGAATTCTTTTCAAATAGTCCGATTCTAGACATTCCTTTAAGGTCTTATCCCTCAAATTCGAGTCAGAAAATGGTGCGAAAGGGCAGGGTTCCACGCTGCCGTCCGGACTTATATGAACAAAACCCCGTCCTGAAGCTATGCAACCTCCAAAGTATTGCTCATCTCCAGGAAAAGCTATAAATGACGCGGGAAGAGTATCTTTCAGGATATCTAGGCGCTCCATCAATAATTGTTTTTGGTCATCACTCAGGATCAAATGTTCCGTCCCAGCTTCCACTGGAACATATTCAATAAAGAAGAACAGCTTACAGCGATCACGAAGTAGTTCTCTTATAAACTGTTGATTTGTAACTGTATTCAGATTGCTTGATGTAACAGTGATAGCGCATCCGTAAAATATACGGTATTCTTGTAGATTTTTAAATAGGGTTTTTAGTTTTTTATAAACGCCATCGCCTCGTCTATGATCGGTATCCTCTTCCAGTCCCTCTATACTGATTACGGGGACGATATTTTTTAATGATCGTAAGTTTTTCACCAATTCATCATCGATCATGAGGCCATTGGTGAATACGGGGAATATTATATCGCTGTATGAATTAGCAATATCCATAATTTCATGCTTTCGCACCAAAGGCTCTCCACCAGCTAGTAAAATAAAGGAAATACCTAATTCTCTGGCTTCGCCCACCATGGTTTTTAGTCGTTCAAAAGCTATTTCTCCAGAGGAATTTCTATGCTGTGCATGGGCGTAGCAGCCTGCACATCTCAGATTGCATCGATGGGTGATGCTTGCAATCATAAAGGCAGGAATATGCAGCCCTTGGTTTTCATATTCTTCTCGCCTTCGCGCTGCCTTCCTTTGTGACGCAATGGTCTTAAGTAGAAAAGAAACCTGAGACGGACTACGAAGATTTTCTTTCAGTATGTTTTCCAATAGTCGATTGATTCCTTCATTCATCCTTTTGTTAAAAGTAAAAATGTCAGGAAACTCCATTTCTAACACCCCTTTGAATCCCTTTTGATAAGACTAAATATATCAATATGCTATTTGGTTGTCAATAAATTTTATAGGAAAAAAGTGGAAAAAATGTTGATGTCATAAAATTTCAGCATGACGATGATTTCGCTGCATAGGAATAAATCAGCTTCATTGTGCTAAAACTTTATCTGAACAAGCTGAAAAGTGTGGTGCGTAAAATGATATTTGTAGATAGAAATGATGCAGGAAAAAAACTTTGTGAGAATTTGGAAAAATTTAAAAAAGAAGATGTAATTGTTCTTGCAGTGCCGAGAGGTGGACTTGAGGTAGCCTATGATCCAATAAAAAGCTTTAATTTCGAATGGGATTTAATTATTCCAAGAAAAATAGGTGCTCCCCATAACAAAGAAATAGCGATAGGAGCAGTATCAGCGGATGGCAGTTATTTTCTCGATGATCATTATGTGAACATGCTGGGTGTATCGCAAGCCTATATAGAGCTGGAAATCTCAGAACAAATTAAAGAAATTCACCGAAGAATGAGGGAGTACAGAGGCAGCGATACGTTTCCAAAGGTTGAGGGTAAGACGGTGATCATCATTGATGACGGAATCGCTACGGGATTTACGATACTTGCTGCTTTGAAGGCGGTTAAGAAACAGGGAGCATCAAAAACTGTTTTAGCTGTTCCCGTTGGCCCAAAGGATATGATAGAAAAATTTAAGAAGTTTGTTGATGAAATAATATGTCTTCATATACCTGATGAGTTTTATGCTGTAGGAGCATATTATATGAATTTTGAGCAGGTCACGGATGAAGAAGTATTTCGAATGATGAATGAATTGAGGAGGTAGATAAAAGAAGTTGCTGATTTTGTAACGCTTTCGAACGATGAAGATGGCGTTAGATATGTTCTAGAAAAGTTTATTTTAACATACAAAAACGGACTATGAATCTGCATAGGCCGTTTTTGTATATATAGGATTTACCATTTTAAGGTAAAATTTATGTTTTATAAGGCATATGTTAAGATACGTGAAAATATTTATTTAGAATACGGAACTATCAATATGGACGTAGAGAATACAGTTCAAAATTATTTTATTCTAAGTAATGTTTGCGAGAATTTTTCTGTACAAAAGCAGAGGATCAAATGGAATTGCTTTATGGATCTGCAAAATCTATTTATATAAAAAGGGGGAACGTGCATGAAGGTAAAATCCAAAATCTTTTTATACGTCATTTTAGGAGTAATCCTAGCCTCAAACTGCTGGTATATTTTAAAGACAGGAGAAAAAGCCTTAGTAGTACGATTTGGAGAAAACGTAAAAGTAGAAATCACAACCGGACTAAAATTTAAAATACCTTTTATAGATCGTATTATCAAGTACAATACTGAAGAATTACATCAGTTAGAATATGGATTTATATCGCACCAAGAGAGAAATGGTGAAAATGATCAATCGGTTAAATTGGGATATACTGACAATCAAGCTGAATCCTTACTGCTAACAAAAGGAAGCTATATTGTCAACGGAGAACTCATTCTACAATATAAAATAGGGAATGTTTATGATTACCATTACAAAGTTGACGATCAAATAGGAACCTTGCGACTCGCCTTGGAAAGTGTAATCAGGCGTAACGTTCAAAATAAGAGCTTGGATGATGCTTTACTGAATAAAGAAGTAATATCGGCTGAGATTTTGCCTGAGATTAGAAAGAAAGTCAACGAATATGGCTTAGGAATAGAAGTAGTAAACGTTGAAATTCAAAATATCAGCGTACCAAGTGAAGTCAAAGCGGCATACGACGATGTAAATAACGCCAAAAACGAAAAAAGTGGAAGATTAGAAGAAGCCAACAAATATAAGAATTCGATAATCCCTGAAGCAAGAGCTGAAGCATATAAAATGGTAGAAGATGCAAAAGGATATAAATCAGAAAAAGTAGGGCAGGCAAAAGGAGATGTTGCAAGCTTCCTGCAAGTTTATGAACAGTACAAAGTAGCTCCTAATGGAACAAAGAAAAGATTGTACTTGGAAACAATGGAAAAAGTTTTAAAGATCGCAAAAAACAAATACATTGTTGATATACAAGACGGTGCTATAAAATATATTCCAATAGGGAAGTAGGGGGAGGTTTTATGGTAAAAGGAAGCAAGTCTAATTCTAAATTTCCTGAGTTTATTCCAAAATATCTGCCTGTATTGTTTGTTTGTGCAATAATATTCTTGGGGTTTATAAAATCTTTGATACTATTACTTCTTGTGTTACTAATACACAATAGAAAGGAAATCGGAAAGATATTTTTCAAAACGGTTAATAATTCCACTGAACAAACAGATGAACATGTAGACAAAAACAATAAACCTATAACGAACACCCTTCACCATAAAAATCAACAGAAACAAGGGGGGAACATAGTGAGTAATGCCAAATCAGAAACAAAACTAGGTAGGCTGAATATCGATTTCAGTCAAATCGGAAATCACTTTCATTTTGATAAAAAAACATTGAGCACAGTCTTAGTAGTATTTGGGCTCATTATTATATTTAATTTATGTACGTTTACGGTTGATGAATCTACTACGGTTGTTGTAAAAACACTGGGAAACATGAATAAAGTAATCGTAAGTAAGGATAATGCTGCAGTCGACATTCAGAATGCACTAAAGCCAGATTTTAAAGATCTGGAGATCGTAAAAGATAAAGGTTTGTTCTTCAAGATCCCTTTTCTTCAAGACATTAACCCTTATACCAGTAAATTAATTACTTATGAGTCAACAGAAGAACTTGTAACAACAGGTGACAAAAGGCAGTACATGGTTAAATTCTTTGCACAGTACAAAGTTACACATCCTGGATTGTTTGAAGTAAGTATGGGAGGTTTCTCTAAAGCCAATGCTACGCTAGATAACTTGATTTATCCAGTAATCATCAAAAAGATAAACAAGTTGCCAAGTGAAGAATTTTTAACGAACAAGGAAAGGCTGTACAAAGAGCTAGAAGAAAGTAAAGAAGAATTGAACGAAAAAATTGCATTATATGGAATAGAAGTTGATGATATAGAGATTCATAGAACCTTATTGCCTCCAGCAAACATCGCTTCGACTTACGATAAGATGATAAAAGAGCGCCAAGCGATAGCACAGCAAATAAGAAGCGAAGGGGATGAGGAATATAATAAGGTAGTAGCTGCCACCGATCGTGAAAAGAAAGATTTGATAGGCGCAGCGATTGAAGAAAGCGAACGTGTCAGAGGAGAAGCTGATGCAGAAGCTTTAAAAATTTACTCTGAAGCCTTTAGCAAAGATCCTGAGTTTTATGAGTTTTTACGAACGCTAAAAACCTATGAGAATAGTATCGACAGCGATACAACGATCTATCTTGACAAGAATAATGAAATCTTAAGAATATTTAGCAGTGGGAAATAAGTGATCACAATCAAAAATAAGAACTCTTCATTCGCGAAAGCGCGAATGAAGGGTTCTTATTCTTATATTAGGGATTCAGAAAAGAATACACGGGTTTTCAAATCTAAGCAGATGAATATTATCAAATTTATTTCACAAAATAATGTTAAATCTTTGGATAGATATATTTTCTACATCATTTTAACCAAAGAAAAAGGAGTGATCCGTATTAAAGCTGTAATAATGGCAGGGGGAAAAGGGACCAGATTAAGACCCCTTACATGTGGGATACCAAAACCAATGGTTCCAATTCTCAACAAACCTGTAATGGAATATAGCATTAATCTATTAAAAAAATATGAAATAAGTGATATTGCTGTTACGATGGCATATCTACCTACTGTTATTACTGATTACTTTGCAGATGGATATAAATGGGGAGTTCATCTAAACTATTTTAACGAAGAAATACCACTTGGAACGGGTGGAAGCGTAAAAAATGCAGAGGATTTTCTCGACGACACATTTATTGTAATTAGCGGGGACGCCTTAACAGATTTAGACATAAAGCAGGCTGTAAAATATCATAAGATGAAAAAATCAAAGGCAACACTCGTATTAAAGAAAGAGCCAGTTCCTATAGAATATGGTGTAGTTATTACAGATGAAAGCGGCAGAATCATACGATTCCTTGAAAAGCCAAGTTGGGGAGAGGTATTCAGCGATACAATCAATACAGGTATCTATATACTAGAACCTGAAGTCTTAAACTATTACAAGAAAGGTGACAATTTTGATTTTAGTAAAGATCTTTTTCCAAGACTACTAAAAGATAATGTACCAATATTTGGGTATGTTACTGAAGATTATTGGTGTGATATTGGAGATGTCCATTCATATAAGCAAACACAATTTGACATATTAGAAGGAAAAGTAAACCTGGAATTGGACAGTATTGAAATTAAAAAAGGGATTTGGATTGGTGAAGGCTCTACTGTGAGCAGTGAAGTTGAAATCATACCACCTGTTTACATAGGAAAAAATTGCATCATCAAAAATACGAAAAAGATTGATGCGTTTACCATCATCGGAAACAATTGCAAAATAGGAAAAGATACTTCATTAAAAAGAAGCATCTTATGGAAAAATACAGTTATTGAGGATGATGCTCATTGTAGTGGAACAACGGTCTGCTCGAATGTGGTAATTAAAAAAGGAGTAAATTTATATGAAGATTCGGTTATTGGAGAAGGTACTGTATTATCAGCGGGTGTAATCGTTAAGCCTGATATTAAAATATGGCCGCATAAAAAAATTGAGGAAAATACAGTAATCAATCAGAATCTTGTATGGGGTACAAAAGCTTCAAAAACAATTTTTGGGTATAGAGATATTTCTGGAGATATTAATATTGATATTACTCCTGAATTTGCATCAAGATTAGGTGCATCCTTTGCTTCTATGATGGAAGAAGATTCTACAATTATAGTTAGCAGTGACGACGCTAAAGGATCCTATCTGATTAAAAATTCTTTGATATCAGGAGTGCTTTCAACAGGTACAGGCGTAGTAAATATAAGCAATACTGTTATACCGATGAATCGTTTTGCAGTGAGATATTATAAGGCAAACGGTGGTATACACCTAAGATCGGATCATACAAACATCAATAAAATATATATTGAACTTGTAGCGAAGAATGGTGCAAATATAGATAGAAAAATAGAAAGAGAAATCGAGCATCTATTAAATAGAGAAGATTTTGAAAGATGTAATGCAGACAAGATAAAAAATGTAGTGAACATCGATCATTTTTCATCCTTGTATGTAAAAAGTGGTATAGACCTATTGAAAAACATCTCCAAAATAAAAAGAGAAAATCCCAAAATACTTATCGCTTCAAAAACCGAAAATATCCTTCGATTTACATCAGATTTTCTTGAAAACATTGGATGTGAAGTTCAGTTTGATCGGTCAATGAATCAATATAAAACAATGAATGAATATTTATCTTGGCTAGCGAAAAAATTGCATAGGCAAAATATTGATTTTGCTGTAGTCGTTCATGAAAACGGAGAAAATTTTATCTTGATAGATAATAAAGGAAGAATTATTGAAAACGAAAAGTATATGGCCTTTGTATCACTTATGACGATCAAAAATGATCTGAAACAAAAACTTGTTTTGCCCTATATCGTTCCGAATAAGATTGAAAATATCGCGAAATCTCATAATGTGGAAGTTATACTATCAAAATCAAATCCTTCGAGTATGATGAATACAATGCTGAGTCATGAAAATGCACAAGATAATGCATTGTTTCAGTATATTCTAAACTATCATCCAATCTGGGGAATTGGAATGATCATAGATTATCTCGTTGGAAATGGATTAAAACTAAGTGACCTTGTGGATGAACTTCCTAATTTCTACTTTATAAAAAATGAAATTGCATGTGATTGGAAGCATAAGGGCAGCGTTATCAGGGAAATTATAGAAGAGAACAAAGGAAAAAACATTGAATTATTTGAGGGGGTAAAGATTCTCGATGATAAAGGTTGGGCTTTAATTCTTCCTGATAGTGAAAGACCTGTATTTAATATATATACAGAAGGATATTCCCAGGAGTATGCTGAGGAACTTTCACTTTTCTTCAGTGATAAGGTAGAACGTTTATTAAAGAATCAGAGGGAGTAATCGCCTTTGATTTTTTCATTACCTATCTATTTTGAAAGTTTTATTCATGTTATGCAGAGTACGATTGAAAGGTGTTGACGCATGAGATGTTATCTTTTTATAGAAGAAATTTTAAAAGGGAAAATAATGAATACATAGGTATTAAGGATGTTTTACTGAATCCTGAAGAGTTAAATCATCATGCAAAGGAGATTGCTAAAACCCATAACGTTTCTGGAAAGCATAAGTCAACCCAAGCTCTTTTGTATCGATTGGAAAATAATTATAAAATGATATTTTCAGTATACAAGCGCTTTAATGAAGATGCCAAAATGAATAGGGATATCTCTCCTGCTTCAGAATGGCTGCTTGATAATTTCTATAAGATTGAGGAACAAGTAAAAGAAGTAAGACAAAATCTGATGAAAGACAAATTTATAAAACTGGATACACTGAGTAGTGGTTTTTTGAAAGGCTACCCACGGACATATGGGGTAGCCCTTGAGTTGATTTCTCACACAGACGGCAGAATCGACGAAAAATTACTGATTGATTTTATAGAAGCATATCAATCACAAAAGATACTTTCTATTGCAGAAATTTGGTCTCTCTCTCTTATGATCAGAATCGCCCTTATCGAGAATATTAGAAATATATGCGAAAAAATAAATCAAACACAAAACGAATGGAGAGATGCAGAAAATGTAATTGCAAGATATCCGAATGAAATAGTGGAGGCATTTAAACAAGGAATCGAAAACAATAATAGGATATGTTCCTCCTATATCGAGCATTTTTTGAAAAAGTTGAGAAGGGAAGGCATTGATTCGGGGGAAATACTCACTTACATTGAAAAAAAGTTAAGCGAGTATAATACATCTGTTAAAAAATTAATAGATGAAGAACATCTAGAACAGGCTGCCAGAAAAATATCCATAGGAAATTCTATTGTTAGCCTTCATACTGTAGGGACAATAGATTGGAATGATATTTTTGAAACCCTAAGTATCGTTGAAGGGATATTAAGGAAAGATCCAAGTGGAATTTATCCACTCATGGACTTTCAATCACGAGATTATTACAGAAATCGTATCGAGAAAATAGCAAATAAATATAATATTTCTGAAACAAAAATTGCATGGAAAGCGATTGAATGTGCAGAGAGAGCCAATAACATAGGTCCTGAAAATAAAGTAACCCATGTAGGATATTATTTAATCGATAAGGGTATAGATGAGCTGATGAGCAAGTTAGGACTTGAGGGCGTAAAAGATCGCTTTCAAAATCAACCTTTATCCGTTTATGTATCGCCCATTATGACCATTACGATACTCATTACCCTACTTTTTATGTTTTATGCCTACGGGACTTCGGTTACCTATCGTTTTGTGATCAGCTTGCTGGCGGGTATTGTAGTTTTTATTCCGGCCAGTGATATTGCTGTAACGATCATAAACTGGACTTTGCTGCATATATTTCCACCTACATTTTTACCTAGACTTGAGTATAAAGAAGGAATCCCGGCAGATACTGCAACCATAATCGTAATGCCTACGTTACTGCCAAATGAGAAGAGAGTAAAGGAGCTTTTAGAGCAACTTGAAGTGTATTATCTCTCAAATAAGGAGGATAGGATCTTCTTTGCATTAGTAGGTGATTATAAGGATGCCGAGCATAAAGAACTGCCAGAAGACCAATTAATCGTACGGACTGCGCTAGAAGCAATAGAAAAGTTGAATAAGAAGTATGCTGATGGAAGGGATGTTTTTTATTTCTTTCACAGAGATAGGCAATATTGTGAGAAACAGAATAAGTGGATGGGCTGGGAGCGAAAAAGAGGGGCTTTGGTTGAATTTAATGAGTTGATATCTGGTGTAAAGAATACTTCATATACAATTATCTCCAGTGATATTTCTGATTTGAAACATATTAAGTATGTCATTACGATTGATGCAGATACGAATCTTCCAATTGATACAGCCAAAGAACTGATAGGAATCATTTCACATCCACTCAATAAAGCTGTTATGGATGAAAAGAATGGGGTTATCAAGGAGGGGTATGGGTTAATTCAACCTAGAATTAGTCTTAGTCTTGAAAGTGCCAACAAATCCTACTTTACAAGAATCTTTGCTGGACAGGGGGGGGTGGATCCTTATACAACTGCATTTTCTGATATTTATCAGGACCTATTTGGAGAGGGAATATTCACAGGAAAAGGTATTTATGATATCAAGATTTTTCAAAAAATATTGAAGGATGCCATACCGGATAATACGGTGTTAAGTCATGACTTGCTTGAGGGAAGCTATATTAGAGCTGGATTAGCTAGTGATATTGAACTCATAGATGGTTATCCTTCAAAATACAGTTCTTTTATGATGAGACAGCACAGATGGGTAAGGGGGGACTGGCAGTTGATAAAATGGCTAACTCCTTTTGTTCATAATCGATATAATGAAATAGTTAGAAATCCCCTATCTACTTTATCGAAATGGAAGATACTAGATAATCTAAGAAGAAGCCTTGTATCTATAAGTCTAATGGTCCTTTTTATTCTTGGATTAATCGTATTGCCCGGAAGAGCAATTGTATGGGTAGGATTTGGGATTTTTACAATTTGCTTTCCTCTTTTTATGAGTTTTGTGGATTACATAAGATTAAGATATTACAAATCCATAAGAGAGAAATTAAATGGGAATTTGATTATTGGATTAAAAGCAGCTTTTTATCAAGCAATGCTGAATTTGGTGTTTTTACCCTACCATGCCTATATCATGACAGATGCTATCGTAAGGACTCTATACAGAGTATATATTTCTAAAAGAAATATGCTTGAATGGATTACGGCAGCTGATATGGAAAGAACTCTCAAAAATGATTTTTTCAGTTGTTTTAAGAGAATGAAAATTGCAGTATTAATAGATGTTATAATCTTTTTCCTAGTGTTATGGATAAATCCAAGTAATCTTGTATACGTAGTTCCACTCGTATTGTTGTGGCTTGCGTCTCCTTATGTAGCGTTCTATGTAAGCGGAGAGGTTATTAAAAAAGTAGAGCTATTAAATGAACTGGATACTCAATTATTGAAAAAAATAGCTAGAAAAACCTGGGCTTATTATGAAGATTTTGCTGGAGAAGAGAACAATTTCCTTCCACCGGATAACTACCAAGTATACCCGCCCAATGGGGTCGCTCATCGAACTTCACCAACCAATATTGGGTTTCTTTTGATGTCCATTTTATCTGCAAGAGATTTTGGATATATATCGATAATACAAATGATGGATAAAATAGAGAAGACCATCTCGACGATTGAAAGGATGGAAACGTGGAAAGGGCATCTTTTTAATTGGTACGATACCAGAACGCTAGAAGTTTTGAGGCCGTTTTATATATCAAGTGTAGACAGCGGAAATTTTGTAACTTATTTAATCGCTGTTAAGGAAGGGCTATCAGAATATATACATAATCCTGTGATAGATATAAATCTACTGCAGGGGTTAAAGGATACAATCGAGATGATGGAAGAAAATGATAAACTTGAAATACAATACATTGATGAAATGATTGGAAGTAGAAAAATTTCGTTGACGGAGTGGATTATTTTACTTGAAACCTTATCGATAGGCCAGTACGGAAGAATAGACTTAAATACAAGGATTAACGAAATGGTAGTCAATTTTAAAAGAGAAAATGAACAGCTATTTCCTCATGCAGAAATTTTAAGTAATGCAAAAATATTCGTTACTGATGATGAGAAGTATAGAGAATTAAAGGAACAATTTGAAGAACTGCAAGGGAATATTTCTCTTGCAGGGTTAATAAAACTTTATAGCAATATGATTTATGAGATTGACAGATTAATAGATCTTGTAAAGAATCATGAAAAAGAGAATGAATATCTTGTACAACTGAAGGCCGAGATCATCAGGTTAAAGAGTAACGTTGGAAATATCCTCGAACAAATGGATGATTTGATAAATAGGATAAATCAAATCATTGATACTACACAGTTTATACATTTATATGATTCAAAGAGAAACTTATTTTCTATTGGATACGATGTGGAAAAAGAAAGTCTTACAAGTTCTTATTACGATCTTTTAGCCTCAGAAGCGAGAGCAACAAGTTATTTGGCAATAGCACGCAGAGAAATACCAAAAAAACACTGGTTCAAGTTAGGCAGAGCCTTATCTGTGATCAATGGATATAGGGGACTTGTTTCATGGACTGGTACGATGTTTGAATATTTTATGCCGAATATTATTATGAAAAATTTTGAGAATACCCTCATGGATGAGAGCTATGCAACTGTTGTGAAGGCACAAAAAAGATATGGGGATAAAAGAAATGTACCTTGGGGAGTCTCTGAATCAGGATATTATGCCTTTGACATGGTATTAAATTATCAGTACAAGGCTTTTGGAGTTCCTGATCTGGGATTGAAGCGGGGGCTTATTGATGATATGGTTGTTTCTCCATATTCTACAATTCTGGCACTTCCCTTTGATGCAAAGGGAGTGATAGAGAACTTGAAAAAATTATTAGCCGATGGACTTGAAGGAGATTACGGACTTTATGAAGCGGTGGATTATACCCTAAAAAGATTGTCTCCTGGTAGGAAAAAGGAAATCATTCAGAGCTTTATGGCCCATCATCAGGGAATGATTTTTACTGCGCTGAATAATTATCTCCATGGAAATGTTATGCAAAATAGATTTCATGCTGATCCGCGGATAAAAGTCGGTGAAATCCTACTTCAAGAAAAGGTTCCTTTAAGAGTGATTATTACAAAAGAATACAAGGAACAGATTGAGCCTTTAAAAGATGTTGATACAAGGGTTGAGAAGGTTGTTAGAAATTATGGAATCCCTGATGAAATCGTTCCGAAATGTCACTTGCTTTCCAATGGAAGATATGCTGTCATGGTTACTAATGGAGGTAATGGATACAGCAAAATGGAAGATATTCAGGTTACAAGATGGAGAGAAGACCGAATTACAGGAAAATACGGGACATATGTTTTTGTTCATAATCTATCGACAGATGAGGTTTGGTCAGCTACTTATGAGCCAATAAACAAAGAACCTGATGGATATAAAGCGATATTTTCACAGGATAAGATTGAATTTTTGAGGACAGATGAGAATATTACTACCCATACGGAAATTGTTGTATCAACGGAAGACAATGTGGAGATCAGAAGAATTACTCTTACAAATCATGGAAATGAGCCGGTTTATCTTGAAATAACGAGCTATTTTGAAACAGTGATCGGATCACAGTCGGGAGATATTGCCCATCCAGCATTCAGCAATTTATTTGTCAGAACTGAATTAGTTCCTGAATATGCCTGTTTGATCGCTTCCAGGAGACCTCGAGAGGAGCATCAAGTAACCAAATGGGCTTTTCACTCTGTAAATGTTGAAGGTGAAACGGTTGGTGGATTGCAATATGAAACCAACAGAGGAAATTTCATCGGTAGAGGAAGAACTATTTCAAATCCTATTGCATCTACGCAACCACTTACAAATACGGTGGGCATTGTCTTAGATCCAATTATGAGTTTACGAAGAAAAATCAGAATAGAATCTGGTAAGAATGCAGTTGTATCCTATATTATAGGTGTTGCAAATCATAGGGATGAAGCCATTGAATTAGCTCAGAAGTACCGTGATTATGCCGCTGTTCTCAGAACATTCCAGTTGGCCATTACGAGAAGTGAAGTAGAAGCATCCTATCTTAATTTGAAGGCAGAGGAAATCATGACCTATCAGGATATGCTTTCACAAATTATTTATTTAAGTCCGTTAAGACGAAAAAATGAGAAGATTTTGATGAAAAATTGGAAAGGTCAATCAGGTCTTTGGGCATATGGAATATCAGGAGATCTTCCAATTGTGCTTGTAAGTATTAAGCGAACAGAGGACATAGATATTGTTCGCAAATTGCTTAAAGCCCATGAATATTGGAGGACAAAGGGACTAAACGTAGATCTTATTATATTGAATGAGGATGAGAGCAATTACCTACAACCATTACAGCAATTGATCCATGACGTGGTGTTGGGAAGTAATGGAAATCACATGCTGGACAAACCCGGAGGAATTTTTATCCACAATGCGAACATAATGCCAGAAGAGGATTGGATATTGCTGTATACTGCAGCTAGAATTGTACTAAAAGGTGAAGGGGAATCAATTCATAAACAAATTCAATTAGATAATTATCAAGCTATGCCCCTGGAACAAAAAGAATTTGGTGAGAAGCGTATTACTTATATTAGTAATGATGAGCCTCTAGATACAAAATATTTTAACGGATATGGTGGTTTTGGCAAAGCTGGAAAGGAGTATATTATTAGACTAAAAGAGAATATACAAACGCCAGCTCCTTGGATAAATGTTATTGGGAACAATAAATTCGGTTTTCAGGTATCCGAGAATGGATCTGGATATACATGGTCTGAAAACAGTAGAGAAAATAAGTTGACGCCATGGTCTAATGATCCTATATCAGATACACCAGGAGAGATTATTTATATCACCGACGATGAAACGGGAGAATCTTGGTCTGTTACGCCACTGCCAATACGTGAAGAGGGAAGCTATACGATACGGCATGGGCTAGGGTATTCTGTTTTCGAGCATAATAGCCATGGTATTCGACAGGAGCTTACCATGTTTGTACCTGTTGAAGCGTCTGTAAAGATCAATTTTATCAAACTAAAAAATATTTCTAATGCAAGAAGAAAGTTTACTATTACCTATTATCTCCGACCAGTATTAGGCGTGAATGAACAGTTCACGCAACAGTTTATTACGACTGAGATGGATACAAGCAAAGAAGTAATATTGGTTAAGAACTCCTATAATTCTGATTTTCCAGGAAGAATAGCCTTTGTAGGATCATCAGAAAAAATTGTATCTTATACATGTGATCGTGCTGAATTCGTTGGAGTCAATAGTGATTTGACTAATCCAATGGCGTTAAAGGGAACGTGCCTTTCAAATACAGCAGGGGCAGGCTATGATCCTTGCGTATGTATTCAGGCTGAAATTGAGATGAGTGAAAATGAAGAAAAGGAGTTACTGTTCTTATTTGGACAAGCCAAAGAAGTGAAGACAGTTTATGAAGTTGTTGATCAATATAAAAGTATCCTGAATTGTAAAGAAGCCTTGGAAAGCGTAAAGAACTATTGGATGGAATTACTAGAAATCATTCAAGTGAAGACACCAGACCTATCCATGGATTTCATGCTGAACTATTGGTTAATGTATCAAACCATAGCTTGTAGGGTTTGGGCAAGATCAGCCTTTTATCAGTCAGGTGGCGCCTATGGTTTTAGAGATCAACTGCAAGATACAATGAATGCAGTTCTTGTTTTCCCTGAAGCTACAAAAGAGCAAATTCTGAGACATTGTGCTCATCAATTTGTTGAAGGGGATGTCCAACACTGGTGGCATCCAGGAGCTGGAGATAAAGGCATACGGACGAGATTTTCCGACGACCTGGTGTGGCTTCCATTTGTGACTGCCGAGTATATCTATATCACAGAGGATTATGAAATATTGAAAGAAGAAATTCACTTCCTTGAAGAAGAGCCATTGAGAGAACACGAGGACGAAAGATATGGAATACCCCGAATATCTGAGGAGAAGGCTTCTGTATATGACCACTGTATCAGAGCGATAGAAAAATCACTGAAATTTGGGGAGCACCGGATACCGCTTATGGGTTCAGGTGATTGGAATGATGGAATGAATACAGTAGGAAATAAGGGCAAGGGAGAGAGTGTTTGGTTAGGTTGGTTTATTTATTCTACTTTAATGAAATTTGCACCTATTTGTAAAGAAATGAATGATTCACAAAGAGGAGAAAGATATCTAGAAATTGCTGAAAAAATTGCACTGGCAATGGAAGAAAATGCATGGGATGGAGCATGGTATATAAGAGCATTTTATGATGACGGCAGTCCCTTAGGTTCGTCCAAAAACACGGAATGTATCATTGATTCCCTTGCTCAATCATGGGCAGTTATTTCGAAAGGTGGAAGAGAGAGAAGAGCAAAAGAAGGAATGAAGGCAGTAGAGCAGTATCTGATAAAAAAAGAGGAAGGGTTAATACAGCTCTTTACACCGCCATTTGATAAAAGTGATCAAAATCCTGGATATATCAAAGGTTATGTGCCAGGAGTGAGGGAAAATGGGGGGCAGTACACCCACGCAGCAACATGGGTTATCAACGCTTTTGCTATGATGGGCGAAGGTGACAAAGCTTGGGAGTTATATCATCTCATCAATCCGATCAATCATACAAGAACGCCTATAGAGTGTGCTACATATAAAGTAGAGCCATATGTGATGGCAGCAGATGTTTATGCTGTCAGTCCCCATGTGGGAAGAGGCGGCTGGACTTGGTATACTGGCGCTGCAGGATGGATGTATAAGGTTGGATTAGAACATATTTTAGGATTCAAGAAACATGGAAATCAGCTGACCATAGATCCGTGTATTCCAAAGGACTGGCTAGAATATAGCATGAAGTATAAATATATAGATACAAACTATACGATTATTGTTAAAAATCCAAACCATGTAAATAGTAAAGTAAAGTACTTACGTTTGGATGGTAAAGAAGTTGAAGAGAAACAAATTTCATTAGTGAACGATAAAAACCAACACAGCATAGAGATTATTTTAGGTGATGCGTAATGATTGATTTAAAAAGTAAAATGCTGTTCTCGTATGCCATTACGAGAGCAGCATTTTACTTGATTTATTGTCCATTCAGTTTATACCATTCGCTAATAGTTATTACTTGTCTTCCGCTTTCATGAATGGCACTCATTACTTCTTTAAAATATGACTCTTTTAGATCAATATCTTTAATATCTGTTGAATCATCTGGAATAATTCTATGGAAACTAAGAATTATTAATTTTCTATCAGAAAGTATATTATCTCTTATATTTTTTTTTGTCATGCCATGTAAAGATGTTCTCCCTAATTGCAAAGGATTAGTTGTGTCATTTCCTGGATTTGTAGTTCTTGCTGTCAAAAAGTCTTGATCCTTAAGTATTTTTAATATACTCTCATCATAACCTCCTTCAGGATAAGCAAAATGCTTATAAGCATTATCCCGTGTAAATCCATGACCTTTTATCCAGGCAGAACATCCATAAATTTCATCATATGCTTTTTCTAAGCTTACTTTTGTTAAGTTTGCATGGTGTACCGTATGATTCGATATATCCCAACCATTATTGTACATTTCAGTTAAATTGTCTAAAGTTAATCTATTCTCTTGACCGATAAAAGATGAACAAATATACAGCGTGCCTTTAATAGGTTTGATCATTTTAAAGGCCTCATATTGTGAACTCCAGCCGTCATCAAATGTTAATATGATATATTTGTCATTAATGTTTGACGGAATAATTAAATTTTCAGTATCTGAGAGTCTGGTATCTTTGGATAAATTATTGTTTTTATTAGGTAATTTATTATTGAAATGTAGTACCGAAAATACGAATACAATAATAATTGTAAAATAGAGTATATATGCTGTAGTTAATTTCAATAATCTACTCATTTTTCCTCCTATTATTAAATCAGTCGATTTTTATAATGTTTTGAATCATTTTATAAATTCCTGGAGGATAGTTTTTTGTAATTACAGTATTTGGGGTAAAACTACTACTTTCTGGTACGATTCTTCCAGGCAGTATGACAACGCCTACACCTAAATTTGTATTTTCTTTTATCCATGCACCTAACTTTTCTAAATCTGTGTTTTCATAAAATTCTCCATTCCATGAGTTTATATTAGCTCTATCAAGTCTATGGTTGGATGTTCTGACCAACGCACCTAAATATACATTCTTCTCAACCAATGAATCACCTATATAACATAAGGGGCCAATTGTAGTATTTTCTTTTATAATTGAATCTTTTATTTCTACGCCATAACCAATTCGCACATGATCATAAATGACCACATTCCCTCTTATGATAACTCCTTTACCTATCATGCAATGATTTCCGATGACAATATTACCACTAAGATGAGTATCTTTAGATATATAGCTATCTTTACCAACTGACAATGTACCTTGAAAATCTTGAAAACATTGTGTATGAGCATCCGTATCCTTTGAATACAAACAAGGTTTAGAGATATTTGCTAACTGATCTTTTAAATCTTTCCACCAGCGATATATCATAATTCACCTCCTAAGCATAATTTAATACCTTTTTACTTTAGTCCATTTTTTTTCGTTTCCTGTTACAAGACTTGGTATTCCCCAAATAATCCAACAGTAGAAAATCAAAAGGATAATAAGAATAGAGAAAGGAGAATAGAATATTAGCCACCACTTTTTACCTTGTTTACTAGCTGAATAACTAGATGCAAAGATCAGTGTAATCAACCAAATAATTAACCCAATGAAAGCACTTTTGAAATCAATAATAAATGGAATAACCATGAATACAGCTCCAAATAACCCTATTAAAAAGTTAGGTAAAATGACAGTTAATCCAAACCTGCTTAATAATAAACCCTTATGAATTCTCATACAGACTGCATACCCGCTAATCCATCTTTTCCATCTTTTAATGTCATCAGCAAAACAAGCAGCTTCTTGGCTATAAACGATGGCTTTTGCTGATTGAGCGATTTTATATCCTCTAGCAATAAGCTCCCATGTTAAATCCAAATCTTCGACGCATGTTCTATCAGGAAACATAACTTTTCTTAATACATCCACTCTATACATACCTACGCTACCCGAAACGCAAAATGGATGTCCTCCAATGATTTCGCCGCCGCATTTTCTGAAAGTGGCAAAGAAAATCTTAATAGAAGCTCGTACTTTTCCAGAAAAACTTATATTGTTTAAATCAGACCCTGGTATTCCTGCTACAGCATCTGCACCATTTTCAATAGCCTTTATTAAATAACCTAAACCATCATTATTTGGTATTCTTATATCAGCATCTGTTAGAAAAACCATTTCAGTTTCAACATAATGAATACCTTTATTAAGTGCTCCTGCCTTACCCGTGTTGAGTTGAGAAATTAAGCTAATGCGATTCGCATATATTTGTTGTAGCTGTTGAATTATTCGAACAGTCTGGTCTGTGGAGCCATCATCAACAACAATTACTCTCCGAATGAACTTATTCTCCAATAAATCATTGACTGTTTTACCTATTGTAACCTCTTCATTGTATGCAGGGACAACGGCATCAACGGAATTGTAACGATCGGAACATTCTTTTTCTCCTTTTTTCACCAAGAGCCAGATAATAAATGCAACGATAAATATGACAAAAATTAGAAACCGAGGGCTTGATAACATGCTATGAAAAAACATCATAAGCCTCCTTTTGATGTGCAATTGTATTTGTTCTAATTAGAACTCAGTTAGTCTCACGATTTCAAATGCTTCCGCAACGCCGCTATGGTATCTGCCTTGAACAGCCCTCATTTTTGCGATAGAGTAGACTGTTTCCTCTGCGAAATATGATTTGTTTCTCTGAGATTCATGGCATTTTAAGGCATCAATTTTTATTTTGAATTTTTCTAGATCACAAAGTTTAAAGAAATTAGGAGAGAATTTGGGCATGGTGGAAGGGGTTTCATAACAAATAATCTTGCTAACACTGACATTATTGAAAACTGCTAATGCACACTCGTGTGTAACAACATGATCTTGATGGAAATCATGATCTGAAGGAATATAAACAACATCTGGGATATCATCTATGATAATTTCTCGAACTCTGCTTATAATTTCATGCATATGAGAAAAAAGCTGTGTATCTGGAAAGTCTAGAAATATACATTTCAAATTTGGCGCTAAAATCTTAAATGAATTATTCTGTTCCTGGGCTCGATTTGTGGAAACGCCTCCTTTTTCACCGTTCGTCAATATGATTGATTGTATTTCATCATTTTTTAAATAATGATCGTGCAAAATAATTGCACAACCTAAATCGATATCATCTGGGTGGGCGCCTATAAATAGAACTTTCTTTTTGTTCACACTTTCAATCCCCCTATATCAAAGTTAGGACATTTAGTAAATAACAATTCCTTTTTACAAAATATATTTAACCGTATATAAAATAGAACTAGTGATTTTACTAGGTTTAATAAAATATATTAAGTAAAGAGTAAACATAATAAGGGGAGCTTATTGATGAGAAAATGTATAGTTTTGTGTGTATTTATTGTATTTTTCATTCTTTTAACCTACTATATGGTTTTTACAATATTTAATACCGATTCAGACACGAATAAAGACACACCGATAAATATGGATGAAGGTAGCTCAGAAAATAATAAAATTACTACTAACTTGAATAATGGCTGGAAACTTGTTTGGTATGACGAATTTAATGGAGCTAAATTAAACAAAGAGTATTGGTCTTTTCAGAGGGGAGGAAATGGTTGGGGTAATAATGAATTACAATACTATACAGACAGAAGAGAAAATTGTTATGTTGAAAATGGAAAATTAATAATACGAGCAATGAACGAGCACTTTGAGAATAATCAATTTACATCGGCAAGAATTATGACAAAGGGAAAAGTTGACTTTCTATATGGAAGAATAGATATTAAAGCAAGACTACCAAAAGGTAAGGGTCTATTGCCAGCTTTTTGGCTATTACCTAGTGAAGATAATTATCAAGATAGGAGAAAAAATGGGGAGATTGACATTATGGAAATGTTAGGGGATAATCCTAAAGTTATCTATGCTGTTGCTCACTATTCTATAAATGAAAAATACAAATCATGGGGAAAGTGCGAGGATAATAACATTGATTTTTCAGAAGACTTTCACATCTATTCTTTAGAATGGAACAAAAGGGAACTGAAGTGGTTTATAGACGGCAAAGATTATTATATACTCGAAATAGATAAAGTATTTAATGAGGATTATCATCCCTTTAGTAAAAGATTTTACTTAATTTTAAATATTGCTATTGGCGGTGACTGGCCGGGTAATGATTTAAGTGAAGCAATATTTCCTGCACAGATGGAAATTGACTATGTAAGATACTATAGAAAATAGATATGTATTTTAATGGATTATAAGTATTTATAAGCAATATGTCAATTTGATTCTAAAAGTTCTATTTAATGTAAGCAATATACTTATGCAATAGTAACTCTTTAATATTAATTTACGGAAGAGTTCTCTGGTAACCTAGAGAATAAAGCAGCCGTTAAAGAACGAATCGTGAGTTGAAGGAGAAAGTTCTGGTGGTGGAATAAGAAAATGAATGAAAGGAAAGTCTATCAAAGAGTCGATTCAAAAGAAGTAATTATCAATTACTGCTGCATTGACAGATATATAGGAATGTAATACAATTTTCATAATGTTAAATAAAATTTTCCAACAAAAAAATGCTGGTGCTTGGAGGTTTATCGTGGAGCAGTATATGATCAAGAAAATATTAAGTAACAATGTAGTACTCGTTGAAAAAAATCAAAAAAGTTATGTACTTGTTGGAAAAGGAATAGGTTTTGGGAAAAAGAGGGGAGCATTTCTTGAAGATCTAAACGAAATTGAAGAGAAGTTTATATCATTAGAAGGATTAGCGGATTTTGAGTATGAACATTTCTTGGAAACAGTAGATCCAAAGATTATAGAATTATGCAAGAAAATTATAGAAATGGTAGCTTGTGAGTTAGATGAAAACCTAAATCCTAAGATTCACGCTGGATTGATTGATCACGTAAACTTAGCGATCAAAAGGTTGATGGAAGGTATTGAAATCGTGAATCCTTTTCTATTTGAGACAAAGCTATTGTATCCTGTTGAATATGAACTTGCTGAAAAAGCTGTATCAATATTAAAAGAGAATTTGGAGATGAATATTCCAGAAGCTGAGATTGGTTTTTTGGCTTTACATCTTTATGGTGGAAGAGGAAACAATGACAAAGAAGAAGCTTTGAAGCATTCAAAAATGATGAATCAGATTTTAAGTCATGTAGGAAAAAAATTAGAGATTGATATGGACAAGTATCCTTTTGACTGTCAACGATTGATGATGCATTTAATAGGTGTTATGAGTAGAGTAAAAAAGAATCAATGTATAGAAAAAAACTTCGTGTCAAAGCTGAAAGATGATCTTAGATATGAATTCAAGGTGGCTTATGACATATCAAAAATATTGGAAAAAACATTGAAGCTTCGTGTTCCGGAAAGTGAAGTGGGCTATATTGCTCTCCATTTGCACAGATTAAATAGTTATAAGCGCTAATATATTGTTATGAATTGGGCATGAACTAATTGCTTAAGATGAAACGAACCTTTGGATTTCGTTTAAGCTGTTAATTTGTGTCTTTTTTATAAACGAATGAGGAGGACACCGTATGAAAAAAGGGAGAGGCCATTATTTTTCGATCCTTCAAAAAATAGGCCAGTCCTTAATGATTCCTGTATCTGTTCTGCCTGCTGCTGGATTGCTCGTGGCATTGGGGAGGATGATACAAAATATATCTCAAGTAGCCGCAGGAACGCAGAGCAAGTTGTTTTTTGGATTTGGTCAAATTCTGTACAGCGGTGGGATGGCCATCTTTGAACAACTGCCAGTCGTATTTGCGGTAGGGGTTGCCATTGGATTTACAAGTGGCGCAGGTGTGGCTGCATTGTCATCTGTAGTCGGATATTTTACCATATTGAATGTAATCAGCGTTTTAGGGGAAATCCGACAATTAGGATTTGAAATGAATACAGGTGTTTTTGGCGGAATTATGATAGGCCTAGTAACTGCGAGGATTTATAATAAATACTCTGAAACAAAATTTCATCCTATATTTGGATTTTTCTCAGGCAAAAGATTGGTGCCAATCATTACCGCCGTGGCAGCGATTGGTATGGGTCTATGCTTTGGATTTATATGGCCTCCAATACAAGAACGGATAAGGGAATTTGGTATCTACATAACCAGTTCTTCACTGGGACCTGCATTTTATGCAGCTGGGAAAAGACTGCTGATTCCTGTTGGATTACATCACGTTTACTACCCTCCCTTTCTATTTGAATTTGGTGAATTCATTACGAATACTGGTCAAATACTGCACGGGGAGAGTCCAAGATATTTTGCCGGAGACCCTGCAGCAGGCAAATTTATGGCCTCGGAGTTTCCAATTATGTTGTTCGGATTACCTGCTGCTGCCCTTGCTATGGTTCTTCGGGCAGACAAAAATAAAAGAAGAGTTATCTCTGGAATCATGCTTTCAGCAGCCCTGACTTCGATGATTACTGGAATTACTGAGCCCATAGAATTTACATTTATTTTTGTAGGCCCAATGCTGTATGTATTTCATGTAGGGGCTGCCTTTCTATCGGGTGTATTGACTAATTATTTCAATGTACGATTAGGGTACACATTTTCAGCATCTTTGATCGATTATATTGTGGGATTTTATAATCAAGAAAACAGTATTTACTTATTCTTAGTGATTGGACCTATTATAGGGATTCTTTACTTTACGGTATTCTATTGGTTGATAGGAGCTTTGAACATTAAAACCCTCGGGAGAGAGGGCGAAGAGCAGCAAGAGATTTTTATGACGCCTGCTTCAGAAAAAGCCGTTGAAGTATTAAAAGCATTGGGTGATGTAGAAAATATTCAACATATTGATGCGTGCATCACGAGATTAAGACTTGCAGTCCAAGATTTTGACAAGGTGGATCAGAATAGATTGAGACAGCTTGGTGCAGCAGGCATATTTCATGCAGGAAGTGGTAACTTTCAAGCAATATTTGGAACAGAAGCAGATATGCTCAGAGATCAAATAAAAAGTATAATAGGAAAGCACAGATATGATCAAGTTGAAGAAAGCTCTGATATGGATGTTGAAGTAAATAGACTTAAGGGAGAAAAAAGAGAACAGCAGCATGTTCTGATTTATGCGCCAATTTCAGGTGAAATTATGCAACTTGAAGAAGTGCCAGATGATTTATTTGCAGAAAAAATCATTGGGGACGGGATTGCGATCTATCCTTCTGATCATGTTGTCTGCTCTCCTGTGAATGGCGAGGTTATTCAATTGTTTCGGACAAATCATGCAATAGGAATACTATCGGAAGAAGGTGTAGAGATATTAATTCATATCGGGATTGATACAGTAAAAATGAATGGAGAGGGATTTCAAGTATCTGTATCCCAAGGAGACAAAGTAAGAATAGGTGATCATTTAATGACCTTTGATCCCACATGCATTCAAAAAAAAGCAAAGTCTATCATAACACCCATTATTATCATAAATAATGATGATTTTAATGGAATACAAGTATTAAAAGAAGGAAAGATCAAAACAAAAGATGAATTGCTAAAGATACATTTATAAATATACTCAAAGAATTTTCTTAAGCGATTACTAGAGCAGTAAGCCATAAGCCTACGCTTATCACATAAAGTATATTTGTGTAGGGGTGGACGACTCTGTCCGCCCATTGGGCTGAATTTTCTACAGAACGAAAGGGTATTCGTTCTAAAAAAGTAGGTTTCTTAGTCGTATATTCATATTGCATGTAGAAAAAAGAAGAAAAATGTTGAATGTGAAAACGTTTTATGTTAATATAATTTTAAATTACTAAAAAATGATACTACGTGTTACTGATACGATCAGGCATGAGTGAAAGATGTGTTGAGATAGTATATCTCTATTTCAACCGTCTTTGCTCATGCCTTTTTTCGTAGTATCGTACAAGAAAAGGAGAGATCAATATGTTTAAAAAAGCATTTGGAGTTTTACAACAAGTTGGTAAAGCCCTCATGTTACCGGTAGCCATATTGCCAGCTGCTGGACTACTGCTGGCCTTTGGTAACGCGTTCCAGAATCCAGCACTGTTGGAAAAAATACCATCATTAGGTGCAGCTTGGATCCAATTGGTTGCAAGAGTGATGGAACAATCCGGTGGTATTGTCTTCGCAAATCTTCCCTTATTGTTTGCTGTGGGTGTAGCTGTAGGATTGGCTGGAGGAGAAGGGGTAGCAGGATTGGCTGCCATTGTAGGGTACTTGGTAATGAACGTAACAATGGGTATCATTGCCAACGTTACGCCAGATTTATTGGGTACGAGTCCGGCTTATACCAGTGCATTAGGCATTCCAACACTTCAAACGGGCGTGTTTGGTGGTATTATCATAGGGGTACTGGCTGCATCTCTATATAAGAAGTACTATAACATTGAGCTTCCGCCATATCTAGGATTCTTTGCAGGCAAGCGCTTTGTTCCAATTATTACGGCTGTTTCTTCTCTTGGATTAGGGATTGCCATGACTTTTGTTTGGCCCCCGATTCAAAGTGGTTTAAACGCATTTTCCTATGGAATGATTGATGCAAATAAAACTTTAGCAGCATTTATATTTGGAGTCATCGAACGTTCATTAATTCCATTTGGATTACACCATATCTTCTATAATCCGTTCTGGTATGAATTTGGTGAATATGTAAATAAAGCAGGAGAATTAGTTCGTGGGGATCAAAGTATTTTCTTTGCTCAGTTAAAGGATAATGTTCCATTTACTGCGGGTACTTTTATGACTGGTAAATTCCCATTTATGATGTTTGGTTTACCGGCAGCCGCCTTGGCTATGTATCATGAAGCCCATGAAGATAAGAAAAAGTACGTTGCAGGGATTATGATGTCTGCGGCATTGACATCATTCTTGACAGGGATTACAGAACCGATAGAATTTACTTTCTTGTTCGTGGCACCAGCACTATTTGCAGTGCATGCGGTGTTTGCAGGATTATCATTTATGACCATGCATATTTTAAATGTAAAGATTGGTATGACATTCTCTGGCGGTGTGATTGACTATTTACTGTTCGGAGTATTGCCAAACCGAACAGCTTGGTGGTTGGTTATTCCAGTAGGATTACTATTCTCCGCGATTTATTATTTTGGATTCCGCTTTGCCATTAGAAAATGGAATATTAAAACACCTGGACGTGACGATAGTGAAACAGAAGTGAATAATGGTGGTGTAATAGCAGGAGAACTGGCAATAGGCGTTTTAGAAGCGTTGGGAGGAAAAGCAAATATTCGAAATCTGGATGCATGCATTACTCGCCTTCGTATAAGCGTGAAAGATGTTAAAAAAGTAGATAAAGGACGACTTAAGAATCTAGGTGCTTCTGGGGTGCTTGAAGTTGGCGACAATGTACAAGCTATCTTCGGACCAAAGTCAGATCAATTAAAGACACAGATCAAAGAAATAATGGATGGTAATGTACCGTCAGAAATGATAGCATCGCAAAAAATCAATGAAATTACAGGAAAAGATGATGTGGTGATTCCTGTGAGTGGAAAGATATTACAGCTAGAGGAAGTGCCAGACCAGGTCTTTTCAAAGAAAATGATGGGAGACGGTTTTGCAATTGATCCAATAAATGGTGAAGTAGTTTCACCTGTGAACGGGAAGGTGACTACTTTATTCCCAACAAAACATGCTGTAGGTATTGTAGCTGAGAATGGTCTTGAGATCTTAATCCACTTTGGAATTGATACCGTTAATTTAAAAGGAAAGGGATTTGAAGCCCTTGTAAAGCAAGGAGACAGCGTAAAAGTGGGACAGCCTATTTTACGTGTAGATTTAAACACAGTAAAAGAACAAGCAACTTCCATCATTACACCGATCATTTTTACAAACCTATCAGAAGGTCAAAGTGTGTCCTTTGAGATGGGGAGTCAGGTAAAATCAGGTGAAAGAGATAGGGTAACAATTAAATAGTCATCGATTATAAAATAAAAATCAGGCTTCTGTTCGATGGATGCATATCTGGCTAAGTTATTCATCCTCGGGCAGAGGCTTCATTCCTAAAAACTTTAAAACAATTGAGGAGGAAATGAACATGGAAAAAATTGTAAAAATATTGAACGAAACAGGATTGCATGCAAGACCTGCATCCTTATTGGTAAAAGCAGCGACTCCTTTTTCTTCAGAAATCACAATAGAATTCAAGGATAATGTCTTTATTGCAAAATCTATCATGAGTATTTTAAGTGCTGGTCTGCAAAAAGGAGACGAGATTAAAATTGTTGCAAAAGGTTCAGATGAGAAGGAAGCAGTCGAAGCATTAGCAGACCTTATTAACTCAAAATTTGGCGAATAATAAGGAGGTTTCAAATATGATCATGGGAACAGGAGCTTCTCCGGGTATTGCCTTAGGAAAAGCATTGATTATAAAGGACGAACCTTTGAGAATAGAAAAGGAAACAATGATAAATGTAGAAGCAGAGAAGGAAAAACTACTCGAAGCTTTGGAAGTTTCAAAATTAGAAATAACGAAGATCAGAAACAAAGTAGTTCACGAAATAGGTGAGGAGAAAGCATCCATTTTTGATGCTCATAAAATGATCTTGGAAGATCCTGAGTTCATCGGAAATATTATTAGTAAGATTGAATCAGAAAAACTGAATGCTGCCTATGCGTTGAAACAAATTGCTGAGGAGTTCATCACTATTTTTGAGGCGATGGACAATGCCTATATGAAAGAGAGAGCAGCGGATATTAGAGATGTATCTGACCGGGTTCTGAGGAATATTACAGGACAGAAAATGATTGACCTGTCAATGCTTGAAGAGGATGTAATCTTGATTGCCCACGATTTAACCCCTTCAGATACGGCCACCATGAATAAGGAAAAAGTATTAGGTTTTCTTACGAATGTTGGAGGGAGAACATCCCATACGGCTATTATGGCCAGGACCCTTGAAATACCAGCAGTAGTTGGTTTGAAGGACATTACAGAAAAGTTAGTATCCCAAGATTTTGTCATCCTCAATGGAGAAACAGGAGAGATCATGGTCAATCCATCGGAAGAAGAAGTCAGACGATACAAAGAATTGAAATTAGCCTTTGAAAAAGAGAGAGCGGCTTTAGATGCAGTAAAAGGGAAAGAGAGCATGACAACAGACGGCAGAAAGGTGGAACTTGCAGGGAATATAGGTACACCTCAGGATATTGGCGGTCTACAAAAGAATGATGCAGAGGGTGTAGGTTTATTTAGAACAGAATTTATCTATATGAACAAAGATGCGCTTCCTAGTGAAGAAGAACAATTCGGTGCATACAAAGAGGTGTTGGAAGCATTGAATCCAAAACCTGTGGTGATAAGAACCTTAGATATCGGAGGCGACAAGAAACTTTCTTATCTTAAGATTGATGAAGAGATGAACCCATTCTTAGGATATCGGGCGATTCGTTTGTGCCTAAATGAACAAGAAATTTTCAAAACACAGTTGAGAGCCTTATTAAGAGCGAGTGTACATGGAAATCTAAAGATCATGTTTCCGATGATTTCGAGTTTGGAAGAACTTTTGGAAGCAAAGAGCGCATTGAATAGGGTAAAGGAAGAAATGGATCAAGAGGGTATAATCTATGCTAGCAATATTGAAATAGGAATGATGATTGAAATTCCTTCTGCTGCAATCATGAGTGATATTTTTGCAAAGCATGTAGACTTTTTTAGCATAGGAACCAATGATTTGATCCAGTATACTTGTGCAGTAGACAGAATGAATGAAAAAATTAATCATCTTTACCAACCCTTCAATCCAGGCGTGCTAAGATTGATAAAAACAGTTATTAATAACGGTCACAAGGAAGGAATATGGGTAGGTATGTGCGGTGAAATGGCCGGGGATAAGAAGATGATCCCAATTCTGCTGGGAATGGGGCTTGACGAATTCAGTATGAGTCCAACATCTATTTTACCTACAAGGAAACTGATTCAAACACTAACTTATGATGCTGCGAAGAAGCTTGCGGAGGAAGTATTGTCCATGGGCACAGTAAATGAAATAGAGGCGTACATGGAAAAATTCAATCAAGCATAATATGGAAACAGGCCATAGCAGCGAAAATATAAATTTTTTGATTCTGTTGGTAGAGATAGCAGGACGTTGAAGTTAAGGGGGCGTGGGAATTTGAAAACAATTGGTGTTCTAACAAGCGGGGGAGATGCTCCAGGTATGAATGCAGCCATTCGAGCTGTAGTAAGAGCAGGTATTTATAATAACCTTAAGGTGATAGGAATAGAAAGAGGATATGACGGATTAATCAATGGCAAAATTAAAGAAATGGATCTATCTTCCGTTGCGGATATTATCCATAGAGGCGGAACCATTTTAAAAACAGCCCGATGTGAAGAATTCAAAACAGAAGAAGGTCGAAAGAAAGCATTGAATGTATTAAATGTTTTCGGGATCGATGGACTTGTTGTGATCGGCGGAGACGGGTCCTTTATGGGAGCGCAAAAACTGAGTCAATCAGGGATTCAAACCATCGGGATACCTGGTACAATCGATAATGATTTGGGGTATACAGATTATACAATTGGCTTTGATACCGCCATCAACACCGTTCTAGAATCCATTAGTAAGTTGAGAGATACTTCGACATCCCATGGACGAGCAAACGTCATTGAAGTAATGGGAAGACATTGTGGGGATATAGCACTTTATACAGGTTTGGCAGGTGGTGCAGAGAGTATCATCGTGCCAGAAGTAGACTTCGAGACGGGCGATGTGTGCGAAAAGCTTATTAGAGGAAAAACGAGAGGAAAATTACACAGCATTATTATGCTTGCTGAAGGTATTGGAAATGCCTTTGAACTAGGAAAAGAAATTGAAGGTAAAACGGGTATAGAAACAAAAGTAACTGTATTGGGGCACATTCAAAGAGGCGGAAATCCTACGGCCTTTGACAGAGTCTTTGCAAGCAAAATGGGAGCAAGAGCTGTTGAACTATTGCTAGATGGTAAATCAGGCAGAGCGCTAGGCATTCATAATAACAAAATTATCGATATAGATATCCATGAAGCCCTTTCAAAGAAAAAGAGATTTGATGAAGACATGTATCGATTGGCAAAAATACTTTCAATTTAAGGAAAGCTGTTAGCAGAAGGGTTTCGATTCCCATCACATCCACTAATTAAACCTAAGGCTGTATTAAAGAAATACAGTCTTAGGTTTATTATGATTTTAGAATAAGGTGGGTGAATCTTATTCTTGATATGGAGATAAGAGAGTTCCTTTATTCCTTTCATTGATATCTAGGAAATTATGGTCTTCAATTTCCTAGATATGGGGTGTGCAGAGAGGATTTTCCCCTTTGCCGTATTAAGGAAGGTCCTCAGGAAGCTGCTTTGCAGCCGTCGAAGGAAACCTAGGGTTTCCTAGCGAAAACAAATTGCCGATAGGCAACTTTGTTCATTGGGGTGAATTTCCCAATATGGAAGCGATTGACAAAAAATATGTGTATGTGTATACTTGAACCAACAAAAGTGTATATGATGTGTATGCCAAACATTCTATTTAAAGCAAACACTGTATATACATAATAAGGAGGGGGCGAAATGAAAGTTAAAAACCAAAAAATTGAAGATGCAGTGATAGAGTGCATTATGAATGAATGTTTGGCTCAAAAAAGCAAGAGAGGGAAAATTGTTGGATGTTCTACAGGTGATATAGCGGAACAATTTGGGATACAACGAACAAATGCAAGCAGTATTTTGAACAAGCTTTATACGGAAGGTAAAATATTGAAGATAAAAGGAAAACCAGTATTGTATCTTGTGGATATGGATAAAAAGCATGAAAAGAAACTGCTATCTGAAAAATATAGTTTTGACATGCTAGCCGGAAATGAAGGAAGTCTTAAAAAATGCATACAGCAGGCAAAGGCGGCCATGTTGTATCCACCTCATGGACTACATTCCTTGATTCTCGGGCCGACCGGCGTAGGGAAGACCATGTTCGCAGAATTGATGCACAAATTTGCCATTGAGAATGGTGTATTCAGCTATGAGGCACCATTTGTATCGTTTAATTGTGCTGATTACTGCTGCAATCCACAGTTATTATTATCTCATTTATTTGGTTCGAAGAAGGGTGCATTTACAGGAGCGGATAAAGATCGGACTGGCATCGTTGAAAAAGCAAATGGGGGGATTTTATTTTTAGATGAAGTGCATAGGTTGCCGCCAGAAGGGCAAGAAATGTTATTTTATCTGATAGATAAAGGGATGTATACACCATTAGGAGAGATAGATAATAAGAAAAATGTGGATGTCCTAATTATTTGTGCCACGACAGAAGATAAAGATAGTGCACTTTTATCAACCTTTACAAGAAGAATCCCCATGACTATAATGATCCCATCATTAAGAGACCGATCTTTGAAGGAGCGATTTGAGCTAATTCGTGATTTCTTCAGAATGGAATCCAAAAAAATCGGTAAGGAAATTGTTGTTACTTCAGATGTAATCAAAAGCCTACTTTTGTATACTTGTACGGGAAATATAGGACAGCTGAAGAGTGATATACAGCTAGGATGCGCAAATGCTTTCTTAAAATGTATTTCTAAAGGGGAGAAAAAGATAAAGGTTCATTCTGTAGATTTTTCTGAAAATATAAGAAAGGGAATGCTTAATTATAAAAAATATAGAGAGCAGATGGACGAAATCATTAAAGATGACGCAATATTAACATTTACTGCAAAAGGTATTGAAACCTTCATCGAAAGTGGAGACTATATGCTTCCAAATAATTTTTACGAAGATATAGAAAAAAGGATACAAGAACTTCAGTCCAGAGGAATAGAGGACAAGGATATAAATTTAATCATGACCTTTGATATAGAGAATTATTTTAAAAAGTACATACATAAATGTAATACAAATATTAATAAAGAAGAGCTCTCAAAGGTTGTTGATAACAAAATCATTTCCTTAGTAGAACAATATTTAGAATTTGCATCACAAAAACTGAAAAAAATATTTTCTTCTAAGGTTTTCTATGGATTATGCCTTCATATAAATGCTAGTTTGCGACGCATTAGAAGCAATAAACCTATCATAAATTACAACCTGGCAGAAATTATTGAAAAATATCCTGATGAATATGCTGTGGCACTTCACTTTTCTGGGATCATTGAAAAAAAAGAAAATATCCATATTCCCGTGGATGAAGTAGGTTTTATGGCTATGTTTCTGAGTGAAGACAACATGGATGAGGAAAAGCAGGGCGTAAAACCTGTGGTGATCATCGCAATGCATGGAAAAGCTACGGCTTCATCGATGGCAGAAGTCGTCAATAAATTAGTAGGTGGAGACAATACATTCGCATATGATATGAGTTTGGATAAGAATACAAGTACGGCATATGAAGAACTGAGGGATTTGATCAAAGAGAATGACAAAGGAGCTGGGATCATGCTCCTTGTGGATATGGGCTCCCTTGGAATGTTTGGAGAAATTATCAGTGAAGAGACTGGAATAGAAATACGAGTAGTGGATTCAGTTTCTACACCTATGGCTTTAGAGTGTGCAAGGAAGGCGCTAGCGGAAGGATCTATTGATGTCATATATGAGGTGATTAAAAATAGGAGTCCATATATTATCAATTATGGAACAAGTATGTTCCAGGGATTCAATCCTCAAAAGGATAACATCATCATTACAGTGTGTACCACCGGTGAAGGCAGCGCAGTAAAATTGAAAAACATGATCGAAGAAAATGTAAACATTGAAAATACAAATGTACAGATTATTCCAATGTCTATCAGCGACAAGAAAAATCTGTATAGGAAAATAAGTAAACTATCAAAGGATAAAAAAATAATAGCGATTGTTGGAACAATTAATCCAGATATATATGGTATTCCTTATATATCCGTTGCTGAATTATTTATGGATCAAAACTACAATAAAATAAGAGAGTTAATAGGCAAAATCGGATGTAGCGATCATTGTGATCAAGTGATGGATGATGAAGAGCTATATGATAGCATCTTTGATATGATCGAAAAAGAAATAAAGAGCTATGATGTAGAAACATTCAAAAGACTTTTCAAAACTTTCAGGAGCAATATTGAAAAACAGTTAAACTGTGTTTTGGATAGGGACACATTAGTTGGGTTAATCCTCCATATGTCCTGTGCGTTAGAGCGAATTGTCCGGGATGGCAATACACCACCATGTGAAAGCAGGGATTTTTTCATAAATAAGTATCCTGAAGCGTTTGGACTTATAAAGAATAATTTAAAAGAAATAGAAGACTATTATAAAATCAAGATTTCTCAGGATGAAGTATGTTTTATATTGATGATTATAAAAAATGAATAAAAATTAAAGAAATTTCAGAATTGAATGAAAGTGTATAGCGAACAAAATAATGTGTATATAATAACGATCTATGTGTATAGATTTTCTGAATACAAATAAAATGTGTTTCCCAGTGTATGAGAGCTAAAAGATTTAGCTCTTTTTCTTTTAATCTAGAAACATCTAGATATAAAATAGAATCTATTTTTATTCGCAGGGGTGGATGACATTTCACTTTGTTTCATTCAGAATGACAGAGCTCTGGACTTTCTCAGTGGTTGTCGGGGTCGTCATAATATATATATTTATAAGGACTCACACTTTAAAGTGTATAGATTATTGAACGATGTGTATATACCATCTTGTGCCCCTACCCTAAAGCAACGTTAGAATTAACTTCTAGATAAGCATATTCCTAATATTTCATCCAATCGTTTTCCTTTAGGATAGCTTAATTGTCCTTGGCATAGATATTGCTAATAAAATAATTGAAATTATTATAAATCTAGAAAAGGAGGAATCATACATGAAGATTTTATTAGTATGTGCTGCAGGCATGTCAACAAGCTTAGTAGTCGAGAAAATGAAAAAGGCTCTTGGACCTGGTGAAGAGCATTTTGTCATTATTGCTGAGCCTGTAGAGAAATTTAAGGAAATTGTGAAAGACTTCGATGTCGTGATGCTTGGACCACAAGTCAGATTTAAAAAGTCCGAGTTTGAGAAAATAGCTAAGGCGTATGGCATACCTGTAGATGTTATCAACACAACAGACTATGGCCTTTGCAGAGGAGATAAAATCCTTAAGGCTGCAAAGGAATTATATGAAAAAAATGAAAAGGAGGAATAAAAATGAGAGGTTCATTTATGAGTTTTCTTGAAGAAAAATTGATGCCTATTGGAGCAGCCCTTGGTCAGCAAAAACATTTAGCAGCAATTAGAGATGGAATCATGTCTACGATTCCTTTAACTGTTATAGGAGGCCTCTGTTTGATTGTGGCATTCCCCCCTATTGATCCAGCAAAGGCGAATCCAAATAATCCATTACTAAAACCATTGCTGGCTTGGGCAGCTTGGGCTTCAGCACATATGGGTGCTATATTGACACCTTTCAACATGACAATGGCATTAATGGCGATCTTTTGTGCTTTTGGTGTTGCATACAGCCTTGCAAAATCCTATGATCTTGACGGATTCTCGAATGCCATCACATCTTGTGTAGTATTTCTGCTAGTGGCTGGATCTTCAAAGACAGCCGTATTGATCGAGAATGTACAAAAAGGCGGCGATGCTTTAAACCAGACCATCAGTGTGCTTCCAACAACCTATTTTGATGCAAAAGGTCTTTTTACAGCTATGCTGGTTGGATTAATTACAGTAGAAATTACCAAGTTCTTAGAGCGCAGAGGATTTACGATTAAGATGCCTGAAGGAGTTCCTCCGGCAGTGGCGAGATCCTTCAATTCATTAATCCCCATGGCAGCAAATATGGCCATATTTTATACTATTGTCCTTATTCTCGATTCGACAGTGGGTATGAATCTACCTCAGACTGTCATGGCGGTCCTATCTCCTGCAGTAAGCGGAATAAACACCATATGGGGTATGCTGTTTGTCGTGTTGTTCTGCCAGCTCATGTGGTTTATTGGGATACATGGGGCAGCACTTGTAGGAACCGTAACAAATCCAATATATATTTCTAATATTATGGCAAATGCTTCTGCTAAAGTTGCAGGTCAACCACTGCCCAATATTTTTACTGAGCCGTTTTGGGCTTTCTACATCACCCTTGCTGGTTCGGGTGCAACTATGGCACTGGTGCTAATGATGTTAAGAAGTAGATCCAAACAATTGAAGATGGTAGGTGAGGTTGCATTTTTACCGGGTTTATTTAATATTAATGAACCAGTGACTTTCGGTTCACCTATTGTAATGAATCCTATCCTGGGTATTCCATTTATTCTGGCTCCTATCGCTAACTTGATTATTGCATATATTGTCACTTCCATAGGGTTAGTTGGGAAAGCCTTCGCAGCAGCACCGTGGACGACACCTCCATTTATCGGAGCTGGGCTAGCAACAATGGATTTTAAGGCAGTATTACTTGTATTTGCACTTATTGCAATAGATTATGTTATATACTTCCCATTCTTCAAGATGTATGAGAAGAATTTAATAGAACAAGAAATGACAGAAGTAGAAGCTAAATAATGAAAGTATTTAAAATACTTTGAAATAAATAAGGGTCCCTGTCTAGCACAAGAGGGACCCTAAAAATATCAACAACAATCGGGAGGTACATGACGATGAACGAAATGGAAGGGATCATATTTCAATTGATAACAAATTCAGGCTCAGCCAGAAGCCATGTATTTGAAGCCCTTGAATATGCTAGAAAAAATGATTTTGATAAGGCAACAGAGTGTCTTGAAGCAGCAGGTAATGAACTAGTAGATGCCCATCAGGTTCAAACCAACCTTATTCAACAGGAAGCCAGTGGGCAAAGTGTGCAGGTTAGTCTCTTAATGGTACACGCCCAGGATCATTTGATGACATCTATTCTGGCAAAGGACTTGATTGAACAAATGGTAGAAATGCAGAAGCAAATCTATCAAATAAGTACGAGTAAATAAGATAAGCATGTTTGAAAGTAGGTATCTTCAATCAATAAGGAGGAGTAAAATGGGTGTTGAAAATTCTATAAGATTCCCCCAAAATTTCTTGTGGGGCGGCGCTATTGCAGCGAACCAAGCTGAAGGCGCATACTTAGAAGACGGAAAGGGATTGTCAACAGCAGATGTGTTACCATGTGGCGCGGATCGATTGGAGCGTTCCATGGATACATCAGCAATGAATGCGTTAATGAATAGGATAGAAGGATACTACCCATCCCATGAAGCCATTGATTTTTATCACAGATATAAAGAAGATGTAGCATTGTTTGCGCAAATGGGCTTTAAATGCTTCCGAACATCCGTTGCTTGGTCAAGAATTTTTCCCAATGGGGATGAAGAAATGCCCAATGAAAATGGGCTGAAATTCTATGATGATTTATTTGATGAATTACTGAAATATGACATTCAGCCAGTAATCACCATTTCCCATTATGAAATGCCTTTAGGATTGGTTAAAAAGTATGGCGGATGGAGAGATCGCAAGGTAGTATATTTCTTTGAGAGATATGCTAAATCTCTTTTTGAAAGATACAAAGATAAGGTTAAATATTGGATGACCTTCAATGAAATCAATATTACTGCTCATGTTCCATTTATCGGTGCAGGTATTATCCTTAAAGAAGACGACAGCAAATATCAGGTCATATACCAAGCCATACATCATCAGTTTGTAGGAAGTGCGCTTGCTGTTAAAGCATGTCATGAAATAATCTCCGACGCAAAAATTGGGTGTATGTTGGCCGGTGGACCAAACTATCCGTATACCTGCAATCCAGAAGATGTATTTGAAGCAATGCAGAAAGACAGAATTTCACTATTTTTCGGGGATGTTCAATCAAGAGGATACTATCCAAACTATATAAAGCGTTTTTTTAGAGAAAACAATGTAAATATTGAAATGGAAGATGGAGACGAAGAGATTCTAAAGCAAAATACCGTGGATTATGTGGCATTTAGTTATTATATGAGCCATGCGGTAAGTACATCTCCAGAGAAAGCAGGAGAAGTGAAAAGAAATATATTTGGAGGTGTTAAAAATCCATATTTGAAAGCTTCAGATTGGGGATGGCAGATAGACCCAAAGGGTTTAAGATACATTTTAAATCAATTTTATGACCGTTATCAAAAACCGTTATTCATAGTGGAAAATGGTTTGGGTGCAGTGGATATCGTTGAAGAAGGAGAGGTCATCAATGATGACTATAGAATTGACTATTTGAGAGATCATCTTGTTCAAGTGGCAGAAGCTATTGAAGATGGCGTCGATTTGATTGGGTACACTACCTGGGGGCCCATTGACCTTGTAAGTGTGTCAACAGGGGAGATGAAAAAACGATATGGTTTTATTTATGTAGACAAAGATAATGAAGGGCGTGGGACGCTGAGAAGAGTGAAAAAGAAGAGCTTTAATTGGTATAAGCAAGTAATAGAAACAAATGGAGAATTACTTTTCGAAAATTAGTAGAAAGGAATCAGCTTTGTGAAGTATTGGAAAAGGTGATATGAATAGAGGAGGAAATGTAATGGGAAAAGGGTTAAAAATTGTTACGATTGGTGGGGGGTCCAGTTATACACCAGAGATTGTCGAAGGAATGATTAAAAGAAAACTAGATGGGAGCCTACCGATTGAAGAGCTATATCTTGTAGATATAGAAGAAGGTAAAGAAAAACTAGAAATCGTGGGCAACCTAGCCAGGAGGATGGTTGAAAAGGCGGGAGCAGATATAAAAATTCACCTGACACTGGATAGGCGATCGGCTTTAAAAGATGCGGATTTTGTAACGACACAATTCAGAGTCGGATTGTTGGATGCAAGAATTAGAGATGAAAAAATTCCCTTAAGATATGGTTTGCTTGGGCAGGAAACAAATGGCGCAGGTGGTTTTGCAAAAGCACAAAGAACTATACCAGTCATTCTTGATATCTGCAAAGATATGGAGGCGTTGTGCCCTGCTGCATGGTTGATTAACTTTACAAATCCATCCGGCATGGTGACAGAAGCAGTTTTAAAGCATACAAATATCAAGGTAGTAGGCGTATGCAATGTACCATATGGAATTCAAGCGCTGACTGCCGAGGCACATAAGGTTGATTTGGCAGATGTTTTTATAGAATTTGCAGGTCTGAACCATTTCGTATATGGAAGAAAAGTATATGTAAAAGGAATTGATAAAACAACAGAAACCCTTGAACTATTTAAGCGTTCCGATAGCTTTACAATGAGAAATATACCAGGTCTGGAATGGCCGTTTGAGCTGGTTGATGCTTTAGGAGTTTTGCCATGCCCATATCATAGATATTACTATCTTAAAGATATCATGTTGAAGCATGCAGAAGAAGAAGCTGAGAATGAAGGTACCAGAGGTGAGGTCGTCAAAAGACTTGAAGAACAGCTGTTTGAGTTATATAAGGATCCGGATTTAAATATCAAACCTCCTCAGCTCTCCGAAAGAGGAGGCGCTCATTACAGTGATGTGGCTTTAAATGTTATTGACGGCATCTATAATGATAGAAAGAACATTCAGACTGTAAATGTCAGGAACAACGGAACGATATCCGATCTCTCTGATGAGGCAGCGATTGAATGCAATTGCCTTATTGATAAAAGCGGTGCCCACCCGATTAATGTTGGACATTTAGAATCCAGCATAAGGGGTCTGATTCAGATCATGAAAGTTTTTGAAGAGCTTACTGTTGAAGCGGCAGTGACTGGAGATTATGGAACTGCACTTAAAGCGCTTACGATTAATCCGTTAATTGGAGATTCTGTAAAAGCGAAGAAAGTATTGGATGATATTATTAAGGAAAATAAGGAATATCTGCCCCAATATAAATAAAAAATGAGATTGAAATGCCTGCGTATGATATCGCAGGCATTTCAAAATAGAAAATAAATGAATGCTCTAGGAAAGCGTATTGTATATGTGAAAAGGAGGAAATGAAGATGGAAAAAATAATTAAGATACTAAATCAGACAGGAATTCATGCAAGGCCTGCATCCTTACTGGTAAAAGCAGCAACTCCCTTTTCTTCTGAAGTCACAATAGAGTTTAAAGGCAATGTTTTTAATGCAAAATCTATCATGAATATTTTAAGTGCAAGCCTACAGAAAGATGATGTGATTAAAATAATTGCTAGAGGATCCGATGAGAAGGAAGCTGTTGAAGCATTGGTAGCTTTAGTAGAATCAAAATTTGGAGAATAGTATTCTTTTACGTTGCAGCAAATATCGTATGAGATAGATGTATTTACAAATTATATACAACTTGTTAATATATTACAGTAAGCTTGGTTTATAAAATCTTTCTAGATTGCGTCTTTAATAGATACGTATTAATAGGGAGATTTTTTACTGACGCTATAAAATTTTCGAGGTGATTTGTATATGGTAAGAACAAGAATCATACGTTACTTATTGTTTATTTGTATGTCGATGTGGTTGATGGGTTGTATAGAAAAAGTCGACAAAGAAGTAATTCATTTTAAACAGTTAGAAAATGTTTATGGATTTGTCAATGAATCTGGAAAAAAGATTATTACAATACCCAGTGAACAGGGAACTGAATTAGAAAATCCGCAAGAATTCAACATAGCTGTAGGCAACAATGGGGAAATCATTGAGATTGAATTTGTAAAAAAACAGGAAGCAAACGATAAGGATAATTGGAGGCAGACAATATATAATTTTGACAATATGGAAGGATATATCTATGAAGTAAAGGATGGAGAAGCTATCAAGAACAAAACATATTTTCTAGCAAAGGATGCTATTATCAATCAAGATACCTTGTTTGAGTTGAAATCAACCCAAAATAATGATTTGCAGAATAGTTTATATAAAAATGTAGATGTTGAGACAATCAAAAATATTGAGATTATTAAAAATAGAAAAATAGTAGACAGCAAATTGCTTTCTAAAACTGCTGATAATGGGAAAGTATGCCTTTTTGTTTTTGAGAGAATAGGAGAGGATATGCTGGCAAGTATCGCTTATATTGAAGGAGATCAAGTGATATTCAAGGATTATCCAGCGAAGTATGATAAACTGTCTACCTGGAGAGTGGATGCTGGAGATGAGCCTGGTTTATTTGAGGTATTATTTCTTGCAAATTCAGATGAAGGTCTTTTATTAGGTTTAACATGGGCAGGTCCGGAAGGTGAAAATGCATTTGTTTTGAAAGAAGAAAACGGAGTGTTACAACAAACTGACTTAAAGAGCAGCAGGTACTGGGCGCCGTAACATAAGGAGAATATTATTATCACACTTATGGGTTGAAGAAGCCCCTGGCAAATATATGTTGATGTTGTTATAACTATTCAGCAATTATCGAACGGAGGTATGAGAGTGGGAAAGAGAGAGGATTATATTAACAAGTTGGAGCCTTTGATGATCCTTCCTAGCAGAATTAGTGAGATGGAAGATTTCTTGATTTCGAATTCAAATCTTCCTGGTCCTAGAGGAAATTTGGAATTGGCTGATGCTTTTGCTGATGCTGTAGAATTGACTGGTTTTCGCCAAGATATGTGGAATGATATCCTCACGTGGTTGAACATTACCCCTGAAGAGGCACCTGCTGGGCATCCGAGAGAGTTTCTTCCTTTCTGCGCGGTATTGAGTCTCGGTGCATTATATGGTTTAGTGAACGAAGAAGAAAAGGGAAAGATCGTAAAACAGATACAAGAACGGGCTTGTGATGAAAGATGGAGGACTCGCGAGTCAGTAGCCATGGCTTTTCAACGGATTGGAGAGAAGGATTTTAACAGTGTTAGGCGTATTTTTAATCAATGGATGAAAGAGGCTTCCCTAGTAGAACAGCGAGCTATTTTGGCTGCGCTTGCCCATCCGCCAATGTTAAATAGCAGGGAAAACACAGAGTTTTGCCTAAAAGTAGCAGACCAAATACTTGAAAAACTAGCATGGTTGGATAGATCTGCACGAAAAAAAGAAGAGTTTAAGATACTAAAGAAGGGTTTGGATTATGCCATCAGTGTTTTTGTTGAAAGGCTTCCTTCAGAAGGGTTTGATTTGCTTAAAAAGTGGGCTTTGGTAGAGGATTTGGATATTCAGCGGATTGTAAAATCTAATATCAGCAAGAATAGGTTAACCAAAAAGTATCCTATTGAGGTTAAAGAAGTCTCTGAAATGCTACAGATTTCGGAAAAAAGTGTATAGATAGATAGAATCCCACTTACCATGACTAACAGAAAGAGAAAAAAACCTTTTTAAAATTTGATGCTCACAGACAAAAGAGAAACACAGGAACATTTATAGGACAAAGGTACTAACTTCATATGATTTAAAAGGTCTTTGTAGCATTTTATAGAATGATTACAGTAAAACTTATTTGGAGGTGTTAAGATGGATATAAGTAGCTACGCTGCACAGAATCTATATAGTGTTAAACAGGCGCTCAACATTGCCGTACTACAAAAGGCCATGAATCAGGATGCGTCTGCTGTCAGTATGTTGGTTGAGGGGATGCAGCAAACGAATAAAGCTGTTATGGAGAATTCTATAACTCCCCATAAAGGTGGAAATATTGATATTTCAATTTAGGATAAGGCGCTCAAAGAATGAGTGCCTTTTATTATTATTTACAATAAAAGATTCGGGTTGAGTGAAATTAGAGGGGTTGAATAGGTTAGTGAAATATAGGAAGAAATCATTTATGTGAGAGTGTATAATAGTGATAGAAGTACTGGCAGGGGAGGCTTAAAATGTGAAAGAAACGAATGAAATTCCTAGAGAAATCAAATGGCATGCAGTGAAAAATTGTGATAGACAATTTGATGGAAAGTTCTTCTATGCTGTCAAAACTACAGGCATTTTTTGCCGACCTTCTTGCCAAGCAAAAACACCGTTGAAAAAGAATACACTATTTTTTGATAGGCCAGAAGATGCTGTGAATGCAGGGTTCAGGCCTTGTAAAATGTGCAGGCCTGATATTCATGAATCCAGATATGAGCCAAACAAAGAGCTAATAGCAAAAACAGAGAAAATGCTAATACAGCATTATAGCGAAGGGTTTAAACTTAAAGTCGTTGCTCAAGAACTGGGCATGAGTGAGAGCAATTTAACCAGAGTATTTAAACAATACTATGACATGACACCAAGTGAATATGTAATGAAAATAAGGGTGAAGAAGGCAACCGAACTTTTAAGAGGAAAGGATAAATCTATTGTTGAAATAGCCCATGAAGTAGGCTTTAAAAGCTTGTCTACTTTTTATAAGAATTTTAAAGAAAACATAGGGTGTACACCAAGGGAATATAGAAAAAGAACATGATAGGAGAATTACGATGGGGATGAATGAAGTAGAATGGATAGATTTTAATCAATATATTGAGTTGCAGCTGCCTAGTGAATTTAGTTTTTATGAGTGCTTGGTATATTTGAATCGATCAGATATTGAATGCCTCCATAAGGTAAAAGATGATGGGTTATACAAACTATTAAAGTATGAAGATTCTTATGTTCTATTTAAAATTAATGTTCACTGTAAGAGAATGAGGATTACTTTTTTAAATGTTGTTCCTACATCGTGGGTTAAAGATCAGGTAGCAGGATATGTTTGGGATATGTTCGATCTTAGTACAGATTTATCGCTATTCATTGAAAGTATGAAGAATGATAAAATACTGAGTCTATTAATAAGTAAGTACAGAGGACTTAGAGTGATCAAAATGAACGATCTATTTGAAGGGATATGCTGGGCCATTATGGGACAACAAATAAATCTTAAATTTGCATATACCTTGAAAAGAAAGTTGGTTGAGAAATATGGAGAAAAGTTTAGCTACAGCGGTGAAGATTTTTTTATTTTTCCAACTCCGGAAAAAATAGCACAATTAGAGATTGAAGATCTAAAAGCCCTTCAATTTACACAAAAAAAGGCGGAATATGTAATTGGCATTGCAAAATTATTTGCCAATGGTAGCCTTGACAAAAATAAATTAGTGTGTGAAAAAGGTTATGAAGATTTAGTTAAAAAACTAGTAGCAATTAGAGGTATTGGAAACTGGACTGCAGATTATACGATTATGAAATGCTTTCACTTGAATTGTGCTTTTCCCATTGCCGATGTGGGTCTGCACAATGCTTTAAAAGATATACTAAAGCTGGATGAAAAGCCTTCTTTGCATGAGATTCAGAAGTTCGCCCAGGCGTGGAAAGGTTGGGAAGCATATGCAACCTTTTATATATGGAGGTGGCTATATGATTAAAAAGTTTTATGGCTATTATCATTCACCAATAGGGATCGTAGAAATAATTTGTTCAGAAGATGCACTTCTGTCCGCTATGTTTGTAGATGAAGAAAAGGCTACAAATGAAACAAACTTTATATTGGAAGAGACTGTTATGCAGCTAGATGAATACTTCAAGGGGATTAGGAAAACATTTGATTTAAAGATCAGTTTAGAAGGAACTGTTTTTCAAAAAAAGGTATGGAAAGAGCTGCTTACAATTCACTATGGAGAAATCCTTTCATATAAGGAATTGGCCATCAAGATAGGGAATAGGAAAGCAGTCAGGGCAGTGGGGAATGCAAATGGTAAGAATAATATATCCATAGTAGTTCCCTGTCATAGAGTGATTGGAACCAATGGAAGTTTAACCGGTTATGCAGGCGGCCTTGAGAGGAAGAACTGGCTTCTGGAGCATGAGAAAAAATATAAATAACATATAAAAAATATGATATGATACCAATAGGGTCGATAGAGACTTTATTGGTATCATTTTAAATGGGGGGATGGATGATGAAAATTTACATTTCTGCAGACATTGAAGGTATAAGTGGTGTGGTAAATGGTTCCCACACGGCGCCGCAAGGATATGATTATAATAGAGCCAGAAAATTGATGACAGATGAAGTGAATGCGGCCGTGAAGGGAGCAAAGCTTGCAGGGGCGGCAACGATATTAGTAAATGATGCCCATGGCCCAATGACAAATCTATTGATTGAAGAATTAGATGAGGATGTAGTACTTATTTCTGGTAACAAAAAATCTTTAGGAATGATGGAGGGAATCGATAATACCTACGATGCAGTGCTTTTGATTGGATACCATGCCAGACATAATTCTTCAGGGGTGTTAGCCCATAGCTATTATGGATCAGTTGTATCAGAAGTGAAAGTCAATGACAATGTTGTGGGCGAATTTGAGTTTAATACTCTGGTAGCTGGGCAATACAATGTACCTGTGGTTTTCGTCTCTGGAGATGATGTTTTGTCTCAGCAAGTAAAAAGTTTTCATACAGAAATAGAGACACTCATTGTAAAGCGTGCCGTTAGTAGATATACGGCAGAATGCATTCAGCCGAAAAAAGTACATAGACTGATGGAAGAAAATGTACAAAAAACGCTAACAGAGAAATTAAAATCCATTTTGCCTCGTAGAATAGAAGGGAAAATTGAACTAGAGGTTGCTTTTTCAAATAGTGGAATGGCTGAGGCCACTTTGCTGATACCGGGAGTCATGTTAATCGAACCCAACAGGGTAAAGTATGTGGCCAATGATATGATTGAAGCTTATAAAATGAGGATGGCATTGACTACCTTGGCTGCAAGCACATTATAAGTTTAGTGAGGAAAAGGAGAGGAAGAAGATGATCAAGATACCTAAAAGAATCCGTCTTGCAAACTTACCCACTAGAATAGAAAAATTGGATAGATTGTCAAAAGAACTAGGTGGACCTCAAATTTTCATTAAAAGAGATGATCAGACGGGATCAGAGATTTCAGGAAACAAGATTCGAAAACTAGAGTATGTAATACAGGAGGCATTAGAGCAGAACTGCGACTATTTAATCACCTGTGGAGGAATACAATCTAATCATGCGAGAGCCACAGCTGCAGCTGCTGCTAGGTTAGGTCTTGGTTCCTGCCTTGTTCTTAGAAGCAGCGGAAATGATTCACTAGAGGGAAATTACTTTCTCGATAAGCTTTTAGGAGCAGATATTGAATTCATAACCCCGGAGGATTATAAAGAGAGAAGAATGGAAATTATGGAGGAAATCAAAGCGCGTCTGGTTCAACAAGGACATAGACCCTATATCATTCCAGAAGGAGCATCCAATGGAATCGGTACTTTTGGATACTATACAGGGATGGAAGAAATACTGGAGCAGGAAAAGCAGATGGGGATCATATTTGACGCCATTGTTCTTGCTGTAGGCTCTGGAGGTACTTATAGTGGAATGTTCTTAGCTAACAAGTTGCTGGGACATGAAACTAAGATTTTTGGTGTGAATGTATGTGATGATGCTTCCTATTTTAAAGATCGGATCTATGATATTCTCCAAGATAGCTTTCGTTATATAGATAAGACAATAGACTTTTCAAAGGATGAGATTAGTATAATTGATGGATATGTTGGCAAAGGGTATGCGCTAAGTACAGTGGAAGAACTTGAATTCATTCACTGGCTTGCAAAATTGGAAGGGATTATTTTAGACCCTGTTTATACGGGTAAAGGTATGTATGGATTGGTTAATGAAATTAAGAAAGGGAAAATGGTAGGATACGAAAATATTTTATTTATTCATACAGGAGGGATATTCGGGCTATTTCCCAAGAAAGATTTATTTTTTGAATAAAATGATATGAATGCAAAACCGTATTGGGTAATGATATGCTCCCCTTATAGTAGACAGTTAAAATAATATTACTGTTTAATATGAGGGGAGCTTTACTATGGGAAGAAAATCTGATGTATTGCCTGA
>NZ_JACHEN010000030.1 GCF_014205875.1 Anaerosolibacter carboniphilus
AAGCCTAAAACCCCCATATCACATGGAATAATCCATGCAATCTGAGGGTTTTAAATTGGTCAAGATTAAATATTTTACTTAATGCAACACTAGAAGGTTCTTACTCCTACTTTTCTATTTAAAAATATGTTTAATTAAATATCAATTATTCAGCATCTAGTCCTGAAATATTCAACCTAGTTCTTTACCATTTCCTAAAGTCATTACTTAATTTTACAATACTACGAATTAAGTTTGGCGTTACTTAAATAATTCCAATTCCAATAATAGTTTCCTTAATTGATTTTCATATTTAATAACTTCTTCACAATTTTGTCTTATTTCTTTTATTAAATCAAAATATAAATTGAATGAATTAATAAGTGTCTTTGATAATTCATCAATGGATATTTCTTTAAAGAAAGTTTTTTCTAGTTTTTCAAGAAAACATTTTTCCATATCATCTACGTCTCTAAAGTGCTTAGCCGTTTTATTTTCCTGTAATGCTCTTATCTCAATAATTTCATTTCTTAATTCTTCTATTTCTTTAATTACTCTATAGGATTTTTTTCTTTTTAGTGCCATAACTCCATTCTTAATGTGATACCAGATACTATTTAGACTATTTTCAACCCGAGCATTTAAATCAGGTATCTTCCTTTCTTGCCATGTATCATTCAGCTTTTTTGTTATAATACCAGATTTATCATACAGAACATTCCATGATTTTCTCTTTGCTACTAATCTATTTATTGCTAAAACTCCAATATCTAATTCTAAGTAGTTGTTTAATAATATTGCCGATAAAAAATTATTTTCTCCATATTCATTATATAAAATTTTCATTATATCAAAAGTACAAATTATTTTTTCATTAATCTTATCCCAAACTTGTCTTGTTTTCTCTTCTTGACAAATAACTATAGACAAATCAATATCAGACCATTTATCGGTGAAACCTTCAGCTCCAGAACCTACTAAAATCACCCCATCAATATTCTCAATTGATCTACAAATTTTTATTAATTTCTCTAATGCATCTTTCCTGTCAATTTCACTATACATTATTTTCTCCCCCAAAATTAGTGCACCTATAAAATGTTTCTATACTAAAGCATATTAGGGCGCTTTTCGTAACAGTCTACGGCTGAAAATCATCAGCAAAAACAGTATTATCTTTTAAAATAATGCTCAGTACCTTCACCATGCTCAGGATGTTTTAAACAGCTCTTATCTTGAATTTCAGCTGTTTGGCTCTGGTGAAGAGGACCTTTTTACCTATGTAGACGTATTGTTATATGAAGCCGCCGATCTTACCTCAGTAATGCGACTCTAGTTAACTCTTTTCCACCATAAAAAGCTGATTTATACTCATTTATATTAAATCCATAGTCTTTTAATACTTCATTTACCCAAGGATCTTGAACATCAATTTTGCTTGGGCGGTACTCACAAACTAATAATGCTCCATCTTCGTTAAGAAAATCCTTTTTGAGCCGTTCAATGTATTGTTTCTTAAGTTCATCTGGAACATAAACCAGCTCGGTCCTCACATAATCAAACTTCATAGGAGGTATCCAATAAAATGCATTGCCAATAAACATATTGTCAGTAAACCTAGACAAACGCTCCTTTGCTAATGCTACAAGCTTTTCTCCAATATCCAATCCATATGGAGTAATATTTATTCCTATTTCAAATTTCCACTTCATTATACACTCTAATAAGTAACCATTTGCACATCCAATGTCTAAAAAAGTTCCTGATTTGGTAACTAACTCAGCAATAGGTTTACGACACTTTTCCCAACGTTCCTCCGGTCCGGCAAATCCAGACTGCCGCCATGGTTCTTCATAGATTATATAGTCCGCTTCGTAGTTATAAGCATTCTCCTTAAACCACTTCTCCATTTATGGTTACTCCTTTTGTAATATTCTTCTTCAAGCTACCGAATCAATATAGATCTATGATTTTACATAGTTATTATATTTCTGAGAGTCCTATCAAACTATGTATTCTATACTAAAAACTATAAGCCATAAACAATTGATTTTTCATCATTTAAACAACTCAAAATATCACTCCTTGATATGAAAGCATTTGCTTGCGATCCCTAAGAAAGAACCAATCATGTCCCGCTTTTCCATGCTATCATCCTTCATGAAAATTCAAAACCATATTCCCTATTGTACTTAAATACGAAATGTAGCAGCTGATATTCTACATATGTTTGGATTATTAAAGTATCTCCAATTATGCCTTAATATCCTACAGCTGTGGATTAACGTTCCATAATATTAAATTTCTACATATTCCATTTATTACCTTCTTAAATTTAAAAGTAGTAATTTTCTCATTCTTTTTGGTTAAAGATGATTTTATAAAAGTTGTCAACACGACATATCCTATCTGTCCTTTCAAAATCATACACACTATGGTCTATTCAGCAGCATAGGTAAAAAAGACGGTTTCAAAGAGCCAAATGCTTAAACACAGAACCTCGATAACCATTACTTATTAAACGCTTGGCTTCATGCAAGTGCTAATTTTTTTATGGATCACTTGCCGAATTGAAGTTAACTTTTTTTGGAAAAATCCGATATAGTAATTGAGAGATTATATCGGACAGGGAGGACAGTAACCAATGAATATTAATAGTCTATCAGATACTCCATTTTCTTCTTACAAGCAAATGATAACTCAAGGGCATCAGAGACAAGAAAATCAGCCAATAAATAAAGCTGCTGAAGTTATCCAAAATAGAATGAATAACATGGCGGTTGCTTTAGAGTTAAGTAAAGAAGGAGTGCAACAGTTAAAGCTTAGAACCCTAGATAAAGCGAAAAAAATTGAAAAGAGCATTGAAGAAAAATTTGTACTAGCTGACCAAAAACAAAAATTCTTATCCGAGTTAGATAAATCTATAAATAATGTTATAAATGATTTTGACGATTTCATGGAAAAAGTGAAAGATCAAATATCAGATAGCAAAAGTAAGAATTCCCTAGAAGAAAATACTTTCGACCCAGAAAGAGTTCAAGATGATAAACCTATTATAGATTTCTTAGAGAATAACGATATTAGTAAAGAACTTATCGAGGCAGCTAATGCTATAGAAGAAAATATGAGCAGTATCGCTGATATGATCGAAATTGTTGAACGAGCGAAAGCGCAAAGGGAAAATTCAGAATATCAAGAGAAAGACTCTATCACTGATAGGTTAAAAAATGCTGATGTACTTCGTAACTACATGGAGTCTAGACTCGCACTTGGACAGGCATCTGACTTAATTAGAAAAGAACTCTCTCTTCTTAAGTTTGAGATTTCAAAATTGGAAGCTGAAATTTATGATATGCTAGATAGCATTGATGAAAATCAAGAAAAGAACAATTTCCAAATTGCTATGATGAAGAGCATTAAAACTCACGTAAAAGATGAAAAAAAACAATTATCTAATACTTCAGAAGAAAAATAGAATTCGACTCTATCTTTTAGATTTGTCCAACGCAATAATTATTATATATTGATTTTGTGTGCTGCACATTTCTTATAAAATACGCTTACCTTCTAACATTAGCAAATATGTATTTCTCGCAGTAAATACGAGCAGAGTTCAACTCTGCTCTTTGTCATTAGAGTATGTTTAACTTCAGCTAATTCACCATCGCACTTGACTCTCCAATGGAAAAGCCGTTTATTATAATCTATTTACATTAGCATTTTATATTCAGATTTCTTTAGTATAAAAGCAAAAGGACAGAAGTTATTCCTGTCCTTTTACTTTACTACATACTTCTCCATAGTTATTAAGAAACTCTACTTTCAATTTAATGTGTTCATCATATTGATCTTCGCTAATGATCCCTCTATCCTTCATTTTTCCAAGGATATCAATCATTTCAATACATAATAATTCTAAGTCCTTTTCTATTTTATACGCGCTTATACTCATGAAAGACTCCCATCTTCATAAAATCGCTTTTGTTATTCGTACTCTCCGCTAATTGGTACGCTCCGCTACACCATATATTCTATAGTAAGTACGATTATCCTTTATTCTTGACAAGAAAAATGAAAGAATACCAAAAATCTGTAATATTTTGTATTGAAGTATACATCTTGGAGATATATAATGTTTCTATGATTATTTTCCAAATATTGTGAAATAAGGAGTTATGGTATGGATAGTTTAGATCAAATATCCTCCGAAATCGAACAATTAAGAGCTGCTATGAATGAATTGATTTCGAAAGATCCCACACTGACAGACCCTAAAATATTGACACTTAGCCAGGAACTTGACATTAAAATAAATGAACATAATGAGCTTTTAAGAAAGGAAGGGTAGAATTATTCTACCCTTTTACCATTTGAATTTACATTGTTTAATATAAAAGGAGACGATTTTATATTAGATAAATTTGTCTCCTTGTCAATTTGCCTATTTTATGCCCCTGTTTTTATATTGTATTTATTCCATACGTTCATATGGAAACTTCTCATCAATTTCCCATGACTCAACAATTCTGTGGGCTCTGTGCATATCATAGCCCATTCCCATCAAGTATGCAATCAAAGCTACTTCAGTCATTGCATGTCTTTTGTTTGTAAATTCGGCTTCTTTCAATCCATACTCGACTAAAGGACGAACCATCATAAGAAAATGATGTGGATCCATCATAAGCATATGTGGATTTGTCATATAAGGATTAGTCATAGGTCCATAATGATGCATTGGATACGGTTGTCTAAACATATATATTCCCCCTTGTTTTAATGCATATTTTTTATATGCACTCGATATATGATATGTTTCTTTAGACCGTTGTGTTAAATAATTTTCAAAGTTCAATCCATGTCCGTAAGAGATACATTTTGTGAATAAATGATTAATTAAAAATAATTCTTTAGCCTTGACCTTTAAATTTAACTACTTAGTTCAATAAAATAATATTGTAATTACATCTTATTCTGTAACGAATTTCTACTGTATACAACCCATACGCCAGCTAAATAAGCGCCTATCATATTAAATATTATGTCTAGATTTGTATCGATTAGACCATGTTGATGCTTTGATCCAGTAGAAATATCCAAGGCAAATTCGAGGAGTTCAAAATATACACCAGCTGTAATTCCTATTGATGAAACCACAATGAAAGTATAAATCTTTGAATTGGTATTAACATTAATCAGAGCTGTTATGGTTGCATAGAATAAGAGGGAAAAAGCAAAGATTCCAAACAAGTGTAGTCCTTTATCAAACCAGTTGTTCTTTTGATATAAGTTTATATACTGACCGAAGGTAGTATGCAAAATGAAAGTGATAATCAGTAGGATTTTAATGTAGTTCTTTATTTTAAAATGTAGTTTAAATTCCATATAGAGGATAGAAAAATAAACTATGCCTATGATAAGGATATTATATATATACGTATAATCTTCCCTACCTATAAATCCAATTGCTGTGGCTGCCATCACAAGCACAAATAATATATTTAAGAACTTCATAGCCTCACTTCACTCCTTATATACTGCTTTTATTTCTTTCCTTCTAATATATTTATCATTAGCAATGCCAGATATTTTAATCTCAGTAATCAAAAATAAAAAAAGTCGGAGCATCAAGCTCTGACAGTCATATTGCTATTTTTCACTTTCTGATGTTCTCCCTCTTACTCTAACTTTAGGGTAATACGCGTAAATATGTACAATTTATTAGACCTACTATGTCTATATAGTTGTTTTGTAAATCATAACTCTCTATTACCCCTCTTAAACATCGTATCTCCTCCGTAAATCCTCTAGATGAAGGCTTATTGATAATTAGCCATATTCTCTATAGCAACCCAATACTCCTACACAGCAGATACACTCCCTAACAATACTTATTTTTTTCTATAATGAACAAACCTCAATTTATAGCTTACCTTAATAATAATAAAAATGTTATTATGAAAATAATAATTTCGAGATTAGGGGCAGAAGGCTTCATTTACTAGAACAGATAATGAGCATAGATTTTCACTCAATATAAAAGAAAAACACCAGCCTTTAAGCTGGAGTTTTCCATGTTAGAAACGAGTAAATCTATAAGCCGAGTTCTGTATTTGACAGCCATCTTTCTAGATCTACTGTTGCCAGTAGATTCAAGCGACCTACCACGGGACACGGCGGGCAGCCGCTTTTTAGTCCCTACTTGGTCTTGCTCCGGGTGGGGTTTACAGAGCCAACTAGTCGCCTAGTTGCTGGTGAGCTCTTACCTCACCTTTCCATCCTTACCAGATTTCTCTGGCGGTCTATTTCTGTTGCACTTTCCTTGGAGTCGCCTCCACTGGGTATTACCCAGCACCTTGCCCTATGGAGCTCGGACTTTCCTCGTCCGTGAATAATCACGTCCGCGACCATCTGACTTACTCGTTATTTAGTTTTTCGAGAACAAATACTATCTTAGCATATATGCATAGGTATGTCAAAGACCAAATACTGGAATCCTATTCCCTAGCTACTACCCCTATTCACCTTTATGGAGTATTCTTCCGCAATTGTCACAGGTAGCAACTTCTCCTTTTCTGAGCAATGTAAGGGTCATTACAGGCAAATCCATATTGCATCCTGTACAAATATCTTCATTTAATTGCGCTACAGGTCTATTTTTTCTAGCTTTAATATATTCATAAAGGTCCATATCCTTCTTGCTAATTTGAGTTTTCAGTTCAGCCAATTGACTTGTTAATTCCTCAATTTTTTTCTCGATACTCTCTATATTCTTTTGCCGATCGCTTAACATTTTCTTGATCTGCCCACCTAATTTCCGTTCATTACTATAAATCTCTTCCCCATTCTTTTCATAGCTTTCTAATAATTCAATGGCTTTGATGAGATTTCCCTCAGTTTCGGCCACTTCACTTTCCATCTTCTCTTGATCCTTCAACATTATACCTAGTTGCTTCAGATCGTTAATTTTTCCGCCATATAGGTTACCCCTATTTTCCTCTTTCTTTACATTCATTTGCTCCAACAACTGTTCTAAGCGCTTTATATCTATCTGCGTTTCATCAATGCTTATCTTTATATTTTCATACTGTTTCTTTAAGTTCTTATGCTCCTGGATGTTTTCCTGAATTTCTTTTCCATCTGAAAGAATCTTCTTTTGTTTTTTCGCCTCTGTCAATTGTTCCTCTAGTTCTTGTAACCTCCATAATTGCTCTGTTGTTTTCATAAAATCCCCACTTTCATCATAGATTTTCTTTTCATGAGCCTATTTATAATCTTCAGTCAAGCTGGTTGTAGATATAAAAAAGAATAGGCAAAAAAACCTATTCTTAGAGAATTTGAAATGGATTAATATATACCGTTGATGGAAATATATCAATGTTATAATTTAATTGTTTGGACATTTCCTGTAAAGAAAGGGCAATCGTTCTACAAGCAAAATCCTCCGTTTCAAAATGTCCTGCATCGATAACAGCAATACCCAATTGTGCAGAATACTGGGCATCATGATACTTTACGTCTCCAGTAATGAAGCAGTCACAACCAGCTTTGTAAGCATCGTAAATAAACTCAGCACCGCTCCCTGTGCATAGAGCAATCTTTTGAACCCACTGATTGACATCGCCAACTACTTTGATATGATCTAACCCTAGTTTCAATTTCAATTCATCACAAAGCAAAGACAGTTTTATTCTTTCCTTCAACATGCCCTGCCTTCCCATACCAAAGGATTCTATTTCATTGGTTAGAGAAAATATATCGTAAGCTACTTCCTCATAGGGATGAGCCTCTTTCATCTTTTGAATGACAGTCTTCAAATCTTTTTGATTTATAATTGTTTCTAGTCGATATTCTGACACTTTTTCAAGCTTATTTTCTACACCTATATAAGGGTTGCTCCCTTCCAGAGGTATAAAAGTACCTGTACCCAAGGTTTGGTAGGTACAATGACTATAATCACCTATATGACCGCCTCCTGCCTCGCAGATGGATGCCCGTACCACCTCAATATGGGTTTCTGGTACAAATACCACTAGCTTGTAAAAGATCTCATCATATGATTTCTTTAATAATTCCACCCCTTCTAGATTCAATGCTTGAGCAACAACATCATTGGTTCCGCCTGCAGCTACATCTAAATTTGTATGGGCACAGTAAAGAACTATATCATGCTGAATCAACCTATAAAGCATTCGGCCGATAGGATCACGAGTACAGATTGACTTTATTGGCTTAAAAATCAAAGGATGATGGGAAACAATCATATCCACCCCTTTTTCAATAGCCTCATCAATTACAGCCTCCGTCACTTCTAAGCAAACCATAACCTTATGTACATCTTTATCAGTACCGCCTATTTGCAGACCTACATTGTCCCATGATTCTGCCAAGTAAGTAGGGGCAAGTCTCTCTATTAAGTTTATGACTGTTTTACATTGTTCAGGCATGACAACACCTCTTCCAGTTTTTCAACCTTTTGAAGACACATGTTTCGTTTTTCATTAGCAATCTCACTGTTTTGTCCAGCAAGTTGACTAAGAATTTCATTATACTTCTTTAGATGCTTACGGATAAACTCAATCAAGAGCGGATCATTATTTTCAATAAGCTTTTCTCCAAGCTCATAATAAATATCATCTATAACAGATTGTATTCCTTTTTTTACAACCATGACCTCATAGATTCGATGATCTTCTTTTACAAGACCTTCATTCACAATCATGAAACCATTATTTAGAAGCCATCGTCTTAAATCATCCTGGGCGACCATGGGCTGAAGGACAAAGGTATCTATAGATGAAGTAATCGCTGGATGAGCAGTCAAAATATCTCTAATCAGCAATCCTCCCATGCCAGCAATAATAACGGTATCTACTTCACCGGGATGTAAAATCTCCAATCCATTTCCCAGCCTCGTTTCAATATAATTCTCCATATGATGCAAAGCGATATTCTTTTGTGCACTTTGCAGTGGACCATTATTTACATCTGCGGCGATAACTCTTTTGGCAATTTTATTTTTAATTAAATACACTGGTATATATGCGTGGTCCGTTCCAATATCTGCTACAACAGTATTCTGAGGTATAAGCTTAGCAATTGTTAAAAGCCTTGGTGTTAACTTCATAAAATCCCTCGCTATATTATTTATTATATCATATCTTTTTCACGATTCCCTATGTAGATTTGGCAAACTTTCTACAAAATGAAATAAATCTGCGTAGCTTCCTTTATAATCTGCAATAATTTCCATATTACTTCTATTGATGATATTATCCTCAACTAAAAAAGTTTTCATTCCTAGCTGGGCGGCTATTAAATCCTCTTGAACATCATTTCCTATCATCAGACATTCTTCTGGACCTTTATCGATCTTCGAAAGTATCTCTTCATAGAATTCTATATGGGGTTTACAAAAATGCATGGTCTCATAATCTGTGATTAGATCAAAATCTTCGGGGTCAAGGCCTGCCCAATGAATACGATGGAGAATTGCTTGCCGCGGAAACAAAGGATTCGTTGCCACAACTAGGGTATAGCCTTTTTCCTTAAGCAAATGAATCATTTCCTTCATTGCATGTAACGCTTGGGTAGTGCTTTTTAATTCCTTAAACTCTATTCTATAAAATTCATCTAGGATAGGAGCAATCTCATCTAGCGTTTTTTGGATTCTAGGACAAAAGTCCTCCATAAACACCTCTTCATTGGTTTTATTGGAGTCTTTATTTCCAACCATATATTCTGTAGATTGCAAAAGCGCTTTCTTGAATAAGTTTTCTTCTGCTATATAGACACACTTTTTAGAGAGAGTATCAAGGTATTGTCCCAAAAACCGCTCCATATCAATCGGTAGTAAGGTTCCATCTAAATCGAAAAGAATTGTGTTCATGATCACTGACATCCTTTCTCCAAAAATTCTCATGATAATTTCTTTCTTTCAACAAAAAATAACGCTAGGAGGTGTTTTTCATGAATGAAAAGAAAACGCAACATTCTCGCGACACAGCTCCTACTCGAAATTTTATCGGGTTCAAATGGGGTGGAACAACAACTGAATGGGAAGAAGAAGCAGATCAATTCATGAACTGTCTTCAAGATCAATTGGATGCCAATGAAAGTGACGCTACCAAAGAAAAGAAAATAGAGTATGGAAAACAAAAGCAGTATTGGTAGTTTTCCTTACCCTAGAAAGCGGCCCATATCTAAATTGTATTGTTCTCACAGGTAAATCTTCGTATTTCCATCAATTATAAAGATTCGCTTAAGTAAGCGAATCTTTATTCTAGATAATCCTTTAGTTTCTTACTTCTACTTGGATGTCGAAGCTTCCTTAGTGCCTTCGCTTCAATCTGCCTTATTCTTTCCCTAGTAACATCAAATTTCTTGCCTACTTCTTCCAAGGTTCTTGCACGACCATCATCCAATCCAAATCTTAGTCGTAAAACCTTTTGTTCCCTAGGTGTCAATGTATCCAACACTTCTATTAGTTGTTCCTTTAACATGGAGAAGGCTGCTGCCTCTGCAGGAGCTGGCGCATCATCATCAGGTATAAAGTCTCCTAAATGACTATCTTCCTCTTCCCAAATAGGTGTTTCTAAAGACACTGGCTCTTGAGAAATCTTTAGAATCTCTCTTACCTTTTCAACAGGAAGATCCATTTCCTTCGCAATCTCCTCAGGTCTTGGCTCCCTGCCAAGTTCTTGTAAGAGTTGTCTTGAAACCCTAATTAGTTTATTTATCGTTTCTACCATATGCACTGGTATTCTGATAGTTCTTGCCTGGTCTGCAATGGCTCTTGTAATGGCCTGTCTAATCCACCAAGTAGCATAAGTACTAAATTTAAACCCTTTTCTGAAATCAAACTTTTCTACTGCTTTAATCAGTCCTAGGTTTCCTTCCTGAATCAAATCTAAAAATAGCATTCCTCTACCTACATATCTCTTCGCAATACTTACGACAAGACGAAGATTCGCTTCACACAGCCTGCGCTTTGCTTCCTCATCTCCCTGTTCCATCTTCTTTGCCAGTTCAATTTCTTCTTCAGCAGAAAGCAGAGGAACCTTTCCGATCTCTTTAAGATACATTCTTACTGGATCATCTATATTAATTCCCTTTGGGATAGAGAGGTCTAGGTCTACAATTTCTTCTGTTTCTGGAATATCTTCTATTTCGATTTCTGGATCTTGCTCTCCCACAATATCGATCCCCATTGAAGCCAAGTTATCATAAACTTCTTCAACTTGTTCTTTATCTAAATCAATTTCTTCCAATGTATCCATGATTTCATTATAGGTTAGCATACCTCTTTTTTTGCCTTTGTCAATTAAATCCTTAACCGTTTCTATATTGTTATCTATGTTTTTGCTCATTGTGCTTCCCTCCTTCCCCAAACGTTACAGCTTCTTTAATTCCTTTAAAATTTTCTCCAAATCTGTACATAATTCCCTGATCCTCACTATTTCCTCTTGAGATTTATTTTCTTTCTTTTCTAATTTGCTTAATTCCATCTCTATGCTTCTTTTTTCTTCTTTCAATCTATGATTATGAATTGTATTTATGAAATCCATCAGAGCTTTCTCCAAATGATCTTCTGAAATAACAACTTGATGAATATCTCCCAATGTTTTAATCTCTTCGATATCTAAATGATTTAGCAGCATATCCATATCAACATTTTGTTCTTGAACGCTATATAACTCATAGATAACCTTTGCAATTTTCTTGTTTGTGGAATCTGTAAAATCTTCATATCCAATGGCTATTTTTATTTTTGAGTAAGTTTCCCTATTTTGTATCATCAATTTTAGAAGACTTCTCTCGGCCTCTAGATATCCTTGCTTTTGAGCAGGTTGAACAGACTGCACATTATACTTATTAGTATACCTATCAGGCTTACTTCTATACTTATCTCTATTTTGAATAGATTTCTGTATAGGACTCGATGGATTATAGACATTATTACCAAATATTTCCCTTTTTATAGCCTCCTCTGAAATCTGTGATTCCATTGCAACTTTCTTTATATAGGCATCTACCTCCACGGGACTTTTTACTTGCTTTAATAACTCCGCCACAGCCTTAACAAACTTAACTTTTCCGTCAGTTGCTGAGAGGTTATTTTCCATTTTTGCCAACAGGATTTTATAATCTATTAAAGGTAATGCTCCTTCAACTTCCTTTAAAAAAGCATCTTTTCCTTTTTGTTTAATAAAATCATCGGGATCCTTTGCTTCTGTCAATCGAACAACCCTTACTTTGCAATCTAGCTCGCCTAATACATCAAGTCCTCTTAATGTGGCCTTTTGACCAGCAGCATCAGAATCATATGCGATGATAATTTCATCACTATAGCGTTTTAAAAGTTCTCCCTGGCTCCTCGTCAATGCAGTTCCTAAAGAAGCCACTACATTTTTGATATCGTGCTGATAAAGGGAAATTACGTCCATATATCCTTCTACAACGATAATACGTTTATCTTTTCCTATTTCCTTTTTGGCTAAATTTAAACCAAAAAGATTGTTTCCCTTGTTAAATACAGGTGTCTCTGGAGAATTTAGATATTTGGGCAAACTATCATCCAATGCTCTTCCACCAAAACCAAGAACATTTCCCGTAGTATTAATAATGGGAAAGATGACTCGATTTCTAAATCGATCATAAAAACCATCTTTTGATTTTCTTTCTAAAACCAAACCTGCCTGATAAATTAGTTCTTGATCATAGCCCTTTTTTAGTAAATACATATTCAATGCTTCCCATTGATCTTCTGCATACCCTAGGCCAAACTTCTTTATAATATTTTCCTGCAAACCTCTTTTCCTAAAATAGGCAAATCCGGAATTCTTTTCTTTCGACAAATTTCTGTAATAAAATAGTGCTGCTTCCCTATTGATTTCATATATTTTATTTTTTCTACTTATTTCTTCTTTTTCCTGCTTTGTAGATGATATTTCCTCAACATGAATTCCTACCCATTGTCCCATCAAGGTTACAGCATCGATAAAATCTAGGTTTTCAACTTTCATAACAAAATTAATGACATTACCAGCTTCTCCACATCCAAAACAATGATATAATTGTTTCTCTTCAGATACCATAAAGGAAGGTGTTTTCTCATGGTGAAAGGGACACAATCCTTTATGATTTCTCCCGCTTTTGTTCAACTGAATGTATCTGGAAATGACATCCACGATCTCATTTCGGCTTCTAATTTCTTCGATTATATCTTCATTTAAATGTATGCTCATTTTCATCACCTATATAATCCTTATAGTATTGTTTCTCCATTCATGCAAAATTTCCTTCTATAAAGAAATTTTTCATTCGATCTATTCGAAGGGATTATATTGTGCCTCATATATAAGTTTGTCCAGACCCTGAATAAAGTGGAGATCATCTTCCTTTCCATGCTTAGAAGGTCCTTTTACTCTTCCTCCGCCCTTCCGAATCTGTTGTCCAATGTATCTTTGCATCATTAATCGGTCAATATTTTCAAGATTATAAATCAAACCTCGACTCGATATGCAAAATGCTCTTTTCATCAAAACCATCGAAGCAAGTCCATAGTCATCGGTAATGACCACATCATTTTTATTCACTCTATTCACAATGGTCATGTCGACAGATTGATCCCCACTGTCCACAATAAGGTATCTTGAATACCCGTCTTCTTTTGTAATATGGCATATGCTTGCAACCATGACAACTTCAATATTATATTTTCGTGCTATCTGAACCGTTTCTTTCTTAACAGCACATGCATCAGCATCCACATAGATTATCATTAAATTTTACCATCCTATCCAATGGCGAACTTCATAATTCGACACATATCATCCATATTCCTTCTATTCCTTGACCAAAACGCAAATCCGAAATTTTCAGAAACCTTACTTCCACACTTCCGGTACATAAATCTCCATATATCGATTAATTACATATCTATCCGTCATCCCTGCAATATAATCCTTTACAATCTCATTGATATTATTGTTTTCCATTCTTTCTTGAAGCTCTAAAGGTATTGTCTCTGGATGAGCTATGAAATAATTATACAATTGCTGGATAATGTACTGGGCCTTTTCTTCTTCTTTTTTCGCTTTTTGGCTTAAATATACGTTTTCGAACATAAACTGTCTCAATTTATTTGTATAATAAAGGGTTTTTTCGCTCATATCGATCCTTGGTTTCTCAAAACTATGATAGATCACATCCATAATCATGTTGTTTATTCTCTGACTGTGATTCTCTCCCAAATTTTCTATACAATCCTTAGGTAATCTAGCACTCGTAAGTACATTACCTCGAATTGCATCATCTATATCATGGTTAATATAAGCAATCCGATCGCTTAGTCTTACAATCTGTCCTTCAAGGGTAGCTGGATCTATATCTCCAGTATGATTTCGTATACCATCGCGAACCTCAAACGTCAAATTTAATCCCCAACCATGTTTTCCCTTTTCAATGCAATCAATAACTCTTAGGCTTTGTTCATTATGTTTAAATCCATCGGGATGTATTTTATCTAATATTTTTTCCCCGCTATGACCGAAAGGAGTATGGCCCAAATCATGTCCCAAGGAAATTGCCTCTGCTAGATCTTCATTTAATAGCAGCGCCCGTGCGATGGTACGAGAGATCTGCGCAACTTCTAATGTATGGGTTAATCTCGTGCGATAATGATCACCTTCAGGAGACAAAAACACTTGAGTTTTATGCTTCAACCTTCTAAATGCTTTCGAATGCAAGATCCTATCTCGATCTCGCTGATATTCCGTTCGTATAGAGCATTTTTCCTCTTCAATAAGTCTTCCCTTGGTATTACTAGATTTAGATGCAAATTGTGAAAGTCTTTCTTCTTCAAACCTTTCAGTGATCTCTCTAAATCTCATCGTTCTACCTCACTTTTTGTTAATAAATATTTTATAACATAATATATATATACCACAGTACTCATATTATTCCTTCATGGCATCGAACATTTTTTCGATGAATTATCTCGTCCTCATATATTCCATAAAATTTGCTCCATAGGAAGGTGATATCGTGTCAGCCATAACAAAGTTTGATCTATCCAATTTAGAGTTCATTACAAATCATATTCTTTCCCATTATGACTTAGAAGTTAAAAGCGTCGAGATCATAAAAATAAAAAATTCAGAAAAAGAAAGAGCTATTTACAGAGTAACAACTCCCCATTTAGATTATTGCTTAAAGAAAGTTTATTATTCAGTACACGATTTAGAATTTGTATTGTATTTAATGCAATACTTAAAAAGTAAAGGCCTTCACGTCCCTGAGATTGTCCTTACAAAGCAACAAGAATCCTTTGTATCCCATGATCATGTTTTATTTTTTTTGATGACTTGGATCGATGGTGTCCGATGTAGTTATGATCGCAAAAACGATTTAAGACTCATCTCGGAAAATCTGGCTGAATTTCATTTAAAAGGTAATGCATTTCATTATCTACCACGTACAAAAAACCGATATAACTATTTTAATTGGCAAACAGATTTCATAAACAAGACCAATAAATTAATCAAGTCCAAAGACCGCATCTACAATGACTATCAGTTTAACGCCGTCCATGAGCCGCTTTTATCAGTCCTTGATCTCGAATATACCATGGCTCAAAAATCTATAAATTTACTAGAAGAGATCGATTTTCAGCACCTATTGAAAAAAGCTGTGGTTGAAAACCGCTACTGTCATCTAGATTATGTAAATAAGAACCTGTATATCCACGGGGAAAAGGTGTTTATGATCGATTTTGATCGTTCCAAATTAGATATTCCACTCCATGATCTTTCAAGCTTACTTAGACGAGTTATGCATAGAAACAATACCAACTGGGACTTCTCTATTGCTAGATATATTCTTGATGCATATGATCAGCGGAATTCGCTAAGCTTAGATGAAAAAAAGGCAATTCTTGCATTTCTAATTTTTCCTGAGAAGTTATATAAAGAGATACGAAGATTCATGCGCCAGGATGGAGATGAGTCCTACTTTATCGAAAAGTTCCGTAAAATGGAAAATCGTTCCCGCGGTAAAGATAAATTTATTCAGGAGTATGAGGATTGTTATTTATGATAATGAAGAGGCACAGCTCAATGCCGTGCCTCTATCATGATGCTTACTATTACTTATTGATAACGGCTGCTCTTGCTGCTGCTATCAAAATAGACCAATCTTAATTTTCACTATTATGGAACACTCTTTACGGTCTGCTTAGTATTTCTTATTCAGATGGTTAAAAATTAAAATTCCTATGATATATTGGAATAACAAAAATCCAGCTAAATATGTTATTATCAGTTCTGAATTTTCTATTATATTAAGACTGCCTATTATAGAAAAGATTACAATAGAAACAAATAGTACTATCAACCCGATAATATATGCATACCTTCCAGATTTATCCCGCAAAATAGTTTTCCTTTCGTCATGTAATTCAATGTTCGCATTCTCAAATTTTTCTTGATATCTGTCTTTGTTTTCCGGTCTCGTCCAATAATAATATTTCCACAAAACAACTGCTCCACCGCCAATTCCTGACCCTGAAAACCCAAATAATAAACTTTCTAAACTAGACTCGAAATTCAATGCAATAACCAGGAAAACTATTCCTATAAACAGGGATATCAGCCCTACATACAAATTACTTTTTTTCATTTTTCCTTCTCCCTTCATAAACAAAAACTTCCTCAATCGATTTTTTAAAGTAGTCTGAAATTGCGAAGGCTAATTCCAATGAAGGGTTATATTTCCCAGTTTCTATTGAGCTAATTGTTTGTCTTGAAACTTTAAGAGCCTTCGCCAAATCCTCTTGATTAAGTCCTAGAAGCTTTCTAATCTCTTCAACTTTATTTTCCATTTAACCACCTCTTCTTATGACAAGGCACCTTTACATCTATTGTAAAGGCTTTATCACACTTTGTCAAGTTTCCTTTACATTTATATAAAAAGAAAGGGTACTGTCTCTTAAAAATCACTAAGAAACAGTACCCATCTTTCATTTTATATAGAACTTCTCAAGCCCTTGGTACATAAGGTTTTTGCAATTTCAGCCATGCTGTTTTTAGCCTTACTTCGATTGGTCTTTTTGGATAATGGCGGCCTGGGCAGCTGCTATCAAAATAGACCAATCACTATTTTCCACTATTATGGAACACTTCTTATAATCAGTAATACTTTATCTGAAAGATATTCTTAAAATCAGTCTGACTAACTATTATAACGACCAGCTTATTTCATTAACTTCCCAGGATATTCTGGCACCACTCATCAATTTTCTGTATTGAATTTGGGACTCCGCACAGATGAGCTTCAACATGCTTTTTTGTTTAGAAGTCTTATTACTATGACAATTTCATCCTCAGCAGTTTCTTCTACGCCATATCGATAAATACTCTCCAGTAAAAGTGTATATTCATTGCGCTTTTTATATCTAAAATCTTTCAACGCTTTGTTTTGAAGCTCATGAAGGTGAAAATCTGTTGAGTGCTTTCCATATTTCTTTTCACACGATTCTTTTATTTCTTCAGCCATTTTTTCAATGTCAAAGAACGAACTTAAATCATGTGTAAATAATATCAATTTACTATGCCTATTTCCGAACATAATTCTTAAAACTTGCGATTTTAAATACGACAATATTCCAATTCGATTTTCAAAATCCAAGCTCGATACTGGGTCATCTATTACTAAGAGGCTCTCTCTTGTATACATATCAACCTCATCTAGATTGTCCATCATCTGAGTGAAGAAATAGCAAAGCGCAATGATATTCCTTTCACCACAGGATATATCTGAAGGCTTCACCGGATACCCATTAGAATAAAGCTTATATTCATCATCTTCAGCTCGTAATTCGAACCTATTTGGAGAAAAGAAAACGTATTGTATACCTTTATTGATGTGTTCAACTGCAATTTTTATACTTTTCTTTTGCTGAAGTAGCTGATTTAACTCGCTTTGAATTTTTTGCTTTTCAGTAGCTAGGGATGATAGCAAGATTTCTACCTCTAATTTTTGTTTCTTTAGTAAAATATACTGATTATGGTTCTCTTCAATTACATATCTAAATAGTTCCTTATTCAGCTTAATTAAAGAATTGAAGATTTTGTCTTTTTGTAATATTGCTTCATTATGAGTTTTTCTTAAAGTTTCAAGTTCACCTAAGGCTATATTTGCAACAGCTATCCTTTCTGAAATTCCCAAGATTTCTTGATGAATTGGTGTATACACATTATCAAATTTCCTATCAATAAGCGAATTATATAACTCAATATCCAGATTTATGTTAATCACCAATGTATCACATTTATCAACCACATTTTTGTTTAGCGTTCTATAAATGTTCTTATCAAAATTAATCTTGTTCATTTTGAGTGCTTTCAATTTTGATTTGTGCAGGTCTACGACTTTGCTCAATACTTTATGAATGCTAGCAATTAATGCACTTTTATATTCCGAAGTAACTGGCTGTAGACAATAAGGACACGAAGTAGTATCTTCATTATTAAAGTTGTTACTTACCTCTTCATAAAATACTTGTTTACCACCTATAATTGCTTCCATGATAAATCTCTCTCAGTCTGTTAAATCCGGCTTTTCAATTACCTCAACTAACACTCTAATAATAGTGTCTTCATTAATTTTATTTCCAATCTGTTCTATACTGGTTGAGATTTCAGAAGCGCCGCTTCTGACTTGAGCATATGTCTTTGACATCTCATCAAAATCTCTTTTTAGCTCATCATAAGGTTTTGATGGGCTTATCCTACATATTTCATCTATCAACGCCTCAGTTACTGCTGTATTCTGGCGATTGCCTCTTATCTTGGAGTCAATTCCTGCCCAAGAATCATCACCTTGTAAACAATAGAATGAAATCTTATTATTATAATAATTCGAACATTGTTCCATAATTGCATCAAATGTGTTCCATAATACATACTTTTATCAATGTTTTTTGTTCCGAAAATGCTAAAAACTATAAAAAAATAAGTATTGCCTATCGAATTGTCGATAGACAATACCTATACATCATTTTGTACACTTCCTATATAACCTTTGTTTTTCAACGTTTCTAAAGTTGAATTTATAATTTATAAACTCTATTTTTATTGGTCTATTTTGATAACAGCTGCCCTGGCAGCTGCTAATCTGGCAATTGGTACGCGGTAAGGCGAACAGGAAACATAATGTAATCCAATACGATGACAAAAATCAATAGAGTCTGGATCTCCCCCATGTTCCCCGCAGATCCCCAATTTTATATCAGGTCTAGCTGCTTTTCCCAGCTCAAGGGCGATCTTCATTAGTTTTCCTACACCCACCTGATCTAATCGTTGGAATGGATCTTTTTCGAATATTTCCTTCTTTCTATATTCTCCAATGAACTTTCCTGAATCATCCCTTGAAAACGCGTAAGTCATTTGAGTTAAATCATTGGTACCAAAGGAGAAAAACTCTGCATGGACCGCTATTTCATCGGCAGTTAGCGCAGCCCTTGGCACTTCGATCATTGTACCAATCATATATGTTATCTGCACATCACTGGCCTCAATGATTTTATTTGCTGTCGCTACAATTAGCTCCTTAATGATTCCTAGTTCCTTTTCATGTCCTATCAAAGGAACCATGATTTCAGGCTCGACATCTATATTTTTCTCTTTCTTTACCTCGATAGCTGCCATGATAATCGCTTTGACTTGCATCTCATAAATCTCGGGATAAGTGATGGCCAATCTACACCCTCTATGCCCTAGCATAGGATTAAACTCTTTTAGTTCCTCCACCGTTTCTTTCAGTGTTTTCATGTCCATATGGATTTGTTCAGCAAGCATTCGTATATCTTCATCGCTATGAGGTAAGAACTCATGAAGTGGAGGATCTAGAAGTCTCACCGTAACAGGTCGCTCACCCATAGCTGTAAAAATACCTACGAAATCTTCTTTTTGATATGGAAGCAATTTATCCAATGCGACCATTCGCTCTTCTTGATTTTTTGCTACGATCATCTGCCGTACTGCTGGAATTCTTTCCTCCTCAAAAAACATATGCTCCGTTCTACATAACCCGATTCCTTCAGCTCCGAATTTCACTGCTGTGACAGCATCTCTTGGTGTATCTGCATTGGTTCTGATTTTCAATGTTCTTACTTGGTCTGCCCATTCCATGAGTTTTCCAAAATTTCCTGATAGTTCTGGCTCTTTTGTAGGTATGCTTCCTTTATATACATTTCCTGTGTTACCATCTAAGGAGATAAAGTCTCCTTCCTTATACACAGCCCCATCTACTTTGAACATTTTGCTTGTTTCATCTACTTTTATCTCTCCACAGCCAGCAACACAACATTTTCCCATCCCTCTAGCTACAACGGCAGCATGGGAGGTCATGCCTCCTCGGGCGGTTAGAATACCTTCACATGCGACCATGCCCTCAATATCCTCTGGTGAGGTTTCTTGTCTGACCAAAATCGCCTTTTCACCCTCACCAACTGCTTTTACCACATCATGGGCATTAAAATATACTCTTCCAGTAGCTGCACCTGGTGAAGCAGGCAATCCCTGGGCGATTTTTTCAACTTCATTCAGAGCTTTTTCTTCAAAAGTTGGATGCAAGAGCTGATCTAACTGCATCGGTTCTATCCTCATTAAAGCGGTATTGCGATCTATAATTCCTTCTTCCACCATTTCCACCGCAATGTTGATTGCAGCAGTAGCAGTTCGTTTCCCATTTCTTGTCTGAAGCAAATATAGCTTGCTATTTTCGATGGTGAACTCAATATCCTGCATATCTTTATAGTGATTTTCTAACAGATTCGCCACGGAAACAAATTGATCATAAGCTTCTGGCATAACATTTTTCAGATGAGCAATGGATTGTGGTGTACGAATACCAGCAACCACGTCCTCTCCCTGGGCATTCATTAAAAACTCTCCGAATAGCTTATTTTCGCCTGTAGAAGGATTCCGTGTAAATGCTACCCCTGTACCCGAAGTATTCCCCATATTTCCAAATACCATGGATTGAATGTTTACTGCTGTGCCCAAATGATGAGGGATCTCGTGCAATTCTCTATAAACCATAGCTCTTGGGTTATTCCAAGAATCAAAAACAGCTTTAACCGCCATCAGAAGCTGTTCTTTAGGCTCCTGTGGAAAATCCTTTCGCCATTCTTTTTTAACCAGTTCCTTATAGTCTTGGATAATATTTTTAAGGTTTTGAACAGTCAGTTCTGTATCCATCACGAGATGGTGCATATCTTTTTCCTTATCCAGAATGTGCTCAAACTTGTATTTAGGGATATTTAAAACTACATCGCTGAACATTTGGATAAATCGACGATAACTATCATAAGCGAATCTTTCATTGCCTGTTGCAATTGATAAAGCAACCACTGTTTCATCATTCAAGCCAAGGTTTAGGATTGTATCCATCATTCCAGGCATTGAAAACACAGAACCAGATCGTACAGATACCAATAAAGGATGCTCATTAGACCCGAATTTCTTACCGATCTTATTTTCTAACATTTCTAAATGATCAAATAATTCGTTTATTATCTCATCATCTATTTTCTTATCATTCTTATAATATGCATTGCAAGCTTCCGTGCTTACCGTAAACCCTGGAGGAACAGGCAATCCTATCTTTGTCATTTCAGCAAGATTTGCCCCTTTTCCTCCTAATAGTGACTTCATATCTTTATTTCCATCTTCAAATGCATAAATAAACCTTTTTTCCATTTCCACATCTCCTCTAACAGCTTATTCTACTATCTAAAACTCAAATTTTGTTTCATGATATCCATGATAATATTTGCACTTTCTTCAACAGCCTTTGTAGATACATCAATAATTGGACATCCTAGCTTTTTCATAAGTCCCTCAGCATAATCAAGTTCTTCTAGAATTCTCTCCATGCTGGCATAATTCGCTTCATTGCTTAATCCTAAGGCTCTTAACCTCTCCTGACGAATTTCATTAAGCTTGATAGGATCTGTAGTTAGTCCAATTATCTTTTTAGGTGGTACCTCAAATATTTCATCTGGTACAGGTACCTCTGGTACCAAAGGTACATTAGCTACCTTGATATTCTTATGGGCTAAATACATGCTTAATGGTGTCTTAGACGTTCTTGAAATACCAATCAATACAATATCTGCTTTTTTAAGTCCTCTTGGATCTTTGCCATCATCATATTTTACTGCAAACTCTATAGCCTCAACCTTCTTAAAATACTTTTCATCCAATTTTCGTATCAGTCCAGGTTCGCTTTTGGGCTCAGCCTTTAGAATTTGCTGGAGGGAACTTATGATTGGTGTCATAATATCCACTGCTTGAATTTGATGATATTGGGCACTTTCAGTTAAAAGCTTTCTTAACCTTGGAATCACCATGGTAAATATGATCATACAATTTTTCTCATGAGTTGCTTCATTGATAATTTCTCGTATCTGTTCTTCTTCTGATATGTAAGGAAATCTTCTGATTTCACAATCTCCGCAATCAAATTGGCTGATAGCTGCCTTAATTACCTGCTCAGCGGTTTCACCAATAGAATCTGAAATAACATATACCACAAGTTTAGTATTCATATTTTTTATATGCCTCCAATCTATTTTTGTCTGCCTAATTCCACAAACAGTCTGGTAATATTGGTCTTTGATACCTTCCCAACGACTTTAAAATACTCCTTGCCTTTTTCCTCAAATTTTTCTACTACAGGAAGGCTATCTACCTCGTGTTCAATGATTTTGATTGCAGCTTCCAAGGCTGTTTCGTGAGGATATGTCGTCACGATATTGGGCATTCTAGTCATAATAAGTCCTACCGGCATCTTATGAATATCGGTACCACCCATTATATTTTTTAGAAAATCTTTCCTTGAAATAACCCCTGCTAGATATCCATGGGAAAGAACATAAATAGATCCTACATCTTCTAAAAACAGTGATACGAGGGCATCATACAAGGTTGTTTGCTCATCTACCACCACAGGCATGGATTTAATCTCACTAACTTTCGTTCTCTTCACATGCTCTGAAATAATACTAACAGTGTTGTTTCCCGAATAAAGGTAACCTACCTTAGGTCTCGCATCTAACATACCTGACATGGTTAGAATTGCTAAATCAGGTCTAAGTGTAGCCCTTGTAACCTTTAAAAATTGCGCAATCTGTTCACTGGTAATCGGTTCATTTTCCTTTACGATTTCAATAATCTTCAGTTGTCTTTCTGAGAGCTCTATGACAATCACCCCTATAATAAAAATTCAATAAATGTGATATACTATTTCCCTTTATGCTATATTATATATTTTATTTTAGCAAATTTCCACACAAATTAATATAGATTTTTTATTTTTTCTAGCAATTTAAAAATAGATATAGTAAGTACCCTTACTATATCTATTTTCTGTAATGACTTTTAATCTATTATGTTTTCTTACTAGAACATCATTCTTTCTTCAATGTACTTCTCTAGATCACTAATTTTCACTCTTTCCTGGGTCATTTTGTCGCGATCTCGCACTGTAACGGAATGATCCTCTACGGAATCAAAATCATAAGTGATGCAGAATGGTGTTCCAATCTCATCATGTCTTCTATACCGCTTGCCAATACTGCCTGCCTCATCATAATCAACCATAAATTTCTTAGATAACTGCTGAAACAGTTCAGTAGCTCCTTCACTAAGCTTTTTTGTTAATGGGAAAATCGCTGCCTTAAAAGGTGCCAAGGCTGGATGAAACTTCAATACGACACGATCACTGCCATCCTCCAAGGTTTCTTCTTCATAGGCATCGATTAAAAATGCTAAAGTAACCCTGTCGGCACCTAGAGATGGTTCGATGCAATATGGCGTATACTTTTCATTGGTAACAGGATCTTGATACGTCATATCCACCCCTGAATGCTCACTATGCTGCTTTAAATCGAAATCTGTACGATCGGCAATACCCCATAGTTCTCCCCAACCAAATGGAAACTTATATTCAAAGTCTGTCGTGGCATTGCTATAGTGGGATAGCTCTTCTTTCTCATGATCTCTCAACCGAATATTTTCTGGATTCATATTAAGGTTGAGAAGCCAATTCTTACAGAAATTCTTCCAATAATCAAACCATTCTAGATCTTCACCAGGCTTACAGAAGAATTCTAACTCCATTTGCTCAAACTCACGGGTCCTAAATGTAAAATTACCAGGAGTGATCTCATTTCTAAAAGATTTTCCAATTTGACCAATACCGAAAGGCACTTTTTTCCTTGAGGTCCTTAAAACGTTTTTAAAGTTTACAAATATACCTTGAGCTGTCTCAGGTCTTAAAAATATTTCGGCTTTCGAATCCTCCGTTACCCCTTGAAAGGTCTTAAACATGAGGTTAAACTGTCTGATTCCTGTATAGTCTAGAGCGCCACATTCTGGACATTTGATATTCTTATCCTTGATAAATTCTTGCATCTTCTCATTGCCCCATCCATCAATTCCAGCGGCATCTTCTCCCAGGTTCGTTAAATAATCTTCAATAAGCTTATCTGCTCTAAATCGAGATTTACACTTTTTACAATCTAATAGAGGATCGTTAAATCCCCCAACGTGTCCTGATGCCACCCATGTTTGAGGATTCATTAATATAGCAGAATCAAGACCTACATTATAGGGTGATTCCTGGATAAATTTCTTCCACCAAGCTCTTTTCACATTATTCTTTAACTCAACACCTAATGGACCATAATCCCATGTATTTGCAAGTCCACCATAGATCTCTGATCCTGGAAACACAAATCCTCTCGACTTGGCCAATGCCACAATTTTTTCCATCGTTTTTTCTGTAGCCATCTTCATACCTCCTTAAATATTAAGAAAATAAATAAAAGCCCTTCATCCCAAATCAAGGGACGAAAGACTTTTGCTCCCGCGGTTCCACCCTAGTTGATACATATGTATCCACTTTTGATTATTCGCTCAAGAGCTCCCTTCGCCAAGCAACCGTATCGGATTTCCAGCAACACCGACTCTCTATCATCGTTTGGATTGACTACTCTTCTCTGTCATAGCGATTCATATTTTTTTTATGATTTTACCATAATTAGAAGCGTCTGTAAAGGTAGATTCTTATAATTCCTCATCGGAATTCGTATCGCAGTTTTCTCCAGTATTAGTTTTTGGCATCATGCCTTCCATCTTGCTCTTTACGTTATTGAGTGTGTCCTCTGCCATTTCATTAATGTCTACAATTTCTCCATTTGTTTTCACTATCTCAATTTTACATTTGGTTACTAGGGCAGTCAACACACCTGCCATAGCGATAGGTGGTGAAAGAATAGCACCGATGGCCCCTGCTGTTACTGGGATATTCATAATGATTTCTCCATCTCTTTTCAACAGGATTTTTGTGACGTTCCCCTTTTTAACGATTTCTTTTAACTTATCTAATACTTCATTCCCAACACCTGAAAGATTATCTGTCCATTTCAGGTTTTGCTTTTCTTCGATATGTATAATGGCATCTACCACGTTGCCATCCGTAGCCTCCAAGGCATCTTTAGCATCTTTATAAGACACCCCAGTCCGCTCACGGATCATATCAATTTTCTCTAAATTAATTTCCATAAAAAAACCACCTTTCTATGTATTATGAATTTCTTTCATCGTATCTAAAAACTGTAAGCTTTTAAATTTACTTTTCTCTAGATGAGTAGAAATATAATGCTTCAAAATTTTGTTCAATTCTTCCATAATATCTGACTTTACTCTCAAGCGGGCGATCTGCTCCAAATCAGTGTTCATTAAATATTTCATGACATTGATCGTTGTTGACGAAATTCTCATGGCATAAATATCCTGACCAAAACAGCTTCTGCAAATGGTGCCTCCCTCTTTTGAACTAAATTTAATCACACTTTCGCCTGCTTTGCCACAATAAACACATCTGTCTAATTCAGGTTTATATCCAGAGTAGGAAAGTAATTTTAGTTCATAGGCTTTTACAACAGTTTCATAAGCTTTTTCCATCTTTGCTAAAACAGATAAACAACTTAGTAACGAATGAAAAAGCCGATTATTTGTTTGCCCTTCTGTAATAATACTTTCCGTTAATTCTAAAATATATGCACCATAAGTCAATTTTGTGATATCTTCTCTAAGCTGATAAAAGGATTCTTTAAGATCTACTTGAGAAACCTGGTACAAGTCTCTTCCCTTAAACAGAACAAATTCACCATAAGCAAAAAGTTGTGTACTTCCAGTAAATTTTCCCCTCGACCTTCTTACCCCTTTTGCAACGGCTTGAACCTTGCCCATTTTTTTCGTGAACAAGGTAAGTATCAAATCCCCTTCGCCGAATTTTGTCTGTTTTAAGACCACGCCATCGGTCTTGCAAAGCATTTCATCACCTCAAAATAACTTCTTTCATTTCATAATGACCCTGCTCTACGCATTCTTCATCCATAGAATCCTCAATGCCTTTGTATTGCAAATAATAACGAATATCTCCCGTATTCATAAATAGATTCCAAAGTATATTTTCCATCACCCTATGATCCCCTTCCTTAAAATAATGTACTATACACTATTTTTTTCACCAATAGGATAACAATATACGATGTAAATTTTGTAATAAGATCTATTTAGAGTTTATAGCCTAGATTGGATAGAGTGCTTTCTTGCTCTCTCCAGTCCTCTTTTATCTTTACCCAAAGCTCTAAAAAAACTTTTGATCCCAATAACCTTTCAATATCCTCTCGGGCACTTTTACCTACCCCTTTTAATTTGCGACCACCTTTTCCAATAATGATTCCTTTGTGGGATTTTCGTTCACAATAGATGGTAGCGTTAATGTCAACAATATCTTGGTTCTCTCTCTTTTTCATAAACGCAACCTCCACAGCTACGCCATGGGGTATTTCATCCTGCAGGTAGTGGAGAAGCTTTTCTCGAATGATTTCGCTGACAATAACCCTTTCTGGCTGATCCGTAATCATATCTCCAGGAAAGTATTGTGGTCCCTCTGGAAGAAAACTTACAACTTTTTCGATCAGCTTCTGAATGTTTTTATCCTGTAAGGCTGAAATCCCTATAATGTCTTTAAAGATTCCCTTTTCATCAAAAAGATGATACATCTTCTCAAAAGCTTCTGGAGCAATTTTGTCAATTTTATTGATCACTAAAATTACTGGAGTTTTTATAGTTTTCAGCATTTCAAGGATATAGGTATCTCCTGGGCCCATATCAGCTGTTTCATCAATCACAAACAAAATCACATCTACTTCGTTTAATGTCTGTTGTGCTGATTTGACCATAAACTCCCCCAATTTGTTTTTTGGCTTATGGAGTCCAGGTGTATCTAAGAAGATGATTTGATAATTTTCTCTTGTATAAATGGACTGAATTTTGTTACGAGTAGTTTGGGGTTTGTCAGACATGATTGCGATTTTTTCCCCGATGATCTGATTCATTAATGTGGATTTGCCCACATTGGGTCTTCCGATTATTGTAACATATCCTGATTTGAACTTCATTTGCAAGCCTTCTTTCTTTATTTCTTTTCTAAATCTACTCCTGAAAATGATTTTGGCAATAGATCTTCAATGGTAAATACTTGTATTTGTCCTTTTTTGTTTCCCAATATTATTTTTATTTCTCTACCGAACTCCAAAATTACCTGTCTACAGATACCACAGGGAAAGGTATAATCTTCATTATCACTCACCACAGCAATGGCTTCAATTTCTTTTTCTCCTTCTGAGATCGCCTTAAAAAGCGCTGTTCTCTCTGCACAATTGGTTCCTCCGAAAGACGCGCATTCAATATTGCAACCCGTAAAAACCTTGCCACTTTTCGTCAAAAGTGCTGCACCAACAGGAAATTTTGAATACGGTACATAGGCTTTCTCCTTTGCTTCTATGGCTTTTTGCAGCAATTCTTTTTCATTCAAAGAGCATACCCCCTATTTTCCTATTGAAAAATACTTTCTAATTTCATTGGTATTAATTCTATCCAAGTAACCCCTGGATTTAAACGAATTTCTTTTCCATTTCCATCAAAATACTTAGTTCTCGCCTTTCTAGACTTCTTCTCCCAAGTAATTTCCATCATCTTTCCATTGGTTAGAAAATAACCCGTTCCCGTTCCTGTAACTTTCATTTCCAGCCTACCTACACTATCAATAGCCTCTGTGTCACATTTTTGAATGATAATATTTTTTGCATGTAGATGTATTTTTGAGATCTCATCTAGATGGGGTGCTCCATTGATAGATCTATAATACTTTCTATCTTCTTCATTATATTGAAAACTAGGATGATAATCCTTGAAATAGGGAATCTCCACATAGGATACTAAACTACCGCTGATATCTGCATCTTCTCCATTGAAATGAATCGATGAAAAATCACCTTCTGCCTTATAGTTGCTGTTTTGAGCTGCTTTCCGAAGGGCATTGGTACTTGTGTACATATTATGCGGCGCTTTTTTATGGTTCTTTCTCCAAAAAATACTTCCATCCCGCGACATGGCATCTATATCTGCAACTTTAAGCTCTTTAATGTCAACAAATGCCTGGGGACTCCCTCCAACGTGAACATATAGAGCATCATACTCTAACGCCTTATCAATAAAATAAGGTCTGGCACTCCTCACTGGTCCGATAGACTCGGGCGCATTCATAAGAAAAATCGCCATATATCGAGTGATTCCGCCCTCTGCCAAGGCTTCATAAATAATCTCTGCCTGATCCAATCCAGCTTGTGGTCTGGCCTTGCTTTGATTATCCAACATAACCGCAATAGGTCTCCTCGAAATATTTTCTTTATCCGTATAAATTCCACTAAGCGGCGAAGGCACACCTAATGGATTGGATTGTTCTTCCGATTCTCCTTTTACTTCATCTGAACCATTTTCTTCATCGGGTGATTCAACAATTTCCACATCTGAAGAAGCTGGCGCTGGTTTCCCACAGCCTGACAGAACTGTAAACACCAAAATTAAACTCATGATAAGCGTAAGCACCTTATTCCTATTCATGTCCCCCTCGTCCTTTCTGCCTCAAAGATCATTATAATTATTTCTTTACAATCTCTAACTGTTTAATTCTTCGATTATGAACACTCAAAACTTTAATGGTAATATTATCAAGTTCTATAGTATCATCCTTCACAGGAATCCTGCCAAGGGCATTAAATACAAATCCACCAATAGAATCATACTCATCTTCTGGTAGCTCCACATCTAGAATTTCATTGATTTCTTCAATGGATGCCTTTGCATTGACAATGAGGGTGTTTTCACTCAAATGTTCAATTAGATCAATCTCTGCATCATATTCGTCAAGAATGTCTCCTACAATCTCTTCTAATATATCCTCTATCGTAACCAGTCCCAAGGTTCCTCCATATTCGTCCAGCACAATGGCTATATGAACCTTTTCTTTTTGCATCTCCTTCAGCAATTCGTTTACCTTTTTACTTTCAGGAACATAATATGCAGGTCGAATGAAGGTTCTTATATCAATAATCGGACTCTGCTCATCGTGTTTTCGAAGGGAAGCCAGTAAATCCTTGGCATATAGAATACCAGTTACATTGTCGACTGTATCCTTTATCACTGGAATCCGAGAATACCCATAATCTATGGCAATATTTAACGCTTCTTCCAGCGTGGCCTCCTCATCTAAGTATATCATATCAATTCTAGGGATCATTACCTCAGATGCTTCTATATCACCAATTTCGAAAATACTATTAATCATTTTTCTTTCTTGACTCTCAATAATCCCCGCCTCTTCTCCAACATCTACCAGGGTCATGATTTCTTCTTCAGATACTAAGCTTTTTACCTCTGTGATTTTCCCCCCCAAGAGTCTAATGATAAAGTTAGTAAGCACATTCAGAATTTTTAGTACTGGATACAACACATAAGATAAAAGCTCAACAGGTCTACCTAATCGTAATGCCACCTTTTCTGGATTATTGGCAGAAAAAGTTTTAGGCGTTATTTCTCCAAAAATCAAAATTGCTAAAGTCATGACCACCGTAACCAACGCAGTCACATTCTTACCTTGAAAAAATTTATAGGTTAATTCCGTGGCAATTGCGGTGGCTCCAATATTGACAATATTATTCCCGATAAGAATGGTAGAAATAATTTTAGGAGAATTGCGAAACAATCGCTCTAATATAGCCATCTTATCAGCACTTTTTCCCTCAATCTGCCTGATTTTAATGATATTTAGAGATGTTATTGCCGTTTCGGCACTGGAAAACAAAGCAGACAGTGTTAGTAATATAAATAATATAGCCAATTTCATCGAGTCGTTATAGTTGAACAAAATACTTCCTCCTAATGCTAGTTTAGCACAGTTTATAAAAGGGCAGTAAAATAATTTACTCCCCCTTTAATATATTGTTTGAAAAATTAGCAATGTAATACATATTCCTAATATAGCCCCCATTACCACCTGCACCAAGTCGTGAAACCCTGCTTCGATTCTGCTTTGAGCGATCAAGATAGCCAGCAGCAAACTAAGGGTAATGATGAGAGTATTTTCAGATATAAACGCAACAGCTGTGACCAGAGAAAAAGCAATAGCTGTATGTCCGCTGGGCATACCTCCCCTCAAAGGGGTACCTTTTCCATAATAAGCCTTAAGACTAATGACGATGAGTACAACAATGATTAAACTAATAAAGGTTACATGAATAGGCGTTTGTCTTACTTTATTCAATACAATCTCTGTCACAAGATTTAATTTATCAAAAAAAATGATATAAGCCACCAGAATGGCATTGAATGATGCTATCAAAACCGCACCAGCCGCCACATTTTTTGCAATCTTGGCAAGTTCATGATATTGATCTGTAATCAAATCAATGGTTGCTTCAATAGACGTATTTAACATCTCTGTAATGATTACGAGGGAAATGGTAAAAAACAAAATTAAAATTTCTAATTTTGACAATCTAAAAAATAAGCTAAGAAGCAAAACTCCAATTGCAGCGGTAATGTGGATACGCATGTTTCTTTGGGTCTTTAGGGTATAAATAATTCCATCAATGGCGTAATTAAAGCTATCGATTAACTTTCTAACTCGCATAAAAACCTCGCTTATTCTCTTAGTATACCCAAAGCTTGGAGAACTTCTTCCTCTTTTTGTCTCATCTGCTTGGTATTTTCTTCTGTATCATGATCATACCCCATCAAATGAAACATGCTATGAACTGTTAGAAATGCCACTTCTCGATCAAAGGAGTGATTGTATTCTTTGGACTGTTCAAGAGCCTTTTCGAGGGAAATCACAATATCCCCTAAGCAGAAGGGTGGCGTCATATTTTCAAACGAATCATACAATGGAAAAGAAAGAACATCTGTCGGTCTATCAATATTTCTATACTCTTGATTAAGTTGATGAATCTCCTGATTATCCACAAGAGAAACGCTGACCTCTACATCATCTGTCATTCTCTCTATCTTCAAAGACATCTCTATGGCATTCACAATTAGTTTTTCCAGTTCCCCTCCATATACAACCTTGCTTTGTCTATTGTCTATTGCTACTTCCATCTATTTCGTCGCCTCCACAGGTTTTGGATTCAAATCGGGATACTCTATTCGTTCATGAAATATACCCATTAATACCGTGCTAAAAGCATTGGCTATTTTCTCAATATCCTTTAGGGTTAAATCGCATTCATCCAACTGCTGATCCTTTAATTTATCCTCTATAATTTTATGAATCAGATTCTTTATTTTTTCACTACTATGCTCAGACATACTTCTGACGGCAGCTTCTACGGAATCTGCCAGCATAACGATAGCCGCCTCTTTTGTTTGTGGCTTGATTCCATCATATCGATAACTAGACTCCTCTATTTCTATTTCATTATCATCATTATTAAGAGCTTTATGATAAAAGTATTTCACCAAGGTTGTGCCATGGTGCTCTTCAATGATATCGATGATCTCCCGCGGTATTTTATAACTCCGAGCAATCTCTACTCCATCCTTTACATGGCTCGTAATGATCAATGTGCTTAAACTGGCAGAAAGCTTTTCATGAGGATTTTCATTGGTTAGCTGGTTTTCTTTAAAGAAATACGGTCTTTTCAGTTTACCAATGTCATGATAATATGCACTAACCCTGGCAAATAATCCATTGGCGCCAATAGCATCAGCAGCTGCCTCGCTTAGATTTCCCACAATGACGCTATGATGATATGTGCCTGGTGCCTCAAGAAGTAATTTCTTCAGCACAGGGTGATTTGGGTTCGATAATTCCAGAAGCTTAAAGGGTGTTAATATGCCAAAGGCAGATTCCCATAGGGGCAGAGAACCGATTGTAAGAATGGCGCAGAATATGCCATTCAACACACCAATCAAACTCTCCATAGCCAGCGTGGATAACTCAGCTTTATCAATGAATCCCATACCCAAGATAATAATGGCATTGCATAAACTGACAGCTAACCCAGAAAGAAATATATTGGTTCGCTGATGGCTATGCGTCATACAAAAGGCACCTACTGTACCTCCCACCAAAGCGCTAATCATGAAATCAATATTATTCCCCGTCATCACCGTGATGAATATCGCCATAGCTAGATTTACAACAATGGCCAATCTAGCCTCTATCAATATGCTCAGCAGCATAGCAGCCGTTGCCACGGGTACCATATAGGAGGAAATACCATACAATGTCTTGGAAATTAGATATATTGACAAAAAGATCAATAATAGGAGATATAGCTTTGAAGTTGATTCCAGTAAATTTCGATTAAATACATAGATATATGCCACTAGTAAAATTTCAATGGTCGCTACAAATAATCCTACCCCTAGATAGAGGGATACATCTTTTTTCCCATCTTCCTTTACTAATCCCGCGTCCTTCAAAAGTTGTAGCTTATCTTCAGTAATAACATCACCAGCGCCAATGATCATGCTTCCTCTTCTAACAATTACCTTTTCCACACCCTTTGCTGCTTCGTCACGTTTTTGCTGGGTGGTTTCGATATCTAAAAATCGATTAGGACGAATGGACGAATTAACAATATTGATACCAAGTAATCTCATGTCTTCAGAGAATTCTTTTAGACCCATGAAATAATTTGTGATATTGCCTCTTTCTTTTTCCAATTCTTCTGCTTTGATACCTGTAGACATTACCTGAAGTACAATTTCATAAATATAGCTTTCTGCACTTTTAAGTTCCTTATCCGATGCATTCAGTACTAACATCATTTCTTCATCATCTAGATTCAACTCATTAATTTCTTTCAGTTGGTTTAACTTTTCCTCGTGGGCTAGTTCCTGACTTTCTCTAATTTCATATAAATTGCCAAAGAATCTTTCGATTCTTTTTTTAATATCAATTTGTATGGTTGGATCTATCCTTTCCCTTGGTTCTACAGATTCAATGGCTTTCTTTGTTAATCGTTCTGTGGCAATTCGATCTTCGAGGTCTCTTGGTGCTTTAAAATCAACGGGCGATTTCTGTCCCACATCAAGCTCATATTTTTCTGGTGAAAAGGTTGTGATAGTACTAAAAAACACTACACAAAAGAACATGCTGAATAATACGATTTTACTTGAAAAAATTTTTACAAGAAACCGAAATATAGGATTTCTGGCAACCTTATCCCGAATATCCGCTAGAATAGCCACTTTTTATCCCCCCCAAAGAAGCATCTTTTCTTTTGATTATTTTTTTTCCTTGACTGTTATTCCTGCTAAATTCGTTTCCTTTGCTTTCTCATACCTATCATAGGCCTTAATGATTCTCTGTACAAGGGCATGTCTTACCACATCATGTTCATTCAGAAATACAAATTCTATCCCTTCTACGTCTTTCAAAATCTCTACAGCCTGTTTCAATCCAGATTCCTTTCCCTTAGGAAGGTCGATCTGAGTGATATCTCCTGTTACAATGGCTTTCGATCCAAACCCTAGTCTTGTTAGAAACATCTTCATCTGTTCCTTGGTAGTATTCTGTGCTTCATCCAAAATAATAAAGGAGTCATCTAAGGTTCTACCTCTCATATAAGCCAAAGGTGCTACCTCAATCATACCTCTTTCTTTATATTTTAGAAATGTCTCTCCTCCTAGTATATCATATAAAGCATCATAAAGGGGTCTTAGATACGGATCTACCTTTTCTTGTAAATCTCCAGGTAAAAATCCAAGACTCTCCCCAGCCTCTACAGCAGGACGCGTCAAAATAATCTTACTTATTTCTTTATTCTTAAATGCATTTACAGCCATTGCCATGGCAAGATATGTTTTGCCCGTACCAGCAGGGCCAATGCCAAATACGATATCATTATTGCCTATGGCTTGCGTATATCGTTTTTGCCCTAATGTTTTAGGCTTGATTTGTTTTCCCTTTGCTGAAATACAAATGACGTTATCTAGAAGTTCTTTGATTTGTTCTTCCTGACCATCCTCAAGTAATTGAATGAAATAATTTATTTTCTGCACGTCAATTCTTTCTCCGCTATTTAAAATACCCATAAGCTTCAATATCAAATGATGTGCTTTTTCAACGCTACCCTTGGAACCAATGATTATAATTTCACCTTGTCTTGAAACAATATCAACATTTAGCTTATTTTCAATGACTTTTACATTTTCATCAAAATTGCCAAATAACTCTTTTATATAATCAAATTCATCGATGCTTATTCTTCTTTCTGCAGTCAGTTGTTCCAAATATTGCTCCTCCTTAGTAATTAGAATATATTTATTCTTTTTTGGATGCCAATCTGTTCCAGTACTTCAATAGTAAGCTTCGCCTTTATTATATTATTTTCTTCCCAATATTTAATATCCTGTTTTAAAATATTAACATCCTCAGGAATCTGTTTTATCAAGTCTACCGTCATCTTCTCTAACAAAGCCTTTTTGACCAATTCCACGTCTAATTCTTCTGGCTGGTCATTGGCCTCGAAATATTCATCTAGTATAATTTCGACAGGTATTATAATATTCCTCCATTGAGGCAGCCTTTTATGTGTTGTTTCAAGTACATAATTGTCAAAAGGCACTTCCCCTATGCTTAAGGTCAACAAACTTTCTCCAATTTTCAATGTTCTCTTCACAAATTTTTTTCCTGTTTTCATCTTGTTTATTTTTATTATGGACATTTCATCATTGCTTTCATAATAGGTTTTGGCGAAAATCTCCCCCATGGAATGTACATATCTTGTATCTACACCCTCTCTCAGAATCGTACCTGTAACCAGAAGCTGTCCGGACTTTACGATATCCCCTTTTTGAACCATTGCATCTCCATTCTTCGCAATCACCTTTTCAATGATACCATTTTTTGATGCCATGATGTCGCAGGGGATTTCTAAAGGTATCTTTTCGGGCGCCTGTACTTTTTCTACCACTTCCACAATAGCTTTTGTTCCTCTTAATTCAATACCTACCCAAGCTAATTCTTCCATTTCAATCATCATGTTTGTTTCAATTTCTGACAGATCTAGTTTATATTTAAAAATACCTGTACTTAATCCTAACTCGTTTAGCTTTTTAACGATTTCTTCTTTTTGTATATTTTCCGTACCTACTACTTCAACATCCCACACAAAAGAGGTAGTAAGCATTACCATAAAAATTGCAATCATAGATCCAAACATTAACATCTTTCTAGCCCTAATTTTATGCATAAAAAAAGGATATCCTATTTTTGTATTGATCTTCACCTTACAACCGGCTCTTTTTACAATGTGTCTCAGATCCTTGTATCCAGATAGTCCTACTTTTGCTTCTAAGGTTGTATAATCAATTCTCATAATATCCCATAAATAGATTCCTCTTGCGATGGCATAATTAATGAATTTTTCTAAAGCGAGCCCCTCAATGCGGATAACAACATAGCCTCGAATATAATTCCATATCTTTACTACAAGCACTCTTCTCACCCCTTTATTACACAAATTCTATCTGTTCGATCATCCCTGTAATGATGATTTCTTCTGTAATAATGGTTTTAATTTGAAGATCTCTTCCAATAATTCTTAATGTCCCATTTTTCGTATAAATTCTTATTCTTTGTTTGGAATATTCAAGAATTCCTTTATGATTTTCAATATATATTTGCAGATTTCCGATCATCGTAATTCTCGGAAGATCCAAAATAATATCTTTGGGAAGCTCTAGTAATTCAGATATACTTTCCTTGATTTCTTTCGTTCTATCTCCCATAGCTCACTCCCCCCTTTTATATATAATGTTTATGCGTCCTTATAATGCCATAGTACAATATTTTCCACCCATTCTTGGGAATCTTTATATGATGAAAGGCCGTAAAGATCACACTTTACGGCCTTTCATGCTAGCGTCGCAGCGACTTTGGTTTTCCTAAAACCTCGGCCATTATCACGCCATCCCGAACGCTTTGCTTATGAAAAGAAATCCTTCTTCCACCTATCTCACTTGCCTTGATTACATCATCAATCTCATTTTTCATTTCAATGCCAGGTGTATCTAGCTTTTTTACGAACTCCTTTGTGGAGTTTTCGTTATATCGATCAATCGCTTCCTCCTCATCTTCAAGAAGGGTCATCTCTCTGTTATCTACTTCCGATAGTTGTTGAAATTCCTTGCGTAGGGTACTTCCAAACTGCTCACCAATTTTTCTTAATTCATCCATTCGCGATAGCGGCGAAACAGTTTTTTTCTCTGGATTGCGACCTATGGGAATTTCTCTTTTCCTTCCACCCTGGGCTTCTCTTTTTTTAGACTTTGAAATGGCAAAGATAACAAAAATTATAAATGGTAGTATATTCCCAAAGAAATCCATATTTTCACATCCTTTTCACTGACACTACCAGTTCACCCATTATTTTATCTTTCCTTGGTTTGGATCATCGTCTTTACCCATCTTAGAGATAGACTTTCTCATATCTGTATCTGCTGAAATATTCTGCATGTTGTAGTAATCCATTACGCCTAATTTACCTTCCTTCAGCGCCGTTGCCATAGCCCTTGGTATCTCAGCCTCAGCCTCCACTACCTTCGCACGCATCTCTTGTACTGCAGCAATCATTTCCTGCTCTTTCGCCACTGCCATTGCCCGTCTTTCCTCTGCCTTGGCCTGGGCAATACGCTTATCTGCTTCAGCTTGATCTGTTTGTAATTGGGCTCCAATATTTCTACCAATATCTACATCTGCGATGTCTATGGAAAGGATCTCAAAGGCAGTACCTGCATCCAAACCTTTGTCTAAAACTGTTCTAGAGATTTTATCTGGATTCTCTAATACCTCTTTATGAGTTTGTGAAGAACCTACAGTTGTAACAATTCCTTCACCAACTCTGGCGATAATGGTTTCCTCACCAGCACCACCCACAAGTCTTTCGATATTAGCTCTTACCGTAACCCTTGCTTTTACCACAACCTCAATACCATCTTTTGCCACAGCAGACACCCTTGGGGTTTCTATCACCTTAGGATTTACACTTACCTGCACTGCACTTAGTACTTCTCTCCCTGCCAAGTCAATGGCAGTTGCTCTATCAAACTCTAAAGCAATTTCTGCTCTTTGGGCTGCGATCAATGCATCTACTACGCTGTTTACATTTCCGCCAGCCAAATAGTGGGCTTCTAATTTATCAATGTTCAGATCCAAGCCTGCTTTTGTTGCTTTAATCAAAGGATTTACAATTCTAGATGGAGAAACTTTTCTAAATCGCATACCAATCAATGTGAAAATTCCAATCTTTACCCCTGAAAAGTAAGCAGTAATCCACAGACCTACTGGGATAAAACTAAACAACAAGCCTAAAAGAAGCAGTACAACAATCGATAAAATTCCAAATACAATAATTGTTTCCATACATCAATACCTCCTAATTAATTTTTTTCACTACAATTCTTCGACCTTCAATCTTAACAATTCTTACACGGTCATTTTTTTCAATAAATCCACCTTCAGAAACCACATCTATTCTTTCTCCATCCACCTCAATTGTTCCTGCTGGTCTTAATGAAGTGACGACAATTCCTTCCAATCCCAGCAAACCGTTGTTCGTGATGATAGAACTAAATCCCATATCCTTTCTTAGCTCTGTTCCCAGAATAATCTTATCAAAATATTTATTTTTCGGCGCATACTTCAGTAGAAGTATCGCTGCAATAACCGTCATTACAAATGCAATAGCCAAAGAAGATATCCCTAAAACTATAGAATCTGAAGAAAGAACAATACTGATAATGATGCAGAGAATTCCCCCAATCCCAGGTGCGCCAAAGCCTGGAATCACAGCTTCAATCACCAGAAGTAAAATGCCCGTAAGGAATATCAGTACCACGGCAAAGCCTGCATTACCTGCCAGAATACTTCCACCAAAGAAAATAGAGAAGGCAATTAGACTGATGGTTCCTCCTAGCCCAAATCCAGGTGTAAGAATTTCAATCAGCAGACCAATAAAGCCGATACTTAAAATGACAGGCAATACGACTGAGCTAGTAACCCATTGTGCAACGGTCATTTTAAAATTTTGCCCTACTGGAATAATATTTCCATAGGAAATATTGAAGTGTTTTAGAATATCCTCATAATTATTCGATACATAATCTGTAAAGCCTATTTTTTCAGCTTCCTTTGTTGTCAGATTTAATAATTCGCCCTTTTGAACGATATATTTATCAGGATTCTGAGGATCTACAATCTCAATTCGCCGATCAGCCATAGCCTCTACTAACTTCGGATCTCGTCCTCTTTGCTCTGCTGTAGTACGGAGTTCCCCTCTCCAATAGGATATATTTTTCTCAGTATATGGGATCGTTTCGGCAGATCCAATGGTTGCACCTTTTGCCATGACAATATTTTCAGCTGCTATACTAATTAAAACACCGGCTGATTCTGCCTTGTTGTTTACAAGAGATATAGTTCGCAATGGTGTTTTCATAATAGCATCCCTAATCTGTGTAGCCTGATCAACTCTACCACCTAAAGTGTCCACCTCAAATATAATGGCCATGGATTCTGGATCTGCTTGGGCTTTTTCGATACTTTTCATAACAAATTGAGTCAATGCAGGATTAATTTCACCCTTTATAGGAATAACATATACATTCCCGCCAGCTGCCCCATATGCTGACACAGATCCTAACAACAGTATCAGTATCAGCAGTGGAAATAGAAAATATCTTAAACGTTGATTCATCCATGATCACCTCCTTTGATTATAGTATAATATATTCTCTGTGGTTATTTTAACATTTTGATTGAAAAAGTCATCAAGATGCTTAAAAATGCAAAATCAGCTCCGAGAGAGCTGATTTTGCATTTTTAAGCATCGTACTATATCTCTATAGAAGCAATCACAGGTAAATGATCAGAAATATTGGTGTCAATCACTTTATAATTAGTAGCCTTCATATCTGGACTTATGAAGATATAATCAATACGATTCTTTATCACAATGCCGTCATAGGTATGCTGATAATACTCCTCCGTATCCGCTGCTGCATCAATCAACTGATACTTGATTTGCTGAATCCCTTCATGGTCAGGTCTGCTATTAAAATCACCTACCAAGATCGTTTTCTCTCCAAAATACTCCACATATTGCCTTAGTACATTAAACTGATTCAGCTTTTCTTCCTTTGTTAATCCTAAATGAGTAACCAAAAAGTTGATTGTCTGATCGCCCACATGTATCTTGCTCACAAGGAGTCCTCTTTTCTCCCGAAAGCCGGGTAATTTAACATTTTGGTAACTCTCAATGGGATATTTGCTCAATATGGCATTGCCATATTCAGCACCCATCAAACGCATATTTGGTGCAAACGCATAATACATGGAGGTTTCACTAGCAATTTTTTTCACTTGATCCTCAAATTTAGAACGGACAACATATTTATCTACTTCTTGCAGTCCCACGATGTCAATCTGATGATCTATAATCAGCTTCCCTATATGATCGAGTGTATAAAAGCCAAGTTTATTCTTCCCATGATGGATATTAAAGCTCATAATATTTAATCCATTGATTTGCTCCATTGTATTTGGCTGCCCATCCTCTACATATATTTCTTCCAGATCACTTAGTCGAAATTTTTCTTCTCTTGCACTTCCAGGAAACATCTTAAAAATAATATCTTTACGATTGCCAAAGTACTTGGTATTGATAAGAAATACATTCCTTTCACTACCGTTTAGCTTCTCTAATACATAATAGTCCACATGTACACCTGCTAATAAATCAGTGTCTTTATGAAAAATCTCAACGTATACTTGTTGAAGGCTGGAGGGCCCGTACACTTTAATCATATTATGCCCGCTACTACTCTTTATAATCTTCATTTCCACTGCTTCTTCTGAAAATACCTTTGTTGAAAAAGAGAACCCTAAAAGAAAGAATGATACCAAAATTAGAACATAACCGATTTTTTTCATACTGAGTCCCCCTTTTATGTCAAAATTTTCAGACTATATTATCATTATATCATAGACTCTGGGGGTTCGTTAACTGGAAATGTATAACAACTATCCTTTTTCTCGAGATCTCTTCATATTTCTACTAAACCAATCTATAGATAGATGAAAGCTTTCTATAAAGAGATTATGGACATTAAAAAAAGACCTATGTAATAGGTCTTTTTATTGTAAGAATTGCTTCACGACTTGATTTAGTATTTTACCATCTGCTCTGCCTTTAACTCTTGGCATTAAAGCAGACATAACCTTCCCCATATCTTTCGCCGTGGTTGCTCCAACTTCTCTTACCACTTCACTGACGATCTGCTTCATTTCTTCTTCTGTCAATTGCTGTGGTAGATACTCCATTAAAACATCTATTTCAGCTTTCGCTTCATCTACTAAGTCTTGTCTATTTCCCTTAGCAAATTCTTCAATCGCATCTCTCTTCTGTTTTACTTGTTTTGTCATTATATCAAGAATACCTTCATCATCAAGCTCTGCTCTTTTATCTACTTCATATTGCTTGATAGAAGCTCTTATCATTGTAATAACAGACTTACGAAGTTGGTCCTTTTCCTTCATTGCTATTTTAAGATCATCCATTAATTTTTCTTTGAGGGACATGCTATTCACCTCTTATTAGTATTTCTTAGCGTTTTTTCTTCTTGCAGCCTCTGATTTTTTCTTACGTCTTACACTAGGCTTTTCATAATGCTCTCTTTTCTTCACTTCAGATAAAACACCAGCTCTAGCACATGAACGCTTAAATCTACGAAGAGCACTCTCAAGAGTTTCGTTTTCTCCAATTTTAACTTCTGACATATATTTCCCTCCCTCCGCTCGCAACGTTGTGCTGTGTCTATAGCAAAGCAACTGCTATATACCTTTTAGGAAATGTGTACAATACTATGTTATTATACATGAATTTTACATGTTGTGCAAGTTTTTTTTAACCTGGCGGCCACTTCATAGGCCTTCCTCCAAGCAGATGAAAATGAAGGTGATGCACCGTTTGGCCCCCTTGCTCACCGCAGTTATTGACGATTCGGTAACCACTTTCCTGAATACCTAATCTCTCAGCGATACTTTGTATAGCAAGGTGAATGTGTCCTAGCAGTTCTTTGTGGCGTTCTTCTACCTGTGCCATTGATGGAATATGTTCCTTAGGTATAATCAAAACATGACTTGGCGCCGCAGGTTGAATGTCGTAAAAAGCCAAGATGTATTCATCCTCATAGACAACATTGGCAGGAATTTCTTTTATAGCAATCTTGCAAAAGATACAGTCTGACACGTATCTCACCTCCTTCACATTTACTGAGGGAATACCCTATACTTATTCAACGAAAACAATCATTTTCCTTCTTTTTTATGCTTCATCTTTCAAATGACCAATCATACTTTCACCATGGAGCTCATCTAAACTTACATTGATAAGTCGCCCTTCTACTTGCTCATGGGCCTTGCAGAATACGCGAATATAGTTATCTGTCAGTCCCTCGAAATATCCATCTAATGAATCACTGGAAGTTTCAAAAAGAACTGATTTTGTTCTTCCAATAAATCTTTCATTATATTTTATTGCACTTTCCTGTGCAAGTTGTAACAATTTTTCACTTCTTTTATTCTTTATTTCACTAGGAACCTGATTCTTATACTTCGCTGCAGGGGTTCCTTTTCTCGGTGAATACTTAAAGACATGAATCTGACTAAACCCAATTTCCTTTACAAAGTTATAGGTACTGTCGAATTCTTCATCGGTCTCTCCTGGGAAACCAACCATCACATCGGTGGTTATTGATAGATCTGGCATATATCTTCTGAGTCGTTCTACAATCTCTTTATATTCTTCAGCCGTATATTTTCTATTCATTCTTTTTAAAGTTTCATTGCATCCGCTCTGTAACGATAAATGAAAGTGTGGACATACCTTCTTTAACTTTGATATTTCTTGAATGAAGTCTTCTGTTGCAACAGTAGGTTCAATGGAGCTAAGGCGAATTCGCTCTATCCCATCTATTTTATGGGCACCACGAATCACATCCAATAAAGAAGTGTCCTTTAAATCTTTACCATAGGAGGCCACATGTATACCTGTAAGTACGACTTCTTTAAACTGATTTTCTGCCAATCGTTCCACTTCTTTTATGATATCTTCTAGTTTCCTGCTTCTAATAGGCCCCCGGGCATAAGGAATAATACAATAGGTACAGTATTGATTACAGCCTTCTTGAATTTTTAGAAACGCCCTGGTCTTACCCTTGATTTCACCAATTGTCATTTCTTCAAATTCTTTAATCTGCATAATATCTTCAACCGCATTAATTTTTTCATGATCCGCTTGAATATTTTCCACATATTCTACGATTTTATTCCGATCGTTTGTACCCAGGATGATGTTGACCCCTTCAATGGAAAGCACTTCATCGGGAGATGTCTGGGCGTAACAGCCTACCACGGCTATGATTGCCTCGGGATTGATTTTTTTAGACCTACGAATAAACTGTCTAGACTTCCGATCCCCTAAATTTGTGACGGTGCAAGTATTGATTACATAGACATCTGACCTAGATTCACTATCTACGATTTCGTAACCTGATTTTTGGAAGAGTTCTCCCATTGCTTCTGTTTCGTATTGATTTACCTTACATCCAAGGGTATAAAATGCCACAGTTTTCACCTATATACCTCCTAAATCGCCTAACTCATACATGAGTATACTTAACGCAGTAAACCCCGCGGTTTCTGTTCTTAAAATTCTCGGTCCCAACGTGACAGGTACAATTCCTGCCTTCTTTGCTCCTTCAATTTCTTTTTCTCCAAATCCACCCTCAGGACCAATATAGATACCGATTTTTGTTGCACCTACTTGCTGTCTCAAAACACCCTTTAACCCTAATGATACTTCTCTTTCATAGGGAATCAATGTTAAATCAAAGTCCTGAATATCTTTTATGGCCTCAGAAAAAACCATGGGAAGTTCAATTCTGGGAATAATTCCCCGCTTGCACTGTTTTGCAGCTTCATCGGCAATTTTCTGCCATCTTTCGACCTTCTTTTCTTCTGATTTCTGATCTTTCAGTTGGACGATTGTTCGCTCAGTAATCACTGGCACAATACGACTTATTCCTAGTTCCGTACATTTTTGAATGATTACATCCATTTTTGTTGCCTTGGGTATTCCTTGGAAAAGTGTAATTTCGATGGGAGGTTCCGTACTCCCAGCCCACTTTTCAACGATGTTTAGCCGTATAACGCTTTTATCCATAGAAGAGATTTCAGCAATATATTCCATGTTTTGTCCATCACAAATTTCGACCGCATCTCCTTGTTCCAAGCGGAGTACCCTCTGAATATGTTTCACATCATCCGGATCATCTATAACAATTTGTTGCATATCTTCTACAATATTCTGCTTATCTACAAAAAATCTATTCATGTTCTTCATCACTCTTTGGCATCGCTACAATAGCAGCCCACTCACCCATCTTCATGATGTCTTCGATATGAAATCTATTTTCTTTCAAAGCAGAGACTACATCATCTACTTTATCTAGAATAATCCCAGAAGAAATAAACACACTGCCTGCCTTCATAAACTGCTTGATTTGAGAAGCCAAGATGACGATTACATCAGCGATAATATTGGCAACCACCACATCGGCTTTTTCTTCAATCACCTCTACTAGATTACCTTTTCGAATATCCACGATCGAAGCCACATTATTATCTAACACATTTTTTCTAGACACTTGGACTGCTACCTCATCTAGATCCACACCGATGACTTTCTTAGCCCCTAATTTGGCTGCTGCCACAGACAAGATACCGCTGCCGCATCCTATATCAAAAACTGTACATTCTGGATTCACATATTTCTCTAGATTTTGAATACACATCATCGTTGTCTCATGGGTTCCCGTTCCAAATGCCATCCCTGGATCTAACTCTAAAATTACTTCTCCTTCAGATGCTTCATAATCCTCCCAAGTAGGCTTTACAACAACCTTTTCCCCGATTTTCTTAGGTTTATAATATTTTTTCCATGCATTGGCCCAATCCTCTTCGTAAACTTCCGTTGTTGTTACTTCTCCTAATCCCTTATCTAAATTATAAAGAGGGATTTTTTCAACGTTTTGTTTGATTAATTCAATAATATCAATTAAGTCCTCGCTTTCAGGAAGATACCCCTTCACAATAGCCCCTTCATAACTATTGTCCAAGAGAGACTCATCCATATAGTCCCAATCTCCCAATTCCTTTTCTCTAAAAATAGGATCATTGGGATCTTCAATGACTACCCCACCAACCCCTACTTCATAAAGTATATTGGCCACAGCTTCCACAGCTTCTGTAGTCGTTTTGATTTTTACCTCAGTCCATTTCATTCCGCAAACCTCCATTGTTTCGGCCTTTTTTTCATGCATTTTATTATACCCTATCTATCTGTAAATTAGCAATATTTTCATATGCCAAAGACCTTATCCTTGTTAAAAAACCACTTTATCTCCGTCTTACATAAAAACACCCAGTCTAAACTGGGTGTCTATCCTATATTCCAAAAACATCCTTTACCTTGTCAAAAAAGGTTTTTCTTTGTTCATGAACATCCTCGCCCATTTGATCGGCAAATTGTTTCAGTAATTCCTTCTGCTTCTCATTCAACTTTTTCGGAACCTCTACAACCACCTTTACATAGTGGTCTCCTCTTCCATAACCTCTGAGACTTGGAATCCCTTTGCCTTTTAGCCTAAAGATCGTTCCACTTTGAGTACCTTCAGGAATTTTGTATTTTACTTTCCCATCAAGGGTCGGAACAACAAATTCATCTCCTAAAGCAGCTTGAACAAAGGTTATAGGGATCTCACAAATTACATCATTGCCATCTCTTTGGAAAATTTCATGGGGTCGAACCCGAATCACAATATATAAATCACCTGTCGGTCCACCTTTTACTCCAGGCTCTCCTTCACCCCTTAGAGGAATGACAGAACCAGTATCAACACCAGCTGGAATTTTAAGATGAATTTTTCGATCCTTCCTAACCTTACCTGCACCTTTACATGTCTCACAGGGTTGTTCAATAATTGTACCATCGCCGTGGCATGTGTCACAGGTCTTTACATTTACGAATTGACCCAATGGTGTTCTTTGTGCATACCTTACTTCACCAGTACCTTTACACTGAGGACAAGTTTTTTTATCAGTCCCCGGTTTAGCACCCGTTCCATGACAGGTATCACAATTCTCATGGCGATTGATACTAATCTCCTTATCGGCACCAAAAGCTGCCTCTTCAAAGCTAATGGTATATTCGTATTTTAGATCTGCGCCTTTTTGTGGTCCATTCCGCCTTCTGCCAGAACCCCCACCAAACATGTCGAATATATCTCCAAATATATCATCAAAACCTCCAAAGCCTGAACCAGAAAAGCCCTCAAAACCACCTTGCCCATTGCCGCCCACACCTGCATGACCAAATTGATCATAGCGGGCCTTCTTACCCGCATCACTTAGCACTTCATAGGCTTCGTTTATTTCTTTAAATTTTTCTTCAGCCTCTTTGTTTTCTGGATTTCTGTCAGGATGGTATTGCATGGCCATCTTTCGATAGGCTTTCTTTATCGCAGCCTCGTCAGCTTCTCTGTCTACACCAAGAACCTCATAGTAGTCCCTTTTACTCATCCTCTCACCGCCTTTCCTTCACAGGTTTTGCGAGAACCCTGCAAACACTATTCATTATATGAAATCTATAGAGAATATGCAAGCTTTCTTCACAATTACAAGGCACCCCTTTGGGTGCCTTATTTCTTATTACTTGTCGTCATCCATTACTTCATAATCTGCATCCACTACATTATCATCCTTTGGCCCACTTGTGCCAGCATCTTCTGCACCTTGCGCCTCACCCTGCTGCGCTGCAGTTTGTTCATACATTTTTTGAGCAATTACATGGAATGCATTTGTCAACTGTTCTGTTTGATTCTTGATTTCTTCAATATTATCACCCTCAAGGGCTTTCTTCAGCTTCGCTACCTCTTGTTCTACTTTTTCCTTATCTGTTGCAGCAATTTTGTCTCCTACTTCCTTTAAGCCTTTTTCAGCTTCATACACCATGGAGTCAGCTCTATTTCTAACTTCGATCGCATCTTTCTTTTGCTTATCCTGCTCAGCAAACTGCTCAGCTTCTTTTACTTTTCTCTGAATTTCTTCATCTGATAAGTTTGTGGATGCAGTAATTGTGATCTTTTGCTCTTTTCCAGTACCCTTATCTTTTGCACTTACATGAACAATACCGTTGGCATCAATATCAAATGTAACCTCAATTTGAGGAATTCCTCTCGGTGCTGGTAAAATACCGCCTAATTGGAATCTGCCCAATGTAATATTATCTGAAGCCATTTGTCGTTCGCCTTGCAGTACATGGATGTCTACTGCAGTTTGATTATCTGCAGCCGTTGAAAACACCTGGCTCTTCCTTGTAGGAATCGTGGTGTTTCTCTCTATCAGTTTCGTAAATACACTACCAAGCGTTTCAATTCCTAATGAAAGTGGCGTTACATCCAATAGCAATACATCTTTCACCTCACCAGTCAATACCCCAGCCTGAATTGCTGCGCCAATCGCAACACACTCATCTGGATTTACTCCCTTATGAGGATCTTTCCCTGTTAATTTCTTTACAGCTTCCTGTACAGCAGGAATCCTTGTTGATCCACCTACAAGAATAACTTTATGAATATCTGCCGCAGTAAGATTTGCATCGGATAAGGCTTTTCTTGCAGGGCCCATGGTAGCTTCCACCAAATGGGCAGTTAATTGCTCAAATTTGGCTCTTGTTAAGTCCATATTTAGATGAAGCGGACCAGCAGCCGTAGCTGTGATAAATGGCAAATTAATATTTGTTGTTTGCGTACTTGATAATTCCTTCTTTGCCTTTTCTGCAGCTTCTTTTAATCTCTGTAGGGACATCTTATCCTGTCTTAAATCGATACCATTCTCCTTTTTAAAGGATTCTGCTAAGTAATCAATCACAACCTGATCAAAATCATCTCCACCAAGATGGTTGTTACCATTTGTAGCCAATACTTCAAATACACCATCGCCTAACTCAAGGATTGACACGTCAAAAGTACCGCCACCAAGGTCAAATACCATAATTTTATGATGACTTGTATCCTTGTCTAGTCCATAGGCTAGAGATGCTGCTGTTGGTTCGTTGATGATTCTTTTTACTTCCAGTCCAGCGATTTTTCCTGCATCCTTGGTTGCCTGTCTCTGGCTATCTGTAAAATAAGCAGGTACAGTAATTACAGCTTCCGTAACCTTTTCTCCTAGATATGCTTCAGCATCCGCCTTTAACTTCATTAAGATCATAGCAGAAATTTCTTGAGGTGAATACCCTTTACCATCAATTTCTTCCTTATGATCAGTACCCATATGTCTTTTTATAGAAATGATTGTTCTATCAGGATTTGTAACTGCTTGTCTTTTTGCTGTTTCTCCAACAAGACGTTCTCCATTTTTTGTAAATGCAACAATAGAAGGTGTCGTTCTGTTTCCCTCTGCATTTGGAATAACAACAGGCTCCCCACCCTCTAATACCGCAACGCAGGAGTTCGTTGTACCTAAGTCAATACCAATTACCTTACTCATATCAAAAGTTCCTCCTTTAATATATTTAAAATTTTTATAACTAATTTGATACCTTCACCATACTTGGTCGTATAACTTTCCCATTCAAAGTATATCCTTTTTGAAATACATCAATCACGCGATTGGATTCATAATCTTCATGGTCTTCCTGCATCACTGCATGATGCAGATTTGGGTCGAACTCTTCACCCTTGGCTTGAATTTCCTCAACGCCATACTTTTTAAGTATGTCCTTAAACTGTTGAATGACCATTTCAACACCCTTAGCAATGCTATCGCTGGCCATAGCTTCTTCATTGGTAGAGCTATAGGCGCGTTCAAGATTATCTAATATCGGCAGTAAATCAGTAATAAATTTCTCATTACCAAACTGATAGATATCAGCCTTCTCCTTCTCTACTCTCTTTTTATAATTCTGAAAGTCTGCATTTAGTCGCATAAAACGATTGTTCAAGTCGTTTACCTCTTCTTCCTTTTTAGAGAGCAGTTCGGACATTGAATCATTCTGCTGATCTCTAGCCTGTTCCCCTAATTCTTCCATCTGTGCTTCAAGATCGCTGTCTACAGTCTCATTTACATCATTTACAACTTTATTTTCCACATCATCTCTTGTTTTTTTCAACATTACCACCTACCCTAATATATTATCATTTACATATTTTTACCTTTAACAATGAGATTTATCTTTAAAATTGCTTCTGCAATTTCACAAGCTGTTTTTAAAGCAGTTGTCTTCACCCATGTGGGATCAAAAATTCCTTGAATGGATAAATTCTTTATTTCTCCACTCTCACAATCTATTCCAATATGTAGGTTTTTGTTATCCCTACATTCTTGTATAGCGGCTTCCAACTTTTCTAATGGATTGTATCCTGCATTTTCTATCATATGGTGTATAGGTCTTTTCAGCCCATCGATAACGCAATCAATGCCATACTTACCTGTGCCAGAGATTCGATTTCTTAGCTCTTCCAAATGTACTGCACAAGCCAGCTCAATAGCACCCCCACCTGTTACAATGCCATATTTGGTGGCCGCCTGTAAGGCAGATGCAGCATCCTTCGCTACCCTTTCTTTCTCTCTTAGCACTGGACCTGTCGAAGCACTTATGATGATTTTAACCATGGGATCGCCTATCCCTTCGAAAATTTTAATATGCTCCAATTCTGGGTCAAAATCGATCTTACCTGCATATCCGCAGTAGTTTTCCAATTCATTCATATCCTTATTCAATGCGTTTTTTTTGATAGGTCTAGCACCTGTAAACCTAGCTAACTCCAGTAATTGCTCGTTTAATACGCTATGCACCACCATAACACCTGCATCTACTAGGGCCTGCTCACCATACTCATCAACCCTACGATCTATAAAGATCGCATTTACTTTCATTTCAATAATTTTCTCTATCCATTTTTCAAAATGCTTACGGTTTTCTATGTATTGACCAAACCCATTTTCTGTATTTAAGAGTTCCTCACCAAGACCTTCTGGCTGAAGGCAATCATCTATAATCAATATTTTTGCTTTTTCAAGATGATAGTTTATTCGATGGTTTAAAGGTTTTCTGTCAATAACCATTCCCTGTAAAATCTCATTTTGAGTACCCTCAATGGCTATAATATGATCTCCAAAACGATAATCTTTTGCTTTTATTTTATCCTGTTGAAGCATTTGAGCACCCTGGTAGATCAAATCAACAATTTCCTGATTTCCCCTACCTGCAATCCATGCCACAGACTTAAGTAATTCCTGATTTTCTTCATCAATTGAGACAGAAACCGCTTCAATATATTGAATGGCTTCGGATATGCCTATTTTAATTCCCTCTATAAGCTTGTGAACAGATACACCCCGTTGAATGTGATAAACTGCAGATTCAATGATAGCGCCTGCTATGATGGTCATGGTGGTTGTGCCGTCTCCAGCTTGACATTGTTGGGCATATGCCGCATTTACCATCATCAAGGCTGCAGGATGGCTAACATCCATTTCCATGAGAATGGTTACACCATCATTGGTTACGATAAACTGTCCCTGATCATCTACAATCATGCAATCCATACCTTTAGGCCCGATGGTTCCTTCTACGGCCGATACCACAGCTCTAATAGCTTGAACATTATTATCCAAAGCTGTGCTTCTGTCTTTTCTATTTTCCCCATCGGCATTCTTCATATACAAAGTACTTACCCCTCCCAACGAATTAAATCGCCTATTCTCTGTAATCTTCTTTTATATTTAGGAAAAGAGCACATATAATAGTGCAAAACCCATATTCATGTGCTTTGCACTATTTTCTCTTTATTTTGGAATGTTATCCTTTAGTATATTGGTTAAGTTTTTCGTTACAAAGTCAACCAAGGAAATGATGTTTTCATAATCCATCCGAGTAGGCCCGATTACACCAATCTTTCCCACCACTCTACCATTCAATTTATAGGTTGCTGTGATCAAGCTAGATTCCTTCATTTCTTCATACTTGTTCTCCCTACCAATCGTAATATTTACTTCATCATTGGAATTTAGTAACATATCCGCTAAAACTTCTTTATGCTCTAACATAGACATAAATTCCCTAGCCTTTTCAATATTATGATACTCTGGTAATTGGAGTATGTTGGTCAACCCATCTAAATATACCTTAACATCTTCCATGTCCTCTAATGTTGAAATGAGTACTGGCATAATGTAGTCAAGCATCGAATGGAACATTTGGCCTTCATTTTTAATATCATTGATGACCATATTGTCAATTTCTCCAATAGTAAGACCATGAAGCTTATAATTTAATAGCTTGGATATTTGTACCAGTTCATCCATCGTGAAATTTTGAGTACTTCTCAATACTGCATTCTTTACTGTTCCTGACTCCGTTACCATTACCAATAATATCTTATAAGCATCAATTGGCACCAATTGTACATGCTTCAGCCTGCTGTTTTTAAACTGAGGTGATAGCACTACAGATGTTAACTTCGTCACTTGGGACAAAATCTTTGAAGCATAAGAAACCAAATGCTCAATCTCTCCAATTTTCTGTACGAAAGCATTTTTGATTGCCTCCTTCTGAAGTTGCTCAAGCTTATTGATAATCATCAGCTGATCTACATACAAGCGATAACCTTTGTCAGAAGGCACTCTCCCTGCTGAAGTATGTGGTTGTTCTAAATATCCCAGTTCTTCAAGATCAGCCATTTCGTTTCTTATGGTGGCTGAGCTAATTCCTAGATCATATTTTTTTGCAATCGTTCTAGAGCCTACAGGTTCAGCTGTGGATATAAAGTCTCTGATAATTGCCTGTAGCACTTTTAACTTTCTATCGCCCAGCTCCATCATATCACTCCCATTTGTTAGCACTCTCTCTCGTTGAGTGCTAACCTATTCTGTTTTTAAATTATCACTAAAGAAATATTTTGTCAAGACTCATTTTCACACTTTCACTTTCTCTCTTTTTTAATTCCTAATCAGGAAGGAACTCCATAAAAACCTGGTTAGATAGATCTATTCCTTTTCTAGAAAGACGAACACTTTTCTCATTCACTTCTATGAGTCCCAAGGATATCATTTTTCTGATTTTCTTTTCGTACTGTACTATGGGACTTATTCCAAATCTCTGCTGAAACTTCTGGATACTGACGCCAACTGTCATTCTTAGTCCTAAAAACATAGTTTCAGCCATTTCATCCGCTAGAGAAACAGGAATATTCTCTATAATAACATCTCCGCCAATTTCTGTTTTTTGAATATACCCATCTAAGTTTCCTATATTTGAAAATCTATACTTGTTGAAATAGGAATGGGCATTTAGCCCTAGACCAATGTATTCTTCATTATTCCAATAAATTTTGTTGTGGATACATTCCTTTCCTTTTTGAGCAAAATTAGATATTTCATAATGGCCATATTTGTTTGTCTTTAAGAACTCGATTGCGTAATCATACATGGCACGATCCAATTCTTCTGTAGGCAGGCTCAACATCCCTTTATCATAAAGAATCCCGAATTTTGTTCCTTCCTCTACCTTCAGGCTATAAGCGGAAATATGATCAGGCTCCAATTCCACTATTCTTTGAAGTGTTTCTTGCCAATGGTCCATTGTTTGACCTGGTAACCCAAACATGAGGTCAACATTGATATTATTAATGCCTGCTTCCCTCGCCAAAAAATAGTTCTCAACAAATTGCCTCTGATCATGAACTCTTCCCAAGACAGCCAATAGCTCCTCCTGCCATGCCTGAAATCCTATGCTCATTCGATTCACGCCGCTGGCTCGATAGAAATCAAGCTTCTCTTTATCAAAAGTCCCTGGATTTCCCTCAATAGAAAATTCGATTTCCTTTTTGATAGAAAAAATCTTATAAAGTTGCTCCAGCAAACGATTCATTTCCCCAATGGGAACGATGGTAGGTGTTCCACCGCCTATAAAGATTGACTTGATCTTATAGCCCTCTAGTTTCTGCTTCCATGCGCCCGATTCTACGATTAACCCATCCACGTAGTTCTTGATCCTTCCTTCTTCACCAGCAAAGGAAGCAAAATCACAATAGTGGCACTTCCTCAAACAAAATGGCATATGGATATATAATCCTAGTTCCTTCATACATTCTCACTCCTAATTTAAAATAGCCACCCTATCGGTGACTATTTTTCATCATATTTCAATACGGCCATAAAGGCTTCTTGAGGAACTTCTACACTACCAAGCTGCCTCATTCGTTTCTTTCCTTCCTTCTGCTTCTCTAGCAGCTTCTTCTTACGGGTGATATCTCCCCCATAGCACTTCGCCAACACATCTTTTCTCAAGGCACTGATGGTCTCTCTGGCAATAACCTTTGAACCAACAGCCGCTTGGATAGGAATGGCAAACATGTGTTTAGGTATTACTTCTTTCAGCTTCTCACAGATCACTCTTCCTCTTGAATCTGCCTTACTTTCATGGACGATCATGGAAAATGCATCTACCGTTTCTTTATTTAATAAAATGTCTAGCTTTACCAGCTTCGATCGCTGATATTCCTTAAATTCATAATCCAAGGATCCATAACCCCTTGTTCTGGATTTTAAGGCATCAAAGAAGTCATAAATCACTTCATTAAGCGGAAGTTCATAGTGCAGAACTATCCTTCTAGCATCCAGATATTCCATATGTTTCATCATTCCTCGACGGTCTTGGCATAACTCCATGACGCTTCCCACATAGTCATTAGGCAGCATTATCTTCGCCTCAACAATAGGTTCTTCCATATAGGCAATTTCTTGGGCAGAAGGCAAATTGGTTGGATTTTGAATCATTAAGACCTCACCATCCGTTTTTGTCACTCGATAGATAACACTGGGAGAGGTTGTAACCATATTTAAATCAAATTCACGTTCTAATCTTTCTTGAATGATTTCCATATGGAGAAGTCCCAAAAATCCGCATCTAAAGCCAAAGCCTAATGCAACGGATGTTTCTGGTTCAAATTCCAAAGCTGCATCATTCACCTGCAGCTTTTCCAGCGCATCTCTTACATTTTCATATTTTTCTCCCTCGCCAGGATAAATCCCGCAATATACCATTGGTACAACCTTCTTATAACCCGGCAACGGCTCCTTGGCAGGGTTTATAGCACTAGTAATGGTATCTCCTACTCGCGTATCCTGGACATTTTTAATGCTCGCTGTCACATAGCCTACATCTCCAGCTTTTAGCTCATTCACAGGAAGAGGCCCTGGAATAAATACCCCTACTTCATTGATTTCAAACTTTTTCCCTGTAGCCATCATCAATATTTTATCACCAGGTCTAAGGGTACCTTCCTTCACTCGTACATAAGCCACCACACCTCTGTAGCTGTCATAGTAGGAGTCGAAGATTAATGCTCTCGGCGTACCCTCCTCATCTCCTGATGGTGGTGGTACATGTTTCACAACAGCTTCTAAAACATCTTCAATATTCTTCCCCTCTTTCGCAGAAATAAGGGGCGCATAACTTGCATCAATACCGATGATTTCTTCAACCTCTTCCTTAATCTCATCAGGTCTGGCACTAGGCAAGTCAATTTTGTTGATTACTGGTACAATTTCTAGGTTTTGATCAATTGCTAAATATACATTGGCGAGAGTCTGGGCTTCTACCCCTTGGGCAGCATCTACCACCAAGATGGCACCTTCACACGCTGCCAAACTTCTAGATACCTCGTAAGTAAAGTCTACGTGTCCTGGTGTATCAATCAGATTCAAAATATACTCTTCTCCATCTTGGGCTTTGTATACAAGTCTTGTACTCTGGAGTTTAATCGTAATTCCCCGCTCTCTCTCCAGTTCCATGTTATCTAGTATCTGATCCTTCATCTCCCGTTGGGTAAGCAAACCTGTTTTCTCAATTAATCTATCTGCAAGGGTTGATTTACCATGGTCAATATGGGCAATGATACAAAAATTACGTATCTTCTTTTGTCTATTACTGCTCATACAACTCCTCCTCTTTACACGTTCCCATAATCCATATCATTATAACATAATTCGATTTTTTCGTATATATAATTCCTGCTACACAAGTTTATCACCGTATTTCATGAAATATATCCATAGGATTATATCACCTACAGCTTTTATTGTCTATATGTATAAAAAACAATAAGCCGAGTGCTGTCCTCGGCTCCTACTCTTCAAATTTAACAAGCTGATCCTTCTTCTCCATCAGCACTTTCAAAAAAACTTCTATGTCATTCTTTACTAGTGAAACACTATTCTTGATCTCTTCCTCATCCACAAGTACTTTCTCTCCACATATATAGAGTTCATGTACACTATCACTGATCTTATTATGTCCGAAGACTTTCGGCTCTTCAAGCATCATCATCCATCGGGTGGATCCATCTACAATCGATATTCCACCAAATAACAGAAGCATGAGCATAGCAATACAAACAAGCCTCCCTCGGACTCGTTTTTCCTGTAGCCTTATTTGCATTTGCTCCTCTTTTTTTCTTTCAACTCTGCTCACATGCATCACCCTTATTAGTGTGAACATCGTCTTTGCGTTTTATTCACCTGAAGGTCTCAAAAGAAAAAGAAGATACGAATATCTCCTTTTTACTACTCTTTGATATCTTGAATGACCGCATCCATTATCTCTGCCACATATTTAGTCGTGCGAACTGCCTCATCGACATGATTGGATATATTTCCAATTTCAATGAGCAAATAATAATCAGAATTATATTGATTAAACTTGGCATAATCTTTCATTAATGATTTTTTGGCTAATCCAGGATACATACTTTCACTTTTTGCATAAAAGTAATCGGCAAAAGTTTTTAGCTGATCATAGTTGTCATTTTTCCCTCCAAGAATCAGCTGAAATTTTGCTACCTTTTCACCATTAATCGTAAGGGAATTATTGGCTTGATCTTGGTTCATTACTGCATCACGATGGACATCAAAAACAATTTTCAAAGAGGGCTGCTCTTTTAAATTTTTACGTAGGGTCTCTAGAGACCTCACATAGGATTGCTCATAGGACGGATGGTCATGTACCGTATCATCATGGATAATCTTATAGCCTTTCTTTACTAGTTGCTCCTCCAATCTATCTCCCACATATCGCACTGTATATTTCCGATTTTCTAAGGAGTGAAAGTTACCACCGCTCTCTGGTAAATAGGATTCTGTTGCATGGGTGTGAAAAATGAATATGGTTGGCTTCTTAGTATCTAGTTTTAGTTTATTTGGCATCTTTGCTGGAATCATCGAGCTAACGATTTCAAGACCTGGCATTGGATCTGCTGTTGTAGGCTGTGAATCAGATGGCGTCATAGGCACCTCAGTGGTACTATGTTGGTCATCCTCTACCTCAGTATTAGGCTGCACATCTGGAATCTCCACAGGCACCTCAGCTACATCATCCGACGTAATTTTTCCAGAACCATTCACTGACTGGATTGCAGTGCTTGGATCTATCTCCCTTACAATAGGTATTTGAGCTTGTAAAAGGGTTTTAGGATCTTGATAATCGAAGTGAATCAACCGACTTAAAGCTAGTTTCATGATCCCCTTGTAATCTTTTGCTCCATAGGTTTCTTCATACATAACGTCCATCAGTGGAATGGCCTTATTCATCATCATCACAAAAATATTGTCATGGATATCTTGATCCTGATTGATTCTGTCCATTTTCACTGCTGTTTCTATACCATTGGCTTTTACTACAGAAGTATCTTTCACCTCTACCATAAGGACAGAAAAGAATAAAGCAAACATTAGAATTGTTGTAAGTATCGTTATTAATTTAAAACACTTTTTAACTTCAATCACCTTGATGCGGATCAAGATATGCACCTCTCTTCTGTTTTTTCCTGTTGTTAAACCATGCTATATAAGTATATGAGGGGTGCTTTTTATATATGATAATACTTTTTCTTAAGATAATGAAATCCAAGTTTGTCTCAGTATATTAAAAGCCAAGCTATGTCAAAATCTAGGAACAAAGCCTGGCTTAAGAATACATTACTATTTTTTAATGGAGATACCTATTCACGTCTTTGAGATCAATCCCTGGGTGCAAAGCAATATTTAAAGCGTTGGCTATAATTTGGGATAGATTTGTAATAATCATATCTATATCTTTTGTTGTCACAAAAACATTGGCACCATAAGGATCTAGCACTTCTTTAATCAATGAATATTTGTCTTCATCTGACATCTCCCGTAGCATGTGGAAAAATTGTGATCCTTTCGCAGCCTGGCTCTTTAGAGCTTCTACCACTAGTTTTATTGTATCATTGGTCAGCGTTGCCGCATCTACCACTGTAGGAACTCCTATGGCTAATACAGGCACGCCCATAGTTTTTTCACTAAGTTCTTTTCTTGTATTTCCTACCCCAGACCCTGGATTTATACCCGTCGTGGAAATTTGTATGGTGGTATGGACCCTTTCCATTTTCCGAGAGGCTAGAGCATCAATGGCAATCACCACATCTGGTTTTATTTTTTCAACGATCCCTTGTATGATTTCCACGGTTTCAATCCCTGTGGTACCCATAACACCTGGAGAGATTGCACTTACCGATGTCATGGTAGGATCTTCTTCTTTTCCATAGGTCTCAAAAAAATGTCTAGTTACTAAAACTTTTGATACCACTTGAGGTCCTAGGGCATCAGGTGTAACATTCCAATTTCCTAGTCCAACAATAAGAGTTTTTAACGTCCTATTATTAGGTATGAGCTGCACCAACTCTTTCGCTAGCAGTTGGCTTACTTGATCTTTTAAATCAGCATCAGCCTTTTTCAAACCTGGCGCTTCAACGGTGATGTAGTTTCCCTCTGGCTTACCCATAATTTCACTACCCTGTTTATTAAAAACCTTCACCCTTGTCACCGTAGCAAAATCTTCTTCTTTTTGTTCTACCTCAACACCAGGAATCTCCTGTTTTGTATTCTCACGATACATTTCCCTTGCTTCCAAAGCTAGGTCTGTCCTTACTTGAAACATGACAACACCTCCAATTCTATAAATATAGTGTGCTCTCATATTACATTTTTATATACAAAACAACGGAAATATATTTATAGAAGAAAAGTTATGTATAATTTTAAAATTTTCTGGGTATAAAACAACTAGTACTTTTTTCCTTGCATTTTGAAAGTAATCATGATAGAATATCTTTTGTTGAACTGGGTATAAGGGGGTGAACAGGTTGGCTAATATTAAATCCGCTAAAAAAAGAATTCATGTAATCGCTGTAAAAACAACTAGAAACAGAAGAATCAAGTCTATTGTTAAAACTGCTATTAGAAGATTCGAAGAAGCTCTAGTTGCTGGTAACATGGAAGAAGCGAAGGATAAGTTCCGTTTTGCAGAAAAGAAGATCACACAAGCTGCTGCAAAAGGTACATTCCACAAAAATGCTGCTTCTAGAAAAGTTGCTAGATTAGCGAAGAGATTAAACGATGCTGTAAAGCAAGCAATGTAATTTTTTACCAAACAACCGTCATTAATTCCCCATAGATATAAAAGCGTACAATGTACGCTTTTCTGCTTTTTTGTACCTTATGATACATTTTTAATGACCACAGCGTCACTATTTCACATAGGTAGCAAATTCACTAATTAATAATTCCATCCCTAACCTCGGAGAAATTTTTCCTTTCTTGATACCACGATCCGTTTCTAAGCATTTATAAAGAGCCATTTGCAATGAATTTTTATCGAAGTTTGTAGTTTGCTTCAGATATTTTTTAACAATAAATTGTTGCAATCCTAATTTAGGTGCAATGGCCATAGGTGTATAGCCCTGAGACTCCATCAACTTGATTTGGTATAATATCCTGAACTGTCTTGTAATCATGAAAAGTATTCTGATTTCGGGCTCACCTTCTAATAACATATCACTTAGCAGCATCAGCGCCTTTTCACCTTTTTTTTCTCCGATAGATTCTACCAGATTAAATATATTGTTTTCGATGGTTTTTGGCGCCAAAAGCTCAATATCTTTTAGCGAAACAATGGGTTGGTCTCCAATATAATCAGATATTTTTTTTATCTCATTTTCAAGATCCTTTAGACTTTTATTCGAACCTTTTTCCAAATAACTCGACACTTCAATAAAGCGTAGAATATCCTTCTCACTGATTTTTTTTCCAAACTTCCCAAAGGATTTGGCCACCCACTTACTTAGATCTGTCCCATCCATTTTGTCAAATTCTACAACTTTACCATATTTTCCAATATCCTTTACGATTTTTTTTCTCTTGTCCAAACCTTCCGTGACAGTAAAGAGTAAATAGGTTGTATATGATATATTGGATAGATATTCAATCAATCTCTTTTCCTCATCCTCGCTAATGTTCTTGCGTTTTCCGGCAAAGCACTCCAAATCCTTTACAATAACGAGCCTTGCTTCCGCCATAAATGGTAACGTCTCACAAGCATTGATAATTTGATCTACGGTAGTATCCTTTCCATCAATTACCTGATAGTTCAATTCTGAAAATCCATCATCTACTAATTTATTTTTAATCCCACGAATTGCATGTTCCATAAGATAAAATTCCGTACCATGAAAAAGATAAATATGGGATAGCTGATTATTTTTTAAATCTGCCATAACATCCTTATAGCTCATTGCATTACCTCCAATTTTTAACTCCCATACATTGTAGCACACGCGTACGCAATTGTAAAATCACACATTCCTCTGCCATTTTCTTTTTATGGTAATAGCGTATATACTTCAATCTGTTCCTCATCTAGCATCAACCGTATTGCACCATGTTTATCATTTCTAAAAATCAAGCTTCTACCTTCATTATATCTTTCGATTACTTTGGGATGGGGATGTCCAAAACTATTTCTACCTACTTGAAACACCGAAATTTCTGGCTTTATACTCTGAATCCATTGTTCAGTACTGGAATAAACGCTGCCATGATGGGGAACTTTCACCACATTCACATCCAATCCAGGGTAATGATGTAACATAACGTTTTCTGCCTCAGCCTCGATGTCACCAGTCCATAATATTTTTTTGTTTTTATAATTCATTAACAGTACAAGGGAATTGTTATTGACATCGTCTCGACTAGACTGAATAAGTTCTTCATCAGGATGCAGAACCTTCATGGTAACGTCCTCTTCTATCATAATTTCACTGCCTTTTTTCAGGAAATGAATCTCGATATTTTTTTCCTTACATTCTTTTTCCAAGGCAACCCAATCCTCTGTCTGAAAAACATCTGTCCCTGCAATCACGAATCCAACCCGTAACTTATCTAATACTTGTATCAACCCACCCACGTGATCATTATGAGCATGGGAAGCAAAAATGATATCTATCTTTGAAATACCATTCTTTAATAAATATGGAACGATAATATTCTTTTCCTTCCTATCTACTCCCTGATAAAAGTTTCCTCCTCCATCAATCAGTAGATTTTTCCCTTTAGGTGTACGGATAAGGGTGCAGTCCCCCTGGCCTACATCCACAAATATAACCTCCATCTGACGAGGTAATAAATTCACCATGATCCACAAGATCATACAGATTCCAAGAAACCCATACAGGCATTTTTTTCTATGTAATTGCCATTTCTCCATATATCTCTCATTCAATATTAATATTCCTACGAATATAAAATAGGCTATAATAAGCCATTGACTAGGCGAAGAGACTAGCACATATGAAAATGGAATGGAGGCAGATATCTTAATAATGGCTAACATCAGGCGAATCCCTATCATCACAACAAAACCTATGAAAGAAGCAATGGGTAAACTCAGAATTCCTATAATCACCATGGCAAAACCAGCAGGCACGAGGTAACCCACAATCATCACGATGGGAATATTGATGAATACAGATGCTATAGATAGGACATTAAAATGATATGCCACAATGAGCCAAGTCCCCAGTTGGGCAGCCAAAGAAACAGCTATAAGTTGAGCTAAAGAGCTAGGCATAAAGACCATTTTCTTTAGAATTGGCTGATAAAGCAAAATAATGGATAGCACCGCTACAAAAGATAACTGGAATCCAATATCTGTAATCAAAAGAGGATTTGCTAATAGGAATAGAAAAGCTGCTGCCAGCAAAGCGGACAAAGAATCATACTTCCTGTTGAGAATAGGGCCAATGGTCAAAAAAGTTGCCATGGTTACAGCCCGTAAAACCGATGGTGAAAAACCTGTAATTGCAGTGTAGCTCCAAAGTGCCATCAAAACGATGTATACCCTAATCTTTATCGATGTTTTTTGTAAAAGATAATTCAATACCATATAAAGAATTCCTACATGAAGGCCAGAAACAGCCAGTACATGGGCAGCACCCAGCGCTTGAAAATCCTCATAGATTTCGTCCTCTAGCTGATCTTTGTCACCGAGAAGAAGGCCTAATAAGAACCCACCCTCTCTTACCTCCAATGTACTGAAAATAACATGGGTCATTTTATGCTTTATCTGGTTAGCTCCTTTTAAAATAGCATTCGTTTCACCATTTCCGATGATTTCTAGCGCTTCTACCTGTCCATAGATCAAAGCATAAATTCCTCTTGTTTTTAAATACATTTTATAATCAAAGGTCTTGGGATTCCTGGGTCCCTGAGGCTCTCGAATCGTCCCATAAATACCAACCCTTTTCCCAACAATATTCTTTCCCAGCTCTGTTTCTCCTGTAAGTTTTACTAGAACAGTTTCACTCAGCCTGATGTTCTGTCCATTTAAATTCAGTTCTCTCAGCTTTACTGTTAGCTGCGTTGTATCTCTATAGGATACATTCATAACATCGCCTATCATATATGCTTCTTGATCCCAATAGGGTACCATCTGGCCCTCATAGGATAGTTTAAGTAAAAGATTCCCCGCACCTATAAATAGAAATATACATATGATAATAGATATGCTTCCGATTTTTTTAGAAAGGACACCCATAATAAAAAAAATGAGTAAGATAGCGGCTCCAAATATATACGGATTATCAATCCAATACTTCAATACAATCCCGGCTACATAGGCACCTACTACAGGAATTAGCGGCCTTCTCATAAAACGCCACCTCCTTCATAATTGAAGTACTATTTTCTACAAATTTTTTCCAATTCCTCTCTCTTCTATATATCTTATAAATAAAAAGAAGGACTCCATTTAGGAAGCCCTCTTTATAAGACAAAGACATGTAGATTAATGCTCTAACTCTTTTCCTGTTCGCAAATGATTTGGAATAATCATTTTTGCTTTTGTATGGTCATTTCCAACATAGATCAAATCTGCTTGAATATTCACGCTGTGATTATTTTTATCATGATTTATTTCCACATTGTCTACCCTCGCATCATCCTGATGATAATTTAGATACTGGGATAATACATCTCTTGCATTGTCTGTACTAACATCTCCATCGTAGATCGTCAAATATGCTTGATCAGGCACCTCAATATATAGCTTATACTTATCGCGAAGCTTAACTCTTCTTTCACTAATGCTGTTTAACATCTACTCACTTCCTTTCATTATCCTTCTGATAATAAGGAGTCTATATTTATTATTACCTTTTTACCAAAAAGCTTACTGAGAGAAAGTTGCCATTATCATACACTTTATCAAATTTCATAGGTTTTCATTTCTTCAGATAGAATCAGATCACCATCAAAATTTTCCTTAGCTTCCTGTAGAATCTCATCCAGAGAATATCCTGGCCAAAAATGGGTAAGCATCAATCTTTTCACTTTGCTTATCTTTCCAATCTCTGCCGCCTCTTTTGCTGATAAGTGAACCATATCTATTATTCTATCTCGCTCAAGTACCCCACTTTCACATAACAGCAAATCTGCATCTTGGGCCAATTGAAAAATCTGATCACAATATTTTGTATCTGCTGAATATACGAATTTTTTCCCATCCTTTTCAATAGCTATGCCATAACTAGGTACAGGATGCTCCATTCTTTTGAAGTGAATGGTTAATCCATTCAACGGAATGATCAAATCTTCATAAATCTCATTCATAAGAAAAGCATTCTGAAACTGTAGCTTGTCAAAGTCCTCTTTTGGCTCGGCAGGAGCATATAAAGGAATTACTTTGGTAATAATACCTTTTGTCTTATTGATGCCTATAGCGTATCTCAGTACCATAGCATCGGCAATATGATCACTATGAAGATGGCTTATAATAATCATGTCTAAATCTTCCAAACTCTTTATGATTTGCTGGAGCCGGCCCAATGTACCATTACCGCAGTCAATTAAAATTTTTGTGTTTTCATTTTCAAAAAGATAACCAGAGCATGCACCACCTGCCCGTGGATATGGACCTGAATTTCCTAATACAGTAATCCTCATAAAAGACTCCTTTCTAAAACAATCTATACATATAATGTACCCATATTCAAAAGAAAGCAATTATGATTTTTGTGCTTTATTGAATTTGACTTCCTGTAGCGTGTATAGTCATAGTTTCAGAAAATGCGACATAAGATGGTTCCGTAGACCAGCCACCAAAAGTCAATATAAATTTTTTAAAAAAACTAGAGAAATCAAGTTGATAGAAAATAGGCATAACAAATAAGCCAAAGAAAAG
>NZ_JACHEN010000031.1 GCF_014205875.1 Anaerosolibacter carboniphilus
CTGCACTTTTATTATACTGAAAGAGACGTGTAAGAGTAACATCCATAGGATTGAATTTAGTCTTACAAACTGGAATTTAGTCTTTCACTTTACCTGTTTTTTCAAAAAACTATTTACACAGAACATCCGTTCTGCTAAAATAAAGAAAAAGAACACATGTTTGGAGGACTGTAAATAATGAAAAAGAAAATATATGTCGCAAATAAAAGTAGATTTTCCTTATCGATTCTTATTCTGGCTATCGTTATTAGCTTGAGTTGCATCCTTTTATTAAAATTAAATATTGCCGAAGGAGCTGTAGAGCAGCAGTACTACGAAATGTGTGTCAAGTCCGGAGATACGCTATGGAGCTTAGCAAAACAATGTACGCCTAACCATAAGGATGTACGAAAGACTATATATGAAATCAGTCAATTAAATCATTTGTCCACACCTGATATTTATCCCGGCCAAATTATTAAGATTCCAATTCAAGAATAATTAAAGCTTCTTACATAATGAGAAATAGCCCTTTTTAGGGCTATTTCTCATTATTATCGTATTCATCTAACCACTCAAAATTATTAACAATCTCTCGCTTAACATTCTTTTTATGAGCAGCATATAACTGTGTCGTTGTGACATTGTCATGATCTAATAAGTTTTGTACATCATAGATAGAAAACCCATATTGTATTAATGATGTAGCTGCCGTTGCTCTCAGCTTATGGGGACTATATCCATGATCCTTTGTGGTTCCTAGGGCAATGGAGGTATATTTTTTTACCAGTTCCCGAATAGCTCTTTCTGTCATTCTTGTTTTCTGCAGCGAAAGGAATAATGCGTCTTTATTCTCTTCTGAAACATGGACTTCACCAGGCCGTTCTTTTTCAATATAATCCTTTATAACCTTTTCTACCGACTTATTCAAAGGCATGCTTACTTCTTTGCCACGTTTTCTATAGATCTTAAAATCTCCTCTTCCAAAATTAAAGGAACTTATATTTAACTGCTGAAGTTCTTTCAATCTTAGCCCATAGGTAACAAAGAGTAGGAGAATGGCCTTATCCCTTAATTTTGTTTTTTCCCAATACTCAATCTCTTTTTCTGTAAGTCCTTCACCTTTTTCAACTGCATCTAATAATATAGCTACCTCATCAATCTCTAAACGTTTTATTGCATCGGGTTGTGGCTTTGGAAGCCTTATGGGATTAAAGCCATCCGTTATATTCTCGGGGATCAGCTCATCCCTATATAAGTATTTAAATAGTACAGCCAAGGATGATTTTTTACGGGCAAGAGAACGATTATGGTTTTCCATCACGGTAATGGAATCTTGTTTTTCTACAGTGTAACGGGTACAGAACTCTCCTATGAAACGATTGATATCTCTCGCCCTAATTTGGCTAAATTCTTCAAGTAGAATATCTTGTGTATCACTAGCCTTTGTTATTGTCTTTTCGCTCACCAAATATTTGCAAAAGAAATGAATATCTTGCAAGTAAGCAAATCTTGTTGTTAAGGCAACACCGGATTTTAAATATAGGAAGAAATCCTTCATGAAATCAGGCAAGATATTTTCCAGTTCGATACATTTTTCTATGATCTCGTTTTCTTTTTGAACGATATTATTAGGTTTATCTGACTTATTATGTACTTTGATCATTTTTCTTGTCATAGTCGCCACTCCCGTAATGAAAATAGTAAATATAAAGAAAGCGTCTTTTTAAGGAAAAGTATACTTCGAAAAGTGTATCCTGTCAAATATTTGTCGCTGAAAAGATATTACCCTACCACCACTTATGAACGCTTGTTTAAATTAGTGCCACAGACCAGACATACGCTGTATTTCATCCTGTACAGTCATTGCATGAAAGCCTTTAAAAAATATTTATTCACGTATGTGATTGTAGTCACAGGCACTAGAATGGGGATATGTTATCCTTATGCATAAGAAAGCATCTTTAAAGTTGAATAATTTTAAAGCTTACAAATATTTTCATCTTGATTGGGTAAAAGTATTTTATAGGTTATAGGAGAGTTCACTTATCATAAAAGATATAATTATTTAAGGAGGGTTATCATGGAACAAATGATTAAGAACATTGAATTTTCAAAGGTGGTGGAATTAGAAGCTTTAGTGAATTATCGAGAAGGACAGGTAGTTAGCAGAACTTTATCTCAAGGGAAAAATCTAAGCTTGACCTTATTCGCTTTTGATAAGGGAGAAGAGATTAGTTCACATTCTTCAAGTGGAGATGCGATGGTCCATATACTTGATGGAGAGGCAGAAATTACAATTGGCGAAGAAGTATTCCATGCTAAAAAGGGTGATGTCATTGTCATGCCAGCAGGAATCCCCCATGCCCTTCTTGCAAAAGAGCAGTTTAAAATGTTTTTAGTTGTTGTCTTTAAACCTTAAAATGTAATTGACTATATCCTTTTAAAAAACAGCCAGGAATGTTGATTTCAGGTTGTTTTTTAAAATCTAGATATAAAGAAAACAAAAGGTATAAAGTAGATAAAATGTAGAAAAATTTATCATAAGAAAGTTTTTACTAAAACACTTGATTCAAAAATAAAGGAGAAGGGATGGCACGAAGATGGAAAAAGAAATCAGATACATTACCATAGATGGTCGAGGAGAGCATGAATCCTTTAAAGATTGCATTACAAAAACAGTTAAAGACCTAAAACCAAACGAAGGAATACACATTATTAAAGATTTTGAACCTTTTCCCATGTACAAAATGATGGAAGAAAAAGGCTTTGATAAACATGTAGAAAAAATAAGCGATCAAGAGTTTCATGTTTATTTTACTCCTAAAGCTGAATTTGAGAAAATCAAAATGGGAGAACATCTAGATCTTGATGACAAAAAGATTGAAAAGATTATGAACATAAAACTTAATTATTTAAATAGAAAGATTTCTCTTGAAGAAGCAAAAAAAGAAATGAGAGAATCTTTTGATCAAGTTACGCCCCAGGAATTTGCCATATGTGAGCAGTATCTTCAAAGATACGGCATTTCAGATGATGTACTTGCAGAGAGAATGGACGAGATATTGGAAATATTCGATGGGCTACTGGTGTCCAACAAACTAAATCTGCCGGATGGTCATCCCATCAAAACCTATATGGACGAAGTGACTGCAATTCGGAACGTCTTGGATCAGATGAGACGGATACTCAAGAAAAGTTTTATCAAGAATCAATGGGCAGAACTCTACGATCAACTAAGTGAGATTGATATCCATTTTTCTAGAAAACAAAATCAACTATACCCAGCATTAGAAAGTAAAGGATTTGATAAGCCATCAAAAGTAATGTGGACATTAGAGAATAACATTAAAGACATTATGAAAAAAGCTAAAGGACATTTGGAAGCTAATCAGGATGAGGAGTTTTTGAAGCTTCAAGATGAAGTGATTGAGATGGTAGAGGATATGATGGTCAAAGAAGAGGAAATTCTTTACCCAACTTCAATGGATCTACTTTCTGATCAAGATTTTGTTAAGATGAGAAAAGGAGACGATGAGATTGGTTATTGCTTGATTGAATCCCCGCCATCATATGGAAATGAAGCGGAAAAAGATATTCATATTTCTTCGAATAACGAATTGTTGAAGGATTTGGCTAATGTATTACAAAAACACGGTATGCTCGCTAATGCCTCGAATAATGAAGTACTCGATGTCAGTCAAGGAAAACTTACTCTTGAACAGATCAATCTTATTTTCAAGCATCTCCAGGTAGATCTCTCTTTTGTAGACGAGAATGACATTGTAAAGTTTTACAGTGACACCAAACATAGAGTTTTTCCAAGAAGCCCAGGAGTTATCGGAAGAGAAGTTCAAAATTGTCATCCAAGAGAAAGCGTAGATACAGTTGAGGAAATTATCCGAGCCTTCAGAGCAGGAGAACATGATGAAGCCGAGTTTTGGCTCGAAATTGGCGGAAAGTTTATCTATATTATTTACAACGCAGTAAGAGATGAAGCAGGAAATTTCAGAGGTGTATTGGAAATGATGCAGGATGTTACTCGAATTAGAGGACTAACTGGAAGTCAGAGACTCCTGTCTTGGAAGGACAAAAAAGAAGATGCTAATGACAAAGAGAAAGAACATGAAGAACAAGAAAACAAGTACGGTATCACAAAAGAGACAGTCATAGGAGAATTGGTAAAGGAATATCCCTTTGTAAAAGAATTCTTGTTCCATCTTTCACCAAAATTTAGCAAGCTAAAAAATCCAATACTCTTTAAAACTATGTCTTCCATAGCGACTATGGAAATGATCAGTGAAAGAGGCGGATTTGAAGTTTATGATCTCATCGATAAAATCGTAAAAGAGATTGATAGAAGAAAGTAAAGAGAACGGAGTATATCATAGTAATTTCTTGATTTAACACAAATATTTCAATTTAAAACATCAAAACCTGTATTGACATAGAAATGCAGGTTTTGATGTTTTATTAAACATAGATTGTTAGAATTTGATAGAGCTTGTTTTCTTACTTTTTATTTAGGACTTATCACATTTAGCACAAGTTGTACATGTTCCTAATACTATGAAGTGCTGATACATGTTGACATGAATCCTACATGTAAATATACATTTTAGTATAAGGAGGTGAAAGCAATTATGCAAATTAAATTTGGTAAACCAGATAATCTAGAGCATTCATGCCCAACAATCTCATGCCAGACACATACTCATGAATTCCTTGGAAGCACTAAATTAGCTGATGAAGGTGATAACAGACACAACCACCGTTTTGCAGGAGTTACCAGTGAAATAATCCCTTTGCCAGAGGGTGATCACAAACATGCTCTATTTGCTAATACTGATTTTTACGAAAACCACCTACATGAACTAGCTGCCGAAACAGGTCCTGCCATTAATATAGGCAATGGGAAGCACGTTCACCTTATTGTGGATATAACGACATTAGAAGATGGTCATTTTCATGAGACTATTTTCGCTACCCTCATCGAAAATCCGATAGGCGATTAATACTCTTCTTTGAGGCAATTTGTCTAATTAATCTTAACGACAAGTTGCCTTGATCTATTATTAGCGTTGCAAATTCTTCTGTCGTTTTGTAACATTCTTATACTAATGAGAATAGCATGTACCAGGTGGGAGACAAATTATCTATTTGATCCTTATCTAAAAGTAAAAATATATAAAGGGGGGTCCTTCATAATGCCTTGGAACAAGCAATGCAATTTAAACAAAGGATGCAGCTCCAAAAATAATTGTGACGGTGGTAAACATTATAAGAAAACTATGTGCTACAGCAGAAATAATGTTTATGATAGTCCCAAAGCAGAAGTAACTTCACTAAAGCCGCATCATTCAAGTTGCGCGATAGTAACAGGTGAGACTACAGGGGACTGTGTGAGTACACCTGCCGCTATTATTCCATTAACTACTGGTGCAGTTGCTAAAGTACCTGTTGTTCTTGCAGAACTAACTGTCCAAGTCAATGTAAATTCAATTATCGATCTACCAGAATATGCATGGGAAATCAAAGATATCAAAAAACATTTGAAAGTTACTCAATGTCTCCTTATTCAAGAAACAAACGTGCTCTTTATCAAGGGATTTGTTCGTAAGAATATCCAATATGCAACGCGTACCTGCTCCAACAATCAAAGTTTTTGTGGGGATATTAAGCACTGCACAATAGATGTACCTTGGAGCTGTATCACTCCCGTAGCTTTCAATGGTATCTCACCATTAAGTCCTATTCCTAGAACTTCAGTGGAGTTTGAATATCTAAAACAACAAAAACTACATGGTCCGGAATTTGCCGATAAAGACCGCTTAATGTCTGGTGATCTGTCAGAATTTAATCAAATCAGTACAGAATTCTTCAATGAACTTCCTTACTGCGAATTAATAAGCAGCAGAATTGTAGAGTTTGATGAGCAATTGGGCCATGTTCGACCAGACGGCTATAAAATACCTTTTGAAGAAAAACAATTTAAGAGTATTGAAGAAAAAATGGTTATCTTCCTAACATTGAAAGTATTGCAGAATCGTCAAGTTACGATTCCACCTACTGTTATTGGGCCCACTCCTGAGGATCCGTATATCTTATAAATGATTGAAGTAGCTTTGATTGCATACTTGATGGAGATGGGCTATGTTATGCGCTGGGCTCATAGAATTGTTGAATCTTGGGAAATAGATGAGAAATTTCCACATAAAAATAGATAATAAAATCAATCGAAAAGCAGGGACTTAGTAAAGTGAACCCTGTTTGAAGCCTCAAAATAAAGAGGTCTATAGTAGAATAGCCCTAATTTCTACAGGATAATTTAAACTTACTAAGAGCTGACATCGTTTTTCATACGGTGTCAGTTTTGCTTAGATGAATGAGCACTATATAACATATTTTAATAGTTTAGAGAGAGAAACGTTGTGAAACAACAGAAGTATACGTACTAAGACAACAAATTCATAATTTTAATGAGAATACTTATCAATCATCTTAACTATTCCCTAAATATACATTTAAAGAATAGTTGTATCCGAAGATATAAGCTCTTCCTAACTAGCTAATTTACAATCATTTCGACTATTTCTCCATATTCTCATAGTAATTAATATTTGCATAGTCAATCTAATATTAAGTGAAATATTTTAGAAGTTATATTGCTTAAATCTAGTAATCAAATTAGCTTGAAATTTATCTAAATAAACGTATTTATAATATTTATTATAATTTGTACTAACTTTTATTGTTTTTTCTATTTTTATCACTCTATTAATTGATAATATTTTTCATTATGATGTTTCAGATTTACTACTATATAAAAAAGCTTGGTAATGTGCACTTAGAATAATTAACTTAGATTGTTTTATTGATAATCGTCATCATTCACCATGCCCTTTGATTTAATTCCCTTTATATTTCAACAGCCTGATTGCATTGATGATAACAACGAGGACACTCAACTCGTGTATGAGCATTCCGAATGAGAGAAATACTACTTTAACCAATACCCCTGCCAAGAGCATTCCTACCACGGTAATTGCAAAATATATGTTTTGTTTCATATTTCTTACCGTTGCTCTACTTAACCCAATGGCATAAGAAAGCTTCTTTATTTCATCAGACATTAAAACGACATCTGCTGTTTCCATAGCAACCTCTGTTCCCGCGCCTCCTACTGCAATGCCCAAATCTGCAGAAGCTAATGCAGGCGCATCATTTATTCCATCCCCAACCATTGCTGCTGTTCCAAATTCATCCTGTAATTTTTTCAATATAGTCACCTTATCTTCTGGAAGCAGCTCTGCATAATAATCATCTAAGCCTATTTTTTTAGCAATGGCTGCTGCAGCCCGTTTGTTATCTCCAGTCAGCATCACTACCTTCTTGACACCTAAGTTTTTCAATCTTTTTATGAGCTGATCTACATCTTCTCGAATGGTATCAGCAATTGAAATGACACCTAAAATCCTTTCTAAATCTCCTACAATAACACCCGTTTGGCCTTCAGATTCCTCATTCTTTAGATATTCATCAATCTCCCGAGAAATTATAATCCCATTTTCACCCATGAGCTTTCTATTTCCCACCAATATAGGTTTATCCCCTAGCTTCACCTTCAGTCCTTGACCTGGGATGATCTGGGATTCCTCTGGTGTAATCAAACTATTTCCTAGTGTCAAGTTAGCTTTTTCTAATATTGCTCTTGCCAGTGGATGCTCTGAATACATCTCTGCACTAGCAGTTATATTTAACAATTCCTCTTCATCCAATCCAAAGGATTTGACATTCGTTACCTTTGGCTTACCTTCTGTAAGGGTACCTGTTTTATCAAAGGCAAGTACCTTTATGGTCCCAAGCTTTTCTATGATTTCTCCACCTTTTATTAACACACCCCGTTTGGCTCCATTGCCGATACCTGCAACAATAGATACAGGTGTGGATATGACGAGGGCTCCAGGACATGCGATTACCAGTAGGGTCAGCGCTAATTCAATATCCCTCGTGATGATAAAAACAATTACTGAAAGTACCATAATCCCTGGGGTATAGTATTTTGAAAAGACTTCGAGAAATTTTTGAGTTTTTGCCTTTTTATCCTGAGCTTCCTCAACCATTTGAAGAATCCTTGAAAATGTAGTATCCTCCCCTACTCTATCTGCTCTTACTTTCAAATATCCTGATTCGATAACTGTTCCAGAGAAAACACCATCCCCGTTTTCCTTATTGACTGGCATAGATTCCCCTGTGATGGGTGCTTGATTAACATACGCATTTCCCTCTAAGACCATTCCATCCACAGGTATCTTTTCTCCTGGTCGAACAATGACGATATCGCCTTCGACGACTTCCTCTAGAGATACCTCCTTTTCCACTCCAGCTCTAATAACCCTTGCAGCGTCTGGTGCTAAGTCTAATAACGCTTTAATGGCTGACCTTGTTTTTTCAAGAGTTTTAGACTCTAAATAATTCCCCAGCATAAACAGGAAGGTAACGGCTGCAGCCTCCCAAAATTCTCTTATTAATAGTGCCCCTATCACTGCAAGGGTAACCAGTGCATCTATTCCAAGTATTTTGTATCTTAAAGCCCTGATTGCATTTAATGCGATAGGATACCCAGCGATGAAAGCTGCAGCAATCATCAAAATATCAGATATGCCAGGGTAGACTTTAACCTTGTTGAGCATTAGAGCGATAACGATCATGATACCCGATATCATTACCCGCTGCCCTTTACTGATCCTTAACATATCTATTCTCTCCCTTCCATTAACGCCTTATTTTTCTCCTAAGACATCAAAACCCAATCCCTCAATTGTCTTTCTGATTTCGCTTCCGTCATTTGCGCTTTCATCAAATGCTACCTTAACCTTGCTGGCATTGAATAGTACCTGCACATCCTGAACACCTTTTATCTTTTTCACAGCACTTTCAATTTTCATTGTGCAGCTGGGACATGTTAATGTTTCAAGCTGATATGTTTTTGTTAACATCGATGATTCCTCCTTTTATTTTTCATTAATTTTTCCTTTTATAGTTTTATTATAAAATGCATAGCAAATTAAAACCTTGACCCAAGTCAAATATTAGTTGCTTTTCAACAAGATTGTCATAAAAGTCTTTCTCCTTATTTTTTAAGTGGTCCCTTGAGATTTAAATCCTAAACAGAAACTTCCTGTTCATAGAAGAAACAGGAGTCTTATACCTGTCAATTACCGCTTACATTTCTAATGCCAGTTTACTTCCGAAGCTCTTTCCAAAATCAACACAGGCTTGCAGTTCTTCCTCATTGGGGATATATTTGAATTTAATAGGCTCTTGAATGATTTTAACTTTCGCTTTTCTAAGGAATTCCTCTAATACTTTTGGCGATTCTCCACTCCAACCATAACTTCCAAATGATGCCCCAACTTTATCAATAAATCTAAGTCCCTGCATTTCTTCTAATACAGGTGTCAATGAGCTAAGTATTCCATTGTTCACTGTAGAAGACCCGCATATAATACCTTTGGCCTTAAATATTTCAGTAAGTACATCATTTTTATCTGCTGTGGCCACATTATAGATTTTATAGCTTATCCCTGCTGCTTCTAAGCCATCACCTATATGCTCAGCCATCTTTTTGGTTGCTCCCCACATAGAATTGTAAAATATAACAACACTATTGTCGGATTTGCCTGTTGCCCATTCATAATATTTTTCAACGATTCTCATAGGATTTTCTCTCCAAAGGATACCATGACTCGGTGCGATCATATCGACTGGTAGATTCAAGGATTTCAACTCATCTATTTTTTTAATAACAAGCTTGCTAAAGGGTGTCAATATATTGGCATAATACTTTAAAGCTTCTTGGTAAACTTCCGTTTCGTCTACTTCGTCATTGAATATCTCTGAAGACGCAAAATGCTGCCCAAAGGCATCGTTAGAAAATAATATATTTTTTCCTGTTAGATACGTAAACATACTATCTGGCCAATGTAGCATAGGTGCCTCAACAAATATCATGTCGTTTTCACCAATATTAATTTTATCTCCGGTTTTTACAACTTTAATATTCCATTCTTTATGATAGTGCCTCTTTATACTTTCTTCTCCATTTTTGGATGAGATAATCACTGCATTGGGACAATATTCCATAATAGCAGGTAATGCACCAGAATGATCCGGCTCTGCATGATTTACTACTACATAATCAATTTTGCTTATATCAATAACCTCTTTTAGTCTCTCCAAAAAATTTTCTGCAAGTGGTTCCCATACAGTGTCTATGAGAACATTCTTTTCATCCTTTATTAGATATGCATTATATGTGGATCCTCTGTGGGTTGATAATTCATAACCATGGAAATATCTAACTTCCCAATCATTGGCGCCAACCCAATACACATTTTCTTTTAACATTTTCATATGTATACTCCTCCTACTTTTTCTTATAAAGCATTATTATTATTTGTATTAACTATCGAACCATACATAGGAGAACACTAAATAAATACCGTCACTCTATTGCATATTTAAAAAAGCGCTACTCTAGCTGGGATAGCACTTTTTTATACACTTATACCTTATATAGGAATCTCTGTATCATGGCATTTATTTTTTCGGCAAGCATCCGAGTCACTGTATCTAATTGATATAATAGCTTTCATTGATTCTTATTCTGTTCAATAGTCTGATCTATGCAGCGCTTATCGCTCTTAAACTTTATTTCATACATAGGCACCATCCTTTTTGGCAATGAAAAAGAGCCCTATTTGAGCTCTTTAAATTAGATTGTTTTTATTCCATTCTTTTCAAATTCTTTTATTATCTTTTCAGCTTCTAATTGCCCTTTCTTTTCCATATTTTCAATAACAGATTCAGCACCAGGTGTCTCTCCAATTTTCGAATCAAAATAGTTATTGATACTTGGCATATCTTTTTGGACCGCTGTATCAACTCTTATGGGATTTTTATCTTTCTTTTTCATATTGATCACCTTTCAAATGAAAATTGTAGTTTTCATATAATCTTGCCATCGACACAATTTGAGGTTGACAATTTATCATTTTGTGGAGTTGAACCACTCAGCGCCATGTGCTGGTCCCGACACTCTTGACATAATCAACCATTTGTTTAATATTGTTCCAACTTAAAAGAGCCCATGTTGGACTCCTCATTATCTATTCTTATTGATATTTTCTTGTCCCTTTTTACTGGTAAAAGGTTTATCTTCACTTGGTATCCACTGTTGTTGCTCATGATATACTTTTACTAATTCAGGAGTGTTGTGAGTATTTGTATTATTACTTTGGCTTTTATTTTTCATATAATCACCTCACTATTAGTATGTTGCAGTGATAAGAATGTATTCTTCTAAGAAATTTTATCCTTATGTAACATGCTGCGCTTAGAATTTCTTAAATATAACATTTTTGAGAATCATTCATAGAAATATCTTTAAAGTATAAATAACATCTAATAAACAAGTGCTATTCCTCATATCCACACCGTGGACATTTCTTGCATCATGAACTTTTTTGAGTCAATTCTTCTCCACAAACAGGACATTCCATATTATGTTGCTCCTTCCTCAATTGCTATCTTATTCCACTACATATTTAATATCCTCGGATGGGCCTAATGAACATGTAAAAATTCCCAAACGCTTCATGCTATCATTTTACAGAAACTAATCTAATCTTTTCTCCTAGTTATGCATTTTATGTTCAGGGATAACTCCATGGTTTGCTTTCATTATTTTTAAAAAATATTTCCATATAGCCAATAAACAATTTTCACGCTTTCCTATGTCCTGAATATCATGTACTAGAAAAAGAGACAACCTGCTCTAGAACCATAAAGGAGGTGAAAACTCGTAGGTGAAGTACTGAGTAAGTTTTTCGGATGCAAGCCAGGTGAAGAATCTTCGCTACTGTTCTTCTTATTACTTGTAGTACTATTCCAAGGACCTTGTAAAGGATTATTTGGTACAGGCGATGAATTACTATTCTTCTTCCTGTTGCTGGTCATCCTCTTCTGCTGTCCTCTGATTGGGGGAATTGGGGGAATCGGTTGTTAGATTTCAAGGAATTGGGATTCATTTCCCGTTCCTTCTACATAAAAGATAACGAGTATTTTCATTTATTTTTGATGATTTTCATTTGTCACTCAGTCGGTCACCTCCTATATGAGACTGAAATCAAATTATTCGCCACTCGTTATCTTTTATGTTCACATTCTACATTTTGATGTAGTTACTGCCGTATTGTTACTTACATCTACTATTATTACTTGCGCTATTAGGATTGTCTGCACCATTGAAAAGTCTAATTTAAACAGTAAATACTACAACAAATCAATCGAACGCATCCTCATTGAAAAAATAAACTACCTCGGCATTTTCCTCCAAATAACAAGGCAACGATGTCTACTACTTATGGCGAATAATAAATCTATTACCTTGAATTTTAGTCTTCCCTATTGCGCTAAATATGTATTTCCTGAATGCAATGCTATAACTATTGAGTGACATTTAAAAGCTCCTAGCGTATTATACAGGAGCTTTCATTTATTTACGTAGCGATTTGCTTAATACTAAACTCTTATAGTTCATACCATCCCATTGTATAGTTTCTATATATCTGTATTCTCTTTTTTTATAAAAGTCAATTAAATGGTATGCTGTTTCTGCAGTATCTAATGCAACTTCTCTCACATTTTCTATCTTTCTGGCCTCAGCTTCAACAATATCCATCATTATACTGCCGATTCCGTATTTTTGCAATTCGGGCTCAACGGCAAACTGTCCAATCTTAGATATATACTCTTTACTATACCAACTACTTTTATCTGAAGGTGTTGGACTATAAAGACATATTGTAGCAGCGATTTTATGCTTATAGATACCTACATAACATTTATATGCTTGACTTGTTCTCTGTAATGTTATGCTGTTATCCTGCCTAGTTGCTAAATAGTTAAACCCCATGTCAGCTAAAATCTTATATGACCTGTGAAGAAGTTGTGTTAATTCTTCAATCGAGTCATCACTTGAAAGCAGCCGGAACTCTATATGCTCACTATCATTAAAATTATAGGAGAATGCATCTTGAATAATAGATACCTATAAAATATATTTCAAATGTAATTTCTTTTGATGCTGCAGTTACACCTCCATTATTGACAATCTATAATCATTCTGTTTCTTTTTTATTTCATCCCACTTTGATATAATACACATATATCATAACTAGAAATGATGCTTCAGAAAGTATAGCATGAGAGGGGTCAACATGAAAAATAAATCATTTATCATAACTATCAGTTTTTTACTTTTTTTCGTTTTTATTTTTGCCATGAGATTTAACATAAAAGAAGTTGGTTCGGAAAATACATCGAAAAATGGAAATGAACTCTCTTTAGAATCCAGTTTAGAAAGTTTGCAGGATGCTGAAAAGAAACCCGAATCGGAATCTAGATCAGAATATCTTAAAACGAATGCCGAGACATCTACAATGGAATTCAGAATCGCAACGGAAAGTGAAAAAAACAAGATTATTGAAACACTAAATAATATAGCTTTCAGTAGAAGTTATAAATTTGAAACAGATTTCGAATACTTCAACAGATCAAAGATACATATTGAAGGGACACAGCGCAATCTGCCACAATCATTTTGCCCTGAGGATGATGGCCTATTGGAAATTGTACTCTCTAAACCATATTTTTATGCCAGCGACGTAAAAGTTAATGGATGGTCATGGTCCTATAATCTAAGGAAAGGTGAGTCTTTAGGATTCGCATGCAATGCTGATACTGATAGGGATATGAAAGGGGTCGGCCCTTCGCTTAACAGCGATCCAATACTAAGTACGAATAAGTTTTTTATATTTGACAATCAGCGTGAAGACATTAAAGAAATCGAAGTAACTGAAAAGCCTAATCAATCAATAGACTTTTGTAGGATTACATTTAAAGATTCGTCCGTATGGAAAAACCGAGTAATGGAATTAAAGGTTGATTGGAATCATTTAATGCTTCGAAAAATTATTGTCGAAGATTCCGATAGCAGATTTAGGTTTACAACTTCCTTCCATAATATAAATCTTTAACAGGGATATTTATAAAAAATACCCTCATGATTCGGACATAAACGTAAGCGTAAGGTTAACCTCATCCAAGTAATTAACTGTTTTTCACAGGAGCTCATATCAATATTAGTTTTTTATGAGTTCTATAAGCTCATCTCGTCTCTCTTTTATTCCTTGTAAACATCATTGATCTCATCCTAGGTAATGCCTAAATTTCTAATTTTCTACAACCGTATATTACTTATTTCACTATATAATAACAGCTCTTGGCATTCATGCTTAAAAATTGTATTTAAGGATCAGTTAATATTTGAATAATAATTGTATCTATAATAATTGAAGCTGGAGTTTACTCCAGCTTCAATTATCCCTATAAGCCATAACCAAAGAATACAAATAGCACGATGATAATTATAATTTAAGCACTATTTTTTATCAACAGCCTCTAATTCTTCTCTTATTCTATTAAGAAGTTGTTCGACATCTTCTTTCCTTGTCGATGGCTCATAATAACTGACTACCAGTGTGAGTGTATTCTTATAACTACTAACACCAAGCATAAACCCTGGAGCATACATACTAGGAGTAACAATATACGCATCGTTGGCATCTATATTACCAAACCTTAGTATAGAGATAACTCCAATATTAGACAACAGTGGAGAAGACTTTTTACTTTCTATCGCTTGTTTTCTAGCCCCTTGAAGGATCTGTAAACAATGAGAATACTCAATCTTTCCTAATGCTTCAAACATAACAGCGGTTGATAAACCCGCATCTTTACTCTTTAACATATCTACTGCTTTAGCTACTCTTTGTAGAGTCTTTTCAATGGATTCTTCTTCAATTCTAGCTATTCTAACGTTCATCATGGATGATAAATTACAAATAGTTTGCTTTTTATCTTCAGGAACAGATTTTCTCAAATCAGTTGTAACATAAATCTCCATCTCTTCATCCTGTTCAGGCATTAACATATCGAACATACTTCTATAGAAAGCTGTCAAAATCATCGTGTTTATAGTCACTTGTTTTTCTCTGGCAAAGGTGCTTATCCTTTTAAAATTCTCTGGTGAAAATCTCAATGTCTCTATGTGCATTTCAGACAATTCTAATCCATGATACGGAAATGCCCAAGTAGGTTGTTGCGACCCTTGTTGAGGATTAAATAATGCCATCGGCTCTTCAATACCAAGGGAATCAAAATAATATTTTGCATCTCTTCTACTTTCTACTAATAAAGGTCTATATTTTGAATCATCCTCTAATCGAGTATATAGTTCTGATAATAGATATAAATATTGTTTCACACCACCAGCATCAGAACATGCATGATTTACCTTTATGCATATAGTACTACCTTTACTAGAATGAATGAGTTTTACCTGAACCTGCTGTTGTCCATCTAATCCTAAAGGATCTGTAAGGAAGTCGTTTATCGCTTTATCTTTATCTTCGCTTTCTTCATAGGTATACCATGTTATTTCATCAATATTCTTAAATCTCTCCCAATAGGCTTTCTTTTCATTTTCTACAAAACGACATCCTAAGATCGGCTCCACATCTATTGATAATCTGACAGCTTGCTGCAAAAGTATTGAATTTATTCGATCTTTAAATTCAATTACTCCCTGTATTTGAACATTAGATATTCCATATCTAGCTATATAATTAAAGCAATCCTGACCGTTAGCCTCATATGAATTTTGTATTCCATTCAATTGCATCATTTTCTTTCACCTCTTTGATTAATCTATAAGTAGATTAGCATATTAACAAAAAGGTTTCTTGACAATATTTGCAGTAATTATTTTTTCACAGGTACATAGATGGTATATTCATTCGTTTCAAAATAGTCTTCTTCAAAAACTAAGAAGAACTCAATTCCGATTTTATTAAAAGAAAGATCTGAAATGACAATCGTTCTACAAATATCATTCATCACAGTTCTATGTATTTCACCTAAATCCGCTCTGTACTTAAATACAGCATAAGTAGTCTCTTGAATTACCATTTCACCTAAATCTACTTCTTGTATATTATCTTGATACTTAAATGCTGTAAAATATCCAAATTGACTAATTTCATTTTGGTTCATCACAACATTATACATTCTACAGATATTTCTCTTTTCAATATAATCAGAAACAAATGATTCTACAAATGGAGTTAATTCTGCTATTGATTGTTCATTACTCGGATCAAACTGCGTCATTTTTCCAAGTAATTTTAATTCTTTTTCATGGACTACTTGAAAATCTACTACTAAGTCTTTATTTAAGTTTTTAAAATCTCGTTCAACAATTATTATTTTTTCATAACCGAAAATAATAGCACCCTTTTTCTTTAACTCCATAGGCGTTATGGAGAAAATTCTTTTAAATTGTCTCGTAAATGTTTCATGGGATTCATAACCAAATTCAAAAGCGATATCAATAATATTCTTTTTATTTTTAATAAGTTCCTTTGCTGCTTCCGTGATTCTTCTTTTGTCAACGTATTCTTTAACCGTATAATTAGTAACCGCTTTAAAAATCCTGATGAAATAGTACTTTGATACACAAAAACGATTAGCTAATTCGTCTATATTAATAGCGGTATTAAGATTTTCTTCAATATAATCAATGACTTCATTCATTAATGCAATATAATTCATGGTCTACTCCCCCCTCATACTAGCATAGCCTGGCTGTTTTTGTAAGTAATGAAGGAAATCCGGTATGAATATGTCTCCTGTAACTCACACAGTCCTACATGCATCGTTTATAGTATGCTACGCTAAAGATCGTAATTTGGCGCTCATGTTTCTCTTCCTAGTATAATACCTAAAACAAATAATGTGTGCATAAATAAAAAAACTCAGAAGAAATTTCTTCTAAGTTTTTTAAAAATTTCGCACGCTGCTCTCACACTTGCTCATCGCTCCAACGAAATTTCTTCGAGTAAGGCTCTCGAAATTTGCGTTACTTAAACCAGCGACGACCTACTCTCCCAAGGGGCTACCCCCTAAGTACCATCAGCGCTGAACGGCTTGACTTCAGTGTTCGGTATAGGAACAGGTGTGACCCCTTCGCTGTAGTCACCGGATATTAAAGTTGTAAACTTTTTAACTTATCTCTTTGAACTTTTCTCCTTCAACTTATTAATGGTGGGCTTAGGAGGATTCGAACCCTCGCACCAGTTACCCGGTCTAACGGTTTAGCAAACCGTCCTCTTCAGCCTACTATACTATGCTTGTTGAATAATTATGTTAGAGCTCTTTAGTTCCACCAAAGCTCTTAGTCAGGGGAAACATAGGACACTCTTCTTTTTTTACTTAAATCCTTCAACACCTCTGATATATTGCCAGATATGAACTCTATTTCATTCACCCATAAAATATTTGGGAATCTCAAAGTATTGATCCAAATATCTATTTTTCTATTCTTGCTATAATATCATCTAAACTTTTAACTTCTGCAAATCTGTCCTTAAAGATTCTAAAATTATGATATGTATATATTTCACTTCCAGACAAATCTCCATTATCAAAAGTTGTATTGGTTTCCTCTGGCATTATTAAATTATATCCTTTTTCAAAAGCTACTCTGCATGTTGTATCAATACAATACTCCGTTTGCATGCCTACTAATATCAATGTCTCTATATTTTTCCTAGCAAGGTATTCCTCTAACTCTGTATTTTTAAATGCACTATTATGAGTTTTCCGAATAATTTTTTCTCCTTGCTCAGGATATATTGAGTTATGAATATCCCATCCATGCGATAAAGGTTCTAAGTAATCTTCTTTTTCACCATCATGTTGTATATAAATAACCTCTATCCCATTCACTCTACATGCATCTGATAATTCTTTAATGTTGAATAAAATCCGATCTATATTAAATGGTTTTTCATCAACTAATGCATTTTGAACATCTACAATTAACAAAGCAGTGTTCTCCATACTATGCCCCCCTACTTTTTATTCTATCTGATCTACATTTATTTTGTAATCTTGATTTTTACCAATTTTCATAGTGAATTATTTGTTCTAGCTTCTTTCTCGGTCGAGCCTTAGGTGACTCATCTGAATAACCGAGTGTAATGATACCGACTACATATTTGTCAGACGGAATATTCAAGATCGGTCTAATCTTTTCCTGCGTAAACCAAGCAACCCAACAAGTACCTAATCCACAGTTTTCGGCAGAGAGTATTAAATGTTCTATTGCTATGGATGTATCTCTAATTATCTGTTTGAGTTCATTTTGCGGGCTATTTTCATCCAGAGAGATTGCTATATCTGCTTCAGTTCTAGAGCGTATGTCTGCAACACAGACTACATAAACCGGTGCAGATATCATCCATTTTTGATTGTTCGATACTTCAGCTAGTTTTTGCCTAGTCAAATCAGATTTCACTACAATGAAATGCCAAGGCTGCGTGTTAGAGCCAGATGGAGCAAGCCTTGCACTCTCGATAATCTCAATGATTTTTTCATCTTCAACTGGTTTGTCAATATATTTCCGTATACTTCTTCTGGAACTAATTTCTTTGAGCATATTATTAAATTCCTCCTCCTTCAATTAAAGCCACTGATAGTGCATAGTATCATTTTAAAATATAAATATTACTATTACAATTAAGTACTTTTTTGTATTATAGTATCCAAAAAGATACCTTGAAATTTCTGAAAAAATACTTTAGATAATAAAAAGGCAATTTCATATGATGATTTGCATTCCAGACGCTTTCAAAATATAAGAAAATATGTTCAGCAATCTAGATTACTTTGTTAGATGATTTAACATATTTTTTAGTCCACGGGCAGACTTCTATACACTTACCACATATAGTGGAATCGATACCTATCCTAGCAGCTTTTTGCCTTGCAGTTTTACGGCATTCACTTGCATTAAAAAACTCATCTCTATGCTTGCTTATACTCCAATTCTCTCCACTTGACGCATTTCCTGGACAAGATATGACGCACTGATTACAATTGCCACATCTAGCCTCATTAATTGGAACTCCAACTTCTAGATGAGCATCCGTCAAAACTGTAGTTATTCTTACAGCAGAACCAAACTCTGGTGTCACGAGAAGTGCACACTTTCCGATCCATCCAAGTCCTGCTCGAGTAGCAACAGTTTTATGAGGTAAATCTGTGCTATATGTAGAATCCGCAACAACTTCTGTTGCAGTTCTAAAAATCGCTTTATGTCCAGCATTCTCTAGGAAATTTCCTGCTTTTAAAGCCAATGTGTCTAAAAGATTATTTACTCGTTTGTACTCTTCAAAATATTCGTAGGTTGGACCATTTTCAATCCCTGTAATTATTAGAGGATTTAATCCAATTCCGATTGAAATTCCATATTCCATACCTTTTCTACAATTCGAAGATAGTTGTCTCAAGTCTGCAAAACCAATTAAAGAAGCTCCTAAATCAACTAACATTCTTCTTAATTCAAGAGATAGTTCCATAATAATACCTCCTGCTATGGATCTTTTTTTGCACTGTGGCATTTTTATTCAGTACATAGACTCCAAAATTTTCTACTCATCTATATTTTAGCTTGTCAATTACAGAAAGATTGTAATATTTTGTCATTGAAAATAAAAAATAGTGCCTTAAGCATTGAGTTATTGATGTCAAATTTCTTTTAAGTATTACAGTAAGTATGGAATTTATTATATAAATACAGGTACCCGTTTATATCAATTAGGAATCATCCAATAAAGTCTACTTTTTTAAAGGACATTTATAGGTAGCATCGAAATAATAAATCATCAAGTTTTAAGTAGCAATTATAGAAAAATACGAAATACTTAAATTTAGAGAAATGAGCAAAAAATAAAAAACTACTCTATGATATTTCGTATAGATATTACAACAAAAGAAAGGGATCAAAATGAATAAGAAAATATCATTAATTCGCTCAACAAATCTAGCTTCCGTTGATTATGCTTACGCTGCTCAAGTACCTCCGGGTATGGATTTACTATTCCTAGCAGGAGCATGTCCTCTTAATAAAGATGGAGAAGTGTCTGCCCTAGATAATTATGATCTTCAAGCAAAACTTTGTATGGAGAATTTGAAAGTTGTATTGAAGGAGTGCGGTGCCTCACTTGAAAACGTCGTATATACCAGGGTTCTTGTAGCATCTCAAAATCGATCAGACTTGGTAACTGCATGGAGAGCAATAAGAACAGAGTTTGGTGAACATGATGTCCCAAGCACCTTATCTGGAGTTACAGTATTAGGATATACAAATCAATTGGTGGAAATCGAAGCTGTTGCCGCCATAGAAAACCTTACAAAATGAGCATAAAATACGAGGAGTATAAATAATTCTGTGGGTTTGTATTGGAAGGATCTCTCATCTGGCAGAATAGATTTATTCTGTTTAAAAATTAAGACAAAACATAAAAAAACTCCTATCTGCCAGTAGTACTTTCAATGCCAAATAGGAGTTTTTTTTACTCTTCCACAAATTATTTTACAGTCTCATGTATTGTTCATGAACTATAAATCTGATTTTAAAAATGAATACAAATCTAAATCAATAACACCATTTCCTTTCCAAACTGCCCCTTGTCTTATTGTTCCTTCTTTTGTAAATTTATTTCTTTCTAACACATTTTTTGACTTGATATTATTAGGCATAACAAAGGCTTGCACTCTATTTATTCCGATAGTATTTAACAAATAATCACGTAATGCTTCTACTGTTTTAGTAGCAAAACCATGTCCCCAATAATCTTCGTTTAAAGTGTATCCAATCGTAGCCATGTTCACTTTTGTGTCAAAATCAAATATTTCAGCAATCCCAATAATCCTTTTCAAATCTTCATTCAGACAAATTCCAAGAAATATGGTTTTCTTTTTGCCAAAATCTCTTTCAAAATGAGAAATCATATTTTCAACAGTAGACTTATTCCTTTTTACTTCTCCTGGTCTATATTTGAATAAGTTTTCGTTACTATATATTGAGTAAAGCTCATCTAAATCAGATTTTTCTATTTTTCTAAGAGTAATTTCACTTGTCTGAACGAATGGAAATTTTGAAAATAAAATTAGCTGGTCCATAAGTTTCCTCCTTCTACATAATAATGTTAGATTCGTAATATATAACTAATTCACAATTGGATTTAGATCAATAACCTAGACACAAAATAGTTACATTTTATAGCTAATTCAATTATCCCCTAATATGTCTAGACATGATATATATCTTTCAAACTAAGCATATCCTATCCTCATATAATGTATGGTGCATAATCCTTATCATATGATAACTTTGCTTCCTCATATGTTGGAATATTTAATAATTCAACGTTTAAAACGTCCTCATGTAAAAATTCATTAACAAATATTTTCACACACTTTTTAATCTCATTCATATCACAACGGTCTGATAGTTTAGACCACATTTCAATATATTTTACTTTAGCACCATATTCTGGCGTTGTTGAACTATGGCTTCCGCGTCTCTTTGGAATAAGAAGCTGTTATTTCCGAATGTCAATTTCAATACAGCACTAAAACATTCAGTTCGCTGTAGCTGGCCTTACTCACTGTGTTCTAGGACACATTTTGAACTCTCTTTTGATTCTCGAAATCATAGCTGACAAAATATTTTCCTTTAAACATTTTCAATAAACGGCATATTACTCGTATAAAGCGCTCAGTTAGGGAGTATACCTCTACTTATTCTATAAAGTCTTTCTTTTGCATTATTTCAGCATTTTGAAATAATGCCATTCCTGTTTTCATTTTTTTAAAATTCAACTTTTCGTAGAATACCTCTTTGCCAGGTGAAGCATATAATATGAAGTTGCAATTTGGAAGATGTTTTAAAATATTGTTCACGATAATCTTTCCTATTCCTTTTCCTTGATATTCTGGTAATACTGCTACGTCATAAATTGCAGCTTGGTATACTCCATCTGAAATTGCACGACCAAAGCCAATTAATATTCCATTGTCAAAAACAAACACTACTGTATGGCTATTTTCAAAAGCCTTTTTATGTATTTTAGCATCATAATATGCCATTCCAACTTTTTTTAAAGTTTCAGATACATAGCTCCAATCAATATTTAAACAATTATTCTTAATCTCTATATTCATTATTTTCCTCCTCAAAATACCAGTAAACACAATTTTTCTCAATAATTCTTCTAAAAAGATAATTAATAGAAATAATACAATAATCCTACTGCAAAAATACATTTCGCACAATAGAAATAGATAACCAAAGTCCATATACTTTGCAGATCATACGTTTTAAAAACCACAATAAATTTCACTTAATTTCTATTTAACGAAAAAATGTTGAATATTTATTGTACTATCATCAGGAGCATGTCTAACTATTCCAATGGTGTAATGAACAAGAAAAAGTGAGCTCAAGCCCACTTGAGATACATGAGATAGATTCTATTTTACCTCTATTTTCTATTCCTTATTGGTTTCAAATTTCCTCTATCTCCCATATTAAAGCATAGATTATAGCATATGAAAAATTTATAATATCGTGTCGATTTTATAGGAAACCTAAATCATTTTATCAACAATAAATCAAAATTCCAAATTTAATTCAGAATAATGAAAAGAAAAAAGCCTTATATATCGAGAGTATATTCCAATATATATAAGACTCTGTATTAGATTCTCATAGTTATGATATTAACATATCCTGATGTTGCCTTATCGCCACATGTACATCCTATAAAACTCAAATACATGAATTTTATATCTTTCTCAACTTATAAATCAACCAAGCACCATAAACAGAGCTTCCAATGCATACCAAACCAAATCCTATGGAATATAAAGAGTATTCTAATCCTACCTCCCCACCTACTAAATTCGCTTTATATCCAAAAAATTCTTTAATAACTATTAATACTATAGATGGAATAAACACCTTAAACCACCCATATTTATATTTTGATTTTATTAGCCTATCCTGGATCGCTAATGTGCCTATGAGTAGTATGAGAAATGATAAAATAATAATAAGACCGTGCACACTATTCCCTCCAAAATACGTTTGTCTATATATTTCGATTTTTGTGGAAAAACCCCTCTTATTTTGCCTGAAAAAGAAAAAGTAGGGACCTAAGTCCCTAGAAAAAGTTATTCTGCGTCGTATTCATTTACTTCAAAAGATGCTATTTTATCAGATGCTAACATACCCGCTAAACCTAAAATAGGAAGGCCACTTAAGAAGGCTGTTATTGCTTCGGCACTAAAAACTGGAAGCATGTTCACTGCTCCTTTTTTCATTGCTTCCGTCAACAGTCCACCGGTTCCAACTTGCCCAGGTAATGTTGGAGTAGGAGCACCAGGTCCTGGCATTGCCTAACTCAATATAGTAATTTATAAATGTCTTCTGTTTTGGCGTTAGTTCCATATACCTCATTCATTCCTTCTATCAATTTTAAAGTCACACCCATCATCCACCAGAACATATACTATATTATCATTCAATAAAATGCTAAGGAGGTCTAACGATGAAATGGCTATCTATGAGAGGTTATTTTGTAACGGCTCTTTTGATTATATATTCTGTTCCACCAGAATTTATAATTGTTACCCTTTACGAGATTTTGGGTTGATTCCCAGATCTTTCATAGATAAATATTATACATTAACACTTTAAAAACACACTAATTATACTTAGTGCGTTATCTCATTATTGAAATCTCAACGTTTTCCTTATATGAATATTATAAAAGCAGCCGGAAAAAGAAAGTATTATCTCGTGATCCCAACTGCTATCTATTTTACTTCAAAACATACGAAGCTAATACGGACTGTAGCTCATATATGTTAAGGCTTTTGTTAAACTGTTTTTGAATCGGTAACTGAGTTCCAGATATCCAAATCTTTAGCTCCGCATCTAAATCAAAGTTACCTGCTGTCTCAATACTAAAATGCGTTATACTTCTGTAAGGTATTGAATGATACTCACTTTTCTTTCCTGTTAACCCTTGTCTATCTACTAATATTAATCTTTTATTTGTGAAGATAAACATATCTCTAACTAGCTTGTAAGCTTTTTCAATGTTCTCATTGTCAGCTAAAATCTGTAAGAACTCCTTTTGAACCTCAGATATATTTACTTCTGATGCATTTCCCATCAAACCACTTAGTAAGCTCATAGTTAATCCCTCCTCTCCTTCTATTGATATTCTTTATAGCAGAAAAGTATCCTTCAAATTTTGATAGCAATTTTCGATAAGGCTAATATAAAAAACAGTACTCATTTCTGAGTACCCTAGTTCTAAACTGAAATATCTATATTGCCACCTTTATTTGGAGTTACTGAATTTTCCATCATGCTTCTGCTTGCATTCTGCATAGCTTCAACCAACATACTTACAGCTGTGGCATCCTGGTTCATAGCTTTTTGTAGAATAGACATATTCAAAGCTTGTTTAATACTGTATGTGTTCTGTGCTGCATAACCACTTATATTCATGACAACACCTCCTGATTATGTTATTAGTGCTATCATTCTACAACGATCTACAAATACCTCTAATAAAATTCCCATTTTTAAAAACTAGTACTTTTATACTACAATATCATCATGTCACATAGGATCTAGGGTTAACTTGCTTATTATTGTGCAATTCATTAATTGCTAAAGAATATTCTTATCCGTTAATATGTTAATAGTTATCTCTTTTGCCTTCACTCCTGCTGCATTATTTTCTGCTTCAATGTTTGTCGCAAAGAAATATACATTATCATCATTTTCAACACAACCTACATACCAGCCATTTATGCCTTTACCAGCTTTCTCACCTGAGCCTGTTTTAGCTGATAATATAACACCATTTTCTTCTGAATTAATTATTATTTTCTTTACTATATCTACGCTTCGTTTTGAAAAAGGCAACTGATAATCATATAATTTTCTTAGCATGTCAACTTGCTCTACTGGAGAGACCTCTAATGACGATTGCAACCAAAACTTATCTATGCCTGCTGATATGTCTCTGTTACCATAATTCATTTCATCTAAATGAGACTGCATTCTTTCTGAACCTACATTTCGGGCTAGTTCTTGGAAATACCATACAGCAGAATATTTTACAGCAGACGCTAGAGTATGATCTCTATTCCATTCTTCAATAGAACGTTTTTTGCCATCCCATTTATATACCGAGTTCTCATCTTGAACCACACCTGTATCTAACCCAATAAGCGAGTTTACAATCTTGAATGTGGAACAAGGTGGAACTCTCTTTTTACTCTTAGGTTCATTGTAGATTATGTACTCGCCTAATTTTTTGTCAAATAAAACAAAGGTTCCATCATATCCGGTAAAATATTGACTTAAATCTTCCACTTTAATATTCTCCACTGCAGTATCATTCACTGTAGGAGTAGGCTCTGAAGATTCTATTGTTGCAATTGGAGATTCTTCTTTTAAACTAATACTACATGCTACTGCTAATATAAGAACTAATATAAACACCATAGCTAATGCTTTTCTCAATTTAAACAATCCCTTCAGAAAAGATTTGTATTTTCTTATAGTCCTAAATACAAATCTATCATATCATAAATTACATTTATTTCCAAACGTTTTCTGCTAATATTCCTTTCGTAATGAATGAGTATCAATCATGCTTCTTTTCTACAATACCATCCTATCACATAGCATCTAGAAATCTGTGCTCGATAAGTACTTTATTCCCATACAGTGTAAAGACTACTTTTAATATAGTTTTAAATAAATATGAAGTATCATTAATACTCAGTTCATATCATTCTTGGAATGAAGCTTGGTATGAAAAAAGAGCCAATGGCTCTTTTTATCTTCGGAAGATTAATTAGTAGTATTCTGTTGAGTCTGATCAGCATCAGTTGGAGTTGTCGCTTCACCAGCTGATGTATCAGTCGTTGTTTGATCTCCTACTTGTGTTTCAGTATCGCTATTTGATTGATCTAGGTTAGTATCAGTTGAAGTCTCATCTATAGTTTCTTGTCCGTCTGTATTTTGATCTCCAGCCGATGGATCGGGATTTGTTACTGTAGTGTCATCAGTTGTAGTTTCATCTGTAGTCTGATCTTCATCAATTATTTCGATCGTCTCACTGTCTTCATCCCAGTTTGTTTTTAGGCCAAGACTTTCTACAATAAATCTTAATGGAATCACTGTTCTACTATTTATTGTCTCAGCTGGCACTTCAATTTCAACTTCCTGTCCATTTACTATAGCAATATTGCTACCAAGTTTTAAAACTATCTCAACATCACCTTTTGAAATAGTTACTTCCTTTGTCTCACTATTCCAACCTACTTCAGCACCAAAAGCTTGAGTTAAAGCTCTTACAGGTACTAGAGTTCTGCCATCCTTTATAACAGGAGGTGTATCAAACTTAATCTTCATATTTTTTGAGATGATATTCTCTACAGGAATTACTTTTACATTTGGGTTACTAGCTTTAATTGCTTCTATTGATTCATTAATTTTCTGAACTTCTTCTTCAGTATATGCTTGCTTAGCAGCTTCTCTTAGATTCTTAATTTCTTTTTTAATTTCTGCTTTTGTTTTTGTACCAGTACTTGGTGTTTCAACAGTTTGATTTTCTGTAGTTGCTGTTTCAATGGTTTGATTTTCAGTGGTAGCAGAATCTACTGATTTTTCCGGCTTTGTAGACTCGCTCTTCTTTACTGTTTTTTCGTTATTTCCTTTACCTGCATTTCCTTTTGGAGCCGCTAAAGATATCGTCGCACTAGATAATACTAATGCAGTTACTAATGCTACAGATAAAATTTTATTCCCTCTCATAATTGTCCTCCTCAGCATGTAATGGGTTGTATGTTTATTTTACAGAATGTTTTAATTTACATAAATAGTGAAAATTACCTATTTTTCATTTACCCACTATACTCAACTTATGAGCTCATTACCATATATGTTTCTACGGCACCATCTTATCACATAGCATCTAGGAATTCGTGCTCAATAAGTGCTATATTTCCATATAGTGCAAAAGCTGTCTTACCGATTCCTCACTTCCTTGCACCATCTCTCATTATAGCTGACCCCATAGGCTATCTTATCCCATGGTCTACCCTTTAAATACCTACTAGTAATCACTTTTTGCTCTACTTCATCCAATGACTCTAAAGCTCTGTCCAATCTTCTCCCTACTATAGTCCTTACAATGATTCTTTCGTACTTCTGCTCTCATCCTCAATCCCTCGCAAAATAAAAACCCAGACTTAAGTGGTCTGGGCTTCTAGAGCCTCTAATATATATTTGTGTGTTGTTTTGCATTCAGTACATTTGATCTCAATTTCTTTTCTTATCTCCCTAAGGACTTTCCCAAGTAATCTCTCACAATTAATACATCTTATTTCTTCGATTATTACCTCTAACTTATTGAAAATCACTTTTCCTTCCTAAAGGCTATATGTCTAATTTCAAATCTATGAATTAAAGATATGTTTAGTTTCCAACGATTGAAACTTGATTCATCTCTGACTTCACAATCTCAATCAACTTTTCCTTTTCATTTAACTCAGGTTGTTCTAGAACCATCTCCATTAATTCATTTAAAATTTCTCCAATTCGCTTCCCTTGTGGTATCCCTAATGTTATCAAATCAGATCCATCGATCTTTAGTTCCTTTACAGATAAGGGCTGTTTTTCATTAAGAACCCTTTCAACTTCATCTCTTAACTCTGTTATGCTACTTATACCATCTCTGTTCGCTGATCCTTTGATATCCGCAATTTGCAATTTAAATATTCTATCTAGGTTCTCTACTCCCACTCTGTTTATGAACTTTTTAACGGTTGCAACTCTAAGTTTTTCATATTTTGACATATGCTCTCTAACTAGGATCATGACCTGTTCAATAGATTTATTATCATAACGTAATCGTCTCATTATCCCTTCTGCTATATCCGCACTTCTCAGGTGATGAGTATAGAAATGTCCTATTCCATCTTCATCTAGAATAAATGTCTGTGGCTTTCCAATATCATGAAATAATGCAGATAATCTCAAGATTAAATCATCCTCTGTATTATCTAAAACATCAAGAATATGATTAAATATATCTTTATCGTGATTAGGATTGTGTTGTTCGAATCCTATGCATTCATATATTTCAGGGATTACATATCTCATTAAATTTACTGAGACCATATCTTTTATATAGGATGATGGTTTATCCGAAACAATTATTTTAGAAAATTCCTCACGGATTCTTTCTTTACTAATATTTTCAAGTAAGTATGAATTATCTAAAATAGCATTTTTAGTTGCAGTTTCTAGATGGAATCCCAATTGTGCAGTAAACCTAATGGCTCTCATCATTCTAAGTGCATCCTCTTGAAATCTACTGTTAGGATCCCCTACACACCTTATCACTTTATTCTGCAAGTCACTATGACCATTAAAATAATCGACGAGTCCATCAGTGTGATTATATGCCATAGCATTAATAGTGAAATCCCGTCTACTTAAATCTTCTTGAATATTAGAAGTAAACTTTACACTACTAGGTCTTCTATTATCTTCATATAACCCATCAATTCTGTAGGTTGTAACCTCATAGTGTTCTCCATTCTCAACCAGGGTGACGGTACCATGTTTTAATCCAGTAGGTATTACTTTATATCCTTTACTTTCAAATATTTCAACAATAACATCCGGCTTAGCATTAGTCGTAATGTCCCAATCCTTTGGAGCTCTTCCTAATAAAGAATCTCTAACACAGCCACCAACAATAAATGATTCATAACTACTCTTATTGATAATCTTTAAAATCGAATCCACTTCTTGCGGCATCTGAATTTTCATTTCAGTAATCTCCTTCTGCTGATCTCTATTAATAATTCTTCAGCTTTACTATGGTCTGGCATCTGTGGGAGTTCTGTGTTCTCAGCGGCATATTTAAACTTACTTTCATACTCATCTACCATTTCAAAGATTTCCTCATATAAATATTTACTATTTCTAATATCTAAAAGCATTTCTTTGTCTTTATCTCTATAGGTATTTATTACTTTTCCCTCCAGCAGCTCAGTTCCCATTATTAGTAATCTAATCAGATGCATTGCATGCTTATTTAGATGTAGTTTATCTTTCTTTTTATTTCTATGATTTAACTTAGAATAATCCTTAACAACATTACTCATTTCACTATAGATGTTTTTGAAATCCCTAAGTGGATAGTGTTTCAACTCAATATCCATAAATATTTCACTTTCAATGTCTTCTTTATCGGATTTATCAATATACAGATTTATGCTCCCATTCTTCGTGAAATTCGTATAATGCCTTTGAAGATGCTCCATTTGAATCAGAACACTATTTAATATGTGTCTTTCTTTTTCTTCTTGAGGATATGAATCCCTCGCTAGAGCATTTTGAAGTCTTCTTAATTGTGCAGTGGCATAACCGCCAAAGCTATGTACTGCTCGCCTTGATAGGAATATCTGTACATTATCTCTTAACATCTTCCCTTCCTCTGACACTACAAATAAATGTTCATCCTTGGTTCCCATCATCTCAATAGTATTAGGATTACAATCAAGTAATAACCCAACTATTTTTCTTAATCCATAAATTGTAGTGTCTGTTTCTTTATTTTCAAAAGCTTCAAAGCTTGACAAGCCCAATATTTCTTTCTCTCTTTCCATCGCGATTCCCCTAATGTCTAGGTCGCTAGTTTCTACATTCGTACCATATGCATGAGAGCCACCTGTAGTTAGTAAAATTATATTATTACCTAGATGCTCATTAGTTCTTAAGAATTCATACTGTTCAGACTGAAGCTTTTGTTTTATTTGCCCGACGTTCATTTGTAACAACTCCTTTAATACATTATAGCAGTTTCGATATGTTATCTGTATGAAAATATAAAAAAGCATGAAAGTTCCCCAAAAATTTTAATCATCACATGATTTTTGATTTTTCATCATACTTTCAGCACAAATTTTTATAGAATTTAATTGCTGATAGCCTTTAAATATTCATGCGCCTCTGTAGACTTTCCATTCGATCCCCATGCATCAATAATTATCCCCGCTCCCTTCACTGCTTCTGAAATATATTTATCATTTTCTGGTCCAATAGGATCACCTACACTAGAAAGTTACCTTAGATCGTTGCATCTCTTTAAACTTTCTTACAGCTATCATCCTTACGAAATATCCTTCTCTAAATATCTTCATGGAAAGCGAACTATAAACATATATTCATAGAGACTCCGTTTTTCCATGCATCATTCATATTTGTTATAAAGACGGGTTTTCTTAAATTTGAAAAAGTTGGTGATACAATGAAAGATCTTCTTCCCATCCTTTTCGCTATTTCTGCAGGTATTTTTACTGCTTTAGAAACAAGCATTAATGCAAAACTTGGAAATATTGTTACTCCTATAATTGCCACACTACACAGCCTGATTACCGGAGCACTCATTATACTTATAGCAAATCTACTAAAGGGTAGTTTAAGCCAATATGCTCAAGTAATTCATGTTAGACCCCATTTACTTATCGGTGGTATATTCGGAACCTTCATCATTTATCTTGTAACAAAAACTATGCCCAAATTAGGTGTAGCAACCACTCTCACTATTGTAGTTGCATCTGAAATCATATGCGGACTCTTAATAGATGCATTCATTACAAAACAGCATGAATTTGATTGGCTAAAGCTTATAGGTGTTATTCTTTTGCTGTGTGGAACTTTCTTTATTGCAAGAAAATAATTTACTGCTAGCTTTTGAAAATAAAGTAAATTTAGTAAGTATGTACTAGGACAAAATCCTTTGCAATGTGTCCACCCCACAAATGTATTCCTTACTTGACTACCCTTATTCCTTGGGTAGTTTTTCTGTTTACTACATCTTATTTTAAGCATTTTTTGACACCTAATCATTGATATGCATACCGTGAACTGGGACAAGGCACTATGCTGCATTATGTTTTGCATCAAAATATTATGATTGAAGGAAAATCTATGTCAAGTGAAACTTCTATTGAGCAGGTTTTGCCTGACACATGTCAAATCTTAGCTCAAGGTGGTATAGTTGTTGGTGCCATAGGAGCGTTTGTGCTTGAAGGCGGTAGCCCTAACACATTAATTAAGAGAGTAGCATCTTGTGAATCCCAAGGGCCAATACCATTCATTAGAACTATATTAACTGAAGCCTTTGGATCAATTCCTGTAAGAACTCTAATATCCATTGATGCACGGTATATCGCAGCATTTGGACCAATCACCGCTTAACTTTATAATCTAATGTATAACCTGTGGGTAGATGCTTCAATGCTATCTGTCCGCTTTTTAAATCATTTCTTTTTTTTGCAATCTAACAGTTCCCAGGTAACCTTGCACTTTACTTCTGTCACAAGCATTACCCTTTTATTGTATAAATTACTGTCATTTGAATAGTATGTATTAGGAGAAGAGATGCGCGTCTATTGTTTTAGTTCAGCTTTAATGATGGCTGATAGCATCTTTATTCTCCTTCCAAAATTGAATGAAACTATTGTTAATCTCGTACACTCTTTTTCTTTTTTGAATACTATATAGTTCAATTAGAAGAAAGGAGTAATTTCAAAGTGTCTATACAATCTAACAAAGCTACAACTCAACAGCCAAATAATCCTTCCATTATACCTATTCTTGCTCTACCAGATGATCTCCCTCAATTACCTTCACTTGACCTATCAAATATTGAAAACAGATCACAAAATGATGTAACTGAAGCTATAAAGCCTTGTCTAAATAAATTTGTATATATCTGGTTGAAAGATGGTCATTCATTCTGGATTTATCTTATATATGCCGAAAAAAATATATAGCTGGCTGCTCTTTTTGGATGCTGTCAGTATAATAGAATCTCGTTCCAAGAATATATTCATATCCGGTCATGGCAGCGAGCTGCTTATTGACCAGCTTCATTTGTGCCGTCCAGGGATTCTTTGCTGCACCCAGTGAAAAGTCAACATCCTCAAGAAACAGAATCAAATTATGCTTAATATGCTTAAGCTCAGGAAATTTCTCAACCAATCTTTCATTAATAGGCCTGTATTGATAGTTCTTGATCCAATGCTTATCAGCAAATCTTCCGTTATCCAGCTTTCGAGTCTTTCTTAAAGTCCCATCATCACATACAAGTCAAGAAATTGTACGTAGATACTCTCAGCTTGCATCATCCTATGTAATTCATAACTTCCACAGACTGTCACCCCTTGATAACATTCAGAAAAAGAATTTAGGATTTTAATTTAAGGCTCTATTAAAAACTATATTGTTTGATCTATATACAAGGAATATTCATATTCTGTATAATAAAATTAATTCGTAATTGTAGCTTATTATGATTAAAATGGGCAGGTGAGTTGTTAATGTTACCAGTGAAACAAATTTTAGATACTATTGTAAGCTCTTATTGTTCCATTTTACATGGAAATCTTGTAGGAATTTATCTTCATGGTTCATTGGCAATGAATTGCTTCAATCCTTATTCAAGTGATATAGATTTTTTAGTTGTAGTTAAAGAAGCACCTACCTTCAATGATATGAGAGGGCTAATTAATGTACTAATCAACTTATCAGGAAATAGTGCTAGAAAAGGTTTTGAGATGAGTGTTCTTCTAGAAAATGATACAAAAAACTTTAAGTATCCAACTCCTTTTATATTACATTATTCAGATTATCATAGAGATAAATATATAAATCAATTAAATTACATCTGCGGTAATTCCGAGGACCCTGATTTAGCTGGCCATATAGTAGTTGTAAGAGAGAGGGGAATTTGCCTGGTTGGCAAACCAATTAATGAAGTATTCCAAGTAGTTCCTAAAAAGTACTATATTGAGTCAATTATAAATGATATTCGCTCTTCAAAAGAAGAGATTACCGATAATCCAATTTATTATGTTTTAAATTTATGTAGAGTTTTATATTTCTTACACAGTGGAAAAGTATGTTCTAAAAAAGAAGGAGGAGAATGGGCAAATTTCAATCTTCCAGCACAATATAGAGACATAATTCAATCTGCGTTAAATACTTATACTGATATCTATAAGACATTCGATATAAAATCGGAAAGACTAATTAATTTTGCTGATTTTGCGTTAAAAGAAATTGATAACTTATTTAATGGTATTATTTTGAAGAGATTCCCTTTTATAATGTCATAAAATCAACCTTACGCCCTGATGAACGTTACTTTTAGACTACAAGTATGCAAGTCAGAGATTTTTTAAGCATGATAAAAAACTCGGAAATCCAAGGTTCTTATTTGGGGTGCGCCCAGAGATATTCGAACTCCCGACCTTCTAATTCGAGCGTTTGTTCGATAGAAAGAAGTATCCATTATTTGAAAGTGTTCTCCTTAAAAGGGAGAGGAGTAAAAAAGACGATAAGGATATCGTCTTTACTTTAAGGCGTATTTATTTTTTGTCAGGTACTATTGCAATTCAATTGTTTTTTTCATTATCGCTGTCCAGGTATTCACTAAAATACTATTATTATATAAAGCACCATATGCAGTACATTCATCTTTATTCCTAATGTATACTTCTAGCATTTTTCCACTGACTAGCCAACATACCATAAATAACATGGCTGACATAATGGTCATACAGCCATTCTACTTCCTTTGAAGTTCCTTCGTTACTAAAACCTAATCTTTCAGGAATAGCCCTACTTTTATAGTTTTTTTCAGCACATCTAATCTCTACTCTGTTTAGATTTAAATCTGTTAATGCATATTCTACAAATGCCTTCGTTGCTCTTACCGTTATTCCTTTTCCTTGATAGTTTTCTCCTAACCAGTAACCTATACTTGTTGATTTATTTGTCCAATCCATCTTGTGATAACCTATAACACCAGCTAATTTTTGTTTATACCATATTCCTGCTTGAAATCCACTATTTGACGCAATTTGTTTCTTGCTCATTTCTATAAATGTTTTTGTATCTGCCATACTTTTCGTACCATCAACCCATGGAAGCCATTCCATAAGATATGATTTACATGAATAAATTAAATCAAATAACTCTTCCGCATTGTTAATATCCAATATTTTTAGTTCAACATCGTTATCTATTATGTATTTGAACATAAACAATCCCCCCATTATCAACCTATTATTCAATAAATCACTTTGATTTTACTACTCATTATAAGAATGTTATGTATTAAAATGACAGTAGATTATTTTTGGGGTTATATTTGTCGGCATATTCTTGTTTTGCCATTTCTGTATATTTTAAAATGAAATCAGATTTAGCGTCTGTATATCCATCTCGGTTATGTTCATATTTTCCTATAAGTTCTAATTTAAGTTTACCATATTCTTTAGCAACTTCTTCATGTTCCTTAAGGTAGTCTCTAAAATACAATTCATCCCAGTTATCATAATAGCGAACATGTAAATGATATACTTTTTCTGCAAACCCTTCTTTTGTATATCCTTTATTAAACACCATATCCATCCATGGGTTTTTTCGAGATGACATCAACAACCAACCGTTATGTAATATGGCGTCTGTTAATTATTCAATATTGCTTTCATTATTTATTTCTAACAATATATCTACTGTTGGCTTAGCAATCAAACCTTCAACCGAGATACTTCCTATATGGTTAATACGCATAATATTTTTACTATCAATACAATTTAAAAGCTCTCGTTTTTCAATTTCATACCAATCTTTATAATCTGTACTATGTTCTCTTAAGATGATAGGAAATAACTCCCATAATTCTTCCAGCGTCATTTCTGACAATTCTTTTCCCGTATATACATATCCTCCACTTCAAAATTAATCATTATTATAGCACTTGTATACTATTTTACTATTCATTATTGAGTCCCAGTTCCAAGATTTCATTCTATCAACAAATATATCTCTGTCAAAAATTTCTCCAATATCCTGTATACTGATCCAATCAAATCCATCATGCTCGTCAGAGATATTTATCTCTCCAGGAATAATTTCACAATGATATATTATCCCAGTGGTATGAAAGTTTTCGCTAGGTTTATATTCCCATGTATCTATTAGCTTAATTGGTTTTACCTCTATCTCTAGTTCTTCCCTTATCTCTCTGGCTAAAGTTTCTTCCGCTGTTTCTCCAAATTCCATTCTGCCACCAGGTAAATCCCATCGTTTCTTATCATCTATCAATTTATATATTGCTAGAAATTTATTATCGTTAATGATCAGTGCCTTCGTAGAAAAAAAGAATTCTTTTTTCATTTATATCCTCCTAATGAATATGGTTTTGTTGGGCAGTACGCTAATATGCTCTTTATCCATGCCCTCGTAAAATAAATTGCCATACTATTTTTATTCTAGCTGGTTTATAACAGAAATATTGTCGTATTCTGTATGTAAAATAAAAATAGTGCATTTGGCACTAAATTATTAAGCGACATGGAAAAACTCCTATCTGCATTAGTTTCTATACAGACAGGAGTTCTATTTTACTCGCACACAAATTATTTTACATTCTTCATTCAAGTTATATTCATAATTATTTGTTGAAAAATTATTTTAGAACTTTCTAGATCCCCCAAAGCTCTTAGTCTGTCAAAACATAAAGCATACTTCAATTTTCACTTAAATTCTCATCACTACTGCTATTGTGGCTCTTTTTATGATTTCAAGCAAATACAAATCTATGCAAAAATCAAGAAAACAAATCTACTTTGTTTGTTAATTTTTCCCAAACTACATTCTTTCTGGAGTCTCAATACCAAGTAGATCCAATCCTGTCTCAAGAACTCTCATTGTTAGAGAAATAAGGTTAATCCAGGATGCCTTTTTATCGATATTTTCCTCTGCTATTATTTTGTTATCATGATAAAATCTATTAAAGGTACTAGCCAGATCATAAACGTAGTCACATATTTTGTTGGGTGCCTTATCTTTAAAGCTTAATTCCACCACTTCATTGAATTTTGATAGCTTTAAAAATAGACTTCTTTCCACGTTACTATATGGAGTGTTTATTTTATTGGAATATTGAAAACCTTCCTCAGTAATTCTTCTTAGAATAGATTTAATTCTAACGACTGTATATAAAATATAGGGGCCCGTGTTTCCTTCGAAAGATGAAAACCTCTCAATGTCAAATACGTAATCTTTCGTGGCCTGATTGGACAAATCACCATATTTCAACGCAGACAATCCAACCTTTCTTGCAATCTCGTCTGCTTCTACAAAATCAATAGATTTGTTTTCCTGGAGCTTATCCTTAACTGCATCCTTAATGATTTGAATTAGATCTTGTAGTCTCATCACGCCACCTTCTCTTGTTTTAAAAGGCTTACCATCCTTGCCATTCATAGTTCCGAATCCGATAAATTCTAGTTTTAAAGCTTCACCTGCAATCTTCGTTTTTTTAGCACATCTGAATACTTGCTCGAAATGCAAATCTTGTCTTTTATCAACGACATATATGATTTGATCAGGTGCATACTCTTCAACTCTCTCCCATATAGTTGCAAGGTCAGTTGTACTATACAAGGAAGCCCCATCGGACTTTAAAACTATGAAAGGAGGAATTATATGAGTATCCGCTTCTTTAGCGACATCAACTATTAGCAATCCTTCACTCTCTGAAGTATAGTTATTGTCTTTCAAATATTTTACCATTCCATCAACATATTTTTGACTATCGCTTTCGCCTTTCCAAAGATCAAAATGCACATTTAAATTACCATAACCCTTTTTTAGGTCCGCTACAGAGACATTTAAAATATGCTTCCAAAGTTCAACATAACCCCTTCGTCCTTTTTGAAGCTCAGAAGTTGCCTTTTTAGATTCTTCCATAGCTACGCTATCTGTTTTTGCTAGTTTACTAGCAGTAGGATATATTTCTTCAAGCTCATCTATTGTAAAGGGAGCTTCTTTTGAATAATCTCCTTGGAAGCTTTCATCAAAATATGGAAGGTCTGGGTTCCGTCTTCTAAGCTCAGATATTACCATGCCTATTTGTAGACCCCAATCACCTAAATGAACATCGCCTATTACGTTATGTCCCATAAACTTAGAAATTCTTTTAAGACTTTCACCAATTATGGCTGAACGAAGATGTCCAACATGAAGGGGCTTTGCAACATTTGCGCCACCATAATCTATAATAATGGTCTTTGGATTAGGAACTTCATCACATCCAAGTTTTTTATTATTATACATTTCATTTATATACTCAGTGAGGAAACGATCTTCAATATTGATATTGATAAAGCCAGGACCCGCTATTGAAACATCTTGAAATGCCTCTATTTTTTTCAGTTCCTCTAATATCTCATTGGCTATTTGAACAGGTGCCTTTTTATATTGTTTAGCAGCAGAAAGAGCTCCATTACATTGGAATTGGCATAAATCTGGTCTATTTGATATTGTGATTGTGCCATATTCTCTATCATAGCCAAATTGTTCGAATTGATCTTCAACTATATTACTTATTTTCTTAATGAGCATTTTCATATATATACCTCCCATTAGATTTTTTGACTAATTTAAAATAGCAAATAAAAAATACCCATCTCTAATAATAGAGACGGGTATATATCCGCGGTACCACTCAAATTGACTATATAGTCCACTTAAAACTTTAACGCAGTTAACGGCTAACCCTTACAATAGTTCAGGCAGCTTCTCAGAGGCCCTCTTCTCCATTTGATTTCTTGCAGAACTTCCACCATACTCCTGCTCGCTATTAGAATATATAAATGGATACTCTTCTCTTCACAGAATTTTTCAAAGTATGTTTGTAAATTATATTATATTATTTTATATTTACTGTCAATATATTCCTTATAGATGGGATATTTCACAATTTTCATTACTAGGAATTTCCTTGGGTATCGTCATGTCACTTTCTTCATAAAGTTCCCTCAAATAACTGTAATCTTCATCATTACATTTTCACTATTTTCCTGTATACAAACTTAGCAATTTACTATCTTTGCAAATGCTAAAATATGCCCATCTAGATCTGATCCATATGAGACACAATCACCCCAAGATCTTATCTTTCCCTCGCTTATATATGTCCCTCCAGCTTCAACAAGCCTATCAAGATATTTGTCTGGGTCATCCACATATATATAGATCTCACATCTAGGCTTTTTACTAGCTTCATTAGGATGTGGTATCTTTCCTTCAAGCACCCTATAAATGCCTTCTTCAGGCATAATCCCTAACACAGCATACTCATTCAACTTAAACTCTGTCATTCCAGGCACATCTAAGGTTGGTCTGGATTCTAATACCTTTTGATAAAAGGCTTTTGATTTATCTTGATCTTCAGCATAAATTATGAAAATAACGCCTTTTTCTTTAGAGATGTTCATATTCTAAGTTCCCCCATTCTAACATACTTCTTATTTTACTAATTGATCATCAATAGATTTAGTTAGCTCACTTTTAACATTCCCCGTATGCTTTGTCTCTTTTCTCTCGATAAGCATAACCCAGCACTCATCCGTGGCTACTGGCTTATGCTTAACCCCCTTCTTCACCACATGAATATCTCCTTCTTTTAGTAGCCATGTTTCATCTTCATAGTGTAGATCAAAACTACCTCTTACTACATAGAACATCTCATCCTCATTCTCATGCTCATGCCATACAAATTCACCTTTGAACTTAGCTAGTTTAATATAATCGTCATTCACTTCTCCGATTATTTTAGGAGCCCAATACCCTTCTATTGTTTCAAACAGCCTATAAACGTTCCCGTTTATGTACATTCTCAATTTCCTCCTTTTTTACTTTCTATCTTCAAACTAATTAGCTAAGAACATTTCAAGTGCTTTTTTACTTGGTGGAAACCAGTGATGGATTTCTTCTAATTCTTCGAATTTTACCCATTTATACTCTACCATTTCATCTATCGCAATCTTTATTTCCCCTTTAAATTGTTTGCAAAGGAAAATATGAGGCATTACTATCCTATCAACACCTTTAACGAATGCCCTAGATTCAACTTGCCCTAAATAGTCTAGATTCAAACCCGTCAATCCAAATTCTTCTTCTAATTCTCTAATTGCACATTCATAAGTCGTCTCAGCCCCATCCATTTTTCCACCAGCTATGCTCCACCCTTGTCCATCTGTTCTTAATCCAAGTAAGACTCTATCATTATCTAGAACGATAATTCCGGTACAGTTATCTAGTATCCCTTCTGACGTTCCATATTCATCAATTTCATTCACAGTTTTAATCTTATTATAGTCTTTAGCTATCATATTTTCACTCCCTTATAATTTGAATGCTACTTTAATTGATGTATTCTATATCTATTCAATTGCTTTTTAATGTTCTTACTGCCTTAATTTGGTATTAGATATATTCTATTATAAGCTAAAAATCTTTAACTTTTCAAGAACGTATGTTCTAGGTTGTTTTTAGCCAGTACTCGTAATTGAGAGTTACATTAAGATATTTGGAGTACATCGTTTCACATCGTGAATTATGAACTTTTTATCTTTTTTCAAAAATAGATATACCAAAACTATGAATTTATAGCACTTAAGGTGATGATTTGCAGCATAATAAACTAATGCAAATTACAGATAAGGACCTTATGGTATTTTTTGTAGCCAGTAGCCATGAAATAAAAAAAGTTCAGAAGGATCCTGAACGCAATCGCAGTTTAGTATTCTTTGAAGATACAGTTGATCTTAGTAACTCTATCCTGGCTTTTACTAACAAATCTAAAGCCATCAATATTGGGGATTATCAAGCAGTAGAAAGGCGTGTGAAAACACTTCTCTCCATGCAGAAAATCTCATAAATCTCCACTTTCATCTTTCAACTTAAATCCTAAAGTTGAAGGAGTTGATATTCATGTTAAAACCACCCATCACCCGCACGGGTAGAACAAGCCAAGTTAGGAGGCCAATCATGGAAAAATCAAAAACAAAAGTACCTGGCTTTACTGTTATAGGTTCTTTTTTATTCGTACTTTTAGTCATAGCAATACAAGTTGGATTATATATACCTTTTGAAATTGCTATGCTTTTCCCGTTTTTCAATTCTAATCCTAATTCCATGGCTTTTTTACAGTTTGCTGAAGAATTTTTTATTTATTTATTAGTTATTCTTTATCTAAATCGATACGCTAAAAAAAGATTTTCTCAAGCCATTACTTTAGGAGGTAAACCCTCTTTAAAAACTTGCTTGCATATCCTATTGCTCGTGGTAGGTTATAACTTGTTCATTGATAATACACTTATACACCTTCTGAAAGATATTCCTCCAGATGAGTATCTTATAGATTATTTTGAAGAATTATCCGTAAGCCCGATCGTATTAATTCTATTGGTAGTTATTACAGGTCCTATATACGAGGAAATTCTTTATCGAGGCATTATTATGAAAGGTTTACTAATGAGAAATAAGCCTTGGGTTGCTGTAGTCACCTCCTCAATAATATTCGGTTTTATACATTTAAACATTCACCAAGATCTTAATGCATTTATAATAGGCTTAATTCTTTGATTTATTTATCTAAAGACTAACTCTTTGATTCCAAGCATTGTGATGCATATTTTCAATAATTTCATTGCTGTAAGCGAACTTCTTTATTTTGATGGTAACTTTAATTTAGTGGCTTTGATAACAGGCAGTATTCTGCTTATTCTAACGCTAAAATATTTCATCAGTTACAAAACGGATAGTGAAGAAAATTTCACCTCTCAAGAGGAAACAGCGTAAAAGATCAGCCTTTCAGCTGATCTTTTATCATACTTTCTATGAAACGTGCATCTTACTTTTCTTTACTCCTGGAATCATAGCTGACAAAATATTTTCCTTCTTAAAATTTCTAATAGCCTTCTTGCTATAACAGTATGCGTGAACTATGTTTCGTTCAATATTTCTTATTAGAATTTGTCGCTGCGAAATTTCCATGTCTCTTTGATAAATGATAGTAACAGGCTTCTTAGTTTCTAAGGCATAGTTTAGAACATGATCGATCATTTAATCACCTCATTCTAAAAATTAAACCTTATTTTCTTTATTATTAATCTACCTTCATCTGTTATCATCAACGCTCTAGAGCTTAGCTCTTTTCTTTGTATATAGCCAGCGTCCTCAAGCATACAAATATATTTATGAATAGTACATGTGGAATTAAATGTAACTAGTCCTTGAAGATCTCTGATGGCTGGACTATAGCCATTTGAATCAATATAGTCTAAAATAGCTAATAGCAATTCTAATTGTTTTCTAGTAGTACTCGACATGTGCTTTTCCATAATATCAACCCTATTATCATTGTATTAATATAATTATACCCGAACGTTTGTTCTGTGTAAAGACTAATAAAAAATGCAGCAATAAAGTGAAAGAGTAAATTCCAGTTTGTAGGACTAAATTCAATCCTATGGAGGTTACTTCTACACGCCTCTTTCAGTATAGTAAAGGTGCGGATGAGTGCCTACCTGTGCTGAAAGAGCGGTCACCATGTCTTTTAAAAATTAATGTGCATCAAAAGCCTAAACAAAAATGAAAGGCACAGTAACTATTTATATAGCTAATGTGCCTTTCATCTATTTTAAATTTATAATTAAAATTGGTTGCTCACCTTTCTCTGCTATTGTTCCATTATAACCTATATATTTAGATTTGGTAAATATAGCGATTTTATCAATGCTACTCTTAGTGGGCTTTGAAACATTCTTTATTAATTCTGATTCTAACGGTTCCTGCAAAAAAGTAATTGCAGTATAATCTTGATTTGGCATAATTGATTGAGTTAGTCCGCTTAACCCCGAAAAGTCCGGATACAGATCATAAAAATAATTATAATATCCATCTTCATTTGAAAAATTGCATATTCTCCTTGGTCTAAAATACTTGCTATCAATTAAGCCAATGCCAACACTAGAATGTAATTCCCTTTCATCGAGCAGGTTTGTAAGCTTAATTGCAATTATATCACCGTTATATTTGTCTTTATGCTTAATTTCAACTCCTCTAACCATTACATTTCCAACTTTTACTGGTAGATCGTTTACATTGGCATAATATATCTTCCGACTACTAAAATCCTCACCATGACTTTCCCACAAATATCCATCTTTAAGTCCTAAGGTATTAAATAGCTTTTTACTATTTTCTTCTTTATTATCGGTTAATGGTCCTAAATCTATCGATTGTAACTGATCTAGGGTTTTATATGCTCCATAACTTTTAAAGAAATCTTTATTAATTTTAGTTATTGCCATATAGAATAATTTTGCAACATCTGCCCTTGTTAAAGGACTATAGGGAAAGAATTTTCCCATTTCATGATCCCTCATTAAATCGTTATCTCGGATCGTCTTGATATAAACCCTTAATTCATATGGCACATCTTGAATATCTGATCCCCAAATATTTGAATAATTTAGATTTTCTTCTTTTTTATTTATCCACTCTACTGCTTCTGTCTCTTTCCCTATCATCCTAGTAATCATTCTGGCTGCTTCAACGCGATTAATATGCTTCGTGTAATCACTAAATTCGCCTTCCTTTATAATTGATAGCTCCATTGCCTTATTAATATAGCTATCATACCAATTTCCTTCTGTTGAAGCTGGCGGATTATGCCCTAATGCTTTAATAAGAATAGTTGTAAACTCATATACAGTCACCTTATTGTCTGGTTTAAATGTACCATCAGTATAGCCATTCATTATTTTCTTCTCAGCCAATTTTTCAATATAACTTCTGCTCCAACTATATTTTGCATCTGGAAAAGTTATATTTCCTGCAAATGTAATCTGCTGGATGCTAGTAACAAGTATAGATAAAAATATAAAAAATAATATAGTGTTTTTCTTCATTAGTTGCAATACTCCTTTCAAAATAAATTACAAAATGATTAGTAGTTCATCTGAGTCAAATACTCTAATAAAACATACCTATCCCCTTCTTTTTTAATGAGACATTTCATTTTTCTTGAAAGCTTTGATTCTACTAATGTCTCTTCATCCCACTTATCTTTTGGTTCATAACTACAGATATCTAGCGCTTGAGGATCATAAATGTCTACATCCGCCGTATAAGTTCCATCACCGTTGTCTAGCAGTTTTGTTAGCTGGGAAAACGGAAAGGCTTCTCCATCAGCACAGATCTCCTTATAATAGCCATTCTCTCGTTTTGATTCTACATCACTAAGATTTCTAGTCGTCATGTCTATTCCGAAATACTTATTGATACTCTTATAGATTTGATTTTCAGATATGTATCCATAACCATCGTTATTAAAACTCTTAAGAGAATTAGAATTATTAATATAGTTATGCCACCATGAAAAATGAATCAATGCTTCATTCGTTACATCACCTTCTTTAAAATCAGGCATGTATACTTCAGAGAAATTACTAAAGAAGATATTTAACTTTTTATGAAATTCATAATCTAAAGGTACCTCTTTTTCTTTGGTTTCTACTGATTGTGTAGAAGTTGACTGCTCAACTGAAACTTGCAGGGTCTGAGTTGATTGTTCTTCAGTAATACTTTCTTTAGAAGAGTCTACAATACTCTCTGGAGCTTTATTAAGGGCTAAATCCTTATTTTCGTCCTTCGAACTACACCCTAAAAGAAGAGTTGCAGAAAGTGATAACAGTATAATTTTCGAAATAAAACCTTTGATTTGCATGTATTCTTCATCTCCTAACATGTAATATTTGGATTTAATTGATATTTTCACTAGATTATTTTTAGATCATCTCAAGTAAGTTAATGTTATGCCAAACGAGAAAATGCTATTGTAGTCTTTATTGCACTCATTAGTGCCTCTTCAAGAAGTTAACCTACCTTTTCCATTTAATGTTGCAAAATTGACTTCTAAATAGCTTAGGCCTCTCTCTTCATTCTCATTGTTGTTTTAACAACAATATCTTTTTATGTAAAAAATAATAGATTGAAAATACTATAACATCCAGAAATAAGAGTATTATCGAGAATTTAAACACAAATGTGCTTATCATTTCATATTCGCTATAATTACTTAATTGAAATCCTACAAAAATACTTAATACATGTATACCTATAAATATAAAAGATGCTTTTAACTGTCCTTGGCCAATTAAAATCAAGCCCATAATCTGCAAAAAAGTACTAATGTACATGCCAATTAATCTGGCTAGTGTATACTGATAACCGTTAGATATTCCATCAAAATTGTTACCTAGAACAATTAATGTTAAAATGCTAAAAAAGAATAATCCCCATCTATTAAGTGAATATGGATTTTTCCACACCTTTTCACCACTTATAATAAACTTTCCAGCAATTTTCTCACCAGGGCTAAGCCATAATACTCTTTTAGATATTATTTTATGATAGAAAATAACTAAAACGATTATCAGAATATTGGTGGTTATAGCCATAATGAACGTAGTTAAAGCTGATTCAAATAAACTTGAACCCTTCACACTTTCTATCAACGCTATAATAGCAGCATAGATAGTGGCAACTATATACCAGTCGCATACTCCTGCATAGAATGGATGTGGCTTCGAATTATGAATACTTTCGCTATTCTCCTGTACTACTTTATCATTCGTTGAAGCTGTATATGTCTCTGCTATCTTCTCCTCGTTTTCCATATGCCCTCCTTTTATATTTATTGGCTCTTATTAGTTATATTTTAATATCTTTTCATGGATTATCTTGTCGTAATTTGTTGTTAGCAATAAAAAACAAATAACCATATTTGATTTTTTGTCTTTTAAAAAAGAAAGGACAACAGACTTATTTATCTGTTGACCTTTTAGTTTTGAGGCTGAGACAACCTATTCGAAAAATTCTTTTGGATAAACAACAGTTCCTGCGATACCTTCAAGACTTCTTTCTTCAAGTTCCAACGCCATAAAAGCTTCGTCCGGCACATCAAATGGAGCTTTAATTCCCCATATGCTAGCAGGTCTAAAGCCGAATCGTGGATAATATTTACTATGCCCAAGTAGAACTATGGACTTAAACCCTAACTGTTTTGCGATTTTTAAGCTTTCAATTATAAGTGCATTACCGATACTTTTATTCTGGTATTGTGGTAAAACTGAAACAGGCGCTAACGCTAATGATTCATATTCTTTCACTTCATTTTGAATAAATATTTTTGTAAGCATAATATGCCCTACGGTTTTTCCGTCAAGCTCTGCTACAAGGGAAAGCTCAGGTATAAAAGAAGCACTTTTTCTCAGCCTCGCAACTAAAAACTGCTCTTTATGGTCGCTATACTCTGCATTTTCAAACGCCTTTTCCACAATAAACTCTGTCACCTTATAATCCTGCGCTGTTTCCTGTCTTACAGTTATATTCATATAAACAGTCTCCTCCTCAAACAGAATCGAATGAACAATCATACTTCATGATTTTTAATCTGTACGACTTAGAAGTTTTAATTTATTTTTCGCTATTATCCTTAGATTTCCTTCAAATTAATAGAAGGTAGGAGAAATCCCACTTTCTATCAATTATTCATTTAGAAGATAAATCAGATCATCCATTCTCTCTTCAATAGAGAGAAGCAATATTCATCCCAAAAACTATTTTTATAGAACCCATGTTCTCTTAAGACTCCTTCTTCTTTAAATCCTAACTTCTTCAACAGTTCAATAGAGGCTATGTTCTCTAGCATAACCAATGCTTCAATTCTATTTAAATCCATTGTCTGAAATCCATAATCAATTACACTTTTTAGCGCCTCTTGCATAAATCCTTTCCCCCAATATTCTTTCCCTATTTCATACCCAATTTCACCGGTATGCTCATTTTCATCAAGCCCACTATTATAACCACATGTTCCAATCAAATGGTTATTTTCCTTATTAATAATCCCCCATCTTATAGCCTGCCTATTGTCGTAGAGATTATTTAGCAAGTCTATCATCTCATGTATGAATTCAATTTTTGTTAATGATTCGATATTCATATAACGTATTACATCTTCATCAGACCAATAATTTAATAAGACCTTTGCATCCTCGCTTGTTATCTTTCTCAATAATAGTCGACTTGTTTCTAATTCTGGAAATTCATTAATTCCTTTAGCATTCAAAGGCTAATCCCTCCTTTTGAATTAGTTACTAGCAATAGGATTATTATTTATATGTAGAGCTCCTCATTCACAGCTTGAAAATATTATCAAACATCCGTACAATTATCAAATTGCCACTTTGCGAGTGCTAAATCATCGCTTTATCTGTTTATATCATATTACATAATTTCTATTAACTACGCAAAACAAAGTTTCTATGTAAAAGGAAAAGCAGGAGCCTAAGCTCCTGCAACAAGTTACTCTGCATCATATTCATTTACTTCAAAAGATGCTATTTTATCAAATGCTATATAATCTTTTCTTGCTTTGAAAGGCCCTATATTGAAATCTTTATCAAATAAAAAGTACGGCTTGTCGGCTCCTTCGCTTTCATACCAAGAAATAGACTCTAATACCTTGGACATTGGCAAATCATACTCTTTCTCTACTCCGTTTACCATTGTAATTGTTAATATTGCCTTGTCACCTGTTGGCTGCGGAGTTACAATAGTCCCTCGTGGTGTAGCAGATGCTTCATTTGAATCTGGACCCTCTACGCCATCAATTATTGTTGAAACAACATAATAATATGTATTTCCATTATCTAGACCCTTATCTGTGTAGCTTTCTCCATCTCCATAAACAGCTTCTCCCACTGTTTGATAATTTCCACCAGCTGTTAATGATCTTTTAATATAGTATTTTGTTGCTCCTTCAACTGCATCCCATGTAAGATTTACTTGAGCATCACCTGCTGTTGCTACTAAATTACTAGGGGGATTTGGAAACCAAAGTGCATTATTAACATCATATGGCTGATAGCCCTCTGCAAGCCTCGATCAGCTTTACTCTTTCTTTAATCTTATTTATGTCCTCTTTATCATCTTGAGGCTTATAGATTACACTATATCGAACATTACCGAATCTCTCCCAATTTGTACCCATAGAATTGAATATCTTTAATAGAACCCCCGTAACAAAAGGCATCGATCGAAATAAGGATACTCCATAGGGCGAATCACCTTTTGGATTAAGGGGCGTAAATAAAATAAGATCCTGATACGGAAGGACCTTTGGTTCATAATGACCTGGTTGTATTTGAGAGATTGAATTCTCAAGGGGGTTTTCTGTCTGTCTTAATCTAATGCTGGAAATATCAACATTCTTTAGTGCGTAAAGATCATTTCTACGGTTATTTAGAACAATTTCTCCAGCACTGTTCCCACATTCAATCAATTGATCTAAATAGCTGGCTGCAAATGCATAGATACCCTTCTGATTAGAATTCACTTTTACATTTTCAAGGAAATCTCTAATCTCCTGTTGCTGTCTATCATTATCACATTCAATATCAAATTTCCCAACCAGTCTCACAATTCTTGATACAGCTGTGTCTAGTACCGGAACCGCTTCCCTCATAGTCTTATAAAGCTCATACTCAACCCTTAGAGGAACATATTGATTAATTGCATTGAAAGGGTGCTGATACCCTGTCCTGGTTTGGATTGTTACTCCATCAGGAGTTTGTTTGTTTTTTCTTTTAAAAAAATCTCTTAATCTCAATATCTCACCTCCTTTACCGTTCTAGTACAGAGACGTAGAATGGATTCTTATCAGGTGGTTCATAGAATGCCAATACGACTGCATCTGCTCTATCCGGTGACTGAAGCCCACGCTTCTTCATTTCTTCTTTTCTTTCTAGTGCGATTTTCCCCTTGCTTGTCATACGGTATTTTCTCGTAGTAAGCTGAGAAATTAGTTTCTCGTCATCTGGTAGCTCAATAATAGGATCTTTACCCTGCACATGATCAGAGAAATTTTCTTGTAAAATATCTCTAACAGCGGCCCAGCATTCAGTCCCTTTGTTATCATAGTGTTCATCATCAGAGGATGATCCGTTGTTTACGGGTATCACTTCCCAATTTTCCAATTCTTCCTCTCTGATTACTTCATTGAGCCTATCTGTAACGCCACCGCCTACACCGCTATCATCGACCTTGAAGCAAACTTTGTATGCAGTAGGGAACTTCTCAAGCATTTGTTTAGCGATACTAATTCCCCACCCGGCAGTTACCATGGTATCATTCTTCGAATAGCAGTGTAGCTTAAATACTTTTGAACCAATTCTCGGAGCAATGACCGTCTCATCATCACCAAATCGAGCAACGTCAATTCCAAGATGGATTGTATCACCTACAGAATCAATTTTAGCCTTAGTTGCCAGCTCAGCAAGTTCTAAGGCAATAAAGGTATCTGGTTCAGCTTTTGGAAATTCACCAAGTACCCTTATGCGATAAACATCTGAGTCCTCATGATACTTTCTTTTAAGCATCTCTATATTTTCTTTTGAGGTCCTTGGAGAATCTAAGCTAGATATCTTATGAGTCTTATAATCGGCCCTATCTCTATGATGAGAATCATAAAAAACCCCACTGATTCTTGTAGGGTTTCCACACATCAAGAGCTTATTTTCTTTTCCAGATAAGGTACCGAGTATAGCTTCCATGATTGGATCAGCAACGCCGGATGCTTCATCTACGATAAATAACATATACTCTTCATGAAATCCTTGCATGTTTTCAGGTCGTGTCGCAGTCCTAGCAGTGACAAACCATCTTTCGCCATACCTTTCATGTAGACCCTTGTTTTCGTCCATTCTAGGAGTCTTTCTATCTTACTGGTTGCTAACCATTTTGATATCTCGGCCCAAAGAACATCATGAAGCTGCTGCTTCGTTGGTGCTGTAGCAATTACCTTAGGAAATGGCCTACATGCTAAGTACCATAAAGCTGCTATAGATTCTAATCCAGTTTTACCCACCCCTTGACCTGACCTTACACTTACCTTAGGGCTCGAAGCTAAATCCATAAGTACTTTTTCCTGCCAAGAATCACAATAAAAATCTAACATATCTTCTGTAAAGGCTACGGGATTATCCCAGTATATATCTAATAGTTCTGTAAGAGGATTCATTTTGCTTTCCTCCTATTGGCGATATCTTTTATAGATTCTACCCAGTCTTTTGTATCTTCTCCAGACTTGCCGACTGAATCAATTTCACTCTTAAGTTTTTCTATCCTTAATTTCTGTTCTTCAGTAGCGAGGTCCGAATGTAGCATTGCATCATATTGTTTAATCATACTTCTGAGTTCAGACATGGCCCTTGATTGAGCATTAAGAAAATTGGCGTATTTATCCCACGCATGCTGGTATTCCCATTCCTCTTCAAGTGGGAGAAACTTAACTTCATCATCTTTATTAAAATACTGGCCTTTCTTCTTCTTTAATACTTTGGTCTCATCGCGCTTATCTCTAACATTCATGATCTTTTGAGCTCTAATGATAGCTGCATATTTTATCTTAATGTTATCCCAAAGAAGATCAATAGGTGATCTAGTTTCTATTTCATTCATGATTTCCAATGTTTCTTCCGGAAGCCACTTGGAAAAGAACCCATGTTTCTCAGCATTCTTATTTCCTTTTGGTGCGCCTCTTTTTTTGTGTGCACCCTTTTTGCTTTCTGATTCTTTTGTGTGCACACTTTTTCTATCCCATTCATATCGTTGCTTCCATGATTTGATAGTATTTAAGGTGACACCGTACTTCTCAGCTAATTCTTTATACTTCATACCTTTCAGGTAATCTGCTTTTGCTAACTCTTTTGTATCTGGAGCTCTAATTTCTAACATACCACCACCTCGACACTACATGCTTTTGAGTTGTTTTGAGAATGAAAAAAGAGCCTTTAAAAGACTCTATCATCCTCCAATATTAGTCCAGCGACCACCGCCGAACAAGATGCCTGCCATAATAATTAATCTAAAAGCTTCCCAAAATGTAATTTCCCTTAAACCAAATATTCCTGGCACTGTAATATTCCAAAGCCATTGAAATAACCAAGTAATTAGAAAAATCACCAACGGAATAATAATCAAAGCTAGTATAACATTCAATTTTATCTCCCCTTTCAATCTCAATTATAGCCTATCACAGATAGATTCCACCGAAAAAAGGTAGCAAGCATGCATCTTTGCCCTATACAAATATCCCTATCTACCATCCTGAACGCTAATGCCTCTAGTGATACATATCTGTTTGATATCATCAATCAATAAATCATAATCAACAAAATGATCTAATGCAAATGCAATTGATGTTGCTACCTTTTCATCGTCTAGAGTATCTCTAAAATAAACCATTTGCACTCCATAAATTGTGACAGGAACTCTCCCTCTATTATCCTCAACATTTCCAATAGCAACCGAAGTAACTCTATGCCAGTTGTATGTATCCATTTCATTGGTATATATGGGTTTAAAGGCTATATACTCATTGGCAACAAACACTTTATTCTTTGAAATTGCATTAACAGTAAATAAAAAAATAGCACCGAGTATAATCCCAACAAAAATACTTAAGAAAGTAAATGTACTTCTCCCTATTAGAAGCATAAACACACTATATGCTGCAGCTATAGCAAGTGATTTAAAGACAGCTTTCTTAATGTGCTCTTTGCTTGCTGTATAAACCTTTTCTTTTTCATCCTTCATATCTTCAGTCATAAGCCTCCACCTAATCTTCCAGTTTCTACTAATTATATTCTACTCTTTGTACTAAAGTCCTTTTTAAATAACTAAATTTGATCTCTCTAGGAAAAATTCCTAAATTTGCTTATAAACTTGAAACTAATTTCTACGATATCATCTTATCACATAGCATCCAGGAATTCGTGCTCTATAAGTGCTGTATTCCCATATAGTGCAACTGCTACCTTACTGATTCCTCTCTTTCTTACTTCCTTACACCATCTTTCATTATAGCTAACCTCATAGGCTATCTTATACCATGGCCTTCCCTTTAGATACCTGCTGATAATAACCTTTTGCTCTACTTCATCCAACGACTCTAGTGCTCTGTCCACCCTGGCCAGTTTATTATTCAAGAAATCAATTTGCCTCTGAATCATATCCTTTTTCTCTACTCTATGGATTACTTCTTCTTCTACCGGATGATTAATTTTAAATGTCTGTCCAATCTTCTCTCTACTGTAATCGATAGCCTTTGCTCCCAACTCGAGGTCGACTTCCAGCAACTCGTCCTCAAGATTATCAATATTCGCCCTCAATAGATGATAATATTTCAATGCCTTCTCTGCCATCTTGTAGTATTTTTCCTTAACCTCGATCATCTTCCCACCCCTTTCAATTACTTATGCTCAGTCCACCCGTATCTCTTAATGCATCTTTCAAAGGGACAATATAGCCTTCCCTCTAAATGTTTAACCCATGTGCATCCCTTACAATGATTCTTTCGTACTTTTATTCTCATCCTAATTCCTCCCACAATAGAAAAATCCCAGGGTGTCAATTTCCCTGGGGCGCTTGGTCCGCTGTATCAGCAACTATGTAATTCATATGGCCACATTTTCTGCACTTAATTCTGACTTTCCCTTCTAGTTCACAAAGGGTTCTACCGCATTTCTCGCACTTTACTTCTGTCATAAGCATTCCCCCTTGGGCTCCCATACTGCCGAGTTCAGAACAGGAGCCATAGATTTATGTAGTATGTTAGGTTTCTCAGAAAACTTTAATTAATAATAATTTTTCTGATTTGGACAAATTCTCTAGGGTTATAATGTAAGTAGCTAAATTCTCCTTTTTTATTGAGCTTCTGTCTTTTTGATAGGAGCTCTTATATTTGTTGACAAAACTCATATTTAGTGCATATCATAGTTGATTTGCGTAATAAAAAAATACCGCAAATTCATTTTGAATAATGCGATATTGTAATATGTTTTTCATTAATTATATCTTGGTAAGTATTATCTTGATAAATTGAAAATTTATCCAATGACTACTTTAATATATGGGTAAACAAATTTCACAATAATGATTGTTAACCATTTGAACCATATACCTTTCGATAATTGGTCTTGATTCATCAAGTTGATATCTTTGCCTTAATAATTCTGGAAAAATATCAATCCACGCTTGCTGAACTGCTTCTGCTGTATGATGAATTTTAAAAACAGCATATTTCCCTCCAACAATATTACCTTCTCTTACATAGTCGTCAATTACTGAATAGTCGTTTGAAACAACAATGCAGATATCATAACGGCAGTCTTCAGGTCTAGTAGTTTCGGGATTGTCTTGAGCAATTCCAAAGATTATAGATTCGTCATTGAATAAATGGTTAAGTTTCGCCCATTCTTTTAACTCTTCCATCGTTTGCACATTCTGAATTCCATAAGGACCAATCTGCCTTATGTAAGCAATCCGATATGCTGGCATCTTTTCAATCATAATATCCATCATTTGCTTTCTTCGCCTCCTTTAAAGAATAGATAATTTCTTCATTACAAGACTACTACGCTTTAAAATAGAAAGCAAAATATTTTTTAAAATTGTTAAATTTCAATCTATATTCCAGTCAAATTCAACATATTTTCCCAATATCACATTATTCAATTTCCAAAGAACAGTTTTTTATTTACTTCATCAAATAATTAAGACACGACTAACTGTAAATTTCGCACCCGTTGCATAATTATAGGATTCTTTTGCAGTACCCTGTAGTTTTTATTCAAGGTACTGTGCTATTTTTATATATTTATGCATTTCTAAAATGCTTACATCTCAAACAGACATGTAACTGTATGTAGTACCCTTGTGGGCAATGATTATCTTTTAGATTTACATGCTCTATAACTGAACATCGCCCTATTAAATTTCCATTTTCGTAAATGTTTCCCTTTTCATCTACAAGTATCATTCTTTTCCTCTAATCATGCACTAAAACATAATTTAGTACATCTCTCTTAAAAGAAATATGAATTTGACTGTAATAATTTTCCATAATATCATTATTCTGAATTTGATTAATTCAGGGGGTATTTACGTGTTTGAAAAGTTCCTATCTTTTAAAAAAGAATCTGCCTTTAATTTACTACAAAGACTTTTTTATATTGGTATATTCCCTTTGTTCTTCTCTGCATCTTGGTTAGGAAAATACTTTGCCATTTTATCTCCTATGCAGATTCAAGTTCCAGCCGAGCAACCGGGTTTTTACACTTTCACAACTGGGCCAAATGTTATGAAAGGTATCTTTGTAGGAGGATGCGTATTCATAGTTTCAATTGTTATATGGAAAATCATTTGTCAAATTTTACTCATCATACTTGAGGGTTTCGAATCCTATACAAATCGGAATAATTTAGATTAACTTCTATTTAGGTACAATTTTTTAATGTATCTTTTTTGCTTTGTTCGTGAAACCTCAATTTTTCGACTATGACCTTATATTCATCTTAATTCTCAAAATATCATTGAGATATTTTATATCTATCTTTCATATATACAAACGAGTATTTAAAGGAGACTTTTTATGGACAATGATGATAAAAAAGGCTGTCTGTTAATTATATTTGGGATAATAACTCCGTTTATATGGAGCTTTCTATTTTTTATATTATAGCCTTTGGTACATTCATATCTGAGCATAATGCACGTATCTTGTATTTTATTATCAATGCTATATTTACTTTTTGGATAGCCCGTTGTTACCCAAAATGGAGGCCCTTTGCAATCCCCTTCTTCTTTATCTGCTTCCTGCTAAGTTTTCTCGTATTTGTTGCAGTCGGAGTCATAAGAGGGGCCTAAATTCTATTTCAGACGAAATCTTATTTTAGGAGGTATTATTATGGGATTTTTTATGATATTTTTAATTGTTTTCAAACTATTTTTTGTAGTCGGTACCATTTTCTCACTGTTAACCGCGATCAATCCACATTTGGTTTGGCATATAACGGAAGAATGGAAATCTCATAAAAAACCACCTAAGTCATATTTCGTAATCCAAAGAATGAAAGGTATTATTGGAGCTATTATAGGATTAATTGCTTTATTTTTCATGTTCTTTAATGCTCCGATTTAAAATCGCACTAACTATTTATTCCTTGCTTATTCCCCATTGTGGTAATTATTGTATACTTTTGATATAATCATCCTACTAAGATTTGAAAGGATGATTTTCCTATGAATGCTTTGCCCTTAATTTTTTCTTCGGCGATTTTGATTTTAATACTTTATCTACTTGATAGAATATTCAATTATAAAGCTAGACTTATTTCTATCTGTGGTAGTAAAAAATATGTGGCAGCATTACTAGTTACAATGCTGGTTATAGGTTCTGCTGTAATACTCAGATATGATATATCACCTATATCAACTCCTGTATATTGGTCTTTCTTGTATTTATTTTATGTTCCTAAACATCTTCGCTAAATACAACTTTAGCATCTTTCGACTCGCTTCTTCAGGATTCTGTTTTTAAACACTAATTTTGTCTCAAAACGTTTAAATTTCACTATTTCCTCGGCAATAGTGTTTTTGTTTAACAAGCCTTTCTCTTTTTATGTATTTCCTACAACCTATCCATTTCAAGCCATTCTACAATACAATTCGGTATCTATGCTGAATTCCTGAAAACATAATTTTCAATATAATAACTTCTTTAATCTGATCTTAACTTTCCCTTCTAGGTCACAGAGGGTTCTACCACATTTCTCGCACTTAACTTCTGTCCTAAGCTTTCCCCCTTGAACTCCCCTCCTGCCGAATTCAGTACGGGAGTTATACATTTATGTAGTATGTTAAGTTCCTCGGAAAACTTATTATTCGTATCTTCTATCTTGGGCAATCTCTATTTGGTCCCCCAGATTTCTCTACTCCCACATCCTCAGGTTTTACACCATCACCAACCACTAATATTCTACCTTCATCAAACCATTCACTGTGCTTAATCTCTCCGTCTCGTGCAGGTGGAGCGATACAGTATTGATCACACCCATACAAATACTGAGCCCTTCCTGTGATAATTCCTTCAAATCCAGTGATTTTATCCTTTGCCTTTTTCCCTAATGTTATCATTTCCATTCCCCTTTCATTTTCCATTAATCTTATATTTCACGAAATTTCATTGTTGAATAATCTGGTATATTTCGTATAACTTTAATTTTTACTTTTCTTGATCCGCAAATTGGACAAAAGAAACGTTGCCTATATCCTTTTGGTGTTGATTCATAAGAAATTATTTTATAATCATGCTTATTGAATATATGGCATTTTAGTAGTTTTATAATTCTCATATTGCCCACACTCCACAAACTGCAAATTTAGTATTATATGCCATCCCACAGATAGTGATATATCAAAGTACCAAAACCTATGCTCCTAAAATCAATAATCCACTTGTAGCCTTATTTACTAAAATGGACTGTTGTTGTAAAATAATGCTATTCTTGTAAGAGGAGTGATTACAATTTTAAAACATATCTTTTCATATAAAGGCCGTATCAATCGACAGAAATACAACTTATATCAACTCATCGCGGGCATATTTATTATTTTAGAAATGATTATTGATGGTAGAGTTAATCAGGCTTTTCTGCTAATTTTTAGCCTCTTCACTACAACTTTATCAATAATTGTTATACTAAAATCAATACAGCGTCTACACGATATTAATCTTCCAGGTTACTGTATGCTAACGATTGCTTTTTTACATATTCTTGGTGAAATTACAAATCTTCTTGGTTTCAATATTCTAATACTTATTTTCATATTGATTTTGGCGATTAAAAAAGGTACAGATGGACCTAATAAATATGGGGATGACCCCCTATTGCCTAGTCCTAAAGAGACCACTCCATAGGTCTCTTTTTCTATTTGAATAGCCATATAACGAATATCCTAATATTGTAAGATTTCTATTCATCTATATCAGATTTTCTAAACTAAACCTCAATTTAGTGATATTCGTATACTTTGCTACATTAGGACTACATTTAATTGACGTGAAATACTACACATGTTACAATAATTCAAATTACTTTTGAGGTGATTACTGTGTTTGCTAAATGTCCAAATTGCTTAGGACAAGCAGTTCCATTATGGAAAAAGTTAATTGTTAATAACGAATATATCCGTCAAGTCAAATGTGAACAATGCGGAAAACTGCTTGTTTTGTCTTATAAGTGGATTTCTCTTTATGTGCTGTTATCTTTAATTCTCATTTTTGCTTTTTCAGGATTTCTATACTTTAGATTTATTAACCCATCGACTTATATAAAGTATGCATTAATTTATGTTGAATCATACCCGATTTGATGGACACACACCAAAGCTAGTATAATAAGACTAAGACGGAGATGTCCTCAATGAGTAAGAAAAAACCTTATGATCAAGACTTTAAACTTGAAACAGTTCGATTAGTTAAAGAGCAAGGTCGTAGCGTTAAAAGTGTAGCTAATGATCTTGGTGTTCATGAAATTACCATATACAAGTGGCTACGCCAGCATAATGAAGAAGGCGATATTGTACTGAAAGAACTTGGCAAAATTCTGCTTAAAATATGCCGAAATTTTGATATAGTTTCAAGAAATGGTGGAGAAGAATTTTCCGTAATGCTAATAGATTGTCATCCACAGCAAGCAATAAGTATAGCTGAACGTATTCGTTCAAACGTGGAACAAAACGCATTTATTCTATCAAACGGTAAAATAATAAGTATTACTGTATCAATTGGTATTGCAATTTATCCTGATACAACACTGGATCTTAGTAGATTAATAAAAGAAGCTGATAATGCATTATATAAAGCTAAACAAACTGGTAGAAATAAAGTTGTTCTCGCTGGGAGTTAGCCATATGGAATGGGAGTGTAAATAATTCTGTGGGTTTGGATTGGAAGGATCTCCAATCTGGTAGAATAGATTCATTTTTCGTGAAGAAGCTAAATATTAAAGGTCAACAGATTTTATCCGTTGACCTTTTTTAATACTTCAATTTTTCCTAAATAAATACTGTCTTACAATTTCACTTTTTGAAATTGCCAAGTATATGGATAATGGGAAGTTGCTAAGACAATAATTACTTATGGTACGGTTCTCGGTACCGCTGTAGCTGCGGTTTTTATATCATTACTAATAACTGGATACCTCCGTCGTAACGGACACATCAAACAAAAATCGTATGGAGCCTTTTCACTTTATATGGTGAAGCCTGGCTGTAGAAAGCGAGTTTAGCTTATCTAGTGGGAAGTAATAATCGCTGTATTGCCTCAATACAAGGCCAGTTGCTGCGCAGCCGGGTATTACCTCCTGGCAAAGCACTTCTGAGCGAATTAAGCTTTCCGGCTCATTTATTCCAAATAGTAACCGCATACCTGTGGAACTGCTGAATCTGGGATTTATTTCGAAAATTACCGGCATTCCATCTTTGAGGCGCAATTGAATATTTATAGCCCCATACGCTCCTAGTGTACTTGCAACTCTGGCACAATAATCTGCAATGTCGTGATAACCATCAGAAACTGCAGCAATAGAAACTCCTTCCTGCAAATACCGCCTTAAAGCGATTTTGGAAATAACCTTTCCCTTTTGATTCATACAAATCCCCACGGTAAACTCTTGCTCCTCATCTGTGAGGTATTCCTGTATAATTAAGTCTTTCTTACCCTTTACATTTTCAAGCAACTGCTGCTTATCTTTAACCAGAACGACACCTTCTGAGCCACGTCCCCCACGAGGTTTGACGATCAAGGGAAAACCCGTACTTTCAATAAATGAGGAAAGCATACCAGCATCTTCAGGATACCTGATACTTGTAGGAATCTGAAAACCGGAGCGTGATAAATGGCACATGGTCAGCCACTTATCAGTACAAAGCTCTATCACTGTAGGAGAATTTACAAACACCTTTGCTCCTGTAGACATTTCAAGGGATTCTCTATTTCTTGCATAAAATGAAAGCTCTGCTGTAGAGCCGATAAATATCGCTTTAATCTGATGATCTTTACAAAGGTTTTCAATAAACTTATAATAGCTTTCTTCATCTGCTGCCCGGAGAGCTATAAAGCCTTTGTCGGCAAAAAATAGACCTAGGGAATATGGGTTAGTGTCAATTGCTGTTACTTCAACAGGCAGTACCGATGCTTTAAGTGCCCTGATAATACCTAGACCGTACACCGAACCTGAACCTGTAACCAATACACTCAGAGGGCCATTGATTTCATGCATATTTTTGTAAGCTGCTGACAATGTAATCAACCTCCTGTTCTGTTAATCCCGGGTGAACGGGTATTGAAACTACCCTTTCGGCAGCTATGCGGGTATTTGTGAAAAATCCGAGGATTTCTCCCTGCTGATATAGGGGCTGGTCAGGGATAGCTGTGGGATAATGGATGCCATACCCTATACCCTGTGCTTCTAGGAACTCTATGAAACTGCTCCGGTTATTGACCCCAAGGGTATATAGGTGATATACATGCTCAAAACCCGGTTTCACCAGCTATACTGGTGCCCATTACGAAAACCTTATGATTGATGGTTGTCTGGTTATACATTTCAATTCCTTTCAATATAACTGCATGAATTTTAAAACCTGACGGGCACGTTCCTTATACGTATGCTTTGAGTAGACCTCCCGCTGCCCGTTTTGCGCTATTGCCTGACGCTCTGCCTCATGCTTCAAAAAGTAATCGACAAGCCTGACTGTATCTTCGTGAGAATATGAACATGTCAGATGAAAATTGTTTGTAAACAAATTATTGACCGACTACGTAGGTACTGTCAGCAAAAACCCCCCTGAACCCAGTACTTCAAAAGTCCTGGAAGTCAGCATTGTCTGGTCGTTTTGCAATCCTATTATTATTTTGGCTGAATTATAAACCTTGTTTGTTTCCTCATAGGGCAGCTCCCCTTTGAGCATATGCTTCGGAAGCTTAAAACCCATCAGTTCCTCGTTGAAACGGTCCCATCTCTTACCCCAGATCGCAAGGTTATAGCTCCTTTCGACCAAGGGCCTTAAAAGTATCTGAACGCTATCCTTCCGATCGGACTTCCAATCTTTTCCGCCATTACCGACTAAAGCCACATCATAATCATATTTACTGCTTGGCGGTTCATACTTATTGAATTCCGGATTGCAGCCAAAATCCAGATGCCCGGCAGGAAGCCCCAACTCCCTGTATTTATTTACACTATCAGGATGTATGGTCATAACTGCATCAGGTTTATAGATTTCAATACACTTGAAGGAACACGCTTCGGTCCATCTTGGATCTTCAGTTGCTCAATAGACATGTTTTCCTTATATTTAGCAACTCTTTTGACCAGCTCATCTACATGCTCACGTTTATGTCGGCGGTAAGCCCATCCCGTTGTTATCATAAGGTCAGGCCTAAAGTGGTCAATTGCCTCTTTTATAGAACTTCTACTTAAATCCCTCAGTACAAAAACAGGGCAGTTCAGTTCCCTAAAACCCTGTGGCAACCCAAGCGTATATTTCGAACTTTGTGAAAAAAACAGCAGCCTGATCATACTTATACCTCTCTCAACAAAAGCTTGCGTGTGCCCTCCGCCCCACAGTTAAATAACATATCAACTATAGACAGATTGGGGATAAAGCCACCCCAAAGCTGCGGATATGTTACAGGCTGATAGTCCAGATATTCCAACTTAATGTCCTGTTTTTCAAAAATCTCGGGCTGATTATATGCCTTCCCTCCCATGCCGGACAGGTAACAGTCAGCAGAAAAGTGGCAGCAGATAGCAGCTATCAGTTCATTTTTTCTAAGATCGGCAAATTGAGGTAAATCTGATAAAAAAACAAGCTTTGTTTCCAATCCGAGCAGGTCATATACAAGCCTGATAAAAGCTATGTTGGTATCTATAAGATACCCGGTATCTTGCAATACCTGCTCCATTATCGGGAAAACTTCTTCGAAATAAGGTGCCTTTGCGTAGTTTACTTGAAATGCCATAAGATGATTCCTTTTCCAACCCGGTATAACAATAACTTCATCAAATCGCTGCAAGCCCATTCCTTTGCGTTTGACCGGCACAGTGAGCATCTGAGTCCCTTGGGAAGTTTTGATAAGATTCCTATTATCCAATGAACTGCCTCTTTGAAACTGCGCAGTATCTAAAATAAAGAAAATATCACACTGTGCCATCTTAACAAAGTATCCCGGCCAGGGAATATAATTCGGTTGATGACCTGCTAATTTCATTGCCCTACCCCACTAAACTATTTATTATTGTTTCCAGCATACAAATAGCACTCCCGCAATACCCCATGCCCTCCATATCCTTCTTTGAAACGGAATAGCCCGGTATTGACGCTGCTTCCTTTTCCCTCAGTGGAAATACCCCAATCCAAATAAGTAAAACTGTTTTTTCGTCCCCACTCCATCATATAACCAAAAATCAGGTTTAGCGGCCGCATGTGCTGGTATCAGTCGTCGTGGGCAATGTTCAAGCTTATTCTCTAATACAGCCCAATAATCATTTATATCCGCATCCTCAATAACCGAAAGTCCACATTTCAGTGCCTTTTGATAGTTTCGAAAAGCTGTGGAACTCATCACCTGCTTTAAAAAATGATCCTCGCCTTTCTTAAGCTCAAGGGCTGTAGCCAGCTCTGTATACTCAATTTCAAACCCCGAGAACCTTAATGCAAAGTCAAGTTGATCCGAAAGCCCACTATGGTAAACCCTCGGAACGGGTTTTAGCCGTATATAGTCAAAACCATTCATGGCGCAATATTCAACAAGTGCACTTACTAACTCCAAGCATTTTTTAGTGCTTAGACTGGACTTGATAATCAGCCCTCCATGGGAATCGCCGGGGTAAGAATATAGGATTCGTTTATCCGCTTGTTGTACTACGGCAACAGGAAGAACGGCAATGATTCTCTTATCCTCCATAAATATCAGGGAATGATCTGAAAACTTGTCTGAAGGATGATAACCTAGGAATTTTCTCTCCTGCATAAAAGTGCCGTTAACTGAGGAACCAACAAATCCCTCCCATTTATTCTCATGTTCTTTTGAATAGCTCTTTACAACCAACATAACTTCACCACACTTACCTGATTATAATGCCTACCGTCTCCATCAGTGGATGATGATTTTTTCTCCGCCTTTTGCGAGAGAGTCAGAAATGCAATCAGTTATTTTTGCCACAAAATCTATATTTTCTCTGCAGCTAAGGGGTTCCTTGTTTTCTCTAATGCATTCGATAAAATGAAGGCACTCCTGTGTCAGAGGTTCTAAATTCTCTTCAACTGCCAAGAAATGCTCCAGCTCTCCGTTAACGAAGAGTTGGATTTTTCTATCGGTGGCCTGTGCATTATCAAATACTAATTTTGTTTTCGATGCGACCAGTGTAATTTTCCTGGTTTTTTCGGTATGAATGAAGCTCGCAAATATAGAAGCTGTTTTACCATCCGGGAAACCCATCAGTATATTAATAACATTGTTATAAGGACTTTGATTATAACTTTCCCCATGGGAAATTACCCAAATTGGGTCGACTCCTATCAAGTGGCGTGAAAGATAGATATCATGAACTGCCAGATCATGAAGAACATCTACGTTGGGAGCCTGAGAGGCCGAACTGGTTCTGGACATGTTCAAGTAATATAGCTCATCAATAATATCTTTTTCTTCTAAGAGCCCCTTTATCTTTTTGACAGCAGGATGGTAAATCAATGTGTAGCCGACCATCAATATGGTATTTTGAGCAGCAGCCAATTCAATCAGATCATTACTGTCTTTCCTGTTAATTGTCACAGGCTTTTCTATGAGAACAGCTTTGCCTTTGTTTATTACTTCCTTCGCCAGCATGTAATGGCTTTCAGGTGTTGTGACTATAATAACCCCCTGTACCTCACTGTCATTCAATATATCTGCCTTGTTTTCAGTGAACCTCGTCTGAGGGTAAACAGGAGCGGCCTGATTTAGCTTTTGATAGTCAAGGTCGCAGGCCCACTTCAATTCACAGCCCACTATTGCAGTTATGGTTTTCAGATAATTCTTTCCCCATTTTCCGCAGCCTATCAAAGCAAGCTTGATCATTGCAAGACCCCCTCAGTTACATACTAGATTATATGTCGGAGCACCATATATTAGAATATTCACCACTCATACAAGGGTTACTTACATTGAGCCTCCTCATCTGAAAAAGGGGCTACCACCTACAAGTGTTGCATCAAAGAAATATGTAACACTTGGCATGGTAAAAATTTAATAATGAAAAAAAGAACCTTCTTTGGTTTAATGAAGTTATCGTAACAACATTCCAAAGGAGATTCTTTTCATGTTCAATAATAACAGAATATTTTTCAATAAAATAACAGAAGTAATTAGTGGTAGAGTTTTAGATAAATTAGTGAAAAGTATAATTCTGATTACCGACACAACACTTTGATACCGCATCTCATTTGCTATCAATGCTCTACTTTCAGCTAAAGGGTTTAAGCAGCTTAAGAGAACTACAAACAAGCATATCAAACAACAAAAAGTTAATGAGATTGATTAATATCCCTAGCGTATCACAGCTTTCAAAAAAGAATGAGAATAGAGACTAGAGAATATTTGAAGAGCTGTATTACCACGTGGTTGATAACGCAATAAAAATATTTGGAAGGCGAAGAGTCAACATAGAACTGCCAGTAATTTAGATCATTGATTCAACTATGATAGATCTTCCTTTCACTTTTTCCAATCAATATGATGATAAACAGAATCGTTGTATTTAGCAAACATAAATCCGTGCACACGGTTTAGGAAATTATTTCACAAAAAACCGCAGTCACTTTGAACTGCCCCCTGTCAAGTAGACAGTGGAAATAATTAAAAATGTGTAGCGTCAATCCATTGATTGGCGCTATATTTATGCAACTAGCTTTGATA
>NZ_JACHEN010000032.1 GCF_014205875.1 Anaerosolibacter carboniphilus
CACCTTTCGGTGTGTTATCCCCCTGTATAGGGCAGGTTACCCACGCGTTACTCACCCGTCCGCCGCTAAGCTGAATCATAGCAAGCTAATCATCAACTCCGCTCGACTTGCATGTGTTAGGCACGCCGCCAGCGTTCATCCTGAGCCAGGATCAAACTCTCTATAAAAAATTTCTGGGTGGTTATTTCTAACCATTATATGCTGGCTTAATTCTTACACTGTGTAGTTTTCAAAGACCAAAGTTTGTGTCGCTTGTCATCAGCGACTTATATAGATTATCATATCTGTCGTTTCGTGTCAACAAGTTTTTTTATGGTAATTTTTATAGCTTGTTTCTCGCGACGACAAAATCTATCTTACCATGTTTCTTACATCAAATCAACTGGTAATTTTTCCTACCGTCTAACTCTCACCCCTAAAATGGGGCGGAAGAATAATATAGCATGTTTATGTGTCTAGGTCAATATCTTTTAAGTTCTAAATTTATCCAATTTCTAAATTTATATATCTATATAAAGAAGGATTTTATACTCGTCATCATAAAAATAAGCGCACCAGAACAATCTTTAGTACGCTTTATTTATAAATTGTTTAAAATCATCTACTACTTGATCTGATTGTCCTTCTATATAGGATTCTGGAATTTCGAAAGCTTTTAAATCTATATTTTCTCTCTGGAGTAGTTCCAAAAGTTCCTCAATGAATATACCTCTCTTCCCCAGAATATCACAGGAAGGGCTCCCCTGTATGCCGATTAAGCCTAAAATATGATAATCTTTTTTTATGTATTCTCCTAATTCCTTTACTATGGGGATAGATAGTTGTTTGCAGTGGAGATGATAGCTTTCCTTATCATATTCCTCCTTTGTTTTGGGAGGCCGACCCTCTCCTAGATAAGTAAACTCTGGGCAAGGTAATTGTATAATTCCAACATTATAGTCTAAGAGAATCCTTACAATTGAATTAAAAGCACCTTCTGCTCTTTCCCAATCTCTAATGACTGCATTTTGATTTAATATACAGTGGGTTGCTAGAATAATCTTCTTTTTTCTAAGCATTTTTTGTTAACTGCCCTTTCAAAACATCTTTTGGTAGTTTTGTAATGATTAAAGATACCAGAATACAACTTGCGATCTTATCAATAAGATTTTCAGTAATTCTCTGTATAAAGGCTGCTTGAAAAATCTTCTGCCCACTGTTTACAAGCCAAATGAAAAGAAAGTCTGTTCCATTACCTGTTAATCCATCAAATAGCCATACTGCAATGGGCGTTCCAATAAGTGGTGCTACCACAGACAGTATCAATCCTGTAATCACAGCAGTTTTAATATCAAATTTCCATCTTTTCGCAATAAAGCCTACAACCAAGCCTACCATAATATTTACAAAGGCAAATGGAATCGTGATAGGATTTGTAATCATTCCTTGAATTACATTGGATAATCCACCTGCCACAGCGCCTGCCAATGGGCCAAAGATAGAAGCTACAAAAATTGTTCCTATGGTATCAAGAAAAACAAAAGGGATATTTAATGTTTGTACAACTGTTCCCAATACCAAGTTGATTACAACGCCTAAAGATGTCATAATCATCGCATTTGTTGATGAGAAAACTGAATTTTTCATAGTAATTCCTCCTGTAAAATTTTTCAAAATCATTATATCCATTTTGAATACAATAATAAAATTAATTTTTTCTATACAAATTTTCTTTTCTATAGATTGTTATAATACATAAAAATGAATTTCCATTTTGTTGCAACCCACTTTTTCTATCATAGAATTATTTCTTCTGAAAATAATAATAGCAAGAGGTGAATTTTATGGCTAAAAATAGAACCAAGGAAAAACATATGGCTAGGCCAGTAGAAGAACATAATACTGCTGCCTGGGCAAATATTGAAGAGCTTCAACCTGTTTCTAGAGTGCCTATTCCCAATGAAACACAAGTAAAAAATGCAAAGGAATGGGTAGATACCAACCAAAAATAAATATTTCTAAAAAATAGGGAAGATCCGAACCTAGGATCTTCCCTATTTTTATTCATATTTCATATCTGCAAAACGTCTATAGTTTTGATATCTTTCCTTGGCATGCTTTTCTGCTTGATTGAACAATTCATCTGCGATGTCAGGGAATACATTCATAATTTGTGTGTAGCGAATTTCGCTCTCTATGAAGTTCCTAAATGGCGCCGTTGGCTCTTTAGAGTCCATGATAAACGGATTTTTTCCATGCTCTTTCAATCTTGGATCAAAGCGATACAAGTGCCAATAGCCTGCTTCTACCGCTCGCTTCTCCTGGGCAACGCTGGTTCCCATACCAGTCTTAATACCATGGCTTACACAAGGGGCATAGCAAACAATAATAGATGGTCCTTTATATGCTTCTGCCTCCATAATCGCCTTAATGGTGTGATTCATGTTGGCTCCCATAGAAATCTGAGCTACATAAACATATCCATAGCTCATGGCCATCATGCCTAAATCCTTCTTACGAATTCTCTTCCCTCCAGCCGCAAATTTTGCAACGGCAGCCGTTGGTGTAGATTTAGAAGACTGCCCGCCAGTATTGGAATAGATTTCAGTGTCCATAACGAGGATATTTATATCTTCACCTGCAGCAATGACATGGTCTAAACCACCGTAACCAATATCATAGGCCCATCCGTCCCCACCAACAATCCAAACAGATTTCTTAATCAGATAATCTTTCTTCTCCAAAATTTCTTTTACAATAGGATCGTTCTGATGATTATGCTTATTCAATACTTCTAATAGTTTTTGAGAGGCCTTTTTTGAACCTTCGCCATCCTCCATGTTGTCAAGCCATTCTTTGAAGGCTGATTTACATTCTTCATCAATGTTCGATTGGAGACCTTCTCTCATTAGATTTCCTAGTTTTTCTCGAATCTGTTTTACACCTAAAGCCATTCCAAATCCAAACTCTGCATTATCTTCAAATAACGAGTTTGCCCATGAAGGTCCTTTTCCATTGGCATCTGTGGAATAGGACATTGATGGTGCACTAGCTCCCCATATGGATGAACAGCCTGTGGCATTGGCAATCATCATTCTATCACCATATAATTGAGTTAGAAGTTTTACATAGGCCGTTTCACCACAACCTGCACAGGCTCCTGAGAACTCTAATAATGGTCGTGCAAATTGACTATTTTTTACGGTTCCTTTATCTACTAGATGATCCTTATCGGTAACCCTCATGGCGTATTCCCAGTTTTCTCCCTGTCTTACAATTTCCTCTTCTGCATCTACCATCACCAGTGCTTTTCCTGGTGCAGGACAGACATCCGCACAATTGCCACATCCTGTACAATCTAATGGACTGATTTGAATCCGATATGCTAATCCTTCTACGCCTTTACCAATTGCTTTCTTTGTCTCAAAGGTTTCGGGTGCTGCTTTCTGCTCTCCCTCATCCAGTAGAAATGGGCGTACAACTGCATGGGGGCATATGTAAGCACATTGGTTACATTGGATACATTTTTCTGTCTGCCATTGAGGAATCATCGCTGCAATACCACGTTTCTCATAGGATGTTGTACCCATTGGGAATGTTCCATCCTCCATTCCTTTAAAAGCACTGACAGGCAGCTCATCTCCTTCATGTCTCGCCATAGGTCGTTGAATATTTTTAACAAAATCAGGTTCATTCTTTATTGGTAACTCTTCATCCTTGGCATCAGCCCAGTGGCTTGGTACATTCACTTTGGTTAGGCCGTTTACGCCTTTGTCTACAGCTTTTAGGTTCATCTCCACAATTTTTTCACCTTTTTTACCATAAACATTTTCAATAGCATCCTTCAAATAATTTATTGCGTCCTCTATAGGAATTACCTTTGCCAGTTTAAAGAAAGCCGCTTGCATGATCATGTTGATTCGATTGCCTAAACCAATTTCTGTGGCGACCTTCATAGCATCAATCACATAAAATTCAATATTTTTCTTTGCAATGGTTCTCTTTAACGATGCTGGTAACTTTTCATCCAGCTCCTCTGGTGTCCATGGACAATTTAAAATAAAGATACCGTTTTTCTTAATTCCCTTTAATAAATCAAAATGATTTACGTAGGACTTGTTATGGCATGCAATAAAATCAGCATTATAGATTAAATAAGGCGATCGAATGGGCTTCTTTCCAAACCTCAAATGGGAGATCGTTGAACCACCAGATTTTTTACTATCATAAGAAAAATATCCTTGGGCATATAAGTTTGTTTTATCTCCAATAATCTTGATAGCAGTCTTATTCGCCCCTACTGTTCCATCGGAACCTAATCCCCAGAATTTACATTGAATGGTTCCTTCAGGAGTTGTATCAACAATATCTTCTTCCTTTAAGGATGTATGGGTGATATCATCTACGATACCGATTGTAAAACCATTTTGAGGATTATCTTGTTTTAAATTGTTATACACAGCAATGATTTGAGAAGGTCTCGTATCTTTTGATCCAAGGCCATATCTTCCTCCTACAATCACAGGTTGATTTTCTTCTCGATCATAGAATAGACTGCGTACATCTTCATATAATGGCTCCCCTACTGCACCTGGTTCCTTTGTTCGATCTAATACAGCAATCTTTTTCACACTTAAGGGAAGTACATTAAAGAAGTATTTTGCCGAGAAAGGTCGATATAGGTGTACTTTGATCAACCCTACTTTTTCACCCTGACTCATTAAATAGTCTATGGTTTCCTCAATGGTATCACATACAGAGCCCATAGCCACAATCACATGCTCAGCGTCCTCTGCGCCATAATATTTAAAAGGCTTATATTCCCTTCCTGTCAACTTGGTGATATCATACATATAATCCATGACAATATCTGGCACATTATCAAAGAATCGATTGGCCGATTCTCTGCCCTGGAAGTAAATATCTGGATTTTGTGCTGTCCCTCTCGTAACAGGATGCTCAGGATTAAGAGATCTTTCTCTAAATGCTCTTACAGCATCATGATCTAACAATGCACCTAGTTCATCATAATCCAACACTTCGATTTTTTGATATTCATGGGAAGTCCTAAACCCATCAAAGAAATGTAGGAATGGTACCCTTCCCTTAATGGCAGCTAGATGAGCTACAGACCCTAAATCCATGACTTCTTGAACACTACTGGAAGCCAAGAGAGCAAACCCGGTCTGTCTTGTAGCCATTACATCCTGATGATCTCCAAATATGGATAAGGCGTGGGCTGCTATGGCGCGAGCACTCACATGAAATACTGCTGGCAGCAATTCTCCAGCCATTTTATACATATTAGGAATCATCAGTAGCAAACCTTGGGATGCTGTATAGGTAGTAGTTAATGCGCCAGCCTGTAAGGAACCGTGTACTGCACCAGCTGCTCCTGCCTCCGATTGCATTTCCACCACCCGAACAGGCTGTCCAAATAAGTTTTTCTTCCCATGAGCTGCCCACTCATCTACACCTTCTGCCATCGATGAAGAAGGCGTTATGGGGTAGATGGCAGCCACTTCCGTAAATGCATAGGATACGTATGCGGCAGCCTCGTTACCATCCATAGTTTTCATTTTTCTTGCCATCAATCTTCCTCCCTTTCGTTCATGTAAAATGGTGCTTTCATTTCCATATGGTGTAATTGTCTTATATCCTAAAGTATATTATTTGAAATTTCCCCATTATCATACATGGGAAGTTCAAAATTTTCCAATATGCAGTAACATAAACTAGAGAAGTGGAGGCAGCTATTTCGTTCACTGCCTCCACTTCTCTAATTGAATGGATACCTCATGATAAATTCCTTTAGTTTGTGCAAATCCTCTATATATGTCTTTTTTAACTCCTGACGATAAATAATAGATGCAGGATGATATAAAGGGAAGATATAATAGCCTTCTTTTTTTATGGGTTCTCCATGTACCCCTCCAATAGTAACTTTTTGATCCTTTAATACAGCCTTTAAGGGTACATTTCCCAGGGTTACCACCACCTTGGGCTGAATGGCGCGGATCTCTTCCATCATATATTTTTCATACTTTTCAACTTCATCTTTACTTGGAGGGCGGTTAGATTTTCTTCCTGTCTTCTCATTTATCTTGTAAGGTCGAATTTTTACCACATTGGTAATATAGATATCCTCCCTATTTAATTCTAGAATCTGTAAAAACTCATCTAAATTTTTCCCTGCCTGCCCTACGAAAGGCCTCCCCAGTTCGATCTCTTTAGCTCCTGGTGCCTCTCCCACTAAAACAAGCTTTGCTTCGCTATTGCCTTCTCCAAAAACGATAGGATCAGTGCTTTCTTTTCTACATTGTATTTCTAAACTCTCTAGTTTCTCTTTTTTCAAAAATATCACCTCTACGTATTTCTCATGAAACGACGAAGACATCATTTCCTACATCTTATAAGCTCTTATCTTCAATCAATTCATCATACTTTTTACGAATCATTTTAAAGTCTTCCCAGAAAGGTCTTTTTTTAACCGAATCTCGAAGCACCGCTGAAGGATGATAAGTTGCCATAATCCATATGTTCTTCCGCTCATACCAAGTTCCACGTTGTTTTGTTATTTTAAAACTAGGATCGATGATGTTCGTTGCTGCGATAGATCCTAAGCATATGATGATTTTGGGCCTAATTAGCTTTACCTGCCATTTTAGGTAAGGGATACAAGCTTCCATTTCTTCTTTGATAGGGTTTCGATTGTGGGGTGGCCTGCATTTTACAATATTTCCTATATATACATCTTCCCGAGTAAGTCCTATTCCTTCGATAGCCTTGGTTAAGAGTTGTCCTGCTGGCCCTACAAATGCTAGTCCAGTATCATCCTCGACTTGCCCCGGTCCCTCACCGATGAACAAAATTTCTGCCTCAGGATTTCCCTGACCAAAAACTGTATTTTTTCTATCCTGATGCAATGGACATAGATGGCACCCCATTACAATTCCCCTTAATTCCTCCAAAGTATACATTTCCATCTCTCCAATTCCTTTGACTTCTTATTTATATATTTAGAGAAAAAGGAATGAACTCCTTCTTATACGTCCAAAATACATAGAAAAAGGAGTGACTCCATGAAATACAATCCTCTTTATAAGTCATTGTATCAAACAAGAATCATTTACAAATTTGTTAAAGATGTATTTCCCCTAGTTGATCAGGAACTGAATATTTGGAAAAAAGCAGCCTCTGATGGCATAGATACAGTTCTTTCCCAACAGGCCCTTGCCAGCATAGAAAAAAAGGCCTTTCATGCCCAGGGTGGTGCTATTTATAGCTTATATACAAAACAGGTAAACCCTTCGTTGATTAAATTTATTGTAGCCCTTCAAACCATTAGCGATTACTTGGACAATCTTTGTGACCGAGTAGGTTTAGAGGATCATACTGCCTTCTTACAGCTCCATAGGGCCATCACCGATGCACTAGATCCTTCTGACACATTTTCTGACTACTATGCCAATTATCCCTATAGGAATGACGGTGGATACTTACACCAACTTGTAGCTTCTTGCAAAAGTTACATTATCCATCTTCCTAAATATTCTTTGGTACAACAGGAAGTTATGAGTTTAGGCAAATTATATGGTGAAATGCAGAGCTATAAACATATTTCTTCTATGCGTCGAGAGAATGCCCTGAATGCCTGGGCACAACACTACCTGTCTTCCTTTCCCGGTCTATCCACATGGGAGTTTTCTGCAGCCGCAGGTTCTACCTTGGGCATCTTTCTTTTATGTGCATTGGCTTCTGATGAAAATCTTACAAAGCTAGAAGTTCAAGCTGTAATGGATGCATATTTCCCCTGGGTCTGTGGACTCCATATCTTACTAGATTATTTTATTGATCAAAGGGAAGATCTTTCTACTGGAGATTTAAATTTTGTATCCTATTATCAGGATATTGACATAAAAAAAGAAAGATTGCAGTGGTTTTTACAACAGTCCTTAGACAAAGTTCTGTCTCTTAAAAACCCAACCTTTCACCTAACAGTTATCGAAGGTCTTCTTGCCATGTATTTTTCAGACCCCAAGACATTTCATGGCGAGGAAGCCTTGATTCATCGTGAAATTCTAAAATATGCTCCTTATTCTACTTCTATTTTATATAATATTTGCAAGCAGCTCAGAAACAAAAATATCATCTAGAAAACAAATAATTTTATTTATCAATAAACACTAAAAATTCATCTACTAAATAGGGATCAAATTGTTTTCCCTTTTCTACTCTAAAAATATCACGAATATCTTGTCTAGATAGTGCCTTTCGATAAGGTCTATCAGAAATCAGGGCATGATAGCAGTCACAAACAGATAAGATTCTGGATTCAAAAGGGATGTCTTCACCTTGTAGACAATAAGGATATCCCTTACCGTCCCATCTTTCATGATGATGGAGGATTATATCAGATAAGAATCCTAATCCTTCAACTTGGCTAATGAGGTCACTTCCTATTTTACTATGTTCTTTTATCACTTTGTACTCCATATCCGATAAAGAACCAGGTTTTAGCAGAATACTCTCTTCAATAAATATCTTTCCCACATCATGAACGTGTCCTGCCATTTCCATCTGGATTACCTGCTGATGACCAAGACCCATATAGGAAGAGAATGCCTCACATAGTCTTCCAACTTCATTACAATGTTCAAAGGTATAATGATCCTTTATGTTAATTACTGCCGTCAGTGCTTGCAAAACACCTTTGGCCAACGAAAGAGATTTTTCCTCATCCATACCACACACCCCAGTCCCCAACTCAGATAATTAAATTCTTCTTTTGTAAACAATAGAAATGCATACTTTGTATGCTTCGCCAGAGGACTCTCTCCCCTTCGACGGCTGCAAAGCAGCCTGGGCACCTCTCTTCCTGGGACATTGGAACGCTTCCCCTGCATCCCTGTTTTTTCATGCTATAAAAAATTATACTTTTTTATAGCATGAAAAAAACCTGCTTATAGATCGATAAAGGCCTCTATAGCAGGAGTATTCTCTTACTATTTCAAATGGCAGCTTGGCAATCATCGTTTCGTCAACCTTAGACCCATAGCTTTGCGTCCTTATCTTTCGATAAGTTTGCCTTTATCATGTGTTTTCTTTTCATTAAGACTGCAAATAATTCTCATCTATAGTTATTTTACCAATGGTGTAAAATTTTGTCAACATCTGTAGGTAAATTTATTCATTTTTTTTCATTACACATCTTTATATTTTCAAAAATAATGTAAATAATAAAAAAATTATTTTTTACGAATAAGAATTTTTTCTGCAATTTCACTGAGATTATACCTACTATTTGAATCTTTTATGTTCTTCAGCGCTTCTTTGGCTATTCTTACAGAATTCACTGCATCCTTATGAGCTTCCTCCAAGGCATAACTATCCTGTAAAAGCCTTAAAATCTCTTTATAGGCATCTTCAGTAAAACCATACTTTTCAAAAATTCTTTCTAAACCTCTTTTGTATTCCTCCTGCATCATGAGCTTTAACACAGGCAATGTTATATTTCCTTCTTTTAAATCACTACCCACGGGTTTACCTAAAATTACTGGATCCCCTGTGAAATCCAATATATCATCAATAATCTGAAAAGCATAACCAATATGAGTACCATAAATTTTTAACGCATCTATTTCTTTATCTGTTGCCCCTCCTGCAATGGCTCCAGCCTGACAACAAGCTGCGATGAGTGCCCCAGTCTTTTTATAGATTCTTTCGTAATAATCCTCTACAGACTGGTTGAAGTTAAACCGATTGTCTGCCTGAACAATTTCTCCATCACACATCTCTGTAATGGCTTCCACTACTAGATTCATAGAAGGAATCAGCTGATTCGCGGCTAAAATTTCAAATGCCTTCGCAAAGAGATAATCTCCCACCAAGACAGATGTAAGATTTCCTTTTTCTGCATTCAAAGAGGGTTTATTTCGTCTTATATTTGATTCATCGATAATATCATCATGTACCAAAGAAGCCATATGTATTAATTCAAAGGCAGCTGCAGTCTTAATTACTTTTTCATTTAATGTACCAAAGCATTGGGCAGTATTTAATACCAATAAAGGACGAAGTCTTTTCCCTCCTGCCCCAATAAGATCAAAGCAAATTTTTTGGGTTTGCCCTCCATTAGCTGAGACTGTATTATACAAAACTTCCTCCACTTGATCTAAACCTTGAATGTTATAAAAATCAAATTTTTTATCTTTTATTCGTTCTTTTCCAGTAACGCTGCTCAAGTTATTTCCTCCTTAATCATGCATGTATTATTCATTATTGTCTTTATATGATGCTACTAAACCCCTGATAAGGAGTTATGAGTGTAAAAAAGTAAATATTTCCTTCGCAATAAATAAAATATGCGACATATCGTAGTCAACCGTTCTGAATCATTGCTGCCCGTAATCGGAACGCCACAAAGGGCGTTCCGATTACGGGCAGCAATGATAGTTGGAGTGGTATCTAAGGTCTGTGGGCGATTCATGAATCCCCCCTACCAATGTGTACAGTATCTCGTAGGGATCGGCACTCTCTGTCGTTTCGTGGTTTTGAATCCCTATCTTTTTCGGAACAGAGGGCATCGTTCCCTACACAAAACATGATTTTTTATGGTTTTGTAGGGTTGGACGACCCTGTCCAACCGTTATTGTTATGTCGCATTTATCTACAAATATGCCTCATCTTATTATGGTATCCAACTTTAAATGAGATAAAAAAAAAGAACTCCTTTGGCGTTAACCATTAGGAGTTCTTGTATATTTCAAATCATCATCAAACCTAAATATTCAAATTCTTTAAAATACGATAAAACACATTTCGGCTTTTTCTCTTTTCTTCATACTTTCTCTCAATTTCTTCCCGATCCCTCATTCTAATAATATAACTATCTACCCTGCTTACATAATGATGACCAGTAGTTGTTTCCTCACTCCAATGTCGTAGCTTTAAACCCGCCTTTTCCATTTCCCATCCACCCTCTTTTGTTTATCTGTAATATAATATTTTCGCTACTCACAAAGGGTTTCCTTTAAGTTTTTATAGACAAATTCCTTGATATATCAACATCTTCGTAGATTTATGGTGTTTTATGTCTGTATTGTTTTTCTACTTATTTCCCAGGAAATAGACAATCTTCTACACTTCATAAATCACTAAAAAATAAGAACCAGAGGTCTCCCTCCAGTTCCAAAATTTATTTTGCCTCTCCAAGGTAGGCATTTTTCACTTCTTCGTTTGTCAATAGTTCTTTACCTGGTCCTTCCAGCACGATGGTTCCGGTTTCCAATACATAACCATAATCCGCAACCTCCAGAGCTGCCTTGGCATTTTGTTCTATCAATAAAATCGTCATACCTTGGCGATGGATTTCTTTAATGATATTAAAAATTTCTTTTACCAACAAAGGTGCCAATCCCAAAGAAGGCTCATCCATCATCAATAGCTTTGGCTTTGTCATGAGACCACGTCCCACAGCTAACATTTGCTGCTCACCACCAGACATAGTTCCTGCCTTCTGCCACAATCGTTCCTTTAATCGTGGGAATAGTTCGTAAACCCATTCCATATCCTTCTTAATTTCATCCTTATCAGATCTACAATATGCACCTAAAATAAGATTTTCCTCCACCGTAAGGTTGGCAAAAACCCTTCTACCTTCGGGTACCAGTACAATGCCTTTTTCTACGATATCCTTGGTCTTATACTTTGTCAATTCTTCACCTTGATGCCGAATAGACCCTTGGGACGGTTTTGTAATCCCCATAATACTCCGTAAAGTTGTACTTTTTCCAGCCCCATTGGCACCAATCAATGTGATAATTTTGTTGTCCGGTATATCAATATTAATCCCTCGAAGGGCATGAATACCTCCATAATGAACATTTAGATTTTGAATATGCAACATCTAATCCACCCCCAAATATGCTTCAATAACCTTTTCATTGTTCTGAATTTCACTGGGGGTTCCCTGTGCAATGGTTACACCATGATCCAATACAAAAATTCTTTCACAGATCCCCATAACCACCTGCATATGATGCTCAATCATAAAGATTGTCAACTTAAACCGATCTCGTATATCTGCAATAAAATCCATCAGTTCTAAAGATTCCTTTGGATTCATCCCCGCCGCAGGTTCATCCAATAGTAACACCTTTGGATTTGTAGCCAAAGCTCTGGCAATTTCCAATCTCCTTTGCTTTCCATAGGGTAAAGATGTTGATTTTTCATGCATTAGATCTTGTAAACCTACCTCTTCTAATAAATGGATAGATTTTTCATACATTGCTTTTTCTTCTTTTCTGTAATTAGGAAGCGTCAACATGGCAGAAAACACATCAGATTTTAATCGAAGATGATTTGCAATAAGTACATTATCCAATACGGATAACTCCTTAAATAATCTTATATTCTGAAAGGTTCTTGCCACTCCCAGCTTTGTGATTTCATCTGGCCTATATTTGGTGATATCCACTGCACTCTTATCATCCTGAAAAAACACGCTTCCTTCTGTAGGCTTATATACCCCTGTAATCATATTAAATGCTGTCGTCTTTCCAGCACCATTTGGCCCAATTAATCCTACGATTTCTCCTTCATTTAAGGTCATATCAAATTGGGATACTGCTACCAGACCGCCAAATCGCATGGTGATATTGTCTACTTTTAAAATACTCATTGTCTCACTTCCTTTTTTGGAGTCTTTTTAAAGCCTTTGATCTTGGAAAACCAATCCCAAGAAAATTCATTGGTTCCCATCAACCCCTGCTGATAGAATAAAATTACAATCATTAAAAGAAGAGAGAAAATTACCATACGCATTCCTGGTATTCCTTTAATCTGTACAAATCCTAAATTAATGTTTTCATCTAATACACGCAGTACCTCCATGGCCACAGTAACAACGACCGCTGAAATTGTGGTTCCTGTAATACTACCAATACCACCTAGCACAACAATCAATAATATATTGAAGGTCAATACAAATCGGAACATATTGGGATCAATGGTTCCCAATAGATTTCCCAAGAGTGCCCCTCCAACACCAGCAAAGAAAGCTCCCATGATAAAGGACATTACCTTATGCTTAAATAGACTAATTCCCATGGCTTCTGCTGCAATCTCATCTTCACGAATGGCTTTGAATGCTCTTCCGTAGCTGCTCTTAATCAAAAACACCATAAATAGAATAGTCACTATGGCAGTACCCCAACTCCACCAAACATTGGTATGGGTAGGCAAACCCTTTAATCCTAATGCCCCGTTGGTCACACTTTGTATATTTACAAAGACAACGCGAATAATTTCACTAAATCCTAATGTAGCAATGGCCAGATAGTCATCTTTCAACTTTAGCACTGGACTACCAATTAAAAATCCCACAAGAGCTGTTACAACCCCTGCCATAAGTAATGCTGGCAGAAAAGGCCATTCCACCTTTGCTAGAAAAGGAACGATGGGTTTCATGAAAAAATTCATTTCTTTCATAGCAGGGGGCATGGTCAAAAGTCCAGCTGTATAGGCACCTACAGCCATAAACCCTGCATGACCTAGAGAAAACAATCCCGTAAACCCATTAATTAGATTCATACTCAATCCTAGTACTACATAAATACCACATAGATTTAGTATTTTCTTCTGGTAGGGATCGAAGGTTTTATTGAGTATAAAAAGTAAGATGATAAAACCAAGGATCGCTCCGATATTTAATAATATTTTTTGTTTTTTCATCGCCATCACCTACACTTTCTCTGACAACTTCTGTCCCATTAAACCAGTAGGCTTAATCAACAGAATGACAATCAAAAGTACAAAGGCAAAAGCATCTCGATACCCAGTGAGTTCAGGAAGCAAAGCCACCAGCATAATTTCTCCTAATCCTAAGATAAAGCCACCCAGCACAGCACCTCGTATATCTCCAATACCTCCTACTACAGCAGCAATAAAACATTTTAATCCTGGCATAAGTCCCATAAGAGGCTCAAGCTTTGGAAATTTTAGCCCCCACATGATGCCACCTACTGCGGCCAAAACAGAACCAATACCGAAGGTTAGAGATATAATTTTATCTACATCTATAGCCATCAATCTAGAGGCTTCGTAGTCCTTAGAAACAGCCCTCATGGCCATACCTGTTTTTGTGTTATTTATAAAATAAACCAGACCAATCAATAGTACGATGGTAATGGTAGGTATAAAAAAGTTAATACTAACCACAGACACACCACTGATGTTGAATACTTTATTGAACATCGGTGGAATAGGAAACGCTTTAGGTCTGCCACCGAAAACAACAATAGCCAAGTTCTCTATTAAAAAAGAAACCCCTATGGCAGAAATCAAAACAGAAATCCTTGGCGAATTTCTTAATGGCCGATACGCTGCTTTCTCTACCAACCTACCAAAGAAATATGTAAAAATAATTGCTACTGGAAAAGCGATCCACCATAGCTGCATGCCTAATAATATCACTGCATAAAAAGCCACATAGGTAGCGATCATAAAAATATCTCCATGGGCAAAATTTATTAACCTTAGAATCCCATAAACCATTGTATAGCCTATGGCAATCAGAGCATATAAACTTCCCAAAGACATACCATTGGTTAAATGCTGCATAAATGCTTGAAAAGTCATCTTCCTATCCCCCCATATTTTTTTATCTACCTTAAGCGTTTTCCCGTCATCCATCCTAACACTTAAAGATTATGCAATCATCCTATTCCATCGATTTATATATTGAAACAACGGGACTTCCATGATCATGGAAGTCCACTGGGCTACTCATTTATAAATGTTACATACTTAAAGCGGCCATTTTCAATTTTTTTAATGACAGCACTTTTTCTTGTATTTCCATCGGAATCCAAGGTAATACTGCCTGTAGCTCCTTTAAAATGAACTGTCTCTGCCAGTGCAGCCTTAATCTTTTCAGGATTCACTGAGTTTGCTCTTTCTATGGCATTGATTAACACCATATAGGCGTCAAATCCTAAGGCACCAAAGGCATTAGGAGCCTTACCATACTGTTTTTGATAGGCTTCTATAAATTGATTTGACATCTCTGTAATCGGTGTCTCAGCCGTAAAATGGGTGCTGAAGGTAGCGCCTTCAACTTCAGGTCCGCCTATTTCCATAAAGTTATAAGTCTCCCAAGTATCTCCCCCAATGATAGGTATTTTAATACCAAACTGCCTAGCTTGTTTGATGAACATGGCTGATTCCATATAGTTTCCCGGTACAAAAATCACGTCTGCTTCTACATCTTTAATGCTTTCTAACTGTTCTTCAAAATCACTTTCACCAGAAACGTAGGGTACTACCGAAATAATGCTTTTTTCATTTCCAGTCAATTCCTTAAATGATTCCATAAAATATTGGCTTAATCCCAAAGAGTATTCCTGGGTTGTATCCTGTACAATAATGGCTTTCTGTGCACCTAATTCCCTTGCAGCATAATTGGCCATGACCGTCCCCTGAAAAGGATCCATGAAGCACACACGAAAATAATAGGGATTGTTGTATGTCACTTGAGGATTTGTAGGTGAACATCCCACCGTAGGTATTTTCACCTTTTTAACAACTTCCCCCGCTGCGATGGACAATGAACTTCCATAGCTGCCAATGAGGGCGTTCACATTCTCCTCATGGACAAGCTTTGTTACAGCTTTGGCAGCCACTGACTTATCACTCTTATTATCTTCAATAACCAATTCAACCTTCTTTCCCAAAACCTCAGGATATAGCTGTTGAGCCAATTGAATACCTTCTAAGGTCATCTGTCCCCCTGAAGCAGCGCCTCCGGTAAGAGGTTCAAAAACACCTATTTTGATTACCTCAGAACGCTTTTTTTCTATATCTAAATCCTGTCCTAACCTTTCTTCCGTCGATCCAATAATACCTCTAACACCAAGGGATAATAGAATAATGCATATCAATAAAAATAAAGCCGTTCTTCCTTTCATAGGCTTTATGCATCCCCCTTAATTTACTCAATTTTTTTATTTTTCCTCCTTTTTAAAATTATTTGAACATATTAACTATATTTTAAGTTTTTGTAACATTTTTGTCAACATAATTCCCCTTCCATTCCTTTGCCAAATTTCTATTCATGCATCATATCAACAGTTTTTTTCCTTTATTATATTTTGCCTTGTGAACATACTGTTTTATAGAATAGAATATATATATCCTTTAATCTAAGGATGCCTTGTTTTTTGTCGGATTTGGTTATATTATATTGTAAAACTATTATTATTGGGGGTGTTTATTCATGAAAAGAGTTTTTTCCGGTGTTCAACCTACTGGAAATATACATATTGGTAATTATCTAGGGGCCATGAAACAATTTGTTGATTTGCAGGAAGAAATGGATTGCTTCTTTTGTGTGGTGGATCTTCATTCTGTTACCTTACCACAAGATCCTAAGAGCATTTATTCCCATACATTAGATGTGGCGTCCCTTTATTTGGCCATCGGTATTGATCCTAAAAAATCTACAATTTTTGTTCAATCCCATGTACCAGCCCATGCAGAACTTGGCTGGCTTCTACAATGCAATTCCTATATGGGAGAGCTCAATAGAATGACCCAATTCAAGGACAAGAGCAAAGGAAGTGAGTCCGTATCTGTAGGACTATTTACTTACCCAAATTTAATGGCTGCAGATATACTTCTATATGATACTCACATTGTTCCAGTAGGAAATGATCAAAAACAACACATTGAGCTATGCAGAGATATTGCCATTCGTTTCAATAATCGTTTTGGAGAAACCTTTGTGATACCTGAGCCTCAGATTAAAAAATCCGGTGCCAGAATCATGGCACTAGATGATCCAAGCAAAAAAATGAGTAAAAGTGCTGAAAATCCATTAAGCAGGATTACGCTGATGGATTCGCCAGAACAATTGAAGAAGGCTATCATGAAGGCAACTACCGACTCAGAAGGCCAGATACGATTTGATCTAGAAAACAAAGCAGGGGTTAGTAACCTTTTAACCATTTATAGTGAGTTTTCCGGCATGTCTATTTCCGAGTTGGAACAAAAATATGAAGGTCTTGGCTATGGCGCTCTAAAAAAAGACTTGGTAGAGGTCGTTACTGCCTCCCTTTCATCGATTCAGCAGCGTTATCATGAAATTCGAAATTCTGATGAAATCAGAAATATATTGAAAGAAGGTGCTGAAAAAGCAGAACAGGTGGCAAATATTACATTAAGACGGGTAAAGGAAAAAATGGGTTTTGTTCTGCTATAGATAAAAAAATAGCATGTTGCTTTAAGCAACATGCTATTTTTTTATCTATAAATTCAAAAAAGAAAAAACACTATAGAATCTGTAGTTTTTTCATATTTCTCTAACTCGCTTCAATTCTTTCCTAAACTTTTCGATAGCCTTTTTTTCCATCCTTGAAATGGTCATCTGAGACACACCAATTTCATCAGCCACCTGTATTTGAGTCTTATTATAAAAGAATCGATCCCTAATGATTTTTATTTCTACCTCATTTAGTTTATCCATACATTTCTGAATAAAATCCCTATTCTCAATGACATCAAAATGCTTATCGTCCTCTCCCACGAGATCCATAAGCTGTAAATCCTTATCATCCCCATTGCTGTCGTAACTTAAATCTAGAGATTTTGGCGTATAAACCTGACTGGCTTCCATAGCTTCTAATACCTGTTCTTCTGTGCACTCCAAATATTCAGCAATATCTTCAATCCTAGGAGTTCTTTGAAGGGTTTGATTTAATGCAATCCGCGCAGCATTTACCTTTTTAGATAATTCTTGGATTCTTCGTGGTACACGAATAGACCACCCTTTATCTCTAAAATATTTTTTTATCTCACCTATGATGGTAGGTGTAGCAAAACTTGAAAATTCGAATCCCCTACTTAAGTCAAATCTTTCTATAGCATAAATAAGACCTAGAGAAGCAACTTGAAAGATATCTTCATATTCTATTCCTTTATTTACATATTTTTTCGATAGAATTTCAGCAATATATAAATATCTATTTACAAGTTCATTTCTAATATCTTTATTTTTTGTCTCTGCATATTGTTTAAATAGTTCTTTTTCAGTAGCTTTTTTCGGGGAATCTGCACCTTCATTCATCGCAGCACAGGCAACATTTTTCATTAAATATCCTCCCCTAAATACTTAGTCATCTTAATGGTTGTCCCTTCTCCCACATCTGAGATTACATCTACTTCGTCCATCAGAGATTTGATGATAAAGATTCCTAACCCTCCTTCTTTTGGACTTGTTAGATCTGGCTCTTCCAGCTGATTACAGCTAAATCCACTGCCATGGTCAATAACATGGATACTAATCTTTTCCTGATCTAGAAGAAACTTAACATCAAAGTTTGCTTCTTCTTTACAAATACCATGTTTAATGGCGTTGGTACATGCCTCGGCTACGGCAACTTTAATGTCCTCTAACTCTTCTACATTGAAACCCATTCTGCTCGCTACTGCGGATGCTGTCAATCGCACGACACTTACATATTCTGGCTTGCTAGGTACAGATATGGACAAGCTATCAGTCATTTGATTTTCCACCTTCTCTATCATTATATTATTATTTATCACGGATCTATTCACCCTTCTATTCAATTACAAATATTTTATTAAGGCCAGTAATCGTTAACAGCTTGGATATATTTGATTTTGCATTGGAAATAATGATGTTTTTATTTTCCTGCTTCAGTCTCTTTAATGCACCAATGAGAACTCCCAAACCTGTACTATCTATATAATCTAACTCCAAACAGTTAATCTTTATGCTTGTATTATGTTCATTTAAAATTTGTACCAATGTTTCTTTTAATTTATTTGCTGTATATATATCTATTTCTCCAATGACATCTACAATCCATAAATCATCTTCTTGGTTTAAAATTGTATTAATATTAAGTGACACAAAACGACCCCCTTCATTTTTCTTTTAAATATTACCCGTAAAAATATAGATTAAACATTCAATTTAAAAATCCTCTTTCTTATTTATCTAAAAAAAAATACGCAAAAGCTCTCGTCTTTTGCGCAATCGTCAAATAAGGGGGGTTTTGGGGTTTTTGCTAGAAAATTATATACAGTTTTCCAGCAATTGCATAAGGATCGTTGAAATCTATTCCCTATATTCCTATATATACCCCCCTATGCTTTTTAAAACATCTTTTTATAGAAATTTTTTATTCTTCCTCTTCAGCGCCCTGAGCAACTTTTGCTATGGATACAATATTTGTATCTTGACCTACTCTCATGAGGGTAACTCCCTGGGTATTTCTTCCCATTCTTGAGATGTACCTTACCTCTAATCGAATGATGACACCGTCTGCACTGATCAACATCACATCATCCTCATCACTCACGACCTTAGCACCTACAATAAGTCCTGTCTTATCCTTTGTATTGTAGGTAATAATACCTTTTCCACCTCTGGATTGAATTCTATATTCTTCTAAATCCGTCCTCTTTCCAAAACCATATTCACTTACAACCAGTAAATCACTGCCTTCTGATACCAGTTCCATGGCTACGATATGATCTTCATCCGAGAGATTCATTCCTTTTACACCCATGGCTGATCTACCCATATCCCTCACATCGTTTTCATCAAAACGGATAGACATTCCCTCTCTAGTGACCATGATGATCTCTTGTTTACCATCAGTTAGCTTTACGCTAATTAACTCATCATCTTCCCTTAAGCTAATGGCAATCAAACCTGCTTTTCTAGATGTATCGAACTGAGATAATTCTGTTTTCTTAATGATTCCCAGTTTTGTAGCTAAAATGAGGAACTTATTGTTCTCAAATTCTTTGATAGGGATTACAGCTGTTATTTTTTCATTTGGCTGAAGCTGGAGCAGATTTACAATAGCGGTACCCTTCGCCTGTCTTTTTGCTTCTGGAATTTCATAGGCTTTTAATCGATAAGCTCTACCTAAACTTGTAAAGAACAATACATAATTATGGGTGGACGTGGTAAACAAGTGCTCCACAAAATCCTCTTCCCTAGTAGTGTGTCCTGTTACTCCTTTTCCGCCTCTTTTTTGAATCTTATAGGTGTTGGCTGGGAGTCTCTTGATATATCCAAAATGAGTCAATGTAATGGCTACTTCTTCTTCTTGGATTAAGTCTTCCATATCGATTTCATCGGCAGCTGCTGTAATGGCAGTTCTTCTCTCATCTCCATAAGCCTCTTTAACTTCAATCAATTCTTCCTTGATAATATTTAAAAGCAATCTTTCATTGGCAAGAATCTCTCTATATTGATTAATCATCATGATTAACTCTTCATATTCTGCGTCAATTTTTTCCCTCTCTAATCCAGTCAACCTTTGAAGACGCATATCTAAGATAGCTTGGGCTTGTTTTTCTGATAAAGAAAACTCATTCATCAGCCTTGTTTTTGCTTCCTGCGTATTGGCAGAGCTTCTGATTAGACTGATCACTGCATCAATATGATCCAAAGCAATTTTTAAACCTTCTAAGATATGGGCTCGATCTTCAGCTTTTGCCAGATCATATTGAGTTCTTCTGGTCACCACGTCTTTTTGATGCTCTAGATAGTGGTAAATCACCTCTTGTAGATTTAATATTTTAGGCTCTCCATTTACCAAAGCAATCATAATGATACTGAAGGTATCCTGCATTTGGGTATGCTTATACAGCTTATTGAGGACAACATTCGGATTAGCGTCACGCTTTAATTCTATGACAATTCGCATTCCTGTACGGTCGCTTTCGTCCCTTAAGTCGGAAATACCCTCTATTTTCTTATCCCTTACCAACTCCGCAATCTTTTCAATCAGCTTTGCTTTATTCACCTGATAAGGAATTTCACTGACAATGATTTGAGTTTTTCCCTTTGCCGTCTGCTCAATTTCTGCATTGGCACGAACGGTTACCCTACCTTGTCCTGTACGATAGGCTTCCTTGATGCTTTCATATCCCATGATCGTAGCTCCCGTTGGAAAATCTGGGCCTTTTACAATCTTAATCAAATCCTCAATATTTGTATCTTCATCATCAATCATTTTTACCGTAGCATCGATGACTTCATTTAAGTTATGGGGCGGAATGGATGTGGCCATCCCCACGGCAATACCATTGGATCCATTTACCAGAAGGTTTGGATACCTACTAGGCAATACGGCAGGTTCTTTCAATGTTTCATCGAAGTTTGGTACAAAATCTACGGTTTCCTTCCCAATATCCCGCAGCAATTCGATGGCAAGCTTAGACATCCTTGCCTCCGTATAACGCATGGCTGCTGCTCCATCTCCATCAACAGAACCAAAGTTTCCATGGCCATCTACCAACAGATATCTAGTGGAAAAGTCTTGGGCCATTCTAACCATCGCCTCATACACAGAGCTATCTCCGTGGGGATGATATTTACCCAACACGTCACCGACGATACGGGCAGATTTTCTATGGGGCTTATCGGGAGATAGACCCAACTCACTCATGGCATACAAAATCCTTCTATGCACAGGCTTTAAACCATCTCGCACATCAGGCAAGGCACGTCCTACGATAACACTCATGGCGTAGTCAATATAGGATTTTTTCATTTCCTCTTCTATATCAATTTGTAATAATTTACTAGTATCCTCTACCATTTCTGTTCCCCCTTACTACACATCAAGATTGCTTACATATTTTGCATTTTCTTCGATAAAATCGCGTCTAGGCTTTACCTTATCTCCCATAAGTGTAGTAAAAATTTCATCAGCAGCTACAGCATCATCAATATTTACTTGAATCAACGTTCTCTTTGTAGGATCCATGGTTGTATCCCATAACTGTTCTGGATTCATTTCGCCAAGACCCTTATATCTTTGTATACTAATACCGACTCTACCAATTTCATTCAATAATTGGTCTAATTCTTTATCAGAGTATACATAATACTCATCCTTTGCTTTTTTAATCTTATACAAAGGTGGTTGTGCAATATAGATATGCCCCAATTCAACCAACGGCTTCATATAGCGATAAAAGAATGTCAGTAATAATGTCCGAATATGGGCACCATCCACATCAGCATCGGTCATGATAACGATTTTATGATATCTTAATTTTTCAATATCAAAATCTGTATCAATACCGCAGCCAAAAGCCGTAATCATTGCTCGGATTTCATTATAATTCAATATTTTATCCAATCTCGCCTTTTCTACATTCAGAATTTTACCTCTTAACGGCAGAATGGCTTGGGTTCTACGATCTCTACCCTGCTTTGCTGAACCACCGGCAGAATCTCCCTCTACGAGAAATACCTCACTTAGTTTCGGATCCCTTTCAGAACAGTCAGCCAGTTTACCAGGCAATGCCATACTATCTAGAATTCCCTTCCTTCTTGTTAACTCCCTTGCTTTTCTCGCAGCCTCTCTCGCTCTGGCCGCTCGAAGAGATTTTTCTACGATAATTTTTGCTTCAGAGGGATTCTCTTCTAAAAATGCAGTGAAGGCCTCAGAAGATATGGTCTCTACAATTCCTCTCATTTCACTATTTCCAAGCTTCGTCTTTGTTTGTCCTTCAAACTGAGGCTCGGTTAATTTCACTGATATAATTGCAGTTAAACCTTCTCGGATGTCTTCTCCTGTAAGATTCTCTTCTTTTTCTTTTAATATATTATTTTTCCGCGCATAGTCATTTACAACCCTTGTCAGAGCAGTCTTAAATCCAATCAAGTGGGTACCACCCTCATGGGTATTGATGTTATTAGCGAAGGAGAATATATTTTCTGTGTAGGTATCGGTATATTGCATGGCAATCTCTGCATAGGAATTGTCTTTTGTTCCTTCAAAGTAAATAATCGTCTCATTTACAGCATCTTTGTTTTTATTTAAATGCTTTACGAATTCTTGGATTCCACCCTCATAATAGAAGGTAAGATCCTTTAGATTTTCAGGTCTTCTATCTATCAATCGAATTCGAATTCCCTTATTTAAGAAGGCCATTTCTCTCAATCGATGTTCTAATGTATCAAATTTATAGGCAACCTCTTCAAATATGAGATGATCCGCTAAAAAAGATGTTTTTGTACCCGTTTCATTACTTTCTCCAATGACTTCTAAGGTTGTCACTGTATTTCCTCTTTCATAGCGCTGCTTATAGATTTTTCCATCTCTTTTCACTTCTACTTCCATCCACTCAGACAATGCATTTACAACAGACGCACCTACGCCGTGAAGGCCTCCGGATACTTTATACCCGCCGCCGCCGAACTTACCACCGGCATGGAGCACGGTGTGGATTACTTCTACTGCTGGTTTTCCCATTTTCGGATGAATATCTACAGGCATACCTCTGCCATCATCCTGAACACTAATAATATTGTTTTCATGGATAATAACCTCTATATTTTTACAGTATCCTGCCAATGCTTCATCAATACTATTATCTACAATCTCATATACCAAGTGATGTAATCCTTTAGGCCCTGTAGATCCTATATACATGCCCGGTCTTTTTCTTACAGGCTCTAAACCTTCTAGCACTTGTATTTGTTCAGCGCTATATTCCTGTGTTATTTTTTCAACCATTTTTTTACCCCCTACAATCAAATGTGCCGTACACTATTTTTTATGCTTATGTTTATTTACAATCATCTTTTTCAGACTGCAAAAAGGCACACTGGGTGTGCTCATTTTTCAAATACCTACGGATGTCTATACTAAAGGTGGAGTTCCTCCATAAAATTTGTTCGTTTTTGAAGGGTTACGGAGGAGATAGGAGAGTAATAAATTATTGTTTTTATTTCCTTAGATGATTTTCCCGATTTTTTGATTCTTTTCTCCGTAATAATGCAAGACTTTGGTTCTTCCTCTGAGATTCTTACAATAAATCCTTCTTCTTCAGCAATTTTTAAAAATTCCTTGCTATCCTTTGATTTGGATATGGAAGTAATATCCACAATCGATATAATATCTTTTGTGGGAACAACCACATCTCCTCCCAGATGAAGAAACATACAAACGCCTCCTTCATAAAATATCCACACTATATTATAACCTTTTCAATTCAAGTATAAAAGATTTTTTACACATATGGGAAAAGAATAAGACTTTACTCCCTATTTTTCATTTACTTTTCAATTCGTTGATATCCTTTTCATCATTTTGCCGGACAGTAGCTTTCTCCACATAATAAATGTTTTTTGCTTCCAGATTTAATGTAGATAAGGCATTTAAATCCGTCGTAGTAATAAATGTTTGAATATCCCTTAAACTCTTTACGAGAAAAGCTTGTCTTTTTACATCTAGTTCGGACATCACATCATCTAAAAGTAAGATAGGATATTCTCCCGTTTCTGCTTTCATTAATTCAATCTCTGCCAATTTTAAGGCTAACGCAGAAGTTCTTTGCTGCCCTTGAGATCCAAAAATTCGGATATCAATACCATTCACATAGACGCCCAAATCATCTCTATGGGGACCTACGGTGGTAGTTCCTCTTTGTATATCTATATCCAGTACCTTCTTCAAATCCCTATGAAAATAATGTTGAATCCTTTCTTCATCGTGAACTTCTTTAATATTGCTCATATATTTTATTTCAAGATTTTCCTTATTATCTGTAATTTTACGATGAAGTAATCTGCTTAATGTATTTAAACGAAGAATAAACTTTATTCTTTCTTTCATAATACTGGTTCCCAATTCAACTAACTTTTCATCCCATATATCTAAAGTTGCCATATATTTTCGATCATGATGTATCTTCTTTAATAGATTATTTCTTTGTATCAATACACGATTATATTGTCCCAGTTGATGGTAATATCGGGGCTTCATGTTGGATATTTCTATATCCATGAATTTTCTTCTCTCTACAGGGCCTTCTTTCACTAACTTTAAATCTTCTGGTGAAAATACAATCACATGAACATTGCTCAGCAAATCAACATTTTTTGTTAAAGTTACCCCATTTACTTTCATCTGTTTTTTCTTATTTTCTTCTAACTTTATTTCAACAGAAACACTGGTATATTTTTTTTCTCCTTCCACATGAATATAGGATTTATCTTTATCCATCTTAATGATTTCTCTTTCTTTGCTGGTTCGGAAGGATTTTCCCGTTCCTGTCATATAAATAGCTTCTAAAATATTTGTTTTTCCCTGGGCGTTATCACCAATAAATACGTTCATCTTTGGATGAAGCTTTAAGTCCAATTGATGATAATTTCTAAAGTTAATTAACTTTAACTTCCTTAAATACACGCTGAGCACCCCTTGATCTCACAATATCTGATCATACCTAGAGATTTTTTCTAAAAATATTTTTATCTATTCTATCACTTTTACTTTATTTCCTTGAATTTCAACAACATCTCCGACCCTAATCTTTTTACCTCTCTGATATTCCTTTATTCCATTTAACTTTACCATACCATCTTGAATCATGAGCTTTGCATGGCCTCCTGACTGTACTAAGTCCGCCATTTTCAATAGTTGATCCAATTTAATGTATTCCTCTTGTATTTTGATTTCTTTATACATAGGAGACCTTCCTTTCTGCCATCATTTTATCTCTATCATGGGATATTTTACGCCCAATTATTCCAATGTATCTATTATATAGAACTATTTCTTATTTTGAAAGATAATTATATTTGACTTACTTTGACCTTTATTGTATACAATATTCTTATTTCTTACAAGTGTCAAATATTTCATTTTTCAAATCTTTCAAAAAAAGGAACCCATATTGAATGGGCTCCCGTGCTAACCTGCCAGTCTAACAGGCAATACCAAATAGGTATAGTTATTCGTATCCGTCGGCTTGATGATACATGGACTTACATTGGTCGTAAAGTCTAGGTATATCTCATCACTATCAAGTATTTTCAACGCATCTAGAAAATACTTGGAATTAAATCCGATATCGATATCCTCACCTTCCAGTTCAATACGTAAGTTCTCAAATACCCTACCAATTTCGGCATTGGAAGTAATAGTCATCATTTCATCCTTTACTGAGAATTTAATCAGATTGTTCTTACCTTCTCGAGCTAGAAGAGACGCCCTTTCAATACTATCCAATAGATCTCTGGTTTTCACTTTTACCCTTGATTTAAACTCCTTTGGGATAATCTGCTTATAATTTATAAATTCTCCCTCCAGCAATCTAGAAATAATCCGAACATTTGCCATTTGGAACAACACATGCTTATCCGTAAAGAATATCTCTACTTTAGAATTTTCCTCTTCTGATAAAATCCTATGAATTTCATTCAAAGTTTTTCCTGGAATAACAGCCTTATTATTAAAGTCTGTCTTTATATTTCCTTGTCTTAAGGACAATCTATATCCATCTAAAGCTACCATATTGATGATTCCCTCTTGTATCTCCATGAGAACACCAGTCAGAATAGGTCTTGTCTCATCTAATGCCGTTGCAAAAGCTGTTTGACGAATCATATTTTTTAATAAATCCTGAGGTATTTCGTAAATATTCTCTTCTTCAATGGCTGGTAGCTCTGGAAACTCTATGGATGGTTGTCCTATCAATGTGAATTCTGAGTTCTCACATCGAATCGTTATATTGTTTGTTTCATCCACTTCAACTTCCACGTCTGCATCAGGAAGCTTTCGAATAATATCGCCTAGGAGCCTTGATGAAATAACTATGGATCCTTCAGAGACGATGTTTGCTTCTATGTAGTGTTCTATGCCAACCTCTAGGTCTGTCCCAACTAATTTTAGTTTTTGTCCGCAGGTTTCAATCAATATTCCTTTTAGTATAGGTAATGTGGTTTTTGTTGAAACAGCTTTTTGAACGATATTGATACTAGCTGACAGGTTTTTTTGACTGCAAATAAATTTCATCTGTGGATAACCTCCTTATCTGAAAAAGGAATAAATAAATATAAATTTTTAGTAGTAATAGTAGTAGGGCTTGTGAATTTGTGGGTAAGTGCCTGTATTCCTTAAAAATCAATATTTAGAAGATGTTTAAAAAATGTGTATAAAGCCCCTTCACTTATCCACATATTCCAAAAATAAAATGTTCGTTAGCACTTATGCACAAATTATTAGAGCCTTAACCACAGCCTCTTGTGTATTATTTATTCTTTATATCCTTAATCATGTTTTCTATTTTCGATTTGAAATCTATATTATTATTGATATCTTGACTAATTTTTTCGTGGGCATGGATGACTGTTGTATGATCCCTTCCCCCAAATTCATCACCAATTTTTGGCAAAGATAAGTCTGTTAATTCACGGCATAGATACATAGCGATTTGTCTTGGATAAGAGATGGAACGAGTTCTTCTCTTTGAGTTAAAATCATCTAGTTTTAATCCACTGTGCTCTGCAACCACCTCTTTGATAAGCGCCACGGTGATTTGCTTTGGTCTTGTAGATGAAATGATATCCTTTAATGCTTCACTGGCTAGTTCAACAGTCACTTCTTTATTGGTGAGAGAAGAGTATGCTACAATGCGAATCAAAGCACCCTCAAGCTCACGAATATTGGCCTGAATTTTTTTAGCGATATAAAGCATAACCTCATTGGGTACGTCAATGTTTTCAACCTCTGCCTTTTTTCGTAAAATGGCTATTCTTGTCTCTAAATCAGGCGGTTGAATATCTGTAATCAAACCCCATTCAAAACGGGATCTTAGTCTATCTTCTAAGGTAGGTATTTCTTTTGGTGGACGATCACTGGAAATAATAATTTGCTTATTAGCCTCATGGAGGGCATTAAAGGTATGAAAAAATTCTTCTTGGGTTCTTTCCTTGCCTGCAATAAATTGAATATCATCGACCAAAAGCACATCTACATTTCTATATTTATTCCGAAATTCTACGTTTTTGTCATCACGAATAGAGTTGATAAGCTCATTGGTGAATTTTTCAGAGGAAACATATACAACCTTGGCATTGGGATTTTGACCTAGGATGTAGTGACCAATGGCATGCATCAAGTGGGTTTTTCCTAATCCCACACCCCCATAAATAAACAAAGGATTATATGCCTTTGCAGGGGATTCTGCTACGGCCAACGATGCAGCATGGGCGAAGCGGTTACTATTTCCAATAACAAAGGTATCAAATACATATTTAGGATTTAAGTTGAGGGTATCAAAGCTATCGGAAGAGCCATTATTTTGATGCTGTGGGGCTTGTTGGGTCGCCTTTATATATTTTTCGCTTCCTGGAACAATAAAGTCTAGACGATACTCATGGGAAGTAATCTGTTTAATGGCATTCATGATTAGATTCGCGTATCTTGCTTCCAAAATACCTTTAGAAAAATCATTGATGACACCAAGAACAATAGTATTTCCATGAATAGAAATAGGTTCTATGGGTTTTAGCCAAGTATTGTAGCTTACTTCTGTCAGCTCTGTTTTGATTAGATTTAGAGCTTTTTGCCATATATCTGGCAGATTAACACTCATATAGCGACCTCCTATCAGAATGAAATAAAAACAACCCCATAGATAAATAAAAAAATAATAGGAGTTGAAAATAGAGTATATCCACAAGATATCCACAAAAATTGTTGATAGTTATGATCTTTCGAAAATTTTTGTGAATAAATTTTATGAACTGGGAAATGATTAGATTTGTGGATAACATATGGTATAAAAAGATATTCATAAAACCCCTGAGGGCTTGTACACAAAATCAACAGCGGTATTTAGCAATCATACACATGAAAAAATGAGATATATTCAAGGAAAAGGGAGAAACATTCTCCACTTATACACAACTTTATCCACAGTCTGTGTATAAAGTTGAATTTGTGAATATATATTTCCACTTATCAACAGTTTGTCTTAATCATATCAAATTCAAAAAGGGATTTCAATCAAAAACACAAAAATTATCCACAGGAAAAAAATGTGGTGATATCTTTATCCACAAAAGGGTAGCAAAAATTACTTTCTTGACAGATTGTACGTACGAAGTTATAATTATTTAGTAAATGCTCATTTTAGGGATGATGTCCCTATCAATAAGATATAATATAGGTAGATTTTGAAGGGGGTGTTTTTCGTGAAGATGACATATCAGCCAAAGAAGAGACAAAGAAAGAAAGAACATGGTTTTAGAAAAAGAATGAAAACGAAGTCTGGTAGAAACGTTTTAAAAAGACGTAGACTAAAGGGCAGAAAAAGTCTGACTGCTTAAGGGCCGCATAAAGTGGCCTTTTTCTATAACCACAGATATAGTTGGAAAATTATGAAGTGCATAAAATTATGGAAGAGAATTTAAAAAAAATTCATATTACATAGGAAATATTGTGCATACTAAGGAATAAATGACATAATGAAAAGTGCATAAAGAGGAAGGCTTTCATTAAAAGGAAGGAAAAACCATGGAGCATACGTTGCGACTGAAAAAAAACATGGAATTTAAAAAAGTATATGATAAAGGAAATTCTATGGCAAATCGGCTATTGGTTCTTTTCATGATGAAAAATGGGGAGGATTTCAATCGTGTAGGTTTTTCGGTGAGCAAGAAGGTAGGAAAGAGTGTCGTAAGAAATCGTGTGAAGCGTTTGATGAAGGAAAGTTTTCGAGCAGTGGGGCCTACAACTGCGAAAGGATACGACTTAATATTTATTGCCAGGATCAATATAAAGGAAGCAACTTATGGCGATGTAGAAAAAGCCATGGTTCATTTACTAAGAAAATCAAAACTATTGAAATAGGTGAAATCATTGAAGGCGATATTGATATGGATGGTGAAGATATATAGAAAATATATTTCTCCCCTCAAGCAACCTTCCTGTAGATTTTATCCAACATGTTCTCAGTATGCATTGGATGCCCTAGAAAAGTATGGGGCGATAAAAGGGACGATCCTAAGCATAAAAAGGATATTTAAGTGTCATCCTTTCCACCCGGGAGGGTATGATCCTTTAAAGTAGAAATGATAGGGGGTAAAAGATTTGATCGCAAAACCATTAGGAATGCTCTTAAATTTCTTATATGGTCTTATTGGAAACTATGGAATTACGATTATCGCATTTACGGTGATCGTGAAGCTTATCCTGTTGCCATTAACACTACAGCAATTAAAGTCAACAAAGCAAATGTCCGAGTTACAACCTAAGCTAAAGGAATTGCAGGAAAAATATAAGAACGATAAAGAAAAATTAAATGCAAAAACAGTAGAATTATATCAGCAATATAAGATAAACCCTTTGGGTGGTTGTTTGCCTCTCTTGATTCAGATGCCAATTATTTTTGGTCTTTTTGCTGTGCTAAGGGAACCGATCAAATATATTAGTGATCCTAACTTTGTACAAGCTGTCAATGAAGCATTTCTATGGATTCCTAATTTGAGTAAACCAGATCCGATTATATTACCTGTTTTGGCAGGTATTACAACTTATTTCTCAATGAACTCTGCTAGTACAGGTGCTGCACAGAATCAAACAATGAAAACCATGAATATGGTATTCCCTGTGATGATTTTATGGTGGGGAAGAAGTTTCCCAGCAGGATTGACGTTGTATTGGGTAGTAAGTAATATATTCCAGATGGTACAACAGTATCTTTTACCTAAAGCCGGAACAGTGGGAACCCCTAAGGAGGAGTCGAATTAGTATGAGATTTACTGAAAAGACAGCAAAAACCGTAGAGGAAGCTGTAAAGATTGCCCTGGAGGAATTAAAAGTTGCACAGGATAAGGTAGAGATTGAGGTGCTAGAAGCACCAAGTAAGGGGATATTTGGTCTTATTGGGACCAAACAAGCAAGAGTTAAGGTTACCGTGATCGACAATCCACAGGAAGCCGCTGTAGAATTTCTAAAGGATGTTCTAAAGACCATGGGATTGGAAGCACAATACAAAACAAAGTTAAAAGGTGAGACTTTATATGTAGATGTATTCGGAAAAGACATGGGTATCTTGATTGGCCGTAGAGGACAGACTTTGGATTCCTTACAGTATCTCGTCAGTTTGGTTGTGAACAAGGATCGTGAAAATTATCTTAGGGTTGTTTTGGATACAGAGGATTATCGCAGAAAGAGAGAGCAAACCCTCATTCGATTGGCCAATAGATTGGCGCAAAAAGTTAGGACCTCTCGAAAAGACATTGTTTTGGAACCAATGAACCCATACGAGAGAAGGATTATTCACTCTGCTTTACAAAACCATCCCCATGTTGAAACAAGAAGTCATGGTGAGGAGCCTTATCGTAAGGTAATTATTACGGTAAAGTAACAGGGATTGGTCCTAGTTGTTTATGAAAAACAGGTAGAACGATGATACTACAAAACCCAGTAAGTATACTGGGTTTTGTTAATGTTATGGAAAATAAAGTGATGCAATCGACTTTGTTCTTTATATCTGTAATGGTTTGGCAGATTATTGGTATAATATATAGTATTGAACAGTGCTGATGATATAGGATATAATTTTCTTCAGATAAAATGAGGTGATAAGATGATCGATGATACAATTGCAGCCATTGCTACGGCTCCAGGAGAAGCAGGAATTGGTATCGTTCGCTTAAGTGGACCTATGGCAGTAGAAATTTTAGATCAAGTGTTTGTTCCCAGTAGGGGAAAGAGTATAAAGGATTTTCCCAACAGGAGATTAACCCATGGATATATTGTTCATCCCCAAACCCAGGACAAGGTAGATGAAGCATTGGTTGTTTATATGAAGGGGCCTCATACCTACACAGCTGAGGATGTGGCGGAAATTGATTGTCATGGTGGTATTGTTCCTGTACGAAAAATTTTGAGCTTGGTTTTATCCATGGGGGCAAGAATGGCGGAGCCCGGAGAATTCACCAAAAGGGCTTTTCTAAATGGAAGGATTGATTTGGCTCAAGCAGAGGCAGTGATGGATGTCATCAGTGCCAAAACGGAGAAGGGCTTCGATATTGCCTTAGGTCAGCTGGAAGGTTCTTTGTCAAAGGAAGTAGGTAAGATCCGTAATAATATTTTAGAAATGATTGCCCATATTACTGTAAATATTGATTTTCCAGATGAAGATATTGAGGAAATTACATATCAAGGTTTGGAAAAACAAGCTAAAGAAATTGTAGATACTGTTGCTGCCCTTCTTTCTACAGCCCATACAGGAAAGATTATTCGGGAAGGCTTAAAAACCGTTATTATCGGAAAGCCCAATGTAGGCAAGTCTTCTTTGATGAATGCCTTGCTTAAGGAATCGAGAGCCATCGTGACAGAGGTTCCTGGGACGACCAGGGATGTGATTGAAGAATATGTAAGCATTCAAGGTATTCCTTTGAAGATCGTTGATACTGCAGGTATTCGTGAAACGGAAGACATTGTGGAGAAGATAGGTGTAGAAAGAAGCAAGGAGTTTTTTAATAAGGCAGATTTAGTCATATTCGTTTTGAATGCAGCAGAGTCTTTGACAGAAGAAGATCAGCAGATTATACAATTGGTCAATGAAAGGGATGCAATTATCCTATTGAATAAGACTGATCTTCCCATGGTCGTGGATGAGGCAGGATTGCAGGAGATGCTGCCTGGTAAAAAAGTCATCAGAATTTCTGTGACAGAGGAGATTGGGTTAAAGGAATTAGAGGATACCATTGTCCAGATGGTCTACGGAGGGCAAGTAAAACATAAGGATCTTTCCTTAGTTACCAATGTCCGACATCAAAATGCCTTAGAAAGAGCTAAGAAAAGTATGGAGGATGCTGTGGGGGCTATTCAAAGCAATATGCCTTTGGATTTCGTCGAGGTAGACGTTCGAAACTGCTGGGAATACCTAGGTGAGATCACTGGAGATACAGTGGGAGAAGATATCATAGATCGGATATTTGCTAATTTCTGTTTGGGGAAATAAGGAGTTAGTGGTTAGATGTTAGTTGGTAGTGGCAAAACCAAGAGATGAAAAGAATAAGCCACTAACTACTATCCACTAACTTCTAACGTTAACAAAGGAGGAAGAATAGATGCTGGATCGATTTGTAGCTGGTACCTATGATGTGGTTGTAATTGGTGCTGGACACTCTGGCTGTGAAGCGGCTTTAGCTGCTGCTAGAATGAATTGTAAGACATTGATTTTGAGTATAAATTTGGAATCTGTTGCCATGATGCCTTGTAATCCTGCTATCGGTGGAACTGGTAAGGGACATCTGGTGAAGGAAATTGATGCATTGGGTGGAGAAATGGCGTTAAATATTGACAAGTCCTTTATTCAAAGCCGTATGCTCAATACAGCTAAAGGTCCTGCGGTCCATTCATCAAGGGCTCAGGCGGATAAGGTATTGTATCATGTTGCAATGAAAAAGGTCTTGGAAAACCAAGAAAATCTCGACCTGAAGCAAGGAGAGGTGATTGAAATCCTTGTGGAAAATAAGCGGGTTCAAGGGGTTGTCTTGAGAACAGGTGCCATTTATCATTGTCAGGCAGTGATTATGGCTACAGGTACCTACCTTGGTGGAAAGATATTTATCGGCGGTGTTAACTATGAAAGTGGCCCCAACGGTTTGGCATCATCAAAGGAGCTTACAAAAAATCTTAAGGAACTCGGATTGAAAATGCGTCGTTTTAAGACGGGAACACCTGCACGGGTCGATGAAAAAACATTAAATTTTTCTAGAATGGAGATTCAGCCAGGGGATCAAGAAATTGTGCCCTTCTCTTTTATGAATGATTCACTGGAAAAAGAGCAGGTACCTTGTTGGCTTACCTACACCAATAAAGAAACCCATCAAGTGATTATGGATAACTTGCATCGGTCAGCCATGTATAGCGGTGAAATTGAGGGTACGGGTCCTAGATACTGCCCGTCCATCGAAGATAAGGTCGTGCGTTTTGCCGATAAGGAAAGACATCAGCTGTTTATTGAGCCTGAGGGCCTAGACACCCATGAGATGTATGTTCAAGGGATGTCTACCAGTTTGCCTGAGGATGTACAGCTTAAGTTTCTGAAGACGATCCCTGGGCTAGAAAAGGTGAAAATTATGAGGCCGGCCTATGCCATAGAATATGATTGTATAGATCCTCAGCAATTAAAGCTGACCTTGGAGTGCAAGGATATAGATTTGCTGTATTCTTCAGGACAGTTTAATGGAACATCAGGTTATGAGGAAGCCGCAGCCCAAGGGCTGATTGCAGGAATTAATGCTGCCTTGAAGATTCAAGGAAAAGATCCTTTTATACTAGATCGATCGGAGGCCTACATTGGTGTATTGATTGATGACTTGGTCACCAAGGGAACCAATGAACCTTATCGTATGATGACCTCAAGGGCAGAGTATCGCCTGGTATTAAGACAAGACAATGCGGATCTAAGACTGACAGGGAAAGGATATCAAATCGGCTTGGCAAAAGAGGATCGTTATGAACGGTTCTTAAGAAAAAAACAGCAGATTACTTCAGAAATTGAACGATTGAAAAATACGACGATTACTCCAGCTACAGGAAATGAATTTCTACATAAAATGAATAGTGCCGAGATTCGTAGTGGGATTTCTCTCCATGATTTGTTGAAGAGGCCTGAATTGACCTATGGAAATATCCTGGAATTGGATAAGGAAAGACAGACACTGCCCAAAGATGTCATCATGCAGTGCGAGGTTCAAATCAAATATGAAGGTTATATAGATAAGCAATTGAAGCAAATCGAGCAGTTTAAAAAGCTAGAGACTAAAAAGCTACATGCGGAAATTGACTATACTGTCATAGAAGGTCTGAGGCTAGAAGCTAGACAGAAGCTCAATGCTGTAAAACCTCTTTCAGTGGGACAGGCTTCAAGAATTTCAGGTGTTTCTCCCGCCGATATATCTGTTTTATTGGTTTACTTGGAGCAACAGCGTAGGAAGAGAAGTGAAGAGAATGAATAATTTGAAGATCCTAACAGAAGGCGCTGCGAAACTGGGGTTGACTTTGTCAGAATATCAGGTAAACCAGCTAGTGAAATATAAAGATTTGCTCTTGGAATGGAATGAAAAAATGAACTTGACTGCTATCACTGATGAAAAGGAAGTGATGATCAAGCATTTTCTCGATGCCCTATCTTGTGCAACGGTAAGTCAGATTAATGAAAATGCAAAAATTATTGATGTAGGAACGGGAGCTGGTTTCCCAGGAATTCCTTTAAAGATATATTTTCCAAACGTAACCTTGACTCTTTTAGATTCCTTAAACAAACGAATTAATTTTCTGAAGACCGTATGTGAGTCTATAGGGTTAAAGAATATTCAGTTTGTCCATGGTCGTGCTGAGGATTTTGGCATTAACAAACAACATCGGGAGCAATATGATATTGCTGTGGCAAGGGCTGTGGCAGAACTAAATGTATTGAGCGAGTATTGTTTGCCCTTCGTAAGGGTGGGGGGATATTTTGTATGTCAGAAAGGTCCTAGTATCCATGAGGAAATAGAGCGGGGAAAAAAGGCAATAGAAGCCCTTGGCGGAAGAATCGTGGATCGTAAGGATGTTGTGCTACCTTTTAGTGAGATTACTCATAATATTGTCATTATAGAGAAGGTAAAAAACACACCGACAAAATTCCCGAGAAAAGCTGGAACACCGTCGAAAAACCCTTTAATTTAGTCGTTTTCTAGTAATTTTTGTTGAGCGAAAAACAGATTATTTTTCTCTGAAAAGGAAGGAAGTAAGGTGTTTTTGACGAATTATTTAATATGTCAGAAATTATGGACTTCAATTTCTTATATATGGGGTGTGCAGAGGGGATTCTCCTTTGCCGTTTTCATGAAGGTACTCAGGCTGCTTAGCAGCCGTCAAAGGAGACCTAGGGTTTCCTAGCGAAAACAAATTGCCGATAGGCAACTTTGTTCTAAGTGTATAAATGAGGAGCTTTTGTATGAGGGGAAGATGGAATATGGTGTTAGAACAAAATACAACAGTGTTACAAGTTCCAATAGACCTAATAAGGCCAAATCCGTATCAGCCTAGAAAAGTTTTTACGAAGGCTAGCCTGGAAGAACTGAGTGAGTCTATTAAAGCCTATGGTGTCTTGCAGCCTATTAGTGTGAGAAGAATGGGGCCAGATCATTATGAGTTGGTTGCTGGGGAGCGAAGACTGAGAGCAGCAAAGCTTGCCCAACTTGAGAGAATTCCTGTGATTGTGTCCGAGATGACGGATCAGGACTCTGCTGTATTGGCTTTGATTGAAAACTTGCAACGAGAGGATTTGAATTTTATCGAAGAAGCCGAAGGATATAACCATCTGATCCTAGATCATCATTTCACCCAACAGGATATTGCTGAAAAGGTAGGCAAGAATCAATCTACGATTGCCAATAAGCTTCGTATCTTAAAGCTATCCAAAACGGTGAAAGAAAAACTGATGGAATTTGGTTTGACGGAGCGACATGCCAGAGCTTTGTTAAAGCTGCCAGATGAAAAGCTGCAATTGAAGGTTTTGGAAGAAGTTTCAAAGAAGGATTTGACAGTAAAGAAAACGGAAAAAATGATTGCTGATATTTTAGAAGAGCTATCTAAGCCAAAGGAACCTGAGAAACGGCAGAACATCAAAAGTGCTTTTAATTTTAAGATATATCTTAATACTTTAAAAAATGCCTTTAATGCTATTAAGCAAACTGGATTAGATGCAGAGTATAAGCAGCTAGATAAGGGAGACCATATCGAAGTAGTTGTAAAGATTCCCAAAGCTCGATAAATAAATATATAAAGATTAGGCTATAGATTTTCATCTATAGCCTTTTTCTATTCATTGTAAAATTTAGAAAGATTGAGTTTTATAGAAAAAACGACCTTCATAAATCGAATTTAAAAGGAGAAAGAGTGGTCCATAAGGGTAGTGATCCAAAACGTGGTCAAAACGCCTTAAAAACGATTTTAAAAGAAAACTTTACTGTAGTAAAGTGTCATATTTTTCCCCATAGGGTAAGCATGCCAATAACAATAAAAGCTACCCCAGCACTTAACTGTAAGTAATGAGGTGGAATGTATTTTGTAATATATGTCCCTGCGAATACACCGATTAACGCACTCAATACCAAAGCTGAAGCAGCACCGATAAAGACACCTAAAACGGATTTGGACTGGGTAGCCAAAAGCATGGTTTGGAGTTGTGTTTTATCTCCCAATTCGGCTATGAACACCATCCAAAAAGCACTCACTATGATTTTCCACATCTATAGATCCCCCTTATAAATTGGTACAAATAATTCTATGATTTCTAATTTACTATCTCTAATTAGTAAAGATAATTTTTCGGTTGGTCCCCATACCTTTATATTATATTCACCAACATTCTCTACTATTAATAGATATTGCAAAACTAATCTATTGGAAAAAGGTAATTTCCTTTTTTTTCATGATACATTTTCATTTTTTCCTTTTCAATGAAGAAGGAATAGAAAATATTTTAACGAAATGTATGTATAGGATAACAATTTATGCGGAGGTGATTTTGGTGGGAAAAGTAATTGCTATTTTTAATCAAAAAGGCGGGGTAGGAAAGACGACAACCAATGTCAATCTAAGTGCTTGTCTTGCAGTGAAAGGGAAAAAGATACTTGTTATTGATATTGATCCTCAGGGCAATACAAGCAGTGGATTAGGAATTGATAAAAATAGTCTGCCTACTTCAATGTACGATTTAATTATTGGAAATGCCGATATATCTCAGTGTATTTATGAAACCAATCGAGAAAATCTTTCTATTGTTCCTTCTAGCGTCCAACTGGCAGGGGCTGAAATCGAATTGACAGATTTAGAAGGCAGAGAAATGCGTTTAAAACAAGCGATACAGGATGTAAAACATGCTTATGATTATATTTTTGTGGATTGTCCTCCTTCCCTGGGACTTTTGACGATTAACTCACTGACTGCCGTAGATAGTGTCCTTATTCCTATTCAATGTGAGTATTATGCTCTGGAAGGTGTAAGCCAATTAATGAATACCATTGAATTGGTAAAGAAGAATTTGAATCCAAGCCTCGATATTCAGGGGGTAGTATTAAGCATGTTCGACGGTAGGACGAACCTATCGATACAGGTTGTAGATGAGGTAAAGAAATACTTCAAAGGCAAAGTATATACAACCCTAATTCCCAGAAATGTAAGGTTGGCTGAAGCACCTAGCTATGGCTTGTCTATTATCGAGTATGATGCAAAATCTAAAGGCGCAGAGGCCTATAGTGAACTAGCTGAAGAGTTTTTAGACCTAGAAGAGGATGTGATTTAATTGACGAAGATGAAAGGTGGCCTTGGAAAAGGCTTAAATGCATTGATACCAGAGCGAAAGATTGAACCTTCGAGCGTTGAAGTAAAAAAGGGTGATGCCTTGAAAGTTAGTATTCATGATATTAAACCTAATCGTAGCCAGCCTAGAAAAGATTTTGCTAAGGATAAGCTAGCGGTGTTGGTTGATTCTATAAAGCTTCATGGCGTCATACAACCTATTATAGTTAGAGCCGCGGATGCTGGATACGAGATTGTAGCAGGAGAACGGAGGTGGAGGGCGGCTAGAGAAGCGGGGCTTAAGGAAATACCGTGTATTATTAAAGAATTGAATGATCAGCAAGGTATGGAAATTGCTTTAATTGAGAATCTTCAAAGGGAGGATTTAAACCCTATTGAAGAGGCCCTTGCATTTAAACACCTACTGGATACATACCGATTAACGCAGGAAGAAATTTCGAATGCCATTGGAAAGAGTAGACCTCATATCGCAAACACCATGAGACTATTGAATCTCGATGAGATGATTCAAGAAATGCTTATTCAAAGTCAAATTTCTAGTGGGCATGCCAGAGCTCTTTTGCGTTTGGAAAATCCTACGCTACAACAAAGGCTGGGTAGAGAAGTGGTTACAAAAGGGTTATCTGTTCGAGAGACAGAGACTTTGATTGGTAAACTGCTAGATGGGAGCCTTAGAAAAGAATCGCTTAAAAAACAAAAAGACACGAGTTTACTCGATCTGGAAGAGACCCTGAAAAGTATACTGGGAACAAAGGTGAGCATTGTCAAGGGAAAGAAAAAAGGGAAAATAGAGATTGAATATTATAGTGATGATGAACTAGAGCGTTTGATTGACTATTTGCAAAAAAGATAGGCATGTTTCACGTGAAACACTTTTAAAAGTGATTATATAAAAATGGCAGAATAGATATATTTTCTGCCATTTTTATGTTATGGACAGGAACTTCACAATATAATATGATAAAAAAGAGAGAGTCTAGTGTATGAATCAAGTTTCCCTAAGCCCTGATGGAGATACTTTTTTGATTATTATTCTTTGGTTTGAAAGTAGTTTACAGATGGAGATGAAATGCTATAATCACATATCCATACAGCATAACTGCTTTTAAAATTGTTCTTATAGAATTAGACGTTTAATACATCAATTTGTTGCAAAAAAACAATGCTTTAAAGAGGTAATTATTGGAATTGCTGCTTTGCTAAACTTTTCTATCTATGAAACGCATATTCCAATATACTTTATTGATTCTATCGAAAGATGTACCCTCCAAAATAAATCTATTAGAAATGAGAGATGCCTATGGAAAAAATTATATATCAAGTAGATGCATTTACAGATAAAAGATTCGGAGGAAATCCTGCGGGGGTAGTGCCAGATGCCAGAGGATTAACAGATCAACAGATGTTAAAGATCGCTAAGGAAATGAATCTATCGGAAACTGCTTTTGTCATTCCTATGAAGCAGGATGGCGTAGACTATGAGGTGAGATTCTTTACGCCTGAGCAAGAGGTTGATTTGTGTGGACATGCCACGATCGGTACTTTCTATGCTCTTGCTGAAAAAGGATACATTGAAGGTAAGGATGGACTGTTTACTATAAGGCAAAAAACAAAGGCGGGTATTTTACCGGTAGAAATCTACTTTAAGAATGACAAGATTGATAAAGTGATGATGACCCAAGCACAGCCTGAATTTCTATCGCATATTACTGATCTAAAGGAGTTGGCAGAAATATTTGGGATTGATGAGGCGGATTTTGGGATTGGAAAGCAGATTTTTTATCCGCAGGGGATATCTACAGGACTACCTGATTTGATGATGCCGGTGAAATGTTTAGACGTGCTAAAGAAGTTGAAGCCTAACAAAGGGAAATTGATAGATTTCAGCAATAGAAATGGACTTGTTGGTGTCCATGCCTTTACTCTAGAAACGGAAGAAAAGGAATCCTTTTTGGCTTGTAGAAACTTTGCTCCAGCTGTAGGTATTGACGAAGAAGCGGCTACAGGAACATCCAATGGTGCCCTTGGAGCCTTCCTAATTCGGAATAATATTGTTGAGCTTAAAGATGGATTTACCTTTACTTGCGAACAAGGCTATTATATGGATCGACCAAGCAAAATAGTAGTAAAACTTGAGGGTAATAAAGATGATTTTTCTGTCAAAGTAGGAGGCCAGGCGGTGATTACCTTAGAAGGGGTTATCATTTACGCATAAGTTTTTCAAATGATTGGAGTCACTTAAAACGAAGTGGCTCCTTTTGTATAGTGAACATAATTGTAGAATGGTGTGTCGTAAGATAGAGGCTGAGATCATATCCTGTAGAGACCTGGCATGCCTGTTCCACATTGTAGGGTCGATTCACGAATCGACCGTTGTCCATAAATACTGCCTATTTTGTTGCACATCTTTTATTAAATATGAGTTTAGCTTATAGATCAAATTTTGCACGAGAATAATACTGTAGAATCCATATATTCCTATGAAAATTTGATATAATATATAAGGAAGCAAATGAAGGAGGATGGATATGAGCGAAGAAAAATTCATGGAAACAGTTTTAGATATTCCAGATGAAATTTATGAAATAGAGTTTACACCTATGGAAGAAAGATTATCGGGCAGTGAATTAGAGTCAGGGTTTAAAAAGCTAAAAAAGGAGATTGGTGAGGTTGAATTCCAAAAATACTTTAATGTATTGATTGATATTAAAAAATACCAGAAAGATATGTGGATTATTACCTTTAGTGAAAACCACTGTGCAATCATTATAAGGGAATATTATGATATTTTAAAAAATGTCTTTGACGTAAGCAATATCCGTGTAATTGTTCAGTCCAGATAAGATACATATCTTCCATTGGAAGAACATAATGAATCTTTTCTAAATAAAATGTAAGCAGAATAAAGTTTCAAAGGTTTTTATCATAAAAAAGGAAAATTGTTTCACGTGAAACATTAAATGCAATAAAGATATTTTGGAGATGCTTTAAAGATATTTATGGGGGTGAAATGATGATTTATTTGGATAATGCTGCAACCACTTTCCCGAAGCCGGAGGCAGTGTATCAAGCAGTAGATCAGTGTATGCGTGGTTTTGGTGCCAATCCTGGAAGATCTGGACACAAGATGGCATTAGACGCTGGAAGGGCGATCTATAAAACAAGAGAATTGTTGTGTAGATTGTTTAATATCGACAATCCTATGCAGGTAATATTTACAAGCAATGCAACGGACTCATTAAATCTTGCTTTAAAAGGAGTGCTTAAGGCAGGAGATCATGTTATTACCACCAGCATGGAGCACAATTCAATGATACGTCCCATCATGTCCTTAAAGGAAATTGGAGTGGAGCATACCGTTGTGCAGTGTAGTGAAACTGGTGAACTAGACCCTGAAAAGATAAGAGCTGCAATTCAACAAAACACAAAGCTTATTGCGATGACCCATGCATCAAACATCACAGGGACATTAATGCCAGTGGCTAAGGTAGGGAAGATCGCAAAAGAAAAAGGTGTTTTGCTATTGGTGGATGCGGCACAAACAGCAGGAATCTACGCCATCGATGTAGAGGAGATGCAGATTGATCTATTGGCAGCCCCGGGGCATAAAGGGCTCATGGGTCCTCAGGGAACAGGAATTCTTTATATTCGAGATGGGATAGAGCTAAGACATATGAAAGAGGGCGGTACTGGCAGTAAGTCAGAGTCTCTGCTACAACCAGAAATCATACCTGATCGCTATGAAAGCGGTACCCCCAATACACCAGGAATTGCAGGGTTAGGCGCGGGTATAGAATTTATTCTATCCACAGGATTAGATAACATCCGAAAGCATGAAGAAGATTTAACGGCTCATATGCTTTCAGAGCTAAAGAAAATCCAAGGGATAAAAATATATGGACCTCAGGATCATACAAAGCAGGCGGCGGTAATATCCATTAATATTGGTGAAGAGGATTCTTCAGAAGTAAGCTATGTATTAGATAAGGTGTTTGAAGTTGCTGTCCGTTCTGGGCTTCATTGTGCTCCATTGGCCCATCAAACCATAGGGACCTTTGAGCAAGGAACAGTAAGATTTAGTATTGGATACTTTAATACAAGGGAAGATATTGATAAAGCCATAGAAGCATTAAAGAAGATTTGTGAGGAATTAGTGGTGTAAGATATCGTGTGAATATTTTATGATATTAGTAGTGAACGTTTGTAGAATGATGCGACATAAGATGGTTCCGTAGGGGGTGCCCATTGGGCGTCAATGATGGGGTCATTACCAGGCAGAACGGATGTGCAATGCACGCTCCTGCGATATGGCGCATTTTTATATGATGTGTAAAAGAGTCTGTGATGAAAATACAGACTCTTTTGTTATTAGTGAAATAACATGAGATATAAAAGGACTGTATTAAAATGACATAGAAAAAAATAGTAGATGAATTCAAGCGACAAGTTCTTTCATTTTTTGTCAGTCCATGAGATAATAAATACGTTAAAATATCTTAAGTGGAATTGAGGGGATCGGTGTGGATTTATTATTTAACTTCATAAAGGAAAATGGGGAATTATTCATCCTATACAGTGGGGTTGCCAACATTTTTCTACTCATCATGTGGATCGTCCAGATGAGCAAAACCTCTAGATTAGATAAAAAGTATAGCGATTTGGCAAAAGGATTAGATGGAAAAAACCTAGAAGAAATTATTTATCGTTATTATGAAAGAATCGATCAGGCGGATATTCATATGAACAAAATAGACCAGCGATTGGGAATGATAGAAGGCAAATTACTGAAGAGTATTCAAAAGGTGGGTATGATACGTTACAATGCTTTCAATGATACTGGGGGAGATCTAAGCTTTTCTATTGCACTCTTGGATGAAGAGCATAATGGCTTTATTCTAACAAGTATTTATGGTAGAAGCAGCACGACGGTGTATGGAAAGCCTGTGAAGAAAGGGAAGTCATCCTACACCCTTTCAGCAGAAGAGCTCCAAGCGTTAGACCGTGCCAAGAATAATTCTCTAGATGAATATGCTAAAGCAATTTCTTAGGAACTTTGAATGGATTGGATGTTCATCATTAACCCTGTTGCTGGGAAGGGAAAAGGGAGAATCATTGCTCAGCAGATTCATCAATTCATGAAGGATAAAGTTATCCCCTATGACATACGGTTTACCCGATACAAAGGAGATGGAGAAATCCTAGCAAAGGAAGCGGTGATAAGGGGTTGTAGCACGATCATTGCTGTAGGTGGAGATGGAACCATCTATGAGGTGATCAATGGTATGGGGCTTAAAACTGCTGCATTAGGCATCGTTCCCAGTGGAACAGGAAATGATTTGGCCAAGACCCTAGGCATACCAAAAAGTCCCATGAAGGCATTAAAGATTATCTATGGAGGACATAAGGTAATCATTGATTGCGGTCAGGCCAATGGACGGTATTTTCTAAACGTAGCTAGTGTAGGTTTAGATGCAGAGATTGTAAAGGAAACGGAAAATATTAAAAAATATATAAAAGGACCCTCCGCTTATGCGGTTGGCGTATTGAAGACGCTGTTACATTTTCGAAATAAAGAAATTCTCCTAGAGATTGATGGGATACAAATTAAGCGGCAGATCATGCTTGTGGCAGTAGCCAATGGCAGATATTACGGTGGTGGAATGAAAATCGCACCACAAGCAGAAATCGAAGATGGATATTTTGATATATGCATTATCAATAGGATATCCAAGGGTAAGCTGCTAAGACTGTTTCCTACTATTTTTTCTGGAGAACATATGAAGATAAAAGAAGTAGAGTTAATCAGAGGAAAAATAATAAAGATAAGTGGAATAGAGAGGCTAATGCTGAATGTAGATGGTGATATTGTTGGAGAAGCGCCTGTATCTATAGAAATCTATCGTGGTGGAATAGAGGTTTTTGTACCCCAGTAGATCCTAGACATATAGAATCAGGTATTTTTAGAATGTTTTTTTAAAAAAGGGTATAAAGGATAAACCTTCTAGTCATAATACACCTAGGAGGTGTTGAAATGCCTAAGGTCATAGCTATTCCACCCGGACTAGAAGCAGTAGGAAAACAATTAGAAGCACGGGGGTACGAGGTTGTTGATGAACGCTATCAAGGGTACGTGGACACCATATTGTATGATAGCAATTATAGCAAACTTGGTTACCTAACGAATTTTGATAATGTCATTGACATGGATCAAGGAGCCCTTGTGGTGAATGCAAGAGGAAAAAACGTAGATGAAATCATCGAGGCCATCGAACGAGGGAGTTATGAATCTTTATTTTAAATGAAAAGAAAATTTGAGGAGCAGGCAAGCTTAGAATAGTCTTGGCTGCTCCTTTGCATTTTCATGAAGGTATTTCCAAAGGCCATACTGAATGCCATCGGAGATGGTATCCGCCATCTTCATGACAAGACTTAAACGGGTGTTTTGAAGGACGATATATTCCATAAAGCCACCCAGATTAACAATACCAGTAACATGGATATCTCCAACAGGAGGAAGGTCTTTATTTACACCTGCACCAGGTCGCAGGGGACCATGGGACATATTAATGCAGCCTACACGTTCTACTTTACCTAAGCAGGCATCAATGGCAATAACGAAAGGTTTTTTATATGAACGATAAACATGATCGATGGAGTTTTTTAAATTTTTTGCATGGACAGGATCATCCAGGGTACCATGGACAAATACATTTTGATATCTCTTTAGTATTCGTTGTAACTTATAGCCGATCAAAGGGCCGAGAGAATCACCAGTGGAACGATCTGTTCCAATACACATAATGACCAAATCACCATACTGTTCAGTATTATAGTATGTATGCAAATAGTCTATAAAGATCTTACTAAAGGCAGAAGCCGCCATAGGTGTTTGGACATTGACGGAATGATCTGTGGTGGGTGTAATCGCATTCATGATAGTTTGTACCACTCCCTTCTAGTTTAATATATTAAAGTTTGTCCGAAACATGCCTATAAAATACATAATAAAAAGCTCAAGGGAAAGGGAGGGCTTTAAGAAAGATAGCAAAAGCGGATAAAAGACGAACTTCCCAACAGTATGAAAAAAAGCATGAAGGGATAAAATAGAAATGAAATAATGATTTCCAGAAAAAACGGAAATTTTTCTTTTTTTTCAAGACAATTCAATATTGAAAATAGAGAAGTTACTGTCTATTAGAGAGAATGTATTTAAAATACATAAATATACACAAGCAGATTTTTGTTGAGGGAGCTGAAGAAAGTCATGACAACAAGGACAGCAATCTATGATGTAGTTATTGTTGGAGCAGGACCTGGAGGGGCAACGGCAGCAAGGGAGCTAGGAGATAAAGGACTAAACGTTCTGATGATCGATAAAAAAATTTTTCCCAGAGATAAGACATGTGGGGGGTTTGTTCCAGCAAAGGCATTGAATGAATTAGGATTCAATTTACCAAGAGAGTTTATACGCAATGAAATCTACAACATATCCCTATATGGCAAAGGATTAGGAAAGTCAAGCTATCATAGCAATGAACCATTGGGAGTTACCATCCCTAGAATAGATCTAGATCAATTTCTAGTCAATAAGGCCATAGGGCAAGGAGTACGTTTTATAGATGAAACGCGATTTTATCATATGGAGCAACAAAGAAATATATTTAAAATATATACTTCTTCTGGAGAGTATTATTGCAAAATTCTTCTTGGTAGTGATGGGGTCTTTAGCAAGGTAAGAAAATACGTAGGGGATTATCCCTCTATAAGCCCATACAAAACTGGTTTTACGATTAGTTCAATACTGGAAAAAAAACAAGGGGACTCCAATGATGATTTTAAATTATTTGGTATTCCTGTGGCATTTTCTATGGGTTGGGCGATTCCCATGGGAGAGAAGGCTATCAATGTTGGAATTGGAGGCCCTATGTTTAAGAAACAGGAACTGCTAGAGGAATTTCAAGATTATATGAAAAGGTTAAATGCAATTTATCAATTAGAGGATACAAAGATAAAAATAAAGGGTGGATTTTTACCAGCAGGAGGTTTTAAAAGAAGAATTGTGAAAGATAATATTCTGCTGGTTGGTGATGCAGCGGGCTTTGCAGACCCCCATACAGGAGAAGGTATCTATTATGCAATTCGAAGTGGAAAGATTGCAGCAGAGGAAATTAAGAAAGGAAATCTGATGTCATACCAGGAACGATGCATTAAGGAGTTCTCACCTCGATTTAAAAAGGCACTATTTGAAACAGCCCTAGGATTCAGAAAAGAATATATGGATATAAAGATATTAAGGGAAAGAAAATGTAAATCCTTTGTAAGGCTCATGTAAAGCTGCAAAAATATAATTCGGGACTCAAAATAAATAAAAAAGAATTTAAAAAAAGAGGATTCTAAGAAAAAAAGGAGAATTTATAAAAACATCGTATTCAAAATATTTATTGGGGGTCGACATTGCATGGAAATTTTAAGCTTGGGGGAAAAGATCAAGCTGCACCGAAAGAGATTGAACATGACACTAAAAGATCTGGCCGGAGATCGTATTACAGCTGCCCAGATCAGCCATATAGAAAGAGACAAGTCCTACCCGAGTCAGGACCTGTTAAAATATTTTGCCAAACGGCTTGATGTCACGGTGGACTATTTAGTCGAAACCAGAGAAGCACAGTTGAAAAGACATTGTGAAGCCATTTTATTAGAAGCTGAAACTTTAGTCTATAAAGAGAATTATGAAAAAGCTATTGCAAAGATTTCTAGTATGGTAGAGCTTACGGAAAAATATGAAGTGTTAGCCATAGATGCAAAAGCAAAATATCTATTGGGGACTATCTACTTGAAAAGTAAAGAAAATGTAAAGGCAGCTCGCTATCTGGAAGAAAGTATGAGGCTTTATACACGGGTTGGAGATTATGAAGGCGTGATACTAAGTTATCTACAGCTAGGTACCGCCTATTATAATAAAAACTATTTCCATTCTGCCCTAGACAAGTTCAATCAGGCAGAAGTAGTCATTCACAAGAGAAAAATGGTAGACAAAGAACTGGAATTCAAAACTTATTACCATATTTCCCTTTGTTATGTAAACTTGGGAAAAGGAAATGAAGCCATAGATTATGCCTTAAAGGCCAAAGAGATACAGAAACAAATTGAAAATTCCTATGAGTATGGTGAGACATTATCCTTATTGGCTTCAGGACATATGGAAAATGGAGATGTAGAGATGGCCATGAAATGCTTAGAAAAGGCTTTGGAGATGTACAAGCAAAGCAATGAAAAGAAGGAGCTGGCTCTCATCGAAGATAACTTAGGTCATATCTATATGAAAACTGAAAAATATGATCAAGCTTTAGCGCATTTAGACAAAGCCTATCATTTAAAGAAAGAAATACAGGATGATTCCTTGGCAGATACTATACTGGCCTATGCCAATTATTATATTCATAAAAAAGATTATGATCAAGCGCATCTGTTAATTTCTGAAGCTTTAGAAATTGGAGAAGAACGTGATGAGGAAAGATATAAAGTAAATGCACTAAAAAGTAAAGCAAAAATCTATAAGGAAATGGCAGAAAATCATAAGGCTATAGAAATCATTGAAGAAATTATTGAACTTTTGAGGAAAACAGAGATGCCTAAAGAATTAGCAAAAAGCTATCTAGAATTGGCAGAACTGTTTGCATTGATAGGAGAAGACCATAAAAGTGTGGCGTGTTATCAAAAGGGAGTAGATATTCTGAAAAAAGTATTTGTTATTAGCTTTTAAGAAAATCAGAGGAGCAGAAATGAATCTGCTCTTTTTTAGCACATAGGAAATCTATGGAATTGGACAAACTATTATTGGTAAAATTTTACCATTATGCTATAATGAAAAGCAAAAAAGATAGGTGAATAAAAATGCTGAGATATCTTACGGCAGGCGAATCCCATGGAAAATGTCTGATGGGTATTATAGAGGGTTTCCCTGCCAATGTGCCTATAGATATAGAAATGGTGAATACAGATTTGCGGCGAAGGCAGAAGGGGTATGGCCGCGGTGGACGTATGGAAATTGAAAAGGATGAAATTGAAATCCTTTCTGGTGTTCGAGGAGGTAAAACACTGGGAAGCCCTATAGCCTTTCGTATTGCCAACCGGGACTATGAAAACTGGGAACGTTATATGAATCCTTTGGAAGTGGATGTAGAAGGGCGAAAGGTTACAAAGCCAAGGCCTGGCCATGGAGATCTGGCTGGCGCTATAAAGTATGGTTTTCACGATATTCGAAATGTTTTGGAAAGAAGTAGTGCCAGGGAAACAGCAGTACGAACAGCCATTGGCAGCATCGCAAAGCAGCTTCTTTTGATTTTTGGTATAGCAGGTGTTAGCCATGTGACTGCCATTGGTGGTGTAAGTCTTCGGGAGAAAATAGAAGACTTTGAAAGGCTTAAAATGGCGGAACAATCTTCTGTACATTGTGTAGATCCTTTGGTAGAGCAGAAGATGATCCAGGAAATTGAAAGGGCAAAAAGCACTGGTGACTCTCTGGGAGGTGTTTTCGAGATACATATCAAAGGGGCACCTGTGGGACTAGGGAGCTACGTCCACTGGGATCGAAAACTGGATGCCAGGCTTGCCCAAGGCCTTATGAGCATACAAGGCATCAAAGGCATAGAGGTAGGATGGGGATTTGTGGGTGCAAGCCTACAAGGTTCTCAAGTCCATGACGAAATCTTTTATAATGCAAATACGGGTTACTATCGAGAATCAAATCGAGCTGGTGGCATTGAAGGTGGTATGTCCAATGGAGAGAATATCGTTTTAAGATGTGCCATGAAGCCTATTCCTACCCTATACAAGCCCTTAAAGAGTGTAGACATAGAAACAAAGGAGCCCTTTGTCGCCAGCGTGGAACGAAGTGATACCTGTGCTGTACCTTCAGCAGCCATTGTAGGAGAAATGGTGGCACTGACCATTATTGCTGAAGAATTTTTAAAAAAATTTGGTGGAGATTCTTTAGAGGAGATAGAGGAACGATGGAAAAACTACAAATCGATTTAGGAGAGAAGTCTTATCCCATATATATTGGAAGTGGATTGCTAGAAAGACTGGAAGATTATATAGATACTGCGGATCAGTGGGTAGTTATTACCGATGAAAATCTGGAGTCTCTATATGAGGCTTGGTTGAAACAGACCCTTAAAAATAAAACAGTCTATAAGATTGTGATTGTACCAGGGGAGGAAAGTAAAAATATTCATACGGTTGTAGAGATTATAGACTATCTACATGAAATAGGATGTACAAGGCAAAGCAAGATTTTAGCCTTTGGAGGCGGTGTTGTTGGAGATATTGCAGGGTTTTGTGCATCTATCTATATGCGAGGGATAGAATATATCCAGATGCCAACGACTTTATTGGCTCAAGTAGATAGCAGTGTGGGGGGCAAAACGGGTATTAATATTGCCCAGGGAAAAAATATTATGGGGACATTTTATCAACCTCAAGCAGTCATTATTGATGTGAATCTGCTGCGTACCCTATCTAAAAGAGATTTTATGAGTGGTCTAGGAGAAGTGGTGAAGTATGGCGTCATTTATGATTATGATTTTTTCCAATATATACGAAGTCATAGGGACGAGATTTTTTCCTTGGATCAAGCATGCATCGGCTATATCATCAAAAGATGCTGTGAGATAAAGGCTGGCATTGTGTCGCAGGATGAAAAGGAAAAGGGAATGAGGAAAATACTGAACTTTGGTCATACCATAGGTCATGCGTTGGAGTCAATCACAGCCTATGAAAAATATACCCATGGTGAAGCCGTATGGGTGGGAATGTATCATGAAATTTTGTTGGCGGAGAGGTTAGGATTAATAAAACATGATTATTTTGAGGAACTCTTAGACTTTTTTCAAGCCATGGGCGTTTCATACGATATATCTGCCTACGACAAAGAAGGTCTTATAGACATGATGAGTAAAGATAAGAAAAATCTGCATGGAAAGATTTCCTTCATTCTTCCCATCGATCGGAGTAAGGTAGTGGAGAAGCTTCTTTCAAGGGAAGAACTTCAGTGGTAAAAGGGAAGGTGAAGCCAAATGTTTATTAAGCCATTACATAGGGTGAAAGAAGTCATCGATATACCTGGAGACAAATCCATATCTCATCGAGGGATCATATTTTCTGCTATTGCCCAGGGTGAAAGTCAGCTATATAACTTTCTAACAGGGGAGGATTGCCTACGTACCATCGATTGCTTTCAAAAGCTAGGCGTTTCTATTAAAATGGAAAAAGATTTTGTAAAGATAAGGGGTGTAGGACTCAGAGGGCTAAAGGTACCTGAAGAGAGATTAGATGTTGGAAATTCAGGAACAACCATTCGATTGATGTCAGGACTTCTGAGTGGCCAGAATTTTGACTGTGAGATTACAGGAGACGCTTCTATACAGCGAAGGCCCATGGATCGGATAATCCTGCCATTGAAACAGATGGGTGCCAGTATAGAAGGAATAGAGGCAGAAAATCTTGCACCCCTTAGGATCAAAGGAAAAATGCTGCAAGGAATCTCCTATGATTCACCGATTGCCAGTGCACAAGTAAAGTCTGCCATTCTATTGGCCGGTCTGTATGCTCAGGGAGAGACCCGTATTCGTGAACCCTATCTATCAAGGAATCATACGGAAATAATGCTTAAGGATATGGGAGCAGATATTAGAGAAGAAGGATTACAGGTGATTTGCAGACCAGGCAATGTACTGTATGGTAAAGAACGGAGGGTACCAGGGGATATCTCCTCCGCTGCTTTTTTTCTTGTCTTGGGTGCAATATTAGGGGATAGTGATATTCTTTTAAGAAATGTGGGAATCAACCCGACCCGAACAGGAAGCCTGGATGTCCTCATGGAAATGGGAGGTCAAATCAGAATCCTGAACGTTCGGGAAGAATGTGGGGAAAGAATTGGAGATATCAGGGTAAAGGGAAGTACTTTGAAGGGTATTGAGATTGGGGGAGCCTTGATACCAAGATTAATCGATGAAATCCCCGTGCTGGCGGTGGCAGCAGCCTTCGCCGAGGGAACAACGGTGATTAAAGATGCTCAAGAGCTGAAGGTAAAGGAAAGCAATCGAATTGATGCGCTAGTGACAGAATTAAAAAAAATTGGTGTAGATATAGAGCAAAAAGAGGATGGTATGGTGATTCGAGGAGGTAAAGGGATCAAGGGTGGAAAAATAAATAGCTATGGAGATCACCGTATTGCTATGGCTATGACGATTGCAGGATTGGGAAGTGAAGAAGGGGTAGAAGTCGACACACTAGAATGTGCAGCCGTATCCTTTCCATACTTTTATGATATTATAGAAAGGATGATGAATCATGAACAGTAGAATCAATGGAGGTACAGCCCTATATGGCGTGATAGGATATCCCATATCCCATAGCTTGTCTCCTGAAATTCATAATACTATTTTCGACCTATGCCGTGAAAACAGGATCTATCTACCCGTAAGCATACCACCCCAAGGATTAAAAGATTCTATTGCTATGTTACGAAATAGTTTTAAGGGATTCAATGTAACCATCCCTCACAAAGAAACGATTATGGAATACTTAGATGATATCGAAGAAAAGGCTCTTTGGTATGGCGCTGTCAATACAGTGAAGGTTGACAATGGAAAAATGACTGGCTATAATACCGATGGTTATGGATTTACAAGAAGCCTTCAGGAGGAGGGAATTACCTTAAAAGGGAAGCGAATCCTGCTAATTGGGGCTGGTGGCGCTGCCCGTATTGCAGCCCATGAAATCCTTTTGCAAGGGGGAATACTGACCATTGCTAACCGCAGTGATGATAGAGCCTATAAGCTAAAAGAGGTCTTAGAAATCAATCTAAAAGCAGAAAACATAGAAGTGTTGAGCTTAGATCAGGTAGAGGCAAACTTTGATTGCATCATCAATGCCACTCCATTAGGGATGTCTTCATGGGAAGGAGAGATGCCTGTGAGGGAAGAGGCGTTAAGGAACGCTCCCTGGATATTTGATATGGTGTACAATCCCTATGAAACGAAACTTCTAAAGCTGGGAAAGATGCATGGCTGTGGTGTAAAGAATGGATTTTCTATGTTATTTTATCAAGCGATAAAAGCTCAAGAAATATGGACTGGGAAGACCTTAATGGAAGATGAACAGCGCTTGCTATATAAGGAAATTGAAGATTATTTCGTTGGAAAAATGAACTGGAAGATTGGTGAATAAAAGAAATCTATCAGGTCATAACCCATGGGAAAGCATCTCTATAAAGAAGTAGGAGGGGAAGCATTGAACCAATTGGAAAAATTACGTCAAGAAATTGACAGTTGTGATCAAATCATCGTGAGGGCCTTGGAAGAACGAATGAAGGCTGCAATGAAGGTCTTAGACTATAAAAGAAGCAAAGGTATACCTATCTTTCAGCCTGAAAGAGAGCAACTGGTACTAGAGAAGGCTCTGGCTCAGCTCACCCATAAAGACTTTTCCAGGGAAATAGAAAAGATTTATCTAGAAATTATGCGGAATAGTCGAAAGCTTCAATCAAAACAGCTCTTTCCCTATAATATCGTGCTCATAGGATTCATGGGAGCAGGAAAGAGCACAGTAGGAGCGCATTTGTCCAAGCTCTTAGAGATGGAGTGGATCGATGTGGATCAAAAGATTGAAGTACATCAGGGAATGAAGATTCATGAAATGTTTGATGTTTATGGAGAAGCATATTTCCGGGATATAGAAACCCAGGTGGTTCATGAAATTCAAGATCGAGAAAATACAATCCTTTCCTGCGGCGGCGGTGTAGTGTTGAGGGCTGAAAATATAGAAGTATTGAAGAAAAATGGGCGGGTGGTACTACTACAGGCAGAGGCTGAAACGATTTATGGGCGTATTAAGGATGATTGTTCCAGACCACTATTAAGAAACCAAATGACGGTATCGGCTATTGCCCATCGGTTAGAAGAAAGAAAACAGCGGTACTATGAAGCAGCAGACTACATTATTGATACAGATGATAAGGATATTCCTGCGGTATGTCAGGAGATTATTTCTGAGTTATTAAAAACTGAAAAATAGAATAGAGCAATAAATTTTTCAATCTTGGTCTGCGTACGTTCGTGCGCAGATTTTATTTTACTATGGATAAAATTAGAAGTTGCAAAAAAATAAAAAAAGGAATACACTATATTTAGATAATTAGATATTTATCTAAATATATAAATATATTAAAGGAGGCAGTGAATGGACGAATACCAAGGAAAGGGAGGAGAACGTCTTGAATGATGTTTTTAAGGCATTAGCAGATCCTACAAGAAGAAAAATTTTGAAGATGCTTCGAGACAAAGACTTATCAGCAGGAGAAATTGCGGATGCTTTTCATATCAGCAAGCCCTCTATTAGTCATCATTTAAACTTACTAAAACAAGCAAACCTCGTGCTTAGCGACAAACAGGGACAGAATATTTATTATTCTTTAAACACAACGATTTTCCAAGAGGTCATGCAATGGTTCTTTGAGTTTTCAGAAAGGGGAGAGTCTGATGAAAATAAATAAATGGATTGTCGTAATGGTTTTACTTTCAATTATTGGAACGATTTTTGTATACCAATATTTGCCTGATACTGTACCGGGGCATTGGAATTTAAGTGGAGAAATTGATCGATATGATAAAAAAGAAATGGTATTTGTTACAGCTTTATTGCCTCTTATCCTGCATCTTTTGATGGTGTTTTTACCTAATCTTGACCCTAAAAAGGCTTCCTATCTTAAACATGAAAAGGCTTATGCTATGTTCCAGATAGCGATCGTTATTTTTTTAATAGCTATTCATTGGGTGGTCCTTGCATCCGCTTTGGGGTATGATGTGAATACAGGAAAGTTTGTAAGGATTGGGTTAGGGATTTTGTTCGTGATCATTGGGAATTATATGAGTCAAATTCGCCATAACTATTTCTTTGGTATAAAGAATCCTTGGACATTAGCCAATGAAGAGGTTTGGACAAAAACCCACCGTTTGGGAGGATATGGGTTCATCTTATCGGGCATTTTTGCTTTCCTTAGTGTTTTTCTTCAAAATGCGGTTGCTTTTAAGGTAATGATGATTGGGATATTTGGACCAGTAATTGGCGTAAATATTTATTCTTATTGGTTATATCAAAAGATAAAAAAAGTATCTTAAGGGTTAGAGAATAAGAAGAGGCTCCATAGAAAATAACGGAATAGAGAAAACTCCTGGAGAGAAAAATAAATAGAGGGTTTATATAAATAATAGACAGGAGCAATGCTAATGCAATGCGACTTCATGGAAAAAGAGGTAATGATTCCAGGGGAATACCTCCTAAGTGCAACTATAACCATACCCAAACAGGAGCAGGCGGTCATTCCAGGGATTTTAATGATTCCCGGCACAGGAAATGTGGATAGAGATGAAAACTTTACATTTTTGTCCATGAATATACTGAAAGATTTATCCCAGGTTATGGTTCAAGAAGGATTTGTTACCTTGAGATATGACAAAAGAGGGGTTGGAAAGAGCGGTGGAAGTTTTTATAGGGCAAGTTTTTGGGACTTAGTGGAGGATGCAAAAGCAGCGTTAGACTTTCTAAGGGCTCAGCCCTATGTGGATAGAAAACGGATCATCGCCCTTGGACATAGTGAAGGAGCAATCATCGCAGCTGCTCTCTATGGTAAGGTAGCAGTAGATGGGATGATTCTGCTTTGTGGGTTTGCCCATAGCCTGGAAGAGATCATCGAAAGAAGGAAAAATAGAATTCTACAGGATTTGGATCATATAAAGGGAATAAAGGGATTGTTACTCCGACTCCTTAAGGCCAAGGCATTTTTAGATTGGCAGTATAGGGCAACAAAGAAAAAAGTCATGAAAGATAAGAGAACCGTTATTCGGATAAAAGGGAAAAGGCTAAATGTCCAATGGTTGCGAGAGCATTTCCAATATAATGTGATGACGGATCTAAAAAAAGTAAATTGTCCTACGCTGGTATTAGGAGGATCAGCTGACGTACAAGCGGCATCTTCTCAGGTGGAGGAGATTGCTCAGGCAATAAAAGGACCCGTAGAAAGCCATGTGATCCATAATTTAAGTCATATTCTCCGAAAAGATCCAATGGCAGGCTCTGTGCTGGGAGGGATCCTAGACTATTGGCAACAGGCAGAGAAGCCAATAGATCCAGAGGTAATTCAGATTCTTACCGAATGGCTAAAAAGATTTAAAGAATAGAAAAAGAACAAAATGTCCTTACAATTTTTGTAAGGACATTTTGTTCTTTTGATGGTAAACAAGCAAAGAAAATAAGAAAAAATATTAATGGAAATATTTACAAAAATATTCATAAATTAATGTATAGATGTATAAAATGAAATAGGTATATATTGGCGAAGCCTTGTAATACCTTAATTTGCTAGAAAGTATGGTTTCCCATAAATTACCACATAAAAACGGCGAATATTTATTCGAAATTTATATTTATTCAGAATTATTAATAAACATTTCTATTTTCCTCTTAAAAATAGGGTGATATAATCGGTATTGTATTATTCGACACGACAGATTTGATTTGAAACCTACGATTACTTGTTAAAAAAATCATTGAAAAATAATTTTACTATATTATCGCAAAATAGGAGGCAATAACACATGAACATTAGTTTAATTGGTGTACCAATGAATTATGGCTGTGACCGGGAAGGGGCCCAATACGGTCCAGAAAAGCTGAGAGAAAAGAAAATCGTAGAGGTGATCAAAAAGTACAACCATAGCATCTATGATTTTGGAAATCTATATGTACCGAAGGTATCAGAAGAAGAGAAATACGCTTTCCATAAAAAAATGAAATATTTAAAGCCGATTGTTGAAGTGAATACAAACCTAGCCCATAATGTGTACAGTGCGCTAGCTGCGGGAAATTTCCCCTTTGTGATTGGCGGAGATCACTCCCTTGGACTAGGGAGCATTGCAGGGGCTAGTAAATTTTATGATAATCTAGCTGTTGTATGGATCGACGCCCATGGAGATATTAATACCCATGAAACTTCTCCATCTGGAAATGTTCATGGTATGCCGTTGGCTGCAGCCATGGGTGTAGGATGCCCTTCTTTAACAGATGTGTATTATAAAGGGATTAAAGTAAAGCCGCAAAATGTGTTTATTATCGGAGCAAGGGATCTCGATGAAGGGGAGATTCAGTTAGCAAAAGAAAAGAATTTAAATTTGTATACGATGGATGATATTAAAACAATCGGTGTAAATGCTATGGTAGAAGAGATTACCAGAAAGTTAAAGGAAAACAATGTAGAAGCGGTACACATGAGCTTTGATCTGGATGCATTGGATTCAGAGATCGTACCAGGAACAGGTACCCCTGTACGGGATGGAATGACCATGGATGAGGTAAAATATGTATTCAAGCATTTAATGGATACCCAGCTAGTAAAATCCATGGACTTGGTTGAGTTAAACACCCATCTGGATCAGGATGATGTTACAGCAGAAGTGGCCATTGAGCTAGTGGATTGGGCGTTCCAATTAATTGCATAAAATAAAACAAAAGCAGCTGAAGCGTTAGGCTGCTTTTGTTTTATTTTAAGAAAAAATTCAACCCTGGTTATATTTCTCCTCAGAAAGCCATAGATATGCAACAATCCCTATTGTGTAAGAGGAGGAATCAGAAAGATGGATCAAAGCTATATTCTATTGCTTGCTATTTTGATACTGGGCTTGTTTTCAAAGAATGATGCCATTGCCATAGCAAGCACCATATTGATTTTGCTAAAGCTTTTAAAGTTAGAGATGCTTTTTCCAAAGTTAGAGGCCCATGGGTTGAATGTGGGTGTAATCATATTAACCATTAGTTTTCTTGCTCCCATGGCATCAGGCAAATACGAAATGAAAGAAATTATTCAATCTTTGAAAAATCCATTGGGCATTTCCGCTGTTTTAGCGGGGGCTGTTGTCATCCTATTGTCAGCCAAAGGATACCGACTGATTACTGATGATCCTACGGTAATCGTTCCTATTGTATTTGGTTCAATCTTGGGTTTGATCGCATTTCGAGGTGTACCCGTAGGGCCTTTGATTGCATCGGGATTAACAGTCATGCTGTATGAAGCTTATAAATGGATTGCAAAATATTTTACTTGATGGGCAGAAAGAAGGAGGGTTTTAAAGAAAAATGTGGAATGATATTGGATATAAATGGAAGGTTGGTTAGACAAAAGGAGCGTGATTCATCGTGTATAGGGTATTATCTATAATCAATGTCGTCCTTATATTTATTCCCATCATATTTAGCGTAAAGTATTTAATCATTCATTTTAAAGATCGAAGCTTATTGCTAAATATCGTTTTACTTGGACTTTTTTCCTGGGCTTTACTTGATTACTGCGAGGCATTTTATCTAAGCAGCTTTGGTGACTATGCCATTGAAGAATTCTTAGAGCAGGGACATAGCTTAGGAGAGATTATAAGGTATATGGTGAGTGCATCCATTGCCGTTATATTAGGCTTTGCTGTACGAAGAAAGATGGAATACAGAGCGCCCTCTACTTATGGGAGTGATGATGAGCGTTGGGAGAATTGGCTGAAGCAGCGAAAGGTAAAGAAATAAAAAAAGAAGGTGGTGAAGATCGCCTTCTTTTGCATTTCTATTCAGAGGAAAAAGCATATTTCTGTAAAAAACATAGAAACTATATGATATATACTATAAAGATTTGCGTGTAGGAGGAAAAAATGGCATACATTCTTTTAATCGTTGGATTTGTATTATTGATCAAGGGCGCAGATTATTTTGTAGAGGGAGCCTCAGGGATTGCCAAGACACTAAGAATCCCGCCCATATTAATTGGACTGACAATTGTTGCCTTTGGCACCAGCTCCCCAGAAGCTGCGGTAAGTATCGGGGCAGCCATTAAGGGAAGTAATGGCATAGCCCTAGGGAATGTCATTGGCAGCAATATATTTAATATTTCTTTTGTTGTTGGTATTACAGCCATATTAAATCCGTTACAAGTAGAGAGAGAGACGGTAAAAAAAGAAATTCCCTTTACCCTATTATCCAGTATACTCCTACTGATTCTCATTGGAGATGTCGTGCTACAGCAATATCCGATCAATGAGATTACGCGGGCTGATGGACTTGTACTACTGGCTTTCTTTTCTATATTTATGTTTTATCTACTGGAGGTAGCCCTTCATAGCCGAGAAAAGAGCAGCGAGGAAGATATAGCAACAACCAAAGGCAGTATTATAAAACAAATTGTATTTTCTGTGGCTGGACTAGGCGCTATTATTTTTGGAGGCGAGGTGGTAGTGCGCAGCAGTACGGTGATTGCCAAACAATTTGGTATGAGTGAGACCTTGATAGGATTAACGATTGTGGCTGTAGGAACATCCCTACCAGAGTTGATTACATCCGTGGTGGCAGCGCTAAAAAAACAAAGTGATATTGCCGTTGGAAATATTGTAGGAAGTAATATCTTTAATATTCTTTTTATACTAGGAACTTCATCCCTCATTACTACGATTTCCGTAGAATCAAAACTATTTTTTGATATGATTTTGATGATTGGATATACCTTATTGTTATTAATTTTTTCGAGAACCCATCACAAAATAACAAAAGCAGAAGGGATGATCCTTCTACTGTCCTATATTGCATATATGATCTTTATTATTATGAGAAAGTGATTCAATAGGATAATGAAAAAATTTCTAGGAAAGGCTAGTTGCTTATACCCAATAACCTATAGTATTCATTTAAAACGTCGTGAAGCTCATTGCTAAGGACTATGAGTTCTGGGGCATGGAGATCTTCATGATGAGACAATAAGCTTAATAGTTTTTCTCGCAGCAATTCGATTTGGTATCTTAGTTCAGCAATTCTATCCATAAGTCCTCCTAAGTGCATCGACATATTTAGGACTATTATACTATTTCTTTACAAAATTCGAAATAGCATAAGTGAGAAATTAAATGAAATCTATAATAGCGGATCAGTTTACATTTTATCCCATAGAAAATAATCCGTAGAGAGAGAAGAAAATAAAGGATATCACCATTATAATTTTCATGAATACAATAGATAGTAAAACGCAATAAGTAGGTGAGTATTCGTGAATTTCGTAAGATATAACTCAGATTTTCGAAATCTGGTGGTTGGTGCCGATACAAAGGTTCCTACCATAAATGGCAGCTATGTGACAGCGATTAATTTTGATAATGCAGCAACCACCCCACCTTTTGTATCCGTTTTGCAGGAAGTAATTAATTTTGCACCATGGTATTCTTCTGCCCATCGGGGGACAGGGTATAAATCTCAATTTTCCTCAAATCTTTATGAACAGAGTCGAGAAATCATTGCTAGATTTGTTAATGCAGATACAAGGGAAAACACCGTAGTTTTTGTGAAGAATACAACGGAGGCTATTAATAAGTTGGCGTATCGGCTCTGTGATGGAAAAAGAAGAAATATAATCCTTTCTACCTGCATGGAGCACCATTCTAACGACCTGCCGTGGAGGGATAAATGCAAGATAGACTATGTGGAGGTTGATGAATGTGGAAGGCTTTCCATGGAGGATTTAGAAAAAAAGCTGAGAAGATATAGGGACTCCTTAGGACTGGTGGTCGTAACAGGAGCCTCCAATGTGACAGGCTATAAAAATCCTATTCATGAAATTGCAACACTGACTCACAAGTATCATGGAAAGATATTGGTGGATGGTGCTCAATTAATTCCTCACGTTCCATTTGATATGAAACCAGAAGATTCTCCTGAACATATAGATTATGTTGTATTCTCAGCCCATAAAATGTATGCTCCCTTTGGCATTGGTGTTTTGATTGGACCCAAGAAGACTTTTGAAGAGGGAGACCCGGTGGACGTGGGAGGAGGAACGGTAGATATTGTTACCCATGATTTTATTCGTTGGGCCATACCCCCCCATAAGGAGGAAGCTGGTTCTCCCAATATCATTGGAGCGGTAGCCTTGGCAGCAGCCGTTCGGACATTGGAAATGTTGGGAATGGAGAATGTGGAGAGATATGAAAAAAGTTTAACAGACTATGCACTGCAAAGAATGAAAACCGTTCCAGGTATCAAACTCTATGGAAATAAGGAGAATTGCCAAGATCGTGTAGCCATTGTTCCTTTTAACATGGAAGGAATTCCTCATGGGGTGTTGGCTACAATTCTGTCCCATGAAGGCGGGATTGCCGTTCGGAACGGTTGTTTCTGCGCCCAACCCTATGTTCAGAGATTATTGAAAATACCCAGTGAAGAAGTAAAGAAAAGAATAGAGGATCCTACCATGGAGCATCCAGGAATGGTTCGTATTAGTTTTGGAATTTATAATCAGTATAGAGAGATTGATATATTGATTCACATGCTCCATAGAATTGCTGCCTATAAAGAGCAATATCTATTTAAATATACAGATACACCGAAGATTCTTGTATAATACCTTCCCTAGGAAGGTCTTTTTTTTGATAAAACGCTTTGTCTTTACATTTGATTCATTTTAGGACCTAGAGATAAATAAATCAAACAATGGATAGAACTTGTATTGCGGCATGAAAAACCAAGAGATTGGACAAACTACTTTTGTATAAGAAGGAAGCAGGGAAAAAACAGAAGGGGAGGTTTATCTATTGGGTAAGAAAATGACGCTGTTAATGTTTAGCGGAGATTATGATAAAGCATTGGCGGCTTTTATTATGGCCAATGCGGCAAGGGAAATGGACGTGGAGGTCACGATGTTTTTTGCTTTTTGGGGATTATGTATATTGAGGAGCCCAGAACATATGACCACCGAGAATAAAACAAATTTCGAAAAGATGTTTGGCATGATGACGCCCAAAGGACCAGAGGATCTGCCTTTATCTAAAATGAATTTCAGTGGTATAGGTAAACAAATGCTTCTAGAAATGATGGATGATGATGAAGCTCCTCATCTAACTGCTTTTGTGGAGGGCGCAAGGAAGAAGGGTGTGAAGTTCTATGGGTGTAAGCTGTCTATGGAAGTGATGGGATTGAAAAAAGAAGAATTGATTCCAGAATTAGAGATCGAAACCGCCCATACCTTTATTCAAGAAGCTTTAGAATCGGACATTCAATTGTTTATATAGGCAAAGTGCCTGCTGATAAGTAAGCAGGCACTTTATCTGTATATAGGAAATTATGGTTACATTTATTCTTTTCGATAGGATTTTAAAAACTTTCCTATAAAATACGCCCATAGGCTCAGTACCCAAGGAATGAAGGCGAGAACTAAGGTGAGGACAAGGTAATTTTCAATAGGAAGAAAGTAAGCCAATCCATATAATGGGCCAAAGCAAAGAAGAACAACAAAGGAATAAACTGAATACAGGATAGATCGAGGAAAATTAGAACCAACAATATAAGCCATAAGACCAACACCCCAATAAAGAGTTGTGACTAGATTGAAAAGTTTTTTTTCTTGCCACCCCATAATGATACTAAGTGATATCCACGTCAGCAAAAATACAAGGGTAGCAAGTGTGCCTAAAAGGGTAGGAGGAGAGTTCCATAAAAACTGATTGAAATTTACAGAGATTGAAAATATCCCACAAACAAAAATCAAGAAAAGACCTAACATTTCTCTTATCCCACTCCTTATATCTATACAAATCTACTGTTCAATACATTCTATACGAATTATAAGAATACATTCTTAAATTTTATCATTTTCAGACAGAAGACTCCCTCTTCAATCGTGTGAAGGGCGAGATGAATGTCGGTTGGCATTAGCCAAAACTTTCCTCAATAGTTAAAAGAAAAGTTAAATTCTAGTATAGAGCACATGCCGAGCAAATGCAGAACTAAACTCTATTTTTGAGACTAAACATTACTATTAATTTGC
>NZ_JACHEN010000033.1 GCF_014205875.1 Anaerosolibacter carboniphilus
TTTATTTTTTTGATCCAAACGAAAAAATTATCAATTACTAGAAATTAAGAAAACCACCAGATAGATAAAATCTGGTGGTTTGTAATCAACCTCAACAAAAGGAAGAAGAGCAGGATTAAATCCTGCTCTTCTTCCTTTTGTTCTTGAATAATTTCATTACATGATCTAAATAAATCAGTATGGATTATTTCACAGGAAACTAATAAGTCTTTCAAATATCTTATTCATCTTTATCTGATTTCCTATACTCATTCTTTCTTCTCTAGTTCTTAAATTTTCTATTACTCCAATTATACTATCACTAATGTAATAAGGATCTACACTGTATGCATCGATTAACTCTAGGAGTTTAAGCTGAATAATAGTTGAATTTCTAGCGTTGTTCCTCTTTATATAATTGAGATATGTATCTCTCAAAATTTCTTCTGCAAATTCTCTATCTGGATAATATCTGCATACACATTCAACAATTGCTAACCTTTCAGACATATTTGTACCTTTGATTGTTTCTTGTATCAAATAGCGTATTTCGCCTGATTGATCATATAACCTAAAATTTGTAATAACCATCTGTAGATATTCTTGTATTTGGGACTGATTGGTAATATTATATCTATCGCTAATAAATCTAAGAAAATAATATCTATATTCATCAATTTCAGATAGAACTCCAAATGAATATCTTGTGAATTCTATATTATTTATCATGTCCAATCTTTCTCTAAGAGTAGCCCTTTCAAAGAACTGAAGCACTGTTTTTCTTGTCATAGAAAAGCTCATTTTTTTAGTAGCATAGTGCATATTTCCCATAAAAACAAACAGCTTCATCTTATCTTGAAGTGTTAATTCTTCACTATTGATTAGGTACACAATATCAATGTCATCAATGATTCTAGTTATTAATGGTTTAAGCCTGTATTCCAATATTTTAATAATTATTTTATGATTAGCGGTCAATTTAAGAAACACTTCATTATCTTTTACAATATATATCAGAAAATCAACAAAGTTTTCTCGTTCACCTTCCAATAAATATTCAAAACGATTAAATAATAAATCTAATACAATTTTAAGTAACATAGGTCTATTATCGACTATTGCTTTAATATCCGTTACAGTAAAATCTGCATTATTAAATGCTAGCAATAATTCATAGTCATTACAAGCAATTCGTGCAGCCTCCAAAAAATAATGTTTGATTTCTTTCTTTTGAAGCCTCATTGTTATTTCACTGTCATCAGTTATCGTAAACCACTGCCCTAAGCGCGCGCAAGCAGCTTTGTTCCCTGTCAAGCTCCAAAGAATTGAAAGTTTTTTCCAGGTAGACCTATTAATATCGATTTCATCACTATCTTGAGAAACTTCAAAATCAATCTTTTTTTCATTTATTTCTTGGGTGGCAGCTACCTCGCAACCCATATATATTTGTTCTGGAGCACTTATGACAAATTCCAATTGATCTTTATTTCTACATATTACATTCCACATTATTATTAGGTTTTGAGAATACATGGCTAAGTGGTCTATCACCATTTGGGTTTCAGGTCTAGTTAACTGAATAGACGATACCGGAAAAGGAAGACTTCCTTTTGCAAAAACTGATTTGATTTCATTCTTTATTAATTTACCAATAGCCTTACAATTTTCAGGTTCTATTAACTTAGGTGCCATCTCAAATAGAAAGTTTATGATGTTAGGATGCTTGTTAAGCCAATTATATCCATAAACATATCGAACAGTATCTAAATCGGATAATTTACCTCCCGAATCATTGATATGATAATTTAAAACTCTAATTAAAAAATCAGCGGCTAAAAACTCACCAAATGTTTTATGAAGAAACTCAAAATTAGTTAATCTTTCATTTTGTTCATTATTTGAATTATTTTCATGTATGAAGAAGAAACCCGTGAATATTTCCTCCGGTCGAATATTATCATCCGCAAGCGCAAATTGCAATAGTTCCGTTTTAAGGGAAGAACAATTATGACTCGTACTATCATTCAAAAACATCATAAGGGCTATAAGTCCTAACCTTAATCTAAAAACTTCCGCTTCTTTCCTTTGCTTTCCCTCAGCAAAATCTTTAAACCTATTATTTTTATTCAATTGTCGTTCCGCAAATCTTATAAACAAATTATCGTATAATTGAGATTGATTAAATGTAGTTGAATTTGCAGCTGTTTTCAAATCTTCTCCCTCAAAATCATAAACAGCCAACATGAATAATAGAAGTGGTTCTTTAGCAAGTTCTTGAATGTGGGGATTACTAGGTATATCAAAGGCTCTAAATCCGGATTTTACTTGTATAGAATTCCATTTTTTTATCCATCGTTGTCTTCTCTTATTATCGAAAGAATCAAGTTTGATGATAGTTGTATCATCTGGAATCCTTACTTCTTGCATAATTGTTAATCTGCTAGTGATGATGACCTTTATGACGATATTATATGCATCATAAACTTCCTGTTGTAGTTTTTGGATTTGTAGTAGGTAGCCATTCAATTCACTTTGTGATGTTTGAATTAACTCATCAAACCCATCAAGTATAAATATGGGAGTTCTATTGCTAAATTTTTTAACCCATGATATCCATTGAATATTGCAACTCCCAGGAATAGTTTTCTCTAATCCTTGTTTTATGTGGTCACTTACATCCATATTGCTACTTTGAATATCTCTTAACTTTATCAAGAAAGGCACATATTCTGTACTATCACATAAGCGAGCTGCAAATATATTACTAAACATTGACTTGCCAGCGCCTGGATTTCCTAATATAACTATTGGTCTAAATGAGTTTGATGGCTCAAGCAATGCAGCCATAAGTGTTTGAGTTATATCTTCTCCAAATTCTACCTCAGGTGATTTATCCCAGTATGAAGGTGATAATATTTTCTTGAAGTGTTTAGTTTTTTTATACTTCAATACTTTAAAACTCTGAGGAATAAATATTTCTTCATTTTTAGGATATTTAATCAATTCTATGCTGTCATCACTTGATACTGTTTTATTTAGGTAACCTTTCAATACATTATGATGCTCCATCACTTGATTGAGCGCATGATCCTCGTATAAACATGGAATTGCCTCACCATGTCGCCTTATAAATTCTTCATATATACTAAAGCTAAATTCCTCTCTATATCGGTTATTATGAAAATCTATAATCTGATCGAAATTTTGTATAAAAGTATTAAAAAGTTCTTTCTGCTCATCAGATTTGTCTATTAAGATCTTACAATAGTCGATAATGCTATCTTTTGAATTTATATCTACCCAATTATAGAACTCTGGAAATTCTTTAGAAAATCCTATAATAAACGCATTATAAATAATTAGTGTTCTATCCATAGAGTGGCTCATGATTTTATTTAAGTCAAACCTCTTGTCACATTTTGAAAGATATTCGCTAAGAATATTTTCAATTGGAAAAAAGATTTTATTTAGATATTGAATTATAGTATCCTTATCCTTTAATGAAGGTAGATCCAATCCTAACTGTAATAATTCTCCATCAACTTCTTCTGCATAATCATTCAATTTTTCATCCAAACTTCTATCTAGTAATCCCTTAATTAAATACTCCTGAACTGGAGGCAACACTAATTCCTTAAATGCTTCTTTAGCAGCAATATGTATTAACATGAGATTAATATAACTTAACCTCTCATAACGTTCCTTTACACTTAGTGCGCTCCCTCTGTTATGATAATTAAATTTTTCCTTAAAATAATCTAATAAAGCTGATGGTTTGATTGCACTAATACTTGCTGCCGTAGCTAAGCATTGGGTTGCATTACCGGGATCTCTGATAATTGAAATTAGAGTTCCCGCGGTTAAAAAAATACCTGTAAGCTCATTTAATAAATCTCCAGTCTTTTGATCACTATTTTCTTTAAGCAGCTTTTTGATATCTTCCAGTGATCTTGCATAATCCACATTCACCAACCCCTTCCTTAAAAATCTCTTTCCTGATTGAAAACAATTTAAGCTGAGCAAAGCACAATAGGCAATCTGTGAACAACTAGGCTTATGCAATCATAATTTGGTCCACTGATTGCTTTACCAAGCATTGTTTTAAGCTCTTGTCTATTTTGCTTAGTCTCCATTAAGATACGAACACTGTCGTCAATCCTCAATATTCTACATTTTCCAGCGTTTTCCTTTGTCGAAATTCAACCATTTTTGCAGAACGTCATTTTGATAAGCATGATGCCTAATCATATATTCAATTGATAATATTATTTATATTTACAAATTCTTGGATGTAATATAAAGATGACGCTCTCGACATCAGTTACCGATTTAAAATAAATAGTCATAGGACAATTCTTTCCCTGAATACTGTTATCCAGGGAGGTGCATAGAATGGCTGAAGAAGCTAAAGGTACATTAAAAGATGATGTTACTTCAATAAGCGACCAGGGTAAGACCAGCTTAATCACTTTATCGATAACGGCTACAACAGATGTAAAAAATAAGAAAAGCAAGTCTGGAAAGACTAAAAAAACTACTGTAGAATTAACTGAAATAGATGGGGTCAAATACCAAATTGTTGCAACAAATGAAGAGAAATCAAAACCAAGAGCCACTGTAGAGGATAAGATCCGGTCAATAGGACTTGTGAACAAGGTTACTGGCACTTTGATTGAGAAATATAAAAAAGGTGAAATCACCTCCAACCATGTTAGAGACATCAGTAAAATCAATACCATAGAGAATGTAACTAAGTTGGCTTCTGATTCTCAAAGGAAGCTTGCTGAGATTATCATTGAAAATCGAAATATTCAAAATGACATAAACTCGTCTGAAGCTGCCATTCTTCTATTAAAAAGCGGGCAAAGGGATAAATTTGTTGTTGATACCTGGTATAGGGGAATTTTAAGGCTGGTTCAAAAGCTCCGCTGCTATGCTGAAGTTAGTGAAGAAGCAGTAGCTGCGCTTTCCTTTGAGCAAAACAGTCATCTTTCAGCAAATATTAAAGAACTAATTTCAAAGCTCAATGCTCTATTATTACTCCTTGAAAAGCACTCTAAAAAGTGATTAAAGCCGTATTTTCTACAGCTTTTATTTATTTCAAGTAATAAGTATGCTCACATTTGTCTATACTTGCTTTTAAGGGGGTATGTCTTATGCCTGATATCTATAAAAGTTTTGGAGAAAAAATTAGAAAATATCGTAAAGCAAAGCATTATTCTACTGCTGAATTTGCAGATCGCCTTGATGTTTCTGCCGGTTTTATCAATAATATTGAGAATGGTCGCAATGACGTATTTAAGCTTGAGTTGCTCTCAATCATGCTAAAAGAACTAGACCTTCCACTGGAGGAGTTATTCCAACTTGAGCCGGTAAATATGCGCTATATTTCTCTTAATCAAGATGGGCACACTCTTGCCATACATAAAATAAATGGAGAGCCGGAAGAAAAAATAGATGTTATAAACCATCATTTAAACTATATCGTTCGGTCTTTTCTTTCCACAATATCTGAATACAACTGCAGCGCAGCTGCCATAGAGGAAATCAGTAAATGTACGGTTACACACTTCGAGACCATAAGAAATCTTAAAAAAGTCTAAACAAACTTATCCCAAGACCATTGGGATATTTTTATTTGTAAAATGTTCATTATTATGAATTATTTTTTAACCTAAAATGAATATTCTTTCAACAATCTACGCATCATATTTTCAAGGAGGTGCTTAGATGAGAAAGAAGAAGGTTTATCTTAGCAACACTAGCATCAAGACATTTATGGCATGTAAAAAGCGCTATAAATATAAGCATATTGATAGAATCAGTATGGGAGATTCTGTCTCAAATAAATATATGTCCTTTGGCAATAGCATCCACATAACTATGGCAGATTTCAATATGCTGACCAACAGCCAACATGGAACATTAGATGTCCTTCACAATTTGCTCAGAAAAAATTGGATCAGAGACGGATATGAATCTAAGGAGGAAGAGCGTACATTTGGCCTCAGAGGATTAGATATGCTTTCCTTGTATTATGATAACCCCCTAGACATAGGCTCAAAGAATCTTCTCATTGAAGAGATGATCTTCAAAGAAATGGAACATTATGTACTCTGTGGAAAGCTAGACAAGGTTTATATGCGTGAGGATGAAGTTATCGAAATCATCGATTATAAAACTGGAAAATCGATATCTCCAATTGATCAGATTCAACTACCCGTGTATTTGATTTTAGCTGAATCAAATCTAGGAATTTACCCAGGAGCTGTTAGTCTTTACTTCCTAGCACAAAATGAAAAAGTAACTCAAGAATTAGATAGTAGATTTATCGATACCTCGACTCAGTTTATCTATGATCTTTGTGATCTTATCAGTAATGAGAAAGATTTTAGTTCAAGCCCAAATTGTAATTGCAAGACCAATTGTGAGTTTTATTCTATATGTGAAGATGCAAAAACAACAATTTAGTCATACTTAATGCGTTAGAACAACTGAAAAATCCAGGTTCCTTTGATACCGTATTTTAAAACAATATTTCAAGTTTACAATTTTCTTATCTAATATGGTTAAATTGTAAAAGTTGAACTACACAACACATATGTTGTGCTGATGCTAAATACAAAATTACATATTTACTTCTAATTTTGCTTCCCCCGGTATGCTGATTTGATTTTTTTATACCGGTTCCCTATAACCGTCATAGAAAACATACTAATAATGCTCAACCCCTGCTAATATAATATACAAGGAGGATTCTATGAAAAAACAGCTTGAGATAAATAGCATTGTAGTAGAATACAAAAATGATGAAAAAGCTAAAGAACGCTTTATTGCATATATAGTTGAATGCTTACTCAACGACACTATTTTAAGAGAGGAGAATCGAAATTAGGCTAAGTATGGAAACTACTCAATCTTTACAGAAAGCTAGCACCATCCCGGATCAGATCATAACTGAACCAGATTTATGGAGCTATGTATCTCCTTATGACAAGGCAGCAACCTATGCACGGATTTCTGGGGAAAAAAACAGCAACTCTATTCTTGCTCAAATTGAATTAGCAAAAGATACTCTCTCTAAGGAAAAACTTATTTTGTTTGATATATACACCGATGAAGAATCCGCAACGAAACTTCCCTATCGAGATAGACCCGGCTTTAAAAGACTATTAACAGATGCATGCAAAGGTGAATTTAAAACTGTCATTGTTTTTAGACGTGACCGATTAGCAAGAAGCTTTGAAGATTTCAAGGAAATCAAAACTATATTTAAAAATCACGATATTCGCATTCTCTTCTCAAACAAAGGAGAATATCAATCTACCGGAGATGTCATGTCAGATTTTATTGAAAACATTATTATTTCTATGGATGAATTTGAAGCAGCACTTATCAATGAGAGAACTGAAGCCGGTAGGATAGAGAAAAAAGATAGAGGTGAATATCAGCATGGCGGAAGCATTCCCTATGGATATAAAATAGAAACTAAAAAAATTAGTGAAAGACGCAAACTGATCAATTACATACAAATTAAGGTGCAAACAGACTTTATCAAGTGGGTTTTTGAAAGCTACTTAAAGATCGGTGAAAATAATTACTCTATGGATACCTTACTGAGTGAAGCTCCTACGAAGGGAGGTCCAAAAAAAAAGTATACTTCAGCAATGATCAACCGGATTATCGAAAGATCTGTGTATGCTGGACATATGTTCAAACATGGTACTTCTAAAAAAATAAAAACCCTATTTTACAGAGATTCAGATGCTGCATGTCTACAGTTAGATATGGAGATGTTCAATAAAATGTTTGCGGAATGTTCAAATGTAGATACCATCATACCACTTGAAACCTGGCATAAAGCACTAATTAAGCGATTTGAGAATTATAGACCACAAAAGGAGAAGACAAAGAATTACCTTTTTAAAGACATGTTATTCTGCGGAAATAAAGACTGCAAGGAAAACAAAATAAGACTTGTTTCCAAAAAGTATTATAAGTGCTCTACAAAGTCATGTTTTAGTATCCATAAAGATGCTGTCATTGAGACTTTGTCAAAGCAAATTGTGAATGATATTGTGAATTCTGAAAAAGCAAAAAATCATCTCAAAAATAAGATTAACAATATTGAATCCACAATCCAAAAACTTGATTTAGAGTATAAAGCATGTAAAACAAAAACCAGCAAGATTATTATGAAACACTTGGATAGTATAAACAGTTCTTCAATACCGGAAGAATTAGAATATGCTACTAAAGAAGAGAAAGAATATCAGTCTAAGATTTTGGAGCAGCAAAGTACACTCAACAAACTAAATGAAACTATTTATATGATCGATAGCTTTAAGCCGAATTTTTCAACAACCAATATAGTTTCTTACCTGCAAACAGATATTGATCTAGCACAGAATATGCTTAAAGAAATCATTTCCAAAGTAGTGTTGACTAGTTCAGATCAAGAAGGAAATAGAAAACAAAAAAAATGTGAAATCAAGGATGATATTGTCTATGGGGAAATCTGATAACAATGCAATTATTTATCTTAGAGTCTCAACTGATGAGCAGGATAAGGAGGGTTATTCAAAGAGTATTCAAGAGAAATCAGCATTGAGCTATATTGAAGAAAAAGGATATTCTTTATTAGCCACTTATGATGAAACCAAATCGGCTTCAAAAGTAACACCTAGAAAACGAAAAAATGAGGCATACAAAATTGAGTATGATGTAGATGAAAGTTTGAAACTTCAACATAGACCGAAGTTGCTAGAAATTCTAGAGCGAGCAAGGAAGAAGGAATTTCAGCACTTAATTGTTTATACACGAGACAGATTAACAAGGGATTCTCAACAATACTTAGCTTTGAACGCTTTTTTTGTGAATGCCGGTATTAAGGTTCACTACTGTCGATCCGGAGAATTTGATAAGCTTCAAGATAAAAAACTTAATAGAATACTAGAAATATTATTATCCAGTTACTCAGAGCTAGAAGCAGAATTAATTTCTACCCGGGTGAAAGCCGGTATGCATACTAGTGTTAAAGACGGTACATGGGTGAGTGGATCTCGACCCTTCGGATACAAGGATGACGGTGACAGCGATGATGCAAAACATGGACCCCTCAAAGCTGAACCGGCGCAAAAGATGATTGTTCAAGAGATTTTTAGATATTACAATATATATGGCTATGGATTTGGTAAAATTGCAAATTTATTAAATGAAAAATATAAAGCAGATAAATGGCACAAGAGCTACATTGAAAGGATCATTAAAAATGAAACCTATACCGGTAAGATCGTCTGGAACCGGTACGGCGGAAGGCGCAATCCCGGTAAGCATGATGATGACGATATTATCAAGTCAAACGATACTCTTGAAGCCGCTGCCATCATCGATCGTTCAGATTGGAAGGAATCGGTACATCTTAGAAAGCTTAAAAAAGAAGTCCATGACCCCTATTACTACAATACACCTTTTATTCTGAAAGATAAGCTAATATGTGGGATTTGTGGCAATTCCCTAAAATGTAAAAATCACGGATACGATAACCGGGTTTATAGATGTCCTACTTTAAACAGTTCAAAGCGCTCTGAACACATCATTCCAAAGGATCTACTTGAAGCTGAAGTTATTTTCTCACTTAAAAGTATCTTCTACTCCGGTTCAATCGATCTCTTCTGGAATCTCTACCACGCAAAATGTTTAAAACGTAAATCTGATTGCAAGAATGCTATTGACTCACTTAATCATAAAATTCTCCAGCTGGAGACCAACTTACTTGAACTAGAAAAAGCTTGTAAAAACGATGATATTCCATCTATTATCAAAACCCGGTTAAAGGAAGAGTATTCTCTATACTCAAAAAAGATTAGAAGCATCAGAGAAGAAATGAGATTACGATCTCTGGAAAATGATCTTTACTACCAGAATAAAGCCAATTTTCGAATGGCTTTTCAGTACTTACACGAGAATCTTAGTATCCTACCTATAGAAAATCAACGGATGCTTATCGATATACTCGTTGAAAAAGTGTATGTTAATCTTAATAAAGGTAAACTCGACTTAAGAATTATACTAAAGACTCCTACTATTATTCCTTCCTCCTGAAAATTTTCAGGAGTTTTTACGTTTTACTTTGCAGGATATAAAATATTAGGCAGATAGACCCGAACGGTATACCGTTCGGGTCTATCTGCCTAATATTTTATAAGAAAGAATACTTACTATTTCGATTTTGTAAATTAATCTCCTATTTCTGTAATATTATATGCAATTTTGTAATATGTAAATATAAAAAACATTATTGAATAGGAGGACCTAAATGGATAGTGATGCTTCTACAAAGACTTCAACAAAAGACGAACTTACAGCTGATGCACAGGAAAGAATTGTAGAATTAATCAAGGAAAAAACTAATCCAAATGCCATGGAAAAGAAACTTAAAGATGAAAATTTATGTAGCCTTGTTGGAAGAACATTACAGAGCCGCATTCGTCAGATTTTTAAAAAGGAATGGATTAATCCGAAATTTGGCTGGGTTGACATTGATTTAGTCGAACATCTTGAGCATTATTTACAATCATCAGAAAAAGCACCGAAGCACTCAATACATCCGGTGGAATATGAAGGCGTTCAGCTAAACAATACCACTTCCTCCCATCAAGATGAAGGTACAAGTGAATTAGGATATATCGATCAATCAGTACTATCAGAAAATAATTCTGATTCCGATTCAGATCCAATTGATACTTATATCAGCGGTTCTGAAGACTTAGCCAATATGCTGGATGATAACAGTATTCTAAAGGTTAATGAGAATGTATCTCCTCCGGATAAGGATAAAATATATACTCTATTAAGTCAAATGAGAGATTCATTTGTAGCTATTGAAAAATCTATTTCTTTCTTACATTCCGATACGCAGAATATCAAGCAACTAATTACTTCAACAAGTAATAATCAGTTCTCAAAGCTCGACTCCACTCGATCTACATCATTTATAACAAATGATTCCCCTGATAATTCCCAATCTACAGTAAGCATCAATATTGAAATCAAAAATCCTAAGTCCACGTAAAGAAGATCAATTTATTCTCTACTAAACTTACTTAGTATGATGTAATTAATTTTCCTTTTGTAGAATCAATTTTTGACTTCAAAGACTAAATTTATTCATTTTTATGAATTTAATTTATATTTATTGTGAATATCTGAGCTAACATTAGCCACCCTATTAATAAAGGTATCAAACTTATATTTGAAAACAAGCCTATTTACTTCTTTTTTAATGGGCAAGCTCATATATAACTATTATAGAGGTGGTGGCATGAAAAAAGTTGCTATATATATAAGAGTCTCAACTCAAGAGCAAGCTAAAGAAGGCTTCTCAATCGCCGCACAACGCGATAAATTGATAGCATATTGCAAAGCAAAGAGTTGGAATATCTACGATATTTATATAGATGATGGCTATACAGGTACAAATATAGATAGACCTGCAATCAATCAACTTTTAGATCACCTAAATGCCTTCGATATTGTACTTGTTTATAAACTCGACCGCCTTTCTAGATCTCAAAAAGATGTACTCTACCTAGTAGAAGACAAATTTCTAAACAACAATGTTGATTTTGTGAGCATCTTAGAATCTTTCGATACCTCTACCCCGTTTGGACGTGCAATGCTCGGCATTTTAGCAGTATTCGCTCAACTAGAGCGTGAAACTATTATCGAAAGGACCAAGTTAGGAAAAGAACGTAGAGCAAAAGAAGGCTTATGGCGCGGAGGCGGAAATATTCCAATTGGATATGACTTCATTGACGACCAATTAATTATTAATGAATATGATGCAATGCAAGTTAAAGAGATATTTCGTTTATACAGTGAAGGACTTGGATTCAATAAAATTGCTGTTACTTTAAATAAAAAAGGATATAAAACTACTAATAATACGAAGTGGTCTAGCAGCCAAGTGAGTCGTACTCTCAGAAATAGTACATATGTAGGTCTAATAGAATATAATGGAGAGTTCTATCCTGGTAGTCATGAGCCAATTATTGATAAGGCGTTATTTGATAAGGTTGCAGACATCCTTTCAAATAATAAGAATAATAAGAGTAACAGTAAATCTAAAGTAAATTATTTGCTAAAAGGAATGTTATGGTGCGGTTATTGCGGTACCAGAATTAAGGGTAATTGGTCATCTAAAGGAGCTGGGGGACCAAAGTATTACCATTATGTCTGTTATTCGAAGCTTAAGAGACCCTTACATATGGTAAAAGATCCTAACTGTCCATCAAAATCTTGGAAAATGGAAACACTAGATGGCGAGGTCGTAGAGCAGCTCATGCAACTACCTCTAAATCGCGATAAAATCATTCAAAAATATGAGGAAAACAAACAAAGTATTAAAACCTATGAGGATAAATTTCTCCTAGAACAGCAACTTAGTGAGATAGATAAGCAAATCAATCGTTTGATGGATCTATATCAAGACGGCAAAATTCCAGCAAATAAAATATCCGAAAGAATAGATAAATTGTATCAAGATAAGAAAAAAATAGAAAGAAATTTGGAAGAACTCAATAGTCATATTATAGAAGAAAACAATCATGATATCTCTCTGGATGAAATTCTTGAACTATTAGGAAATTTTGAATTAATATGGGCAGAAGCTACCTTTGAAGAGAGAAGAATTATTCTCCGTGACTTTATTAAGAAAATTATCGTAACTGACAAACCCAAGATAGAATGGAATAATAAAAACTTAAACTAAGAAGAATAGCTCTACTGATGACTAACATGACATCTCGCTATTCTTTTTTCCTTATTTGAAAATAATCCAATATAAAAGAATCAAGCCCTATATGGTTTTCTAAGGAAGGTGCTACTCATGAACAGGAATATGATGCTTCTCTTTAAATCAATCACATCTATTCTTTGTCTGCTGGTAATGTTAACAAGTTCAATAATATTCATAAAGAATCAGAAACATTACCCTATATTTATTAATGATTCAATCCCTCCTCAATTTATGAAAACATACTTTGAGCCTGATAGACCAAAAGCAGGTTCTATTGAGGAAATCTATCTAGATGGCTTCTTGCTTCTATTATTACCTTATATTCAACAATCTGTGAATGACTATTACAAAGAAAACGTGGGATATCTTCCAACTGTAGACCCTTGGGATATTGATGTACTAAGCATAGAAAGACCCAATGGTTATCGAACATTTTTATTTCTTCTCAAGCTCCAGCTGACACCATATTTAGGGGCACACAACACCATTGGGCTAGACCATATTACTATTCGAGTAGCACTCTGTGATGTAAAAGTTGAGAAATTCGAACATATCGAGAGCTACCCCATTCCACCATGGCTTCAATGAACTCTTTAGGGTTTTGGATATGGAAAGAATAAATCACTATATTGGTGTCCTAGAATAAATATTAGATTGATTAAATGAAAGGAGTCTACATATGACCCTAAGAAGAACTATTTCAAAGTCTACTTTTAAATGCCCTACGATTGACCTGACTGCAGAAAATACATTGAAAACACTGAAATTTTTTATAGAGACATCTTCTCCTGATGAATAAATCAAAAATATACTAAGTATATTGCTGCGAAGAGGAATATTAATAAAAACCATTGAAGGCGAGATAGGTCATAATATCGGGAAATATTTAGATTAAATGTCATCATAGACAACCTTAAATAATCAAGGCGAGACTAAAGTCCCGCCTTCATGGTCTTGAAGTATATCAAAATTTCCCGAACAAATATCTATATCACTAAATCCATTGCTTAGCATATTGCTAGTTCGCCATTTTCTCCACTAAATCTACCTTCCTCTTCAATTCCACTTCCATCTGATTAATCAAATTCATTATTGATTCTACTTTTCTTACGATACGATTTTGCTCATTTGCTGGTGGTATAGGAACAATCAAATTCTCTATCGAACCTGAACCAATATTTCCTTGATTGGCAGTTCCTGTTTCGGTAGCAAATATAGAATTAAGAACACTTTTTGCTTTTAGCATCAGACTAATATAGTAGCTATTAATTGCTTTGTCTGGTTTCAAATTTCCTACGCGTTGATTCAAATACAATTGCTTATAGGATACATCCTCTTCAGATACTCTACATGTATAAAAATAATCCCTTTTGTTACGAGTTCCCGTCATCGTAATCAGAATATCTCCTTCAGAAATCTTATAATTCATAGTCTCAAGAGCAATATCCGCTGGAATATAGACAGGGTTTACATCAAGAAGAATTCTATCATTTTTAACATTACCTAATCGGATTATTTGATAATCAGAATTATCGATATAGGAATTGCTTTTATAAGCATAACCACCTTGAAAGTTAATAACTTGACCCATTCGTACCCACTGCCAGCTATCAGGTATTTCAAATGGAATTTCATCTTCCTCAATCGGCGGAAAAGGCTTTTGTTTCTTAATCTTGTCTTCCTTCATCAACTTTTCACGTTCCACTTGAATCCTTTTCACTAATTCAACTGCTGGTTTGTCAGAAGGATCTTGGTGTACTAATTTCCCCTCAATAGCTAGTTGAAGTACAACATTTCGAAGTTCCTGCATTGACTCAGATGTCTGAAAAATCATCTCGAAATTCTCGACTACAAACTTTAATTGTTCCTTTAGTTCCACACTAGTTTGGCAGCTACCAATCTTATCTACGACTGCATTTGGAAGCAGTCGCGTAAGTCGTTCTTTATCTTCAAAAGATTTCTCAAGTTTATCAATTTGAGACATGAAAGCCTCTATTTTAGCAACGATTCGGTGTTGCTCTGCCAAAGGTGGTATCGGTAACAATATTTCAGATACAATGGCACCTGATACTTCTTTAAATGTTGTTCCTGATGCTGATTCATTTATTCTTGGTGTATCCCATTTCATAAAGTAATAAATGTATTCGTTCATGTCCCTAATATAAGGAGCAATAGATTTAAATCCTTGATTCGTAGACACTTCACAGTTTGAAATTGCAATATGTCCAATAGGTGCCCTACTTGAAAATAGCACTGTCCCTTTAGGCATAAGTATAGCAGAACTCTCTTTCAACCCAAGCTCAGTTATATTCCTTCTTCCCCTTGAAATAAACTTACTTTTGTTATTACTTAAATCTGCCGGGGTAATCCAGGGAATGGTTCCATCTTCCCAATATTGAGTAACATCACTCTTAGGAGTGCCACCTCCAAAAATTTGACCTATTTCTCCTAATCTCACCCATAACCAACTTTCAGGAATCTCAAATGGAATCTCATCTTCCTCTATCGCAGATAGTGGCTTTTGTTTTTTAATTTTGCCTTTCTTCTCCAAATTAGCTCTCTCAACTTGAATCTTTCTCACTAATTCTATCGCTGGCTCATCATTAGGGTCTTGCTCAACCAGCCTTCCTTGAATAGCAAGCTCAAGTACTTTATTTCTTAACGCTTGAATATTATTCTTTACGCCAAAAATGATTTCAAAATTTTCTACATAAGCACTCAATTCTTGCACCCCCTATAGTAAGCTTTTAAGCTCTTCTATTAAAGTGTCTTGAAGCCTTTTTACTTCTTCACATACCGCTTTGTATTGCTGAAGCAATACAACTGGGTCATGACTTTCTTCTTCAGGTTTATTCGGATTCTTTATATCAAGGTTATATCCTCTCTTGATTATATCTTCCTTGGTCACTTTCCAGCTGTACTCTGATTCCTTCCTATTATTCCACCATTCCCTCACAGGGTCAAAATGCTTAGAAAGCATAGGTTTTGTTTTCGAAAAAGCCTTATATCCTTTAGGTAGTGGCACTTCAAAATACCAAATATCTTGTGTTCCAATTTGATTGTAATCAAAGAACAAAATATTCGTCGCAATTGAGGTATATGGCGCAAAAACTGAGCCAGGAAGCCTGATGATCGTATGGAGATTAAACTCATTTAAAAGCTTTTCCTTAAGCCTTTGCTTTACACCATCCCCAAACATAAATCCATCGGGTAGGATTATGCCCACACGACCATTCACTTTAATTCTATGCAGGATAAGCGCCATAAAAAGATCAGCTGTCTCCGATGATTGAAATTCAGCAGGAAAATTGCTTTGAATAGCTACATCCTCTGATTTTGAACCAAATGGAGGATTCATCATAATGACAGATGCTTTATCTTTTTCTGTAAACTCTCTTACATTGTCAGAGAAAGAGTTTTTATGTTCTAGGTTTGGTACATCAATGCCATGGAGGATTAAGTTTGTCACACCAAGAAGGTATGGCAAATGAAATTTCTCAGCACCGTATATGCTTTTATTGATGATTTCATTGTCTTCCACAGTTTTTGCTTGTTTCTTTAATATCTCATAAGCACTGGTTAAGAATCCACCAGTTCCAGAAGCAAAGTCGGCTACAGTATCTCCAATCTTAAGGTCCATTATTTCTGCTATAAATGCAGTCAAAGCACGAGGTGTAAAGTACTGACCATTGTTTCCAGCCGTTTGAAGACCTTTGAGCATTTCTTCATAGATATCATTAAAAGCGTGACGTTCTTCAATCTCTTCGAAATTCATTTCATTGATAAGATTCACAAGCTGTCTAAAATAAGTACCGTTTTTCATGTAGTTATTGGCATCTTCAAAAATGCTCTTAACGATAGATTTTCTTCTTTCCGTTGCTTCATCAATCTCAAGATTCTTAAGAATTGGTAGCAGGTTTTGGTCTACAAAATTAAGTAGTGAATCTCCAGTTAACGCATTGCCATCTTTATGATCAACTGCCCAGTTACGCCATCTCAATTCCTCAGGGATAATGGATTGGAAATCATCCTCATAAAGTTCCCATTCCTCTTCCTTATAGTCATATATAAAAAGGAACAGGAGCCATACCAGTTGTTCAAGGATTAGAACATCATTAGTGCCCACACCCTTGTCCTTTCTCATGATATCCTGAATTCTTTTAATAAAATTTGTCAAACTCATACGTATCAACCTCCAATTTTATGTCACTTACTCCAAAAGAACATAATACTCATATAGTCATATGAGTATTATGTTCTTTAAAATGTGAAATGTCAATTATGCATATAGCATCGCTTCCAGTTCTTTAACAGCCTTTATATAGTTTTGCTTGTTACCGAATTCTTTTACAAGTTTAATCGGCGTACCAAGTTCAGTAAAAGGTTTCAATTCAAGAATTTTTGTATCACTAAAGTCCAGTACTTCTGCATCCTTATACTTCTCAAGTAACCCATTGAGCACTTGCTGTGCAACATATGAATATTTGTGAAGGTATCCTTTTTTCTTGACGTTATTCGCCCGTTCAGCTCTAGATAGGGGCTTTTTATCAAACGCCACATGAAGAATCAAATCAAAATCATCAATATCTTGACCGACTTCTTCTCTTAAAGCATCCAGTAACACACCCTCATCCTTTAGTTCATCAATAATCGCTTGCTTTTTGGCTTCTGTACCCCATCTTTTAATAAAACTATCTAAGGTATCATAATGCTCAAGGATATGTCTCTTTGAGTAATCCTTTATGGATTCTGTGATAAGCTTACCATGAATGTCTATATACTGAACCCTCTCATTAAGAATTCTAACATTAACACCTTTCACATAATACTTTCCTGGTGGGTCAGGCATTACATCTCCGCCATCTTCTGTTTCCTCATAACCGGTGCCTATATCACCTTGCCCTTGATCGCCATCATCCTCACCACCTGGTGGGATAGGATCTTTCCCCTCGACTTCAATAACTTTCACAGGATCGCCATCAAATTCTGGATCTGCAAAAAGCCTTGAAACATTTCTAAAATCCATAAAAGTAAAATATGTTTTACCATCTTCCTCTCGGATACGAGTACCTCTACCTAATATTTGTTTGAACATGATTTGTGAGTTAAGCTCTTTATCAATAACGATTAATTTACACATTTTCGCATCTACGCCTGTTGATAGAAGCTCACTTGTTACTGCAATCGTTGGAAATTTAGAATTTACAGCAATAAAATTATCAAGCTGTGCTCTGCCTTCCGCATCATCTCCTGTAAATTTCATGATGTAGTTTGGATGGTCTTTAACAATATCAGTATTTTCTTGAATAAGTGCCATTCTCATGCGATTTGCATGTTCTATGTCTACACAGAAAACGATTGTTTTCATATATCGATCATTGAGCTTTAAGAATTCAGTAATGCGCTTTGCTACTTCCTTGGTACGCTCATCAATGACAAGGTTACGATCATAGTCTTTTGTGTTGTACTCTCTGTCTTCAATCTCATTACCATGAATATCAGTTTGTCCTTTATAGGGTCTAAATCCTTCTAAGTCAACATTTAAACCTACACGCAGCACTTTGTACGGGGCTAAGAAGCCGTCTTGAATGCCTTGCTTTAAGCTGTATGTAAAAATTGGTTCTCCAAAGTAGTCAATGTTGCTGACAGTTTTTGTTTCTTTTGGTGTTGCAGTCAATCCTATTTGGATTGCCGAATTGAAGTATTCAAGAATTTGCCTCCATTGGCTATCTTCTTTGACAGAGCCACGGTGGGCTTCATCAACAATTATTAAATCAAAAAAATCCGGTTTAAATTCTTCAAAGACCCGCTCTCCATCCTGACCGACAAGTTGTTGGTAAAGCGCCATATGGATTTCATAGGAACTATCCATTGTTCTGTTTTTTACTTTTGTAATAACACCTTCAAAGGGCTTAAAGTCATTATAAATTGTCTGATCTATAAGGATATTTCTATCCGCTAAATATAAGATTCTTTTAACTTTGCCAGCTTTCCAGAGCCTCCACATGATTTGAAATGCAGTATAGGTTTTACCTGTGCCAGTTGCCATTACAAGGAGTAATCTATTGCTGCCTTTAGCAATTGCTTCGATCGCTCTGTTTACTGCTATCCTTTGATAGTATCTAGGTGCCTTGTCGCCCACTGAAAAGTGATAAGATTCCGTAATGATATCTTCTTGCTCTTTCGTATCTATATTCTTATAATGCTTATATTTGCTCCAAAGTTCTTCAGGAGTAGGAAACTCGTCAAGAGAGAGTTCTCTTTCCCTACCAGATTCCATATCATGTTCGATAAATCCATCACCATTAGAACTGTACGCGAAGGGCACATCAAGAATTTTTGCATACTCGATAGCTTGCTGCATACCATCCCCTAGAAAATGCTTATTATCTTTGGCTTCAACCACAGCAATAGGAACATTGGATTTATATGAAAGCAAATAATCTGCCCTTTTTCTTTTACCACGTGTGGATATATTGCCCCGAACGATCACTTGACCATCTGTAAATGTATATTCCGTTCTGATTTGTTTCATTTTATCCCATCCAGCAGATTCAAGGGCAGGAGTTATATATCTCAAACATATATCTTGCTCTGAAAGGTCTTTTTTACTCATCACAACTCTCCTTCCATTACTATTTCTTTTTTTGTACTTATATTTCCATTTTATAACAAGCATCTGTCGAAAAACAACTTATTTCTCTACGTGAAGAATATATCTATTTGCTATGTGAAAATAATAAAACAATTGCCAAATGAGCAGTTAGTTAAGAACTATCATATGAATGAATGAACTAAACCTAATTCTATTAATCTTTCAAGGAGATGGAACTGATGAGTAAAAAGACCAAAATTGTAGTTGAAGAAATATTTAAGTCTGATAATGAGAAGGAAAGAATAGAAAAACTGGAAGATTTGCTTATGAATGTTATAAAGAAGTCCCCAGAATTCGAAGACCTCTTCAGGTAAAGTAGAAAGTTACCTGTCCAGCTATATTATAACCAAAGGAACGTGCAGATATTATTCGTTCAAAACAACACAGGCTTTGTTATCTCGCAAAAGAACCGAACATTTTGGAAAAATAAATTGTTTATGCTTTTTGAGACTATAGAGAAAACCACTTTCTAAAAGTGTTCTCCCTGTTTTCTGCCATCTTAACTTTTTCTTGCACTTTCCAGAGAACTGTCCCTTTTGCAAACACAAAGCCATCTTCAATTACCGCAACATACTCATTATCATAAGTATCCATGAAAATAAGTTTAAATATAAATCTTTCATCCGTAGTACCATATTCATCTAGGTTCAGACGTAAACAATCTAATGATTCAAATCCTACAAACAAATCTCCAAGTTTTTCTTCCATAGGAGATAAAGATAATTTAAAATCTGCTCCAGCAATATCTTATTAAATCTATCTACACCATGGCGCGTTAACTCCTCTCCATCAGTATTATGGATGGTTAGCATGCCACGGTTAATTACAATAGGATTTTTGGTTAAGTTTCTTATAGTTACAGAGATCCTTGCACATCCTATATTTTCGTACACTGCCATAAGATTATTTTCCATTATTTTAACTTCAAATATCTCTTTGAATTATAGAATGAATCAAAATCTGCTCTTCTCGCAAATATGTTCTGACTTCCTTTTCTTACTTTACATAAACCCTCATTTAGGCTTGTACCTTTTGTCCGTAACTATATTTCTTTTTAACGATATATGGTCTATTGTTATTACCTTCATGGATCATGACTACCCCTAGCTTCTTATCCAGATAATTTATAGGGAAATAGTCAACCCTTAGCTCTGGCTCAATGTATTGCATAATAACATTTTGATAAACGGATGAATCTATAAATTCATTCGCATCAATTCCACATATCTCACGATCTTCTCCCGGCTTATCTTTAATTCCCAAAATTAAGTATTTATTCCCTATATAACTTGAATTCGCCATAGCCATTACATCTGTGATTAAATCTGAAAAGTTATCTCTATACTGTCCTCTCTTGAAGTCAAGATATTCACCTCATAACCATTTATAATAAGATCGATTATTTTCGTTATATCCTTCATTACATTTTTCCTTCCTAGCTCAAATATAAGCTTTTACCAAATTTTTCATATTTGAATTTTATCATAAAGTACAAAGAAGAACCAAGCAAATCTGTTATCGAAATAAAGGTATTGGGATGGGACCTTAATAATCAGGCAATTATCTATTTTCTCCTTTAGACATTAAGGTATAATGGATATATTTCGAAATAGACCTATTATTTAGAAAGGAAATGAAAAAGCACCTGTAGCATTTATAGGTGCTAAAATATGAAGTAAAAAAATCATTTATACCTGCTTGTACTTAGATATCTTTATTTCATTCGATATTTTCAACTATACAAGTTGTCTGCCTAACAAAAGTACTTGATGACTTTTCTATATCTAGAATGGCTTCTATAAATCTATAAATTTCTACAAAAGCTGGAATTACTATATTTAATCTGTCAGTATATGTTTCAAATCTTCTATTGTGATGCTTTTGGGTTTATCCAAATCATCTAGAATGCTAAGTGAGATTAGATTTTTTACCTTTTTGAGTTCTTGGATTTTTTCTTCTATAGAATCCACTGTAATAAATCTATAGATAAATACATTTTCTGTTTGACCAATTCTATATATTCTATCAGCTGCTTGATCTTCAACAGCAGGATTCCACCAAGGATCATAAATGATAGCATACTGACTTGAAACTAAATTCAAGCCTACACCACCAGCTTTTAAACTAATCAAAAAGATTCCCTCATTCGATTTCTCAAATCCCTCAACAATCTTTTGACGGTTTTTTACTGTGCCATCAAGGTAAAAATAATTCCATTTTTTTTGTTTTATCCATTTTTCCATTATTTTTAGCATACTAGTAAACTGACTAAACACAACTACTTTGCCTTTGTTGTTCATTATTTCTTCCATCTTAATTTTAAATAGCTCAAACTTTTCTGATTCATAGCAGTTGTTTATATTAAGTTCTTTCCTCAATAGCTTTGGATGACAACAAATCTGCCTTAGATATAACAAGCCTTCTAGAATTAAAGCATTGTCTTTAATTTCGTACCTGGTTGGTAATCTATTAATTTCATTTCTAATTTTCGTTAAAATACTATCGTATAATTCTTTTTGTTGATGTGTCATATCACAATAAATTTCCTGCTCAAACTTCTCGGGTAGGTTTGGAAGAACTTCTAACTTTTTTCTTCGCAATATAAATGGCTTGATCATCTTCTTTAATTGTATTAGAGCTTTTTTGTTATCATTGATATCTGAATATTTTTTTATAAAGTCCTTTTTACTTCCAAAAAGCCCAGGGTTTAAGACATTCATCAATGCCCATAATTCAGTTACATTATTTTCGAAAGGAGTTCCAGAAAGACCTATTTTTATTCTAGCACTCAACTTACTGATCGCTTTATATGTCTTGGATACAGAATTCTTTATGTATTGTACTTCATCTAAGATTAAACAATTAATATTTAAGCCTCTAATTTTTTCTATGTCATTTAATATTGTTCCATAAGTTGTTAGCACTGTACAATTTCTTTGTATATTTTTTATTATGCTGTTTCTATTGTCTCCATGGTACATAATGACTTTCATTTCCGGACTGAATCTTCTAATTTCTCTTTCCCAATTAAATAAAAGTGATTTTGGAACAACTACAAGATTAATTAAGCTATTACTCATAATTTCTTGTTCAGACAAAAATGAAATTACTTGCAGAGTTTTTCCAAGTCCCATATCATCTCCTAAGCATCCACCAAATGAATTCTTATAAAGATATTTAAGCCACTTAACCCCATCGATCTGATAATCACGTAGTAAGTTTATTAAATATGCAGGCACATCAATATCAATACTATCATAAGCAATAAACTTCTCATAACCGTCTATTTTTTCAATATTTAGCTCTTCTGACAAATCAAATAACTGTCTAATATTGTGTTTACTTATTATGAATTTATCTTGTTGATTGCTTAAAGTTAATTTATTCTTATTCAAAATTTCCGGCAAAAAAATCACTTTATCATCAACTTCAATATATTGTCTCTTTCTTTTTTTCAAATCAATAGAATCGGCTAAATTATACGAATTATCTCCAATGTTTATAGTAGATTCAAGTTCAAACCAATTAATATTATAAGAAATGCTGTATTGGATATTTGAAGAATGTAACACGGGCTTCTCATTTTCCCAAAAAACTGTAAAACCATTTTCAATTAATTTATCAACGGATACCTGAATACTCCAAATATTATCCCTTGAAAATATATTCATTTTTGCCCTCTTCCACCCACATTCTTCTAGTATTCTTATTTTTTTATCTTCTTTATTAATGTCGCGGAAGTATTGTTCATTATCATCTCTAATAAATTCAATTTTACTATTGCTCGGTATTTCTATACCATTATAATCAAAAAATAGATTCAAAAGATACTTATTCTCCTCTTTATAGATGTATGCATGAGGGTTTGGCTGGATTTTTGATAATTCAATAGCTTTAACTTTATCTACTGCTATTTCACGTTTTATACCTCGATGGAATGCTTCAACGGGTGCTATTTTATTCAAACGATAGAATAGCTTATTCTCTCTATACACGATTTCACTGGAAACTAATTTAACATATACGTATTCGTTTGTTTTTGAAAATGTATAATTTTCAAGCTGTTCCATAATTCTTCTAGAGTTAGCATTACTCAAGATAATGTCTTCTACTAAATGATGCTTTTTATCTTTTGAAATACAATATAAATTAAGCAAGCCATTTTCCTTTATAAATTCTAGTACCTTATAAAACTGACCTTGGTCTAGAGCATATTTGTTCTTTGAAATCTGAGCGTCATCATCATGAACAATTAAATTCTTAAGCCTTATAAGCTGCTCGTTAGTCAAATTGCTGCTTTCAGATATATCTAGACTTATCTTTCTTAAAGGTCCTGAAAATGTCTTATTCTTAATGTATTTGATTTTTCCCAGAAAAAACTCAACAATCAGTACGTTGTTCTTTAATGTCTCATTAAGATTTATGGACATCACTAAATCATTCAAAATACCATCTCCCTATTAACGATAGAAATCCTCATTAGTCTCTATCATTAATTTATAGTACTTCTCTTTTTCTTTCGCATCACATTTTCGAGGTTTAAAGCTATTATAGGAATTTTTTTCAAGCTTGGAAAGCTCAATTAGATCCTTAAAATACTTTATTCTGCAGCCTCCACCACAAATATTTTTTAAATCGCAGTCACAACAAGGTCTCAGCTTATTTATATTCGATAATTCCATAGCCATCTTTGAAAGATTCATTATCTCATCGAAGTTTGAAAATCGTAGATTTCCATAGCTTCTTAATTCATGAATCCTATTGCAAAAATATATATCTCCATCTGAAGATACAGTTATGCCGCCATAACCACAGTTGTCAAATACTGTATTGTTCTCATGATTTAATATGAATTCATTCCTATATGATTCAGGGTAACATGAATTGATTACGTATTTCATAAGCTCTGAATATTCGTTATTTATGACTTCGTTTACTTCTATATCTCTACCATCCAGTAATTCAGCATTAAACTTTATGTAAAAATGCTTATCATTATACTGCTGAATCAGCATTTTGCCAAATTCAATATACTTGTCTTTATTCTCTTTTAATTCCTCAAAAGTGGGTGTAATCGCAATAGCCACTTTTAGCCCACGTTTGACTAACTTATCTACTACCAATAGTACTTTTTCAAAATTTCCATTTCCTCTTATCTGAGCATTGCTTTTTTCATCATAACCATCAATACTGATTTGTATTTCATCTATAAAAGGAGTTGCTCTATCGATTAACTCATCACTCCAAACGAGACCATTAGTCAGAAGTGTATTTTTTAGTCCAAGTCCCTTAGAATAATTTAGTATATCAGTTAAATCAGCTCTAAGGGCTACCTCACCACCTGTGAAAGTAACAACCTCGCCATTATACTTCTTAAAGTTATCTAATAGTGATAGAATTTCAGCGGTTGTTAGCTCATTATTTTTCTTCGTTCCAGAGTACATATAGCAGTGCTTACACCTTAGATTACATTCATCAGTCAAATAAATACATAACCCATTACGTTGAGGTAAAGTGATATTATTATCTTCAAATTTTTTTGCTTCTAACTCAGTTAATACATGTATTAAGTCTTCTTCTTCAATATTTCTTTCTTCCATAAAAGCAATAACATCTTCAACACTGTTATTTTTTAATTCATTAAAAATTAATAATTGATCATCATTTTCTAGTACTAACCAATTTGCACTTTCTGGAGAAATCACAAGTATTTTATCTTCAAATTGTCTAACTACCAAATATTTCGGCATTGCGTACTGCTTCTCTATATCAAGCTGAATCTCGATTTCTTCCATGTATTTTTCCCTCCTAAAAAAGAAAATGAGAAGACCTTTGCCAGTCTTCTCGTGTTTAGTTTTTAGTTTTGATTTACAGAACAACTCTTAAAGCAGTACATAGTACTTACCCTTGAACTATCTTTAACACTTGTTTTTTTCCATTTCAAAACAATTTTTTTCATTTGGCAGCCCTCTCTTTCCAGAATGTTGTAAGTAATATCATTTTACTATAATTATCCAAAAAAGTAAATATTTTAACATGTATTTGTCCTAAAATTCTAAATAGTCACCACATTGTATCGTTACATATCACAATCGCTGTATCCATTGTGGTTACGATTCTTGGTGTGTATGGAGGATTTAAGGAAGTTGATGAGGAAAAGATAAAAATGTTGGAAACCTTTGGCGCTACAAAACAACAGATACTCCAGAAAGTAGTCTTCCCTGCCAGCGTACCGACCATTGTAAATGCACTTAAGATCAATGTAGGCTTATCCTGGGTAGGGGTTATCGTAGGAGAGTTCATGGTATCCCGGGCAGGTATTGGTTATCTGATCGTCTATGGTGGTCAGGTGTTTAAACTGGATCTTGTGATGACCAGCGTAATCATCTTAGCAGTCCTAGCTACGGTCATGTATCAAGGAGTTGCATATTTTGAAAAGAGAATGATGAAGTGGAGATAAGGAGAATAAGCACCCGTAAGTCTAGGTATTAAATGCTTATTTTTGAGGTTATAGAAGAGTTTGTGCGTTTAATGAATAATGGTAAAAGCCACACTATTTTTAAGTGTGGCTTTCTACTGCAGATTAATATAGCTTTAGTTGCCCAAAACCTATTATTTCAAGTTATAAAAGCACTTTCTTCCAAGATATGTAGCTGTTGTGCCTAGTTGCTCTTCAATTCTTAACAACTGATTGTATTTTGCTACCCGTTCTGATCGAGCAGGGGCGCCGGTTTTAATCTGACCTGCATTAACCGCCACAACCAAATCAGCAATGGTGGTGTCTTCCGTTTCTCCTGAGCGATGGGATACAACGGTTGTATAGCCAGCTCTATGTGCCATTTGGATGGTATCCAGTGTCTCAGATAGTGTTCCTATCTGATTTAGCTTAATAAGAATTGAATTTGTAGTTCTCTCTTTAATACCTCTTTGCAATCTATTAGGATTCGTAACATAAAGATCATCCCCCATGATCTGAATACGATCGCCAAATATATCATTCATTTTTTGGAATGCATGCCAGTCTTCCTCGTGGAAACCATCCTCAATGGATATAATAGGATACTTACCAATCAAGTATTCATAGTATGAAATCAGTTCAGACGAGTCCATTACTACCCCTTGCCCTACTAAATCATACTTACCAGCTACATAAAACTCTGAGGCTGCTGGGTCTAAGGCAATCATTACATCTTTTCCCGGTTCATAATTTGCTTTTTCAATGGCTTCAACAATATATTGAAGAGCTTGTTCGTTAGATGCTAGATTTGGTGCAAATCCACCCTCATCACCAATAGATGTATTAAGACCATTTTTCTTCAATAACGCCTTAAGGCTATGATATACTTCAGCACATATTCTGAGGGCATCTCTAAATGAAGTCGCACCTGTAGGCATGACCATAAATTCTTGAATGTCTACGTTGTTATCTGCATGTTTCCCACCATTTAAGATATTCATCATGGGCACCGGAATTGTAATAGCATTGGTTCCACCGAGATATCTATATAGTGGTAGATTTAGGTATGCTGCCGCTGCCTTTGCAACTGCCAACGAAACACCTAACATAGCATTGGCGCCTAACTTACCTTTATTCACTGTGCCATCAAGATCAATCAACAGATTATCGATATTCCTTTGATCTAGTACACTCTCTCCAATAATTGCAGGCTTAATAATCTTTTCAACGTTGCAAACAGCCTTTAAAACACCTTTCCCAAAGTATCTATTATTCTCACCATCCCTTAATTCAACCGCCTCAAAGCTTCCTGTAGAAGCACCTGAAGGTATGGCTGCTCTTCCTATAATTCCATTCTCAAGAACCACATCTACTTCGATGGTTGGATTACCTCTGGAGTCTAATATTTCCCTTGCCAATACATTTTTAATCTTCATTTTCTTATCCTCCTTTATTTATTGATTGATAGTTTAGGCTATCTTTAGAAACATTTTAAATACGTTAAACTAATTAACTCCTGACAATAGGAGCTGGCCTTGATCTCTACCCTAAATACTCCTTATGTGCAATCTATTTCAAATACTTGATGATATTCACATCATCCACAATCATCACTAAACCTTCTTTCATCAACTCGTCTAGACAACATAGGAAATGATCTATTTTCTCTGCAGCATCTACGATCTCCAAAACCAACGGCAAATCATCAGACAGCGTTAATATATGAGTACTGTGAATATGATGGTCCATTCCGAAACCTTCAATGCCTCTATATACTGTTATCCCTGCCATATCTTCTTTTTTTGCTCTTTCCACAATAACATGGTGTAGCGGCTTGCTTTTATACTTATGACTCTCTGAAATATAGATTTTAATTAATTTTCCCTTTCCCTGTACTCTCATAAATATCCTCCTATGCTACTTCACTGGCTGTAACAGCAAAAGCTTTTGCAGCAAGAAAACCTAACTCTACAGCGAAAAGTCCAATAAAGATATTTAATGCAATATTTAATATTGCTGATAGATAGTTTGATTCTCTCATCAGGTTAAACGATTCTAACGAAAAGGTTGAAAATGTAGTCAACGCACCGACCATTCCTGGAGCTATGAAAACCCTAAATGTAGGTGTTATTTCAATCGCTTCATTTCCATATACGGTGATAAATCCTAGGATAAAACAGCCTATGCCATTTACAGCTAAGGTTCCATAGGGAAAATATGGTCCAAAACGTTCCATTACCCAGTTTGAAATCCAATATCTTAAATTACTCCCAATGAATCCTCCTAAACCCAATGCAAAGACCTTTGCCCACACAACACATCCACCCTTTCCCTTGTTTAATTATTCATAAAATAAAAAACTTCTACCAAATGTACACAATTCTATACATACCGGTAGAAGCTATTAGTCGAAAGACGCTTCGGATGCTATCCTAGGAGAGCTTCATCTCCCTTGCTGATAATCATTTAGTTTTAATCTGAATATTTCAAATATATCCCTATTGTAGCAGATAATTCCTTATCCTTCAAGTGAGGTTTTTTCTTATTTAATTTTTCTCCCCTTGATGATAGAATGGCTGCATTATTTTATAAGCTGAATTTTGATCACTTCCTTATTCCTATCATCTCATTTTTGCAACATCCTAACCTGATTAGATTTACATATCACAAAGCTCGTAATAATCACTTTCGGATACAAAAATCCTCAGTTGAAGTGGAGATAAAAAAGCCATCAGGAGCGATTCCTGATGGCTTTCTAACTTACTTAAAAAACACTATAACTCATTAATAAGAATAGAAACAAGAATAGCAATTGAACCAAATATCATTTTGAGCGTAAAAACATCACCTAATATTGCTACTGCAATCAGAGTTCCAAAAACAGCCTCCATACTTAGAATAATCGAAGTGGCTGTTGGACTTGTGTATCTTTGACATAAGATTTGCAGATAATATGCAACCGCCGTTCCGATGATACCTAGGTATATAACTGATAAACTAGTTGGTGATGTCATATCAGCAATTAGGGATATAAAACTAACATCTTTCATTATGAGTACAGCAACTGTTGATAGAACGCCCATTACGCCAAACTGCACCGTAGCCATTACGGCGGCATCTTCCTTTTCAATATAATAACCAGCTATCACAATTTGAGCCGCAAATAATACACTGCTTATTAGCGTCAAAGTATCTCCAATACCAATGCTCATATCCTTATTAAAAGAAAGTAGTGAAATTCCATAGAAACATATTGCGGCACCTAAATACGTCTTTATACTTGGTCTTTTTTTAAAAGCTATCCAAGTAAGGAAAGGTACGGCAATGACATAAGCTCCGCTTAAAAAGGCTTGTTTGCTAGCAGTTGTGTACATCAACCCATATGTCTGCAAGACAAAGGCAAAGAATAACGCAAGTCCACAGAAAATGCCGCCTGTACAATTTTCAATGCTAATATTGGCAAATTTCTTTCTAAAAATTATCAGCATTATTATGAATGCAATCATAAATCTTGCTGCCATAAGACTTATGGGTGTCAAGCCATCAAGTGCCATTTTATTAAAAGTAAAGGTAGATCCCCATATTATGGCGACAAGAAATAAACCAATTAGTGATGTAACTTTTTTTGAATTCATCTTTTTACCCCTTTTGTGAGTAGCATACTAAGCCCAGTATCTGTCGAAGTATTCTCCTAACCTTTTTAAACCTTCAATAAGAACTTCTGAACTATTTGCGTAACCTACCCTTAAATATCCTTCCATATCTAAAGCTGTGCCTGGAACTAACATAACTCCAGCTTTTTCAAATATATCTTGGCAGAGTTCTTCTGACTTTATATCCCTTGAATACTTTAAAAATGCTGTCGTGCCACCTTTTGGACGAATATATTCTACATGTTTTGATTCATTGACCCATTTATTCAGTATTTCAATATTTGTTCTTACAATCGAAAGGCTTCTTGTGAGTATCGTATCCTTATTTTTAAGAGCGATGGTAGCGAGATAATCATCAATCATGCCACAGCTGATAATATTGTAGTCTCTTCTCTTGTTAGCCATGACAATAACATCCTTCAGTGCAACTACCCATCCTATTCTGAGACCAGCAAGGGAAAATGTTTTAGAAAGACTCGCTGTACTGATACCCTTATCATATAAATCCACGATTGATGGAGTAAATCCCTCTACGTGATCAAGACCACGGTAAACCTCATCACAGAGTACATAAGCGTCAACACTTTTTGCGACCTCCACGATTTCATTTAGTAAATCAAGCCCCATAACAGCTCCAGTGGGATTGTTGGGATTATTAATACTTATCATTTTTGTGTTCGGCTTTATTAGAGACTTTAATTCATCAATATCGGGGAGAAACCCATTTTCCCATCTTAGGGGTAAAATATCAACTTTTGCCCCTAAAGATTCTGGAATAGAATAATGCTGTTGATAAGTGGGTAAAACAGATATCACATGATCGTTAGGTTCTACAAGGACATCATAGACTAGGGCATTTGCCCCTATAGTGCCATGGGTAACTGTAACATTTTCTGTTTCAACATGTTTATATAATTTACATATCTCTGACCGGAGTTCCATGGACCCTTCTATGGCACCATAGGTCATCTTCATTTTGCCAATCTTTTCAAAAGCCTCATCCTTCATACCTGCTATTGCAAGCAACTCATCTACGGTGATCGATGCAACACAAGTTTCTGCAATATTGTATAAAGCGTCATTCTCATACTTTGCCATCCACATTTCAACACCAAAATCTCTGATTTTCATGGTTAACCTCCTTAAATTAATTGAGCATTAGAATTCTACTTCGATGCCCATATTGTTTTTTTTCGCTTTCATAATAGCCATATATCCAGCTGCAATATCCTGAAGACCAATGCCTGTAGAATCAAACACAGTTATCTCATCATCCGATGTTCTGCCATCACATTTTCCTATTAGCACATCTCCAATTTCACAAATAATATCTTCTTGAGTTATTGCGCCATTCTTAATTCCCATTTCTAATTCTCCAACGCTTATTGACTGAGGGATATCATCAGCAAAAAGTCTTGCAACTTTAAGTATGTTCTCATCAATTTCTTGTTTTCCTGACATGTCTGAACCCATACAGCTAAAGTGGGTACCCTTTTTTACCCATTCTTTCATAATCATTGGCTTCCTAGATGGCGTTGCAGTAACGATAATATCCGATGATCTTACAGCGGTTTCTAAATCTTTGACTGGAATATATTCGATACCATCTGATTTGTAATCAAATCTATCTACAAATCTTTCAGCAGATTCGAACTTCATAGGATCATATACCAGTACTTTCTTTATTCCTTTGATTACAGTTTGTATTGCTCTTATCTGATAAGATGCCTGATGTCCCGCACCCACCATCAACATTACCTCTGAATTTTTTCTTGCTAAATACTTTGCTCCAATCGCTCCAGCAGCGCCTGTTCTCATTCCAGTCATATGCTCTGCATTAATGGTACCCAGCGGAAGACCGGTATTCTTATCAAACAGCATGACGATTCCAGACAGTGCTGGCAATCCTTTTGAAGGATTATCACCAAACCATGAAACAAGTTTTAGTCCGTAAACTCTCATTTCATCAAGTGTTCCAGACTTAATATCCATGTCTGCAACACTTCTTTTAAATTCGTGGAATACAAGAGGGAATACTTTCCCACTTCCACTGGACTTTTCTCTGTAAACATTTTCGATAGCTTCAATAACTTCGTCCATTTCTAGCAGCTGCTTCGTATCCTCTTCTGATAAAACATATATTTTTTGCATTTGATCAACGACCTCCTTTTTTACTTAATAATAAGATAATTTGGAAGGGACATCATTGTTTTGAATAATAAAAAAAGTCGCTACTTTTGTGTTTATTCACAAAAGTAGCGACTAAAAGTTCGTCTGGTCATTTAACAAGTAAATCTTAACGGCTAGAGATAAGTTTTCATAAAAGACAAAATCGTTTGCATTTGGATCAAGCTTTTCGCGTATCTTGTTCATTCGATATCAAACTGTATTTTCATGAATGAAGAGACTGTCAGCTGTCAATTTTGTATTACCTTCACATTTGATATAAGCAATAGCAGTTTTTATAAGCTCCTTGGAAGAATCCGAAGAATTATTTTTAATTGATTTGAGATAATGCTCCATGTATTGGGTTATATGTTTAAATTGCTGATTACACAACAAAATGCTCCAAGTTCCTATATCAGAAAATTTCTTTCGTTCAACCGCCATAATACTAGCAACCTTTTGACTCCAAATAGCTTCTTTGATGCAAACATCCAACTCTCCTACAGGGTCATGAATTGAACTGATCCCAACACAATAATCTGACACTTGAATACCGATTAGATGAAGCATATCCAAAAAAGATTTTTCAAATTTGGGTTTTATATCACTATCAGATGCCACAATAACTACAAAAGCTTGCTGATATTTAAAGAAGGAAATTTTCTCATCATGATAAGGATGATTCCTGTAGCTATTTATTATATGCTGCATATTCAAATGCCGTAAAGATATCTTTGGAATCATAAAGAATGCAACACCATGCTTTCGTTGAGAAATCCTCATTTCTTTGGAAATAACTTCAACTTCGCGGCGTGTTAGATCTTTTAGATACAATAATCCTATTTTGGTTTCAATTTGCTTCACCCAATCTGATACCTGAATAATATTATCTATTTCAGTGATAATTTCCTCAAAATAGAGGCTATTGTCAAATAAAACAATTGGAAATGCCTTTTCATTACAAAGGTCTACAACGCTTCTAGGTATTGTCTTAAAGAATATATTTTTTACTGCCAAACCACTGACTCTCAGCTCAATCAGTTTTTCAACCATTTTCAAAAGTATAGATTCATCTCCATTTGTAAACATAAGACTGGCAACTAAAAAATCTCCATACCCAAATGGTTGATTGTTCTCAAAGAATCCTTCAATGGCAAATTCATAATCTATGATACCTGTTTTCGTAACCTCATTGCCTAGACCGCTAACTCCACACACTATGAGGAAATTCTTTAGAGTGCCATTCTTAATAACTTCAGATACTGTAATCATCATTTTACACCATCTTTTCTACTATAATATTATGAAACTATAAATTTCATAATTAATCATGCTACTATTAGCATTATGTAATATTGTTGCTACTGTAGAAGGATAAGAGCTTTTGACCCCTAGATAGAAAATATAAAAATAGAAGAGCAAATATAAACTGAATTGCCCTTCTACAGTGTTTTTCCTAATGTATCACCTTAAAATCATGTAATGCTAATTCTTAACTTTAGAACATTCTTTATTCTGTTTGGCTCCTCAGTACTTGGTTTTTTCTAGGCTCATGAGTCATTAAAATTATCTCCATCGCCTTTGTGTATTATTTTGATTTCAACTGGTTCATTTTTCTATGATGATGTCCCCAGCATTCCGTGATAATTTTTCTCCCAGCAAATAGTGAAGTAAGCGAAGGGTCTAACTTTGGTGAAATCTCTACAATATCAAAACCAATTATAGGAAGGTCAAATAACCCTTTGAGTAGATTCAGTAGATCGCGTGAGTAAAGACCTCCAAACTGAGGCGTTCCAGTTCCTGCTGCATAGGCTGGATCTAAACAATCAATATCCAGAGTTAAATATATTTTATTGAATGCCTCCATCTGAGTTTTTACTATATCCACTACTTGGCTGACGCCAAGGTTATGAAAATCATGGGCATTGATAACGTGAACTTTATGATTTCTCATAAATGCCAATTCATCCATTTCAATAGAACGAATGCCAATAAAGAAAATGTTATCGGTCGAGGTAACATTATTGAGTTCAAGTGCTCTACGCTCAGTTGAACCATGGGAAAAGGTATCTCCTTCTAACTCATCGCAAAGATCAAAGTGTGCGTCTATATGAATAATTCCAAAGGGTTCCTTCAATGCGTCATTAATTCCTCTTTGCACTGGAATAGTTGTAGAATGATCCCCGCCAATCATTGTAAAGAATTTATTTTGTTTTACAAGTTCACATACCTTATCTTGAACTCTTGCAAATAAATCCTCACGGTTAGGCTCAGCAAAGTCGCCAATGTCCAAAATTTTGAGATCGGAAATATCTTCGAAATACTCTGTAGTCGGAGCTATGGTATAAGTGATTTCCCGTAGGGCAGCTGGTGCATCCTTGGCTCCACTTCTAAAACTTACACCGCCATCGTATGGAATGCCGAAAACAACAATATCCGCATCTGACATGGATAAATTCGGTCTATTAAGCCCTGCCCAAATATTTGATTCTTGTATCATTTCTTCTGTTTTTTTCATATGGTTCACTCCCGTATGTTAATGTTCTACATAATAATCCCTAAAAAGAAGGTAGGTACATACGGGGTGCTTATAGCCAAAAGGAAAGCGATCAGATTATAGAATTGCTTTTGGTACATTTTATCTGCCTCCTTGTCCTGCTTTCACCATTGGCGATTGTCTATTTATATTGTATCACATAAACTTAATTCTTTACCATGTATCATAATGTATTCTTGTTTTATTAAATCTATCTGCTGCCTTTCTTTGTTCATCGGGGTATTGGTTATCTGATCGTCTATGGTGGACAGGTGTTCAAGCTTGACCTCGTCATGACCAATGTAATCATCCTAGCAGTCCTTGCTACGATAATGTATCAAGGAGTTGCATATTTTGAAAAGAGAATGATGAAGTGGAGATAAAAAACACACAGGTACAACTTGAGTGATTAATGCTTACTCTTGAGACTATAAAAAGTTTGTGGGGCCCACAAACTTTTTATAGTCTCAATTTATTTAAAATATGCAATACTCCACTTTGCGTGATGTCATTATGATGTATCTGTTAGTACCAAATTACTTTCATATCAAAGTTTCCATTGCTCTTATGCGCTAGTATATCTCTGATTTTTACCATATCGCAACCAAAATCAGGAACCATAATAATAGACTGGTACCAGATACAAACTCAGTTTCTACCCTCAGATTTTGTGAGCCGTTAGCTCTTGAAGCATTCTTATAACCTAGTAATGATTTGACCTGCTCTATTCTCGATTTCTGATCTGCGGTAATAAATCCTTCCAGTTTTGATATAGCATCTAAATTCTTGATGTGTTTATCTAATACGTCTTGAGACACTTCATTTTTTAACCTTGTTATTTCTCTATATATTTGTCTTTCAGACAAATTTCCATATTGTTTCTTAAACTCATTATATTTTCCCATTTGGTCAGCTGGAAATATTAGCATTTCCAGTGTGTCACCACTTGCTTTTCTCATTCCCCTCCACCTCCTTTCATATTCCCTCTTGCAATAGTATAATATGTCCAACCTTCCATGAGGTTACAGATATAGAATCTATGAATATATCAGTAACACATAGAATACATGCTACATATCTTTGAATACGTAAATTGAAAAGAGAATGATGAAGTGGAGATAGCGACAAATATACATTTCAAAATGCTTATTTTTTAGAATATAAAAAAAGTCGTGGGTTCATTAAACAACAGACCCACAAACTTTTTTACAGTATACCTAGTATAGTATTTTTTATTATTTGCGAAGTTGAATGTATATTACATTCATATATATCTACATAATAGGCGAAAAATTCTATTTGCTATTTATCTTCTAACACTTCTGAAAGCAAAGGACATTCGTCTCTAAGCATCGAAAGGAAATCTAGATCATGGTATTTTCCCCTTGCAAAGAATGCTTTTCTCATGGTCCCTTCATAGATAAAACCACATTTTTCTGCAGCTTTTCTAGCTGCCACATTTTCACTTGCAGTGCAAACCTGAAGTCGCTGAATAGGCTTAAGGGCAAAAACATATGCACAAAAAATTTTAATTGCCTCAGTACTGTAGCCTTTTCCACGGTCTTCTTTTCTATATATCTGGCAGCCTATCTCATATCCCTCACTATCACCCATTCCCTTGAAGAATGTGATCGCACCCAGGACGCAGTCATTCTTATCGGTTATTAGCATACGTCCAAAATCATTTTCCCAGAATCCTGCATCTGCATAATGCTTTTGTATTTTCGTTTCATGGTATAAATCGATTCCCAAGTATTCTCCCCTATGATTTAAGTCATTCATCAAAGTAAGCATTCTTGGAATATCTTTATCCTCAATCAACCTTAGGTTTATCTTCCTTCCCTCTAACATACCCTAGCTCCCCTCGCCTTTGTAAATATAATTATCCTTATCTGGTATTATACACTATAAATCTGTATTTTCCAATTTATTGAAGCCACAATCTTCACCGTATACTTCTTGTTGCTATTTTATTATCATTCTAAATATACTAAAACTAAAATAAAAAACTCTAATCTAGGATTTCTCGACTTAAATCACTATTTGTATGTTTATAGAACACCAGCATGTATCGTTGTACCTATTATTAAATACCTATTCTGCATAATGCTGTTAACCCGATTTCTAGAATGAATTCTTTCCTGCCTTGAACTTCTCCTAAAATTGAAAAGTAATTTCGCTGACTCTATAAAACCGATTTTCCTGTGAGTTTTATTGATAGCAAGGTGTTACATATTTCGAAAAGAGCATGATGAACCATATTACATAAACAATGTCTTCTTCATCATTATGAGCAAAAATACGAAAAGTTTGCGAGTTCGCTGAACAACAAACCCACAAACTTTTTACAGACGCTCCAAAGAGTATCTAGGCTTTCTTCTTAGATCTAGCTTATCTGTACTTAGCTCCATATTTCTCCAGCATTTCAAGCTAGTGTCTTTCCGGCTGAGTATATGTATTAATCTTCCTAACTCTCCATTTTGTCAATCTTAGTTCTAATAATTCTTAGCTCTTCAATAATCGCTGCTAGCCCACTCTCAATTTTATTCATTCGTTCATGCTCATTTCTTTCTCTTGCCATTCTCTCTGTTTGAGACTGTCCGTAATCTTTTAGGTAAGGGTTGTTGTAAATGTTTGACATTAAAATTCCTCCTTCATTAATATACAAATATATTTTAAAAATGATCTAATATTTTTCTTATTTACCCATAATAATTATTAATTAACACTTTTTCCAAATTACGTGGTAAAATTTTATAAAAACAAAAAGCTTCTACTGATCTGTATGAAAATAGATCCAAGAGCAAGCTCAATGACAGGCTACTACTTAGTCTCTTTTATGCCTCCATAGCATGTAGCCTTCATTTACTACGGTTAACGTATCCTTATAGTTAAACGCAACAGCATAACCCTGCTTCTTTAATCTATTTATTGGTGAAGTAACTCCTGTCTTAAGTTTGGCTTGTGAGTTTACTCAGTAGACGACCTACAAATCTTCTTTGACCTTTCATTGTTTAAGCAATCAATTACATTACTAAATAAAACAAGGGCGGAACGAATAGTCCAACCCTTGTTCATTCTTGATATCTTTACCTAATACTAACTATTTTCACAGACCTTGTCACGCCCTGTTTGTTTCGCTTTATACAAGGCAACATCAGCCTTCTCCATAATTTCTTCTAATCTTCCTACAGTATCTGGGTAGGTTGCAACTCCTATAGAAACAGAAATTTTGATGACGTTATCATTTCCTATAGGAAATTTATGCTCTTTTACTGCATCTCTTATCCGCATACCTATCTCAAAAGATCGAGTTCTATCACAATCTAAAAGCAAAACACAAAACTCTTCTCCTCCTACTCGTCCAACAATATCGAAATTTCTACAATTCTTCTTCAGAATATCTGCAAATTCTCTCAAGACTACATCTCCAACAGGATGTCCAAAAGTATCATTAACCTTTTTAAAATGGTCTATATCAATCATTAAACAGGACAGCTTCTCACTATTTTCCTTTACTCTATTAAAGCTTATATTCAGTAAATTATCAAAGCTCCTTGTATTATTAAGTCCTGTAAGAAAATCTTTTGTCGAATCTTTTCTGTAGATTCTATATAATGCATTAGATCGCTGTGTATATTTCAATAGATAGTATTCGAGGGTTCCGGCACATACAACTACTATAGCAAATTTAAATATCATTAAATAATGACCCTCTATATTCCTCAGTAAGTAAAGAAATGTTGTAACTAAAATAACCAATGCAACAGCAAGTTTCACAAACCAATTCTGCTCATATGTCTTGAATTTCTTATTGATGATATGAAAAGATACTACATACAAACATATATGGACTACAGCAAAAACGGAGGACTGATTTATTCCAAAGTAACCTACACGATACAAAACAATGATAAATCCTGTTACTATGGTAGATATCAGACCACCCATACTACTCACCATGATCATTGATAAAGCCCGAAGGTCCAACAGCGTATTGGTTCCAACAACCTGTATTGTATAGACCATCATTAATATTCCTAGTATTCCGCCACCAATTCCAATTAGTACCTTCCAATAAGTTTTGTTAATTAGGCTTTCTGGAACTTCTTTTAAAATATGTCCACTGACAGATGTAAATGAAATCAGCAAAAGTACATTAATAAATAAATCGTTTACCATTGAAAAGCCTCCTATATTTCTTTCACTCCTCAAAATTATATCCCAATCGTCAACCATTTCCAACAATGAAATCAAATTTTCATTTACATAATATAGAAAGATTGAGCTATACTCTATGCACAAAGCTATCCTTCATTTACTTTTGTCTATTTTTCCACAACTCCATAAAATTTTTCTATGTCTATAAGCTTACTTATGTATGTTTTAACATTTTTCTTTATTCTAATTTATGGCATAGTCAGTTACTCCGATGGTTGGGATATCCTTATATGACGCTAGCTCTTCTTGAAATCATAAAAAGTTTGTAGATCTAATAAATAGCAGACCCACAAACTTTTTTAAAGTCCCTTAAGATTCAAACACGACCGTGTAGAAATTATCTCCCAATGAAAACTTGGAAATCATTTTTAATCCATTATTGCTGCATATTTCTTCTACATATTCTTCAGATATTCTATGCTCCATTGGTGGTCCCATTGGTGTTTTTCTTTTATGAAACTCTATGATCATAAGCTTTCCTTTTGTCTTTAAAATTCTTATTATCTCATTCAGCATAAAGTCTTTATTTTTTATTTCATGTAATACTGTCACCATTATGGCCATATCACATATATTACTCTCTACAGGAAGTATGTCTGAATCAACTTTCTTTACTTTGAGGTTTTTAATATTTCGTTCAGCCATTCTACTTGATAGTACCTCTATCATTTTATCCGATATTTCAAGGGCATAAACATCATCATTACTTATTTCTGTAGCTGGGAAAGAAAATATACCAGTACCTGCTCCTATGTCGCAAAGTTTCATTCCCTCTTCAAAACCTACTCTTATTAGCGTAGTCCTTGGGTTTAATTCAGATATTCTTACAGGATTTTCGAATTTTACTACTCTGTTATCGCACATATAATCAAGCTCCTTTGAACACTCCCTCTTTTGTACTCCCCCATCCCACCGGGTGTGGATCTGGTATTATTGTATTTAATTTTTCTTAAACTGTCAACCTGTGGAAAATATAAAACTACATTAAAGATAAATTTGTAGGCTTTAATACGTGTAGAAATAGTCTAAAATTATTCAAAAAGTTTTTCCACATTTTCTACATAGATTTCATTTAATTCTTTTGTAGGACAAAACTCAGCTGCATTTTGGGGAAGTGCTTGAACCGTTTTCAAATATTCTGTTACATTCATATCATCATTCATTGGATAAGTATATCCCAGCTTTTCAGCCACCACACTACCGATCTTTCGTATAAACTTATCTGCTTCAAAAAGAGTATGCCACATCTCATCATAATCAATAGTTGGATACAAAGTTATGAATTCATTATATATTGACTCTGGTAAAAACCGTTTAAACCATTTGCCACATTTTCCTACATTTATATTCCAGTCATAATTTATTCCTATGTACCATGATAAAATTGTACGTATACAATCTATTAAGATTACATCAAACATATATTTTGCAAGTGGCAATTCATCTCTCCATATTGCTTTTGCTATATAGGTTTGAATCCACCAAGCTTCGTTCATCAAAGTATCATATTCTTTCTGCGCTGGTTTTTTTACATAGTAAGTGTAATCATTCGGTAAAGGTAATGCAGGGATTATATTATCTTTGTCTAGCAATATTTTCGTAAGGGAATCTTCTTTTATTACCTCGTCTACTTTCATGACATTTTTAAAGCTAAGATCTATTCTAACACCCTCCTTAAATTGCATAAGAAAAACATATGAACCATCTTTAAAATCATTTTGCTGAAAAATAATAAGTTCTCCAAATCTTTTAATCCAATTGGGATTTGTTTTATAGCTTATATCTTCAAAATTCCTTATAAAAAAGGTAACGTCGTAATCCTGCATAATATCTCTGATTACATTAGGATTAACCCTTGAACCATTAAGTGCAACTGCTCTAACGCTACTCTCTTCCTGAGCAAAATCTAATATTTGTTTAATAAGCGTACTTTCTTCCCTCAAATTTTCACCACCATTCTATGTAGGATCCCATGAAAATAGATCGATCTATTCTCTAAAAAATCTTTAGCATTATTTTAGCAAATCGTTTATCCAAGAGTAACATTCATCTAGATCTTTATCAGAAATTAAATCTGATCTATGTTCAAACATAATTTTTACATGCTTGTTTTGTAATTTAATTTGTCTTATATACTTCTCGATCGGTGCCCATCCATCCTCTGGTTTTAGTCTAGGTAAAGCAGGATAGTGCCTATTGTCAATGTTTTCGTTTACTCTTACATTCCAAAGATGAACTATTTCTGTAAAATTGGCGAATTTTTTAATAATATCCATCGCACTAAATTTAGTATCTATTTCATCCTGTAGATGGAGTCTCCCAAGATCAAGACAAATTCTTATATTTGGAAATAAACCTAACTGTTCTTCAATAAACTGTGTTTCATAGACATACTGATTCAATGCATCCAGTTCTAAAACAGGCATAAAATTATATTGTCTTCCTTTTTCAGACAACCATTGAAATAAAAAGGAACTATTCTTCTTAAACTCTTCGAGCCTATATTGTGATTCAAATACATACTCACTAGGATCTGCAAAGCGCCAATTATTCCAGCTAACAGTCTCATCTAAAATTACTGGTTTTGGAAAATGAAAAAGAATATATTTGGGATTTACTTGCTTTTCTTTAATATAGATAAATTCATTTTCCATAATGTTAAATGTATTGCTTCTTATTTCTTCATCTAAAGATAAAAATTGCGGATCTCTAAGTCTAGAAATTCCAAATCTTAAAGGAAAATGAATTCCAATATTGAAATCACCTTTTTCTGCTTCTGCTACTAAGTATTCTACATCATTTTCATTCTCAAACAAACAAGCTTCTATCCCATAAAAATTTTCTTTAAAATCTCTAGCAAACTTGCTATAGTCAAATTTTCCGTACTGACCAATCATAAAATTCTCCACAAACCATCTTCCTTTCTTGAAGCAAAATCATATTTAGTCTCTATTCTATGTATTCCATATTTTTCCTTCACAAACATGTAATTTAATATTTTCATCGGTAAGTTTATAGTCTACCGAGCGGGTATGGGATATCTCATTGTGTATGGTTTGATCTAGTTTTGGCAAGTGTAGTTATTTATAAAATGATTTTTATACTTTACTTGGTATATTTCAATTTTAACTAGGATAATATCATTAAAAAGTTTTTATTTGTCTTGCTATCTATTCTACTTTGAACTGCTTAGTCATATTCTAAAGACTTTCTGCCATGCTTTGAAGTTCTTGAGCAGTTGTACTAATTTCTTCCATTGTCCCAACTTGCTCCTCAATGCTTGCCAGTACACACGCTTATCCTTGTATCTCTGTTATTATTTATTACTTATATATTTGAAGCTTAGGCACGATTCATATATACTTAATTTAGTATATCTTTTACGATAAGCAGGTGAAAAATTTGAGAAGTTTACGACAAAAGTTCTCTATGATCTATCTTTGTCTTGTTATAATAATTGCCCTCGTAGGCATGATTTCTGTATTTAGCTTCTATGGTCTTACTAAGACGATAGACGGGTTATTGACCGATAACTACAAAAGCTTAAAAATCATAAACAACATGATAGAAGCCCTAGAAAGACAGGACAGTGCCATATTAACCTATACTAGTGGCAATCTCGAACTCGGTTTGAAAGATTTCAACTCAAATATTGATAAATTCCTGATGTGGTACTATAAAGAACAGAATAATGTTACAGAAGCCGGTGAAAAAGAACTCGTTGCACAGATTAAGGACCATTATATGGAGTACATTAATTCCTTCGACCAATTAACTAGTATGGCAGATGAAAAAAATCAAGAGCAACTCATGGAATACTATACCATTTCAATCCATCCTATTTTTTTATTGCTTAAGGACGATTTGCAAGCATTATGGGATCTTAATGAGACTGCCATGTTCCATGGAAAAGAACGTACAGCACAGAATGCTCAGACTTCTACTTATCTGGTTCTAACTGTTTCCTTGATTGCAGCCGTTGGCGGTTTTTTAGTTTCTAAATTCTTTGCCAATAAATTTACTCGACCTGTAGAACAACTAACAGAATCCATGAAAGAAGTTCAAGCTGGAAATCTTGATACACGAATTGACATCGTATCAGATGATGAGATCGGACAGCTTTCGAGGGAATTTAATAAAATGACAGATAGACTTTTGTCATTTGAACGTAGTACCTTGGGAAAGGTAATGATGGAGAAAAGTAAGTCCCTAGCCATCGTTAGAAGCATCGCTGACCCTTTAATGGTTTTAGATAATGAATATAAGATAATACTCGTAAATAAAGCTTTTGAAGATATTTTTCAGACACAAGAGGTAAAAGCATATAAAAAGCATTTCCTCGAAATTGTTAAGATAAGTGAATTATATGATTATATTTCATCTATACTCTCTGGGGATGATATGCAAAATAAAGAAAACATCTTCTATCACGAGTCAAACAACACATATTATTACTTTAATGTAATTATTAACAAAGTTAAAGATATAGAGTCGAAAATGAATGGCATCGTAGTTCTTTTTCAGAATGTAACGGAACTGAAAGAACTTGAAAAAATGAAAACGAATTTTATATCCACGATTTCCCACGAGTTTAAAACACCGCTCACATCCGTTATGATGGGTGCAAGCTTATTGGCAGACTGTAATATCGGTAGCCTCAATGAAACTCAAAAAGATGTCCTATCTTCGGTGGAAGAGGATTGTCAAAAACTAGCGAATTTGGTGGATGATTTGTTGCATTTAGCTAAACTAGAATCTGCAAAATATGTATATGATATGGCACCCGCTGAAATAGATCGTATTATTAAAAACGCCATTAAGCCATTCTATCAACAAGCAGAAAGTAAGGCTGTAGAATTGTATTATTCAATTGAGCAGGATTTACCTAAAGTATATGTTGATCAAGAAAGGATCACTTGGGTTCTCAACAATTTAATTGTCAATGCTCTTAAGTATACGAAATCAGGTGATAAGATCTCTATAATAGCGTATATCCAAGATGATATGATCCATGTTGCTATAGAAGATACCGGAATAGGTATTCCTGAAGAATATGTAAATAAGATTTTTGAGCAGTTTGTCCAAGTTGAAAATTCCGATCTAGAGATAAGAGGAACAGGCCTCGGTCTATCCATTGCAAAAGAGATTGTACATGCCCATGGTGGAACCATATGGTGTGAAAGCACGCTTGATGAAGGCAGCTGTTTCACCTTTACATTGCCTATTTTTACAACAAATATTTAGTTAAATATCAAATCAAATAAAATTACCAAAGAAAGGTGATTTATCCATGAAAAAAGTGCTTGTAGCCGATGATACCAAAAACATTAGAAGCTTATTATCTACCTGTCTTAAACATGAAGGTTTTGTCGTCGTAGATGTAGAAAATGGTGAGGAAGCCCTGGAAGCTTTTCATAGAGATGTGTTTGACTTGGCGTTTTTAGATATTAAAATGCCCAAGATCAGCGGTACAGAGGTGCTTCGTCGAATTAGAGAGCTTGGCATTCAAACACCCGTTATTGTCATAACGGCCTTTGCAACCATCAAAAACGCTGTTGAATGTACGCAATTGGGAGCCGTTGCTTATTTACAAAAACCATTTACAACCAATCGAATAAAACAGGTCTTAGCGGAAATAATGGAAATGTCTAATCAACATGCTACAGTTGACGATTTGCTGCAATTGAGCAATGAGAAAATCAACCACGGTAATCTGGAAGGTGCACTGATTATCCTTAAACAAGCACTGTCTATGGAGCCAACTAATTCTAAAGTTTATGAAATGCTGTCAAAAGCCTATGGCCTTTTAGGAAATGTAGAAAATGCTGAGAAATTTTCTGCAATCTGCAAATTATTGAAACAAAACGAACAACTATAGAAATAATTTCGAATCTATCATGACATTAAAACTCCTAATGCTTTCGCATCAGGAGTTTTGATTTAAGATATTAACTTTTCTTTTCAATTTTCTGGATATCATTGTTGTGACCTACAACCACAATGATATCATCATGACTTACAACGTCTTGTGCACTTGGGGAGATATTTATCTCTGACTTTTGCTTGATTGCCATGATATTTACACCATATTTTTCTCTCATGTCAATATCTTTTAAGTTCTTACCAATCCACTCTTTCAATGGTGTTATTTCAGCAATACTATAGTCAGGAGCAAGCTCAATATAGTCTAAAATATTTGATGAAACCAAATTGTGTGCCACTCTCACGCCCATTTCCCTTTCTGGCAGTACGACTCGATCTGCACCAGTTTTATAGAGGATCTTTGCATGAAGTTCATTTTGTGCTTTAGCAACTACATATTTAACGCCTAACTCTTTTGTCAATAGCGTAATCAAAATAGAAGATTGTATATCTGACCCAATGGCAATAATAGCAACATCAAAATTTCTTACCCCGAGAGATTTCAATGAACTCTCCTCTGTCGCATCCATTTGTACCGCATGGGTGACTGAATCTGCCAAGTCTTGTATAACATCCTCATCCTGGTCTATGGCCAATACATCGTGACCAAGTCCATAAAGCGTTCTAGCTACACTGGACCCAAATCGTCCACATCCAATTACTGCATATTGCTTCATTTTGCTCCCCCTATCCTACAATTACTTTTTCTTCTGGATATCTATAATGTCCTTTGTTTCTTAGTTGCTGATTTGCCAAGGCTAATGCTACTGTTAATGGTCCCACCCTACCAGCAAACATTGTAAATGATATTAGTAATTTGCCTATATTCGTTAAATTTGATGTAATTCCTAATGACAGTCCTACTGTTCCAAAGGCTGAAGTCACCTCAAAGAATATCTCTAAAAAGCTAGGTCCTTTTTCTGTAATAGATAGCATCATTGTAACAATTATGACAAGTGTTCCAGCTAATCCAATGATCGCCAGAGACCGGCTGACAATTTCCCGGGGAATTCTCTTTTTGAATACCTCTGTATCCGCTTTACCTCTTATTTCAGAAATAATAGTCCATAAAATTACACCCGCTGTAGTCGTTTTAACACCCCCGGCAGTACCAGCTGGTGATCCACCAATGAACATGAGTACAATGGTAAAAAATATTGAAGCCATGGTAAGTTTATCCGTTGGCAATGTGTTAAACCCTGCTGTTCTTGGCGTTATAGAATGAAAACCAGCCGAGAGTAATTTTCCTTTTAATGTTAATCCAGCCATTGTATCAGGATTACTGTACTCCAACACAAGAATAACAATAAATCCTACAGAAAGCAATATGCCTGTAATCAATAAAACCAGCTTCGTATGAAGTGAGAAGTTTTTGAAACTTTTTTTGTTCCATACTTCCATAACAACTGCAAATCCTAATCCACCTAAGATAATCAAACTTCCTACTACAATATTGATTAAAGGATCTTCCACAAAAGGTGTTAAACTTCTAAAGTCCCCTATTAAATCAAAACCAGCATTACAAAAAGCAGAAATCGAATGAAACACCCCATAGCCGATCCCCTTGGCCAAACCGTAAAGAGGAATAAACCTTATAGATAGCAATAATGCCGCTACCCCTTCTATGGAAAAAGTAGTGATGATTATTTGTTGCGTTAATCTTACTACACCAGCCGTACTAAACTGATTTAACGCTTCTTGCATAACCAGTCTTTCTCTCAGCATGATTCTCTTTCCTAAAACTAAGGCTATCAGTGTGGTCAATGTCATAAAACCTAGCCCACCTATTTGAATGAGCAGCAATATAATTACTTGACCAAAGATCGTCCAATATGTGCCAGTATCTACAACTACAAGTCCAGTGACACAAACAGCAGAAGCAGAGGTAAAAAGTGCGTTAATAAAGCCTACACTTTCACCATTTTTCGATGCTATAGGCAAGTTTAGCAATATCGCTCCAATTAGAATCACTGCAGCAAAACCCATCACTAGCGTCTGCGCAGGATTTAGTTTGATATCTTCATGTTTTAATCTAAAGTCTATTGTAAACACCTTACTTTCCATCCCTATATTTCTTTCAAGCCATTAACTCATCTAAAATTTTCGTTTTACAATAATTCTTATATCCTTGATGATTTTCAATCCTGCGAAGAATACCACTAAAAATTCTAGCCTCCCTAACAACATTCCTACAGTTTCAGCCCACAAGACTACTTTTGGAGCATCGAAAGCCGTTACCCCTACAGACAGACCCACTGTACCTAAGCTTGAGGCATACTCAAACATTGAGTCCTGTAAAGAGTATCCATGAGCCAGCAGGATAAGCACACCTACTGCATAAGTAATCATGTACAACATCGCAAAGTTAGATATCTCTAAAGCATGATCCTGGGACACATAGTATTTTCCTTCCGGTCGAATGACATAATTTTGTCTTACCACATTTTGAGGAAGCAAGTAGCCTTTGATATTCCATACAAGGGATTTCAGCATGATATACACTCTATACTGCTTTAGTCCACCAGCCGTTGAGCCTGCTCCTCCACCAATAATCATCAGAGCAATCATAATAAATATTGCAAAGCTGTCCCAATCCCCATAGCCTACCGTTGAAAATCCTGTTGTAGTCAAAGCTGATGTGAGTTCAAAAACAGCTACCCGAATCCCTTTGCCTACTGCATTATACAGTTTAATCAGTGAAAAAAAGGCGGTTAATGGTATCGCTATTGCCAGAGCAAAAAACATAAATCTTATTTCACCGATTTGAAAAAATCTTTTTACTTCGCCCTTTAAAAGAACATAATGGGCAGCAAAGTTTGTCGTACCAAAAAACATCAAAATTATAGTAATCAACTCTATCGGCAAACTCTGATATGCACCAATACTAGCAGGCTCTGTTGAAAAACCTCCCGTTGAAACTGCTGCAACCGCATGATTGATGGCATCAAACCACGGCATTCCTGCTATAATGTATAGGAATGTTCCAGAAGTAATATAGCCTATATAAATAACCATAATTAGTTTTGTAGACCTGGCTACATTGGGCAGCAGCTTATCAGACCTTCCCTCTGCATGATATAATCCCAATCCATGGGGTCCTATAATGGCAGACAGCATGATCACAGCAAGACCCGCTCCACCAATAAACTGCATAAGGCTTCTCCAAAGCAAAAACATGTGGGAGGTCTTTGTGACATCGACCACAGAAAGACCTGTGGTTGTCAATCCACTAACAGCCTCGAATATAGCTTGAGTAAAATTCAATTTGCCAGACAGAATGAAAGGCATCGCAGAAATTATGGCAGCACTACACCAGGCCAATAGGACGATAACGCCACCCTCATGTAAGGTCAGAGTAGCATCTTCTCCATACCTCATGATCCTTCTCATGCCATATCCCAATACAATTGCAACCAATGACGGCACAACAAAGTAGCTAATCTCATTTATTTCCGTTCTGTAAATGGGCAGCAACAGCAGCGGTAGCAATAAAGCAAGGCCAATCCCCATAATAATCGTTCCTACATAACCAATAATCAATTGATACCTTTCCTTCAACTGTTCTATATACAGCACATTAATCGGTCCTTCCTCTTAGTGTTTTTAATACTTCAGACTGCGCCATCGGAAGACATAGAATAATCAATTTGTCATCTTCTTCAACTGTTGTATCTCCTCTTGGAATCACTGCCTGTCCGCCTCTGATAATACAGCCTATAGTCGCATCCCTTGGAAACTCAATTTCTTTAAGCTGTTTACCAACGATAGGGAAATTTGTGCTTATCTCAATTTCCATTGCCGCAACTTTTCCCTCTTCAATAGGAAATAGATTCGTTATATCATCAATAGAGATCTTTTGCTCTATAAAGGAAGAAATAATATCTGCTGTACTAATAACATTGTTAACACCCAATTGTTTGAATATGTCGATATTCTTGGGATCATTTACCATGGCAAAGGTCTTTTTGACCTTGAACATCTTTTCTGCAATCTGGCAGATTACCAAATTATTTGGATCTTCCGTTGTCATGGCAATCACAATATCAGCATAGGCGGCGCCTGCATCTTCCAAAATATAAGGTTTTGTTCCGTCCCCATGGACAATGTTTGCCTGATGCATCCGTGCCAACTTTTTACAATAATCTGCATCATGATTGACAATGGTAACACTGTATCCTTTCGAAACAAAAGATTTCGTCAGGAAATGCATTCGTTTCCCTCCGCCTACAATAACAATATTCATTCTAGATCCCCCGTTTCTTCTCCTATAATAGTATTTCTTAATGCTTCTGCTGAAAGAATTGTAGGACAAAGGGTGTCAATGCCTAGTTCTTCATATACCGGTTGCCTTGAAGGCTCAAATAAACGGGCAATGACCTTTGGTACTTTATATATTGTTTTTGCAATTTGCGCAATCATCAGATTGGTATTATCATCGTTTGTGGTAGTAACAACAACATCTGCTTTATCTATTTTTGCCCTTAATAGCGTATCAATTTCAACTGCATCTGCCTCAATTGTAAATCCGCTATACTCGTCGGATAATCTATGAAAAGCATGCTCATCCTTATCGATCACGACCACGCTCTTTCTCGCCTTAGACAAAAGCCTTGCCAGATGTGAACCCAATCTACCACAACCTATGACGATAATATATTCGTCTCTATCCTGCTTAGTTTTCACTTTCTTCATCTCCTAATTCCATACCTTTTTGTGAATATTTCCATTGGGCAGTTCTCTCTAAATTTTTTGTAGCAGCCGAGTAACTCGGGTCTAGTGCAAGGGCAGCGCGATAATGCATCTGTGCTTTTTGAATTTCTCTACGATACTCTGCAAGGATGCCAAGCAAATTATGGGGTTCAGGTGCACTCACATCCATTATAATCGCTTTTTTTAAAAATTCTTCCGCTTTGCTATAAGTGCCCTCAATGATGCATTTCTTTGCAAATCCGATGTTATCTTTAAATGTTTCAAGGGTTTCTTCTTTCAATGTTTGTCTCTCCAGAACATCTTTTACAATATTTCGTATCTCCTCTGGTGTAAATGGCTTGCTAACAAAATCAATAGCCCCAAGTTTCATAGCTTCTACAGCACGTTCAATCGTTCCGTAGGCGGTCATCATAATGACATCTATTTTATTGCCTCTCTCTCTGATCTTTTCTAATACCTGCATCCCTGTTAGCCCAGGCATCTTAATGTCTAATAACATTAAGTCATAATGAGCAGCCATAACCTTCTGTAATGCTTCTTCCCCATTCACTGCAATATCGATTTCATATCCTTGCTCCTTAAAACAATGAGTTAAAGTCATCCTTATATTTTTTTCATCATCAACCACTAAAATTTTTTTGCTCATATTATTGAACCTCCTTTAGATATTTGTCTAATATTTCTTTTATTTGATCCGGTGTAAAGGGTTTTGTAATATAATCGCTTCCTCCTACCGCTAATGCTTTTTCAATATCTTCTGTTTGCGTTTTTGCACTCATGAAAATGATTGGAATATTCTTCGTTAACGCTTCATCCTTCAATGCCTCACAAACTAAATATCCATTCATTTTAGGGAGTACAATATCTAAGAATACCAAATCAGGCATATATTCTAGTGCAATATCTAAGGCCTCAATGCCATTGGTTGCTACTTGGATGTCATATCCATTTTTCTTCAGATACATTTTCAGCGTTAAAATAATATTTTTTTCATCATCTACTATCAATATCTTTTTCATATCATGTCACCTTTACCTTATCTCCCTAAACTCAAAGTGAAATAGAAAGTACTACCTTCACCCAATTGGCTCTTAACCCATATTTCGCCACCGTGGGCATTGACAATTTCTTTGCTGATTGCCAGCCCTAAACCTGTACCTCCTGGTGTTTCTCCATTGTCATCCTTCACCTGAATGAATTTCTCAAATATTCTCTGTTGATAGTCTTCTGGGATGCCTTTTCCATTATCTGAAACACAAATCAACATCTTATTGGCAGTTTCACGGGCAGATATTACAATTTTTCCTGTTCCGTCTGTAGCTGTGTATTTTAGCGCGTTACCAATAAGATTTGTTAAAACCAATGAGATCTTATTAAAATCCGCTTTGACTTTTGAAAGTTCCTCCCTCATATCAAGCTGGATATCAATTCTTTTATCTTTTGCAATCATATGAAATGGCTTTGATGCGTTTTCTGCAATGTCTTTTATACTATAGGATTCAATATCCATCTGAATTTTACCCGATTCTATTCTCGAAAGATCCAGCAAATCGCTCACCAAATTTTTAAGTCGATCACTATCTTCCTGAATGACTTCCAATAACTCTCTCTGATCATTATTGATGGTACCTGGTGTTTCATCAAGCAAAAGACCCACCCCCATTCCAATGGATGTTAGTGGTGTCCTAAACTCGTGGGATACCGTAGAGACAAAATCTGATTTAATTTGGTCAACCTCCTTGAGTTTTGTAATATCTTGCAAGAGTGTTATAAAGCCTATATTTTCCCCATCTCTTGTCCGGATCGGTGTTACATTCAAGCGATAGTGTTTCTTCCCATTTCCATTGTTAACAGTTATATCCGTATACTTTTTATAATGCTCCATACTATCTGTGCTCTTAACCTTATCGATGATATTAAATATATCCTCTCTCTTGATCACTTCGAGAAAATGCTTATTTAATACATCTTTCTCTCGGATACCCAGTGCCGTTTCCGCAGCTCTATTTACCAATAGCAGTTTGTGCTCATCACTGGTAACAATGATCCCATCACTGATACTTTCAACGATTGCTTCAGCTTTTTGTTTTTCATCCATCAACTTTTTTACATTTAATTGATCAAAAGATTGTAATTTTTTTGCCATTACATTAAATTCCTGAGCAAGTTCAGCGATTTCATCCTTACCACTAATATCAAGCTGCTGCCTGTAATCTCCCTCCGAAATTTTCCTAGTCTTTTCAATAAGGTTATATACCGGATTGACAATTTTATTGGTTAAGTATATTGCAATAATCAAACCAATTAATATGGTAGCTGATGAAACCATAATTGTATAATAGGAAGCATTCGTAGAAATGCTGTGGGCTGCATCCTTTCGTAAAATCATTCCCTCTTGATTTAAATTTTGCAGACTTCTACATGCATCCTTTGTTTCTTCAAACAATGGTAGAATTTCATTATAGTAATATATTCTTGCTTCACTAGCCCCCTTATTCGCTTGTATCTCCACCAGTACTGTGAATTCGTCAATATATCTACTATATAGCGTGTGGATTTGATCAAGATTCTCTTTCTCTCCAGGCTCCGTAATATTATCTTCAGCTCTAGATAACCACTTCAAAAACTCTATTTCATTCTCTCTAAAATTCTTGGTAGCCACTTGATCTGACGAAAACATATAGGCCAATTCAAAACTATCCTGTCTTTCTAGGGCTACAATCATATTCTGTGCCGCAACGATACTCCTATAGTTCGACTGCATAATATTCTCAATAGAATTGCTCAGCCTGTTGAAGGTAGTTACCGACCAAACGCTGCTAATTCCTAAAACTGCAAATATGAGAAGAAAAGCACCAATGATTTTAAATTTTATTCCTTTTTTCATATTCTCACCTTCATGCACAGTCATATATTATATTGTTTTCCATAACAAAACAAAAAAACCATAGAGATCTATGGTTTTAACTAAGCCTAGGTCTCTCCTTCAATGCCTACGAGGTTAGCTGTCGGGCTCGGGTTGAAAGAGTTACCCTATCCTTTCGGAATTCGCCCCATCGTTTGGGTCCCCCGCTTCAAATTTGAATTAAGCAATTACGTTAAGATTATAGACCTCTAGGGCAAAATGGTCAAATTCAGCCCTTTGACATGTAGTAAATCTTCCAATATACTAATCTTGATTGAGACGAATTATATAGGAATTTCTCCATAATGTTCTATAAAGCGCCCTCATTCTATAGGTATTAGTACCTTCATCGTTTTCTAGTTTTTTGAATTGTTTTATTCCCATCGTTAACTACCCTTTAGCTACTCAAGTAAGTTCATCCAACGTATGTATTCGAAGGATTCGTGGGAATTGTTCTATTATGCAAAAGCGCTGTAAATTCTTCTGGAGAAACTGGCTTGCTAAATAAGTATCCCTGTACTTCATCACAATCACTATCTTCTAAAAACTCTAGCTGTTCTATCGTCTCCACGCCCTCAGCTATGATTGACATTCCCAAACTATGAGCCATACTAATGATTGCACAAATAATGGATTCATTGCTTGCACTCAATCCAATATCTCTAATAAAGGATTTATCAATTTTCAAATTATCTGAATCAAATTCTTTGATGTAACTCAAAGAAGAGAATCCTGTTCCAAAATCATCGATGGATATTTCAATTCCCATCTCTTTAAGCTCTTGAATAGTTTCCACAGTCCTTTCTGTATTCTGCATAATTGTATTTTCAGTGATCTCAAGTTCCAACATCCTTGGCGTTAATTGCGTTTCAAGAAGAACCTCTCTAACAATGTCCACCAGGCCCTCTTTTTGAAATTGTACAGCCGATATATTAACTGAAACCTTAAAATCAGAATACCCATTATCATACCATTTCTTGGCTTGTTTACATGCACTATATAGAATCCATTTTCCTATTGGATGTATTAATCCTGTTTCTTCTGCAACCGGAATAAATTCTACTGGAGATACTAATCCTAATGTTGGCTGTTTCCAACGAAGTAGAGCTTCTGCCCCCACTAGTCTACTGGTTTTTAAATTGATCCTTGGTTGATAGACAATAAATAACTCTTTTTTCTCTAATGCCTTACGTAAGTTATTTTCCATTTCGAGTCTTTCAAGGGCTCTCTTATTCATATTCTCAGTATAGAATTTATAGTTGTTCCTACCATCTTCTTTTGCACGGTACATCGCCGTATCTGCATTTTTAATTAGTGAATCCATATCGTTTCCATCATAGGGATACAAACTAATGCCTATACTTGTAGATACATAGATCTCATGTCCATTAATATTAAACGGCTCTCTAAAAACATCTATGATCTTTTGAGCAAGTCTAGATATATTTCCTTCTTCAAACACTTCAGGGAATACTATAACAAACTCGTCTCCACCCATACGTACTATCATATCATCCTCATGGACTACTTGTTTTAATCTAATAGATGTTTGTTTTAACAGCTCATCTCCAGCCGCATGCCCCAGGGTATCATTAATCAATTTAAAACGATCAAGGTCTAAAAACATAATCGCCATCATTCTATTGTTGCGATAGGCATAGGATATTAAAAAACTCAGTTGTTCCTTAAAGAACGCTCTGTTCGGCAACCCAGTCAATGTATCATAATAAGCCATATAGCGAATTTGTTCTTCTGCCGCCTTTAAATCTGTGATATCAATTGCAGACCCCACTACTTCAACAACTTGCGTATGATTTATAATTGGAGATAAAGAAGTATAGTATGTTTTTCCTTCATACTGCAATTCAAAATGACACATTTGACCTTTAAACGCATTCGTAAAATAATCTATTATATTCTTTAGGGTTTTCTCCCGGAAAATATCTGATAGTTTTCTTTCAAAAACCATATCTGTATTCAACCCGAACTTCTCCGCCAATTTTCCTTCAAATAGTGTAAAGTATATCTCGTCCTTATCATTTTTTTTACACTTATATACCAGATTCTGCAAGCTTTGAACTGTTTGCTTTAAATCATTTCTTAAGAGCCTTTGAATTTGTTTTTCATCTTCTGCTCTTTTGATTGCACCACCGATGCTTGCTGCTGCTGTATAAAGAAGGGCAATTTCTGAGTTGGTCCATTCTCTATTCTGTGAACAATCATGAAATCCCAATGCGCCCCAAAAAGCATTATCAACGAATATTGGTACCACTACCAGCGTTTTTACACCTTTTAACTCCAAAGCTTCTCTCTCGCTGACAGGCAAATCACATACATGATCATTGATTGCGTTGCCTGAGGATAATATATCATACCACCTCGTAATACCCTGCCTTTCATGGCTAAATTCATGCAAGTCAGGATGGTCAATTATTGGTTCTATGTTTTTATTACACCACTCATATTTCTCACTAACTACCTCTTTTTTGGTAATAGAATGAAAGTGATTCTGAAATATATAGGCTCGATCCGCCATTGTCGCCTTGCCTAAGACCTCTAAGGCTTTGTTAAAAGCCTGATCTTGCTCCATAGTTGTCAAAAGAATAGCCGTTGCATCAGCAACACTCTGCAGTAACCTTTCCTTATTCATCAGTTCTTGCTCCATTGCTTTTCTTTTTGTGATATCCATTAGTGTTCCCGATGTGCCAACGATGTTTCCTGCATTGTCTAGGGTAAGTCGGGCAAATACCTCTATCCAGCAGTATTCTCTGCCCTTTGCTAAATAACGTATTTCATGCCTACAGTATTCCTTTTCCCTCTTAATTAATGGTTGAAACAATGCCATGTTTTTTTCTCTATCTTCTGGGTAAACGAACTCAATAAAATTCCTTCCTAAACTCTCATGAACACTATATCCTGTAACTTCAGCCCATGCAGGATTTAAGAAAACCCATAACCCATTTGAATCCGTTTGAAATACTACTTCCTTAATATTATTTACAACTGACTCATATTGCTCTTCTGCCTTCATTTTATTTTCACTGACTTTTAAATATTGTCTTATAGAATACACCGAAATCATAAGAATAGGAATGGCAAATATTGAATCTATTACCACATCAAATGTTACCTTAGCGAATGGTAGTATTTTCTCAAGATAATTTTGCATATAGTATCCTGTTACTTCGATCAAAACAATAAGTATTACTGTCGAAATAACTACAGAAAAAGGATGCTTTATCATAAATTTAATGATATTAGAACAATTATTTCTATCTTTGTTCGTTGTGTGACTAAGTTTCATATCTTTTTTGATCATCATTTTAGCTCCCTGTCCTAGGATCATTTGAATATCGCTTACTACAAAAAAGGCACCTGCTTTAAGGTGCTTTCTTATGAAAGAATAATCTTAAAATACGTCTTAATTTGACAATCTTAGAATCAAGAATTCCTTAGATCCATGGCTTTGCATCCTTCTCTTTCAGTGAGTTTGCTAGTATCATTATTATAAAATCGGTATATTTCCACTTTTGTATAAATAATCGGGTAGTTTATTTGCTTTCTATCGCAATATAAGTATTAAATCCTTAGGTCTAATGGCTTGATATTTACAGTTCTTTCACTCTATTTTCTTAATACTTATAATTCTACAACATGCTATCGTTTCCTTCTAAAAGTTGACATAAAACTACATTTATATGAAAAAATATGTCAAAATGCTGACAGTCGTTGAAAGCTGATCTTAAATGTATCACCTTATTTTCAATAGAAAACAATAATCTCCTTACATGTGTCAATGACAAACATCGATTATGTGCTCGGTATAGGGCATCAGAAAAGAGTCATCAAATACCCCGATGACTCTTTTCGTAGATTTATTGATTTGATATATATTTTCTTATACCTTAAATTGATTCGACATTGTTTGTAAGTCCTTCGATAATTTTTCTAAATTCTGACTAGCAGAAGATATCTCCTGCATTGCCGCAGTCTGTTCTTCTGTTGCTGCAGATACATGCTGTATCTCTTCCGACACATCTTTGCTTTTTTGCTGAATGATATTTGTCGATGAAGCTATATTTTTACTTGTCTGGGCAACCTCATTGATAGATACGGTTATATAGGCAACTTGATCATTCATCGTATTTACAAAATCTATAATTTCGCTTAATGCTCTTCCAGCATGCTTTACAGTTTCTGCACCCGTTTGCACAATCACATTATCTTCATTTACTACTCGGTTTGTCTCATCCAATTTATATTGAATTTCATGAATCAAATTATTAATCTGCATTGTGGATTCTTTAGAGTTTTCGGCAAGTTTTCTTATCTCATTTGCTACAACTGCAAATCCTTTGCCTGCTTCTCCTGCTCTGGCTGCCTCTATCGATGCATTGAGAGCCAACAGATTGGTCTGTTCTGCGATCGATTGTATTGTTTTTAGAATCTCATCCATTTTGGCCGAACTTTTATTGATTTCATCCAAAGACAAATTCATTTTTTCACTGCTTCTTTCTAAATCTGTCATGCTTTCCATTGCGTTTTTTACTTTTTCTTCACCCGTCAAAGCACTTTTATTGGCTTGCTGGCTTGAATGATTAATGCTTTCTGTGTTCTTCAAAACTTCTTGTATACTGGCTGCTACTTGTTGTATTGCCGATGTGACACTTAACACTTCTGTTAACTGTTCATCTGCATTTTTTGCCACTTCTGAAGAAGAAATAGCAACGCTCTCCGATGCATCTGCTGATTGTTGAGAGATTTTAGACAGCACCACCGCTGAGTTTGCCACTTGTTGTGCCAGATGTTGTGAAGAACGAATTAGTTCCTTTAAGCTTCCAGCCGTACCCAATAAAGCATTTCCTAACTTTTCTTCAGCGGTACTGACAGATTGCATATCAATTGTAGTGGTGAAAACCCCCATAAATTCCTCTTTTCTATAATAAGGAACTGCCAGTACAATTGCCAATTTATTTGTTGTTTTTGAGATGACTATATCAGAAGTTTGGGGTCTACCTGTCTTTTTCGCATTCTTAAAATATTCTCGATCACCATTATATACTAAGTTTGTTCCTAAAGAGTTATATATTTGTTGCCCTGATGTATCCGTGATGAAAAATACAGCTATTTCTTTATATTTGGATAACATTTGCTTTTGTTTTTCATGAATTATTTCTATATTATAGTTGTTTTTATAATAGATTTTCGTCAACTGAATCAAAAGTTCTTCAATTCTATCTAGATTTCTTTTGGTACTAGCACCTATGGAAATGTCTATACAGAGATTGCCTTTTGCCATTTCTTCTATGGCATTTACTAGACTCTCTGTTTTTTTGCGTCTTCTTGTATTTGTATATAAATCGAATACGAAAAGTAAAAATATATACATTGGAAAAACGGTATAGACTAGGTTTGCATCGACAGTTTCAAAGTTCCTAATGATTGGAAATATAACAAAAGGCATCCAATAGATTGAGTACTTAATCAAGATAGAAAACAATTTTGGCATGGCAAGTTTCTCTCCTTTATTTGGATAATTTCAATGATTCATTGCTAGAACAGCAAGTACAGAAATAAACAGTATCACAATTTCAAAAGACATTTTACATTTCTCGACCTTTTTCTTGCATTTTGCCAATTTTCTACACAACTTTTATTACTATTTCGACATTTTTAAAAAACTTCCTTCACAATCTTTCATAAAGAATTTTCTATATGTCTTTATTGCACAATATTCACCTGTCATCAGTGTTCTTCATCAAAAATAAATTCTTGAAATTATTCCATGGCTTAACATGATATGCCAGATAATTAAACAGTCTTAATAATGACAAAAATAGCAAACACTATGAGACCAATATTCGTTAGGTAACTCATAGTGTCATTTAATAGCCTTTATTTATCTCATACAAGCAAATGAAGCTCCAAGTAATCGTCAGCTTCTCTCGATGCCCTTATGTTTAAAAACATGAAAATCTATACGTCCATGCTAAGCCATTTTTCTCCTGTAGTCTTAATCGCTATTGCTCCCAATGGAGCCGTTATAAGGATGGATAATACTGAAATCGCAAGGATGATATCTCCTGATGGTATACCTGCTGCCAATGGTACCGCCCCAATAGCTGCTTGTACCGTTGCCTTAGGGATATAAGCAAATACACAGAAGAATCTTTCCTTCCAGTTCAAGTTTGTTCCTGCCACCGACACTAATACTCCAATACTTCTGGCGATGAGTCCGATTGCAATAATCATGAGGCCTATTAGCCCTGAATCCAGCGCTACGTAAATATTTACTTGGGCACCAACGAGAACAAATAACAACAGTTCAGCGAACACCCATATCTTATTAAACTTTTCAGCCAGGCGGTTTGCCACCTTGGGCTGTTTCTCCAATATAATAAATCCAATGGTCATTACACCCAAAAGACTTGCTATGGGTATAATATTCTTTAATGCATCTTCTAAGCTTGTAAGAACAATGGCTGTACCTAAAATAATGAGTGCTTTCTTCGTATCACGAATATGAAAGCTTTGAAAGATGGTAACGATGCCTACAGCTATAACAAGGCCTAGCAAAATGCCTAAAGCGATAGAAATAGGTATATCTAAAACCTTTCTTGCCACATTAATATTGCTGCCCCCATATAATCCCAAGAAAGTAGAGAATAGCGTAATCGCAAAAACATCATCAATCGAGGCTCCTGCCAATATCAATGTTGGAATTCCCTTTTTTTCTCCCATCTTTCTTTGGATAAAACTAAGCATTGATGGCACTACCACGGCTGGGGATACCGCGGCTATAATAAATCCCAACATTCCCGCCTCTACCTTTGTTATTCCAAGCAGATAGCTGGCAGTCAGCAGAATAGTAAAACCTTCAAATAAGCCTGGAATGCAGCTCATCTTGATTGCAGGTACCCCCACTTTATTAAGAGTTTCTTTTTTGATGCCCAACCCAGCCCTAAGTAAGATAACAATAAGTGCAATTTTTCTTAACTCCGATGAAATATTAAGTATATCCTTTCCGATGAAATCCAATCCATAGGGACCAATCACAACTCCCAAAATCAACATGCCCAATAAACCAGGCAGCTTGAGCTTGTCAAAAACTTTGTTTGCTGCTAACCCAAGTAAAATAATTAAGCTTAGACTAAGTGCCATACCTTACTGCCTCCTCTGCAAATATGCTCTTTCCTATGCTACAGAACATAGTTAAAAAAACTTGACAAAAACACAAAAAACTCCTACTAAGGCTAGTATAGCCGAAGTAGGAGCCATTAATTGCACTTCATGCAATGGTTAAAGGCGAGCTCCATCACCTATCATTCTGTATCACGATTTAGTAACAATTTCTATTATACTACAACTTAACGATTGGTCAATAGCATTCATAGACTAGAATTCATCTACGACATATCCTTCTTTAGGTTGTTAATAAATACAGACCCTTGTTGGGTCTGTATTTATTGAGACTGTTGACAAAGTCCACCCGAAAGGGTGGATATTTTTTATGTGTCAAAAAGGGATTACGAAGTTAATGTAGAATATATAAAGTGAGGTG
>NZ_JACHEN010000034.1 GCF_014205875.1 Anaerosolibacter carboniphilus
TCCTGCATTTACAGATGCACCTTTGTTTGTACTGATAGATACAACTTTTCCATCTGCTGGTGCCATGATTTCATTTTCCATCTTCATTGCTTCTAAGATTACCAATACTTGTCCTGATTTTACTGTATCGCCTTCTTTTATCTTGATATCAAGGATTGTTCCTGGCATTGGTGCAGTGATGGACTTTCCACCTGCTGGCACTGCCTTTGGTGCTGCTGCTTTAGGAGCCGCTGCTGGAGCTGGAGCTGCCGCTGGTCTTGCTGCTGGTGCAGGAGCAGAAACGCCACCAATTTCTTCTACTTCAACTTCATATGTGTTTCCATTTACAGTTATATTAAACTTTTTCATTTTCGTTATCCTCCTTCAAATTCATTCATTACTACTAAATAATAATTTTATAGATATCCGTTTGTATAGGTTAATCTTTCCTATATCCTGTAGCCAGAAACTTCAGTCCCTGGAAATACATATTCCTGCGCAATAAAGCGTACGCTCTTCTCTGATTTTATCATGGGGAAACTAAAATCCCCCTATGGTGTCAGATCTTTTGAATAATCATCTAATATTTACAAGCACCTATCTATAATTAAAATCTACTGCCCATCTGCTCTACTTTACCCAGTCTGTTCCATGTAGGAGATTGATCTCCAACCCTTACAATGTTTCTTACTATGATATTGTGAGTAGATGTTTGCAGGCTAGCCGCAACAGCCGCAGAAATGACTGCAATCAGTTCTTCCTCATTTCCTTCTTCTACAGTTTCCTCAACAACAGGTGCACTCTCTACAACCTGAACCGGCGCCTTTTGAGGCTCTTTGTAGAACAGCATTCTTAAAAGGTCTAGTAGGAAAGAAAGTGCGATCAACGTTACGAAGGTAACACCCATACCTAATCCCGTAACGATCAAACCTTCTCCAAAACTTATCGTTTCACCGAACAATGATATCACCTCTTTTTCTTGGACTTCAGTGGTGTCTGTCTTCTATCTTATAGCGGAATATTTCCGTGCTTCTTCGCTGGTCTGTTCTCTCTCTTTGATGCAAGCATGTTAAACGCATCTACGAGTCTAGGTCTTGTTGCATTTGGTTCGATTACATCATCAACGAATCCTCTTTCAGCAGCCTTGTATGGTGTGGCAAATTCGTCCGTGTACTCAGCGACTTTCTTAGCTCTTTCTGCTACTGGATCTGCAGCTTTTGCGATTTCATCCTTGAAGATAATGTTTGCTGCACCTTGTGGGCCCATAACTGCGATTTCAGCTTGTGGCCAAGCAAGAACGATATCCGCACCTAAATCTTTAGAACACATTGCTAAGTAAGATCCACCATAAGCTTTTCTTACGATTAATGTTACCTTTGGCACTGTTGCTTCACTGTATGCATAAAGCATCTTCGCACCATGTCGAATGATTCCACCATATTCTTGGTTTGTTCCTGGTAAGAATCCAGGTACGTCAACGATATTTAATAATGGAATGTTATACGCATCACAAGTTCTGATGAATCTAGCTGCCTTATCCGATGCATTGATATCTAAGCAGCCTGCAAGGAACTTTGGTTGGTTTGCAATGATACCAACAGATTGTCCGTTGATTCTTGCAAAACAAGTGATGATATTCTTTGCAAAATATGGTTGATACTCATAGTAATCGCCGTCATCTACAATCTTAGAAATCACATCAAACATATCGTATGGCTTGTTTGCATTGTCTGGTAGGATATCATCAAGTTCTGGAATTAATCTGTTGATGTCATCTTCTGTCTCATAGAATGGTGCAGTCTCCATGTTGTTTGATGGTAAGAAGCTTAATAGTCTTCTAATCTGTGCAATACAATCTTCATCATTTGACGCTACGAAGTGAGCTACCCCACTGGTTGTATTATGGGTCATTGCACCACCAAGATCCTCAGCCGTTACTTCTTCACCTGTTACTGTCTTGATTACCTGTGGTCCAGTGATGAACATCTGGCTTGTCTTCTCAACCATGTAGATAAAGTCTGTGATTGCTGGAGAATATACGGCACCACCAGCACAAGGTCCCATGATGGCAGAGATTTGTGGTACTACCCCAGATGCAATTGTGTTTCTATAGAAGATCTTTCCGTATCCAGATAAAGCATCTACTGCTTCTTGGATTCTTGCACCACCAGAGTCATTTAAGCCAACCACTGGCGCGCCAACCTTTAATGCATTGTCTAACACCTTACAGATTTTCGCTGCATGCATTTCTCCAAGGGAGCCACCAACTACTGTAAAGTCTTGGGCATAGGCATAAACCAATCTTCCGTCAACCATACCGTATCCTGTTACAACACCTTCGCCTGGAGACTCAACTTTCTCCATACCGAAGTTTACACATCGGTGGGTTACAAAAGCATCTAACTCAACGAATGTTCCTGCATCAAATAGTAGGTTCATTCTTTCTCTAGCTGTTAATTTCCCGGATTCATGCTGCTTATCGATTCTCTTTTGACCGCCACCAAGCGCAATTTTCTCTCTACGCTTACGCAAATCTTCTAATCTGTTGATTGCCATGTTTACTAACCTCCTATACAAATATTGGACTTATGAAAAAACAGCACCTTAAGAGACTCTTTTCAATCTCCTTATGAAAATACTAGAGCTCTTTATATTGGCTCTCAATAATCCACTTGACTTGTTGATTAAATGCTTGTTCCTAAATCTAGAAAATATTTTCTTTCTTTAAAGCATCAATTTCTTCTGTACTCATACCCAATAGTTCCTTTAGGATCTCTTCTGTATGCTGCCCCAGCAGTGGTGCATGGGTACGTACGATACCTTGGGTTTCACTCATCTTGATGGGTACTCCTGCCATTTTTAAGTGGCCTGCCACAGGATGATCTACTTCTATGATCATATCTCTGGCCAATACTTGAGGATCTTCCATCACCTTATCAATCGTATTGATTGGTCCGTTTGGTACCCCTGCCTTGTCCAGTAGGTCCTGCCACTCTTTTGTTGTTTTTGTTCTTGTAACCTCAGTAATCAGCGGCACCAATTCTTCTACATGCTTCGTTCTTAATGGATTGGTTTTAAATCGCTCATCCTGGGCCCATTCCTCTGTTCCAAATACTTCACACATCTTCACAAATAATGCATCATTTCCTGCTGCAATCATGATTTCTCCATCGATGGTTTCAAATGGCTCAAATGGCGTAATGGAGCTGTGACGGTTTCCTGCTGGCTTTGGTGCTTCTCCCGTAACCACATATCTGGCAATGGCATTCTCCAGGATTGCCACCTGGCAATCTAACATGGCCACATCCACCTTTTGTCCTACGCCTGTATTGTTACGATAATTTAAGGCTGCCAAGACGCCAATGGCTGTAAATAACCCTGCTGTTACATCTCCGATGGATGGACCTACTCTCGTTGGCTTACCACCCTTTGGTCCTGTGATACTCATGATACCTCCCATTGCCTGTACAACGGCATCATAAGCAGCTCTCTTGCTATAAGGTCCAGAGTGACCGAATCCTGATGAAGCGGCATAGATAATTCTAGGGTTTATTTTCTTTAATTCTTCATAGCCCAAGCCTAATTTCTCCATTGTTCCTGGTCTGTAGTTCTCTACCACCACATCTGCCTTCTTCACCATTTCTATAAATAGTTCCTTCGCTTTAGGTGCTTTTAGATTCAATGTAATACTTCTTTTATTTCGGTTTAAGCTCATAAAATAGGCGCTTTCATTCTGGATATAGGGACCAAATTGTCTTGAATCATCCCCTACCTCAGGGGCTTCAATCTTAATTACATCTGCACCCATATCAGCCATTACCATGGTAGCATAGGGTCCTGCCAGCACTCTTGTCAAATCCAACACTTTAATACCTTCTAAAGCCTGTTTCATACGTCTCTCTCCTTTTCTTTTAAATTTTCTTTAATATTTTAATTTTTAAGTAGCAATACTCAATATAAAATGTTGTTTTAAATAAACAAAAGATATTAAAATAAAGTTGATATTATATATTTGATCAAATATATAATATCAACTACATAGTATTAACTATATAATATTTAACATATAATATCAAATTTATTAAACGATATATTTTGATATTTTTTAAAATTATATCTCTTTTTCCCATCTTTTCTTAATATTCTAAGTAATTTCGACATTTTTCTGCTTCTATCCTGTATCATTTCCTTATGACCTCTAATACACCTAGACAGAACCCTTCTTACTCGCTATCTTTGCTTAATAGCCTCGCTTATTTTTATATCCCTAAACATTTACTCTTACCCTTTGGGGTTACATCCAAGAAAAATGCTCATGAATAATCTCTTGGTTACAGACTCATGTCTGAGTATGAAACCAAGAGATTATTCATAGATAAAAAAAAAGAAATTAGAATTTCAATTTAGGCGCTGTTTAAAATTGCGTTGAAAATTATATTATTTCATCTATATGCAAAGAATACCCATATTCTGTATAATAGAATTAATTCGTAATTGTATGATAATGTGAAACAATGCCTATTCAAATAATGTAAAGGAGAAATAAAATGGCTATTGAAAAAGTTAAGGAATATTTCAAACAATGGAATATGGAGAATAAGATACTTGAGTTTGACGTTTCAAGTGCAACTGTGGAATTAGCAGCTCAAGCATTAAACTGTGAGCCAAAAAGAATTGCAAAGACACTATCGTTTATGATAGATACTAAATGCATTTTAATTGTTGCAGCAGGCGATGCAAAAATTGACAATTCAAAGTATAAATTGCAGTTTGGAACAAAAGGAAAAATGTTAACTGCTGACGAGGTACTCACCCTTACAGGACATGCTATTGGTGGGGTCTGTCCATTCGGAGTAAAAGATGGAGTCGTTACTTATCTTGATATATCTCTCAAAAGATTTACAACAGTCTTCCCAGCATGTGGTAGTAGCAACAGTGCTATTGAACTTACCATTGATGAGCTTGAACAATACTCAAATGCCGACTCTTGGATAGATGTATGTAAGGATTGGCAAGAATAATCTTCAAACTACATTCTTAGTTTTCACACAGTCTGGAGCACAACAGGAAGCATTTTCTTTTGCACAAGCTATTTTCTGCACCAAAAGGTTTCGGTTGAAACAGGATAAAAACCAATATTATAATAAAATTGTTGTGATGAACCTACATATGCTCGTTTTGCTCCGAGTTTTCCACAACGCATAACAGCTTCAAGTACTGCCGCCTTTCCAAGTCCCATCATTCGATATTGAGGATCTGTTGCCACAGGTTCTACAAGGGCATAATCCGTATTACGCTCATACCACATTCCACAATAGGAAACAAATTCTCCATTCGGTGCAACAACTGCTATCTTATGTTCAAGGTTTACATGGGGGCCAGCAAACTGATTTTTTATATCAAGCATGTGTTCCCCTGTTTTCGGAGGTTCGCCATCATGATTGAATCCTCGCCATAAGACTTTACTGTATTCATATAAATCAAATCTTTCTGCAAGGCTTACAACACGAAATCCCTGGGGCAGCTGATAAGAAATATTATCGTCAATATCTATCCTTGCAGTACATTGTTTGCTTTGTGTTGGTCTGTAGCCATGAGCAATGGCAATGCGTTGAAACCCATGATCATTGTCATCAATAAGCACTTTATGCTCACCACTAAAATGATGCTGCACATAGTTTAAAATATCTTCTTTAAGAAAATGATAATCTTTATCCACACAAATATAGGCTTCATCAATATCAGTTTCATATGTTGCTAACGCTACAATTTTTTCATCATCTTTCCACATTCCAATTCTGTTTAAAAAGCTTTTGTTAAGATAAGGCAGTGAAAACATCCATTCCCATCTACCCCATAAGAAGTTCGGCGTTGTTACATTTTCCTGATTTATTCTTTTTAAAAAGTCATAAACTTTTAAAAAGTCATCTGTGAATCCATGTTGATTGATATAATTGCAAAATTTTATGGACATCTAATCACCCCGCAAAATGTAAATAATCTTCGTTAGCTCATTTCATCTTCAATTTATTTATCTCTTCTCATTTTTTTACAAAGGCCTATAACGAACTGTCCAATCCCCAATCGTTCACCCACATAATTTGCTACTTCCATATAAATCTTCACAATGACTATGTATACAAAGAGAACGATTAAGATGTTTAATACATACTGAACGTAATCCATATTTTCCCCCTTAACGGCAGTCAAATAATTAACCAATTTAATTAGTCATTTGCTTCCGATATTCCGAAAAGATTATTTTGAGAGTAGGCGCTAAATCAATGTATCCCTATTCTTTCTTCTCTGTATAAACAGATTATATTTAAAGAAAATACGACAAAACAATAGAAAATTCCTTTATTTTTCTAAGATATGGAAATCTGATTAAGGCCAAAAGGGAAAGATCTCCTCCTTGGGGCTACGTACAAAGAAAATGCTATGAAGTATATGAATAGCTATAGATCAATTCCTAAGTATGATACCAAGAAGTTGTTCAAAACAAGAAAAAGAAGCCATTAACGGATATACAAAGAAAACCCATATTCTGTATAATATAATTAATTCGTGATTGTTATATGCTGTGTAGTAAAGAAAATTCATATAATCTGTTTAATAAAGGGAGTGAGAACTATGAAGAAAACAGCTAATGAACTTCAAAAGGAAAGAATTAAAGAAATCGAAGAAAAGGCTTCTCAATTATTAGAAAAGTGTGCAGTTGTAACGCTTGCTTCTGTTAATGAAAAGGGGTATCCACGTATATGTACCATAACAAAAGTCAGAAATAATGACTTTTTCGAAATCTATTTTATGACATCAAAAAGATCTCATTTAAATGGAAAAGCAACTCATTTTGAAAATAATACTAAAGCGAGTGTTTGCTATTATCTTGGTGGTGACAGTGTCACACTGATTGGTGATGTTGCAATAGTAACAGACATGGATGAGAAAAGAAAATTTGATAATGATTGTGATAGAAATTTCTTCAAGAAAGGGATTGAAGATCCTAAATGTTATTTACTAAGATTTCGAACGAATGAGGCAACATTTTGGATTGAGGGAAAATTTAGGACTTGTAAATATAAAGCTCACTAATGCAGGTTATGAATGCTAGCTTTAATTAGGCTGCAACAAAAATAAGACGCAATAATACTCTTATATTATATAGTAATACAATTAATACGCAGTTGTAGAAAAATGCGATATAACAATAAATCGCAAAAGTAATTGAAGAAAAGATTCTTGAAAAACGTACACAATATCCCGAATGGGGCCCAAGTACCCTAAAGCGACTCCTTGAAAATCAAGGTATGAAAGATCTTCCCTCAAGAACAACATTTGCAAATGTGTTAAAGCGCAATAATTATGTGGAAATAGAAAAATCTAAACCACAAAAGCCCCTCATTCGCTTCGAACGAGACTATCCAAATGACTTATGGCAAGTTGATTTTAAAGGTCATTTTGGTATGACCGACGGTAATAGATGTTATCCCCTTACAGTGCTGGATGATTGTACCCGCTATTCACTCTGCTTGGATGCCAAGAGCAACGAGCAAGGACCTGGAGTCTTTGAGAGTTTTACACGTCTATTCACAGAGTTTGGGCTACCAAAAGATATCTTGTGTGACAATGGCAATCCTTGGGGAGATTCAAAAAACGGTTATACGCTGTTCGAAATTTGGCTGATGCAGCTTGGGATATTACCTATCCACATACGCCCCTATAGACCTCAAACCCAGGGCAAAGAAGAGCGATTTCATCGTACTCTTTCTAAAGAACTCCTAGCCCGTCAGCAAATCGAAGATATTCTAGATGCTCAGGAGAAATTCGATAAGTGGCGATATGTGTATAACTACATACGACCACATCATGCTCTAAACCTAGACGTACCTGCAGATCACTACAAACCTAGCATTAGAAAGATGCCTAGAGTGCCAAAAGAGCCTGAATACAGTGGGGCCAATATTATCAAGGTTGATTATAAGGGTTATATTAGAATAAATGGCTTTAAATATTATTTTAGCGAATCCTTTGCTAATAGGTATGTTCAGCTAGAAACAATAGACAACCACATTATATCTATCAACTACGGAGAATTCAGTATAGCACGGGTTAACACCGACGAAGGATTAATAATTTCTAAACGTATTCGAAGAAAAGTGTAAACCATGTACCTTTCAAAAGTGTAAACCATGTTGGACTTGACAGAGGGCGCCGATCCCTACAAAGTATTGATCACAGCAGTAGGGGAGGGATTTCCTGCCCGATTGTGACGCATTCTTTATTTATTATGTAGTAACACGTGAAGAATTTTATTGATTTCATGTGTCAAAGGACATCTACTTCTGTTGTCTCACGACACAATTATGTTTTGAGGATATATTTTACAAAATCAAGACACAAAATTACTGCTATTCTTACGAACTTTGAAACTCGTATATTACTTAAAAAAGCCTAAAATTAGCCTGTCAGCATAAAATAATCCGACAGGCTAATTCTATATTATTTCTTAAATATTTTTAAAAGTCTTAAATAATGATTTGCTTCACGTAATGTATGATCTCCCAATAGCGGAATTATAATTGACTTGATCTTACATTCAATTAGCCCTTGCGTTCCTTGCGCCTTAAAGTCTCGAATTGCTTTTGTGGCTTTGAAACTATCATCTGTGATCTTTTCCATTGGTATAGTCCTATCCATAGCTGCTTTTGTTTCCTCTATCAATTTGTCAAACTCATTACTAAAATCGTTGGCTGTATTAATTAGCTCATTTTCTGTAGGATCAAGTAATCCTCGAATAAACTTTGCATGTTCTGCCATAATTCTATTCCAGAATAATTCCTGCTCCATAGCTTCTCTTTCAATGTCTATAATTTCTCTATTTTGTAGTCTTTGAAGCATTCCCAAATAAAACTTAGCTTCTCTCATTATATGATCTATTAATAATGGATAATTGATTGTAAACATTTTACAGGATAAAACATTAGATAAAATTGTAGCTTTAAACTGTATTAATGCGGTGGTTAAACTTATAGCCCTTTGATTAATTAAAAATACTCTTTGCTCATACATCGGGTTGACTGCCATTAATCCGCCTCCCATTAATCCTGCTTCTGCTTGTGTCAATTCAATTGGTATCCTCACTCCTGTAAAATATGATGACGCCATTTCTGCTCTAAGTGTATATGGTGTTATTACTTCGCCTGATTGAAGTACAGCAGTACTGACAATGCCATTCGAAAGAGAAATGACATCTCCTAATAGCATATCAAACTCTCTTCGAAAATCATCTGCTTTCTGAGTAAAATTCGTGTCTCTAGGTGTAAATCCCAATTCTAGAAAAAATGAGTGTTCCTTCATTATTCTTGCAAAAAAAAGATGTAACTCCAATGACTGACGAACGAAATCCGAACCTGGAAGCATTGTATATTCCTCCTAAAAATATTCATACTTTGATATATATTATGCTTACGTCATATAAACTGTCACACTTTTTTATTAAGTTAAAAATATTCCGCCTTGCTATAAATCACATATCTTACTTTTTATTAGTAAAAATACTTTTTATCGTCAAGACATTATTATCTACACACAAAAAAAGAAAGCATAATCATACACTTCCTTTTTCAGCTGCTGCCTATGAATACAATCACATTCATCTTTAGTCTTCACTTTAAGATTTTTATATTCGCATGAAAATATAAAGCAATGGATATCGTCTTTTTTAATATCCTTTTACTAAAGGTAACACTAGGAACTAAAAGTTACTATTTTCGATCGAATATATATCTTAGGTAACTGCGAATCAGAAGGTCGGGAGCTCGAATCTCTCTGGGCGCACCCAAAATAAGAACCTTGGATTTCCAAGGTTTTTTATTATGCATAAAATAGTTCTGATTTGCATATTTGTAGTCTAAAAGTAACGTTCTTTAGATAGTAAAGTTGATATTTGACATAATTAAAGGGAACTCTGAGAGGTTCCCTTAGTTCGTAAAATATAAAAATTGTGTTTTAACTATAAACAGATTTTATTCACAATTTTACTGCCATTTTCTATTTTTCTTCTCCACATTCCCATTAATTGCTGCTCCAATAGCAACTCCTAAAGCAATACCAATAGCTATATTGTCGAATAATACTCCCAGTGCAGCACCTAAAGCGATACCAACACCAATGTAAGCACCCTTCTTATTTTCTCTGTTATTATCCTTGTTAAAGTCAGACATATTGAACACCTTCCTACATAATATAAGTAATCCTTATTATGCATCTTTTAAATTTTCTTCATTATCAAAATCTTATTCTTACACTACTTAATTGTATTTTTTTGTTTATGATATAAACTGTTGGCTTTAATTGAAAAACAAAAATATAAAACTAATGCTATAGGAATACCTAGCCATACCAAAGCTCTAATAATTGCAAATGGTGTTTCAAATAAAAAAGCTCTCCAAAATAATGAACCATTCATTTCCCATAATCCTTGAGTATAGTAGAGAAGTTTAGGATTATATATTGCATTAATATCAATAGTTTTCGTAGATTTAAGAGCTATAAAAATTGGAAAGTATGATATTCCGAGCATTAGCCACATATCAGATAATCTTTTGTATCTTGCTGCTTTAGACATGTTATCAGAAAAAATGTCCTCTTCACTATTTTTTCCAATTTTTTTGAAGTATTGTGTTCCTGAATGTTTAGTACCAGCTATATGGTTCCAACCGCTATCTTCAAACAGAGAGCAGTAGTCAATAAAATCCTCTTTATTTTTAAAAGATCTATAATCAATTCTTATTGTAGCATTTTCTGCTTTTGTAGAACGAAATTTATATCCAAAACGTACATCTTCTAATTCATATCCACTTCTAGCCATATCATTTAACCATTTTTCTTCTTTGTCATAATCTATAAAAAATTTAAATTTTCTCATCATAATCCTCCTGAATTATAGTTTTAACAGGCTTTTTGTTATTCTAGTCAAATGATTCATTCTTTCAAAGTCTAATAACAAAACTTCTTTTCCTTTTTCAGTAATAACATAAACTTTTCGACGAGTATCGTCGCTTTTAACCGATTGTATTAATTTTTGTTTAAGCAAATTCTCAATAGCCCCATAGAGTGTCCCTGCTGCTATCTTAACTTGGTTATTGCTTAATTCTTCAATCTTTTGCATGATAATATATCCATGAGCAGGTTCTAATAATGCTAAAAGTATATAGTAAGTTGTTTCTGTTAATGGCAAATTTTTATCTCTATTCATAGTCGCCTCCCATTGATCAGTGAAACTATTCAGTCAAACTGTATAGTTATATTGTATACAGTCTGACTGTATATGTCAATACTAAAAAAGCCTTATAACTTTTTTGTTATAAAGCTAATATAAATAATCATTAATTCGCAATTTTCTACAATTACAAATCAGGGAACCTATTACTGATTCTCTTTAAAAGTAACCCAAAATCAACAGTATTATTTAACAGAGCCTAAATTGACATTACAAAATAATCACTATAAAATGAAACTAATCGGAAATGAAAAGTATTAAATTGTACATAATGGAACTACCATATGAAATTTTATTAAAAGCAGCTATAGTTTATAATCAATAAAAAGGAGGATTATATAGAATGACTAATGCACATATGATATGGCCTGATAAGGTAACAATTTGCGAAGTAGGTTTACGAGATGGTTTACAAAATGAGAAAAAAATACTTAATATAGAGGAAAAACTACAACTTCTTGATTCGGTAGTAGAATCAGGCATCAAAATTATTGAGATAGGCTCTTTTGTACATCCTAAAGCAATTCTTCAAATGGCAGATACAGAGGAAGTTGCTAGAAGAATGAAAAGAGTAAATGGAGTTGAATATCGTGCCTTGGTACCTAATCTTAAAGGGTTGGAGCATGCCCATGCATCTGGAATAACAAAAGCAAAATTAACTGTTTCCGTTAGCAAGTCTCATTGTATTAATAACTTCAATCTGCCCCCTCTAGAAATGATGAAAGGGTTTATTCCTTGTGCTGAATATGCTGATAAAAATAATATGAAATTGTCTGGTGCAATGTCTTCGGCATGGGGTTGTGCCTTTGAAGGTAAAATTCCTATCCAACAGATAGAAGAAATTGTACAAAAATATTTGGAACTTGGTATTACTGAATTATCTTTATCAGATGCTACTGGAATGGCAAACCCTCGTCAGGTTTTTGAAGTTGGAAAGTATTTTATAAAGACATTTCCACAGGTAAATTGGATTTTACATTTACATGATACACGTGGTATGGCAATCGGGAATATTGTTGCAGGTCTTCAAGCTGGATTTAATGCTTTTGATGGAGCTTTTGCAGGGTTAGGTGGCTGTCCATATATTCCAGGTGCTTCTGGAAATATTTCTACTGAAGATGTGGTACACTTGTTGCATGAAATGGGAATAGATACAGGTGTCGACCTCGAAAAAGCAATGAATACAGCACGCATTGCAGAAAAGATGATTGGTCATCAAGGGCATAGTTCCGTTTTAAGAGGTGGTCGTTGCGAAGATCTAACTAAGGAAAAGGCACAATACCAAAATAATAAGCAGTTAAGATAATATATTTATTATATAAATAGAATAAATAGGCTCTGTTGAAAAATATTGTTGAAATGAATGCTATTAATATTGCTAATTATTAAATTTGTTATGGCGTAATATTCTTATTTTACGAACTAAGGGAATTTCATGAGAGATTCTCTTTTATAATGCTATAAAATCAACCTTACGGTCTAAAAAACGTTAGTTTTAGACTACAAATATGCAAGTCAGAACTATTTTATGCATAATAAAAAACCTTGGAAATCCAAGGTTCTTATTTTTGGTGCGCCCAGAGAGATTCGAACTCCCGACCTTCTGATTCGTAGTTACTCAGAACATATGTTCGATAAGAGATAGTATCCTTTGTCTTCTTGTGTTACCTATAGACATATATTTTATTCCTGACCGTACTGCAAACCCCTACGGAATCATATACTAAGTTTATTTGCACAGAACTTACAAAATATCAACTCCATTTTTTATTCTATAGGAAAGGCGTGTGATGAAATACAATATCGCCAGATTCATTCGTAATGTGCGAAACATATTTGGATGCATATTCATAGGAAGTTTTATGTAGTTCTTTTGCATTTTGTATTATACTTTTATACTCATCTAGTGTGCTTATGCTATGATCGTAACCGAATACGAAGTATAATGGTAAACCACTACGCTCTTCCTCATCCATTAATAGAAAAACTAACCCATTCATGTAACCCTCAATATATGCGACATCATGATATACTTTTTTCTTTAGCTTTTCCTTTCTCTTTTTTTCATATGCCCGCAAAGTATTTCCTATGGCACATGCATGTGAGTAATTGCCTGTACGTTTTAAAGCTAGTATTCGTTCAAATGCATGAATAAGACCGTCCTGATAACACAACGAATATAATATTTGCGGGTAGCTTTTGATATTAAAAGCTTCTGATAACAGGCTATGTTCTTCTTCAACCTCAAATAGCATTCTAGCGACTGAGGAGAACTCATCATCTGGTATTAGAAGATTCCTAGCAATGAGGTGCTCCTTAAGTACGGTGATAAAATAAGTTGCATCTGTTATGATTGGAGTTATATTCATGTCCTTAAATTTTTCTACAGCTGATTCATCAAGTGTTACAATATAGGCATGTGGAATTAAGCCATTCATCTCCTTTATTAGTGAATTATAAATACTATTAAAATCTTCATCACCGAAGGAATATCCAATAAAAATTATGTATTTTGTTGCCAACATTAACTTTAAACTACTTCCAATAAGTCCTGAATTAAGTCTTTCTTGACATTTAGCATAATCATCCTCGGTAGCAACAATAGAGCCATAATTGTTAATTGAGCCGTGAATTTTTAGTACCTTTCTTCCAGGCATATTCCAAAAAACAAAATCTTCTGGAAATACTATAGGAGTTGCACCACAATATCTCTCAAACAGATCATCCCAATTTGTTGTAATTATGTTTTGAATTGGATATATTGTTGATAATTCTCTATGAAATTCTGAGGCTGTCCTTTCTAGCTCAGGAAATGCTGTTACATAGTCAAATCTATTTTTTATTTTTTGAAGTAGTTTGGCTCTGCCATTTGTCTTTTCACAAAATTTACTCATTAATTTTGAAAAACTTAGGTTGTCTTCTATTTCAAGTTCATTTTTTATTTCTCGATATAGAGTATATGGATAAACTTTTTTGGACTCCGTACTAACACCTGCTCCTGCAAATATTATTAACTCATCATCTATTAATGCATCTATAATATCAGAGGGTAGTTCAAAATCCTTTTTATTCTTACAAAACTCGCATTCACAATTTTTATTTATTTTACTATTCATAGATGCTATACCCCCATATCTATTTTATCTTTTTTATCCAGAAACTTCACAAAAGCCATTAACTTTTTCTCTTGGTTCTTTACTGAACTGTTCCCTAAAGGCATATTTTAAAGCTATTTTAGACTCTTCCATTAGTCAGTATATTTTTTTGTTAAAAGCGGTGGAGATAGACTAAAGACAATCATAGAGTTTGGATAGAATCCTAGTTTCTTTTCACTATTATTTCTAAAAATAACTGTTTGTTCATACTGATCGCCTAACAGATTTTTAAATAAAAGAGAAATCTTATATTCACCATCAACAATTTTTTTCGAAGGTAGTTTGATATAAAAATGTTTCTCTTCATTCAAACCTAGATTAAAGCAAAGTTTTTTTTGTAAATCTCCTGTATGTGAATCCTCAAATGTTATGTCAATCGCTGAACCAAAACCTATATTTTTTAATGTCACATAACATCCTTCATTTTCAGTCATTGACGATAGCGCCTCAATATAAATAGCTTCATATGTAATTTCGTTTTTTGCATTTGCACGGCTATTGTACTCAATTATACTTATATAGGGCAAAGTTAATCTGCGCTTGTCGTCGATATCTTTTTCTTTGGAATATTTTAAAGTTAAATATATACCAAATATAGTAGCAATACCTCCAATAACTCCCCCCAGATAGCTTCCATAAAAACTGATCCATGCATCTATATTGCCTTTAGCTAATGGTGTAGAAAATAGCATAAGTATATTAACTATTAATGGCATTATCAAGATCAATAAAATCATAAGCATTGGTAGCATGAATTTCTCTCTTTTCATAAAATCCTCCTAACTACAATCAATGGTCTATACGACGTTTAAAACAAATACTACCATCATAAATCTGATGATATCCTATCATATTAAACTATTCCTTAAAGATATATTTGTGGACTAGTTGGAAATATGATAATTATTAAGGGATGTCATTTTTAACTTCCCTTAATTCATATATTTCAAGAATAAAATATTGTTACAATCCCTTAATAGGGAAATCTAATTCATTTTCTGGCAAACCAAGCGAACGACCATATTTTAAGACCTCGCTCCAAGTTTTTTTATCCTCATAATTGAATTCAAATGTCTTACCACTAAAAATAGCAATAATATCTGTTCCTTTCCAAAAATGCATATACCAATCGCCAACAATATGTTTAGATAATTCCTGTATTTCTTCCTTCGATACATTGGCCTCATACATATGCCATCTATCAGCAGGATTTGCATGACCTGTTATATAGATCTTTCTAAAATCTAACCTGTTAAGCATTCTATTATCGTCAAGGCTTTCTTCTACAATGATCCCAATATAATCCTTAGGCATAATCTTCACTCCTCACATAATTTAGCTTTACGAACTGTAATATTAACGATTCCTTAAAGGCATATTGGCGGATTAGTTGAAAGTAACAAAATTACCCTTGTGTTACTTTCGTATTAATCCTGTTGCTACATAATATAAGAATATTACGAACTAAAGCATATCAATTATTCATAGCCTTTGAATGGCTTTTGCTCTGCATAGTAAGGTGATATATTTCCATTTATTTTCGTTAATTCCTTGCCATCTGCTGAAATTCCAATAATATTAAAGTCTGAACCTTGAAATTTTTTCATATAAACAAGCCATATTCTTATGCCATTAGTATTAATAATTTTTGCTTCATCTTCAATATTTCTTTTCTTCTCCACAATCTTTACTTCACTAATATCTGGATTTCCAATAACTCCGAAATATATTGGCAGTGAGGTTTTTTCTATATTTGGATAATAGCTGTGGGTTAGTCCAAATTTTTTTGCTGCTAATTTTATATCCCCGTGAGCACCACTATAAACAGTTTTAAATCCGAATATGCTCTTTCTTACGACGGCAACATATAAACCATCCTTGCCTACAATATTACAGAATACTATACTTCCTTTGTCAGTTTCTTCTTCATGGATAATGCTTATTGGCATTGAGCCTGGTGAGGTTATTGCTTCTTCAATTGTTTTTGAATCTTCATTAAATTTAAGCACTAAGAATGACAAAACAATTATTATTGATAAAACAATTAAACCTACTTTCTTTTTCATATGCTACCCCCTCAATAAGTAGTTCGTATTATTCGACTACTACAACCTAAAGCTTGCTGTTTATTACTTCTCTATTGTCCGTGAATTTCCTTTAAAGCAATAAACGCTCTTATGTCTTTATGAAAGATACATTTAATCCCTTAAGACAGAAATGGACTCTGTCCTTTCCTATCACGTTAAATCACCTTTTAACGAATATTTTCCTTTATCGCACCAGAGCGCACGTTCTATGGAAAGACATAAAAAATAAGGTAGGATCTCTCCTACCATATCGGTAAATGTGTATTTCATAATATAAGCAAAATGATATAAGATGTTAAATACAGGGGTCTATTTTTCTTTAAGTAAAACGCCCTCTGAACAAAATACTAGTACAGTATCATCTATCTTTCATATTAATCCTGTGGCTACGTAATATAAGAATGATGCGACTTAATGGTACTTCAGAATTTTGTTTATACTCTATTCTTGCTTCTTCTCTCTTTTAAATACAAATACCATCATAGTACCAAATCCGCCCACACATTGAAAGTTAACAAGTTCCCAACCTTCTTTCCCGTGCTGTTCAAGTACTTTATCACTTTTCCTCTTTAAACTTTTTTCCGTATCAAAAAGACTATTAAAAGTTACTGTTGTATATTCCCACATAATTAACTCCTTTCAAGGATTATGTATAATACTTGGTTCACAATTATCTATAACTATGTATATCTATAATAATATAAGATACGCTATAGCAATTGGAAAATCCTGCTATGCAAATAAAAGTCTTGAAGGATTTACCAAATAAGGGTTGTTATAATTTTCAGGAAATAGTATAATAAAACCAATAGAACATACGTTCGATACCGTTCGCCACTGGTTATCGAAGGGGGAAAGCCTATGTATACTTTGCTTTATGAGATTATAAAAGAAATTGCCGAGGATACTAATATTGAAAAGGCTACATATGCATTAGAAAGAATAGTAAAAAGCAACCTTTCTCTTAACAAGTAGGTTGCTTTTTATAGTTTAGATAATTCAATTGCTTTTCTAACCATTTTGAGAAGTCGCTCTCTCTTTTCGTCTGTCAATTCTTCCCCAGGCTCTAACTCTCCTGTATCGACCAAAACTTGTATTAGTTCATTAGCCATTTGTTCTTTTGTTTTTGGCTTCGCTGTTTCACTTATACCTATCAAATAGTCTGTTGTCACTTCAAAATAAGCAGCAATTTTTTTTAAAAATTCATAATCTGGTTTAGAAAGCCCCCTTGGAATTATCGGTAGGCTTGGTTAGACTTTTTCTCTCAGCATAAACACCTTGGATACAATATCATTATCGTATCTCAATTTGACCGTCTGATTGACCCTCAGATTCGCTGCTTGTTTGAATATAACGTGATCCATCGGTAGGTGGAGAACTTCAATAACTTCTTCGGGGTAGTGGTGAAGATATCTCAGCTACTATTCCATTAAAATGATTAACATTTAGGCTGCGCTCCACCCCACCTTTCCCTATAACTATAAACCATTTTACCAGTGGCGCACCTATTCTCTATAAATAGCCCACCATTGGGCGGATTGGGAATTGTGAGGAGAAATCCTGCCCCATCGGGGCAGGAAATACTTTACTCGAGTAATAGCACACTTAATGCGAAGTGTGGTTCTTAAAAGTCAAAGGTTTTAAAAGCTTTTTAAAAGGGGGAAAAACTATGATTCATTCAATGTCCTATAACTTTGAGATTAAAATTGCAGGGAAACACGTCGCCCTAAAGCGGTACTCTAAGGAATTCCAGTACAATTATGCGGTGGATAAGGCCCCTGCCCCTACTAAGAAGGGTGGCAGTAAAAACCTTCGAGAGAACTTCACACGCTCCATTATGCGTGCCAGAAAGCGTGTTTTTGATATCATTGCATGCAATGTGGATGTGATACCCGACTATCATGGACAGATGCAAAGACCTAAGTTTCTCACCCTGACTTTTAAAGAAAACATGCAAGATTTGAGCCTTGCCAATGAACAGTTTACACTGTTCAATAAACGACTTTCTTACTATCTCTATGGTATCAAGAGAAATGTCCTAAAGTACATCTGCATTCCTGAATTCCAAAAGCGTGGGGCAGTACACTTCCATATTCTCTACTTTAACCTGCCCTATGTGGACTTTAACAAGCTAGGGGAAATCTGGGGCAATGGCTACATCTTTATTGAAGGTGTACAGCAAAAGGATGAGATTGAGGACTTCGCAAAATATGTATGCAAATACATCAACAAAGAAAATTCCAAAGGTGAAGATAACTTTGATCTCTATGTGGAGAAAGATTTATTGAATCAGAAAAGATACTTTATCTCCAGAGGACTTCGTAAACCCTCTGTGTATAAGTTGAATATAGATAAGGAGTTATACACAGCCTTTCTGGCTATGTTAAAGGACTTTCATGCTTCTAACCATGAGTATTCCAATGAATACGTGGGGAATGTTGAACTAAACACCTATGAGGTTGAGGAAAAAAAAACTGTTGAAAACTTAAACAATGCGATTAATTCCATGGTGCAAATGATGCTTGACCTGTATCATACCCATGTAAAGATAAAGTGGAAACATGTAAAACAACGATTTATGAACGCTGAACACTACTTTAAAAGTAAGGAACTATCGGAAAAGATATTTTATAAATTCATGGAAAGGATGGGATTTATTCGTGCTGACGATTGGGAATGCGATAGCGCAATTTTTAGTTGATCAAGAGTTGAAGGGGAACACTCCTAAGACCATATATAATTATGAACGCTTTCTAGACTACTTTGCTGAGTTCTTTGGTAAAGACAGAATGGTAGATGAGTTAACTCTTATGGATTTGAAACGGTATCAACTCTCCATAGCGGACAAAGATAAGCACTATAACTTTGTGACTACTAGGAAGAAGAAAATATCAAAGACCACAGTACAAACTTATATACGTTCTCTCAGAGTCTTTATCAACTGGCTCTATAACGAAGGGTATATCACTGAAAACCTAGGGGCAAAATTCAAGCTACCGAAAGCACCTAAGAAGGTAGTGGAGGTTTTATCTGATGAAGAAATAGAAACCCTGTTAGGGGCAATCAACCCTAGGACAGAGTTTGGTGTCAGAAATCATTGTATTATTGCCCTCATGCTGGATAGTGGTCTGAGAAGAAATGAAGTCTTAGAATTGGACTTCGATAATGTCCACTTCACCCAGAACGTAATCAAGGTATCGGGTAAAGGTCAAAAGGAAAGAATCGTTCCATTGGGTCTACATACGAAGAAAATGCTCATGAAGTATATGAATGGCTATAGACCTATGCCTGAGTATGAAACCAAAAGATTATTCATAGACCAAGAAAAGAAACCTTTAACCGATGATGCAATAAAGATGTTCTTTCAACGTCTAGCCAAGAAAACAGGCATAGAACGCTTACACCCCCACATGCTGCGCCATACCTTTGCGACGAAGTATCTAATCAATGGTGGAGATATATTCAGTCTACAACAAATTCTAGGGCATACGAGCCTAGAAATGGTACGTAGATACTCCCATCTTGCTTCATCCTATGTAATTCACAATTTCCGCAGAATGTCACCCCTAGATAACATTCAGAAAAGGAATTTGGGATTCTAGTTTCATCTTCTATTGAAAACTACATCATTTTATCTATATACAAAGAATATCCATATTCTGTATAATAGGATTAATTCGTAATTGTAAAATAATATGTAACAATGAAAATTACATAAAAAGGAGTGGAGAAAAAGATTTTTTTATATTGAGCAAAACAATCAAATTATTAGGACTTGTATATAATAAAGGAGGTTTCGGTTTGGGACTCATTTACTATTTTAAAAAATTGAGAGATGGCTATGTAATTAACCAAGTGAAGCACATTAGGTTACCTTATTTTGAACCATCACCTACTGTTAGAAAAAGGTTAATATTTTCAGGAAGAGTGCAGAAGGTAGGGTTTAGATTAGCAATATATGAATTAGCAAAGCGGTTGAATTTAACTGGTTGGGTTAGAAATAGAAATGACAAAAATGTTGAGGCTGAAATACAGGGAGAAAATGAGAAAATTATTTTCTTGATTAAATATATGAAATCATTAAAAAGAGCATCTGTTCATGATGTGGCAATAAACAAAATGCTGATTGTAGATGATGAGACAGATTTTGCCGTGATAAAGGAATGATTTTAATTCGCAATTTTCCTATTTTCTCAACTAAGGGAATCTCTAATGAGATTCCCTTTAATCATGTCATAATATCAACCTTACGATCTAAAGACCATTACTTTTAGACTACAAATATGCAAGTCAGAACTTTTTTATGCATAATAAAAAACCTTGGAAATCCAAGGTTCTTATTTTTGGTGCGCCCAGAGAGATTCGAACTCCCGACCTTCTGATTCGTAGTCTTAGAAAAAGCAAAAAACTATATAAATAGTTATAAATTATATAAGTAATTCCAATATTTCACCTAAAGATTAATTAATAATAAACAATTATATAAACTATAAAAAAATATATAAGGGGTAAAGTAGGGGTAATATGGGGTAAGAAATCACAGGGAATATATCTCCTGTGATTTCATTATTAACTATACAATTTTAGACAAAAGGACTTCTTTTTTCTGTTGGAATTCTTCCTCTGTAAGTATCCCAGTATCTTTTAAATCTGATAGTTTCTTTATTTGGTCTGCAATATCTACTGTCTGATCTATTGTAGCTGCAATCTGTGGATTCTCACGAGCATACTCTTGTTTTATTTTCATTATTGAACTTGCCAATGATCCGGCATTTTTGACTTCAAAAACAACAGTGTTTTCGATTCCTTCATCATAAAACTTTACCACTAAATAATTAGTGACTTCCTTTGTTTTCTTCTTGAAAGCAAAAGCAAATACGCCAAGGGCTAAAAGCCTAGTAAATGTTACATCTTTTGAAATTTGCTCCTCTGTCTTAAACTCACCACTAATTATCTGATTGCTTTCAATATGAAAGAAGTTATTTGTTAATGTTTGATCAAAAAATATACCGTTCTTATTTATGGTGAAAATCCCGTCAATATTGTTCTTGCTCAAATTAGGATGTCCACCTAAGTATTTTACCGTTTCAATTGCAGCAGCAGATCCACCAGCCCTTTTTGCCTCCTTAAAAATATCTTTTGGCTTTAAAACTCCCTTTTCATCATCTTTTTTCCCAAATAGGCCCATAAGCTACCTCCTTTGTGCTTTTATACCATTATATTACATTTCTTGTTTTGTCTACAATAGAGAGAATCTTTCTAATGACAAAAAAGAAAAAAAGCCGGAGCACTAAGCCCCGGCACCAGTGTTACTATCTTTCATTTTTTTTAACATATTCACAATTCCACCTGGTAATGGCACCCCAAGTAAAGCAATGTTCTCTGTGATAGATATCCCCTCATTGGCTATATAGAAATAGCATGCCATGGTTCTAAAAATTGGATTCTCTTGTGGGATGGTAAGGTCTAACTGATGGGCCAAGATCACAACGAATAATATAGCTGCCTTTTTCATGAGCCCTCTAAATCCTACATCACTTGCCAAGTCTTTGTTTGAAATTGCTTTCATGATTCCAGTGACGTAATCTATAACCATCAAGACAGCTAATATTTTGATCACGCTATCCCACCCCCCGATAAGATATGATAATGTCGTCCCTATAGCTGCTATACCTGTGTTTAATGCGTGTTTGTATTGCATTCTCTACACTCCTCTCAATTTGTTTGCAGCCTTCTCGATCATGATTGCTGCATACTCTCCTTTAACCATTCCCCCTGGTACTGCATTTTGTAGCCAATAGTCAGGCGTTGTAATGATTCCTTGTTGTACGAATACATCGAGTGCTTTTTCAAGCGCCGTTTTCTCCTTTTGAGGCGTCATATAGGGATGGCCCATATGCTGACAGAGAGCTTTGACGACTGCCTCTGCATAGTCTTGCCAATGATCCAATAGCCTCTTTGTATCTGCAGCGTTATCGGCAAAACCATATTCTACAATGACGGTTTGAGCAGTTCCAGTCTCTCTGATCATGAAATAATAATCTTTCTTCGGATTATTTGGAAGCGTCCTTGTGAAAACTCTTCTCTTTTTCTGTCCAGCTGCAGCTATGGCATCAATGATCGAATTAGCCAGTTTTCCATCGGAATAAATGGAGTGGATTGTCTCTGCTCCCTCGCCCCCTCCAGCATTGATGTGATTAGAAATACAGTACTTAGCTCCAGACGCTTTTACAAGATTGGTTCTCTGACCGGATGCTAGGGTGATATCTGTTGTTCTTGTGAGGCTGACGGATATGCCTAGTTCTTTGAATCTTCGCTCCTGGTACTGTGATATCTGTAATGCTAAATCTTTTTCTTTCCAATGTTGGTTCGTGCCTCCTCCTGGATCAGCTCCGCCATGACCAGGGTCTATGATAAGTAACATGGTTCCTCTCTCCTTTCGGACATAAAAATAACACCATCTCAGGTGTCTATGTCACTACTATTCTGTAAATAATTTTGCTACTGCATCTCTAATTTTCTTCAACATTTCCAGTAGGGCTGCCATTCTCAATCATCTCCTTTGTTTTATTTTTGATCTCTGTAAGCTTTTGAAGCATCTCTTCTTTTGTCATTATTCAATACCTCCTTGAAGCATAATTTCAATTATATTGGTAAGGTCATATATACTTTGTGCAAGAATTTGATTGTTAATTTTAAGCTGCTCAATTTCTGACAAAGGCTGTGGGGGAACATAGTTATGTTCGTCAATTTCCTCCTGTGTGGCACTCTCTACCCATACACTACCATTCCACTTAGGCTTTAACATACCTTGGAAACTTAAGTCTTCAACAAGAAATTCCCCATCTTTTAACGTGTAATACTGTACTTTTTCGTCAATTACGTTTACTACTTCTACTAGATTTTCTCCGTCTACAATCGCCTGTCTATAGTCCATCTTCTTACCCCCTCGCTGTGTAAGCTATTGTATTATCAAATAGTATTCTTCCATTTGTGAAAACCCCACTTGGGATACCTCTAAAACTTAAAACGCCAGAATTTCCAATCACTATTTCCCCGTAAGCATCTTTTATTAAACCACCGCCAGTTGTTCGTACAACGGCAGAACATGCGTGTGCAACGTTTGGTCTATACCCAATGGGTAATGTAGCAATCGTATGTACAGCACCTGCCACAAAGTCAGAGTCTTTTGTTACTTGTAGCCGTAAGGTTACAAGTCCTAACTCATTTTTATCGTAGTTTATTGACCCAGAAAACCCCGAAGCAAACGTAGACAAGGTTAATAGTTCTGGGACTACCTTGTCCGCCTTGTTTGCATGTGCTGTAGTATCTGATAAATGGTTTGCAAACCTCTGCGGTGTATCCCCTATCTGTCTTACAGCCTGTTTCTGTAAGTTCTTGACCGTTTCCTGCGCCCCTTCTAGTGCTGTGCGAAGGTTATCGGCATGCGTACCACTACCGTCAGATACTTGACAGTTATATTCCTCTGGTAGGACTTCGTAAAGCACCCAGTATTCATTCCCTACTCTAGCAGTGTCTTCGAAGGCTGCTTGTTCAATATAGCATCTTACTATTCCCCCATATGCAGACGATACATATAGAAATATCCAATTTTGGGTATCATCGGTCATTACTCCATCTTTTACTCGAATAACCTTTAATATATTTTTAGGTTTATTTTTAAGTTGGGCTGGAATTAAACCTGCATAATTAATATGGTAATATCCAGAATTTAAAACAGGGTTAGCCCTCTCATAAACCAACCCACTTGATATGGCTATCGTGTTTACACCTTCGGACAACATAGGCAATTCACATATAGAAGGGATATTGATGATTTCTTCTACTGGTTGGGCTAGTGCGTAGTATAGAGTGTATGGGGTATAGCTATCATGTGGCTGTGTAGGCATTGTAGTTGTACCGCTTCCGCTTACTATTGTAATATTTCTAGCAGATACAAACGAAGGTGTACCAACGCCAGTATACAACTTTGCCCATGCCTTTGTTCCTGTGCCATTATATACATTTTGCGCCCCAACGCTTCCGTCATACATTGTCCACCCCATGAAAAACGCCTTGATCTCGTCTGCTGTAGGGGTATAAGATTCTCCCCATCCTGTGTCTGTGTCTGCTACGGAAATATATAAATAACCGCCAGAACTTGATTGAAAGATATCTGCTTTTGTGGTATGTTCTGCTGACTCAACCAAGATTTTCCCATCATATTTTGCCATAATATTCCCTGCGATACCAGTAATAATATTATTTGGGTTAGTTAATCTAATCCGTTTGAATCCAGTATAATCATTACTAAATTCCCACCCTAAACCCCCATCTAATATTAACTTCTCTGTCCTCTTAATCTTCTTAAACACCCCATCTTTGTATACTAACTTATCTACATACGTACCGATTTTTCCTAGCATACATGGCGCGATTGTTTTGGTCCCTCGGAATGGTTCGTAGGCTGTGGCTACTGTGCCTTCTTCGAGTTGCAAACTATTTCTTATGTTTTCCACGTTATTTGCTTGGGTAGCGTAGAATCTCATATACCTACAATTCGTTGGCGTAATAGCACTAGTTGACGTTATAGAGGACAAGAAATTTTTATCTTTATCATAAAAGTAAAATATATTTCTATCCCCATATCCGTTCGCACAATATGATGTATTTGGCTTAACAGGCATAAACCCTGTGGCTAATCTGTTGTTTGCGTAGCTTATAACGCCAGACACAGAGTCTATAGAAGCAAGGATATAATCATTTTTATCAAACAAGTTCTTTCCTTGCACGATATCAACTACAGGGTTCAGCGTTGGTTGAGCAGAATTGATATATGGGTATTTTGCAAGAAGTTGGTCGACTGTCATATTGTTGTATTCGTCTGCGGTTATTTCGTTTACCATTATGCCGTCACAGGCGACTCTAGTCCCTACCCCTGCCGAAGTTCCCCATATGGTAGGTCTAATACTTGTTTCACCAACTAAGTCTGTCGGGGACAACTTCACGCCTTGCCTTGCAAAAGCTGTATTAGTGGCAGAGGTTGCACTTGCCATGCTAGTGGTTGCGCTACCCCTTAAAGCCATCAGTTTCCAGTCAGTGGCATCAATAACTCGTCCGTACATAGATACGAGATAATATTTTGTAGGGTCTATCTTTGCGAAGCCTGTCTTTAATCTTGCACTAAAACTAGTACCAGAAACGCCTGTGGCAGTGGCGACAACTGAATTACTACCGAATACCTTAATGGTAGCATCTAGGGCTATTGTACTAATACCAGTCTCAAAATTTGTTAGGCTTTCACAATTGCCCTCATTTCCTGTTACGTTCACAACCATATTTCCATTCAATTCAAAATTCAGCCCACTTGCTACCTTCGCCATGATAGACTGTACCTGTTTGTCCCAGGTAGTCAATATGATTGTAGCTGGACCTGGTCTTTCTACTACCTCAGAATCGAAATCTTCTCGAAGCGCACTGATAGAGTCTGCATTTTCTTTGATCTTAGCTTCTGTTTTTCGGTTATCCTCATTATAATCCTCTCTCATTGGATACTCGTTACCCTGCCACTGGTTTAACCCTACATATTGAGTCTTATTTTGACTTGGCATTTAACCACCTCTATTCCTGATAAGTTTCTCTTTGATCCCATGTCAAATTCAATGCATCCCACTCATCCCAGGTCTTGTTGTATGCATCGAATTGATCCCATGTTAGATAAATAAAATAGAATAGTAAAGCTAAATGGGCAGGCTTGATATCTTCTAGCGTTGCCTTTACCACTTCTATTTCGTCAGGGATCCCTAACACATCGTTAAATGTCACCTTGATCTTGCCACTGGAGAGCTCCACATCTACATTCCCATTGGTCCATGCATCGACTACACTTTTTATTTTTTCGGCATCGATCTTGCCCTCTCCCCGGAGCTTTGCCTTGATCAAGCTTCTCCTATTGGCTAAGGATCTGCTGTAATCAATCTTAATGCCTAGTTGTTTTTCCCATATATCAAGGCCCCAGGTTGCGGTATCAATAAAATACTGCTTGTATAAATCTTGCAATGTATCCTTGATAGAATCAAAGTCACCCCCAGCAGCCTTCATGATCTCATTTACCACAGGATCCTGACGCACAATTTTGTGCAAATGTTTAATTAGTTCATCCTTAGTCAATGTTAACACCACCTAAGATGGCAACTTCCTTGACTCCTATTGGAATGTTATCCGACTGTCCATTCACAACCAAATCACTATAGTCCTCTACACCTTCACTATCCAAAATCACGCTTCCAAGCTTTGCATAGGATATGAAATCCCTCTTGAATGCAATCTCTTTAAGGTACCTATCTACTGCATTTTCAATATTCGCCTGTACCTCTTCCAATCCATAGCCAGAAAGCAGCGTAACCGACAGGCTAATATCTATAGGCTTTGCTATGGCGGAACTCACATAGCAATAGGCACCTATGGGCGCAGTCCCTTCCCCTTTGCCTAATGAAGATGGATCTATATAATTCTGTACGCTTGTCACTAGATCCGCGCTGGCAGGGTGCTTATTGCTGTCAATGATGACGATCTCCACGGTATTATCTCCTCGGTCTAATGGAAACACCTTGGCATCTCCAACCCCTGGAATTTCTTTGGCCCACTGTAAATAGTGCCACTTGTTGCCGGATGTAGCCGGAGTTTTAAGGGCCTGATAATACCTCTCCCTAAGGCTGGTATCTGTCTCAGCCTCATAACCGTCATGGGTAGCCCCTCCATTGTTTACAGAGGTAATCCCCGATAAGGTTACAGGCATTTGGGTGATTTGATTTGCTGGTACATTCCCAACATCTCCGGCCACTAGGGCCTCAATATTTACGATTCCAGTATTTGAAATCACCTTGGTTTCTATGGCTCTGAACTGAATACCGCTTGGGGTTTCGAATAAATCCCCGATGTTAACCGTCCCATTGCCGCTAACTGTTAATTGGCCCTTCGCCTTGGTAGCTTGCTTCCTGGTGATTCCTTTTCGTTGGGAGACAAATCTCTCCAGCTCACTACCGGTTAATTTATCCACGTCAACTTTCTCTGCCAATAGATTCATGCTTTGATATATCTTTTCTCCCTCGATTGCAAAAGATCTTAATATATCCCATATGGGATAACCTTGGGTTTTATCGTATGAACTATCGATATTTGCCAGGAGCTCATCATGGATGCTATCCCGTGTTTTATCTTCAAACATTCATTGTCACCTCCATTGGCAAGGAATTTTCATTGATCAATAATACGTCAAAGCTTATGATGATCTGATTATTCTTTCTTTCAGTGGCAAAATTTTCAATGCCCTCAATGTGGGGATGCATGATAATTTTTTCCGATATCTGCCTCTTAACCTCTGAATTAATCACCCCCACAGGAATATCCCTGCGTCCTATAAACTTAATGATCTCAAGGCCAAAATCTGTATCTTTATATATCTCAAATTTTTCAAACTCTGTTCTAATCAATTGCTCTACCCACATTTTAATTTTCTGTTCATAAGTAGCCTCAACCATCTTCCCATCGTTTAGAACGAATTTCTTTTCATTAAAGTCAAATAAAAATACTCTGCCTAACTCTTTTACATTGCTATTACTTGGCAGAGTATTGCTTGTATCTATATTGAACTGTGGAAATATAGCCATTCTATCCCACCTTATCTATTAAAAAGTAGGTTTGATCCGTGGATGCAGGAATCAAAATTACCTGGTCCCCGATCTTTAACGTATCCTTCAACGTTATCTCGCCATCATGATCTAGCGACTCCAGGACTGTATAGGTATCGTACGTTTCCGGCGGCGGCGTTTTCGTCACAATATCACCGCTGCTCGTGCTTGAAAATTCCCGTTTGTATCCGCTCAATACATGGGCTGCAATAATCAGATGATCCATGGTTAAGATGATCTCATCTCCAAGTCTCACCCGTGTATTGGGTGGCGGTGAAAGTACGACTCCAACCTGAGGGCCAGTATAAACCTTGTTATTTCTTTCTTTGAACATTCCAGCAAATTCTACATCCCAACTCTCCATTACTCCACCCCTAACGTCACACTAACCTTATGAATACCGTTGCTTACTGTGTGATTGTCTGATTTGATCACATATCTCCCAACGATTCCAGTTGTCGTTTCATTAAATTCTAAAATTCTTCCTGCCCGGATCTCATCATGCCCAAGCAACTCTAAGCTTACGTCTTCTTGTACTCGATTCAACTCTGAAAGATTGTTTTTCGCAATATTTCTGGCTTGGGCCTCGTTCTTTTTGTCAACGATGATGACTTCCTGCATGCTCCCATACTTCCCAATATTGACATCATCCTGTATGGATGCAAGGATTTTCGTTGATTTTTCGTCATCGGATACCACGATAACCTTGTTTTTCATCTCTTCTATGCTCGTTTTTCTGCTTGGCCTACTAATGGCAGCTGTTACAGGAAAAGGGGCCGTATTGCTGCTCAATCGTGCCATAGGATTAATAAGTAAATCAAACTGCTTCTCAATATGCAAGGTATCAATTCTCATTTCCATTCGGTACTTAAGCCCAGTCTCATTGGTTACCTGCTCTAGAATATCCTTTAGAATATCGCTGACTGGCTGATCCTTATATATCTTCGTGATTGAAGTAGATATTGGGGCAATGCTATGCTTGATTTCAAATCGATCCAGCAGCTTTTTTATGGCATCACTGGCACTAATTTTATTGAACTGAATCACTGTTTCATTTTTGTTCAAGTACCATGCATAATCAAAACATGTAAATTTCTTTCCAAACCTTTCATTTGGCTCTTGACTGACAATAACGAATCGATGGAGCTCTTTCCCATCGTTAATTAGAATGATATGATCTCCTAGGACAAGTATATCTGCATTTTGGAAATACTGACTATCGTTATAGGCATAATCAAAGCTTAGTTCCACTCCAAGGCTATCAATGTTACTTGACCAGGATAGATTCCCGACTAGCTCAGTGATATTCTTCGGTTGATTGTTCTTATATACGAATAATTGATGAGCCATTTACCTCACCTCAACAAATCGAAATTCTTTAATCTCCAGGGTGTATTGAATGTCTCCTATTCGATCCAACCCATATGTGAAATTCTCCACTGTGCATGGCATATTCAACACTTCTTTTCCTGCTTTATCCGTGATAATAATTCGAATCGGCACCCTTTTATCTGACCACTTATTGAAGAAATTCACGTAGTCCCATCCGTTTCTCTTGTCTTTTATGAATGGATAGTTCCTCATAGGGAAAAAGGATTGAATAGACAACGTCCTCAACCCTTTTAGCCCTAATAAATTTAAGGTCCCCATCTGTATGGTTTCAAACTCTTCATTCTTCCTCGGTTGGCTTATCTCTAAGCTTGGTGGAACGACAGGGAGTTTAATAGATTCTTCAAAGTTATTAGCAGAAAACACAATGTCCATTTATTTCATCACCTACCTATTACCTAATGCCGCTTTTATTTTTCTAATAATGAAATTCGCCAAGTAATTTGCATATTCTTCATTTCCAATTACATTGCCTTGGATGATGATCTGCAGGCTTATACCATCCGAAGCGTCTAGGATCTTCTCGCTTTTATCAGCCGGGATAATCGTCGTTCCGCTTGGGTATCTCTTGATCTCTCCACCTCGTTCATCGGTCTGAGCCAATCCGCCTTTAAAATAGGATGTACCCATGGCAAACTTCGGTATCTTTGGTATTTTAATCCCTATGGTTTTACCTCCAAGCCAGCCGGGAGCCTTAAAGGATGCTAGGCCGTTGAATCCTTCAATAAGACCGTTCAATTTATCGATCATATCATTAATAACACCCTTAATGCTGCTGCCTACGGAAGTGAAAGCCCCTACGATTGTTTCCTTGATCCGGGTAAATGTATCAGTTACATTCGTATACAGTTCCAATGCCTTGGCTTTGATGTTATCCCAATTCCTCCATACCAATACCCCTATGGCGATGATAGCCATAAGAGCCAATGACCAGGGATTCATCATGCCTACGATCTTCTTTATAAAGTTAAATACTTGTAGGGCCTTTCCTATGGCGTATATCCCAGCGCTCACGGCTAAAGCCTTGGCTTTGAAAGCAATAAACAAGCCGATGGCTGCGGCAATGATAGGCTCATAAATCCCCCAATTCTGCTTTACATGGGCTCCTATACCATCGATTATCTTAACCAAAGACTTGAGCATCTGTATTGCAGCACCAAAACCAGTCAAGAAAATAGCCTTAAAGTCAATAAAGCCATACTGGCTATGGATAAAGTCAATGACAGCCTGTATTCTGCTTTTTATACCAACAAATCCAGTAATGATCCGATTGATTCCTTTCGTTAACTTGACGCTGATCTTATCAAAAACGCCGCTTTCCTGCCATTTAACAAGGGTATCAGCCACAGTCTTGATTCTGCCCTTTAGCATATCCATGGCACTGCCTTGCTTTATAACCCCTTCGTCTGTGATACCTACGATTCCAGCCAAAGCGGATTTGGTTATGCCTGTGACGGTGGACCATAGTCCCTTTGTGGTTCCTGCAAGCTTATCCATACCGCCCTTAAACTTTTCATTCATCAATTCCATTAATGCTTCATTGAATTTTTCTTGGTGGGTAATTTGGCCCTTATTATTCACGACTTGAATCTTGCCCATCTTTTCATAGGCATACTGTACGATATCAGCTTTCTTGATACCGAATTCCTTTAATCTTTCTAATTCGCCAGTTTGACTATCAATGATTGCTTCTACCGCCTGTATCAAGTCTTTATTGGTTGCCCCTGCCATATCTCCGATCATTGGAAGATATTTTTGTGCTGACAAGCCCATGGCCTCTAGCCTTGCGCTGGCCTCCACCATTTGACCAGTCTCAAAGGGGGTCTTATTGGCAAGCTTGATACTCCAGGACATGATTTGTCCTGCTTTTTTAGCATCCTTTGTCGCTGTTTCAAGTTGGCCTTTAAATCCTTCCATGTTGGTAGCCTCTGAAAAAGCAGCTCCTATTGTATCTCCTATCCCCTTTAGCCCTGCAAATCCAACCGCAAACCCACCTATAGACTTTGCCACGGCGCCAAAACTACCAACCGCATTGTTTTTAAAACTTTTTATCTGATTGTCAACATGCTTAACCTGCCTTTGCATTTGCTTGATATTCTTGGTTGATTTATCGATTTTGTTACTAAACTGATCCTTTAGATTTAGAATCGTTTGTATGACCTTCTTTGCCATTTTCTCACCTCACTTTCTTTATAAAAATAAAAAAAGGGCAACCTTTAATTTCCGTCACCCTTTCCAAATATGGCTCCATATTTTTCAGCCTCGTCCTTGTAAAACTTCTCCATGGACTTCTTATACATGATCTTGTCTATATAGGACAGATTAATGAGTTTATCCAGGTCGTGCCCCCTTGGAAGATAGAAAGCATACATCTCGAACTCCCAATCTGTCTCAATTAGTTTTTTATGGTTTCACCAATGTCCTTTACCCCTGCCATCTCCATGATAGCAGCTCCTACTTCTAACACCTCTCCAATATCAAACAGTTTCATGACTATTTCATCGGGTTCAGTGCATCCATATGCCTCTTGTAGTGATGGTTCTTTTAGAACAGGAATACTGGTATAGATTAGATGTTTAAATGCAGCTACGATTTCCTTCGCGCTGTCATTGTTACCCATTAAATCGATAGTCTCTAGGATCACCTCATCACTAGGCCGCTGCGCTACAATAGCTCCTCCAAGGCTGTTCACATAAATATCCTTAAAGGCCAATTTTGCCTTATCCTTTTGCTCCTTCTTTGCGATCAGGTCCGTTAGTGTCAATTTCTTAAGCTTATCCGTTTTCTTACTCATCTTTCAATCCCTCTCTTCCTTAGATAGCATCGATTAAATCATAGTCGGCAAATTGGAAAGGCAATTCCTCTTCGCCCAAGGCTTTGTTCTCGAACTTTAGGAGCGTAAACTCATCGAAGGTAACCTCTGTAACCTCCACTCGGGTATGCCCAAAGGCGGCAGGGTCAGCAAGCTTCCCAACAATCTTTACGTCCGGCATTTCTCCAGATTTAAAAGCCTCTGCCAACAATTTGGCCCCTCTGTCGTAAACCTTTTGAAGTGTCATGGTTCCAGTGCCTTCAAAACCCATGTACTTTCGATGCTTTCCAAGTTCCTCACAGAAGTTTACATCCTCATACTGCCCTTGTACTTTCAATTCAAAGGATTTAACCTCTGCCCATTTTTCACTATTGACCCAAATACTTCCGAAGGTCCCATTAATCACTCTGTTTGCTTTTAATTTAGCCATCTATTTCACCTCTTTCTATAACATGGTAATGTTAAACTTCAAGTCTTCCATGGCATCTAAAATCTTAATGTTTCCACCAAGATATACATTACTCCTAAAGGTGTTATTCTTTACCGCTAACTCATCCCATGTCTCTGCTTCAACTTTGCCGATACTTAGCCATGCATTACGCTGGGTTTCCACATCTACAAAAGCCTTATTGCTGTAGTTGATATCCAAAATATCTTCTCCGGCAAGGGTTTTAAAGTATGAATTAATGGCACTGATAAAAAGTACCTGATTATCATAGTTGTTTTTATACTTACCTACATAAAAATCCTTAAAGGTACTTCGAATATCTTCCAGAATCATGTCCATGGACTCTACGATGATGATCTTCTTCATATCCTCCGTCTGATCCGTCGTAAGGGTTACAAGACTGTTCACAGCCCTCGCAATCTTGACCTCTTCATCATCATTGATCAGCACAAGTTCTCCATCATTAATAGCTGCTTCCACATCCTCCGGCTCTGTGACGCTCTCCAGGTCTTGCAGCACATAATATGTGGCACTCATGGTCATGGGCAGCCCTGCAAATATTCCGGCAAGCCTTGCAAGATATTTGTCCCCAGTAATTTCATCAGCATCCTTTGGCTTCACGTTTGTATTCGTAAAGTTTACGATGTGCATGTCATCGGCAACCGTTGCATTAAATACCAGGGCTTTATAGGTCTTTCCATTGTTGGTATTCTGTCCTTTTACCCATGTAGCAAGGGCTTGTTGGTCAGTCGACGATCCACCAGGGACACAAATCCAGTTAAATTTCTTGTTAGCCAGCTTTTCAACAGCATCGGCAATTAAATCTGTAGTTGTGGTGGCCACGCTTACCGCAATAACCTTCGCTGGAGTCCCAAGAAAAGCATCATTGATGTACTTTAGATTATCCGCTGTCCAATCTGCGGCTTCGATTTTATCAATTGACTTATATTCTTTTAAGTCAAAGCTGCCCGTACTGTCTTTCAAAATCAGTACTACGACGCCCTTTGTGCTTCTTTGAACTGCCGTCACGGCCTTTTGCTTGAAGATAATTTCAATTTTAGGCAATCCTATAGGCATTCATTATCACCCTTTCATCTTATACTTACTTCTATTCCATCCATCAGCTCAGACGGGTCCTCGATTTCTAATTCTTCGATATAGTTGATATCAAAGCTAAATTCTATGATTCCACCCTCTAGCTTTTCAACGTTTGTTTCGTTGATATGTACGATAAACTGATCTTTAATTTCAAGGGTCTGAAAAAACATATCCTCCAGCTTTTCCTGTACATCCAACAGCTCCAAACGATGCTTATTTCTATTGCTGGCGAAATAGTGAATCCTTACTGTCATAGATCTTTCCACTGCGCTATCCATAAAGGACCCTTTACGAGCATAATCAATGTCCGTAAAAAAAGAAGGTCTGTCAAAACCTTCTGTAATATCCCTCGTCTCAATTTTAATTTCAGGAAAGTTCTCCTCTATTTTGGTATTCACCGCCGCTGTAATATCTTTTAAAGTGACCATCCTATCACCTTCCTATAGTCCCTTATCTAGCATTTCATCCACAAGTTTATCCACATCTTGGTAAAACTCACCTTCGAACTCTTTTGCCGATTCTTCCAGGACTTTTTTACCCTTAGCAAACCCAATTTCTTTTCCATCTCTGACAACCGCATGACCATGCTCGATCAAGTGAGCATGGGGAGCTCCATTGTATACCCGAAGGGCCCATTCGTCACCTTTGTATTTATACGGTTTCCCTTTTTTAAAGCCTTTCATGTAGTTCCCTGTTTTTTTCTTAACCTTGGATTGGGCCTTTTTTTTAACCTTTCGGTTTAATTTTGCCCCTTCTTTTGTCAGGAACTTCTTAACCTCTTTCGGCATCTTCTTCTCTGCTAGATTTAAAATATCATTGGCAAATTGATCTAACTCTTTAATATCGAAAGACTCTGCCATGCCATCACCTACTCGATGAGTTCTTCGCAGAATATTTCAAGCTTTTCATTAGCTTCATAAGGGTTTAGGATGAATTTAATATCGAATCTTCTCCCTTTAAACATCAAATACATATCCTGCTCGATATCTTTTCCGGCATTATATCTTACAATGACCTTATGGGTTGTATTGCTCAGTTTTGTTTCTGTCTGCTGCTTCTGTAGGCTCCCTGTCTGTGGAACAATCTTGCACCAAATAGTCTTTAGCTTTTTAGGTCTATAATCTGTCTCTTTGAGCTCATTCTTAAACACTTCTTTGCCCCATACTTCGATTCTTTTGTTTAATTCCCCTGGATTCATACAGTACCTCCTTGGAGTTTATAGGCTCCTAACTGAGTACATAAACTGATCAAAACAGGACTCATCTTGTTAGATCCGGCCCTATTCTCGTACAAATCCGTTACGATAAGCCTTTGAACAAGCTTATACAACTCCAAGGCTTCTGAATTTCCTTCAACATCTTCTCTTTTTGCACCTGTAAATTGCTTAATCAGCAGCTTACTGGAAAGCTGGAGAGATTGTATCATGTTGTCATCTTCTTCCCCATCGATCCGAAGCCATTCTTTTAATTCCTCTAACTCGTCCAAGCTTTTCACCACCTATAAGGGTATTGTAAAAGGGGCTAAATTAGCCCCTACTCCCTAATAATATTCTTATTCTAAGCGGATGCTTTCTTCTTAAGCAGCACCACACCGTTTCGATCTGCCAGCTTACCATCACAAATCATAGTAGATTTACTAATCCACTCGTCCTTATCCTCATCAAAATATCGTTTGAAGGTCATCTGCATATTTGAGTTAACCATGTAATCGCTCAAATTACAAACAATCCCGAAGATATCGCCCTCCAATGCGTCTGAAATCGATGGGAGATAATCCTCAACAGGCAGCACCTCTTTTCCAAGGAATCTTTCTTGTTGTGTTCCATCTAATCCATAGGTTACTCTGGCTATTGGCTGCCCATTGACATCTGTCATGCCCACAATATATTGATTCCAGTCGGCATCATTTAAGATGAGTATCGCTCTACTTCTATATTTTCTAGGTAACTTCCCGAAAATTCCTGTCCAAGTATCATACTTTCCCATGTCTTCAACGGCAATTTCTAGTATTTGAGCAGCTGGAATATTCGTATCTACCGTGATACCTAATGGCTGACCTTCTCCAGTCCCAGAGATAATGGCTTCTTCAAGAGCCGTAATCATGGCCTCATAGATATTATCTGATACGGTTTGCTCAAAAACAGGCATTGCCACAGTTCCGGCAACCAATTCAACAGCAACTCGTACTTGCAACTTGTGGTAGGAGAATGAAATCTTTCCTGATACTGCTTTCTTTTTCTTATCCGCCATTGTGCCAGCTGCAACCCATGTTGCGGTAGGTTTCGCATTTGAAACAGGAATTTCTACGCCTCCCTGGATGCCTGTTTTAGTAACTCTAGCCCAAATATGACCGTAGTCTTTCATCTTCTCCACAATTCTATTAAGAATCGTTGTTGGAATGACTACTCCAATATCTCCAGTACCGGTTACGGCATCAGCTCTAAACTCTAAATTGTCAGATTTTTTTCCTGTTGTTACATACTCTTGGAAAGCGGATCTGTATTCCACTGTGTCAAATCGGTCTAGGCTCCGCTGTTCATTTCCTTTTCCGCCAATTCCATATGTCCCTAGAATATTTACGGACCCGTTAGGAGTTCCCCTAAGTTCAGTACCATGTAGCTCATTGCCTCTTTGCTCAGGCTGCTCATCTGGTTCATCTGGTAGGGCATCTATCATGCTCCTTAGTTCAGCAATTTCAGCATTCAAAGTATCTAGTTCGGAATTAATTCCTCTTAATTCTCCTATATCATTTGTTGCTGCCGATCTTGTGCCAAGATCCGTTTTTCTTGCCTCTTTTGTTTGAAGTAATTTTAATAGTCTCTTTTTCATGAATTTTCACCTTAACCTTTCATCAAAATTTGTGTTTTTAATCTTAAGACTTCTAATTGCTCATCTGTATGGTTATCCAACCCTTTTGATCTGGCATTCTCCAATACCGCTGCCGCATTATCCAATGCAGCTTGATCTCGAGCATTTATATTAGTACCTGGATAATAAGGCATACTTACCGCGCTTACTTCCAGTACTCTTTTAAATTTAATGATGTGTCTTGTGGGCATTTCAGTATCTAAATCAGTCCATCTTTCTTCTCCAACCCTAAAAATAAAAGACATCCCATCGATGTCTCCTCTTTTGATTGAGCTATATAGACTTTTGGATTCCATATTATTTTCTAAATCTGGCTTTGCCCGAATAAATAAACCTTTGTCATCTGGTGTTAGCTGCATAGTAGAATTCCCGTTGTTCCGCCTACTCCTGGCAATTGGGATTTTCTTAAGGTCATGATTCACACTGAATAAAACATCGTCTAAATCTGCTCCGTCGAAAGCTCCTCTTTCAATCACCTCATAGAAGTAGTTGGATATATTCGTCCTTTGCCCATAAACAGCAGCATACCCTTCAATTACATTCTCTTCATCAATGGCTCGGAATTCAGATACCCCAAAACTACGTTTTTCAATTTCATCCTTCTGGATGGGCTTATTATTCATCTGGATCAACCTCCCTTTTCCGCCTTCTAGCCCGTTGCATCTGGTATTCATTGGCTAGAGAAACATCGATATAATTCAAACTCATATTTCTTATATCTCCGCCAACATAAGGGGAGTAGCCAAAGAGCTCAAGGAGTTCATTGTTTGTTAATGCCCCTCGATTACCCAATATATCGGCAACAGCTATTTTATTCTTGGTATTGGTAAACAACAATTTCTGTGGATAGAAAAAAATCTCATTGCCAAAGTCAATTTCACGCTGCGTAAACAGTGTTTTTGAAAATGCTTGGCCTAATGAGATGATAATGGGCTCCAGAGTCTTTTCATAAAAGGCTTGATATTGTTCATCGTTAAAATCACCACTTAAGATAGGCACCGAGACCCCATAATAATTGAGAACCTTACCTTGTAAGAACTCCAAAGTGCTTTTATCTATTAATTTTGGGTCAACTTGGATAGGCACATATTCCCCTTTTACATCCATTGGGAGTATTCCAGTCCTTCCAGTTTCGATTGCTTCTTCAAATCGTGCTCTCTCTGCCTTCTGTTCCTCACCATCAAACATACTTTGAATTTTGAGAATCCCACGAATGGACAAACTGGTTTTTATGGCTTTTTCCAAGCCCTGCAATACGCTATCGTTGATTTTAAGGACTTTCAATAATGCCTGGTTATCCGGCTGACCGTTCATACCTCCACCCATGATATCATTCACAGAAAACTTTTTTCTCAGGTGAATAACATCCGCATAAGGCAATGTGAATTTATCCCCGTTTGAAAATGCCATTTCTACAAATAACATTCCTGATGCATCCTGTAAAAAGGTTACTTGGGTCGGATTCAGAGGGTAGAAAGATGTATATTCTCTATACTGCCCCCCTCTTCCATCTGGTTTTATTTCGTACATGGGATAGATAAAAGCATTATAATTCATGTACAATAGCCAAATTATCTTCTCTATAAAGTCTCTTGTGGTCATCAGTGGATTTGGAGAAAATTTAAACAGCCTGTTAAGGCTGCTTTTTACATTTACTCGCATTCCAGTGTTATCAATTCGAATATGTTTCGGCTGTAGCTTACTGCATTCCGTGGCAATTACATCGATGCACATCTGTACCACATCGGAGGCATAGATGTTTTGACCAAACTGGCTAAATATGGGGCTATACCCGTCAAGAAATTTAGCATATTGCATCTGCCGACTAGCCTCTTTATCTTTAAAGAAATTTTGTAAGAGCATCGATTACCACCTTCTTTTCGCAATAAAATAAGCAAGTGCCATAAAGCAAATGCCCAAAACGATGAAGCCTGCCGGAACATATATCTTGAACACCCCAACGGATACGGACGTAAACCCTAAAATCAGTGACATATCATCCACGTAATTCATAAAAAAGGCCTTTATCTTTTTAAACAAATCCATCACCTCCCTACTAGATCAAGAAATTCAGTCCTGTTGTCTATGTAAATCTTATAGCCAATGATCATGGTAACAGCGCCGTCAATCTTCTTATTCTCTTTGCCTTGGACCTTAACTGGCATGATCTCCGCCTTTGAATTGATATTTAGAGCCGTATTTTCAAGACAATATTTATCTATTGGATTATCATTATAGTTAATCATATTCGACTTCAAATCTGCCTCTACAAGCTTCATCGGCTCCGACATGCTGCCGAAGTCTTGATTTACTCTTACACAGTCAAAGCCGATCTCCTCCATTTCTTTTACCCAATAAGTAGCAGACCACTTGTCATAGCCAATTTTATAGAATCTAATACCATATTCTTTGTACAGCTTTACAAACCAAGCCGTTACGAGCCTAAAATCATTTTCATTCCCAGGTGATACTTCAATAAGCCCCTGTTTGATCCAATCCTCATACATAGCCCTTTCATCTTTTGAAAGAGTAAGCAACTTTGAGGCCGGAATGAAGTATTTCTGCAAAGTATATTTTTTCTGGCTTCCTTTTTTCATCAGTGTTGCCCTTGCGCAAGCTAAGTCACCCGATTTAGACAAGTCAACAGATCCAATCGCAAAGCAATTTCTAAACTCTTCAATCTCAAAAATTTCTGGATTTATAATATCCTCAGGCATCAACCATGCTTGAGCATTGTTTTGCTTGATATTGAAGTCCTTTGATAATACGAAGGCCCTTGTGGCCTTGCTTGTCTTGGCTTCTTCGATCATCTGTCGTAAAAAGCTCCATTTTTTTATAGCTCCTAAACCTGGGTTGCTTTTAGGCCATGTTTTTTCATCTTGCCATATTTCTGCCTCGCTGTCTTGGGTATAGAGCCATATTAACCACCTAGGACGATCAAGTTCTCCATTTAAAACCTTTCTTGCATCTTTTAATCTTTCATCGAGATAGCCATCATTGACCATTCCCTCGGTTGTGAGTTCACCATAGATTGGTTCATCCTGAGTAGATAGAGCCTGCCGAATTGGCATGATGGATGAATTGTCTTTCAGCTCGTGAACCTCGTCGACTGATCCGACGCCAATGTTTCTTCCCTCTTTTGCTCCAGTCTTTGCCGATATTTTTCGGATGCTACCCTTATTTTTATAGGAGAATTTCCCTTTTGCTTTTCGCTTTTTGGGATTGCCAAAGAATATACCCTTGATATTCTTTCTAGTTACTTTATCAAGCGCCGGACTTTCTTCCCTCATGGCATTGATGGCTTGAAACATCAAATCAGCCTGCTCATAGTCATTGCTGGCACACAGTATTTTTATGCCTAAAGGACCGCAAAAAAATTCAGCCAAATCCATGGCTGATATTAACGGCGTTTTCCCATTTTTTCTTCCGACTAAATATAAAAAGTCTTGATAAAGCCTTATCCATCGTCCAACCTCTTCATCATAAATCTTGAAGCTATAAAACGCCTCGATGAACGCCTTTTGAAACAGCTCCAAAATAAACGGCTTCCCGGCAAAAGGAGCTTCATAATGTTTGCACTTTGTTTCGATAAATTTGATCCGCTTGTGGGCATCTTCAAAATCAATTTGGATATCTGGATTATCAAAATGAGTCAACAGCACATCCAACATTTGCACTAATTCTCGGCCGACGATGATCTCACCGCTTTTGCATTTACCAATATACTCTAAAAGAAAGGAGTGGACCCCGTTATATTCTGTCATCATTCAAACTCACCTAATTCGTCATCTTCTTCGATTGCGTTTTTCTGTAGTATGCCGTTTAGTGTTTTTATAACGATGGCATAACTATTTAGATTCTTAAGGTACTGCTTTCCAGCTTCGATGGGTTTTTGCAAATCTGGATGTTGGGGATGAATCTTAACCATGCCAGTATTTTCTAGAGACTGTTTTAGCACAAAATTTTCGGCTTTCAAGAATGCAGCATCTTCTATGAGTCCCTCAACCAATCTTCTTTTAGAAGACTCCACCTCTTGAAAGATTTCGGCTAATTTCTCACATTCTGCCTTATATACATCCTGTTTTAGCATTTTTCTGAAAACCTCCAACGAATTTCAATTTTTTTGGTGTGTGTCCTTCCCGTGTACCCTTATACGGTCTGGCGATAGTCCCTATTTTTTTCATCATGGGGGGCTATGCAACATACTCATCAAACCATTTATTGATGTACTTCAACCACTCATCTTTCCTATACATTCTCTCTTGATCTAGTTCAAGCCGTCTGATGCATTCATCTCGACTCACATCACAGAAAATAATCTCAGCCCCCAGATCATCCGCCAACTTCTCACGCTTATATTTATCTGTATAACCACCAATCACCCAGGCGTTATTCCACTTTCCATATCGTGTCTTGATATTATCTATCAATGCATTATGAATGTTGATAACGTTGTTGAATAGGTTGTCAGGTTTATCATAGTAAGGTAGAAACGATACAGCACTATAGAGATTATCCATATCAACAACTATATCTCCACGGCTCATATTCTCCTTAACATATGTCTTCTTCCCAGCCATTGGCGCACCAAAGACGATATAAACATTTCGTGCTGGCTTATGCCCAAAACGATTGTGTATCTTATTGTGGCATTCATGATGTACAAGCATCACATTCTTAGGATTAAGAGAAATCATAACGTCATGAACATTCTCTGGTGTTAATTCTTCGATATGGTGTATTGTTATGTCCTTAGGTCTTTCAATCTCTTTAGAACAATGCTCACATATAATTTTTTTATCTCGCTTCATCCTTTCGTTGATCATAAACAATCGAAAGTTAATCCATTTCTCAGAAGCATAAAAACTTTTCAGTACCGCATACTTCGCCATATCACCACACCTTTGACTCATCCATTTTCTTTGTATGTTCAAAACGCTCTCGATCCAGTTGCAGCTTCTTGGCATCGTGTTCTTTTCTATGCTGCAACTCTGGATTTTGTATCTGTGCCTTTAATCGCTCAACCCTTAACTTTTGTTCTTCTGTCGCAATATCCCAATTTGCATGAAGCATCTCATTGTAATCCTTTATAAGCTTTGATAGAGTAGCCATTGCTCTAGATTGAGAGTTTAATAGGTTTGCCTGTCTGTCCCAAGCTTGCTGAATCTCGTATTCTTCTTCCCTATATGTTTCTACAAGTACCTTGTTATCTTTTGACCCTTTCAGATCTTGCTGGCTTTTAAATTTCTTAAGTTCTTTTGATTTATCATTTTCATCTTTGACATACATGATTTTCTGTGACCTAAGAATATTAATCCATTTAGTCATAATCATTGCCCATTGGATGTCCAGCGGTGATCCACCAGCTTCCTCTGCCTCTTTAATGAGATTTCTTACCTCTGTTGGAAGATATTTTGAATACCACCCGTAAGTCCTGGCATTTTGATTCTCCAACGGTGTCACCCCTTTGTGTCCAACAGCATTAGTATTTCCTTTTGGAGCTCCCCCTTGAGGTTTATACCTTCCTTTCCAGTCATCTACATTTCTCCAATACTCAATGTTTTTCTCTTTTTCACCAAGCATATTAGCTATTTCTTTGCTCGTTATTTTTCCTTGGTGTTCTCTATATATTTCAAAGGCTTTTTCTCTGTTCGGGCTTCTGGCTCTACTCATAATACCTCCTGATGCAATAACTAGGGCTTTTTTCTAGGGTCTAAATCTTTATAGATTTTTAATTTTAAATAATTTCAAAGATTTAGTTGAACCGTTTTTTTCGAAAACATCATCCCTAAAACCCCAGTAATAACTTTTTTACTTTTAGCCTTTTTAAGCAGTACACCTTTCTAGGCTTTATGTTTCAATAGATTGACCCCTTTTTTTGGGCTAAAAATGAACGCAGGGTTTGTATATGGAATCCTACATTCAAATAAAATTTTTCTTACTTTATATAGCATCGATTTTTTGCCACCCAATGCAGACATAGTAAAAAATCCGACATTCGACTCCAAAAATAATAAAGTACTCATGACACCCTTATCAAACTATTAAGAGAATCACTGTACTTATCATAGGTTTCTTTATCAAGTCCAATATACCGTCTTGTTTCCTCAATGCTTCTATGTCCTAACATATCTTTGACCAGCGTAATGTTATATCCGCTCTGCTCATAGATAGAATATGCATAGGTCTTTCTCATGGAGTGAGCCGTAATATTTTTAAGTCCAAACTCATCCCCAGCATCCTTCAATATCCTGGTTACTTGGTCAACTGTAATGTGCTTGTTTTTACCTTTTCTCGAAGTAAATAGGTACTCATAATCTTTTTTGTTCTTGATATACTTTCTGAGCAGTACTTCTAGATTATGAATCACTTTTACAATCCTTGGCTTTATGTTTTCTTTCCTGATGTTTTTACTATTCGCTTTCTTGCCTTCCAGGATCTCAAAGTATCCGTTTTCTAATGCTCCTTTTATATCTCTTACCTTCAACTTCACCAGATCCCCAGCTCTGTAACCTGTAGCTATCCCGATAACAAAGAGCATATAATTTCTTTCACACTTTAACTTTAAATAATCCTGAATATCTAGGACCGCTTCCTTCTCCTTTATGGGATTTGCAGGTTTCTTTTTAGCCATCTCACCATATCACCTGCTTCCCCATCCGGTTTGCTTTACCTTGCCCTTATCTCTCTTAAACCTATCATGAGACATACAAGACTCTACCCCTTGGTATTTGCCATCAATAAAAATATCCATTTCTTCACATTTATTTTTATCCAGGCAGTCTGTACATTGAACAGATGAAGCACACACAATCTGACTACCTTTAATCTTTACTCTGCAAGCATATCTTTCCATGACACAACCACCTTTCTAATAATGTGAATAGCAAAAGCCCTATCTTTCCTGCTAGCATCCTAGCTTTCGGATCGAAAGGGCTTTCCTTTTCAATAGCATAGACCATATGCACGTGAGTATATACTCCCTGCTATTGACTGAATTATCTATGGTAACATAATACCACGATATTTTTGGCATAAAAAGGAACAAAAAGGGAAGTAAAAGGGAACTCCTATATTGCATCCAGAAAATCATGGTTTTCTATAGCGCCCTTCCCATATAGAGCTATAGCCAAATTTGATATAGCAGCTGATCTGATACTCTTGCACCATCTCTCTGAGTAAGCTGCCTCATATGCAATTACATACCATTGCTTACCCTCGATATATCTGGCCCTAATTATTTTCTTTTCCTCACTTTGAAGTTTTTCAATAGCATTGTTTATTCTCGAAAGTTTACTTTCATATATCTTGATTTGTTTCTCTACCAATTCTCTTTTCCCAATGCATTGGATCGCTATACTCTCTGTGGGTTGACTTATCTTATATGTTTCACTGGTACTTTCTTTGTCATATGTAATTGCTGCCATCCCATCCTCTAAATAAATAATCTCCAATTCTTCTTTCAGGCCTTCAATGTGAGACTGTATAAGCGTAATGCTCTCTACGCAGCTCACGGCCATTTTATAAAACTTTGATTTAACCTTTATTCCTCTCACCATTTCACTCACCTCACCTAAAAAATAAAAACCCAGGTTTAATTTACCTGGGCTTCTTGAGCCTCGAATTTATATGTATGTGTAGTCTTACACTTGGGACATTTTATTTCTATTTCTACCTGTGTCCCTTCTGGGATCTTCCCCAATACTTTTTTACAGTCAATGCACCTAATTTCCGTCATCCTTCCCACCGTCCTCACTCTAGACTGCTTCTCTCCCTAAAATATATTCTTTTCTGTCATTGCTAGTTGTGTAGTCCATTTTAAGCCCCTTTGGCGTGACTTCCACCTTCACCGAAAGAGAGCCCAACCGACCTTTTTTATGAGCTTCATCAATTGCAAGTTTCAATAATCTCATCATTTGTTTCTCTATCTCATCTTTGGAGAGATCCACTTCACCGCATCCCCCTTCATTCAATGTGAATTTAGCGATTAATTACCCCTTCGTAGATATTGCCAATAACTTCTGCTCTTTTTGATACGCCGACAGGGCAATAACAATTTCCATGAATTTCTTTTGTTTTAGCAATCCAAAGCAGGTCGTATCCCCATACAATCTCATATTCCATTCCTTTATCGTCCCTAAGGATATCTCCCTCATAAACTTCTTTTCCGTTTTTGTCTTTTGTCCCTATATATTGCATAAGGTGAATATTATCTGATTTAATGATCTCTCCAGTTTGGTCTACAGCAATTTCTTTTCTAGTAAAATCCAACATTTTTACCTCAGCCATCCAAGGTTCTGGACTTTCAACAAATACCCTAAACTTAATTTCTCTCTTCATATTCCCACCCTTTCTTGCTAAAACATGATTCAATCTAATTGAATTCGGTCTTGATTCTCGTATATGTTACCTATGATTCTCCATCGTGCAATTTCCTGCCACAATTCAAACCCTACACAAGATTCTTCACTGAATACATGAAATCCGCTTCCTGAGTAAGTGACTACTCCTTTGAAATTTTCAGGAATATCTGAACCTATTTCATCACTATATAGTTCTACAATATCTCCTTCGTATATTTCAACCCCTTGTGAGTCTTTGAGCCCAGTATATTGCATTAATTCAAACCTACCAGGCCATAACGATTCATGCTCTGTTCCACACATTGTATGAGCAAACAAATCACCTTCAAATCCAACTAATAATTCAAATAAGTTGCCTTTATATGCTTCGTGTATAGGTTTATACCAACATTCTCTTTCCTTGTCCCATGCTCGAAACTTGAACTCTCTCATTCCACAACCTCCAATCTCACTAAATCTCAATTCACTTAAGTTGAAACTTCCAGATTATATGATCCACCACCGATACTTCTCCATCCTCAGGCCGTATAGACTCTCCTGTAAGCATTTTATGACTTTCTAAAACGTCTCTGGCAAATTCGTCTCGGTCCATTTCTGTCATGAGACCGATGCAAAGATCCATTTCATTATTCCATAGTACATTCATACTCCCTACAACCTTTCTGCCATCTTATTTACCAGCCCTAGAACCGCATTTTTATATTTCTCTTTGGACTCAGGCTCTTGGATCTCCTCCAATGCTCCCAGTAAATCCTTAAACTTGCTGACCAGCTCAGAGAAGTATATTGAAAACTTCACTACTGGCTCACTATTTCCGGCCTTCTGGTTCACCTTTTCGCGCAGCTCCTGGAGTTCCTTTTCTATTTCCTCAGGAATCTTCTCAACAATTGTTTCAGCATTTACCTCGATCGGCTTCTCTTTAATCTGGCGCTCGAGTTCTAGGATCTTTTCATTCGACCTATCTAACTCTTTTTCTAGTTCTTTCAAGGATGCTTGAAGTCTTGTAACTTCTTCATCATCCCCTGAGTCCTGAGCCTCTTCTAACTTTCGTTGCTGCTCTGCCATGGATGATTGCAGTTTCTCTATTTCAAGTTTTGACTTCTCCCTCTCATTTTTCAAGGCTTCCTGCAATGCTTTAACATCATTTTGGGTTTCTCTGAGAACTCTTTCCGTCGTTCTGTGTTCTGCTTCAATCTTTTCCTTTTCATCGAGAAGTTTTCTGGCCTCTTCTGCCTTCTCATTTGCAATTTTCAATGCTTCTTCTCTTTCCTTGATGACCTTTTGAAGCTCTCTGGTTGATAACCTATCAAGATCATGCTCTACAACAAACTGCTCTCTCTCCTCTTCAGGTACTCCTAGCAGGGCAACCGCTTGGGTGTAGCTCAAATTTCCAAGCGCTTGGAATTTTGAATTACTCTCTAACAGTGTGATTTGATCGGCGCCATACTCCTCAAATATCCGCATTAAGTTATTAGCAGTACTCTTTGAATAATCAACTGACTTTTCCAACCACTCTCCCCATTCACCATGGGCAACCATGGCTTTCGCTTCGGTGAGTCTTCTGCCAATTTCAATACTGTTATAGAGGACCATTTTCTTGGTTTGATTTTTTATGCTGTTGATCTCCGCTGCTATAAGCTCTGGGGTCCTATCTATCGATAAATTCACTCTCTGCTCAACCACTGAATTCATAAGCTTTCCTCCTTCGTTTATGCAGGTATTTTGGCCTTAGCTTTATCCTTGTTTTTCTTTGTCTGCAGCTTCTCTGATTTAAATGCCTCAATAAAGTCTGCTACATCTTTTGTAGGACTGCAGTTGTGTCGACCTCTTACCTGGATGATCTTGCCTTTGCATATTTCTGCAGTAAAGTATGGCTTGTCCGGCTCAGAGATACTGCGTATTACACAAAGGTCTGTTTCCCCTTTGGCATATTTGTCTGCGTATCTTCCAACGCAATGATTGAGAGCCTTCCCTTCATCGATAAGCTCGATGGAGCTTGCTGCTGGCCGGATCATCAACCCATTATATTCAAAGCAATATTTATTCAAGTTTTTCATTCTCTTGGCTATCTTGACATTGAGTTTTTCATCTGCTTTTATCTTGATTTGCCGGATGGTATTCTGATGAGCGTTATACAAATCCTTTGGGTATATAACAGACTCACTTTTAATATCCATTTCAAGCTTGATACAATCTGCAATATAATCTCTCCAATGGACCAAAGCATCTCCTACAGAATAGTACTGCTTGCATTTTTTCTTTTGCTTACTTACATAGCTAATGATCTTTCCTACTGTGCCATAATCTAAAAGCTTTTCAAGTTCCTTTAGGTAGTAGCCATGTAGCAAGTCGATATCACAAATCTGAGATATAGAAAAGCTTGAACCCTCTTGTTTTTTTGCCATTTGAATCAATTTCAGATTTTCAAAAGTTAGTTCCATTTCGTTAGCCTTAATTTCATTTACTTCTTGCTTCGTGAGCTTTAGTACCTTAAATAAGTTTTTTCCTCTCCAGTTTACTGCCCCATAGGTGAGACCATCTTCAAGTTTAGCCTCAATCAACTTTGTAAATCCTAGCTTTGTTATATATTCAATTGCTGGATATCTTGTATATAAGTCAAAGAATTTGACCATATCATTATGATTATATGCTTGCCATCCGCTCCAGCTGAATGGTGTGTCTTTCACAGCTGCTTTAATGCTCTTCCTAGAATATCCAAGGTAACCAATATCAGATTGATTGTGTTTGCTAAAGTAGCAATATACCGACTTTAGACGCTCATATCCCCGTTTGCCATGAACCCAGCTACCCCACCAGGTACATTCTCTAAACATAACCGAACCGTTTTTCATGTCAAATACATACCATACATCCTCAGTAAACTGTGTCTCTACGTACTCATAGCTGCTGCGATAATCTCTGACTGCGTATATTCCCCTAGCCACTATCACCTTTGGATCAATTACCGACTTTTCATAGAAAACAAAGTATCCCTTGTCAATCATCTTTCCCCGTCCGCGTCCACTGGCTTTCACTATGCAGTCGCTATTGCACATTGGACATGTTACCTTCTCATTATGTTTAAATCCTGTAGTCTTAAACTCTCTATTGCAGTGAGTGCAATACCCATACTGTTGTTTCTTTATTCTTTTGGTAAATATGTACCGGCTTTTCTTAAACACTTCGTTGGTTGCATAATCTACTAGCTCCTGACTTACCTTCCTAGGAAAGTGAGCTAAGTATTTTTCAGCTTCCTGTTTTGATAGCTCTGGCATACTGGCACCCCCTACACTAAGAAGTCTTCAAGCTTGACATCAAAATCTGTAGTGGCCTTTTTCGCTGTCGGTTCAGCCATATTTGCCTCAACCGCTTTAATTTCTATAGGCCTATTAACCACCTGTCCCTCGATTCCAAAATATTTTAGAACAATACCAAATCCTTCTTGATCCGTCAACACTGCACAGTTTCCAACCTTCTTCTTTTTAGCTTCCTTCTCCATTTCGCTCAAGCTCTTTGCAATGGTCTTTTCGCTATTCATAATCTTCTCAGCTGTATCCGGATTTGATTCCAGGTGACTTAATAAGAATTGTCCAACTACCTGTATATAAGGGTTTGCGTTGTTTTGACCCATCTCAGTTCTTAACTTGGAAATTGCTTTTTCTAACATGATTTGCTTCCTCCTTCGTTAATGTAGCTTACTTACCTAGTTGCTGCCATTATAGAAATGGCATCCTTCCTTACTGCATGCTTTCTTAGTGAAGCTGCAGTAATACGCTTCACCTTTTTTCTGAAGCTTACTGCACTTTTGCATATGCCTTATGAACTCCCAATCTTTCTTCATCCTCCTGCCTCCTAACACACCATGCTAGCCAGAAAGTCATCAAAGGATATCTGCTTTCCAATAATCGGCTCAGCTTTAGGATCAATCCGAACTTCGGCTTTCTTTCTAGTTTCTGGTATCTTCTGATCTGCCTTCACTTGTGGTGCTTCCGACTTGACCACTGTCTTGGAGGCCTTCGACCCCACATACTCTACGGCAGCTCCTATGTCATGATTTCTAAAAAAATCTCTGATCATAAATGCTGTTTTCTCCGTCAATGCTCTGCCATTATAGTTGTGAATGTTGTATTTCTCTTTCTCAGTGGAGAGAAACACACGACATACAGCCCGATCTGTATCACTTACCTTCTCGTCTATGCATTTCTCAATCAGCATTCTCTCCTGCCATATAATACTGCCCTCTTTGAATTGTTGTTTGAATGTTTCTCTCTCCTGCTGATTCAATGATCGGGTGTCCCTGTGATAATCACCCCTCTTGCCAACATGAAACATTCTGCCATCAATTTCAAAATACAGTTCTTTGCCTTTAAAGAAATTTAAACCCTTTGCTAGTTTCTTTTGATAATCACATTCTTCTCGATGTTCATGCTTGCTGACGCACATACCTTCCCTGCTGCATTGTTTGTATGATGAGCAACATGCAAAACTCATGATTGACCTCCTTTATAAATTTAAAATCATACTACTTTTCCATGAGACTCCTAACATTCTTGATGACCAGATCCACGGTGCCGTCCCCATTTCTTTTGATCTCAAACTTCATCCTGTCTTCAAAATCTTCATAGTCTCCTTTGATTTCAATACCTGTGTCTGTTTTCATGGTCTTTCTTTTCATCTTCTTTTCAACGTATCTCTTGTCAATCTCAAATCTATCAGCATTGAGCCCTTCTTTGAAAAAGTGCTGTATGAAGTTTTGAGCCATATCTATATCAGTTCCGAATACATTCTGGGTAAACTTTTCTATATCTATTTCAGCTGAATGTTTTAACGCTGTGGCCATTTCTTCCCGGACTTCCTGAGCTTTCTCGAAATCTTCTTTCAGGTTTTTTCTTGTCCACTTTTCAGTTATGTTTCTAAATGCCCTTGTTTTCTCTCTATCATCCACCAATACCTCACAGTTTAGGAATGTATGGGTAAAGTAAAGGGCTGCATCCTCATCTGCATAAGCCATGTTGTCCAGTACGATTAAATCAAAATCTGCATCTTCATCAACGGCTTTTATAAAAGCACACTGCTGAAGCTTCTGACCTGTTCCTGGTAGTCCAATGTGCTGGGGCAGGATTTCGTTTTTCAGTTTGTCATCCTGGAAGGTCACATTATGGATGTACGATGTTCTATAATCTAGCTTAAGGATTGCAATATACTCCTTCTCATGTGCAGTGTAGAAGCAAATAACCAAATCCCCTGACGATACAAGGTTGCTGGTTTTCATTGACTTAAACAACCGTTCCGCAATTCTTTGAGATGCCTCAATAAAGTTTCCTTTCTCCATGATTTCTGAGACTGCTTCCCTCACGGCGGTATCCCCACCCTTAAACTTGGCTGTTCTGTTATCCTCGCAATTTAGAGATTTTACAATGTGCCTTTCAAGAAACTCATGGATATCCTCATCGATCTCCTGCTCATAATCAGTCAATATTGGCCCATCTGCATTTCGATCCAAAACGTGCAATATTGCTTTTTTTATAACCACAGAATCTATATCTCTCATATGTACCTCTCCCCTTCTTTTAAGCTATAGCTTGATATATTCTCTCTTTCACGGATATTGGTATTACATCACCGATTGCATAGTATAGTTTCTGTCCAGCCTTTTCAGCCTCATAATGTTTCTGAGCCATGCTAGAAAGCCTTTCAAATTCATCAAAATCACCGTTCATATGTCTCACGATGCTTCGCAAGCAGTATTCAAGAATTTCAGGTTTCACTTTGTATTCACCCCTAGCTCTTTAAGTTTTTTAGCCACGGAATCCCTTGAAATTTTGAGCTTGTAACCTATTTCAGTAAAACTATAACCCTGCTTTCTCAGTCGAATCATTTCCGGCGTAATTTTCTTCCAGTCGATGTGTCTTCCACCCATAACCTTCACCGCCTATTTAAATAAAATCTCTTGTAAATCCTCATTTTCCTGTTTTGCTATGCTGCTCCTGATGCTCTCATCTGGCAGATAAATTGGTACCGCCATCTTTTCAATTCGGTTCTTAATCCTTTCATCATGGGCCAATTCCTCAATTGGAACATTGGATGTAAAAATCGTGATCTTCTTTCCTACCATCCTGCCATTGATGATGTTGTAAAAGATCTCTGTAACCCATGTTTTTGGTGTTTCAACTCCTATGTCATCCAGGATGAGTACATCCACTGTTTTGATAGCATAAAGTAATTCAGTTTCAGTAATTTCACTTTCTTTGTTATATGTATTTTGAATGGCCTTGAGCAGATCCACTGTAGTGATGAACTTCACCCTTGCCATCTTTACTTTAACTAAGGCATTCCCCAAGCTTGCTGCAAGTCTTGTCTTCCCGGAACCCTTAACATAACTGTAGAAATAAATCCCCTTGCCTAACTCAGCCATGGTTTCATAATTGTTTACAAAGTTCGCCGCTGCTCTCTTTGCTAAAGTCGCCTTTGATTTATTCTCTTCCGTCGAGTACACCTCCGTGTCAAAGGACTTGATGGTTAGCTCATAAAATTCTTTGGGTATGTTTGCAAACTCTAATTTCTTATCAACGATCTTTGCATCCCTGCACTTGCAAAAGGCTACGCTGTTCTTTTCCTGGTCAATGATCATCCCTGATCCATCACACACAGAGAAGGGACAACTAGAAGTCGCATTCTGGCTCATTGACTCTTCCATCTTCTCCGATAAGCCCCTTTTCTTTCGCAATTCGTTCAAGTCGTATAGATTCTTCTGAGGGCCCTGTCCTTCCAACACGCTTGCTATCGCTTCCATCTGATCCACCACCTTTTGGTTTATAACCTCTCATTTGGTTCTCCAACTGAATTACTTTCTCCCTGAGTTTACTGGTAGAAAGGATATTGTTTTTCCAGAATCCATCACTTTGGCACCATAAGATGATCCTTTTGATTTCATCAAAGCTATAGCCTTGACCAGCCTCACCACCTACAGGCCCGATCCTGTTGAGCTTATCGATTTCATCTACCCATTTTTCATACAGTGCAGAATTTCTTTCTGGTACCCGAGCCCGCTTATTATTGCTTTTAATTTTCGTGATGAGCAAATCCGTTAAGGCGGCTGCCATTAGGCTATAACTTTTTGATGCTTCAACGTCTGGCTCCTCAGGAGGCTGACTAGGTATATTTTCTTCTGTAGAATTCTCTGTAGTAATCTCTGTAGTAGTCTCTGGTATCGTCGTTTCTTTTTGCGTTGAACGTGTTTCATCCTGACTTGAGCGTGTGTCATTTTGATTTGACCCTGTTTCATTTTGACTTGAGCGTGTTTCAACCCCATAGATTTGTATAGAATCAAGCTCTGCCAACCTTTCAAAGTTTAGAGTAAACCACCGAGTCTTATCATACTTCGCATCATTGTGGTTGCCTTCAATTATGTAGCCTTCATCCAGCAGCGCTTTTATAGCCCTGTTGATCGTTGAGATGCTCCAGAAGGGAAACGCCTTTTCCTGAATATCCCGTATGCTCTGATATGTCCATCTTTTACCGTCAATAAAGTTGTTGGATATGGAGATCCAAAACTCTATTTGTAGCAGCGTCAGACTTTCATTAAGACCTATCTCTGTGGCTAAGGCAGGATTTAATCGCGGTGCATTCGGTTCATTTAGTACAAAGAGTCTGTTCTCATTTCTTCTACTCAAAATATCACCTCACTTTCAGCAGATATTTATTGAAATCCAATGCATAAATAAAATGAGTATTGGTAATCCTAGAAATAAGAAAAATATTATTTTCCTTGCCTTGTATCGTTTTCTAAACTTGAGCGGAGTATGACCCCGCTCTATGTAAGGAATAATTGGTTTTCCCATAGAATCCTCCATTGAAATTGGGTAATAGCCATGATATAATGGCCGTAGGTTAATATTTTTTAACACGCCGACCTCTTAACAGTTGCAGCTGTCGAGTGGTCTTTTTCTTTGTCAAAATCCTTGAATCTGCCATTCTCCACAATTGATACTAAATTAAAGTTTTCATATAACCATATAGCCAATTGAATGCTCATCCTATACACCTCCTATCGTTTATAGCTTTTGCTTCTCAGTTTACGGTTCATTCGTTTCTCCAAAGACTTAATATCTAACTCAAATTGTTCAGCCATGGTAATGAAGTGAAGCTTTATTGCCGGCAATACATCGGCGATCTGTTCCTCTGCACTCATGACTTCTTCCCACTGTTGACTAGAGAATTGATCTCTTGACTTTTTATTCTTCAGTAATTTTTTCAAGGTCTGGGTGTGCTTTATAAGCTCCGCTGACTCTTCTATCAAACTATCAAGGACCACCAAAACATTATCATCCACATTATTTAGTACTGGCACGTTGAAAAACTCACTCCCTTTTTCATATAGATGCTCTGCTATGATCCTTGGGCTATTTAATACTGCAGCTGCTCTTTCAACCACATCATCCGGCATAGGTAACTCTTTGTTTTCATATTTCGACCATGTTGCTTGTGTCACACCTACTTGTCCTGCAATGGCTATTTGTTGGATTCCAACCATAAGCCTAGTCTCTTTGACTAATTCGGCTACGCACATCCTATGTCACCTTCTTTCAGTAATTATAAATTTAGCTTTATATATTCCTAGATGGAATACCAGTTTGTGGGATTATTCTTAGGAAGTTGTTATACTAAGAATATAAGCTTCGTATTAACAACTCATCTGACAATCCTATCTTACAAACCAATTCTTTCCGATGCTTCTGACTCACCCAGGAGCATCCTCACCTTTTTCTTACAAGCAGATCCTTTCATAAATAAGTGTTGATGATATTCTCAATCTCATCAATAACCATACTTACTCCAAGTTCTTGTCCTAACGCAAGAGTCGGATCATCACTCTCCTTTACGACTTCTTGAATCATGTTTTTACATCTAGCCAATGCTTCGTACAGTCTCTCAACAACGTATTTATCCATCCGTTCACCTCGCTTTCGTTGATTAACTGGTTATTATGCGATCATAATTAAGCAGTTTTTATAGGGCTTCTAATTTCTATTATTGATTGAATACAAGGGTTTAGACATTTGTTATGGATTATTACACCACCTGAATATATTGGGAACTGATTAAGAGTTATACTTGTTGGTATTCTGACTTTCCCCCCATCCTTTTTTATCACGACATCTTTTCCACAATGAACACACTTAGGTAATTCTTTCGGTTTAGTGACCTTAGATTTTGTCTTCATAAAACATACTCCTCCCATAAATACTTATTTAGTTCCCTTTACTTAAGAAACCATGTTTTCCTCTGCCCACTTGATAAACGCTTGCTTCGGAATAATAATTCTTTTACCAGACAATTGCCTATCTAGTTTTGGGAATCCATCACTGTGAACTAACTCTGATGCTTTTGGTATAGAAATTTGAAGAACATCTGCAAGATCAGATACTTTTAGAAATAAAGGTAAGTCGTCTACGCTCTTGTATACTTTCTTTGTAGCTGCCAAAGTTTACACCTCCTTTTGATTTAATTTTGTTATGAAGTTCTTATTGTTCCTTTACGACACATCGTATCTAAAAAAATATCGTCTCCTTCATAACCTAAAATATTCTTAATCCGAGTTGCTACAATAAATGATGGGTTTTTGCGTCCTAACTCGATATTAGTATAAGTAGCTCTGTTTATATTTGCCATATTTGCAATTTCTTCATGTGTAAGACCTTTCTCTAATCTAATTTGTTTTAACTTTTCTCTCATAGTTTCACCTCCGATCGTGTCGCTAAGGAACATTCTTAATATTATATTAGTTCCTTTTAGACACATTGTCAAGCTGTTTTTTAAAATAATTCTGTTTTTTGTTCATTATAGACACTAATGTTTATTTTAGACACATTTAAAAGTAAAATATAATCAAGGCGGTGAGCTCGATGAACTTTGGTGAAAGATTAAAACTCTTGAGAGATGAAAAAGATTTAACGCAACAAGATCTAGCTGACTATCTTGGTGTCGGTCGTCCTACTATAGCAGGATATGAAACAAAAGGTAAACAGCCTGATCATGAAAAATTAATAAAACTAGCTAATTACTTTAATGTTTCCGTAGATTTTTTACTTGGTCAAGCAGATATAAGAAATTCTGCTGATCATATCAAATATGCAGTTAAAGATGATAAGGAATTAGCAGAGTTTTGGGATGCAATGAAAGAAAGGGAGAGTCTACAGATTCTATTTAAGCAAGCAAAGAATCTAGATGATAAAGATATTAAGCAGATGATTAGAATTATAAAAGCTATTGAAGATGAAGAATCAAATGAATAAACAACTAAATAGTGTTTTGTCATAAGGGGGAATAGACATGATTGATGTTTTAGGTGCATCGCTGTTAAGGGGCTTGATGTGCAAAGATATTCCGTTTCATGATGTTATGAATGCTTTTAATATAAAAACTACGATCGCATTTAACATGAGCTCCAAAATTCATGGTTTTGTATATGTAAGCAAGAAAGGAAATTATCATATAATACTGAATGGAAATATAAGCTATGAGACACAATGCCATACATTTCTACATGAGATCAACCACATACTTAGAGACTTGCCACAAATGAATTACATAATAGGATTAGATATGCAGCATGAAAGGTTCGAAATGGAAGCTGATAAGTTAGCTTTCTTGTAGAACTTATTTTTTTTAAAACTCAACACCGAACATATGTACTGCGTTATGGTTATATAGGAAAATTTAAGAAGGCAGGTGAAAAAACATGCCCAACAAAAGAGGACAAGGTGAAGGGAGCATTCGAAAAAGAGGTGATGGCACTTGGGAGGCTCGCTACACCATAGGTAAAGACGAAAATGGAAAGCAAATCAGAAAAAGTGTTTATGGACATGGTAGGCAGGAAGTAGCACAAAAGTTGACTAAAATCCTTAATGAGATTAATTCAGGATTATATGTAGAGCCTACGAAAATGACTGTAAATGATTGGTTAAATACCTGGCTTAAGGAATATAAGATGCCTTCTTTAAAAGCAAAGACATACGACAGCTATGCGCATACCATAGATTATTTTATTAGACCTATAATAGGACATATCGTATTAAAAGATCTGCGACCAGATCAAGTTCAAAGTATGCTTAATGAAATAAAAAATCGCCTACCTGTAAGAACCTCTGTCGCCATATCCAAGCTTGAAGAAGAATTAAAGGGTAGTACTACCCCTAAACAGAAAAAAGTAATTACAGCTCAAATAGAAGCTCTAAAAGACGATAAGATATCATCAAGAACTGTAAAGTACGTGCACATCATTCTAAATGGCGCACTTAAGCAAGCTCTTAAAAATAATCTAGTTGTCAGAAATGTGTGCGAAGCTGTCAATGTTCCAAAAAAAGACGATAAAAAAGAAATAAAGGTTCTTACTATTGATAGCCAGAAGAAATTCTTAGATGCTATTAAAGGTCATAGATTAGAAGCTGCATTTATGTTAAATATCTCCACTGGGGTAAGAGTTGGTGAGCTACTCGGATTAACCTGGCCTAATGTGGACTTTGATGAGAATACAATTCGAATTACACAGACTGTATCTCGTGTTAAAAATTCAGCTACAGGGAAATCCAGTTTACAGTTTAGCACCCCTAAGACTGAAAAAAGTAAAAGAACAATTCCTCTTCTTCCACAGGCAGTAGAATTATTAAAAAAGCACAAAGAGCTGCAAGACGAGCAAAAGGCAGAAATAGAAGAAGGGTATGCACCTCATAACCTTGTATTCTGTACAGAGCTAGGTAATCCTATCGATCCAAAGAACTACTCAAGATCTTTTAATGCCATACTTAAAGCAGCTGCGATAGATCACATCAACCTACACGCATTAAGACACACCTTTGCGACCAGGGGATTAGAAAATGGGATAGAATTAAAAGTAATGCAGGAACTCCTAGGACATTCTAGCATTATGCTAACAGCTGACACCTATAGCCATGTGTTGCCTGATAAGAAAAGAAAAGCCATAGATAAGTTAAAAAACATCTTTTAACTTTTTATTTGCAACTTCGTAGGGGTACTGTAGGGGTAAAACAGAAAAAACACTTGTAAGGTTTAAACCCTACAAGTGTTCATTTTACTGGTGCGCCCAGAGAGATTCGAACTCCCGACCTTCTGATTCGTAGTCAGACACTCTATCCAGCTGAGCTATGAGCGCATATTAAGTTGGAGGCGGCACCCAGATTTGAACTGGGGAGTAAAGGTTTTGCAGACCTCTGCCTTACCACTTGGCTATGCCGCCAAATAAATGGTGACCCATCCGCGGCTCGAACGCGGGACACCTTGATTAAAAGTCAAGTGCTCTACCTGCTGAGCTAATGGGTCATAACATTTTTAAAAAAGATGGCTGGGGTAGCTGGACTCGAACCAACGAATGCCAGAGTCAAAGTCTGGTGCCTTACCGGCTTGGCTATACCCCAATGTTATTTTGTGGGGTGGCTGATGGGAATCGAACCCACGAGTGCAGGAGCCACAATCCTGTGTCTTAACCGCTTGACTACAGCCACCATAATAATGGAGCGGACGAAGGGAATCGAACCCTCACGATCAGCTTGGAAGGCTGAAGTTCTACCACTAAACTACATCCGCATGAAATTTTGGAGCGGAAGACGAGATTCGAACTCGCGACCCTCGCCTTGGCAAGGCGATGCTCTACCCCTGAGCCACTTCCGCATAATTGGTGGAGGGAGGTGGATTCGAACCACCGAAAGCTCAGCTAACGGATTTACAGTCCGCCCCCTTTAGCCACTCGGGAATCCCTCCAAAATAATGGAGCTAGTGAAGGGAATCGAACCCCCAACCTGCTGATTACAAGTCAGCTGCTCTACCGTTGAGCCACACTAGCTTAAAAATAGGTTAAAGTTGAGATGAGGTTTGGTTCTTTTGCTTTATAAGGCTGAACCTGGCCTCTGTCAGTAAATCTAATATAAAAATGGCGACCCGGAAGGGGCTCGAACCCTCGACCTCCAGCGTGACAGGCTGGCATTCTAACCAACTGAACTACCGGGCCACACGGTTATTGGCTTATAGTCCCTGGTTATCTAGAACTTCCTCATAGTCTTTCTAAAGGACTCTCGATACCGGCCCTACGAACCTTCAACCCAAGCCTTTAACCTTAAATGGTGGGCGCAATAGGGATCGAACCTATGACCCCCTGCTTGTAAGGCAGGTGCTCTCCCAGCTGAGCTATGCGCCCATGATAATCATGGTGACCCATCCGGGAATCGAACCCGGGTTACCGCCGTGAAAGGGCGGTGTCTTGACCGCTTGACCAATGGGCCTTGATAAATAAATGGTAGCGGCGAGTGGACTCGAACCACCGACCTTCCGGGTATGAACCGGACGCTCTAGCCAACTAAGCTACGCCGCCATGATTTTAAATGGTTGCGGAGGCAGGATTTGAACCTACGACCTTTGGGTTATGAGCCCAACGAGCTGCCAGCTGCTCCACTCCGCGATGTTGTTTGGTGCCGGGGACCGGAATCGAACCGGTACGGTCTGTAAGGACCGCAGGATTTTAAGTCCTGTGCGTCTGCCAGTTCCGCCACCCCGGCAGGGGTTAAAATGGCTCCAGAGCGGGGACTCGAACCCTGAACCTACCGGTTAACAGCCGGGTGCTCCACCATTGAGCTACTCTGGAACGCTAAACTAGCGACGACCTACTCTCCCAAGGGGCTACCCCCTAAGTACCATCAGCGCTGAAGGGCTTAACTTCTGTGTTCGGTATGGGAACAGGTGTGACCCC
>NZ_JACHEN010000035.1 GCF_014205875.1 Anaerosolibacter carboniphilus
GCGTTCATCCTGAGCCAGGATCAAACTCTCTATAAAAAAATTCGCGTTATGCTCATCGCAACCGCTCATGTCGCCAACGAAATTTCTTCGAGTAAAACTCTCGAAATTTCCGTTGCTCAAAATCAGCGTTACGCTAAGCGTATATATGCTGGCTTAATTCTTACACTGTGTAGTTTTCAAAGACCAAAGTTTATTCAACCTGCCGTCAGCGTGTGCCGCCGACTCTTAATACTATATCATAACTCTTATATTCTGTCAACCACTTTTTCTCTGGTAATTTTTATTACCTTGTTTTTCGTGACGACAAAACATATCTTATCATGTTTCTTGTCCTAAGTCAACTGCTAATTTTTCCTAGCTGCTGTTCCTCACCCCTTAAAAAGGGGCGGAAAAACAATATACCACATTCAACGTCATTGGTCAAGCAAGAATTATAGACCATATTATGGAAACCAGTCTCAGTTTATAGGATAATCTCATGCCTTATTACATTTGCTCTATTTATGATTGATTAATAGCTACATATAAATCAGTCAAAATTAATCCTCCTGATAGACATAGGAGGATTAATAAGAGTCCTTATATGAAGGTACTATTTATAAACCATTGCAACAATATGCTCCGCAGCGATCTTCATTATATTGATCACAGGAATATCAATAGAATCTTCCTGAAAAGCCAAGGGGATCTCCGTACATCCCATTATAATCACTTGGGCCCCATTTTCTTTTAAATGATATGCCGCTTTTTTTAATCTCTCACTAGGCTCACCACTGACATAACCTGCTTTAATCCCCATTGTGCCATAGACAGCTTCCATTACATACTTCTCTTGATGATATTCATCGGGATATATAAGTTGAAAAGAGTCTAGGGTTCTGTCTAATATGCCGCTATTCTTGGTTCCAGTGGTGCATAGTATCCCAACCCGTTCCTTATCCTTATGTTGTACTTTTAAATATTGATGTACTATTTCAGGTAAACTTAAAATAGGAATACGAATGTTTTGTTGCACTTCTTCCAAGAAGTAATGAGCTGTCACACATGGAATAAAGATTCCATTTACGCCAAGCTTCTCAAGGGTTCGTGCAGTCTTCTTCATCTCTTCAACAGGACTTATTCCTTTCCCTAATATAGCCTGTGTCCTATCAGGTATTTGAGGATTGCTATATATAATCGTTTTGATATGATCAGAATCCTTCTGGGCAGGCGTTGCCTTGATGAGGTGTTGAAAAAAATAGGCTGTTGCTTCTGGTCCCATGCCACCGAGAACCCCTAATGTATAGTCTGTCATCTCCATCCCCCTTATTTTGTATATATACTGATATTTTAAAATATTTTATCATATTCTATAAATTCTGCCTATTCCCTTCTTTTACTCATCGTATTCCTATACTATAAAAAAACGGATACTGATGATCCAGTATCCGCCATAATTTATAGTTGTTCCATACCTCTTCTGAAAGCTTCCAGATTAATGTCTACAAGCTGTTCTTTCACATTGTTTCTAATAACCGCTTCCCAGTTCACTTCATCTATGCCCATGGCTCTTGCCATCGCGCCAACCATTACAACATTCATAGTCTTCATATTCCCTAATTCCTTTGCTATGTCTGCAGCTTTCAGCACAGTAGTATTTGCTTTCTCTTTCAGTATATCTACCACAGTCGTTGGATATTTTGCAGTCCCTACAAGAATCGGCGCTGACGGAATCTCATAATCATTTACAACCACTTTTCCTCCAACCTTTAAGTGATCCAGCCATCTTAAAGACTCCATTTTTTCGAAAGAAACAATAATATCTGCCTGACCTTTTCCAATAATCGGAGAATATACTTTCTTGCCAAACCGAACTTGTGTGGTTACGCTGCCACCACGTTGTGCCATACCGTGAACCTCTGACATTTTCACATCATAACCAGCACTAATCAAGCCCTCAGAAAGCAACTTACTTGCCAAAATAATTCCCTGTCCGCCTACACCAACCAATAATATATTTTTAATGTCAGACATATTATTCACCCACCTTTTCAATCGCATCAAAAGGACATGCTTGAAGACAAACTTCGCAACCCTCACACATATCTGCATTTATGTTAGCTTTTACATCAAATGCAATGGCTGGGCAGCCTGTTTTTGTACAAATCCGGCATGATTTGCATTTTGCTTCATCGACCTTGCAAATAATCTTCTTCATACCAAATTTCTCAATATCCTCAGGTGATGGTTTTTTCAGTACACAAGGCCACTCCGTAATGATAACGGTCGGTTCTGTTGCTTTTAAGGCAGTATCAATCGCTTTATTGCAAGCCTCTAGTTCTAAAGGATTGATTACATAAATATTTTCAGGTTTTACCCCTATAGCCTCGCAAAGTTTAGGAATATGAATGGCATGGGTCTTATCACCCTGTAGCGTATATCCTGTGCCAGGGTTTTCCTGATGCCCAGTCATGCCTGTAATTCTATTATCAAGAATTACTGTTACTGCCGTACCTCTATTGTATACGATATCCATTAAGCTGGTTACCCCAGAGTGAAAGAATGTAGAATCTCCGATTACATTTACCACTCTCTTGTCTATACCATTAAATTGGAAAGCCTTCTGAGCACCATGTCCAGCACTGATGCTGGCACCCATACAGATTACCGTATCCATAGCGTTCAACGGCTCAGCTGATCCCAGGGTATAACATCCGATATCTCCACTAATCATAATATTCTTCTTTTTTGTTAACATATAGAAGAAGCCTCTGTGGGGACATCCTGCACACAAGGTTGGTGGTCGTCCTACCACCTCTGCTTCACTATATTGAATGATCTCTCTTGACTCTCCCAGGATTGCCTTAGCAATAATGTCAGGATTCAGCTCGCCAATTCTAGGAATCACATCCTTACCAATACAGGGGATACCAGCTGCCTTTATTTGTTCTTCCATATATGGCTCTAATTCCTCAATCACATATAATGTCTCTACTTGATCAGCAAATTCCTTAATCTTCTTCATTGGCAGTGGATACGTAAACCCAATCTTTAGGTAGGATACATTATCGCCAAAAACTTCTTTGGCATATTGATAGGCAACTCCAGAGGTAATGATGCCAATCTTTTTGTCGTTCCATTCAATTCGATTTAACTCCGTTTCATTACTAAAATTCTCTAATTTTCTTAATCGTTCTTCTACCTTTACATGAAGCACCCTTCCGTTGGCTGGTGTAGCAACATACTTGGGCACATTCTTTGTATAAGGCTTCATACCTATATTTTCACGATCCCCAAGTTCCACAAGACCCTTACTGTGGCATACTCTAGTGGTTACCCTATATAGAATCGGTGTGTCAAATTCCTCACTAATTTCTAAAGCAATCTTAACAAAATCTTTTGCTTCCTGACTATCACTTGGCTCAAGCATAGCAACCTTAGAGAATTTTGCATAATATCGATTGTCCTGTTCATTCTGGGAGCTATGCATACCTGGATCATCGGCAGATACAAGGATGAATCCACCATTCACCCCCGTATAGGCATAAGTGAACAATGGATCTGCCGCCACGTTTACTCCTACGTGCTTCATAGCTGCAAGGGATCTTGCTCCTGCAATGGAAGCTCCAATAGCTACTTCAAGGGCCACCTTTTCATTTGGCGCCCATTCTGCATATATATGTTCCTTATAGGGTCCAATATTCTCTAAAATTTCTGTGCTAGGCGTACCCGGATAAGCTGATGCAAAAGATACGCCAGCTTCATATGCACCTCGTGCAATGGCTTCGTTTCCTGTCATAAACATCTTCATTGTTTACACTCTCCCCAATCTTATTCAATTAAATCTACTGATTGGCAGCGATCACACTACCCAATGCAATAGAATTCAGTTTCGCTTCATGGGTATCTGCCCGGGAAACCAATACCACTGGCGCTTTTGCGCCCATGATAATACCTGCAGAATCTGCATTGGCAAAATAGGTTAAAGCCTTTCCAATGCCATTTCCCACTTCAATGACTGGCACAAGAAGAATGTCTGCATCTCCAGCCACATCGCTTTTGAATTTCTTTATTTCAGCCGCCTCTTTTGAAATAGCTAAATCAAAAGCCAATGGCCCATCTACAATAACCCCCTGTCCGAAAGCACCCGCTTCACTCATTTTCTTAAGTTCGTCGGCGTCTACCGTAGCTTGCATTTTGGGGTCCACCTTTTCTTTTGCTGCCAAACAGGCTACTTTCACAGTCTCAATTCCCATGGCCTTTGCAACTTGAACTGCATTTTTTGTGATTTTTACCTTTTCCTCTATTCCCGGTGCTATATTCATACCTCCGTCTGTTAAGAAAAGTAACTTGTGATAATTTTCCATACCATATACCATGACATGGCTTAATTGGCTATCTGTTCTTAGACCAATTTCCTTATCTAATACTGCCTTAAGTAGGATTGAAGTATCTAAAATACCTTTCATAACAAAATCTGCTTTCCCTGAGCTAACAAGTTCTACTGCCGTCCTCGCTGCTTCATCCAAATCTTTTTTGTCTATGATTTGATATTCGCTGATATTTAAGTGATGTTCCATTGCTATTTCATTTATTTTTTCCACATCGCCAACTAAGATCGGCTCAACGATACCTAGCTCTGAAGCATTGCATACAGCTACTAATACTTCTTCATCTTGGGCCGCAGCAACTGTCAATCTCATTGTTTTCTGATTTTGAGCAACCTGAATTAATTCTTGGAAATTTGTTATCATACTATCACTCCCATGTAAAATTTTTGTTGAAGATTACAATTTTTTAATAATATCAGGGCAAAAAAAACCCCTTTTTAGGTTGAACGCATTCATTTATAGTATAAAAATTCTGTTTTATTCAGAATAATTATACTATACTTAAAAACCGAATACTAGTATAAAGGGGTAATTTATTTAATTCATTTCAATGATTACTCCATGGATTTCAGCTTAGCTAAACACATAATGGTTATCTCATCCTCAGGGTTCTCCCTTATAGATTGTTCGAATACTTCTCTTGCTGATTTGAGATTTCCCTGCTCCATATAAACCATGCCCAAATTGCATAAGATCTCACTATCATCAGGCTTGAATTGAAGGGCCTTTTTCAAATATTTTTCAGCATTTATATAATCTTGTAAAGATCCGTAGCAGATGCCCAGTTCATTTAATGTATCTACTTGGGTAGGATTAATTCTAAGTATTTTTAGGAAATACTCAATGGCTTGATCATACTGATTTAATTGTCTATATCCCAGTCCTATAAAGAACAGAAGATTCCACCATTCAGCATGTTTTTCCTCCAATGGTATCAATTTTTCTAATCCTCGTTTAGGCTCATTATTTAAAATCAAACTATAGCCTTCTTCATATTGGATGTGATTTTTCAAGCTATCTAATTGTACAAGAATTTCCCTCTCTTTTTCTTCATCAATCTGTAACTTCAATGCTTTTTCCCAAGTAAGCTGAGCCTTCTTAAAAAGTCTCTGATTTGCATAATAGAATCCCAAATGATAATAGCCTAGGGCAAAATCAGGGTGTTGTTCAACCAAAAGCTCCAGAGCTTGGTGAGCTTCATTGGAAAAGTCTTGTTCCACATCTCTTTCTTGGGACTGGTAGGCGATATCCTGGCAACATCTGGCATAGTTGAATAAGCCATTAATATTCTCCTCATTGAATAGCATCAATGCTCTAAAATAAATCAAAGCAGTATAGAACTCTTTCTGATCAGCTGCCTTCAAGCCTTCATAAACGATATAATCCTCAATGTGAGCGTCGAATGCATATAAGAAATCCTTATATTCCTGTATGTACTTAAACTGATTATCCAAGCCAAGCAAAAGGATCATAGCCCTAGCCATTGCAGCCAGAGAAATCGTCTGTTCTGTCTCTTGCTTTTTTACAATCTCAGCAAGCTCATTCACCAATATAGGTACGGGTATTCCTTTAAGCATTTTATATTGTTCATTTTTCATCGGTGTATTTTCTTTCAGTTCTATAAACACAATGCGCTCCAGCTGATTCTTTAAATATTTATCTACTTGTTGAAACATATCGATCGCCTCCTATTCACCTATCGATTATATCCTATTTAGAGATTTTATAGAAGAAAAAGTGTGAAGAAAATCCCACCGGTGGGATTTTCTTCACACTTTATAATAATTTATGAAAAATAAGGTCATCTATATATATGCCCGATGCTTCGTCATAATGATGCTGATAGACAGACCCTGCAAAAGTAAAACCACAGGACAAAACTGTATTGATAGAAGGTCTATTGTTACTATATACATAAGTCCTCACTAACTTTATTCCTGCTTCCTTCAATCGTTCAAGGCTATATAGGGTTATATCCTTCGCCAATCTGTATCCCCTATGCTTTTTTCCTACTGCTGCTGTTAAATATGCAGCATGATTTTTGTTCTGTTTTCCTCGTATTCCTCTAAATACAGCAAGCAATTCCTCTTCTCTTAAGGCTACATAGACAAATACGTCCTCATCTGTTAACCAATCTTTGATTTCATCTGCAGATAGAATCTCTGCAAAAGAAACCTCCGCCTTTTCCATCGCCAATTCCTGAAACAAATCGACTACCTTTGGTACATCGTTTAAAAACATTTCTCTGAACACGATCTCCATTTTTCGTCCCCCTATTTCTTAATTGTCCTATTATAATTCTTCATTAATAGTTCTCAATTCACCCTTATCAATAATCTTCTTCTTGAAATACTCAAAATAGTCAAACTCACCCATTCGTAGAACTTTCACATCAATATTCGCTATGGAAATCTCAATTTCAGCAATAGAATGATTCCCTAACTTTGCCCCATCATAGGCAATCATAATATCCCGAGTCAATGATTTAATAATCTCAAACTTCATTTTTGTATCCAATGGTATGATCATTGGCATTTTAAGCGGCCTATTGATGCTGTTGTCATTGGGATGAATGGGAATCAACTGGTATACTGGCAGTTCTGAATGGGTAGCCACACCACCTGCCCAAATGCCATATCCCGTCGCACCCATTGGTGTTGTTATAATAAATCCATCTCCAGTAAAATAATTAAAGGGTCGCCCATTCATAAATAATTTGGCTTCCATGAGTTTCGGCTCTAAGTGCTTGATAAGAATCTCATTAAAGGCATACTCTTCAATATACTCCCCACTGTTGGTTTTTGCGCGCACTTTGATTAAAGGGTAGTGATGAATATCATATTCTTTTGTATGTAAAGCGTTGATAAACCTATCGAAGTTCTCTATTGTAATCGTAGGTAAGAATCCTAGAGTTCCTGTGTTGATTCCAACAAATGGCTTCTGTAGAAGCTTATATTGACGAATTGCACTAAGCATGGTACCATCTCCGCCAATCACGATAATCACATCAGGATCTTCCTCTACCAGAACCATTCCAATTCGATTTAATTGTTCCTCCAGGCGTTTGCGGACTGCCATACTCTCTTGCTTGTAATTCTGATGTATCAAAACCTGTTTCAATCGATCACCTATTTTCTGGTTTTAGATATGTATTCTTTATTATGGTACAAAATTCCTTTTCCGAATCATAGCTTTTACTTATTTTTTTGCACCAAAGTACTCCAACATCCGGTCAGCCTGCAAATATTGCTGGGCGAGAAGTGTCATGCCTCCAGTCATGATCGTAAAAAGTATTAGCTTATAATTCGCACCATAAAAATTGCTAAAATAGATAGGTCCAAAGGCAATGCCTAAAAAACGACAGCTGTTATACACTGCAGTAATCACGCCGCGCTTACCTGGTGGCGCACAACTGGTCACAAGTGTATTTAAGGCCGTCAGTGCTGTTCCTGTGACAATTCCAATAATCTCTAGTATAATCAGTCTGCTCATAAATGATTTTCCATGGGGAATCCATAGCAATGCTACTATACATACAAAAAAACTGTAAGTAATCATCCTTTTATAAATTCCTCTTTTATGTTGAAGATACCCGCCGAGCCAATAGGATACAATTGACATGGTTGTTACAGGCAGGGCAACGATAAAACCTCTCTTTAAAAGATTACTTTTTAGTTCTCCACCAAGGATATCAGAAATATTTGCTAAAATACCATAAAGGATAAACAAAATACCAAAACCACCAAATAAGCACACAACCAAAGAAAGACCTTTTGCTCTGAGAATCATCCATATTTCACTGAAATAAATGCTAAGATTTTTTCGTTCTGCATGACTACGCTCTTCTTTGATAACAAACCATATCAAAATAGCTACGGGTATCGTTAGAAATGAATAGGAAAAAAATATAAAATACCAAGCAATCATGGCAATAAGGGATCCTAAAATTGGGCTTAAAACTTTTCCAATCCCATTGGATGCCTCTATAATGCCTAATGCTCTGCCTCTTTCCGTCGTGGAAAACATATCGCTCACCAGCGCCATAGCAATAGGAGAAGTGCCGGCTGCCCCAAAACCTTGAATAATTCTTCCCAATATAATTATCTTATAGGGTTCTCGGGCGAAAACACTTGCAAAACCTGATATGAGTCCTCCAATGCCATATAGAATCAATGCCGGAATCATGACTTTTTTACGCCCAATTCTATCGGAGATAAATCCGAGAAAGGGGATGATCAGTGCTGCTGAAAAAGAAAAATAACTGAGAATTAAATTGGCTTCCAAACTGGTAATGTTCAGTTCCCTCTTTATGTCTGTCAGTACTGGAATAAGCATTGAATTTCCTAAAACCATGATAAAGGGAACAAAGGATAGCGCCAACATTTTAAAAGACTGGTTCTTTATCACTATTTTCCACCCTATTTCATATCTTTATATTTTGCATAAATACTTCTTTATTTTTTCCTTATTTATGCTATTTCATGTTGAATTTGTATCACATATTTTTTCTGGGTCTACAGATAATGAAATTAAGAGGTGATATAATGAAACATACAATTGTGGCTGTGAGAAAATTTCATGATGGCCGTATTCAAAGCGTAAAGTTTAAGGATGGAAACGTCCTGGATATTGATCGTGCCGTGGATGTGGCAAAAGCAGGACTAATTGATAATGTCCGTGTTGAGCTTGATCCTACCACAGGCATTGAGCATTTGGAGCCAATCTCGCCTTCAGGTAAGCATGAAAAACTTCAAGACTTTCCTGTATTTTAATTTATATAGTTCTTAAAATGTAAGCAGGTGACCCGATAGATCACCTGCTTACATTTTATTATATGTATTTCGCATAAACATTCTTTTTCTTCGAGAAGTCGTGCTAAGAATATTAAACAGCAATCCTCTATAGACCATAATAAAGGAAAGCAACAGCTGGCCTACCGCATATCCTATAATAGATTGGGTAGATAGCGCAAACAATCCTCTCCCTAGTATAGCACTAGGATTTAATCCAGAACCAGTCAGCCAAACGAAGGCACCTAGCAATATGACATTGGGAAGAAGCCAGTCTAACCAATTTTCCTTTATAAATTCAAAAGAATAAGTAAAACTATCTGCCACATGACAATGCTTTTGATAGATCACCTCTGGCAGACAATTCAATAGAATAAAAGCTGCAATCAGAAGGATCGTCCAAAGAGAAATAAAACCCAGTTGAATATTTAGTAGTGGTCTTAGAAACAAACCTGCACCATAATTGACAAACCAAATCACCACAAGGATTCCATAGATTTTTCCTGTATATACCTTAAAACCATTTTTAAAATCCTCAAAGTCGATTTTCCCATATCGAATAATGTTTTCGATAAGGTAAAGATAGTTAGAGAACAATGCCCCTTGCACGAGGGTAATAATGATTCCCGCTAAAATTGAGAACATAAACGCCACCCGCCATAAAACGCCTAAGATTATTGCATAAACAAAACCTGTAAAAATAATGGGCCAATTGTTCAATGTCAGTTTTATACCTTTAGGTATAATTTCTTTATTTACTCCAATAATATCTTGAATGATGTTCAATGTCTTCACCCCTCCAAATCAATTTTATAAACCTTGGACTTTGCAAACACCTTATGATCCAATTCATAATCAAAGAGCAATATTGTAGGCTCCTTTTCTACAGGTGTTTTCTCTTTCTCTTCAAAACTCCTCAAAACATCATATCGAAAGCTTTCAAAGTGCACTTTTTTGATGATCTGCTTCGCAGGTAATCCTTCATATTGCGGTAGGTATTTTATCACATTGCCTTGGTCTTGCAGAAACTGGTGTATTTTATTCCTAAACCCTTCTTCGTCTATTGGATGAAAGAAATGGGGAACTGTACTTTTCCCTTGTTTCAAATAATCAAGCTTTAGGAGTTCGCAGAAATAGTCCAATTCATCCCATTTCTTCTCAGTATAAAAATTCAATAATATTTCATACAAAGCGTTTCTTCCATGGGCGGTATGATGATATCCTCTTGCTTCCCAGAATTGACCTAAATCTAAATAAAAACTTGCTGGACTATCGTAGAAACGATTAAGAATGAATTCGATGCCATGATCAAATCCATGGGTATTATAATAATGCTCTACCATTTCCTCCATCATCTTTATATGAAGCATTTCTTCATAGGTTATATAGCGATTGCCCAGTACTTCATAGGGTGGCTCCTCCCGATAAGTGTATTCATGGAGTTTTTCATCCTGCCTAATTCCTGATCCCTTTAATAGCTTCAGAAATCCTAATTGTAATTTCTCAGGCTTTAAATGATAAACCTCATCAAAGGACAATCTAAATCGTTGGAATGTTTCATAAGGTAAGCCTGCAATCAAATCTAGATGGAGATGAATATTCTTATATCCAGCGATTATCTTTACGGTCTGACTTAATTTACCAAAATCCACCTTACGATCAATGGCCTCCATGGTCATATCGTAGGTCGTCTGCACTCCCACCTCAAATTGAAACAAGCCTTCCCTGACGCTTGATAGAAAATCTAATATTTCCTCATCCAACAAATCTGCTGTGATTTCAAAATGGAAATTTGTTATACCATTGTCATTTCTATGGAGATACTTCATAATTTCTAAACAATGTGATTTCTTTGCATTGAAGGTTCTGTCCACAAATTTTACTTGTTTCACCCGCGCAGACAGGAAAATATCCATGTCCTTCTTAACGCGATCTATAGAGAAAAACCTAACGCCTTTTATGGTCGATGAGAGGCAATATCTGCAATTATGAGGGCATCCCCTAGAGCTTTCATAATAAATAATCCTGTTATCATATCCCTCCAGTCCATTGGCAAAGGGTGATGATATTGTATCAAGTTCTTGCATCAATCGTCTTTCTTCAGTCATAAAAATCGATTCATTCATACGATATGCGATCCCTTGAATTGTTCTTAAATCTCCCTGCCTTTTCGTTAAATAACTTAATAACTCTTTAAATGTAACTTCCCCTTCACCCATAACAATGTAGTCAACAAACGGATTCATCTGCAAAAGCTCCTGGGCATCAAAACTTACCTCTGGCCCACCTAGGATAATTGTGATCTTTGGATTAATTTTCTTCAAATTTCTTGCGATACTCATCGTTTGAGCAATATTCCAAATATAACAGGAAAAGCATACGATCTCATGTTTTCCCTTATAGATTTCAGACAGCACATAATCCAAATCATGATTAATTGTATATTCTTTAATGTCTATATTTTCCACCATATTTTGACAATAGTTTCTTAAATATTGTAATGCCAAAGATGAGTGAATGTATTTTGAATGCAGTGTCGTCAGCAGTATTCTCATGTTTTTAATCCTTCCATTCCTTTGTCTTATATTTTCAACGATTATCCAAGCTTTTAAACACATTATAACACAAAGTACACCAATAAATACCAAGAGATAGGATCTTTCCTATCTCCTATAGCCTAAAACATGCAGGAAGCGTATTTTTTTAAAGGCATAATTAGATACAGGATAATCAATACGGTCAATGGTATGGGCTGCAATCAATATTTTTTCTAAGCTCCGTCCTCCTGGCAACACATTCACCACCACAGGAGTATGGTTGTATATCCCATCATCTTCAAAGTCCAGTTGAATTAAATCCCCCACCTCAATCCCATATATATCCGTTTCCTCTATCACAGGTCCTGCGGATTTGTTATACATCAAAAATTGATAGAGATACTTTACACTGGTCCAGGCAGGAGAACGATCATTTATGCTTCGATAATACCATCCATACGGACTGTAGTTCATGAAACATCCTCCTGCATGGAGTACTTGAGAAGCAAAATTTGTACAATCTCCACCCATCTTTTCAAAATCGCCATAACGAGGATTTCGACCCATCGCCCATTTCCGAGCATAGGCAACTGCTGCTTCACGGTTATATGGATAAATCATTCTATCACTCCTTCATCTTGCTTCTAGGTTATTCCTTATACTATATATGTTTATTAATATATCTTTCAAAATGACCTCTTATTGTAAACAATTCTGTTAATTGTTTTTTAACATAATCATAACAGAAGTTACATTTCATCCCTTCCATCTCCATGGGAAAATGATAGTGTAAATAATTTGTTTCAGATCATCCGTGAAAGGTTGTGGTCTCTTGTTGATCCAAAGTCATAAAATGATCTCCGAGTATCTTCACAACAATATTCAAAAACACTGGGGAATTACCTTAAGTAAAAACTATTTAATTTATGGGAGTATTAAACCTGACCTCACACCTAGGCTGATGAAAATTTCCCACTACCCTGATGAGTCTTTAGATTTTCTTTGTAACGAAATCTATCGACTTGCCTCAACGCCAATTTCTCTAACCACAACAGGCATCAAGGATTTGTCTATCCAATTAGGTGTGACTACCCATTTCATCGCTGATTTTTTCTGTCAGGCTCATAACAATAAACAACAATTCAGGAACAATCTATTAGAGCATCTGATTTATGAAAATGCTCTTCATGGTCATTTTAAAAATGCTTATCACCTTCCCACAAGATTGACTAAATATACTTGTACAATGAATCAAGGTCTTATGACAATCCATGATATTTTTCAAGACTTAATGGGCATGTATATAAACAATGGGCACGGCTTTGAAAATGATATCTATTATTCATTAAAGGCTACAGCATCGATTACTCATTTCATACTGCACAATGCACTGCAATCAAAAAGACAATCACTTTCCGAAAAGGTGGCCTAAGCAATACCTAGAACTATCCCATATAAAATAAATTTCTATCAAAGCATAAAATTTCTTTGAAAAATATGGTATAATAGATAAAAGATGGTTTTAGGGGGTAGCTCAATATGGCAATTATGTCTTCAAAACAGCTTAGGCATACATTCTGTATGGAGGAACTGCGCAAGATCGGGGCACAGGTAATCAATGTTCAAGGAATCAAGTTTTATGTAAAATATACGATTGATAATCTGAACATTGAATATATCTATCATGTTAATCCTGATGATACCTATTTACTAGAACGTATCAAACCATATTTGCTCATCGTTGGAGTATATCCTACAGAAGAAGAAATTGTTACTCTTATAAAATTTGATATAGACCAATTTAAAAATGCAATGAAGAGTAAGAATTTTAATGATTTCGTGGCTATTGATCGAGATCTAACCGATATTGTACGATATTTCGAAGACTTATATCTGTACTATAATATCGATCGGGAAGACCTAACCTTGATGAAAGAAGAAATCAATCATGTGGTAGATCTAATTCAACAAATTAAAAATCGGAGCGATCGTGTTTATTATAAAAAAGATCCTGATAGCCTTCGAGAGTAAGGAGATGATAGTCATTTCCTTACTCTTTTGTTTGGATACATTTGGAATATATTTTGTAAAACATTTTATCATTTCTTGAAGGTTTTAGGCGATTTTTATCGAATATTTGAATATAACATGCTTAAGTAAGAAAGGTGGTTTATATGGAACAGTTTGACAGAATATCGATTCAAGAGATTTCCAAGACAGATATGTTAATGATTATTAAGGCCCTTGAATATACAGGTGAAAATACAAATATCCCTTCCTTCATTAGTCTTAAAAATAGTATTGTAAAACAGTTGAGCGAGTTAGCTGAAACAACAGAAGAAGAATTTTTATTGTACCTTCAGAAAAAGTAAAATTTATTTTGCTTAAACTGATTTTAAACAAAATAATAATCACAGCCCCCTGAAGGTGGCTGTGATTTCTATTTTAAACGGTGCTACTATAACCTTCTAAAAAATTCATCTCTATAGTCTTCCCCGTTCTCCATTGCTTTTTCAAGGCAGAACAGCAACTTTCTTTGATCTTGAGGCAAAATGCCATGTAAGGAGACATAATTCGATGGATGATTGCTTCGGAGCATACAATTCCCCACTTGAAGTCCCCCAATAAATAGATGGGTTTCCCTCATGATTTCTTCGGGGGTTAACAGCTGGAATGTGCCCTCTTGGACTTGATTGTATAGTTCAGTTCCTTCTTCAATCAGCAGCGTTAACAATCCTAAATATTGAGGATTAATAGCATTGATGACATGGGCTGATTCAATGGCATGCTCCCTCCACTTTTCTATACCGCCCAAGCCTGAGATGACAGTTGCTGATAGGGCAATGCCCGATTCAATAATTTTTCTTCCAGCCTCAATCATTTCTTCCGATGTTACACCTTTTTTTATGGCTTTCAGTATTTCGTTACTGCCCGATTCGATTCCCAAATAGGCAATGCCTAACCCCAGTTCCTTTAGTGTCTTTAATTCCTCTTTGCTTTTTCTGAGTATATCCTTCGGCGCGCTATAAATGCCAACGCGTTCACACTCAGGAAACAATTCATGTATTCTCATGAGAATCACTTTTAAGTCCTCAGTTCTCAACACCAAAGCATTGCCGTCAGCCAAAAATACTCTTTTTACAGACTTATAATGGCCCCTTGCAGTTTCTAAATCTCTTATAACTTCATGAACTGGTCGAATCCTAAATTTCTTTCCCTTATACATGCTGCAAAAAGTGCATTGATTATGGGAACACCCTATGGTTACTTGAACAATCAAGCTATAGGCCTCACTGGGCGGTCTGTATATCGTTCCTTCATAGCGCATGTTACTCACTCCTCTGTTTATAGTGGAAGTAGTCAGCTGACAAAAGCCAGCTGACTACTGAATATACTTACATTTTCTCTGGAGCCGCAACACCAAGGAGTGCCAATCCATTCTGAATCGTTTGTTTTACTGCATAAACTAGGGCAACTCTTGACTTCTGTAGGGCTTTGTCTTCCACAATAATCGGACAATCATGATAGAACTTATTGAATCCCTGAGCAATATCTACAATATGCCTTGAAATGATGGCAGGCTCATATTTTCTTGCCGCATCTTCAACAATGGTCGGGAACTGCTGAATCAATCTCACCAAGTTCATTGCATCTTCATTGGCTAACAAACTATAGTCAACCTTTGTATTTACTTCTACTTCAGCCTTTCGCAATATACTTGCTGCTCGCGCATGGGTATATTGAACATAAGGTCCTGTCTCGCCATCAAAAGATAAAGTTTTATCCCAAGAGAATACATAATCCTTGATTCGACTATTCGATAGTTCTTGGAATACGACAGCACCAATTCCGACTTGCTTCGCCACCTCATCTTTGTTCTCAAGATTTGGATTTTTTGCACTGATGATTTCTTTCGTTTGCTCCACAGCCTTATTAAGAACATCCTCAAGGAATACAACTCTTCCCTTTCTTGTAGACATAGTACCCTCTTCAAGGCTAACCATACCAAAAGGCACGTGAACACAGTCCTTAGCCCATTCATTTCCCATGAGCTCAATGATCTTCATCCATTGCTGGAAGTGAAGGATTTGCTGAGATCCTACTACATATACGTTTTTATAGAAATCATAATGTTCCTTTCGATAGATAGCAGCCGCAATATCCCTTGTGATATAAAGGGTAGAACCATCACTTTTTCGAATCAAGGCCGGCGGCATTCCATGGGGCTCTAGATCCACAATCTCTGCTCCTTTAGACTCCTTCAACAGCCCTTTTCCCTCCATCAGTTCCAACACCCTTGGCATTTTATCGGAATAAAAGCTTTCCCCCGCATAAGAATCAAACTTGATGCCTAGCATATCATATACTCGACCAAATTCCTTCAGGCTCTCATCTCTGAACCATTGCCACAATTTCAGTGCTTCTTCATCCCCATCCTCTAGCTTCTTAAACCACGCTCTTGCCTCATCCTCCAGTTCTGGTCTTTTCTCAGCCTCTTCATGGAATTTCACATAAAGCTTTAATAACGCAGGAATCGGTTCTGCTTCAACTTCCTTTGCATCTCCCCAATTATTAAAGGCAACAATTAGTTTACCGAACTGTGTTCCATAATCTCCAAGATGATTGATTGTAACCACATCATATCCAAGATACTCAAAGATATTGGCGATGGCATGACCGATCACGGTCGTTCGGATATGCCCGATGTGGAATGGCTTTGCAATGTTTGGTGAAGAGTATTCCACAATTACCTTCTTGTTCTCACCCATATCTGATGCGCCAAATTTCTCTTTTTTATCAAACACCTCCCCAATGACGGATTGAGCAAAGATGCTTTTGTTAATAAAGAAATTTACATAGGCAGCTGCATTTTCAACTTTCTCAAACAGTTCGATATCTCCTAGCTTTTCCGCAATTTCCTGAGCAATGAGATTTGGAGACTTTCTAAACTCCTTTGCCAATTTGAAACAGGGAAAAGCAAAGTCTCCCATCTGTGGATTTGGTGGAATCTCAATCATCTCCATTACTTGGTTAAACTCCAACTGCCCTGTTTTATCTACGAGGGCTTGCGCAATTTCCTTTTTAAAGTTAATCATATTCTATCTCCTCCAAAAATAAAATAAAAAAACCCCCATCTCCTTTATGCAAGAGACGAGAGTTATATCCCGTGTTACCACTCTTATTGATACAAATTGTATCCACTCTACACCCCGTTAACGGTGGGTATCCGTTTTACCTACTGGCTTTCAGTAAAAATCTCCGAGGTGCGCTTCAATCAAAGCTGTATATCGGACTTCCACCAACTCCGACTCGCTAAAATACTATGCCCAGATCTACTGTCCTCATCACAGATTTATATCTCATTATTGAGTATTAATGTATCATATATTTTTTACCAAATCAAGTTTTTTTATAAGCTTTTTTCATTTTCCCTAGCTTCTATGTGTTACAATAGAATAAATACAAAATTTGGAGGGTTTTTCTTGCTTGTAAAAACAACCGCGCTATTAATGAAATCCTTTATAGAACGAAAAGAGTTTTTTCTCTATCCGTATGGTTCCATCGAAGCCATTACTGATATTGTGCTGCATAAGCAGTTATGGTTTAAAGAATTTTTTATAGAGTTTATTGATGACCCTGAATTTCTGCAGAGTCCTCTGGAACATCAGAAGAATAGGATTTATCCATCCATTAAGGAGATTCAATTACGCAATCGTTATAAAAAGCTATTTTTTTATAAAATTCTACTGGTCGAACAAATCGAACATGAGGAACAACTGAATCAATTAAAAGAGCTTCATCAATGGATTTCAGAAGAGAAGGTCAACTTTCATCTCATTGTGCTAGACTTATCTACTCTGCAAGTTATTTATCACCAGTCAAACTTTGAGGATGATGAAAATATTCTTCCATCCATCCAGACATGGCTTCCCCAGGTCCCTGTTGAAAATTTGGATAGCATCGATTTGTTGGACATAGAGAGAACGACAAAACAGACAAAGGGTTATTTCTTCCCTAAAAAAAGATTCTATTTTACAAATGTGCTCTTAGCTATCAATGTTCTAATTTTCATTTATATGTCCATTACTGGAAGCACTACAGATTCTGAATACTTAATCGCCTTTGGCGCAAAATATAACCCGCTCATTGCAGCAGGTGAATATTACCGTCTGTTTACCAGCATGTTTCTTCATATTGGTAGTCCTCATTTGATGTTTAATAGCTATGCATTATATATGTTGGGAAAAGATGTGGAGGCTATTTATGGTACATTTAAGTTTCTTATCATTTACGTATTAGCAGGACTTTTTGGCAGTCTTGGCAGCTTCTTATTCAGTCATGCCGTTTCTGCTGGGGCATCTGGTGCCATCTTTGGTCTTATAGGCGCCTATATGTACTTTGGTGTACGCAGACCTGCTATCTTTTCAGCACGATATGGTCTGAATCTTGTATCAATGCTGGTAATCAATATTATTTTTGGTCTTACAGTTCCTGGTATCGATAACTTTGCCCATTTAGGAGGTTTTTTAGGTGGTTACTTATCCAGTTGGGCCCTAGGACTCCATAAAGAGAAACTTCTCCAAAAAAAACATATAGTTCCTCAGATGCTTATCATGCTTTTGATCGTGGGTTCCTTGCTAACGGGTGTAAAAATACAGCAGAGTACATGGGAATATTATTGGTATAAAGGTGTAAAGGAGCTTCAGCAAGACCACATTACAGAGGGTCAATCCTATCTTGAGAAAGGTGTATCCTTAAATCCTGAAGTAGGAGAATTCTACTATAATCTCGCCTATGTTCATTATCGAAAAGGTGATATTCCAACTGCTATAGAATATCTGAATCAAGCTATTTCTCTTGATCCCAAAGATGATAAGGCTCAGGAATTCTTACAAGAACTCATTCGTATTCAGCAATAGAACAATCAAAAAAGCAGCCCAACGGCTGCTTTTATCTACTATTTATCTGGATATAGTCCTTCCATATACCCAAATGGATGGGTCATATCAATACCATTGATCTTTTCAACGCTCTTGCCCTCCACAAGTATCTCTACTTCCTCAATTCCATCTAGTACAGTGAGGGTATTCACAATCGCTCCGATGGAAAGCAAAGTATCATTGCTGGTTCCTTTTTGGCCTACTAAAAAATCTTTAGACAAATTTACAATCACTTTTTGATTTTGCTTATCAATGGACAGTAGTTTCGTCCCCTTTGGTATTGGATTCACATAAGCTTGGAAATCTTTAAAATCAATTAATTCTTGAATGACAAATTTCTCAATAGAAATTCCCTTTAACCGTTCATCATTCTTTTTAATGCTATAGGCTTCATCTACGATATAGGGTTTATCTCTGTGTTTCAAATACAGCACATAATCAATTTCTTCCTCGTTTTGAATCTCTCCTGTGCCTTTTTCCTCTTGGCTGGTAGTTGGCGGATTGCTATTCTGAGGTGTTTTCTTCTGATCCCCTTTGCTGCACCCTACAAACAACATACTTACTACCAAAAGTCCCAATAATAAAAAGAGCATTCTTTTTTTCATTGGTATCCCCCTTTCTTGTCATTAGTACTCTTTCTCTATATATTCCCTAAAATCCTCTTCATCTAACACCAAAATTCCATGTTTTTTGAGTAAAGCTGCTGTAACACCGTCCCCATCGATCAACAACTTTTGAAAGCTTCCATCGTAAATTCTATTTTTTCCACAGGATGGGCTTCTAGCTTTTAATATAGCCTTTTTCACGCCATAAAGGGCTGCAATCTTCAATGTCTCCTCTGCCCCTTTCACAAAGGAATCCGTTAAATCCTCTCCCTCTTTATTTAAGACTCTGGCGCCTTTTTCCAATACTTTGCTTCCATCGCCATCCTTAATTTCACAGGGAATACGGGGTGTGGGTAACCCGCCCAGCTGCTCTGGGCATACAAGGATCGCCTTTCCCTCCTTAACTAGTTTTTCAATTTCATCTATTCGTTTACTGCCCCCATCATAGCGGCAGTCGACACCTACCAAACAAGCACTGATAAGAATCATAAACGCTTCCCCTCTCACTTCTTCTTTTTCTTGTTTAATATCTGGGCGATCTCATTTTGAATAATATGCTCATCCATAGGTAAGAGCGTTCTATTATCCCGCTTGCTCTTATAGTATTCTACTCCAGCAGCATGGGCTTTTTCCATGGCACCTTTATCATCAGGTTTTTTGGCTAATTCCCTAAGCTGAGCTTTATATTCTTCTAAGAGAACAAGATTTTGTTTCATTCTACTAATAACAATTAATATTGCCGATGCAACTCCTAGCAAAATTCCTAACATCGTCATCCATGAATTTTCCCAAACAGATCCCAGATAGAGTACAAAGAAACATAAAAGCAACAGAATAAATCCAGCCAATCTGCCAATCATTCCCCCACACTCCTGTCTATTTTAGTTCTACTACAGTTACGCCTGCGCCGCCTTCACCATAGGCACCTTCTCTGGAAGACTTCACATGCTTATGCCCTTTCAACAATTGCTTGATCCCATCCTTCAACACGCCGGTGCCTTTCCCATGGATAATGGTAACCTCTTGAATTCCTGCAAGATAAGCATCATCCAGATACTTATCCGTATTTAACAGAGCTTCCTCTAAAAGTTGACCCCTCAGATCAATGGAGGTTCTAATATTTTCCGCCTTACTCTTCACGATCTTGCCTGTTCCAGTTTTCTTTCCCTTTTCCTTTTCTTCTCTATCCAATCTCAAATTCTCAATATTTACATTGATTTTCATAATGCCAACCTGTACTGTTAAATCTCCATTGGCATCAGGTACTGTCACCACATTCCCTTTTTGGTTTAAAGTCAAGATCATTACTGTATCTCCTGGTTTTAACTGCTTTGGTGGTTTTGTATTTACACCCAAGGATACACCTAAGCCAAGGCCCTCATCTACTTGACCTAATTTTTCTCTTAGACCCTTTCTAGCCTCTTCAATTCTCCGATTTTTTTCCTTCTCCTCCACTTCTTGAGACAAGGTTCTCAGTTCCTTGATGATTTGATCTGCATCCTCTTTCGCTTCTTTTAATATCCTCCTTGCTTCTTCCCGAGCCTCCCGTAGCGTCTTCTCTCGTTGTTCCTCCAGCTTTTCACTTTTTCTATCATATTCCTCTTTTTGCTGTTGGATTGCTAGTTTCAGACGAATCGCATTATCTCGCTCCTGCTCCGCCTTCTGTTTATCTTTTTCAATGGTGGTTAGTAAATCTTCAAAAGCGATATCTTCATTGGAAATCGACTCTTTCGCCTTATCAATGATGTATTCTCCTAATCCGAGCCGCTTTGAGATTTCAAAGGCATTGGATTTTCCTGGCACACCGATTAACAGCTTGTAGGTAGGACTCAAGGTTTCCACATCAAATTCCACCGAAGCATTTTGTACCCCCTTGGTGGTTAGGGCATATTGCTTTAATTCCGTATAGTGGGTGGTGGCGATGGTTTTTACTCCCAGTCCGTATAAGTGATCCAAAATGGCAATGGCCAAGGCAGCCCCTTCCGTTGGATCTGTTCCTGCCCCCAGCTCATCCAATAAAATCAGAGAATTTTTCTCCACTTGCCCAAGAATTTCAACGATATTGGTCATATGGGATGAAAATGTACTCAAGCTTTGTTCAATGCTCTGTTCATCTCCGATATCAGCAAACACTTGATTAAAAATTGCAAGTTCTGTACCGAAGTCCCCAGGCACATTAAGCCCTGATTGGGCCATTAATGTAAAAAGTCCAACTGTTTTTAGTGTTACAGTTTTACCACCCGTATTGGGACCTGTAATAATCAATGTGCTAAATTCATCCCCATTCCAAATATTCGTTGGTACAACTTTTTTCTCATCAAGCAAAGGATGCCTTCCATTTTTGATCCGCAAATATCCTCTGTTATTCAATTTAGGTTCTATTGCTCTCATTTTTACTGATAGTCTGCCTTTGGCAAAAATGAAATCTAATCTCTTTAAAATTTCCTGATTAGAACGTATTTCAGTACTTTTATCTCCTACAAAAGCCGTTAATTCCCTTAAAATTCGTTCAATTTCAATCTGTTCTTTGATTTTCAATTCTCTCAACTCGTTGTTTAACTCTACAACAGCCATTGGCTCGACAAATAAGGTAGCGCCACTGGAAGACTGGTCGTGAATCAACCCTGGAACATTTCCACGGTGCTCTTGTTTTACGGGCACCACATACCGATCCTGCCGCTGAGTTACAATGGCATCCTGAAGATACTTTTGCATAGTACTTGATGAAGTAATACTGTTTAATTTATTCCGAATTGCTGTATGCTTCGATTCCATCTGCCTTCTGATGCTTCTTAGCTCTGGGCTGGCATGATCAGAAATCTCTTCATCACTGATAATACACTCATTAATGCGATCCTCAATGTTCTTCATGGTACTGATCTGCCCTACATACCCCTCAATAATAGGATACTTCCCTTCACCTTCCTTAGATTCCTTAAACATGGTCTTTAGCTTTCTTCCAGCCCGTAATGTATCGCTGACCTCTAGCAACTGTCCAGGATACAAGAAGGATCCGATTTCTGCTCTCCGCACATGATAAGATAGATCATGGACTCCACCCAAGGATACATTTCCTCTCTGAATCAAAACACTGGCAGCTTCACTGGTTTCCTTCTGCCATTCTATTACATTCTCCAAATTTACGGAGGGTTCTAATTTCTCGGCTAGTTCTCTTCCAAGGCTGGATTCAACCTTTTCCAGAAGCATATCTCTAATTTTTTCATATTCCAACACTCTTAATGTCCTTGTATTCATTTTCCTCTCCTCATACTTTCTATTTGCTATCAAAAGGGTAATTATTGTACGCCTCTATAAAAATGACCTTTCGTCAATCCACGTTCCCGCATTTCCTTTAAAAACGCTTCTGCCGCAGCAGTCATCATCCCCCTTTGAAGAACCTGTCCATAGGCTTCCATCATCTTCTCAATTTGATGTTCATCCTCTATCGTAAGATGAATTCTTAAATTTCCTACACCTCCATCTAATATCTCTTGGATATGCTCTATGAGGCATAGACTTTGAGAATTGAGTATATGAGTTCTACATTGACGATCCATCATGACTGGAAAAATCATACCCTTGCGATCCTTTAAGCCTAAACTACTATTTCTACATAGATTGCAGTTCTCCTGCTGACCCTTCTTGTTAAGAACAGCTGTCGTTGGACAATGCCGCATGATCATTAAAGGCAAATGACCTTGTACGATAACTTCCCCAGGGATAGGCACTTTCTCCATGATCTCTTTGATCTGCTTTAGCGTCAGTTCCGGAGATAAAGCAGCCTCCTCAACGCCCCATTCATGCAATAACATTAAAGCCCCATTATTAAATACATTTAGGGAGAAATCTCCATAGATGTGCTCTACCCCCATATCCCTGGCTACCTTTACGATTCCTAAGTTGGAGGCCATGATTCCTTTTACCTGATTTCGGTTTTTGGATAAAAACGTCTTGATATCTCTTAACTCCTCATCAGTAGTTATTCTTGAGAAGGAAGGTACGAGCTCCACCTCATGATTTTTCGCCAATTGACTGGCATCCTCCAGGGTGTCAAAATCCGTATAATAAATACGATTTACTGAAAACCGAAGTACAGCTTTAAGCTGCGTTAAATTATTAACGGATACCCTTAAGCTTACTTCAGATCTTTGTTCCCCTCTGGAAACGACAAACCATTGATCCATCTTCTTTCTTAACTCCCTTGTCTCAACTGGTTGTCTTCCATTGTGATTTGCTCTTAAATCATCCAATTGCTTAATAGCATCTCTTCGCAATCCATTTAATTCTCCTATGGGAATAATTCCATCTCCATCCAATTGAACTTCTAAACTTTCGAATACATAGGGCGTATTTCCAAGCTTCATGAGCTGTTCTCGAACCCTTTCTTCCTCTGTTGGCCTTTTTAGAGCCCTCTCTACCTGATATTCTCCCCGAATTTCCACATAATGCCCTTCTTGATCCCAAAGAGTCAGTAAAATATGCTCCCCTATTTTTCCATGAAAGGCTCCCTCAATAGGTATTTTTCTTTCTATTCTTTCAAAACTTTCCCTAGCCCGTTGGAACAGACTGATATCAGAGGTTTTATAAACGAATTGTCCCTTTGATACAGAATGCTTAAAGTTTACTTGGATAATTTCTTTTGCATTCCCCGTCTCTCTTTTTTCACCTCTTACAGTCAAGACTTCCACGATAGCCCCTGGACTATCGCCTTTTTCTGTCCATATCTCTATGCCATCGCCCTTTCGTAATTCATCGGTGAGCTTGATTTCAACCTTCTGCTTATTCTTATCATAGCCTACAACTTCTCCGATTTTTATTCCCCGATTGCTAGGCTTCTCAAAACTCATGATTTTCTTTCCGTAATCCCCCAAAATATAACCTTTGGTAAATTTACGGTTGAAAATTTGCTCCACATCTTTCAATGTAGCTGAATCAAGTTTAGGCTTGGATTTATTCATGGTATATTGGTCAATGGCCTTACGATAGGCACCTACAACAGTGGCTACGTATTCTGCTCTTTTTAGTCGCCCTTCAATCTTTAGAGATTTCACACCCGTATCTACGATTTGATGAATATTCTCTAATGTATTTAGATCCCTTGGGCTCAATAAATAATCTCCATCCTCATTCTTAAATACCTCTCCATTTCTCATATTGATGAGCTGGTAAGGCATTCTACAAGGTTGGGCACACCGCCCACGATTTCCGCTTCGCCCACCGATCATACTGCTCATCAAGCACTGGCCTGAATAACAAATACAAAGAGCACCATGAACAAATACCTCAATATCAGCTTTACAGTTATCCTGAACCTGTTTGATTTCTTCCACCGACATTTCCCTTGCCAGTACAACCCGCTGAAAGCCCAACTCTTCCAAGAGCTTTACCCCCTCTAAGTTGTGGACTGACATTTGGGTGCTGGCATGAATCTCAAAATCAGGAAAAAGATCACGGATAAGCTTTGCCGCACCAAGATCCTGTACGATGACTGCATCTACATCATGATTGTATAAAAATGATATATAGGTTGTGAAATCCTTTAATTCATCATTGGATACCAGGGTATTTACGGTTACAAATACTTTTACTCCTCGTATATGACAATAGCTTACAGCTTTTATAAGCTCTTCATCATCAAAGTTATTTGCACTTTGTCTTGCACTAAAGGACTTTCCTCCTAAATATATGGCATCGGCACCATTCTGCACTGCGGCTACCAATGCTTCCCAACTTCCCGCTGGCGCTAGCAATTCTATTTCTCTCAAGTGTTTCAACCCCTGTTTATAATTTATGTTCAATAAAAAAGGCACACTACGTGTGCTTCGCTAGGGGAACCTAGTTCCCCTTCGACGGCTGCCAAGCAGCCTGAGCACCCCTCTGACTGCGGCATGGGAATATTTCCCCTGCACCCCTGTTTTTTTATAGTATAAGAAAGTATACCTTCTTATACTATAAAAAAAGTAGCAATATTATTATATCACTACTTTTAGCATACTATAAAACCCATAGAATTATTTTTTCCCTTCTCCATCAAAGCCCTCTATGTAAGCTTCCAGTTCTTTTCTAGATTGTACATATTTAATCTGCATTTCAAATAGTTTGTTTTGTAAATCCTCATTCATTTTTCTAATCGTCTCAATCTCTTGCTCCTTTTCAGACAAAGCCTCTTTCAATTCTCTATTTTCAAAAAGCAGTTCCTGGCTCTCCTGTTCCATACAAGTGGCATTTCGTAAATCTTCTTCCAATCGTTGAATAATTTCAATATATTCTTGATTCTGACCTTCCGCCTCAGCTGTCGCAACCGCCAGCTGATTGCGCACCTGGTCCAATTCATATAAGGGTTGTAATGCTTCCTTTTCCAATGCTTCCAATTGAGATTTCGTCTTAAAATACTCATCGGCTATGTTTACGGAAGTTAATACTGCTGCCATAGCAGTACTTAGCTTCTTACTTTGCTTCGCAATGACCACCATCTTATCATCAACATAATTTGCGACCTTCTGCATGTATTCCCGGGGCTCAGTACCAACCAGGGTATATTCTTGCCCATTGATCCGCACAACGACCTTGCTTTTGTTGCTCATCAATATCTCTCCTTCTATGGATTGGAGTCCCTATATTAATTCTGTAAAAGAATAGCATTTCCTTCTTTTTTTTACATACCGTGGGAATTTCTATAGATTTCTTCTGACTCATAAATATATAGTACTATTATATTACATCCTTGACATGAAATAAATACTGCCATTGGCTTATATCCATGAAATTTCGTAGGTATATCTATCCAATTATGTTCTGAAGGGATGAATAAACTAAAATAGATCCGGCAGTAATCTGCCGGACCTATTTTAGTCTCTTAATTGAGCATCTAGTTTTTCTTTTAGCTGACTTAAGATTTTGTCGTGTACCTTCACTACCTCTTCGTCTGTAAGCGTACGATCTTCCCCTCGATACGTAAGGGCATAAGCAACACTCTTGTAACCTTCTTTAATCTGTTTGCCTTTATATACATCAAATAGTTGAACTTGCTCTAAAAGCTTTCCACCATTGCCTTTGATCACATCCTCTATTTGCTTCACATAAACCTCATCCTTTACTACCAAGGCAATGTCCCGAGTAATTGCAGGATACTTAGGCAACGCCTTGTATATCCTATCCAATCTGGTTAATTGAAGCACAATATTAAAGTCGATCTCTCCCAGATATGTTCTTACCTCTAAATCATAATTCTCAGCCACATCAGGGTGTATCTCGCCAAAAACACCTAAAATATGATTCTCCCAAAGAAGGTTAGCACATCTTCCCGGATGGAATGTTGGATGATTTTTTTCAGGTATAAACTCAATATTTTGAATACCTAAATTGCTGAAAACACTTTCAATAGTCCCCTTCATGGTAAAGAAGTCTACGTCTTTACCATACATCCCCAAGGCAAGTACTGGCTTTTCTATAGGCAATTGCTCCACAGGAATATTATGGGGAAGAAATACTCTTCCGATTTCAAAGGCCTTTACTGATTCTACATTTCGATTGTTATTTCTGGAGAGAACCTCAAGCATATTAGGCATCAAGGTAGTGCGCATGATACTGTTTTCTTCTCCAAGAGGATTGATTAATTTTACCGTTCTCCTCATAAAACTTTCTTCTGGCAGTCCGATCATATCAAATCCTTTTGGACTTACAAATGAGTACGTAGATATCTCTGTAACCCCAGCAGCATTTAGATGCTTTTTCGCATAATCCTCAATAATCTGTCCATTTGTCTTTGCCCCTTGAGAATTCCCTTTTGGAATCGTCACGTCAATCCTATTATAACCATAGATTCTTGCCACCTCTTCCACGATATCAATTTCTTCAGTAATATCTTGACGAAAAGTTGGTATTGTCAGTAATAAGCTTTTTTCCTCCTGAGCCACTTCGATCTCAAGCTTTTTAAGGATGGCTGCAATCTCTTCTGAAGATATTTTCGTTCCCAGCAGATCGTTGATTCGTTGTGGTCTTACTTTTAATGATCTTTTCTGAAGTTCGTTTGGATAAATATCGATGACCCCTTGCACTACTTTACCTGCACCTAGCTCCTCTATCAACTGACATGCTCGATTCACTGCACTTAGCGCAATATTAGGGTCCACACCTTTTTCAAATCTTGCTGAAGCCTCCGTTCTAAGTCCTAACTTTTTAGATGTTGCTCGTACATTGTCAGAATAAAAATTGGCTGATTCAAAGAGAATGACTTTAGTCTCATCTGTTATTTCAGAATTCTCTCCACCCATGACACCAGCAATGCCTACCGGTTTTTCTCCATCACAGATCATGAGCATGCTGCTGTCCATCTTTCTCTCTATTCCATCCAATGTCTTGAAAACAGAACCCTCTTCTGCCTGTTTCACAATGATCTTTCTGCCCGCTACCATATCTAAATCGAAAGCATGAAGAGGTTGCCCCATTTCTAGCATTACATAATTGGTTATATCTACAATGTTACTAATCGGTCGAACACCTGACTCCATCAATCTTCTCTGCATCCACTCAGGAGAGGGCTGAATAACGATATTTGTTGCCACTCTAGCAGTATATCTTCTACACAATTCTGTATTTAGCACCTCAACTGATGCAAAATCTCGAATATCTCCATACACATTGTCGATTTTAATTTCAGGATATTTTAAATCAAGATTAAAAGTTGCGGCAGTTTCTCTTGCCATTCCCAAGATGCTCAGGCAATCTGGACGATTCGGTGTAATTTCAAATTCAATGACATGCCCGTTAATTCCAAGGGCTTCCTTGATATCCGTACCTGGTATATAGGCCTGGTCTAAAATATAAATACCATCTTTCTGATAGGCTGGAATAACCTTATCAGCGATACCTAGCTCTTTAGCAGAACACATCATGCCACTGGACTCTTCTCCTCTTAGCTTTCCTTTCTTGATTTTTACGCCTCCCGGCAAAGTCCCGCCAACAAGTACGATGGGTACATAATGACCCTCACGAATATTATCCGCACCTGTTACAATCTGCACGATCTCACTCCCTACATCTACCTTGGTCACAAGAAGCTTATCAGCATTTGGATGTCGTTGGATCTCCAGTATCTTTCCAACCACAACCTTATCAATTTCCTCTCCTAATACTTCCACAGCCTCCACCTTAGACCCTGACATTTCTAAGTCTTCACTTAACCTTCTCACTTCGATATGATCTATGTCTACAAAATCCTTTAACCACTTCAATGGTACAAACATGATCCTATACCTCCTTTATTTCTATTATCTACTTACTATTTCCATCTAGAACTGCTTGATGAAGCGCATATCATTCTCAAAGAAAAGGCGAATATCATCGATTTCATGCTTCAGCATGGCAATCCTATCTAATCCCATCCCAAAGGCAAATCCACTATAGATATCTGGATCAATCCCGCATACCTTTAATACATTTGGGTGCACCATTCCTGCACCAAGAATTTCAATCCACCCACTGCCTTTACATACACGACACCCTGCGCCTTGACACTTGAAACAGCTTACATCTACTTCTGCACTTGGCTCTGTAAAAGGAAAGTAGTGTGGTCGGAACTTCGTTTTTGTTCCAACACCAAAGAACTGTTTCGCAAAATGATCTAATGTTCCTTTTAAATCTGCCATGGTTATGTTTTTATCCACCACAAGACCTTCTATCTGATGAAACATCGGTGAATGGGTAGCATCTGGTGTATCTCTACGGAAGCATCTACCTGGTGAAATGACGCGGATTGGAGGCTTTGATCTCTCCATCGTTCTAACCTGAACTGGAGAAGTCTGTGTTCTTAACAAAATGTCTTCTGAAATATAAAAAGTATCTGACAGATCTCTTGAAGGGTGATTTTGTGGTGCATTCAAGGCATCAAAATTATAGAATACTGTTTCTACCTCAGGTCCTTCCGCTATTTTAAAGCCCATACCCATAAAAATTCCTTTTATCTCGTCCAACACCACATTTAGCGGATGTCTATGTCCGATTTCTTGGGATTTACCTGGCATAGTGACATCTATGCTCTCTACAGCTAGCCTTGCATTCTTCTCGATAGATTTAACCCCTTCTACCGCACTACTTAATGCATTTTCAATGTTTTCTCTTACTTCGTTGGCAATCTGACCAACAATAGGTCTTTCCTCTGGAGACAATCCTCCCATTCCTCTGAGAACTCCAGTTAGTTCTCCTTTTTTTCCTAAGTATTTGATACGCACTTGTTCAAGTTCTTGCATGGACTGGGCTTTTACGATTTCTTCCAAAGCCAAGGACTGTATTTGTTCAAGCTTTTCTCTCATTTTCATTCTCCTTCCTACAGCATTTCTTATTTTATTTATTGAAAAGATTCCCGAAGGACCTAAACAGCATCAGTGCCAAAACATAAATCATTCCTGCATAAAAAGCATGATTTGCAATGGTCTTCAGTTCTTTTTTCTCCTTTTGTTTACTCCATCGATTTAAAATCAAACTCATCACAAAATATACACCAAAGAAGATGATAAAACTACTGATATATGTCACCTTTGATACCTCCTGTGAAAACTATACACCTATAGTATCCCTTATTTTAGACAATAAAAAAAATCCTCAATCCCGAAAGGGACGAAGATTTCTCCGCGGTACCACCCTAATAGTTGTAAAACAACCACTCATTCGACATAACGGCGTCCACCGATAGAGCCTACTGTATATTTCAGCCCTATAGTTCAAGAGGGAACTTCAAATGCTTTAAACTTAGAAATGCTCGCAGCCTCTGGCATTTCTTCTCTGTAAGTCAAACTACATTCTACTTTTCTCTATCATAACTGATCTCTATATTCATTAATTTGTCGCAAGTTCTCTATAAGCCAAGTAGGCGTTAATGTTACCAGTTAACATAAAAACTTTCCAAAACCATTCCTTTGTGGCAAACATAATCGCCGACACCCCTTTTCACTGGCTGATTTATATACATTATAGCACAGGGAAAAAAGGTTTACAAGAATTATACAGTGAATAACCGGAACTAATTTTAAAATTTTCTGACTATATCCTTATCCTATTCTTTGTCGTACAACCTCATACATAACAATAGATGCAGCCACTGATGCGTTTAAGGATTCTGCCTTGCCAAGCATAGGAATTTTAATCAATATATCAGAAGACATGATGTCCTCTTGTTGTACGCCATTGGCCTCATTTCCCACAATGATTGCGCACATTTCCCTATAATCCACTTCAAAATAGTATTTTTCACCTTCAAGACTGGTAGTAATAATTTTTACACCTTGCGACTTCAATAAAGCAATTATTTCACTGGTATTTCCAGTGGACAAGATGGGTAGGTGAAAAATGGAACCCATAGTAGAACGGATTGTCTTGCTATTATAAAGGTCTACAGAACCCTTGGTAATAAAAATAGCATCCGCTCCTGCTGCATCGGCAGTTCTAATAATCGTCCCCATGTTTCCTGGATCCTGAATTCTATCTAAAATGATATAGAAACCTCTATCTCTGCTCAATATATCTTCAATACTATAGGTATCCATAGAAACAAGCGCCATAATTCCTTGGGGATTTTGTGTGTCCGAAAGCTCTTTGAAGAGCTGAACAGGTATTTTATATAATAGTATCTCTCTTTGCATAAGCTCCTCGAGAAGTTCTTCCCCACCAGCAGTTTCATAAAGCTCATCACAAAATAAAATCTTCTTTAAGCTTTTTTCATTCTCCAAAGCATCTTTTATAATACGTACTCCCTCAATGATATATTCCTGCCATTGTTCTCTCATCTTTCGCTTCGTCAATTGTCTCGCATGTTTTACGATAGAATTTTCGGGAGAGCTTATCTCATTGATCAAGGCATACACCTCACCTTTTACCCTTACTTTTCATCCATCTGTACATCATAATAGATACTATACATTATGTAGGGGCGAACAGCGTTCGCCCACCTTCAGCAGATATCTGGCGAACACTGTTCGCCCCTATAAATTATCTGTTTTTAATATTTACATATTATCTTTCTTTTATAATATCCAAAATAGATACGAATAAAAACATTCTATAAAAAATCACACTATGTGTGCTTCGCTAGGGGAACCTAGTTCCCCTTCGACGGCTGCAAAGCAGCCTGAGCACCCCTCTGACTACGGCATGGGAATACTTCCCCTGCACCCTTGTTTTTTATAGTATAAGAAAGTATCCTTTCTTATACTATAAAAAAAGACTCTATAAAAGAGTCTATTTCATTAAGCGTTAAGCTTTTGCTTTGCTACATCCACTAGTTGCTTGAAGCCAACTTCATCATAGATTGCCATTTCAGATAGCATCTTTCTGTTGATCTCAATACCAGCTTGCTTTAATCCATTGATCAATCTGCTGTATGACATGCCATGCATTCTAGCACCAGCATTGATTCTCGCGATCCATAATTTTCTAAAATCTCTTTTTCTTAACTTACGTCCAATATATGCAAATCTTAAAGCTCTCATTACTGCTTCATTGGCAGGTCTGAAAAGTTTACTCTTCGCGCCGTATTGTCCTTTTGCAAGCTTTAAGATCTTTTTATGCTTTTTCTTAGCGTTTATCGCTTTTTTTACTCTTGCCATATATTTCTACCTCCTTTACAACTCTATTTTTATGCGTATGGTAATAATACTTTGATTCTATGCTGATCAGCGCTTGTTAATAGCGTAGCTTTTCTTAAATTTCTCTTTCTCTTTGAAGTCTTCTTCGTAAGGATATGACTTTTAAACGCCTTGTTTCTCTTAACCTTACCTTTTTTTGTTAGCTTAAATCTCTTTGCTGCGCCTCTATGCGTTTTCATTTTTGGCATGTTTGTTTCCTCCCCTCTAAGCTCTAACTATTCTTTGGTGTTAGGAACATGATCATGTTTTTACCTTCCATGATTGGCTTTTTCTCAACATTTCCTGCATCAGCAATCAATTGGGTAAACTTCTCCATAACACGATGTCCTAAATCCACATAACCAACTTCTCTACCTCTAAACCTTATAGTAACTTTTACTTTATCACCATCTTGTAAAAACTTAATGGCGTGGGTAGCTTTCACATTTAAATCATGTTCTTCGATGCTAGGGCTTAATCGAACTTCCTTTAATGTAATCACTTTTTGTTTCTTTTTGGCTTCCTTTTCTTTTTTAGAAAGCTCATACTTATACTTGCCAAAGTCCATGATTCTGCAAACAGGTGGTTTTGCCTGAGGTGCAATTTTCACCAAGTCTAATCGTTTTTCAATGGCAATCTCCAATGCCTGTTTTGTGGGCATAATACCTAACTGTTCACCATCAGCATCAATTACCCTGATTTCACGGTCTCTTATTTCTTCGTTCAACTCTAAATCTTTAATAATCGGCCACCTCCTATATTTTTCCAACAACATCCACATGCATATATAAATAAAAAGACGGATGTTCAGCACATCCGCCTCATAAGCTCAAAAGAATACTTAGAAATAAGTAACAAGCTCATATTAACCTTACGAACCCATGTTGTAAGGTGAGAAGCGGATAACTTCTACTTCATATCACTTACATAGTTTAACACCGTCTTTTTTATTTGTCAACAGTCTTTCCTAATTTTTCAGATTTATTTTGCTTTTCTTCTTGCGGAGACTTGATTTTTCCAAGCATGTAACCCTAAAGAAACACCGATAACCCCATAGGCAACAAATGCTCTGAAATATTCTCCAATTTCAGCACTTCCCAACAAGTTCTTTCCTGCCAGTGGTGATACGATAAACAAGGTATGGAACAACAACGTACCTACAATGGCATGACCAATAGTAGCCCTCGATACCGATGCGCCACCAATGAGAATAGCTGCAGCTGCAAATGTTCCAACCTGCTCATGGCTTCCGTAAGTATTCAACGTCCCTAAATTCTGTAAAAAAATGATTTGTCCCCAACCAGCCAATAGAGTCGAAATCACAATAGCTATAATTCTCACCTTATCCACATGAATCCCAGATACCTTGGCAATATGCATATCCTGTCCAACAGTTCGAAATTCTTGGCCTAATTTAGTCTTTACAATAAATACATTAAATAAACATAGTATTCCAATCACCACGAACGTTACCATAGGTACCATCACGATCTTATACATGGTGACTGCATTCATCATCACTACACCGATGGCAATCATTACACTTGCTAAAATCAGCTGAATAAATACTTTTCTTTTATTAAAAGATTGGGATTTCTTTACAACCACTTTATAAACCAAATAGCCCATCAATAAGGCAGCATAACAGCAGCCAAATACCAATAAAGCTTGAAACATATTTAATTTTACAATATTATCAAGAGAATATTTAATGGCTAAAAGATCGATAGTATTTTTAATCCCTACCCCACCACTTATTACCAATACAGGATTCTTCATTGGAATAATGGTGCCTACTAAGAAAAGGAAGAGAAGCTGATACACACCATTGGCGAAAAAGCCCAAAATCATACTGGTAACCATTTCTTGCCCTTTGGTTTTGTTTAACAGTTTTCCTGTTAGGTAACCAAACAAAATAGCAAAGGGTGTTGAGATCAGCACAGTAAGCAATAGTCCAGGTAATCCTCCCACTTGCCAATGGGTAACAGCGATAATGGCAATCTGTCCAGCCATAGCACCCAAGACAATGGCAAAATTCAATCCCATACCAGCCAACACGGGGATAATCAATGCAAGAACCACAAATACGTTTCTTGACAATCTTGTTACCAATTCATTTAAAATAAAAGGCACTGGTAATTCTGACAATTTAATCCCGATAAGGCACATGATGATAAATAACAAAGGTACCATGTTTTCAAATAGTAAATTTTTTATATAGCTCCCATGTTTTTTATTCTCTAGGCTCTTTTCTTTAACTTCTACCATTTTATTCACCCCCGCCTGCTTGAGTTAATGCATAAAGAATGATTCCATTACTGACAATAATCCTTAATACTTCTGAAAGATTTCCTTCTGTAACCATTTTATTGGCAACAGGTAGCGCGATCGTCAAAAGAGCCTGAAATAAGAAAGTTCCTAAAATAACATGACTGATCTTTGCATTTTTAATGGATGCTCCTCCAATTAAAATCGCAGCTACAGGTGGAAACCCCATATACAAAGGTGCCTGGTAAAGTTGATAAAAACCAAAGCTTTGGGCATATACAATAATACCAATACCACCAAGGATTGTTGATAGCACTGTCCCAATCAGTCTTGATTGATCCACATCGATGCCTGAAGCTACTGCAAATCTTGGATTATCTCCTACAGCCTTCAGGGCAACCCCAGTCTTGCTTCTTAAAAATAACCAGACAATGAAACAACAGAATAAAAAGAAAAGTATAAGTCCCGTTGGAATGGCCACATCTCCTATATTGAATGTCCAAAGTTTATTTAGTATCTTGTCATATCTAGATGTCAATGCAATGGTTGTTCTTAGTCCTTTTCCTGAAATCGGCCAAATGATCTCTCCATTTCTAAAAGGAAGTACCAGCCATCCGATACACATAAGAGATACTACGGAAAAGCCTACATATGTACCTACCATCATCTCTGATCCCTTTACCTTGTTTAGGAGCAGCCCATAGAAATAGCCCGAAACCAATGATAACGGTATAGAGATAATCATTGCTGCAAATATGGCAGTCATTCCCGTGAGATCCATTTCGATACTGATAAGCCCCCCTAGAATTCCACAAATAATTCCTAAAGGCAAACCGAAGTTCATTCCTGTACCTGATAAAATACAGGGTACCAGTGCTAAGGTCAATACACCATTCATTCCAAAACGCACTAGAGTATCCGTCGATAAGGCGCCCAAAGGTATTTTATAGGAAAATGCTCCAAAAATCAGTGTGATTAAAAAACCAATGATGATCATTCTAGGTATTCCAAGCTTCTGTGTTAGGGATTGAATTTTCTCTTTCATCTTTATATTGCCTCCTTGCTGTGAAGCTTTTTGTATCCACCAGCCATGGCCAAACCAAATTCTGCATCACTGGCTTCTGGCTCAAGTATACATTCAATCTTACCTTCAGTAATGATCGCAATTCTGTCACATATGGACCTTAGTTCGCCCAATTCACTGGAAGTCATTACGATCGTCATTCCAAATTCTTTATTTAACTTCACCAGTAAATCTAACACCAGCTTCTTTGCGCCAATATCAATACCCCTGGTTGGCTCAGAAACAAACAAAATATTTGGATTCAGAGTCAAGGCTCTGGCAATACAAACCTTCTGTTGATTCCCTCCACTTAATCTTCTCGTAATCTGCTGTGGACCTCGACAGCGGATATCTAAATCTTCGATCATTTTCATGGCATGCTCTCTCACAGTTTTTCCATCCATTTGGTCAAAGCAAAGGAAGTGATTTAAGAACTTTCGCTGACTCTGCATAGCTGTTATGGCGATGTTTAGCTCAATGGATGTATCTAACAAAAGTCCTACACCCCTTCGATCCTCTGAAACAAAGGCAAGACCATTTTTTAAAGACGCATTGGGGTTATTCAATTCAATTTTTCTGTCCTCTAGCTCAACTTCACCCGAGGCAGGATATAATCCCATGATTCCATTGGCAATCCCGATTTTTCCTTGACCAGCAAGACCACCAAGACCAATGATTTCGCCTTTTTTAATATCCAGATCTATACCCTTTACTTCTTCTCCGGGCATAGCGACTTCCATATTTTTTATTCTCATAATTACTTCATCGCTGGTTTTCTGCTGGATATCCTTGTCCTTACCAAGCTTATCAATCTTCCTTCCAACCATAAGCTCGGCCAACTGCATCACATTGCTTTCCTCTTTTTTAAGGGTTGCTACCAATTCTCCATCTCGCAAAATCGTAATGTTATCCGCTACGTTGATTACTTCATCCAATCGATGAGTAATAAATAGAATCGCAATACCGGATGCGGCGATTTTTCTCATTGCCTCCAATAGGGTATCTGCTTCACTTTCTGTTAGCACAGCGGTTGGTTCATCAAATACAAGAAGTTTTATATTGCTTTTGTCGATTTCTCTGGCAATCTCTACAAACTGCATATATCCCACAGGAAGTCCTGCTATTTTCATCCATTCATCAATGCCTATCCCTAATGTATCCAATGCCTTTCTGGCATCCTTATTCATCTGTTCCATATCTAAACTCTTTAAGCTAGGCCCCAAAATTCGGCTTAGCATATTATTCTTTGTTATTTCGCGATTCAATTTGATATTTTCCGTAATCGTAAACCCTGGGATCAGCATGAATTCTTGATGCACCATACCAATTCCAGCTTCCATGGCCTCTTTGGGTGATTTTAGTTGTACTGGTTTTCCATCTAGTATAACCTCTCCATTGAATCCGCCAGTGGAATGAATCACAGGCATACCGAATAGAATATTCATCAACGTCGATTTTCCAGCCCCATTTTCACCTAATAGGGCATGTATTTCTCCCTCTTTTACTGTTAGGTTGATGCCCTTAAGAACTTTATTACCAAAATAATCTTTTTCGATATTCTTCATTTCTAGTACTGTACTTGCTCCCACGGATTCGATCCCTCCTCTGTGAATTTTATGACCATAATTCAATAAAAAATTTTTATTGATATCTTTTTTAAGCGCTGTATTCAAAAGGAAATTAGAATAAGGTTGCCGCCAAGACGGCAACCCTATGTTTACTAGAATGAAATATAATCAGAAAGAACCATGAAGAAATTATCAAGCTTCTTACCACTTGTTTCACTTGTTAAGACATCTATCTTCATGTCAGCTTTTGCGATATCCTTGAAGATCTTTGCTAACTCTTCTTGGTTAACCTTCTCAGTAAACTTACCCTCTAAATAAGCTTTCGCATATTCAGCGCCACCTTCAACAAACATCATGTTTACAGGAACTGGCCATGTAGAGAATCTTCCAGTACCGCCTTTTTCAGCAATCTTAGTTTTGATTTGCTCTACTACATAATTAATATCTCCAGCTTTATCTTCAGGAATTGTGATTCCCAATGCCCCTGGATATCCATGATATGGGCTAGGACAACATTGTTGTGGGAACAATGCGCCTTGCTCTAATGTAGATTTGATCAATGGTTCTTGCATCGAACAGTTTGTGCTGAAGAACGCTGTTTCTTTTCCTAGTTCAGCAACCTTTCTTGGTACATCTTCAAGAATAAACTGCTGTGCTCCGGGAACACCGGCATCTCCTGTTGGGTCTGGTGCTGTGGCATCAACAAATTGGATACCATTCTTTTCGCACTGCTCTTTGAAGATATCTCTTCTCATAGCAAGTAATTGATAAGACATATGTCTTGGGAAAGAATAGTGAACAAATGTTTTTGCTCCCATTGCCTTCGCTTGCTCAATGATGGATACACCCATTCCAAGCTCATCCGCTTGAAGAACCACATCAGCTTTAGAAGCGATCATGTCTGGGTCTTCACCAGGAACCGCAGCAACGAAAAGAAGGTCTGATCTTACTTCTCTTGCCTTGTCGATGGCAGCAGATGTACCAGGAATTGCCTGACAAATTACGATGGCTTTCACTTCTGGATCAGATGCCATACTTAATACATTGGCAATCGTTGTTTCTTGCTCTTTCATGAAGTTATCAGGATATGTTTGCAATACAATCATATCGCCATACTTCGCTTTTACCTTTTCAGCCGCTCTAAACTCCTCTTCATTCTGAGAAACTGTACCTGTCATGATACCGATTTTAAAACTCTCTGCTTTTTCAGGCTCTGCAGCAGCAGGTTGCTCTGGACTTGCTGGCTTTGGACCACAAGCAGCTAAGCTGAGCATCATTAAAACTGCTAAAATAATTGCTAAACTCCTTTTTAACATTTAGATTCCCCCCATTTAAATTATATATTTCAAAGAAAGGACTGGATCATTTCCATTCCCCTTTAAAATCAGATGTATATACTGCACTATGCTGCACCCCTCGTCCAATTCATAAACGAAGTTCATCATTAAAATACAAGGATTAATTTACCATGGAAAATTATATTCTATATTGGTCATTAAAATCCTTTATTTTTTTGAATTTTTTTAAATATTTGACATATTTATTATTTTTTATATATTTAATTTTTTTACGTAGAATTTTCAACCATCCACATTTCGCAAATATCTTATCTATTATTAGAAAATTTTCATCTTTTTTTATATATTTTTCATAGGACATTGGGCAAACTAATGATGAATAAAAAGGGAAGGAAGGTGATGAAACATTTCAAAGCATAAGATCATTTCTATTTCAATCGTGATTGGACTCGTTCTCTCCTGCTTTTTGCTATTGGGCTCTTTTGCAGGGGATCCACCCTTAGTAAACATCAGCAACGCCAATCGAATCTTTTTATTACTCATGGCGGGAAGTCTATTCACACTCTACATGAAATGGGGGGATAGTTCACCTGAGTTGGAGCCTGTTCATATTAAAAGTGAAAGAAAAGAAAAAGATGAAAAACGGGGTGAAAGCTCTGATCGGCCTGCTATTCGTTTCAAAGACGTCGCTGGTCTTGAAGAAGTAAAAGAGGAACTTGCAGAAGTCATCGACTTCATTAACAGTCCTGAAAAATATTACAAAATGGGCGCAAAGATCCCTAAAGGAATTCTTTTTTATGGTCCTCCAGGAACAGGTAAAACTTTACTAGCTCAAGCTATTGCGGGAGAAACCAATTCAGCCTTTTTTCCTGCCAGTGGCGCTGAATTCGTAGAAAAATATGTGGGTGTTGGAGCAAAACGTGTGCGAACTCTTTTTGAAAAAGCAAAAAAAGATGCTCCCAGTGTCATATTTATTGACGAGATTGATGCCATTGGTGCAAAAAGAAGCTCGGAAAGCAATAATGAAAAAGATCAAACCCTTAACCAGCTTTTGATTGAAATGGACGGTTTTCATTCTAATCAGACGGTTATTGTGGTTGGTGCCACAAATCGTCTAGATCTCTTAGATGAAGCCCTGCTTCGACCTGGAAGATTTGATCGCCATATGTTCATTGGCAATCCTGATATACGGGCACGAGAAGAGATTCTAAAAGTTCATATTAAAAATAAACCCATCGATTCCAAGGTAGACATAAAAAGTCTTGCCAAAAGAACCCATGGCATGTCTGGTGCCCATCTTTCAAATATTGCCAACGAAGCTGCTATTTTAGCAGTAAGAAACAATAAAAAGCATATTGGTATTGATGAGTTTAATCAAGCTATTGAAAAAGTTATGGCTGGGCTTCAACGTAAAAATGCAGTGGTTATGGAAAAAGAGAAGAAAATTGTGTCCTATCATGAAGCAGGTCATGCTTTGATAGGTAAGCTTTTAAATACAGATTTAATCTCGAAGGTTTCTATTATCCCAAGAGGCGAAGCCCTAGGATACGTGATGTATTCTCCAGAGGAAGATCGCTATCTTATCACAAAAAGAGAATTGCAAAATAAAATAAAAGTGCTCTTAGGTGGTCGTGCTGCTGAGGAAATTATTTTTGGCGAAGTTTCCACGGGCGCTCGTGACGATTTAAAAAAAGCCAACAGCATCGCTTATCAAATGGTATGTGAATATGGCATGAGTACCTTAGGCAACAGAATATTTGATCCTCATTTGGCAAAAAACTGCTACCCTATGATTGATCAGGAGATAAAAACCATTATTGATGGATGCTATACCGATTCCTTAGAGCATATAAAAGGGAATCTAGAGATTCTTGAAGAAGTGTCCAAAACATTATTTGATCGAGAAACATTAACAGGCGAAGAGTTTGATGCCATTTTCGAAGAAGCTCAAAAAAAGCTGGCATGCAGCACGCTAACATAAAAGAGTCGTTTTGAAACCAAAACGACTCTTTTTTTCTATCATTTTTCTATCATTTTTCTATAATGCTCTTGAATGAATCTCTTCTTGTACGCCAGCAATAAATGTTTGGAAATCTTGGCTGCCTAGCTCTCCCTTATCCCTTGATCGAACAGAAATCGTATTTGTCTCCATTTCTTTTTCCCCAACAATAATCATATAAGGTACTTTTTCCAATTGGGCTTCACGAATTTTGTAGCCGATCTTCTCATTTCGATCATCTAGTTCCACTCGAATATTTAAATCCTGCAGCATTTCTGTAATCTTTTCTGCATAGTTCAAGAACTTATCGGCAATTGGTAGTATTTTCACCTGCACTGGTGCTAACCATACTGGGAATTTTCCTGCAAAGTGCTCAATCAATATACCGATAAATCTTTCAATACTACCAAAGATTACTCTATGGAGCATAACTGGTGTATGCTTCTCGCCATCTCTACCTACGTAAGTGAGATTAAATCTTTGCGGCATCTGGAAGTCTAACTGAATTGTCCCACACTGCCATGTTCTTCCGATACAGTCTTCCAAATGGAAGTCAATCTTAGGACCATAGAATGCCCCGTCTCCCTCATTAATTTTATACTTAAGTTCCTTTTCTTCTAATGCCTCTTTTAAACCATTAATCGCAAGCTCCCATTCTTCATCTGTGCCCATGGAATCCTCTGGTCTTGTAGAAAGTTCAATATGATATTTAAAGCCAAAGATGTTGTAGACATAATCTACAAAATCAATTACACCTTTGATTTCATCTTTAATCTGCTCAGGAAGCATAAAGATATGGGCATCATCTTGTGTAAAACATCGGACTCTCATTAATCCGTGAAGAGCACCTGAAAGCTCATGTCTGTGAACAAGTCCCAACTCACACATTCTAATCGGGAAATCACGGTAGCTGAACATTTTTCTGTCATATACTAGCATAGCTCCAGGACAGTTCATGGGTTTTACTGCAAAATCTGTTTCATCTATTTCTGTAAAATACATATTGTTTTTATAATGGTCCCAGTGCCCTGATGTATGCCACAACTGCTCATTTAAAATAATAGGTGTCTTTATTTCTTCATATCCTCTTTTTACATGGGCTTTTCTCCAAAAATCTTCCAATATATTTCGAATGACCATACCTTTTGGATGGAAGAATGGGAATCCTGGTCCTTCCTCTTGAATACTAAATAAATCCAATTCTTTTCCAATCTTTCGATGGTCTCTCTTCTTCGCTTCTTCCATTCTATGGATATATTCCTCTAACATTTTCTGTTTTGGAAAGGATGTTCCATAAATCCGCTGAAGCATCTTATTCTTCTCATCTCCACGCCAATAAGCGCCAGCCACACTCAGTAACTTGAATGCCTTTACAGGTTTTGTTGTTGGTAAATGAGGCCCTGCACACAAATCTACGAATTCACCCTGCTTGTAGAATGAGATCACCGCATCTTCAGGCAAATTCTCAATAAGTTCTACCTTATAAGCTTCCCCTTTTTCTCCCATATATTTCAAAGCTTCATTTCTTGGCAACTCAAATCTTTCTACACTCAAATCCTCTTGAACTATTTTCTCCATCTCTTTTTCAATCTTTACAAGATCTTCTTGTGTAAATCGATGTTCCGAATCAAAATCATAGTAATACCCATTTTCAATGGCAGGTCCTATGGCTAATTTTGTTTCAGGAAACAATCTTAGCACGGCTTGAGCCAAAATGTGAGCACTTGTATGCCTAAAAACATCTTGCCCTTCTTCATCTTCAAATTTCAAAATACTCAGTTCCGCATCTTCATTTACAGCGTACTTTAGTCCTACTGTTTTGTTATTCACTTCTCCACCTACAGCTTCCTTTGCAAGCCGTGGACTAATACTCTCTGCAATTTCCATAACTGTTGTACCCCTAGGAAACTCCTTTACCGATCCATCTTTTAGCGTAATTTTAATTTTGTCCATGTGGTATACCTCCTTCATCTTTATAAACACTTTACAAAATTTAATCAGAAAATATAAAATCCTCCCACCCCAAAGCCTTAGCTAAGGGACGAGAGGTTATTCCCGCGGTTCCACCCTAATTGAATCAGATCCACTCTTTGACATTAACGCTGTCAAAACGAACACCCTTTCATTGAATAATTATTCAGGTATAGCTCGGAGTTAGTTTTTCCTATAGCCATATCCAAGGATGCTCTCAGCCACGACATCCTCTCTCTGATGATTGGGTTTATAGTACTTTGTCTCTTCATTGCCTTTTCATATTATTATGATTTTTTTAATATTATATGTGTATTTTCTATCCTTGTCAATCATTTTATCCACTCTTTTTCCTTATTATACCACAATTCTTCATCATATAAACAAAATGATCAACCCCTGCAAAATACCAATCACAAAGCCGATAACGCCTCCCAAAATCTCAATATGCTTCAATTCTTTTTGCGCAATAGCCAATATGATGTGTTCTAGCTTGTCTATCTCAAAATTATTGATTTTCTCCTCAATAATTTTGGCAATGCTCACATTACTGGTTGCCTTGTGAATTATTTTTTCCGTTAACTCCGTTAGGGCGATTTCAGCTTCTTTATCAATCACATCGTCTATATAATCCATAAGCATTGATTTGATGGCGCTGGGTATAATCCCAGGAAGCTTTTGCTCTATAATCCGCTTGATCTTTCTCTTAATGCTAAAAATAATCTCACTTTTGTTTTCATTTTCTATAAACTTATCAATAATTTCTTCAATGGAGATCAACTCAGATTCTACAATTTCTCCTATACTTTTCGCCAATTCTGATTTTCTCTTTGGAATTAATCCTTGAAGCGTTATATTCAATATAGGTATTTGTATAGGCTGTAAAGGTCTGAAAATAAGCTTAATCGCCAACACATTAGTAAACCATCCAATTGCAGCACCGATCAAAGCCAGAATTAGTAGTTTTGTCCAGAACAATGTACTCACCTCAAGTTTATCATCTTTTGCTTATAAAGCTAAGGCTAGAATAATCGACATATTTCTACCTGAAAACAAGTATATCATAGACATTGTTCCCATTCAACTTTAAACACCATCATAATAGCTCAGAAGAGTAGAGATATCTCTACTCTTCCTTCACATGCTGTATCAATGTACAGAAATCACATCCACTACATACGCTTACTCGATCAGAGAATACATTTTTTATTGTTTTTATAATTTCTTTATTATGAATTTTTCCACTAAAATGAATGATGATCTTTTTCGGTGCAATGGTAATGAGAGAACTAATCAGTAAATCATCATAACCGATATCATTATCCAGCATTTCTGCCGCCAAATCTTCTATATACTCATTGTTGATGCTTCTTCTTAACTTATCAAATAAATGATATTTCCCATCTTCGTGAATAAGTACATTGATTGTATCTATTTTTGCTTCCTGAATATCCACAAAATATCTTAAGAGCCGAATAAACTCGTTATATTCCTTTTCCATGAGAAAATCCTCTACGGCCTTATCTATGCTATCTTCCAGTTCCATGATATAATTTTTCAATCGAAAACGTATAAATCCGTCCAGATGTATAAAGTCATTTTCTTTCAGATAGTCCATTATTTGCTGCAATATTTTTGCTTTCCGACTGATTCGATAGGTAACGCCCTCATGATACTTATACTCTTCACTTTTAAGTACATTCTCCAAATGACCTAAAATACTTTCCCTTTCCACAGGGCTAAAATAGTAATATTGCTCTTGAAGAATCTTTCTGGCTAGTTTTATTTCCTCGTAATATATGATAATATCTGAAAAAGCATTGGCTAAATAATGCTTAAAGATATTCTGAAAGTCTTTCTTGGTATAATTCTTTAGACTTGATGTCTGTACTTCGAAGGTGATATATTCATTTTTACCTTGTTTTTCAGTATGCTTCTCAATGATAATTCCCTCTTTTTCAAAACAATGAATTTCTTTATCTATTCGATCGAAAATATACTGGGCTGTTTCGGAAAATAAAACAGAAAGCAGGTACATTCCTTTTCACTCCTTTCTACGCTATTAGTAGTATATGTGTAATAAGAAGTGATATTCAAAATGAACGATTACATTTATTTCTTAAGCTGCCATTTGCAATATAGGTATCATCGAGCCAATATCTATTGCTTCGTCATCTGAAAGAAATATAGGATTCATTTGCTGTTCATCCAAAAAATTAATAATCCGTCCATAATCTGGATGATGCGTCAACTTTCCAGAGAATGCGATTTGATCTTTTCCCAATAGTCCAGAAGCGCCTCCTATGAATCCATATGAAAGACCTGTCAATGATATGTATCCTGGCGAAATCAATAACGTCTCAATTCCGTGCTTTTTCACCGCCTTGGCTATTCCATGGTCAGCTGTAATGATCGCCCTCTCATTCACGATACAGATGGAACATTTTGAATATCCCTGTTTTACATCAATAAATTCGACTCCCTGTTGCTGTAAAAGCTCTAGCAAAATTGGATCCGTATACTTAAAACAATGAATTGCAAAGTTTGAAAGCCTTGCTACATTATATGCAATATTATGGGGATAGTTACTCTTTAAATTCGTATTCCCTCTGATTGCATGGAGCCCCAATTGTGTAATAACAGGCGCTAATTCGTTATAAACATTAGGTGCAATGACAATATCTCTTTCATTTACAGGGTGTAATAGAATGTCAGGGTGATATGAAATCGCTGGGTATAGCTCCTCACAGCATGGTGCTTTTAGTATATGTATACCCATTTTTTCTAAACTATTCGAAACGATCGCAGGTGCTCTTCCATCTATAATCATAGTTGTCACTGTTTTTTTAGGGATAAAGGGAATTTCTAAATATATACTATTTTTCATATACTTCACCGCCTTATTAGTATTTGTATTTTGATGTTCTGTTATCATTTAAATTCTTGTTTTATGAACCTAGAATTGCCTGTCATTCTGCTCAAAGTAAAGCAGCTGAAAAAGTCCAGATTTTTTTTAAGGAAGCGAAATGAAAAAGCTCTAAATCTTTAAATGAAAAAGCTCTAAATCTTTATAAATAGTTAGATTCTTTTTGGCGCTCAGAATGACGAGCCCTTTATAATAACTATTTTGATATATAACGCTATACAAAAACTAAAAAAATCCTAGTTCACTAGGATTTGATATACATTTGGAGGCGGCATCCAGATTTGAACTGGAGAATAAAGGTTTTGCAGACCTCTGCCTTACCACTTGGCTATGCCGCCAGAATTATGGAGCGGAAGACGAGATTCGAACTCGCGACCCTCGCCTTGGCAAGGCGATGCTCTACCCCTGAGCCACTTCCGCATGTTTGGTTATTGGTTGTCAGTTATTCATTATTTAGAATCATTCTCTTAGGTCTCTTGATCCCAATACTTTCCAAAGGAACCGCGAACCGTATTTTATGGTGCCCAGAGCCGGAATCGAACCAGCGACACGAGGATTTTCAGTCCTCTGCTCTACCGACTGAGCTATCTGGGCAATATGGCGACCCGGAAGGGGCTCGAACCCTCGACCTCCAGCGTGACAGGCTGGCATTCTAACCAACTGAACTACCGGGCCAAATATGGTGGGCGCAATAGGGATCGAACCTATGACCCCCTGCTTGTAAGGCAGGTGCTCTCCCAGCTGAGCTATGCGCCCTCATCAACAAAACTGACAAAATATATATTACAACATTTTGAGCGTTAAGTCAATGTTATTTTCATCATTTCTTCTCACTTATTTCCAACTAAAATAAGTATATTCATCTTTTATTTTCTTTAGTATTAGTTTTTTCTTTTTTCTATCTCGTTGCCTCTGCATACAATCTTTCTAGATGCTCTCGATCGAAATGATATTTTGTATTACAAAAATGGCAAGTTAATTCTGCCTGTCCATCCTCGTCAATAACCTCTTTCAAATCCTTAGCACCGATGCTCATCAACGCCTTTTCTAGTCTCTCTACAGAACAATCGCAATTCAAATGAATTTCTTTTTTCTCAAGAATCTCTACATCCATGCCATCCAAAATCATTTCCAGTACTTCTTCAGCACTTTTCTTACCATCTATTATTTCTGTAATGGGAGGCATATAACTTAATCGATCTTCAATAATTGTAATAATCTCATCCCGTACACCAGGTAAAGGCTGAATAATAAATCCACCACTTGCCTTTACGGTCTGATCACGATCTATCAAGACTCCCAATGCCACAGCGGATGGCTGTTGTTCCGAAACAGCAAAATAGGCTGTAATATCTTCTGCAATTTCTCCAGATGTCAATTCTAATTGTCCAATATAAGGCTCTTTCAAACCAAGATCCTTAATCACTACAATCTTTCCGTCTTTACCCACAGCACTACCCACATCTAACTTTCCATCTTCTCGCAGCGGTATATCAACAAATGGATTCGCCACATACCCCTTCACATTTCCTTTGGAATCTGCCGCAACGAGAATTTGCTTCAGTGGGCCATCTCCTTTAATCTGAATAGATATTTTATCGTGATCTCCCTTTAACATAACACCCATCATTGCTCCAGCTGTTAGTGTTCTCCCCAAAGCCGCAGTAGCCACAGGTGTAGCATCATGAATTTGTCTTGCTCTCTCAACCATATCTGTAGTAATAGCAGCAAAAGCCCGAATGCCCTGGTTTGCCGCTACGGCTCTTACAACGTAGTTTTTCATCGTTTCTCCTCCTAGCTGCATCTCATATATATTATAAACAATATTTCTTATAGTAAACCACATTTTTCAATATTTACCTATATCTCATAGATCCATAACAAAAGCCCTGATGTAAGTCAGGGCTTATTCGCTACTCGTCTAGAACCGATTGGACTATGCTCTTGAAACGTTTGTAGCTTGAGGTCCTTTTTCTCCTTGAACTACTTCAAATTGAACAGTTTGACCTTCTTCTAATGTTTTGTAGCCATCCATCATGATAGCGGAGAAGTGTACGAATACGTCATCCCCATTTTCTCTAGAGATGAATCCGTATCCTTTTTCTGAGTTAAACCACTTTACTGTACCTTTTTCCATGCAAACAATCCTCCCAACCAAAATCTAGCGTAAGTATTGCACCTACTTACTAAAGTTTACCATAGGCAATAATTTCTGTCAAATGATAAAAGGTTTTCCTTCCCTCTATTCTTCTTATCATTTCTGACAGATAAAATAGATTCTTTCACTTTCCAGATTGGGTTTCTGAAATGTAAAAGCATCAAAGAAATCCATTTTTTTGAAGGGAATCTTGTCAAGCATACTTGTAATTTCTTCTTCCCTATAAGCTCTTTGGCTATGACTCTCTGTATGCTTTCTATATAGCTTCTCTTCTTGCACGAAAAGGGTTAAATCAAAATCACATACGCCTCTTTTTTCATCGTAATAATTTTCCCAGATATAGGATACTCCTTTATGATTCTCTGCAAAAGTGTTTCTCCCAAGAATATGAGAAAGCTTGTAATGAGAACTAATGTCGAATATAAATAGGCCTCCATCCTTCAAGTGCTCATAAACGGATTGAAATATCTGTTTCAAATCGCTTTCTTTCAAGATATAATTCATACCATCACAAACGCACAAAATGCAATCTAGCTCGTTCGGCAGCATCATCTCTTTCATATCTTGATGAAGATAGATCACAGGCACCTCCAGATCAGCAGCCTTTTCTTGGGCAACCATCAACATATCCTCCGATAGGTCTGTTCCAATCACATTATAATCTCTCTTCGCCAACCGATTTGCAATATTTCCCGTCCCACAGGCTAGTTCCACAATGTTTCGTGGCTTCAGCCCATACCTATTAAAAATTTGTTCTATGTAGTCTATCCAACCTTCATAATTCACATCCCTCATGAGGATATCATATACATAGGCAAAACTGCTATAAGCACTCATTCAATCTCTCCCTATTCTAGTGTAATTTTTCATAAATCTGTTCAAGGACTTGACTTGCAGCTCCCTGGATGATCAAATCAGCCCGTTGGTCATAGGTTGTTGTCCCAAGATTTATAATCATAAGTTTCTTACATAGATTTGCAAGATAATTCACAGGTCCAACCTCCAAGCTTGAACCAATAACAATTAGCAAATCTCCCTTCTCCACCTCACTCCATGCTCTATCAAAACATGGTGGCAAGGAATCTCCAAATAATACGACCCTTGGACGCAAAGTACCTCCACACACTGGACACCTAGGAGGAATCTCCCCCTTTCGGACGATTCTGTTCATCTCTTGGATTGATACTTCATCGTCACAGTTCAAGCAATACCCACTTCTTGTATGTCCATGGACCTCCAAAACTTCCTTTGAGCCCGCCTTTTGATGTAAATTATCAATGTTCTGGGTGACAAGGAGATGGATGTATCCTTCTTCCTCTAATTTTGCCAATATTTCATGAGCTTTGTTGGGCACCGCATCAGCCATAGAAGTTAACAGCTGAAATCCCACCTCATAAAAATATTTAGGATTTTGATATAGAGCCTTCGTTGATAAAGCCTCCATAGGATCAATTTTTTCCCATAGTCCCGTACCTGGACTTCTAAAGTCTGGAATTCCACTCTCTGTTGAAATGCCTGCTCCTGTTAAAACAATTGTCTTCCTACTGCTTCTAATAAGCGCCGCCGCTCTTTCAATTTTATCCATGGCTTCTCCCCCATTTCACCCAAATTTATATATCCCATTTGATCTGCTCTTCAACAGAAGCAGCTTGTATTAATTCTGGATAATCATTTCTTACTGAGTTCACAGCCTCAGAAACCCTTTGTTTTTCAAAAAATCGACTTGGATAAGGCTTCAATATACCGTTGAGATCATTCAAGTTATCAATCTCTCCATCCAGCCATCTGTCTTCGTCTTCTTTGTGTAAAATTACAGCCATCCTGTGATGATAGGGGCGTATATATTCATTAGGTTCAGTAGTGATAATAGTAAAAGAATATATTTTTTCTCCTTTTAGATTTGTCCATACATCCCACAGTCCTGCCATAGAAAATATTTTATGATTGGATAAGTGGAATTCATAGGGCTGTTTATAATTTCCAATTTTCTCCCATTCATAAAATCCGCTGGCAGGTACAAGACATCTTCTTTTATAGAAAGCATCTCGAAAACTCTTCTTCTCCAATAAAGTTTCCACTCTAGCATTGATCATTTTCGTCCCTATACTGAGATCCTTGGCCCAGGAAGGAATAAGACCCCATTTAAAAAGCTTCAATTGCTTGGTACCGTCCTTTATAATCACAGGGGCATATTGAGTGGGCGCTATGTTGTATCTAGGCATATAGCTTAAATCGGTATAGGTTAAATGATATCGCTCCTCTAAGGAACGGATATTTTCTGCTAAATAATACCTTCCACACATATGGCACCTCCTATTATTCACTACAGATATTATATCCCATTTTTTTGTATTAGAGAATTCCATATCAGAAATAGGAAAAAGAAAATACATATTTTTCTACAACTGCTTTACACTTGTAATTCCGTATGTTTCAAATTTATTCTAAACCAAATAAAAAGAGGAATAGCATTTCCTATCCCTCCATAGTATTTTTCTGATTAGATTGTTTCTTTCGCACCGTAATGAGGCCGCCGATTCGACCTGTCTCTTTTGCGGTTAAACCTCCCCAACCAAATTGCTCTACCTTGTCTGCTAATCCCAACTCGGCTGCAATTTCATATTTCCATTGATCCTCTATGGTTTCAATTTTCTTTTTTTTGTTTTTAAGGCTATTTTTCTTTGACAATTTCTACCCCTCCCCTCTTCTGTATTATGGGTAATCGGGGTAGCTTTTATACATAGTATCTCATTTTAAATTTTTTAATAATTCCAGCACGCCTTTGAAGCAATTTATCTGCTCATCTATGGGTATCCTGTTCAAACCGCTGCTGGAAGAGCATACATAATCCAATACGCCTTCCACAATGGAGTTAGACTGCAAACCTGGTTTTATTTCCTTCTTTTTTGCAAATCTTTGATAGACGCCAATCCCTACATAACATGCAATTTTAGGATGGTATTTTCTCAATAGCCCCTTCAGCTTTTCCCGTCCTACCTCATACTCTTCATCGGTTAATTCAGCTGCACTCTTTGTTTCTCTATCAATAATGTTTGTAGACCCATATCCATAGTGTAGGAGTTCCCTATCCTCGTAGGGATGCAACTTTCGCGGGGTTAACCCTGCATCATATAGGAGCTTCCAAAATCGATTGCTTTTTCCCGCATAATGATGCCCCTCTTGAGCAGATTTCAAACCCGGATTATATCCTATAAAAAGCACATCAAGATCCTCCTTGATGATATCTGGTAAGGGTTTATTGCTTTCGCTCTTTGAACTATACATAGATTATTCACATTCCTTTCCTAAAACAATGCTCTATCGCCCTTAGGTTATTCCCTATCTACCTAACTTATACCGTATGTAGAAAAACTGCTGAATCATTTTCAGCAGTTTTTCACCCTCTTCTTCCTCTAAACACACTATGATAATCTTTGAATCTGCATATATCCTAAAGAAACAAATATGATTAGAGTAATAAATACAGGTATAAAAGACAATATTGATACGTTCCCTTTTTGTGGCAGATCTTCTATTGGTTCATCTAATAGAATTTCTTCTAGCTTTTCTCTATATTCCACTTCTTTTGTATCTCGAATGATGATTCTCAGAAGCAAAAATGCGGCAGTCCCGCCCAAAACAGCAACAAAACCGATCACCAGTGTCGCCATCATCAATTGTATCGTGTTGGGCATGGCCTGAGCACTTGCATCCACAGTATTTCCTAAAACCTTCTGAAGCTGCATCATCCCATAACCTAAGGTTACAGCAAATCCATTATTGGCCATATGACCAATCACGCCTGCATAAAGTGAATCGGTCTGATAGACTAGATAGCCAAAGATAAGCCCCAATACAATCGGTCCCAATAGGTTTTGTAAGTTAAAATGAAATACACCAAATAGTACGGCTGACAACACAATAGCATTAACTTTCCCCAAGCGTTCATAGCTCCGCATCATCAATCCCCTAAAAAATGTCTCCTCACAGATACCTGCAGACACTGAAATAATCAACATTAAAATGATATAGTCCCTAAAATTATCCGCGACTGGAATCGGTAGTTGCTCCAATTTTCCAAAGGTACTCATGATGGTCATGGCAATCAAATTAAAAAACAAAGCTACGGGGTAACTAAAGATGGTAATCAACACGATGAGGAATCCGTGCTTTGCCCGCAACGGCTTTAATCTCAGCACTTTTTTTATGCTCTCACCCTTTATTTTTAAAAACAAAATAACTGGCAATAACACAAGGATATATTCTGTAATAATCAGCCCAATTTTAACATCCTTATATTGGACAAAGGCGCCAACGGTGAGCAGCATCAGTGCAACCACCAGATAGAGAATATTTACACTGAGTACCTGCATTCCCTTTTTTTTCTCCAATCCATTCCCTCCTTTACGAATCCTGCTTTATGCTATTCTTCCATGATATTTTTCAGTCTCATATAATTCAAATATACTTGAATACCCGCCAGCAGTATCTCTTCATTAAGATTAAAACAACTGTTATGCAATGGATAAACATAACCTTCTTGCTCATTTCTCGTCCCTAGAAAGAAAAACAAACCTGGAACCACTTTCTGAAAATATGAAAAATCTTCGGCAATCATTTGAGGCGCAATAATCTCTAGATTCTCTTGGCCAACAGCTGTCTGCAGTTCATAGAACATCTCTTCATCGTTTACCACCGCTGGATACATATCTCTAAAAACAATATCAATCTTGCATTGATAAGATAATGCAACACCCTCAGCAATCTCTTTCATTCTTTGCTGCATTGTTCTATAGACTTCCTCCGAAAAAGCCCGCATGGTTCCTTCTAAAACTACCTGCCCAGCAATGATATTTCTTCGCTCCCCACCCCACATCTTTCCGATAGTCATAACAGCCCCTTCAACGGGATCTATGTTACGACTCACAATGGATTGATAATTCATAATCAAATTCGATGCGATTACGATGCCATCAATAGCCTTATGAGGAATAGCACCATGACCACTTTTTGCCGTTATCGTGATATCAAATTCCCCTGTTTGGGCCATCACAGGACCAGGTCTACATGCCACCTTTCCCTCAGATACCTCAGGGAAAACATGGAGACCCATAATGCGATCGATCTTAAACTTCTGGATAATACCCTCTTGAATCATAGGTTCAGCGCCGCCAGGACCTTCCTCTGCTGGTTGAAAGAGAAATACAACATTCCATCTCACGATGTCTTTATTCTTTGAAAGAAATCCAGCAAGCCCCAAAAGAATTGCCATATGGGCATCATGCCCGCAAGCATGCATCATTCCCTTATGGGTGGATGCATAAGTCAAATTTGTCTTTTCTTCAACGGATAATGCATCCATGTCTGCTCGAAACGCAATGGTTTGGTCTCCCACGGTTCCTTTTAGATATCCAATCACGCCTGTACCTGCGATATTTTCATGAACTTCTATACCATATTCCTTTAGCTTCCCTATGATAAATGCACTGGTCTTATATTCCTCAAATCCACTCTCCGGTATTTGATGGAGTACTCTTCTTAACTCGATAATTTCTTCTTTCATTGCTGCTACATGCTCTTGTATTTGAACCATATCGATCACCTCATATTTATTATCTGTCAACCTTCATAAATTCATTTTATCCTTTTTTATTTTCTTAGAAAAGAAAAAGTTTATTATGGGTTGACTTATTTTTCAAGGCGTGTTAAGATACATTAAATTGAATATATATTAAACATTCAACGAATTTGTTGTGTCTTAGAGGTTGCGATCGACAAAGAGTACTTTTGGTTAGGTCCAGGGAACCGTTTATACCAAAAGGAAAGGTGTCTTCGCCGAAGCAAATATTCCACCCTCGGAATATTCGCTGGGACTGTGCTGAAAAAGCATAGGACTGTCATCGATAAATCACCCAGTTTATCGACGAAGCGCTACTACACACAGGGTGAAAGTTGTATTCTATTGACGTTTTCAAAACGGCGAAGGGTACCTTTTACTCTTACGCCGTTTTTTTATATCCATTTTTATGCTACTTTTTACATGTTTACCCATATGCACCATCAAACTCCACGATTGAATATAATGTATGAACCCGCGCAAAATATTCATTGTACCAATACTTTAAAAATATTTGCAAATGTACCTACCCCATGGTAAGATAATTGTAACCATAATTTGATAATTATATTATAATAATATTAGCAAAATATAATCATATAGTATGAATTTGGAGGCGTAGGATTTGATTACAGAAGCGCGACGAAAAAAGATATTGGAAATGATTGAACGGGAAGGAATTGTCAATCTGCAACAGTTAACAGAAGCCTTTGATGTATCTATCTATACAATCCGTAGAGATTTAACAGACCTAGAAGAAAAAGGACTTTTGAAAAAAACTCATGGTGGCGCAACGCGAATTGAAAAAACCAAATGGATTCCTTCTATGGAGGAGGGAAAAAGCGAAGCTTTGGAGGAAAAAAAGGCCATTGCAGCAAAGGCAATAGAGTTTATTGAAAATGGCGATACCATCATGCTCATGGGGAGTACTATCGGATTATTTATGATCCCCATGATGCGGGATAAAAATATCACCGTTGTTACAAATTCTCTGGATGTAGCTAAAGAGCTTTCCCACATTGACTCCATCGAAACCATCGTCATCGGCGGACGCATCAAAAATTATAAAGGCAATATCTTAGGTTCCAGAGCAGTGAACGATCTTAGAAATTACTATTTTGACAAGGCGTTCATCCCCTGCGCTGGCATTAAAGATGACTTTGGCATCAGTACATCTACCATTGAAAGCGCAGACTTTTTAAAAACGCTGATGGAATGTACTAAAAAAAATATTGTCATAGCCGATTACAGAAAAATTGGTCGCATTACATTTTCCAAGGTGTGCGATGTACAAAAAATTGATATGCTGATTACCGATGAAAATGCAAACAAAGAGGAGTTGCACCGTATCTCAAAACACGGTGTGAAAGTGGAAGTAACAAAAATGTTACACAATTCGAATAAACGATAAATTTTGAAAGGAGCTATTCTAAATGAAAAAAATCAATTTGGCTGTGGTTGGAGCAACTGGCATGGTAGGAAGAACGTTTTTAAAGGTTTTAGAAGAAAGAGATTTTCCTTATGATCAACTGCATGTATTTGCCTCTGCAAAATCTGCTGGTGAAAAAGTAACTTGTAAGGGGATTGAATATACTGTTCAAGAGCTTACAGAATCAAGCTTCGATAGGAATATTGACATCGCTTTATTCTCAGCAGGCGGAGATATCAGTAAAAAATTTGCTCCTATCGCTGCATCCAAAGGGGTCATCGTGGTGGATAACAGCAGTGCATGGCGAATGGATCAAAACGTTCCACTTGTTGTTCCCGAGGTAAATCCAGAGGATATCTCGTGGAATAAAGGCATTATTGCAAATCCTAATTGTTCCACAATCCAAGCTGTGGTGGCATTGAAGCCCCTTCATGACCAGTATGGCATCAAAAGAATTATTTATTCTACTTATCAGTCCGTCTCTGGTACTGGCGTAAAGGGTGTTAAGGACCTTGAGGAGGGCTTAAATGGAAATGACCTTTTGTTGGCTTATCCCCATCCAATTGCCCATAACTGCCTACCTCACATCGATGTTTTTTTAGAAAATGGTTATACAAAAGAAGAAATAAAAATGATTGAAGAAACGAAAAAAATTCTCGGCGACTATAACTTGAAAATTACTGCTACAACGGTAAGAGTTCCTGTTTTTAACAGTCACAGCGAATCTATCAATATAGAATTAGAAAAATCCTTTGACGTAAATGAGGTTCGTGAGTTGTTGAAAAATAGTCCTGGCATTATACTTCAAGATGACCCATCGGCCAACGTATATCCATTGGCTCGAGCAGCAGCTGGAACAGATGCAGTGTATGTAGGAAGAATACGTAGAGATGAAAGTATCGAAAATGGATTAAATATGTGGGTCGTAGCAGATAACATTCGAAAAGGTGCTGCTACCAATGCTGTTCAAATTGCTGAACTCGTTACCCAATCATTATAGTTGTATCCTTTTGTGCAGCCATAATGCCAAGTCTTACCATTATTCCCCTCGCTGGCATTGGTAGCCAGTGAAAACTATAAAAGGAAGGATGTTATAGATGAGTCTATTTACTGGTTCTGGCGTAGCCATTGTTACACCCTTTAAAGATGGTAAAGTAAACTACAGTAAAATGGAAGAAATCTTAAACTGGCATATAGAACAAGGTACAGATGCAATCATCGTATGTGGTACCACTGGTGAAGCTTCTACCATGAGTGACGAAGAACAAAAAGAGATGATTAAATTTACAGTTGAAAAAATTAATGGCCGTATCCCAGTTATCGCAGGTACAGGAAGCAACAACACTGCCCATGCTATCGAGATGAGTAAATACGCTGAGGCAGTTGGGGCAGATGGTCTTTTGGTGATCACTCCTTATTACAACAAAGCAACGACAAAGGGTCTATTGGCACATTTTACTGCAATCGCCGATGCTGTTAGCATTCCTATTATTCTGTACAACGTTCCTGGTAGAACGGGTGTAAATATTCTCCCTGCAACGGTGGCTGAACTGGCAAAGCATAGAAATATACAAGCGATCAAAGAGGCTAGCGGTAATATTGCTCAAGTAGCTGAAATTGCTAGACTTGTTCCATCGGACTTCCATATATATTCTGGAAATGATGACATGATCGTTCCCCTAATGTCCTTAGGTGGGCATGGTGTCATCTCCGTTGTGGCCAACGTGGCCCCAAGGGATACCCACAATATGGTTCAAAAATTTATTGATGGAGATGTCAAAGGAGCTTGTGCCCTTCAGCTTCAAATGAAGGCTTTGATCGATGCATTGTTTATTGAAGTAAACCCCATTCCTGTAAAGACCGCCATGAATCTCATGGGTTTTGAAATGGGAGAATTACGATTGCCACTCACGGAAATGAGTGAAGGAAATTTGAATATCTTGACTGCTAGAATGACTGAATATGGCTTGCTAAAATAGGAGGGATTCCTTTGATGAAAGTAATACTTCATGGATGCAATGGAAAAATGGGTAGGGTGCTTGTGAAGCTCATGAAGGAAGACCCAGAAATAGAAATTGTAGCTGGTATTGATCATAATCCTGAAAAATATATGAACACCTTTCCCGTGTACGGTCAGGCAGGTGCTTGCAAAGAGAAAGGCGATGTAATCATCGACTTTTCTCATCATAGTGCACTTTCTGCCCTCATCGATTACTGTATCAGCACAAAAACGCCATTGGTTACAGCAACTACTGGATTAAGCGGCGAAGATTTCACCAAGCTCGTGGATTGCTCTAAAGATGTCCCGATTTTCCACTCTGCCAATATGTCTGTGGGGATTAATTTGGTAACAGATCTTGTGGCTAGGGCTGGTAAAACATTGGGTTCCTCTTTTGATATCGAAGTGATTGAAAAGCATCATAACAAAAAGGTTGATTCTCCCAGTGGAACTGCCTTCATGTTAGTCAATGCTATCAATGAGGCCTTTGAAAATAATAAGGAGTTTATTTATGGAAGACACGGTAAAACTGACGTAAGGAAAGATACCCACATTGGTATCCATGCCGTTCGAGGTGGTACTATCGTTGGTGAACATACTGTTATTTTTGCTGGACCTGATGAAATAATTGAAATCACTCATACCGCCCTGTCAAAAGATATTTTTGGTCTGGGTGCAATACAAGCAGCAAAATTTATCACGAAACAAACACCGGGCTTTTACAATATGAATAGTATCATTCAGCAAAATACAATATAAGATTAAAATTATGCCATAATATAAATCCCTTATAAATCAATAGGGATATACCACAGTTTTTCCGATTGAATAATGTATGAAAGGAATGATTTCACCAATGACAATAGAAAAGGATACCACACAGGAACAATTAGACTTAACAAATCCTTATGAAATTGCAAAATTTATCAAACAAGCTAAGAAATCTACACCTGTCAAGGTATATGTTCAAGGAGACCTAGGTACTGCAACCCAAGAAGGGATTAAGAAATTTGGCAGTGAAGATTTCTGGATTCTCTTTGGTGAACATGTAGAAATAGCAGACTTTTTAGCAACCCATCAGCACGTCATCAAAGATTATGTTATGGAAAATGATCGTAGGAACTCTGCTATTCCTATGCTAGATCTTAAGCACATCAACGCCCGCATTGAACCTGGCGCGATTATTCGAGATCGAGTAAAAATCGGAGATAACGCTGTTATCATGATGGGTGCCGTCGTCAATATCGGTTCTGAAATCGGCGAAAATACCATGATCGATATGAATGCTGTATTGGGCGCCCGCTCCATGATAGGCAAAAACGTTCATGTGGGTGCAGGGGCTGTCGTTGCTGGGGTTTTAGAGCCGCCAAGTGCTACGCCTGTTATTATTGAGGATCATGTAATGATCGGTGCCAATGCTGTCATATTAGAAGGCGTTCGTGTAGGGAAAAATGCTGTGGTAGCAGCAGGTGCCATCGTTACAAAGGATGTTCCACCAGATTCTGTTGTAGCTGGCTCCCCAGCTAAGATTATCAAAGCCAAAGACGAAAAAACAGAAGAAAAGACAAAACTTCTTGATGACTTAAGAGGATAAAAAGGATAAAAAATAAAAGCTAGCGCACTTTCTAATGTTGCATCAAAGAAATAATTACAGATTGACAATGGAAAAATTTTAATAATGAAAAAAAGAACCTCTTTTGCTTTAATGGAAGTAC
>NZ_JACHEN010000036.1 GCF_014205875.1 Anaerosolibacter carboniphilus
GCCAATGCATTGAGTACAAATATGGAATACACAGATCCAGACCAGATTTTACACGAAATATCCATACAAAACCATGACTACTTTAAAATAGATAAACAGCAGAAAGACCAAGTTTACTGGCCAGTAAACGACAGTCCCGTTCTCTATGGCCATGGATTCCACTGGCCCGATGGCAAAGCAAGACTGCAAATCGTAGAAGATGGAATCCTGTTTGAAAGAAAGCACAACACAGATAACCTAACCAATACCTTCGTTGCTTTCTTAGAAAAAGAGCAATTAGTATAAAAACATAAAAAACTAAGATCGATAAATTTGGTCTTAGTTTTTTTATGTTTGACAGGGAAAGTATAAGATTCGACAAAAACCGTTAAAAAAATAGCAAAAAAATCAAGATTAAAAAATAAACAAATTTACAAAATAGTCAAAACTATGTTATAATTTTATCAACGAGAAAAATAACATAGATTTTTTTTATAACGTACATGACAACGTTTTCAAAAAATCACTTCTCCCAAAGATATTGTTATTTTTCTCCTAATTTTATTTTACGAAAGGAGTGTAATCAGATGAAGTTAGAGTTAGGTAATTTTTATGTTAAAGACATCGTATTTGGTACTCGAACTGCCTATGCAGATGGTATCTTGACAATCAATAAAGAAGAAGCTCTGGCAGTCGTGAAAGAAGACGAGCATATCACAGAAGCAGACTTCGTGATTGTGAAACCTGGCGACATGGTACGATTAGTACCTGTTAAGGAAGCCATCGAGCCAAGACATAGAATTGGTGGAGGATCAATCTTTCCAGGAGTAACGGGAGATTTAATGCAGGCAGGAAATGGAAGAACCCTTGCGTTAAAGGATTGTAGTGTGCTTGTTGTAGGAAAGCATTGGGGAGGATTTCAAGACGGATTAATCGATATGGGAGGAGAAGGAGCGAAATATACCTACTACTCACAATTAAAAAATATTGTTCTTGTAGCAGACACAGACGAAGAGTTTGAAAGATATGAACAACAAAAGAAAAACCATGCACTCAGATGGGCCGGCATGAGACTAGCAGAGTATATTGGTAGTTGTGTAAAAGATATGGAGCCAGAAACGATTGAGATCTATGAATTAGCTCCGGTTACTAAGAGAACAGTAGAGGAAAACACCCTGCCAAATGTAGTGCTTGTACTACAGCCACAATCCCAAATGGAAGAGCTTGGATACAATGACCTTGTATATGGATGGGACTGCAATCGTATGGTGCCGACCTTCATGCATCCAAATGAAGTACTGGATGGAGCAATGATTTCTGGCTCCTTCATGCCATGTTCATCCAAGTGGTCTACTTATGATTTCCAAAACTTCCCGATGATCAAGCGCTTATATCAAGAGCATGGAAAGACAATCAATTTCTTAGGCGTGATTATGTCTAACTTAAATGTTGCGCTAGAACAAAAGAATAGAGCTGCATTATTTGTAGCACAAATGGCAAAGTCATTAGGCGCAGACGCAGCAGTTGTGGCAGAAGAAGGTTATGGAAACCCAGATGCTGACTTTATCGCATGTATCGTTGCGTTGGAAGATGCTGGGGTTAAGACAATCGGTCTAACCAATGAATGTACGGGTAGAGATGGTGCATCTCAGCCATTGGTAACCTTAGATGCGAAAGCAGATGCAATTGTATCCTGTGGTAATGTTTCAGAAATGATTATTCTTCCTCCAATGGAAACAGTCATCGGAGAATTACAAGCCCTTGCAAGAGATGGCTTATCCGGCGGGTGGAGTAATGACGCAATCTTAGGTCCTTCTGTAAGAGAAGACGGGTCAATTATTATGGAAAACAATGCCATGTTCTGTGGAGACCAAGTAGTTGGTTGGTCAACGAAGACAATGGTAGAGTTTTAAGGAGGTGACGGAGATGAAAAAAGCGATTTTATATCTAAACCAATTCTTTGGCCAAATCGGAGGCGAAGAGTTAGCAGATCATGCACCAGAGATTCGCGAAGGATTAGTGGGTCCAGCCATGGAGCTTCAAAAGCAGTTAGGTGAAGACGTACAGGTTACTCATACCATTATCTGTGGCGATAACTTCATGGGTTCAAGAACACAAGAAGCTTTAGACACCATTTTAGGCTTTTTAGCAGATAAGGAATTCGATATATTCTTTGCTGGTCCAGCTTTTAGAGCAGGAAGATACGGAAGTGCTTGTGGTAACATCTGTAAAGCAGTAAAAGACAAGTTTGGGGTACCTGTAATCACTTCGATGAATGATGAAAATCCTGGGGTAGACATGTTCAAAAAGGAGATGTATATCTTCACGGGTGGTGCCAGTGCTGCAGCTATGAGAAAAGATGTAGCAGCTATGGCGAAATTCGGTTTAAAGGTCTTAAAAGGTGAAGAAGTATTACCTGCAGAAGTAGAGGGCTACTACGGAAGAGGTATCAGAAGCCAGATCTGGTTAAACCCTCCTGTAAATGCTGCTGATAGAGTAATTGATATGCTACTAAAGAAAATCCACGGTCAGCCTTTCCAAACAGAACTTCCGATTCCTAAAGCGGACTTAGTACCAATCGCACCAGCCCTTACACCAGAAGAGTTAAGCAAGACGAAGGTTGCCTTAGTAACATCAGGTGGTATCGTACCAGTAGGAAACCCAGACAGAATCCAATCTGCTTCTGCTACGAAATGGGGTAAGTATGACATTTCTCAACTGGATGACCTAAAAGCAGGAGAATTTATGACAATCCATGCGGGCTATGATCCAGCAGCAGCTAATGCTGACGCCGATGTTTGCGTACCACTGGATGCTTTAAGAGCCTATGAGAAGGAAGGAAGAATTGGTGGCGTGTACCAATACTTCTATGCAACGGTTGGTACGGGTACAACTCAAGCCGAGGCCGCAAGAATGGGCAAAGAGATTGCTGCGGAACTCATCGCTGCAGGTGTTAAAGCTGTTATCCTAACATCCACCTGAGGCACTTGTACACGTTGCGGTGCAACGATGACAAAAGAAATCGAAAAAGCAGGAATCACAATTGTACAAATGGCAAACTTAATCCCCGTTGCCAAGACAGTCGGAGCGAACAGAATGGTACCGACGATTTCTATTCCATATCCACTGGGTGATCCAAGTACACCAAAGGAACAGCAGTGGAAGCTTCGCTATCATAGAGTAGGCGTTGCTTTAGATGCCTTAACAACTGACATCAAGGAGCAGACTGTCTTTAAAGTAAAAATTTAATAAAAAATAGGGGGACACAACGCATGAATAAGAAGAATAATGTATTCTATATATCATTGGTGTTTGTGTTCGCAATAGTTCTATGGGGCCTTGCTGCCCCCGAGAACTTTGGGAGCGCTGCTAACGGATTATTCAACTACTTAGTAGGCAATTTTGGTTGGTTTTATTTGATCTCCATGTTCTCATTCGTAATTTTCTCTATATGGATTGCATTCAGTAAATATGGGAGCATCAAGCTTGGTCCAGATGACTCGGAACCTGAATATTCATATGTGTCTTGGTTTGCAATGCTTTTCAGTGCAGGGATGGGTATCGGTCTTGTATTCTGGGGCGTTGCAGAACCGCTAAATCACTTCGTTTCACCTCTGGGAATGGATGGTGGTACAGCTGCGGCAGCAGATTTTGCCATGAAAAAATCCTTTTTCCACTGGGGTCTTCATCCTTGGGCAAATTATTGTATATTAGCCCTTGCTCTTGCCTATATGCAGTTTAGAAAAAACAAGCCAGGTCTTATCAGTAGTATTTTTATCCCACTCATTGGCGAAGAAAGAGTAAATGGTCCTATCGGATATCTAGTAGATATTCTAGCAGTATTTGCTACTGTAGCAGGTGTTGCAACATCACTAGGCTTAGGAACCCTACAAATAAACAGCGGATTAAACTTTATGTTTGGTTTACCTGAGTCATCGGCAGTGCAAATTGCTATTGTTGCCATTGTTACCGTACTCTTTATGATATCAGCAGTAACAGGATTAGATAAAGGGATTAAGTTCCTATCTAACCTAAACATGGGTATTGCAGGAATTCTAATGATTTTAGCGATTATTATCGGACCTACGGTTATGATTATCAATGCCCTGACCAATGGCGTAGGGATGTATTTCGGTGAATTTATCCGAGACAGCTTTCATATTGAGGTATTTGGTGATAATTCCTGGATCGGCGGTTGGACGATTTTCTACTGGGCATGGTGGATCGCTTGGGCACCATTCGTAGGAATGTTTATTGCACGTATTTCCAAAGGTAGAACGATCCGTGAATTCGTTACTGGAGTTCTTTTGGTACCAGCATTTGGATCCTTCCTATGGTTTGCCGTATTTGGAACGCTTGGTATGAATTTAGGCTTAGATGTAGCGACGGAAGCCATCCAATCAACACCGACGGCATTCTTCGTAGTGATGAGTCATTACCCATTGGGAAGTATTATATCCTTTGTAGCAGTGATATTATTGGTAACTTTCTTTGTTACTTCTGCGGACTCAGCAACCTTTGTATTAGGAATGATGACATCTCATGGAGAGATGAATCCATCCACTCAAAAGAAGATCATTTGGGGTGTGATTCAATCAGCATTGGCCTTAGCCCTCATGTTAGCAGGCGGACTAGGGATGCTTCAAACAGCTTCTATCGCAGCAGCGTTCCCATTTGCCTTTGTAATGTTATTTGGAATGGTCTCCCTTGTTAAAGCATTAAAGGCAGACGAGAAGAACATTAGAGAAGAAAAGGCAGAATAATCAGGAAAAAGAAAAGGTTTTCATAAAAGTCTCTAAGGGAATATCCTTAGAGACTTGTTTTTTTGGATACTACTTATCGTGTAAAAATGCTGGGCTAAGATAGAATTTATGTGATCGCGGGAAGACTAGGGATGATAAGAAATACTAAGATTATTGATAATAGTTTAAAAATAATATATGATAATTTACAAATATTAAAAATAAGATTCTAAACCATAAAAATTACTGGGGTGAATGCTAATTGAGCACAGCTGGACACATTCTTATTTGTGATGATCAATTTATTATTCATGAGACAATCATTGCATATTTAAAAGCAGATGGATTTACTCATGATTCTGCATATGATGGAGAAGAAGCGCTTAAAAAAGCTTATGAAACGAAACCAGATTTAATTATTTTGGATCTAATGATGCCAAAAATGAATGGAATTGAAGTCTGTCGTACGCTGCGTAAAACAACGGATGTACCAATCATTATGCTAACGGCTAAAGGTGAAGAAATAGACAAAATTCTTGGACTGGAACTAGGTGCGGATGATTATATTGTAAAGCCCTTCAGCCCTCGTGAGGTAGTGGCCCGGGTAAAAACAGTTTTGCGTCGCAAAACATCACAGAGCAAAGAAAATGATCCTATCCTGCGTTATGATGGATTAGAAGTAAATATATCCTCTTACGAAGTGCGTCTTGACGGGAAGCTCGTTCATTGTACGCCGAAAGAGGTAGAAATTGTGTATTTACTAGCTTCTCATCCAGGACAAGTTTTTGATAGAGAGCAGATTTTGCTAAATGTATGGGGGTCTGACTATTTTGGTGATACGCGAAGCGTGGATACGCAAATCAAGCGTATTCGTCAGAAACTTTCTTCTGAGAATATGAGATGGAGTATTAAGAGTATTTATGGAGTGGGCTACAAGTTCGAAGTATCAAATGAATAGAAGAGATCTATAAATTTATGAGCCGTTTCGATGATGGCGGAATGGGAGCTATTGTGAAAAAAAATATATTTCTTCGAAGAGTGCTGACTTTATTAATAGGTACGGTTATACTATATGGAATTCTCAACACGATAATCTTTGTGCTCATAGCGAATGGCATGTTTACAGACCTGCAAATACGAGAGCTTGAGCCCCGTGCGGAAGCAATTGCTAATTTGGTGTTGAAATATCAGCAGGGGGGTATGACAAAGAGTGAGCTTAATGAGCAGTTTTCAATCAATAATGAAATATGGAATGCTGCAGTGTATGTATATGACGGGCAAGGCAATCTTATGATAAGAAGCGAAGGGACCTTAATACGACGATTTGAGAAAGAACTACGGCAGCATATGACGCCTGCTCTCAACAAGGCGTTTGGAAGATATCTAGATTCAGTTTTGTCTGGACAACAAATTGTTTCTACCAAAGGACCTTTTCTCGTAGTAGGGCAGCCCATTCTGGACAATGGCACTGTTTCAGGTGCTGTTTTCCTAAGCAAGCCACCAGCAGAGCTTGTAACTGCTTTTTTAGGACTTAATCGATCTATGCAGGTTAGTGCCCTAGGTGTTTTGTTACTAATGATTTTTCCAGTATATCGCGTTACGCGGCATATTGTGAATCCTTTAAAAGAAATGCGAGATGTGGCAATCAATATGGCAAATGGCAATCTTACGGAGCAAGCCAATGAAGCATATAAAGGAGAAATTGGGGAGCTGGGACGGTCACTTAATTATTTATCATCTAGATTATCTAAGACGATTTCGGCTTTAGAGGTGGAACGGAACCGGTTGAAACAGACAATTGACGGCTTATCTGAAGGGATTGTAGCAATAGATACGGAGGGAAATATCACCCATGTTAATCCTGCAATTCATAGTATTTTTGGTATGAGCCAAGAAGATGGGCGTAAGGGTATAATTCCTAGTCAAGAGTTGTGGGAAGATTTTGAGACTGTGCTTTTGCGAGGATACACCATTGTTCGCAGCATGCAGTGGAAACAGATGGTTCTAAGAATTACGATTTGTCCGTTAGAGGATGAATTGAATCATATTGCAGGTGCAGTTGGTTTGTTTCGTGATGTCACCGAATCAGAGCGGCTGGAACAGACGCGCCGGGAGTATGTTGCAAATGTCTCCCATGAACTACGCACCCCCGTATCGGCGTTAAGAGCATTATCAGAGACATTGGCGGATGATATGGTTCCCGATGAAGATACGAAAAAGCGATATTACAGCCATATGTTGCACGAAACCATGAGACTCACAAGACTTATCAACGATTTGCTGACATTATCCAGATTGCAGTCAGATCCAGCTGCTATACAACGAGAAGAATTTAAAATCAATGAACTCATGACGAATGTGGCTGATCGGTATGCTGTACTTGCCGGTGAAAAAGGGATAGAGTTTTCTTTTTCAGCTTTACCCGAGGATGTGATGATCAATAGCAATATGGATTTGGTTGAGCAGGTCCTGATTATCCTCCTCGATAATGCTATAAAATATACGTCATCCCAAGGAAATATTCTGCTGGATGTCTCCTCAGATGATAACATTGTGAAAATATTCGTGTCCGATACAGGAATAGGTATATCTCCAAGTGATCTACCACATATATTCGAAAGGTTTTATAAGGTTGATAAAGCCCATGCTACGCAAGGGACAGGATTAGGACTTGCCATAGCCTTTGAGATTATTCAACGGCTAGGGGAAGAAATTTATGTGGAGAGTCAACTGGAAAAAGGTAGTACCTTTACTTTCACATTGTCTCGTAATTCGGGAGTTAGATCATAATATAAACAAACAGCACTGGCGTTCATTATGAACGCCAGTGCTGTTTGTTTATATTATGTCACAATCTTTCATACTCATGCCATTTTCTTGCCACATTGTTTTGTTACTATTCTATTATTAAGATTAGAAATTAGGTGAATAGGATGAAACAAGAAAAGATTATTTTAGTTTGTGTTACAGATCAGAAAAGCTGTGAACGCTTAATAACAGCAGGCTATCTACTATCAAAGGCGCTGGACTTAAGGCTAAAAGTTTTGAGTGTGCAGCCATCAAATCAGGCAAAAAATTTACGGGAAACCCCTCTGGAATATTTGTTTAATGTGTGTAAATCCTTAGATGCAGAAATGCAAGTATACTGGGGTGATAATGGTAGCAATGTGGCTGTTGATTATATCCGTCGTAATAAAGTAGCTCATTTAGTTTTTGGAGTACCTGAAAAAATGGTAGAGGGTAACTTTGTTCATGATGTGCATCAAGCTTTTTCAGATATCCCAATATCCATTGTAGATGAATCAAATGCAGCTAAGATTTTGGATTTCTCTGAAATTTAACATGATGGATATGTGAAAAAGCGGTATTTGGTTTAAGTAAAATATGGAAATCTCGCTAAAAAGAAGAATTTAATATAGGAGGAATTATCTATGGAAAAATTAAAGAAATTTAAGAAGTCAATGATTATTGGTACAGCAATACTTGTAATTATTAGCATACTAGGAATTACGGCATTTTCAGCAGGAAGAAACGGTAGTGCAAATAATGTGCCACATACCATACTTTCTAAAGCTGAACTGGTTAACAGCATCAGTGTTTCTGGAAACATCGAAAGCCAGAATGCTCAAAATGTCTATTCCACTTTGAACTATCCAGTAAAAGAGATATATGCGAGTGTTGGAGATCAAGTGGTGGCAGGAGATGCGCTGGCCAAACTTGATACAGCATCTCTGGAAATGGATATTGCACAGCAGCGGAGTACTTTAAATAATTCACAAAAAACTTCAGCGATTGATTTGGAAAATAAAAAACGAATCTATCAGAATACGAAAAGTCAGTATGAAAATGGTTTGAATTCTGAACTAATTAGCGCGGAAAGCAGTGTTAAAACAGCCGAAGCTGATCTGCAAACAAAGAAGACAACTTATGAAAACAATAAAGCGCTATTTGAAGCAGGTGCTATTTCTAAACAGGAATTCAGCCAATCAGAAACAAACTATACGGTCGCATTAACCACCTATAATAAGGCAGTAGCATCTCTTAAATCAACCAAAGCAAAAGTGGAGCAGGACATAAAAACAGCTGAAGCCAACTTTAAGAATGCCGAAGCCAACTATAATAATGACAGTCAGAAAATAGCCCTTCAAAAGCTTGAAAAGAATCTTGCCGATTCGGTGATAAAAGCACCGGTAGACGGTACCGTGACGGCGGTATATGCTGTAGTGGGTTCTCCTGGCAACGGTCTTTTATTTGTTATCGAAGATACAAAGAATCTGATGGTTACCACCTACGTAAAAGAATATGATGCTGGGAAGGTATATCCTGGACAGAAGGTAACGATTAAATCAGATGCCACAGGCGATAAGATACTGAATGGAGAGGTAGTTAAAATTTCACCGGCATCTACCAAAAATACTGCTGGGGAGACCATTACTTCTAGTACGGTGGAGTTCGAAACAGAAGTAGCGATCTTAGATCATGACCCTAAATTTAAAATTGGAATGAACACTCGCCTCAATATCATTTTAGAGAAAAAGGCCGATGTTTATGCAGTGCCTTATGATGCTGTTACGGTAAATTCCAATGGACAGAACATTGTCTATGTCATCTCTGATGAGAATGGTAAAAAAATAGTAAAAGAGCTGATCGTAGAAAAAGGAATGGAAACAGATCTATATACGGAAATATCAGGTAAGGGATTATCCGACGGTGTCATCGTGGTAAATGATGCTGCAAGTGTAAAACCCGGTGATGTTGTTAACTTACAAACAGCAAAACGATAGGAGGCAAATAGTATGAGTGAGATAATGATTGATGTCCGTGATCTGGTAAAGAAATTTTATATAGGTAGTCCGAACGAACTACAAATTTTGAAAAATATATCTTTAACAGTAAAGAAAGGGGAATTTGTTTCTATTGTTGGTGCTTCAGGGTCTGGGAAAAGTACATTGATGAACGTAATCGGTGCTTTAGACCGTCCTACGTCAGGAGAATATATTCTGGATGGAGCACCCATCCAGAATATGTCCGATAATGAACTCTCCGACATACGAAATAAAAAGATTGGATTTGTGTTTCAGACATTTAACCTAATACCAAGGAATTCTGCATTAAAGAATGTGGAACTACCCATGCTTTACGCAGGGATGGACAGAAAAGAAAGAAGAGAAAGAGCAGAGGAACTTTTGGAGTTGGTAGGTATGGCCGACAGAATGCATCATTTACCCAATGAACTTTCTGGGGGGCAAAAACAGCGGGTGGCCATATCCCGAGCCCTTTCTAATGAGCCTGCAATTCTACTGGCAGATGAACCCACGGGGGCATTGGATTCAGAAACAGGACGGATGATAATGGATCTTTTTCATAAGGTGCATGAAACAAAAGGAACTACGATTATCTTAATAACACATAACTATGAATTAGCTGAAGAAACCCAACGAATTGTGACGATAAAAGACGGTAGAATCCTGGATGAAAAGGCTAATCTGAATCACCGGATGGCTGAAATGGGGCGGAGGGGAAATTAATGAATTTAACTGAAAATATTCTTTTGGCTTTAGCAGGTTTGAAGTCAAATAAAATGCGGGCAATCTTGACTATGCTGGGCATAATCATAGGAATCGCATCGGTTATAGCAATTGTAACTGTAGGAAATTCACTTACTGCTTCGATTACTTCGACTATGGAAGACATGGGTGCAAATTCTATTATGGTAAGTATAAGAGAGCGCGGCGGCGATGAACTTGATCGTGGACCTCGTATGCCTGACTCTGCTGCTAGTATCCCCGAGGAGAGTGACCTTCTGACGGATGAAGATATAGAAGCATTTACCGCACGATTTAGCGACAGAATTGAAACCATAAGCCTATCCCATGGTGTTGGATCTGCTAAGGCCCAGGATGGACGACTTTACGCAAATGTGAGCGTGACAGGAGTCAATGAGGGATACGAAAAGGCGAATAACGTAAAGCTCATCGAAGGACGTTTTATCGCTGAGAAAGATATAAAATCAGTAAAAAAAGTTGCTGTTGTATCGGATAAGTTGGTTGAAAACATGTTCTCCGCTGGAGAAAACCCCTTAGGTCAGGAAATAAAAATATATTCTTCTGATCGTATTGAGACATATACAATTATCGGAATTTACAAGTACGAGACCTCATCGTTTATGCCTAGCTCTTCTTCTGAAAAAGACAGGAGCACTGGCTTTTACATTCCAGTGAGTTTAGCAAAGCAAGACGCTACAACAAAAAATTATCAAACATTTACGGTAGTCACGAAAACTGGTGTGGATGCTGCACTTTTTACTGAAGACATAGAAAACTATTTTTCAAAGGTTTATGAAAATAATACGAAGTGGGAGGCAAGTGCAATGAATATGGAAAGTGTCATCTCTAACATGACATCCATGTTGAGCACCGTTTCTATTGCAATTTCAGTCATTGCAGCGATCTCACTTTTAGTGGGTGGGATTGGCGTAATGAACATTATGCTGGTTTCAGTTACAGAGCGTACCCGTGAGATTGGTACGAGGAAGGCACTTGGCGCGAGAAACTCCTCTATTAAAGTCCAGTTTATCGTGGAATCAGTGATTATTTGTATGATAGGAGGTATCATTGGTATTGTTTTAGGTCTTCTCCTTGGTGCATTAGGGGCTTCACTCTTAGGGTATCCCGCAACAGCTTCTCCTGGTATTATCTTTTTAAGTGTTTCTGTAACGATGTTGATCGGTGTGTTTTTTGGATATTATCCAGCCAATAAAGCAGCAAAACTTGATCCTATCGAGGCACTCAGATATGAATAGTGTTTAATATAATGCATGAAACACTAAATACAAAGAAACATCGGTGAATTTTTGACTTAAGTTAATGAAAAAGAACTATAGGGTTATTTCATATCCCTATAGTTCTTTTATATTATTCCTAATGGAGAATTTTAAATCTTGCTGCATATTGGTTTATATTTCAATAATGATAGGTAAGATCATTGGTTTTCTCTTGGTCTTAGCATAAAGATATTCGCTCATTGATTTTTTTACATTATTTTTAATTGTGCTCCAGTCTTTTCCTTGGCATTCAGAGAGTGCATTTTTTACGATATTCTTCATCTCTGACATTAGTTCTTCGGACTCTCTTACATAAATAAATCCTCTAGATATGATATCAGGAGTTGTAATGACTGCACCGGTGTCCTTATCGATGGTAATCATAATAATGACCATCCCATCTTGAGCTAAGTGCTTTCTATCTCTCAATACGATATTTCCCACATCACCCACACCAAGCCCATCGACAAATACTTTGCCAGAAGGCACTTTCCCAGCAATTTTAGCATTTGAAGCATCTAATTCTAGAACATTACCTATGTTCATGATGAAAATATCTTCTGAAGCCATTCCTAACTCCTGTGCAAGAAGCGCGTGGTGTCGAAGATGTTTATATTCCCCATGAACTGGCATAAAGAACTTCGGTTGAACAAGACGATGAATTAATTTTAATTCTTCTTGACAGGCATGACCTGAAACATGAATGTCTTCAAGAGATTCATAAATTACATTTGCTCCCTTTTGAAGCAACATATTCACATTATTAGATACCATTTTCTCATTTCCAGGAATAGGCGTTGCAGAAATGACGACTAAATCTCCTGGAACAATTTCTACCTGTCTGTGGGTTGATGCTGCCATCCTGGATAATGCAGCCATTGCCTCCCCTTGACTGCCAGTGGTTATGATCATTAATCTTTCTGATGGGTATCTATTGATATCTTTGATGTCGATGAATATATCTTCAGGTGCATTCAAATATCCTAGTTCCAAGGCTACATTAACGACATTAATCATACTTCTGCCAGAAAGAGCCACTTTGCGATTGGTACGAATAGCCACATTGAGTATCTGTTGGACTCGGTGGATATTAGATGCAAAGGTAGCGACAATAGCTCGACCCGGAACATTTGCAAATATTCTTTCAAAGCTTTCGCCCACTTTTCGTTCAGACATAGTATAGCCCTCACGCTCAGCATTGGTACTATCAGCCATAAGAAGCAAGACACCTTTTTTTCCAAGCTCTGCAAAACGAGCTAGATTGATGGGTGCGCCTTCAATGGGTGTATAATCTATCTTAAAATCTCCTGTATGGACAATAATGCCGACGGGTGTATGTATTGCCAAGGCCGCCGCATCAGCTATACTATGGGAAGAGCGAATAAACTCCACTTTAAATACACCTAATTCGATTGTCTCACCTAGTTGAACAGTTTGCAGATTTGTATCCCCAAGCATACGATGCTCTTCTAATTTGTTTTTCAGTAAGCCAAGGGTGAGCTTTGTACCAAAAACAGGTACATTGATATCTCTTAATGCATACGGCAATGCCCCAATGTGATCTTCGTGGCCGTGGGTTAAGACAATACCTTTGATCTTATCCCGTTTATTCTTTAAATAGGTAATATCAGGAAGAACCAAATCAATCCCCATCATTTCATCTTCTGGAAAGGCGATTCCGCAATCGACGATGACAATATCTTCACCATATTCAAAGACCGTAATGTTTTTTCCTATTTCCCCTAGTCCTCCCAAGGGGATGATTCTTAGTTTTTTCTTACTTTTAGACATAATAACCTCCAACTTAAATATATTTCTATACATCAACACTACGTAATGTATCATAAGCAGCTAAATAAAGTAGGCTTTTGAAGCATGTGGCGTTTAAAAATATTTTGAATGATAGAGATTCAAAAAATACTACGAATATTTTTCCCTGTGGTAGCATTATACCACATTAAATAGGAAATACTTGCTAAATATCTTTCATAGAGTTACGAAAGTTACTTCATTAATATCTTATCTGGCTCCTCTCTATATCGATTTTATCCTTTCATATTAAATTTTTATTGGCAATCGAAACTATTTATGGTACTATTAGTTTGAAATTCAAAATATATTATTATCAAATATTATTATTTTCAAAAGGAGATGTTAATCGATATGAAATCCTCTAATGAATTTATTAAAGAGCTAACGGATGAGCTGCTATATTTTTTTAATGGGTTTTCATCTTGGGAAAGTTCTGTAATCAAAAGCAGCGAGTTGACCGTCTCAGAAGCTCATGCCATTGAAATACTAGGATCATATGGCAAAATGAACATGAAAGAGTTGGCAGGGAAATTAGGTGTAACCACAGGAACGACCACGGTAACCGTAGACAGGCTGGAAAAAAAGAAATATGCACAACGAGAGTTTACCAAGGAAGACCGACGGGTTATTTTGATTAGTTTAACGGAAAAGGGAGTTGAAGCGGCTAAGGAACACCATAAATACCATATTGACTTGACAGAACAAATGATGTCTTCTCTTTCGGAAGATGAAGTGAATCAATTATTTAATATTCTTAGGAAAATAAATAAGGATACCTTTTAAAAATTATTTTAATAGATAGGAGATGATTATTTGTGGAAAAAACATTAAAAGACTTAAAGATTGGTGAAAAAGGCATTGTTGCAAAATTGATGGGCAGTGGAGCTATAAAAGGAAAGATGCTGGCTATGGGAATATTACCGGGAGCAGAAATCATGGTGAATGCAGTAGCACCTTTTGGTGATCCAGTTGAAGTAAGTATTCGGGGTTATAAATTATCTTTAAGAAGCTTGGAGGCAGAAACGATTATCATGAAGTAGAGCTCGATCGTATAAATGAAAGAAATTGTGGGTGAGAAAATATGATAACATTTAACATTAAAAAATATTTTATTGAAGAAGAAAGTCGCACCATTGTTTTGACTGTTTTGTCGGGCATATTTCTTCTAATAAGCTGGTTTGGATGGCTTAGAGACATACTGCCATTTGATGTTGCTTGGGTTAGTATCATAATTAGTGGGACTCCCATTATTCGTGGCGCTGTGATCGGGCTTCTTACAAGATTTGATATAAAGGCCGGTGTACTTGTCGGTATAGCACTTATAGCTTCTGTAGTAATAGGAGAATATTTTGCAGCTGGCGAAGTCGCATTTATCATGATGTTAGGTGAGATATTGGAGAATCGGACCGTTAGAAAGGCTCAAGAAGGTATAAAAAGGTTAATTCAACTATCTCCTGAAACTGGAAGGATCAGAACATCATCAGGTGAAAAAAAGATTTCAGTAGAAGAAATACAAGTAGGCGATATTCTTCTGATTAAACCAGGAGAATCCATCCCAATAGATGGCGTAATTGTCAGCGGTAAATCGACAATTAATCAATCCATTATTACGGGGGAATCCATGCCTGTTGATAAAACAGTTGGAGATGAAGTATTTGTAGGTACTTTAAATCAGTTAGGGGCTATTGAAGTAAAAGCTACGAAGGTTGGAAAGGATACTTCATTGGCAAAATTAATAAGACTTGTAAAAGATGCTGAGAACAAGAAAGCTCCTGTAGTTAGGTTGGCCGATAAAATGGCAACGATTATTGTCCCTTTAGCCTTGTTTTTATCCATAATTACTTATATGATTACAGGTGATATTACCAGGGCGGTTACCATTCTCGTTGTTTTCTGCCCGTGCGCATTAGTATTGGCAACCCCTACTGCTATCATGGCAGGCATCGGAAATGCTGCAAGAAACGGTATTCTTATAAAGAGTGGCGAAGTAATGGAGAAGCTAGGTAAAATCGATACGATTACTTTTGATAAAACCGGGACGATCACTTATGGAAAACCTGAAGTAACGGATATCATTGGTCTTAATGAAAATTATACAGAAGATGATATATTGAAGCTGGCGGCAATAGCGGAAAAATTTTCTGAGCATCCATTAGGTAAAGTAATCTATAAAAAAGCCAAAGAAACTTCTTTAAATATTCCTGATCCTCAGCAATTTAGTATTCAGTTAGGTCAAGGTGTTGTTTCAGAGATCGAAGGAAAGAAAGTATTAGTAGGAAATCTAAAACTGCTTAAAGAAAATGATATTGAAGTTGCAAATGAGTATATAGAAAAGATAGCATATTTTGAACGCCAAGGGAAAACAGTAATGATTGTAACGATTGAGGATCGAATCATTGGTTTGATAAACGTTGCAGACAAAATAAAGAACAATGTAGAAGAAACTATTTTGAATATCAGAAAAATAGGCATTGAAAATATTCTTCTTCTAACAGGCGATAATAAGAATGCGGCTGCATGGATAGCTGCCAAAGCTGGAATTAAAGAAATTTATGCTGAACAATTACCAGAAGATAAAGTAACTGTCATTGAGTCTCAAACAAGAGATAATAAGAAAGTATGTATGATTGGAGACGGAATAAATGATGCTCCTGCACTGGCAAGGTCAGATGTTGGAATCGGAATCGCCATGGGCGCATTAGGTGCAGATGTTGCAGTAGAAACTGCGGATATTGCTTTAATGTCTGATGATATAAGTAAAATTTCTGAACTATTCATTCTATCAAGGAAGGTACTTCATACAATAAAAATCAATATTGCTTTATCTTTGGCCATTAATTTTGGAGCCATATTGCTAGCTGCGTTAGGCATAATAGATCCGATCATTGGAGCATTAATACATAACTTAGGTTCAATTCTTGTAGTTGCAAGTTCTGCAACTTTAATAAAGTACAAAACAACGATTTAACACTATAAATGATGAATAATATGTGTATCAAACGAATCGCTAAGTGTTATGTAACACGATATATTCATAAAGTGGGTAGATATGAGGATGTCTACCCGCTTTTTCTTTTGTATGGGATTTGCATCGACGCTCCTACTCACAAAAAACAGAACCGTTCTAAGGGTTGATTCATAAAGATAATCAGATACAGCTGTATACTTTTAATGCCAACTTAACGAAATATTAATTTCTTTGTTTGGGAATAATATCCATATTAATGGACATTTTACAAATTATAAGTGCCTCAAAAATATGGTCAAGTTAAAATATTGCAGAAAGTTTCGCGCAGATACACAGGCATAAAAGAATGCGTTAAAGAGAGCTAGACTAGGGTATTATGAATTTGTAATGAATTTTAAATAGATAAGAGGTATGGAAATGGTAAAAAGGGCAATGACAATAAAGCTCCCTAAAATAGGAATGAGAAGCATAAAAACCTTGATTGGAATTTTTTTAGCTATCCTTATAAGTAATATACTAAAATTCGATTCCCCGTTATATGCTACTTTAGCGGTATTTTTTTGTATGCAAAGCTCGATCATAGAATCATCTGAAATGGCGATAAAAAGGAGTCTAGGAACCACAATCGGTGGAATATTCTCGCTGATCTATTTGTTGCTTATGCCTGAAAATATATATATGATCCCTTTTGGAATACTGGGAATTATCTATTTATGCAACCTGATAGACAAGAGAGATATGATATCTACAGCGGGCGTAGTATTTTTAATTATAAGCTTTAGAATAAACGCAGGAAAAAATTTCGATACGGTGGCTTATGTTATAGATAGGTTATTAGCAACCTTTGTAGGCATTATCATAGCGATTTTTGTAAATTATTATATAAAGCCGCCAAACCCATTTGAAAAACTTAACGAATTAAACATTGAGATGATAGAATTTATAAATAAAAATGTAAGTGAAGAAGAGAATTTTAGAAAAGCAAAAAATTTAGAGGAGTATAGGCTAAAAATCCATGAGTTTAGGAATATCATCGAATTCTACCATAAAGAGATCAATAGCAAACGGCATAACTTGGATATCAAATACTATATGCGGCATTTAACTTTATTCAGAACGGCCTATAGTCATATATTTATCCTAAACGCGAAGAAAGAAGACATGAGTATTGATATAAAACAATACCATATAGAGAACTTAATGAATATCAAAGAAGAATTGAATAAAGTAAGCTGTGATTAATTGAAAAGGTTAAAGCTGTAATAAAGAAAAAGATTCGTTTCAGTAATTTCTGAATTTTTTATAGACGAATCTTTTTTCTAACTTTTTTGAGTCCTCATCTGTTGGCACAGAAGTTAGATACTAGACCTTTCGTGAAAGTTTAGAAATATTTAAGATTTTATTTATGTGAGTTTTAGAATTGTATTCTATAATTGAAGAATAGAATAAAGGCTAATGCTGAAAAGGGGGAGATGGCGACATGAAAGAACAAAAAAATCCTAAAATGCCGATTATTTATTATTATATAGCAGCACTGATTGTTGTATTGCTTTTAAATGCTTTCGTTTTTCCACTATTGTTAAAGCAAGAGATTACTCAGGTTGATTATGGCACATTTCTAACACAAATAGAAAATGGAAAGGTAAAAGTTGTAGAGATAGAGGAGAATCAAATCGCATTTGTTGCGAAAGACAAAGATGGCAAAGAGAATATATATGTAACAGGGCGTATGGACGATCCAGGGCTAGTCGATCGCCTTCATAATGCAAAAGTTCAGTTTTCTAAGGTTATTCCAAAAGAAAATTCGCCACTTTTAAATCTTATACTGACGTGGATTGTTCCAATCATTATTTTTATGGGAATTGGGCAGATATTTGCAAATTCTATGCAGAAGAGAATGGGTGGCAATGCCATGACCTTTGGAAAGAGCAATGCGAAGATTTATGTTGAAGCTCAGACAGGAAAGACCTTTGCTGATGTTGCTGGTCAGGATGAAGCGAAGGAAGCGCTTACTGAAATCGTTGATTTTCTGCACAATCCAAGTAAGTATAAAGAAATAGGTGCCATTATGCCTAAGGGTGCTTTACTTGTAGGACCTCCTGGAACTGGTAAAACACTTCTTGCAAAAGCTGTTGCTGGGGAGGCAAAAGTACCTTTCTTCTCCATTTCAGGATCTGAGTTTGTTGAAATGTTTGTAGGTATGGGAGCTGCAAGAGTACGTGATCTCTTTAAACAGGCTCAGCAAAAGGCTCCTTGTATCGTATTTATCGATGAGATTGATACGATCGGTAAAAAACGTGATAATGGTGGTTTAGGGGGAAATGATGAGAGGGAGCAGACCTTGAATCAGCTATTGACAGAAATGGATGGATTCAATGGAGAAAAGGGTGTTGTGATCCTTGCAGCAACCAATCGGCCTGAATCTTTAGATAAGGCATTACTTCGTCCGGGAAGGTTTGACCGTCGTGTTCCTGTAGAATTACCTGATCTAGCAGGACGTGAAGCAATTTTAAAAGTTCATGCCCAAAAAATAAAATTAGATAAGGATATTGATCTCAATGCGATAGCAAGAGCAAGTTCAGGGGCATCAGGCGCAGAGCTTGCCAACATTATAAACGAAGGAGCACTTCGCGCAGTAAAATGCGGCCGCAAGTATGTAACACAAAATGATTTGGAAGAGGCAGTAGAAGTAGTAGTTGCTGGATATCAGCGAAAAGGTGCGGTTGTTTCGCCAAAAGAAAAGCAAATTATTGCATACCATGAAATCGGACACGCAATTGTTGCTGCAAAACAGACGGAATCCTCACCCGTACACAAGATAACAATTATTCCTCGTACATCGGGTGCTCTCGGCTATACCATGCAGATATCTGAAGGAGAAAATGTACTGATGACGAAAGAGGAAGCATTCAATAAAATTGCAACCTATACGGGTGGTCGTGCTGCAGAAGAGCTGATTTTTGGAACGTACACTTCTGGTGCTTCTAACGATATCGAGCAGGCGACGAAGATTGCAAGAATGATGGTAACACGCTTGGGGATGAGTAGAAATTTTGATATGATGGCACTGGAGACAGTTTCTAATCAATATCTTGGAGGAGATTCCTCTTTAATATGTTCACAGGAAACGGCGTCAAAAATTGATGAAGAAGTACTTGATATCATCAAAAAAGCCCATGAAAAAGCCATTAACATATTAAAGGACAATATGGATAAACTTCATGAACTATCCAGATATCTAATTGAAAGAGAAACCATAACAGGGGATGAGTTTATGAGTGTTTTATCTAGATAGCCTTGCTATAGGATATAATAATTGGTGATTCGATGAAAGGAACGGATGAAGATGACAATTATAAAGCGATTAAGATTATCCTACGCTGCCATGCTGATGATTCCTATTATCTTGACAATCATTGCGGGGGGACTAATCAGCAGTATATCAGTTTCTGATGAAAACTATAAGATACTAAAACAGAGAAATCTTAGTAAAGAGCTTCTAAATTTGAATCAGCAAGCTTCTTGGATAGTAAATAGGCAGATATTGGATAATCCTGATAGCTTTATGGAAGTGAGCTATATAGAAAAAATACAAAGAGAAATTGGCATCAAGAATGCAGGGCTAATCGTTAGAAAAGATAATACGATTCTACACGTACCAGACTTTTTAGAGAATAAAGAAGAGCAGATCAGACTCATGCCATTTAAAAGCACAACGATGGATGAGATGAAGCCGCTAAACAGGCAAGAAGACATTATTTATGTAAGGCTACAAGACTTTTATTTTAGCGATCAAAGTGAAGGCAGTGTATATCTTGTGTTTGATACCATACCTCTAAGGAAAGAGTTTTCTCAATTACAATCTTCTTTGATAATTTTTGCCATCTTAATAATGATGAGTACAAATGGAATACTGACGTTACTTGTATATCGAAGTATCATGAAACCTTTAGGGGAATTGAAACATGCATCAAATGCAATAAAAGAAGGCAATTATGATTATCGTATTCAAAATGTTTTTAAGGATGAGTTTGGGGAGGTTATTTCGTCCTTTGAAGCAATGAGGGAACAACTAAAAGAATCATTACAAATACAGCATCAATATGAGGAAAATCGAAAGATACTCCTTACCCATATATCTCACGATCTAAAAACACCGATTACTTCGATTAAAGGATATATTGAAGGCATTAAAGATGGTGTAGCCGATACGCCAGAAAAAATGAAGAAGTATATTGATACAATTTACCGAAAAGCTAAGGATATGAATGAATTAATCGACGATCTGTTTCTCTTTTCTAAATTGGATTTGCAGAAATACAGTTTTGATTTTAGAGTTCTTGATATTGTCCATTATATGAAAGATATAGTAGAAGAACTGCAATTTGATCTGCAAAAGAAAGGTATCGTGTTAGATTTAGAACATCCTATGAAGGAATTAACAGTAATGGGAGATGGGAACAATTTGAGAAGGGTCATTACGAATATTATTGATAATTCTATCAAATATGCAGGACATGATCAAATCCGTATTTTTATCAATATAAAAGAGATGACAGATCAAGTGCTTATTGAAATTCGAGATAATGGAAAAGGAATCTCCAAAGAAGCACAACCTTTCGTTTTTGATGAATTTTATAGAGCTGATCCATCCAGAAATATGAATACCTATGGCAGTGGATTAGGACTATCGATTATTAAGAAAATCATCGAAGAACATGGGGGAGAGATTTGGATGGAAAGTGAACTCAACCATGGCACAAGCATTTTCTTTACATTGAGAAAAGCGGCGAAGGAGGAAGTCATATGAAGAAAATATTGATTATAGAAGATGATATTAGCATTGCAGAGTTGCAAAAAGACTATTTAGAGGTCAGTCAATTTCAAGTAGACATAGAAACCACAGGGGATGAAGGACTAAGAAAGGCATTAGATCATCCTTATGATTTGATTATTCTAGATCTCATGCTGCCAGGTAAGGATGGTTTTGAAATCTGTAAACAGATTCGATTAAAGAAGGATATACCAATATTAATGGTATCTGCCAAAAAGGAAGACATTGATAAGATACGGGGATTTGGGCTGGGAGCAGATGACTATATAACGAAGCCCTTTAGTCCGAGTGAGCTAGTTGCAAGGGTGAGAGCTCACATTTCAAGATTTGAGAGGTTGACCTCTAGTGATGAAGGCAAAACACATCAAATTGTCATTGGCGAATTAAGTATAGATAGAGTTTCTAGGAGAGTTTATGTAAATCAAGAAGAAAAGTTGCTAACCACAAAGGAATTTGATCTGTTATGTTTATTGGCTCAAAACCCAGAAAGGGTGTTTAGCAAGGAGGAAATTTTTGAAAAAATATGGGGATGGGAGTCATTTGGAGACATCGCAACTGTAGTGGTGCACATCAGAAAGATTCGAGAAAAAATTGAGAGGGACCCATCAAATCCGAGATATATTGAAACCCTTTGGGGATCCGGGTATAGATTAAAGGCATAAATACGAGGAAAAAACGGACTGGTTTCAGCAGATAATAAATGAAATGATAGTTGAAAGGGGGATTTTGATGAATACATTTGTTCAATTTGTATGGATCCTTGCGCTGTACATGTTGGTTAGTCGAGTTTTTGGAAAGATTGTACAAGCAGGAGCTAATTCATCAAAAGAAAATGAAAGAACAGTCAATGGGTTAGAGAAAAATGAAGATTTAGCAAAAGAAATTCGCACACAAAGTGAGAGCATAATAGAAGTGGTAAAGGACGCATATTGCGAGGCATATATTCCAAAAGAAAAGGCATATCAGGTGATAGATGAAGACGGTACAGTACATTATTTCTGTAGTTGGGATTGCAGACAGAAATATATACAAGCCCATGAACACATAAAAGCATCTTAGATCACCAAGCAAAGAGGACTTTCTAGGGCTGTAGATCATTAGTTTCGTATGAAAGGTCTATGTCCTAGGATCAGTCCTCTTATCTAATACATAGAAATGCAAAGTCAGTCTTTATATCATAGTGGTTAAGCAGGAAGACGATGAATCAAATACCTTTGATAACATCAAAGGAAACTACGAGGGGTGACAGGATATGTCTTTATTAAAAAAGAAAAAGCCAACAACTATGCGTAAAAAATGGACAAAGAACATCATGATGTTAGTATCTTCCATATTCATCTGCTTTGGTATCTTTCTATTTATTATGGTACAGAAGGGAACTACACAAGTGATACATATGGCATTTACGATCATGGAGAATGTAATCACCCAGGAATTAGCAGAGGAAGATCTAGAAAAATTAATAGCTGAGAAAGATACACAAAATGAAGGATATAAAGCCCTGGATGAGCAACTTACGCTGCTACATAAAAAGGCAGGAGAGTTTATTCCTAGTCTATATTTAGTCATAAAAGATAAGAATGGAGATTGGGTGTATTTGATAGACAAAGGCAATTCTCAAGGAAATGAAATCGGAGCGCCTTATCAATGGCAAGAGGATCAAGAGCAGCAAGATATTATGGATGGCAAAATCTATTTATCGCCTTTGAGACAAGACTTTATAGAGCAAAAGGCAATGTTGTCTGTTGGAATACCGATTAAGGAGAAGGATGTGGCTGCGGGGTTCTTAGGACTAGATATCAATGCCAGCGTCTTAATAAAGTTTCAATTCATACTAATAGCAGCATTGATTCTTATGATGTTATTGGCGCTGCTTTTCATTTGGTTCATTGTAAAAGCTATGACGAAAAAACAGACCCAGTCTATTGTTGTATTAACTGAAAAAATGAAGGAATTAACAAGTTTAGGCGGAGATTTGACCCAGAGGATTGAAATACAGAGCATGGATGAGATCGGGGAATTAGCGGGATATACGAATCAGATGTTGGATACAATTCAATCTCTTATACAAAAAATCAATCAATCCTTTTCGGAGTTACGCTTGACGAGCCAGGAATTCGCAAGTGCATTTCAGGAAACCGCCACTGATTTTGAAGTGATTGATGGAAACATCGTCAATATGGTAAATCGGATGACAGAGCAAACAGAAGGTACAACTACTGTGGCCAATCGTATGGTGGATATCCATAGTGCAGTTAACGAAGTTGCAGAATACATACAATCTGTTGCAGTGGAAGCTGTACAGACAGAAAAAAACACCTCTGAAGGGAATCGAATCGTTAAAGTAATGAAGGAACATGTGGAGAATGTCGTGAATACCGCAGATGATATGGCTAGTATGGTAAGGAATTTGGGTAACAAGTCAAAAGAGATCAATGGAATTGTTGATACGATTACTTCGATCGCCAATCAAACCAATCTTCTTGCTTTAAATGCATCTATTGAGGCAGCAAGAGCTGGAGAACACGGAAAGGGATTTGCAGTTGTTGCAGGTGAGGTTCGAAAGTTAGCGGAGGAGTCAGCCAAATCAGCAGAAGGAATTTCTAAGCTTATTCATGAAATTATGAACGGAATTGAAGGCACACAACTTTTGATGAAAGATGTTTCCAGAAAGACCAATGAAGAAAAGGATCACATGAGATTGCTCGAAGAAAAATTTGGACAGATCAATGAATCTTTTCATCGTGTCTCTGAGATGGTAACTGAATTATCTGGATCTTCTGAGGAGATCGCTGCAAATAGTACATTGGTATCCAATGAAATAGTGGCGCTAAGTAGTAAATCAGAAGCCAATATGGACACTGTTCAAGAAGTGAGTGATCTACTGAATAAAGAATTGAAAGTTGTTCAACAAATGGTAGCAACCATGACTCAACTGGAGCAAACTACAAAAAATGTGAGCGATAGCCTAAATAATTTAAAAGTAGACTAGTTATTGAAAACAATTTTGGTGGGAAACAGATTAGTAGAGCTTTAGAAGGGGACATGGTTCCTTTGAATATATTGATAGGATAATATTGACTGGGAAAAATTTTTATTCAAAGTTTGCTATAGGATATATATTCATAATCGTAGATTGATGTGTGGCAAAATTATGCAAGGATGAGGTTAAGCTTGGTAGGGGCGAACAGTGTTCGCCAGTAGACCGCAGATATCATCTTACTTGTCATCCTGAACGATAGTGAAGGATCTGTACTTATTACTTCCTTTAGATACTTCGCTGTGCTCAGTATGACACGATCTAGGGGGTGACACACATACTTCATATACAGGCGAACAATGTTCGCCCCTACGTTTTTTTCTAACCTTAACCGTTACCCCTTAACCTACGTGATTAATTGTGGCGTAATATTTATTAACTGCGGAATTAACCTATTTAGGCATGAAACAAGGGTAGACTAAAAACATATGAAATCTCTGTAAACTTCTTTAATAAAGCCTAACAAATAAGAACTATAGAGTGTATTTTATATCTCTATAGTTCTTTCATATTATATCTAGTCTATAGTTTAAAGCTTTACTAACATTCCTTCGGGCAATTGAATATTATGTATAGAATGAATTGTTTAAAGGGGGATTGTTTCATGCCGAATGGTTATGAATATATTTATATTGTTCAGCAAGGAGACACGCTATATTCAATTGCAAAACGATTTGATACGACAATAGAGCAAATTATGAGATTGAATCATCTAGATAATCCATTAATAATGGTAGGTCAGCGACTATTAATCCCAGACCGAGCATTATACTATGGTAGCACAAGCATTGTTTAAAATGATAGTAAGTTGGATAATTCCAACCGATACATTTAGCAGTTTTACAACTCGCGTGGTGCTTATCAAAGAAACGCAAATTTTGGGTATACAATAATTATTGAGAAATTGCCCTTTGTAATACAGGGAAGGAATTCGAACCCCAAAAAGCGAATAAAATACAAAAAGGGGGAAGAATATGAGCACAAATTTAAATAATGAAATACTAGCAGTAAAGAAAAAGATATTGGAAAAGGAAAGAACACTGCGATTACTGGAAAAGACAAAGCAGCAGCTAAATATTGAGCAGGCGAGAAAAGAAGAATTATATGAAAAATTCATTCGAGAAAGAAAAGATGTAGAAGCGCTAGAGGGAATCACTTTGACAAACTTATTCGCTACGATCTTAGGCACAAAAGAGGAGAAATTGGATAAGGAAAAGCAAGAATTTTTAGCTGCAAAACTGAAATATGATGAAGCTAACAACGGGATAACCCAATTAAATAGTGTGTTATCTGAACTGAAGCAGGAATTGAATGCATTTGGCGATCCCGATCTGGAATATGAAAAATTGATTGAGAGAAAAATGGAGTTGTTTAAGGGGAATAGAGAATTTGATGACAGCATTTTTATGTGGGAAGAGGAGAAGTCTCAGGTAGAGCATACTATCAAGGAATTACAGGAAGCACGGTCAGCAGGAATAGAACTTGTTGATAGGCTGAGGAAGGTAGAGAACGAGCTGAAATCAGCCAGCGGATGGGGAACTTGGGATATGCTTGGAGGTGGCTTGATTGCAACGATGGCGAAGCATTCTAAGATTGATGAAGCCAAGGAAACGATGGCACAGGCTCAGTTTTTAGCGAAACGTTTTGAAAGAGAATTAGCTGACATCGGTGAGAATATGGCTTTTGACATAGAAATTGGTTCCTTTGCTACCTTTGCGGATTACTTTTTTGATGGATTGATTGCTGATTGGGTAGTGCAGGATCGTATTCATGAATCGTTGAGCCGAGTAGAGCAAATGGGTAGCAAGGTAGAACTCTTGCTGACGAGAATCTCCAAGGGGATAAAGGAAATGGAGGAAAAAGCGAAAGATATTGATGAAGAAATTAAAAAGTTTGTTGAAGGCATGCAGTAATCTGTTCTTTGGTGGAAAAGCATCATCCCAGAATTTTCGTAAAAAAACCTTTACAAACTCTTTTTTATAATATTTTTTGAGAATATCAAATGGACTGATTGAAGGTCATGGGTAGAGTACTATTTAGCCATGACTTTTTCTTTTTAGTATTCTTAAAATAGAAATTTGACCATTTATAACCTGGAAATTTTAGAATTTATTTTAGTAAAAGAACTTGACATTGAAAGATTACACGCATAATATTTAATTAAATATTATGCGTGTAATCCAAGGAGGCAGTGGTATGAAGAAGATTCCACAAATATCTGATGCAGAGTGGGAGATTATGAAGATTGTCTGGAGTAATCCTAAAATAACAGCAAATCAAGTGATAGAAATGCTTGGTGATGATGTGACATGGAAGCCTAAAACAGTGAAAGCCTTGATCAATAGGCTGCTGAATAAAGGAGCCATTGGATATGAAAAGGATGGCAGATCCTATTTATACTATCCCTTGGTTTCAGAAAAAGATTGTGTAAAGGCAGAGAGTGAGTCTTTTCTCAATAAAGTATTTAATGGCTCCTTCAGTCTAATGATGGCAAATTTTCTAGAAAAGGTTGAGTTGTCTCCTGAAGATATTGAAGAATTAAAGCAAATGCTCGATGAAGGTAAAAAGTAGAATGGGGGAGTAGGATGTGAACATTACTTCAATTTTTGAATGGATACTGCTTTCTTCCTCCATGACGAGCGTATTGGTAATTCTGATTCTATTGGTTAAGTCAGTTCTCAAAGATAAGATAGGTGCTGGATGGCATTATTCTATATGGTTTTTAATGATTTTGAAATTGACCATACCCTATGCACCCACCAGTGCATTCAGCGTATTTAACCTCATTCCCCTCTTTACAAGGAGTACATCATTAACCAAGGATGGTTCTCTGGGAATCATTGATGGCTTAGAGGTTATGGAGGTTTCTCAGGAGAAAGTTGCTTTCTTTGGAGAGACACTGCTCGGACGATCTATTGAGAGATTTGGCGAATCTAGTATTATTTTATTCCATAAGATTTCGGACAAAACAAATTTCCTAAATGTACTTGCTGTGTTTTGGTTAAGTGGCTGTATGATTCTCTTATTACGCGCAATTCTTTACAATCTTCAGCTATATAGGAAAATTACTAAAGAAAGTTCTTATCATACAGGAGACGTTTACCATATCCTTGATGAATGTAAGAAAGTGATGGGGATAGGAGAAGACATTCCGCTTATTCTTACGGAGCACGTGCAGATGCCAGCACTTTTCGGTTTCATCAAACCGAAGATATTAATTCCCACGGCTTTGTTTGGAAGACTTTCAAAGGATGATTTTAAATATATTATGCTGCATGAGCTTTCTCACTTGAAAAGAAAAGATATCCTTGTGAATTGGATCATATTCTTGTTACAGACCCTTCATTGGTTTAATCCTATATTGAGGTATGGATTCAAAAGAATGAAGCAGGATTGTGAGGTAGCTTGTGATACAAAGGCTCTCTCCTATATTGAAGTTGACGAATACAAAAACTATGGATATACGATTATCAATCTTTTAAAGGTATTTTCAAAACCCTGCTGGATACCAGGCCTTACAGGCTTATTAACTGACAAAAACCATGTAAAGCGAAGAATCCACATGATTTGTAGGCTTGAACAGCCATCCTGGAAGTACAAGGTGATATCTATATGCCTTGTGGTCATGATAGCAGTTACTGGATTTACAAATGCCGAAATGAAAATGGGTGTGAATGAAGATACACTATCTTCAAGAGAAAAAGCAGCGATATTCTCTGAAATGAAAACAGGCATAAAGGGAAAAGGACTTATCATTACTTTGAATCAAACACCAAAAACGGAGCACATCCAGTTGATGATAGAAGAACTGGTCAGGGTGAGGGCCGCGGCAATCTCCATCAATGATATAAGAATTATGGATCCAACAGATGTGAAAAGTGACGAGAACGGATTGCATATAAAAAGTCGATATTTTACAGCTCCTTATACAGTCAAGGCTGTGGGGCATCCAAATACATTAAGAAGTGAGATTAACGAGCCCAAGGGTTCTGTAATTCATCTATATAGATCTGGTGTTGATTTTTCAATAGAAAGTATGCAGGACATCTTTATTCCTAAGGAGTATACTATTATTGAAAATCTGTTAAGCTTAATCTAAAGATTGAAAGAATTAGAATCAGAAGATTTGTGCAGAAATAGAGAATCACTTTTTTATCTTAGGAAAGAAGAGAGAGGCTGGAAGGGAAATAAAAATTTGTATTTCTTCCAAACTCTCTCTTTAAGTTTCCAACCATTACTGAATGATAATATCTCCAGCGTTACTTTATTTATTCATAGATATATAAGGCAGGATCATCTTATCTTTCTGCTGAATTAATACGACAATTCATTCCCAAAATGCTAAAAGCCGAGTTCTTCTCCAACCATAAAAATATGGATATCTGAGGCTGGTGGACGCTTGTGCAATACGGTAGTGATATTGCAAAGCCGTGTAGGGCCTTGACAATCCATACACTGCCCTGTATGCACACAGGGATTAGGACGATTCAATCGCTTGTTATTAAGAGGTGCAGCTGTCATTCGAATACGCTCCTCTGCTTCTTCGAGGCTTTTTACGATTTTGTTTGTTCCTGCAATGACAATAACTTTCTTAGGGCCAAAGATCATGGCTGCCACTCTGTTACCCGTAGCATCTGTATTCACGAGGCGACCATCCTCTATGATTGCGTTAGTGCTTGTAAGAAATACATCGCAGGTCAACTGTTTGCGGCGGGTTTCCAATATTTCCTCGGGTGTCAGGCCTGGTTTGTGGTGACAGAAGACCATATTTCCTCGTCCTTCCAACATTTCAACCAGTTGAAGCTGCTGTATAGTCCAAGACCCTGCAATTCCAACAGTTGCATTAGAAGGAATCGTGGAAATGATTTGTTCAACTGTTTCTTGCGCTGTGTTATAAAAGACAGCATTGAACCTATTCTTTTGCAATGCATCAACTACTTTTCTTCCAAGTTTCTCCTGATTTGCTTTCCTTTGTTCACTCATGGGTATTCCTCCTATGTATATCAGTTTGACAAATTTACTAGGTATCCTTTGGGCAATAGCCTAGTGAATCGTTATATTAAATGTACCATGCTACGTCGAATTTGTAAAATAGGGGACATCGTTCTGTTTTGATTTTGAGTATGTATAGCGCCTACATCATATTATCGATTTATTACATCTTATACAGAGAATCCTACCAATAACATTGAAAGGCTTGACAGTGAATATCATAAAGAATAAAATAAATAAAAATAATTTAGGAAGTCTAAATATTAGATTTACAATACATATGTGTGGAGGGATCGAGATGGATTTTAGAGAGGTAATGGAAAGTGCCAAGAAAATTGAAGGTTTTAAATGCAGAGTTTGTGGACAATGTAATGGTAAGGTCTGTAAAGGAGAAATCCCTGGTGTAGGAGGGAAAGGTTCTGGCTCAGGTTTTATACGAAATTTTGACAAATTAAACGATATCAAATTGAACATGGACACCATTTACGCAGCTGAGAAGGTAGATACTTCCATTGAGTTATTTGGAAAGAAGTTTCAATTCCCAATCTTTGCAGCACCTATTGGTGGTTTGGTGGCTTGTTATGGTGAGAAGCTTACGGACTATGAATATTCAAAGGCCATTGTGGATGGATGTAAGGAAGCTGGCATCGTGGGCTTTACAGGGGATGGAGTAAAGGATGAGTTTTTCTTAAATCCTGTCAAGGCCATCGAAGAAAATGGTGGATGGGGAATACCTACCATCAAACCATGGAGAAAAGATGAAGTGATTGAACGACTTCGTGCCGCTGAAAAGGCAGGTGTAGCAGCTGTGGCCATGGATATTGATGCAGCTGGACTGGCAATTTTGGCCATGGCTGGAAAGCCAGTTAGTCCAAAATCCGTAGAAGAATTAAAGGAGATTATTGGCGCTACCCATTTACCTTTTATCATTAAGGGAATCATGACTGTTAAAGGAGCACTGAAAGCTCTGGAAGCAGGGGCGTATGGTATCGTAATTTCAAACCATGGTGGTAGAGTGTTGGATCATACACCTGCTACTGTAGAAGTACTTCCAGAGATTGTAAAGGCGGTACAGGGAAGAATGAAGATATTTATCGATGGTGGAATCCGGACAGGACTGGACGTGCTAAAGGTTTTAGCCCTTGGAGCAGACGGCGTATTGATTGGACGTCCCTATGCTGTAGCGGCCTATGGTGGGGGTGCTGAAGGGGTAGCTGCCTATACCAAGAAACTAGGTGCTGAACTGGCGGAAGGTATGGTAATGACAGGCTGTAATTCTCTGAAGGATATTCATGAAGATATTATTTTTAAAGGTTAAACAAGAGATTAGGTATATCTGGAGGAGCGTTTCAAGAAGATTCTCCCCTCTTTTTTGGATCAGATTCTATAGAGATAACAAGTCTAAAAAAATAAAACTTTTTTGCATAACAATTTAAAATGAGTTCGTTAAGAACTCATTTTAAATTGTTATTTATTTCAATCTCTATTTCCTTGTCCTGGTGAAATAATAAATATATGAGCGACAAAGATAATTTTTTGCTGGGAAAGGAAAATCCATATGAAAAAAACAGCTTTGCTTTTGATGATATGCACCATTGTTTTCTTTCCTGTTGAAAGCTATGGACATCAAGAAGATCTCAATAAATTTATTTTTATTGTTGTCAATGATCAACTGATTTCCTTTGAAGATGTGTATCCTGAAGTAAAAGATGGTAGTACCTATATTCCTGTACGTTTTTTTGCTGAGGCCATGGGGGCGGAGGTAAGGTGGGAAAGCGAATCTAATAGTGTATATATCACAAAGGATGAAAAAGAGATTATATTGGATATCCCCTTAAAGACCTTGATTACTGATGGGGGCATCATCATGACAGATTGTGTTTATATTAAGCATAATCGGATCATGGTTCCCTTCAAGATTATAGCAAAATGCTTTGGATATAATGTTGCATATATCTCCACAGGACCCATCGCAAGGGCTAAAAACAGTGATGCGCAAATGACGGATGAAGAAGTATATTTTCACTTGCAAAATACATTAACGAAAGAAAAGGAAAAAATGATATTGACCATAAGAAATCGTGAAAGGGAAGAATTTAGGCTGCGGTATAAAATAGCCTATATTACCTTTGATGATGGTCCTTCTATCTATACGGAAAAGCTGCTTCAAATTTTAGATCAATATAGTGCGAAAGCAACCTTTTTTATGCTGTCAGATCGAATTAAGAATTACTCTGGAGCTGTAAAAAGGGTAGCTGAAGAGGGAAATGCCATCGGACTTCATGGTGTAACCCATGATGTAAAGAAAATTTATAGATCCCCATCTATTTTAGTATCTGAAATGAATGAGTGCAATAATGCTTTACAAATGGTTACAGGAATTCGGACGACTCTTATTCGGGTGCCTTATGGAAGCAAACCGCATATGACAGAGAAATTTCGAGAGGCTGTTCTTCGTGAAGGCTATAAGATGTGGGATTGGAATGTAGATAGTAAGGATAGTGAAGCAGACTATGTTTCTCCTTCTGTCATCCTACAAAATGTAAAGGAGCAGGTTGCAAGACGTAATGTGCCTATTATATTACTTCATGAAAGGCAATCTACTGTAGAAGCTCTTCCAAAGATTTTAGAGCATTTAAAACAAGAGGGATACATTCTAATTCCAATTGATGGAGATCAGAAACCCTATAGCTTTTGGAAAGATATGTATTAGCAAGTAGAGATTCATAAAAATATCATAATTAGAACTAGGGAGAATGCATCGTTGGCAGGCTCTCTTTTTTTATTGTCTAAGAGAGTATAAATCTTAAGTAAGCTCAAATTAAGTAAGCACAATGGATGTAGGGATTGAGAAAACCAAACAATAAAAAATAGGGGTTGTAGGGGATGAAATCCCCTGCCGTACTAAGGAGGGTGCTCAGACTGCGATAGCAGTCGTCGAAGGGAACCTAGGGTTCCCTAGCGAAAGCGCCCTTAGGCGTTTTTTTTTATAGTAGAAGGAATAAAATGAAATTTAGAGTCGAAAATAGGAGGAAAAAATAGAAAAATGTCAAATAACAGTTAAGATAGGAAAGAATTGTGTGTGTTGACGAATCAGAACGCGTGGAGGACAGAAATGTGAGCACGAAATATGTGGCTATATACGATTTACGCGATGGTGATATTCTTGCGGAGGATATTCACAGCGAACAGGGAATGCTAATCATAGCTGGAAATGTTACAGTCAATGGATACATCAAAAAAAGATTATTAGATTTAGGTATTTCTGCTGCTTGGATATATAGCAAAAATGTGCGTGAGGGCCAATCAAATTCTTACGAAACAACAAAGTCAGTCTACCTGACCAGTGTTCTAAAATATAAAAGGTTAGTGAATGACTTGGCGAAAGGCAATCCATTTCGAATGGAAGAAATAAAGCATGTGGCAGATTTACTGTACAGTCAAATCAACAATGCCTATTATATTATTAAAAACCTTAATGAATTAAATCACTTTGACGAATATACATATAGTCATAGTGTTGCTGTAGCTTTCTATGCCATGTTAATCGGTAAATGGCTAAAATATTCTACTTCAAAAATAAAGGATTTAATTCTTGCAGGATTGCTTCATGATATAGGTAAGATTAAGATACCTCAAAGTATCTTGAATAAACCAGGAAAATTATTGCCTGATGAGTATGAGGAGGTTAAGAAGCATGTAAGCTATGGCTACGATATTATGCAATCTATTGGTCAAGTATCAAGCACTATAAAGGACGCAATTCTGACTCACCACGAAAGGGAAGATGGGTCAGGATATCCTTTCGGGCTAAAGAGTGATTTAATTAGTAAAGAAGCAAAGATCATTGCTATTGCTGATGTTTACGATGCGGTTACCTCAAACCGGGTCTATCAGAAAAAAATAAATCCTTTTTCGGCATTTCTTATGTTCAAGATAGAAGGAATCCAGACTTTTGATATAGCTATCTTAAACAAATTTTTGAATAATATTTCCAGTTATTATATCGGAGAAAAGGCTTTATTGAATAACGGCAATCAAGCTGAAATTGTTTTTGTTTGTCCCAATTATATTGGTAGACCTGTGATCCGAATAGGTGAGGATTATGTTGATTTGTCTCAAGTGAAAGAGCTAGAAATTATAGAGATTATATAAACATTAATAGTCGAAGCAAATAAATGGATAAAAGACAGAGGATGGGTGTTCATCTTCTGTCTTTTATTTATAAAGAATTGTGAAGTTTGGAGGCACATTCTATTTGTAGGTTTTGTATAGACTTGATGCACAGCTTATCGTTTAGGGATGCAGAGCTTCTGTCCAACAAAGAGGGTATAAGGATTAATGTGTGGATTTGCTTTAATGATAAGAAGCGCTGATGTATTAAATGTTCTTGCAATTTTAAAGAGATTATCTCCCTCTTGGATTATATATGGAGTTGTATTTGGAGAGCATTGATGGCGATGCAGAGAAATGGACATGGCTTCACCTTCTTTTTATGTTTCAATATCAATTTATGTCATGAGAATGAGATGTGTTATTGTGTTGAAAAAGAAATTAAGTTTCAAAAGTATACACAAACATTTCATCCCAACATATAGTGAATTGAGACTATGTAGTGAGGTGAGTATGTTGATTATTCATGTTGTGAAACCGGGTGAAAGTGTATATAGCATTGCACAGCGTTATGGCGTTTCTCCAGAAAAGATCATTGCTGATAATGAATTGAGCGAACCTGGTCGTTTGGTTGTGGGGCAGACCCTTGTGATCTTAGAGGGGCAGCGGCGTCATACTGTACTGCCAGGTCAGTCACCTTATGGTATTGCTAGGCAATATGGGATTACAGTAAATGAACTTATTGCGGCAAATCCTGAATTAGGAAGAACAGGTGTGATTTATCCGGGCCAGGTGCTTATTATACCATCAAGAACAGCGAAAAGGGGTACGATTGAAGTCAATGGATATGCATTTCCCAATATTAATATGGATGTGCTTAGAAAGACGCTGCCAAATCTGACTTATCTCAGTATATTCAGCTATGAAGTGAATCCGGATGGAACCCTTCGTACTATCAATGATACACCGCTGATTCAAGCTGCCCGAGCTGCCAATGTAGCACCACTGATGGTGATTACAAATCTAGAAGCAGGAGGAGGCTTCAGCAGCGAGGTAGCAAAAGCTATACTAACCAATAATGATGTGCAGGAAAGACTTATTGCCAATGTGCTGGAGACTTTGCGGACGAAGAATTATTACGGATTGGATATTGACTTTGAATATATCTATCCTGAAAATCGAGAAGACTATAACAACTTCATAAGAAAGGTCACAAGTCGTCTCCACGATCAAGGCTATACAGTAACGATTGCCCTGGCACCAAAGATTTCGGCAGAACAGGAAGGTATTCTATATGAGGCCCACGACTATCCTGTCCTTGGTGCATTGGTAGACCACGTGATTTTGATGACCTATGAATGGGGATACACCTATAGCCCACCTATGGCTGTGGCGCCCGTTGATGAGATCAGAAGAGTATTAAACTACGCAGTATCAGCTATTCCAAGGCAAAAGATCTTAATGGGAATACCCAATTATGGTTATGATTGGACCCTACCCTATGCCAGAGGTTCAAGGGCGACTACAGTGTCCAATACAGGGGCTGTGGATCTAGCTCGGACACGAAGGGCTGCCATCGAATACGATGTAGAATCTCAGTCTCCTTTCTTCAACTATTATGATACCAATGGCAAGCAGCATGAGGTGTGGTTTGAAGATGCACGAAGCATACAGGCAAAATTGAATCTGGTTGATGAATACAACTTGGGTGGGGTTAGTTATTGGACGATTGGAAGATACTTCCCTCAAAATTGGTTGGTGTTAAACGCCCTTTATGATGTGAGAAAAGTGATTTCCTAGAAAAATGATAGATGTAGAAAAGATTAAAATATAAGATACTTCAATATTTTTAGGGGGTAGACAGGGTGCGAATGCAACAGATTTGCTACTCTGTTTTTTTTTATTGAGAAAGGAGGATAAACCTACGCATGGTCTATGCCTCCCTTTCGGTTATGACTGCTTATATTGAGGTTCTTCGCTTTGAACAAAGTCGAATCGACTTTGCAGCATTTGGGCAACATTATCCATTGTCGAAGATAACTGATTAAACATTTGCTTTGCTTGCTGATCATCTGTATCTAAAGAGAAAGACTTTAGATCTACTGCTAAGCTCTTTGCGCTGGTAAGCGCTTTTTCAATTTTACTACCTGTAGACACTTGAAACTCCTCCTTCAAAATGAAATCTATTATTGATACAAACATAGTTTGTGCATTATGGGGAAAAATATATCTAACAATATTACTGCATATTTGCAGATATTGCCGTTAGTAAGTGTTTCTTTATATAGTCTAAAAAAGAGGTGAATTTATATGAGAAGAGGGCCAGTTGATCCTAATGCAACGAAAGCGTTGCTGCAGATGAGAGAAGAAATAGCGAAAGAAATGGGTGTATCAGAGCAACTGCATCATCCTAACGGAAGTCTGACTGCTTCTGTTGAAAACATATATCTTGGAGGTCGTGTAGGCGGTAACATGACAAGAAGACTTATTGAAATAGCAGAAAAACAGCTAACAAATTAAAGATATAGGATATGAAGATGCAAAACCTGTGATGTAAGCACAGGTTTTACATCTTTTAGGCAAGGCATTATAAAAGTACAAATGCTACATGTGCATAGAGAAAAAACTTTTCATTTTATGAAAGCATAGCACGAAAAAGAATAACATGCTATGATAATGGAAAAAGAACGCATGAATCTAATTACAGAATCAAGGAGATGGTTTCATTGAAATATGAGATAGAAAAGATTGCGAAAGAAGAACAACAGACCAGTTTATGGGCGGGAGGAACAACAACACAACTGGCTATCTATCCAAAGGAAGCATTATATAGTGAACGAAACTTTTTGTGGAGATTGAGTTCAGCAAGGGTTGAAGTAGATGAGAGTATCTTTACTTCTTTGCCAGGAATTTGGAGACATATCATGATTATTGAGGGTGAGCTGAAGCTGATCCATGAAGGCCATCATAAGATTGTTCTAAATCCGTATGAAAAGGATTCTTTTGATGGGGCATGGACAACTCGAAGCTTTGGTAAGGTTACAGATTTTAATCTTATGTTGGCAGAGGGGTGCAACGGAGAACTTCGAGCTTTACATATTGATGGGGGAAACTACGCAGAAGTACACTTATCCAGCCATATAGGGGATTCAAAAACTACAGAGGCATTCTATTGTACGTGTCATCCTATTAAAATACAATTAAGCCAAAACGAAACGATTCGATTGAATCAAGGAGACTTATTGCTTGTGCATAGCCAGCCTGGAGAAGAACATAGGATTATCTATCTACAAAATTCTGGAGTAGAGAGAGCATCTGTTATACAGGCGAGGATAGTCTATAAATAATAACCAAAGAATCATAAATAATTCATGAAATAGGACATTTGTCCTTTTCTTTTTTTGCTCAGTTCTTTAAACTAAATCTATAGAAAATATTATAAAAGAGGTATTGAAATGAGGCCTATAACCGAAGGCAATTTGTTACAGACATATATTGATAGATATGATCTAAAAGAAATATTTGATAGGGAGATCGTCCGATATATGACGCTTTATGCCTTAGAAAAAGGTGAATGTATTTGCCAAAGCGGTGATGCGTTCCAGTCGATGTTTTTTTTGGTAAAGGGTAAACTAAAAGTTTATACGGTTCAAGAAAATGGAAAAGCATTGCTATTAAGATTTAATAAACCTCTGAGCATTGTAGGAGATATGGAGTTCTTGACAGGCTATCGAGCACGTTGCAATGTGGAAGCTGTGAACAAGTGTTTTCTTATAGAAATAAAATATGAATATCTTAACCAATTTTCCTATGAAGATCCAAAGTTTCTTCGTTTCCTGATAAAGCAAATATGTCATAAACTGTATACAATCTCTAATGCCACAGCATTGAATCTTTTATATCCTGTAGAGAATAGATTTGCAAGCTATCTTTTATCCACGATGGTTGATGAACAGGATGATATTCATAAGGAAGAACTGAAATCCTCTAAGTTGACAGAGGTAGCCACTCTGCTAGGCACCAGTTATCGTCATTTGAATCGTGTAATAGGCCAGCTAGAGAAAGAAGGAGTCATAACCAGAGGTAAAGGGGCTATTGTAATTCATGATATGGAGAAAATAAAGGAATTATCCTGTGGAAGTCTTTATGAATAGAAATGGAGTTGAATTTAAGTGGGAATTGTTTATTCGATTGTTGGAGGAATATTGGTTAGCTTGCAAAGCATTTTCAATACAAGGGTAAGCGAAAGAATCGGCTTATGGGAAACAACTACAGTGGTACATGGAATAGGCTTTGTCTTTTCCCTTTTAATGCTTTTATTTTGGAGAGAGGGGAATATGGGAAAAATAGCGGAAGTAAAAAAGTTGTACTTAGTGGGTGGGGCCTTTGGAGTGCTCATTGTCTATTGTGTCATGAGAGGAATTGGATTATCTGGTCCTACATTGGCAATTGGTACACTTCTTGTGGCACAGCTTATTGCCACCGTATGTATTGATACTTTCGGCTTATTTGGCGCCGAGAAGATTGCCTTTCATTTTTCGAAGCCCTTGGGTATTGTTCTTATGATTGCAGGTGTCGTAATTTTCAAAGTGAAAGGTTGACGAGACGATAAAATCATAAATTTATATCTTCCTTCATGGATGTAAAGAAGGCGTCCCCTAGCGCATTCATTTCTTTGCATCGATAAAGTCTATTGATAAAAAAAGATAAAGGCAGATTTTTTTCTGCCTTTATCTTTTTTTATTGATTTTTAAAGCGTAACGATAGGCTGTATTTAAATGATATTTAAACAAAAATTTTTGTAAAAATTTTCTGAATTTTGCAAGATTCAAAAAACAAGCTTGGTATCGTTTTCCGGGATTTGAATAATATTTCATTTATCAGAAAATTTAAAAAATCATATTGACAGAGAAATTTTTAGTGACTATAATTAGTTTTATAAATAATTTCAGTGGTTTCAAGAATGGAGCCTGAGGGAGATAGATGCTCAGGTGAGGTTGAACCTATGAAATATATGTATAAATATTATATTATATTTATATTTATACTATTCATCTTGCAGGAAAAAATGAAATTTCAATCTAAAATCATACAACGTTTATACATGAGGAAAAATTTCATGGTATTCCTGAGGAAATTAAACAATTTAAAAGAGGGGGACTCAGTATGAAAAGAAAATCATTTATTCTTATTGCAATGCTATTGATTGCAAGCTTACTCGTAACAGCTTGCGGAAGCAAGCCGGCAGAAGCACCTGCGGCAGCACCAGCTGCTGAGGAAGGACCAATCAAAATAGGAGGTATTTACCCGTTAAGTGGTGCAATTGCTACCTTCGGACAATCCTCTAAAAAAGCCCTAGATTTAGCATTTGAAGAGATCAATGCCAATGGGGGGCTTCTTGGGAGAAAAGTAGAATTTGTATTAGAAGACAATAAAAGTACACAGGCTGACTCAGCGACAGCAGCACAAAAATTAACGCAGCAGGATAAAGTTGTTGCCATCTTAGGAGCTGTAGCAAGTTCTAACTCCTTAGCAGCAGCACCAATTGCCCAGGAAGCAAAGGTGCCTATGGTATCATCTTCCTCAACAAACCCAGCAGTTACAGAAGTAGGAGAGTATATCTTTAGAGCAGCTTTCATCGACCCATTCCAAGGTCAAGTTATGGCGAACTTCGCTTCAAAAGATTTAAAAGCTATGAAAGCAGCCATTATGACCGATGCAAACAGCGATTATTCTATAGGTCTTGCAAATGTATTTAAAGATGTATTTACAAAGAATGGCGGTACAATCGTATCAGAAGTATCCTTCGTAAGTGGTGATACGGACTTTAATGCCATCTTGACAACAGTAAAAAACTCCGCTCCAGATGTGGTATTTGTACCATCTTACTATGATACAGTAGGTTTAATTCTCAACCAAGCGAAGAACAACGTAGGTTTCCTAGAAAATGTAGTATTCCTTGGTGGAGATGGTTGGGATTCACCAGCATTGTTTGAACTTGCAGGGGATGCTGCCAATGGACATTACTTTAGTAACCACTATTCACCAGACGTGGATTCTCCAGAAGTAGATAAATTCATCGAGGCATTCAAAGCAAAATACAATGAGACTCCAGATGCATTGGCTGCTCTTGCATATGATACAGCTTATATGGTTTTTGAGGCAATCAAAACTGCAGGAAGTGCTGATTCTACTGCCATCAGAGATGCTCTTACTAAGATTGAGTTAAAGGCTGTTACTGGTACAATCAAATTGAATGAGAAGAGAGACCCAGTAAAGAGTGCGGTTGTAATCAAGATTGAAGATGGAAAGCAAAAGTACTTCACAACTGTAAATCCATAAAAGAATTGAGACGAAGGTGAATGAAGAGGGGGATTGACCTACCCCTCTTTCATTTCATAGAAATAAGCGTCACGAAATCTGTATCATAAGATAAAGAAAGAGTCGATGAAAGGGAGTGGGAACGGTGGCAGAATTTCTACAACAGTTAATTAACGGTATTTCCCTGGGTAGTGTATATGCCCTGATAGCCCTTGGGTATACCATGGTCTACGGGATCATAAAGCTTATCAATTTTGCCCATGGTGAAGTCTATATGCTGGGTGCCATCTTTGGTTATTATGCCATTACGGTTTTGAAATTACCTTTTTTTGCTGCACTGGCGGTTGCCATGATTCTTTGTGCCATTTTAGGTATGATTATGGAAAGAATTGCATATAAGCCATTGCGCAGTGCACCAAGGGTTGCCGCACTTATGACTGCTGTGGGGTTGTCTTTATTTTTTCAGAATTTTACCATCTATACAATTGGCGCATCTCCGAAAGCTTTTCCTAAAATGCAGCAAATAAATTGGAGCTTCATGGGAGCTACTGTAAGCAATGGACAGTTATTGATTCTGTTAACGGCCATTGCATTAATGGTTATTTTGCACTTTATCGTGCAAAAAACAAAAATGGGAAAAGCTATGAGAGCCGTTTCTTTCGACCAAGATGCAGCAAAACTAATGGGAATCAATGTAGATAATACAATTTCATTTACCTTTGCCCTAGGTTCTGCCTTGGCAGCAGCAGGTGGGGTTTTGGTAGGTCAATATTATGGTGTTGTGCAACCGTTGATGGGAACCCTTCCAGGATTAAAAGCCTTCGTAGCCGCTGTTTTAGGAGGAATTGGAATTATTCCTGGTGCCATGATCGGAGGATTAATCCTTGGCGTCGCAGAGTCTACAATCAGTGCTATTGGTTACTCTACATTTAGAGATGCTGTAGCTTTTGCTATTTTGATCGTTATACTGATCATAAAACCCACTGGTATCCTTGGTAAAAATGTTAGAGAGAAGGTGTAGGTGATGGCCATGAATAAGAAAAAATTACTAGCAATAGTAGCTGCAATGGCATTAGGTGTTGCAATTCAATCATTGATTTGGCTTGGTATTCTGAATGCCTACTATGCCCAAGTTTTAACGACCATGAGTATGTTTATGATCTTGGCAACCAGCCTAAACCTGATTAATGGAATTACTGGACAGTTTTCTTTAGGGCATGCTGGATTTGCCGCAGTAGGAGGATATTTTTCAGCCATCATAACCACAAGGCTTGCATTACCTTTACCTGGGCCCGTTCTATTCTTCATATCGCTGTTAGTGGGTGGTTTGGTAGCGGCTTTCGCAGGATTTTTAATCGGCCTTCCAACGCTGCGATTACGTGGAGACTATTTAGCAATTGCGACCTTGGGATTTGGAGAAATTATTAGGGTTGTATTTGTAAATTGGAAATATGTTGGTGCAGCTGCCGGTATGTGGGGGATTCCAGGTTATACAAACTTTTTATGGGCTTATAGCATCGCGTTATTAACCATTCTTTTCATCGTTAATTTTATGAACTCTTCCCATGGCCGTGCGTGTGTTTCCATTCGAGAGGATGAGATTGCAGCAGAGACGATGGGAATTAATACGACAAAATATAAGGTAATGGCTTTTACCTTCGGAGCCTTTTTTGCAGGCGTAGCGGGAGGGATTTTTGCCCACCTCATCCGATTGCTGCACCCTCAATCCTTTACATTCATGTTTTCTGTGGAGATTCTATTAATGGTAGTTCTAGGTGGTTTAGGAAGTATTACTGGTTCTGTGGCAGCTGCCGTATTGTTGACTTTTTTATCTGAAGCATTACGTCAATTTGCTGAACTTAGAATGGTAATCTATTCGTTGATGTTGATTGGTATTATGCTCTTTAGACCCCAAGGATTACTGGGTACAAAGGAATTGTCATTAGACATGTTGGCAGGGGTTAAGTCGAAGTTAAAATTCTCGAAGAATTGAGGTGTACAGCATGCCGATTATTGAAACAAAACAATTGGTCAAAACTTTTGGAGGTTTAACCGCAGTAAGTGGATTTGAAATTTATCTGAATGCAGGGGAATTAATCGGTCTGATTGGTCCCAACGGCGCTGGAAAGACTACTGCTTTTAACATGTTAACGGGTGTTTACCAGCCTAGCTCTGGGGATATTCGCTTCCTGGATGAAAGTGTTGTGGGGAAGAAGCCCTATGAGATTACCCAGAAGGGAATCGCTAGAACTTTCCAGAATATCAGGCTTTTTAAAGACCTATCCGTTATTGATAATGTAAAGATTGCCTATCACCAGAATGTAAAATATAGTGTGGCAGCAGGGATATTAGGAAGTAAAAGGTTTAAACAGGAAGAGCAAGAAATTGCGAAGAAAGCCTTAGAACTATTAAAAATATTCAAACTGGACCATAAGGCTGGTGAATATGCAAAGAACTTGCCGTATGGAGAACAGCGCCGCTTGGAGATTGCCAGAGCTTTGGCTACCCAGCCGAAACTGATCTTATTAGATGAACCTGCGGCAGGAATGAATCCTCAAGAGACTCAGGAACTCATGGAGTTGATACGATTTATTAGAGGAGCTTTTGATTTAACAATTCTTCTTATCGAACATGATATGTCTTTGGTAATGAATGTATGTGAGCGTATATATGTACTGGATTATGGCAAAATTATTGCCCATGGTACACCTCAAGAAATCAAAACAAATCCCAAGGTTATAGAGGCCTATTTGGGCGAGGAGGTGGCTATATAATGCTAAAGGTCGAAGATTTAAATGTATATTATGGTGCAATTCATGCGATCAAGGGGATTTCATTGGAGGTAGAAGAAGGACAGATCGTTACTCTTATTGGAGCTAATGGTGCAGGTAAAACAACCACATTAAGGACCATATCTGGATTAAATAAAGCAAAGAGCGGCCAAATTACTTTCAAGGGAAAATCTATAAATAGTGTACCAGCTCAAGATATTATGGCTATGGGGATCTCCCAGGTTCCTGAAGGACGAAGGGTATTTGCAAATATGACGGTATTGGAAAACTTAGAATTAGGGGCCTATCTCAGAAAAGATAAGAATGGCATAAAGAAGGATATGGATCGTGTATTTCTGAAATTTCCACGCCTCTTTGAAAGGATTAAGCAGCAGGCAGGTACATTGAGTGGTGGAGAACAGCAGATGCTGGCCATGGGTAGAGCTCTTATGTCCAAACCCAAATTGTTGCTGTTGGATGAGCCGTCTATGGGACTCGCGCCATTATTGGTGCAGGAAATATTCTCCATAATAAAAGAGTTGAATCAAGAGGGAACGACGATTCTACTCGTCGAGCAAAATGCCCATATGGCATTGTCTATCGCTCATCAAGCCTATGTATTGGAAACAGGACGGATTGTTCTTTCTGGGGATGCAAAAGAATTAGCGTCTAGACCAGAGATTTCCGAAGCTTACCTGGGTGGTGCAGTAGGCCATTAAATATGCGTGCTCCTACATTTTGAATATATGATTTTCTATTTCGGCAAAAGCCCCGTGGATGAATATCCATGGGGCTTTTGTCGTGCTAAAACTAAAAAACCTATGCTGGTGTTACATTTTTGGCTTGTGGGCCACGGTCGCCTTGTTCGATTTCAAATTCAACTTTTTGGCCTTCTTGAAGAGTTTTAAAGCCTTCTGTTTGTATAGCGGTAAAGTGTACGAATACATCATCGCCACCTTCTCTTTCAATGAATCCAAAACCTTTTTCGGCGTTGAACCATTTTACTGTACCGATCATTTGTTTCTGCACCTCCTAAAATCCATCACAAAGGATACTTACTGAGATATTTTATCTCTTTACTTATTATGATAATGCTAGAAGAAAGTTATACTTCATAATCAAAGAATGCTCCAGTGAGAACAAAAATATATAGGATGTGAGCAAAATGTTATCGGCTAGGTTTATTGATTCAAAACAGTGGAAATGTTATGATTTTTTTAACCAATACAGATGGGTGATGAGGGAGAATGCTAATCATTACAGCGGATAACATTATTGAATACGTGCTGAATCACACAAGTATATTTACAAATAATCATCTCTTCGTGGAGGATATCAGTGATTTTAATCCTGAAGAAGAAAAAGAAGGTTTTGTGAATTATATTTATAAGGTATATAACGATGAAAAATCAGTTATCGTAAAACAAGCCAGACCTTATTTAAAATATTTTGGAGAAGGCTATGGTCTTACTCCTTTTAGAAATGTTTTAGAGTATGAAACCCTCCGACTAAGGGGGCAAATCGTTTCAGCATATATTCCTGAGACTTATTATATTGACAGAGAAAATTATATTTTTATCATGGAAGATTTGTCTTATCTGAAAGTAATGAGGTTTCAACTAAATAAAATGGTGTATTTTCCAAAGTTCTCAAAGCAAGTTGGAGAATATTTGGCCAAGTCAAATTTTTATACATCAGAGCTTTATCTGAAACCAGAAACCCATAGACTTCTTCAAGCGACATTTATCAATGCAGATATGCGATCTATTATGGAGAATGCCGCATTCATAAGAGCTGCTTTCTTAGGACTCAATTACAATACACCCAATAAAAAACTGTTAAACATATCCGAACTAGTATGGTCGAAAGATGAGGTTATTCTTGAATGCTATAAGATGCGGGACATATTCATGAAAAGAGGTGAGTGCCTCATCCATGGTGATCTACATACTTCCAATATTTTTATTGACGCAGACAAGATGAAAATAATCGATATGGAGTATACCTTCATGGGCCCATATTCCTTCGATATGGGATATTTAATCGCTCACTTGGTATCTCAATTTTCTGCATTCACTTTCAAATCAAACGTCGAAGAAGGTAAGAGAGAGCGTTATTGTGCTTATCTCCTGCATACCATTAAGGAAATCTATGATTATTATGTATATTTCTTTAACGAGTGTTGGGAAAAAGATGGAAAAGAAGCCTATAAGAATCTCAAGGGATATAAGGAATCGATTTTAGAGACTTTTTTGTCTGAGGTCATAGGCTTTGCGGCCTGTGCCAATATGATTCGACTCATATCCCTAGTAGGCTATCCTGATTTTGATGTCATAGAGGACATGACAGATCGATGTAATGCACAGGGCTTGTCGATTGCCATCGACCAGTTTATGCTTTTGAATAGAAGTAAAATAAAATCTATGGATGAATTTATTCAGGTCATTTTAGATATTAGAAAAGATTATGTGAAGAATCTAGCGTTAAAACATTAATGAAATCAAGCTTTGGGGATTATCCCCAAAGCTTGATTTCATTGGAGAAAATTTTCTTGGACAGTGGAGAATGTTGCAATTCCATCAGAAAATTTAGCTAAATTAACTTTGCACATAGAAAATGGGAAGAACTTGCATTGTCCATCGAAGAATCCTCTGATGTAGAGGAGATGACATGTACTGAAAATATGATTCGGGACTGTATTTCTGAATACGTAATAGAACTCTACTGAGTGCATATTAGATAACCTTGTAGGTGAAAATGAAAAATGACCGATGGGAATTGTCTTATACCAGGCAATTCAGCTCTAATAATAATAAAAGTGGGCATGATTGATACCCACACAATTGTTTTCACATCTAATTCACAATTTAGAAAAGATTACTGATAATAAAGTTTTGTTCGTATTCTCTGGCTGTTGATTTGCAGCATATAAATTAGATATTAAATCCGATATTGAGTTCTATTTTGCCTGACTGTGTTTCGAAATCAATTGCTAGTGCTTCTAAAGCATTTATATCAGAAGGTTCAAGCAGCACGATAGGAGGACTAATCTGCAGTGTTACCCCTAATGACATAAACATTGTGGAAGCAGCTCCTGCAATCATGCTTGACAATTCGCCAATGGCACTTTTTGCCATATCATCAATAACAGATATACTCATACCCATCATCATGGTAGAAGCTAGTTTTTTAGCTGTATCCTGAGGCATGGATAACGCCATGTTTCCTTGAATGCCGCCTTTTAGGCATATGACTGTAGATATATCCAAATCAACGTACAATTTATCTTTCTTTTTGACGCCGATTCGCTTTATATCCGTAATGCCTAACTGCTCCAGTGTTTTTGTGAAAGCTTCTATAAACGGATTAATATACTTTGCTTCCATAAATGTCTCCAATCTACTGCATTTCAGAAATTTCGATCGCAAGAACTGCTAGATCCCAAATTCCTGAAATACAATGCTTTATCGGTATTTCATGTAATGATTCAATAAAATATAGAGATTTTGGTATCAAGCATTCATCCTGATCAAAAAAATCCTCTTTGGTCTTACATTATCAGCTTATTCCTTCGTATCTTTAAAATAGCTTTCCTTGTGGTATAAATCATCAATTAATTGTTGTATTTTTATCTTTTGATAAGTTAAATACTCCACTTCTTTTAAATCGATAATGTCCTTATTTTTTTCTATTCTAGCATCCAGAATATTAACTAATGAACGTAAATCATTAACTGTTTGCAGGCTTAGCATTTTTTCATCTCCTCTCATATGCTTCTCTATGTTGTTTCGTCCTTTTTAATACATGGCTTAATACTTTTAGGTCAATCTTACTATCTAAAATGAATACATAGAACTAAGCATATAATGATCTATTTTTATGATTACGATATAATATAGAAAAAATATGGATTTGTTATGAACTAAATCGTGATAGGAGCATATAATAATAAATGAACTCACTAGGTTATGGATTATTCTTAAGAATTAAATTAAGTATTGCAAATTGTGAAGGCATGTAGTAGAATATGTAATAAATAATTTAAAAAATTAGTGAATTAAAATTAAATACTGATAGGTTAGTAGTAAATAATAAGGGCAAAGGCGTCCTAATTAATGAGTATTTTACTACTTGTAAAAATTACTATTGGAGTATTGTGAGCAATGGCGTTCTCAAGTTTATTTGAGGACGCCTTTTTTATATCTAGCAGGAAATTATATGGCCAGGAGTTCTATGCATAACTTGAATCAGAACTTTGAAGCAATTTGAGCAACGGAAATTTCAAGAGCCTTGCTCGAAGAAATTTCGTTGGCGACATGAGGAGATGCGATAGCAGCATCCGAATTTTTTTATTTGGCTTATTATATTTTAAAATATTATTATACAAGGGGGACTTGAAATAAACTTTACAAATCAACCGTTAAGCGAAATCTTTGGCGCAAATGTATTTAATGATGCAGTTATGAGACAGCGCCTACCTAAAAACACGTACAAAGCATTGCGTAAAACAATTGATCTAGGAGTGGAATTAGACCCTGCAGTAGCAGAAGTTGTAGCAAATGCAATGAAAGATTGGGCTATTGAGAAAGGTGCAACTCACTTTACCCATTGGTTCCAACCAATGACAGGTTTTACTGCTGAAAAGCATGATTCTTTTATTTCTCCAACACCAGATGGAAAAGTAATTATGGAGTTCTCTGGTAAAGAGTTGATTAAAGGAGAACCGGATGCATCTTCTTTCCCATCTGGAGGAATCCGTGCAACTTTCGAAGCAAGAGGTTATACTGCTTGGGATTGTACTTCCCCAGCCTTCATAAAAGAAGATACCCTCTGTATCCCAACTGCATTTTGTTCCTATACAGGAGAAGCGTTGGATAGGAAGACGCCACTGTTACGTTCTATGGAAGCTATTTCTAAACAAGCCCTTCGTGTATTAAGATTGTTTGGAAATGAAACATCACAAAAAGTAATTACAACTGTAGGTGCAGAACAAGAGTATTTCTTAATAGATAAAGAATTCTTTAAGAAACGTAAGGACTTAGTATATACTGGAAGGACATTATTCGGAGCGATGCCTCCAAAAGGACAGGAATTAGAAGACCATTATTTCGGAAGTTTAAAAGAAAGAGTTGCAGCATATATGAAAGAGTTAGACGCAGAATTATGGAAATTAGGCGTTGCTGCAAAAACAAGACATAACGAAGTTGCTCCTGCACAACATGAGTTAGCGCCAATTTTTTCTTCTACAAACATTGCTACAGATCACAATCAGTTGATTATGGACACGATGAAAAAGGTAGCAAATCGTCATGGTTTAGTATGTCTATTGCATGAAAAGCCGTTCGCAGGTGTGAATGGATCTGGAAAACATAATAACTGGTCTATGAGTACTGATGATGGTATGAATTTATTAGAACCAGGAACAACGCCCCACGAAAATGCACAGTTCTTGGTATTCTTAGCAGCAATCATCAAGGCGGTAGATGTGCATGCGGATTTACTTCGTCTTTCTGCAGCCAATACAGGAAATGACCATCGCTTGGGAGCAAATGAAGCACCGCCAGCAATCATTTCTATATTTCTTGGGGAACAATTAACGGATATTTTAGAACAAATTGAAAAAGGCCCTGCAACTTCTTCCAAACAGGGTGGCATGTTGACAATTGGTGTTTCTACGCTACCAGCTCTTCCAAAAGATGCAACAGACCGTAATAGAACATCTCCATTTGCATTTACTGGAAACAAATTTGAATTTAGAATGGTTCCATCCTCTGCATCTATTTCAGGACCAAATGTTGTGCTAAATACCATTGTTGCTGATGTATTATCCGAAATTGCAGATCAATTAGAAAAAGCAGCGGATTTCAATGGAGCTGTACAACAATTGTTACAAGACATTGTAAAACAACATAGAAGAGTTATCTTCAATGGGAATGGGTATTCTGAAGACTGGGTTGAAGAAGCAGCAACAAGAGGTTTACCAAATATTCGTTCTACAGTAGAGGCGATTCCAGCCATCATTACTGAAAAAGCAATTTCCTTATACGCCAGACATGGTGTATTGAGTGAAGTAGAATTACACTCTAGATATGAAATCCTATTAGAAGAATATTCAAAACAAATCAATATTGAGGCAAGAACCATGATAGAAATGGGGAAACGTCAAATTATCCCAGCTGTAATTAAGTTTGCTACGGAGTTGGCAGCTTCTATCAATACAATTAAAGCAGCTGCGGCTGGTGCAGACGTAACTGTACAAGGGGATTTACTCGCAGAAGTTTCTTCAACGTTAGCTTCTTTCAAGGCGAAGTCATCTGCATTAGAAAAAGTAACTGAAGAAGCAGCTGATGTGGAAGGTGGTGCACTGACACAAGCTACATTCTATAGAGAATCTGTATTTCCAGCTATGGGTGAGTTGAGAAAAGTTGGAGATTATATTGAAACATTAGTAGATGAAGCACTATGGCCAATGCCTACCTATGGAGAATTATTGTTCCAGGTATAAGAAAAAAATGAGGAGAGGCTTTCTAAAATAAAGAAGATACTGTAATCCATGGATTACAGTATCTTCTTTATTTATTGAGGACTGTCATTAGACCCTGTTGTTCTGAAATAGGTGGGTATAGAAAAGCATATCCCTCAGATACTGCAGGTTACATCACAACGGCTGCAGCTTGCTAATGGGGCTGTTGAATTCAGAAAATTGCTGACATATACTATAATTGAAAGAAGGGGGGAGCCAAGATGAAAATTACGATTGAGAATATCCCTGTTGGAAGCGAGCCTGAAATAATAATAAAATGCAATGAACCTGATGACGCATTATTGCAGCTCATTTATTCTATTAAATCGGCTTCCAAAAAACTTATTGGGATTTCAGATTCACAAATGCACATTATCAATCCTAAAGATGTTTTTTATTTTGAATCAGTAGACAATAAAGTATTTATTTATTGCCAAAAGATGGTTTATCAATCAAAGCTTAAACTCTATGAGATTGAGGCGGAATATGAGAATGGAGACTTTTTTAGGGCATCAAAATCAACAATTCTCAATATCTCAAAAATAGAATCTGTAAGCCCCATTTTCTATGGAAGGTTTGAAGCTCTGCTACAGAATGGAGAAAAAGTATTTATTTCAAGACAATATGTTCCTGTACTCAAAAAAAAATTAGGATTATAGGGAGGCTGTATCATGAAAATGAGAAAATATTTGGAGCATTTTTTGAAGGATTTTTTTGTAGCTTGCGGATGTTTGATGATCATTGTAACAATATTTATGGAGATGTATTCCGTAGAAACAATGAAAGCTTCACTGCTATGGCAAATTATATTAGGGGCTTCGGCATATACATTTTATAAGTACGCTTTTGCAACAAAATATGAGTTAGGAAAAAAAGCGCAACTGATTTGCTTTTCTATTTCTTCTACACTGGCAGACGTGATGATCGTATTATGGTTATTCTTATTTAGTCCTGGTAGAGTTACTGATAAAAATCTTTTAATAATCTATATTATTGTGATTCTTGCTGTAAAAGGATTGGTCCATGCAATGATGTATATTGATGGCCAAACACAGGCAAAACAGCTTAATGAAAAGCTAAGTGAGTATAGGAACGGTGAGAAGGCCTAATTTTGGCACAATTTCTCATTTTAAATAAAAGTCTGTTTGCTCATAAGAGTAAATATAATGAAGTGTATTATTTCATGCAGGTAGATGAAAAACCCCTATTTTGCCGATAGGGGTTTTTAACTAGAATATCATTTCATTTATTTTAAGATTACACATACAAATAGTTGCTCAAGGGTTTTTAATTAAAAAAGATGCAACACATATTTAAGCAGCAAATAAATTCCCAATATAGCAAACACAATAATTGTGCCAATAGCTTTTCCTATAAAAAATCTGCTCATGCGGTTATCTCCTTTCAAATCAAATTTAAATATTAGTACGCCTATAAAAATAATGCTCAAAACCATAATAATTGATGGCATAAAGCTTGAAGACGAATTTTTATTTAATACCATCCCGATAAAAGCTCCTATAAATAATAATGCTGATGTGATAAAAAACAGTTTTTTCTTGATTGAAGATAGAATTCTTTTATCGTCAATTTCTGTTCCTATTGGCAAAGTGTAATTTTCAAACTCATGTTTACAGCTTTCACAGTTTTTCAGATGCTCAGAGACTAATTTCGTACTATCCTTACTTGCCACATGATCCTTCACAAGTGGTATTAAATCCAAAATAACATCGCAGGATATGTTCAAATTAATTCCTCCTTTTTCAAAATAGACTTAAGCCACTTTTTCGTTCTAAAATCTATTACTCTTGCTGAGTTCTCAGAAATACTTATTTTTTCTGATATTTCATAGTAACTTATCCCGTTTATACGCATGCTAACTATTTTTTGTGTTTGCTCATCTTTTGTTTTTAGAAGCTCCCATACTCTATCGCCTATTTGTTTTGTAATAAAGATATCCATCGTACTGTCCGTAACATATAGTTCTAAAAGGTCGCTATATTCCACAGAGGGTTTGTCTTTACGTAAATTTTGAAGCCATAAATGGCGAGCAATGCCAAATAGCCATGTTTTAATGGATGAATTACCCTTGAAATTGGTAATAGAGTAGATTGCCTTTACAAATGTCTCTGAGAGTAAATCTTCTGAAAGGGTAGGATTATGGGTAATACTCAACAAATAATTATATATCTCTTGCTTATATTTTAAATATAGTTTCTCTATTTGCTTCATTTGAATCCTCCTTTCATATAATTAGTCACATTATGACATGAATTATTACATTGTTTTAGAAAAAAGTAGCGTGCCAGTTTCTGGCACGCTGGTAGATCGAATATAGTTTATGGGTTTTGAAATCAATGCTTTATGGTCTTCGCTAACATGGAGAGCTTGCTTAGTGTTTTCCAGTTTCGTACGGTAGCAGGCACATCTAGCTTCTGAAGATTGTTAGCAAGTTTAGAATTACGAATGCTATGACGGAATAAAAGATAAATATCTCGACCTTTGATTTTGTACATATCTTCTTGACTTTCATAAACGCTTAATTGTTCAACTTTCTCTTTTGAAGGGATTTGAGCCATCAGCGAAACATATAAGCTCTCTACTTGTGATAACGATTCCGCTTCTAATACTTGTTCCTTTGAGAACGGGCAATTTTGTACAATACGCTCTAACTCCTCCGCCGTTCTCAAAACAACTGTAATTGATAATCCGTAATCTTCAACAATTTTCTGTTCAATTTTCAGGGTAAGTGATTCTTCATCCTCGTTTGATTCAAATAGAACATTACCACTTTGTATGTACGTTTGCACCCGGCCAAGACCGATTGCTTCAAACGTTTGCTTTAAATCAGCCATTTTGATTACATTTCTTCCGCCTACATTAATCCCTCGTAAGAATGCTATATAAATATTCATCCTATAAGCCTCTCTTTTGAAATTTTATTTATGAATTCTTGATGCGACTCATTTGTATATTAGTATAATAGCCTGTGGAGCAGATACCCCTAGCGATATGAGTGAATAAAACTCTATATCATATTTATTATACAATAGTAAATGCTATTTCAAAAGAATATCGCATGTTAATTTTATTCAAATATATTTAATTTTGATCTTAAACTGTATTTTTCTAGCAGAATGAATATTAGAATAAATATTTCATAGATAAGTATTGTGTAAACCAAGTTCCATCCGGCATCTAAAACCAAGATGTTCATCTTAGCAAATACGCTTTGAGCTACAATAGAAAGGATAAATGGCGCCAACTTCCAAATCTTATTTTTAAGGATACATACGAATATTACCAATAAGAAAGTTTCAATCAAATGGTAAAAAAATATAATGATGGTACTGGATAAATAAAAGTTATCCCAATAATTGTTAACAAAATCTATCTGATAGTGTACTTTCCCTAGAAGCAGTAGTATAGGAGCGGGAATGTGTACGATGACCATTGCTACAAAGTAGAATATAAATGCTCTTGTTAGGCCATGGGGTTTCTGATTCATTTTAGAAAACCAGTATCTGCAGATAAGCAAAAAGATGACAATTGCAATGGCTGTCATATAGTATTTCCACCAATGGTGCTCATATATTCCTATTTTGATAAACAGATACTCTAAAATGGCGAACAAGGCTGTGACAAAGGAAATCCAACCATACCCCAGAGAATAAGCCACCATCACGATTGCTACTGCTGGATAGAGGGTCGTATTGAGTATTAGGTGCCCTAGTAAGTTTTGAGCCCAAGGATCCGTAAACACACCGGTTTTATATGCGTAAGAATTAAAAAGGCCAAGTACGATAAATTCTCCAATCCATGTGCCGCCTGCTGCGAATAAAAAAAACACCATTAGGGTAGAAACCTTATAAATGTCTTTTTTCATATATAGAGTATAGGTGGTAATTACTACGCCGATGATAGCTAAAAGAATATACCAAAATAGATTGGACATAAAATACCCCTAAAAGTTTAATTTGTAATATTTAATACAAATAAAGTATTAATAAAAATTTGTATTAACAAGTACTATTTTTTCCTTTAACATTGTCAGATATTCACTGGAATTAACTCTGTCACTTTTCTTCTTGCGGCAATCGATCTTATTAATCCTGTAATAGGTGGATTGGTCCATAATTTGGGTTGGGCGCTTGCATATCTTATGTATTCAAAAAGAATACCTATTTTTCATAATGAATTTTAATCTACTGAGCATATATGCGAAGTGTTTGACCTGTAATATAACTTGAATCATCCGAGGCTAAAAACACAAAGCCCGGTGCAATCTCAAAGGGCTGAGCGGCTCTTCCCATAGGAGTCTGGGTACCCCATGAGGCGACAATCTCAGGAGTAAAGGCTGCAGGAATTAAAGGTGTCCTAGTTTCACCAGGGGCTATACAATTTACACGAATACCTCGCGAAAGCAAAGTTCTGGATAAAGACCCGGTAAATGCAACAATAGCACCTTTTGAGGCTTCATAATCAACAGCAAGTCCATATGGCTTAAAAGCAGCTATGGATGAAGTGTTAATAATTGAGCCACCTGGTTTCATATAATGTAAAGCAGCCTTAGTTAAATAAAAACATGAAAACACATTTACACCAAAGGTCAGTTCCAATTGGTTTCTTGTTATGTTTTCTAATTGGTTACTTTGAAAAAGCACAGCAGCGTTATTTACTAGTATATCTAATTTCCCGAAACTACGAATAGTCTGTTCGACAATGAACTGGCAGTTTTTCTCGAAACGGATATCGGCGGCAATAGTGATACACCTTCTACCCAATTGCTTTATTCTAGACCTTGTTTCGGCTGCATCAAAATGTTCATTTAATTAAACGATGACAATATCCGCTCCTTCTTTTGCAAAGGAATAAGCAACAGCCCTGCCGATTCCACTATCTCCACCTGTTATAACTGCTACCTTGTTCAATAGTTTTCCTCCCGGCTTCTCCGGCGATGGGGATTCAGAAATGGGTTTCGGAACCATTATAGCTTCAATACCTGGTTGTTGGGGTTGATGCTGAGGTGGAAAAGCAGTTGGCAAATGATAAGGATTAAAGAACTGTCTCATTTTATATACCTCCACTCAAAAAAATCTATGTATATATTATATGCACTTTCGTCTGATATGGTATCCTAACACACTTCCATTTGATTACGTGCGAAGAGATAGGCACTTGTCTGCCTGCTACTTTATGATGGCATAAGAGGATACGTATAAAAAAACTACTTAGAATTTACTAAGTAGTTTTATCAAATGTATGGTGTTATTTTTACTCACTACAGAAAGATATTGTATTATTCAGTTGCAGTACTAATGGATTTCGAATTTAATTTTTGCCAACTGTTGCTTTTGTATCGGGAAAAACAAAGAATAGCTCCCAAAACCCAAGAGCAAATTTCACTTAAAGCTATTACGTCTGAACCAAGTATGCCAGCCAGCGTATAGGATAAAAGTACTCTGAGAGCAAGTGAGAGTATATTGCTTATGGAAGTGAAAACAACGTCTTTATTTCCTTGTAAAAATGCAGCATATGCATTTTCTAGAGCTAATATAGGATAAAATATAGCACAGGTACGGAAAAATCGTTGGCCAATAGCGGCCACAGCGTCGGAAACGCCAAAGGATTTCATAAATCCCTTACCCGCCAATACAACGATTGTAGTGATAACAATAGATACGATTAAGGAAATAAAAATTCCTTTTCTTAAACCTTCTTTAGCTCGTGCCATATTATTTGCACCAATATTTTGACCAACAAAAATTGAAATAGCTATTGAAATATTGATAATTGGTAATATTGTTAAAGTATCAATTTTATAAGCAGTTGTAATTGCGGTCACCACTTCAATGCCAAACGTGTTCATAACATTCTGCAAAAGTAAAGAACCGACAGAAGCAATGCTGGATTGAATCATTTTTGGTGCGCCCAATTTCATACTATCAAAAAACAGAGTAAGATCTATAGAATTTTTCAGGAAAGAAATTCTGAACATAGGATGCTTCTTATAAATACTGATAAGAAGAAATACGCTTGAAATGATTTGAGCAATGACTGTGGCAATAGCTACACCTTTAATACCCCAAAAAAATAATTTTACAAATACTAAATCTAAAATGATGTTAATTGCGGTTGAAAGTATAATAGCATATAGAGGTGTTTTGCTATCTCCAATACCGCGAAGCAATGAACTGCAGAGATTATAAAGAACTAAGGCAGGAACACCAATAAAAACAATGGACAAGTATTTACTGGACTGCTGTAAAACCTCAATTGGTGTATGCAATAAGTTTAAAATGTTTTCTCTAAAAATGAATCCAGCTATAGATATTACAAAGGCGGAAAACATGATAAATATGAAAAATGTGCTTGATAGCTTTGATATCTTTTTATATTCTTTTGCTCCATAGTACTGAGAAATAAGAATGGTATATCCAGAAACCAGACCTGTGACAATAAAGATGAACACATTTAAGACAGGAGAAGAGACTCCAACCGCTGCCAATGCTGCTTCACCAATGAAGTTTCCAACGATCATCGAATCAGTAATGTAATATAATTGTTGCAACAATCCCGTTAAAATAAGTGGGATTGTAAAAGAAAGCAATATTTTAAAAACACTACCTTTCGTCATATCATTGCTCATAATAATCCTCCCGTATGGACTCTCTATAAAGATGAGCATATATATTCAATCGATTTTCAGGTGTAATATACTATCATATCATTAAGAAAATAACAAGACATATAATACAGTGTCGATTATTTGATAATTAACTATGGTTATCAGACGGAATGGAAATTTTTATTGAAAAAATAGGATTTGTTTAAGAATAGAGTTGAAAATTATATTGTTTCGTTTATGTACAAAGAATACCTATATTCTGCATAATGAAATTACTTCGTTATTGCAGAATAATGGAACATAAGACTGGTTCAGTAGGTTCACTAGGGGCGCCCATTGGACGTCAAAGAATAGGGTCGTAGCCCAGCATAAGGGACGTGCAATGCACGTCCCTACGGTTGTGCCGCAATATTTATTTAATTTGTAAAGTCAACATTATTCTATAACATAACTAAAATATTAGACTAGTTTCATGTAAATACTATTGACCGTCAATTTTTAATCTAAGTCAACTTATGTATTCGGTAAGCCGATTCCCAACGATCGTACAACATAATCAAGTATATGGGCACAAAATATCTCAGCATCATAAGAAGATGATTCCAACGATGGTAGATTAGCCATCCACCATAGTAAGCATATAATGCGAAAGCCACGCCAATGAAAGCAGTAATGGTGAAAAATAGCAGCTTTAGGCGATTGGGTATTTTTGGAACCAATATTGCACAGATTACAGCTAACACGTCTCCAGAAAGCAGATCTGTAAAACGGCAGTCAGCCATTATATCCTTGAAGACATTCGGTCTGAATTGATACATCTTGAATATAGGTAATGCGAACGTAGCACCGACCCACATGATTATAGTATGTGAGAAACTAAGCAGTAGAACAGGGTATGGAATAGGAGGATTGTAATCTTTGATGTATGGGGCTAAATATGCAAAAAAGCGGATAGAAGCTATATAGAGTAAGGCAGAATAAGCCAAGCTCCAATGAATATACTTTATATATCCTAATTTTACGAAGAAATATTCTAAGATTATAAATAATATTGCGAATGGAAGCGTTGCTCTCCAGGGATGATCTTTCTTTGTGTAATGAAGGAATATAATTATAGTAAAGGGTAAAATTAGTGTATCTGCGAATATAATGCCTATTTCATTTTCATAGATAGGATTTGTTGATAAGTGGGTTGGAAACTTATACAGATTCAGTAGCAGGTTTAATGAAACTTCAAAAATATCTGCAAAGAAGACACCGATCGCATACCCAGCTACAATAGAATGCCAGGAAAGTTTCTTTGTGAGAATTAACAGAATCATCCAAACGGAGATAGCAACTAACATGATTATATATAACATACTTTCCCCTCCACTTGTATACGAGCTTCTTTATAGTATTAAAATTTAAAAAATATTTATACTTGTGATTAAGTTTGCTCGAGTGGTAATATGCTTGTCATTGGTATCATTGACCTTTACCCAATTTGATGGACACACATCAAAGCTAGTATAATAAAAGTAAGATGGAGGTGTCCTTATGGGTAAGAAAAAAACTTATGATCAA
>NZ_JACHEN010000037.1 GCF_014205875.1 Anaerosolibacter carboniphilus
AACACATCAAAATTTGAATTATTCTTCAAATTTTGATGTGTCTTATTTTGTACAATTGATTTAGCTGAAAAACTATCTATTTTTCAGCGGCCTCGGTAGAACCGGGGGTTTTCGTTACATAATTAAAGCCACAGGACGTTAGTCTTGTGGCTTATTGGAGATAAAATAGGTACTGGACCGCTAATCCTAGCGTTAGTCTTACTTGACTTCTATAAGCTGATACTGCATGGAGCCTAATCCGATTTTTTCAGCATGAGAAAGAGATATCCTACCATTTTCAAAAAGCTTTTCTCCACTATTCTTCTGCACCAAATCGAGACAGGCAGTATCTAAAGCAACCGGATCCTTCCCTGCAAGAATACCAATATTTTCTGCTATCGGCTTCATCGCCTTACCCATACAATCACAATCCTTAGTGATATTATGAAGGAAGGTAATATAGATGATATCCTTGTCCTTTGCTGCTCCATACGCATATTCTGCCATTTTTTCAAGGAAATTAGAGCCACCCCATGTGTTTCTGATAGCGCCTTTCGGACAAACAGCAATACATCCGGCGCATCCGATACATTTGCTCTCATCAATGACTGCACTGTCGGTCCTATAAATGGCATCAAAATCACATTTGCTCACACAAAGATCACATCCCACACATTTTTCAGCATTCACAATAGGAGATATTCCCGAATGCTGAGCTAGCTTTCCTCCTCTTGCAGCAAATCCCATGCTTAGTTGTTTTAGTGCACCACCAAAGCCCGCCTCTATATGTCCTTTGAAATGACTCATTACGATAAATTGCTTATAGTTACCATAGGCTTTACCTATTTTGCATCTGTCTATGTATTCCTTGTTTATTTCTATTTCATCGTATTCTGTACCCACTTCCCCATCTGCTATGATAATCGGAATCTGGGTGAATCCATGACTTCTTGCAGTTTGAATATGACTATCTGAGGTTGTTCTTGATCCCCTATATAACACATTGGTTTCAATATAGGATGTTGATACGCCATTTTTCATAAGATAATCAATGGTTTCGTCATAACAGACAGCTGGTATGAATGTTGTGTTTCCTTTTTCTCCAAAATGAACCTTTAAGGGTACCTCCTTCTCAAACTGGTGGCCAGTCTCAGTTACTACTTTTTGCAATAGTTTTAAAGCATCCTTTCCCAGTTCAGTGTAGTCTGTGCCAGAATTTCCGATAAAATAAACTTTACTCATTCCTTATCTCTCCTTTACATACTTTTATTGAAACACCCTAGTCCTCTCTATAAGTTTATCACGACCTATTTTTATAAGGTAGCATAATATTCTCTACATGCCTTAAGTGTACAAAAAAGATGTCGCTTAAAGCTGGTACCCCCTTGGCGTCAAGGTATATTTCTGAAAATTGTCTTTATAGCCCATCCCATACCCTTCGCATCAGACTGCTTTTTGATATACATTTATATGTTAAAATTATAATTTTCATTATATCCTTAAGCCAAAATATTCATGTATTTTTCTAAAATAATAGACGTGAAAGTCTTCACTCTCACGCCATTAATTCTAACGCATTCTTTTTATTCTATCTATATCATAACTGATTTTTAGCCATCTGTCCTTTTGAAACCTAGCTGTTCTATATCTAGTCCATCTACAAAAACATCTATTACACGTACTGGATTTTCTTCTGCAATATACTCGTCAAGGTATTCAGGAAACATTATTACTTGGTTTCTATCTTCACCTTTGATATATGCCATCGGAATTCCGCTCCTTCAATGATAATATTCACTTCACAAAGTAGCATTCGGCAAGCGAGAGGAAAATCCTTTTTGTAATTTCTATTTCCTGCATATCTTTTAATTCCTATTAATTGTCACACAGTCTGCCGTCCCTTATCCTATACACGACTGCGCCAACTTGAAATCCAAATGATTAACTACTAACCAAACCTAAACTGTGTTTTCCCATGCTTGTGCCAGTTGTTTTATTCCTTCAACGATATCATTCTCCGATACATTTCCAAAGCCTAACAAAACCATGTTGTCAGGATAACGACTTTTATCTATCCAGAACATGGATACAGGATAAACCAATACGCCATGTTCTCTGGCTTTCTCAATCATCTCTTTTTCCTTTAAACCCTGTGTTGATTCCAGTAAAATGTGTAGCCCAGCATTTTTACCATGAATTATTACCTTATTACCCATTAACTCCTGGATAGTGCGAATCAGCAGATCATGTTTTTTCTTATTTGCGATACATACCTTACGCAAATGCCTTTCCCAATGCCCAGAATGAATGTATTCTTGAAGAATTCGCTGTTGTAATAAAGAAACAGGTGACTGATACATTTTAAATTCTTCGTCATAACGCGTCATCCACTTTTGAGGCAATACCATATAACTTATACGCAGACTTGGAGATAAGGCTTTTGACATTGTTCCGATATATATAACATCTTCATTTCTCGCAACACTACTTATTGACGGAATAGGTCTGGAATTATAGCGCAATTCGCTGTCATAGTCATCTTCAATAATAACTCCATTGTTTTGTCTTGCCCAATCTAATAAGAGCAATCTCTTTTGTATTGGCATGACCACACCGCTTGGAAATTGATGAGAGGGTGTCACATAAACCATTTTAGCAAAAGATTTTTCTAACTCCTTCACATTTACTCCATCTTTTTCAATACCAACAGGAACAACTTTTAATCCATTATTTTTAAATATATCTCTCGCTCCTGAGTATCCCGGATCTTCTAAAGCAATTTGATCGAAAGTCTTTTGTAACAGCTGACTCAATAAGGATATTGCATACTCAAAGCCTGAACAAAGGATGATTTGTTCAGGGTCACATGAAACTCCCCTAGATCTTCTCAAATAATCTGCTAAATCCTTTCTTAGCTGCAGCTCGCCCTTTCGATCGCAATACATAGTCATATCGTCAGCAGTCAAGGACGCTAAAGCTTTAGTTGAAACCTTTCTCCATATATTTAGTGGAAAATCCTGAGAGCTTAAATGTCCGTATTCAAAATTATATGGGTAAATCTTGTGCATATTATTTTTTTCAGTGCTTGATACTATTATTGGAAGTTCATGATGCTTTTCTTCATTAGCCAAGCGCATCATATCATGAATATTCTGTACAAAAAATCCACTTCCGATTCTACTTTCAACATAACCTTCCGAGGCAAGCTGCAAGTATGCGTTTTCCACGGTGTTCCTTCCAACAGCCAGCATTTCTGCAAGATGACGTGTGGAGGGAAGCTTTGAGCCATCGGGTAGTGCACCCGTAATGATTTCCTCTTTGAGTTGTTCGTAGATTTGTATATATAGAGGTGTACGTACATCATTTTTTAGTATAATCATATTTATACCTCCAACTGTATCCTATAAAATATTTAAAATTGGTTATTTTAACAAGTCCAATTAGATATTATACTAATAATATCAATCTGTCAATTTATTAATCAATATAGGAGGATTACAATGTTAAATGAAAAATTCTTTGAAGTTCTATCTCATGAAGGTGTTGTAGCAATTGTATCTTGCGGTGATAATGGAGCCCATGTAGTTAATACGTGGAATTCATACCTTGTTATTGAGGATAACAAAATCCTTATTCCTGCTGCCGGCATGCGGAAAACGCAGAAGAACATTGAACAAAACAATAGTGTTAAAGTTACGTTGGGGAGCAAAGAAGTAATGGGTTACAAGTATATGGGAACAGGATTTCTCATTGAAGGCACTGCTAAATTTATCGAATCTGGCTCAGAATTTGATATGATGAAGCAAAAGTTTCCATTCCTCAGTAGAGTTCTGGAGATTACAGTTGAGTCTGCTACTCAAACACTCTAAACCTAACCAAGAAGTAATTTTCTAATTATATCCAATACTAAATAGTAAAATATCCCTTGGCCAATTGAGCCCAGGGATATTTTACTATCATAATACCCTCCTATAATGTAAACACTCTGCTCACAACAAGTTTAAATTAATGAAAATTATTTTCAACAGAGAATTTTTTAATCTTTTCTACTCCCTAACCACTAACGCTACGTCCTCACAACGGGTGGTGTGTTGCAGTTAGCATGTATAAGCTCACTTAAAATATTATCATGACTGGGAACCTTCCCATGTCATATGCAACCGGTTTATATCTATTTACTCTATAAAACCTCTTCGCTGCAACAATTCTTTGGTATCATTCCACAGTTTATTCTGCATAGTGATTTCTCCGCCTGGACATACAGGCACTATAGGCTTCCCAGTTCCAACATTGAAATACCCACCAGTAACCCCATTATATTGCGGTTCTACAACTAATCGAATAATAATGTCAGCACCTTTGCGCGGATCTCCTATATGCAAAACTTTCAGTATATGTTCAAGCATGGAAGCAAACCAAAGCTCACGCCCTAGACCCGTGACATTAAAACCTGGATTAAGTGCATTAACAGTGACTCCCGTTCCAGAGAGCTGCCTCGCCAGTTCTCCAGTAAACATAATATTGAATAGTTTTGTTTTTCCATAAAGAGCAGACGAACCCCTAGCAGTAAATGAAGATGTATTAGTCAAATCCTCAGGCAGCTTAAATTCTCCATGGTTACGTGATGCTTCAGAAGCTACATTGACAATCCTTGCATTTCTTGACATTATTAGAGATTGTTGCAATGTATGCGTCAATAACCATGGTGCTAAATAGTTCACTGCTATCATTTCTGAAAAGCCCTCAGAAGTTATTCGCTGCTCAAATGCGTGTATCCCAGCATTATTCACCAGCACATCAATCTTTGGATATGCAGTTTTAATTTCATTTCCAACCCGCTTAACATCTTCCATCAATGATAGGTCTCCGAAAAAAAAGTCTAGCTTTGATTCTTGCGTAAAATCCATTATCATTTTTTTAGTCATTTCAGCCCGATTCTTGTTCCTGGCTATCAATACAAGATGGGCACCGCGCTTTGCAAGTTCAATTGCCACCAATTGTCCAAGACCGCTGGTAGCACCTGTGATCACAACAACTTGATGAGTCATCATAATAATCCCCCTTAGTTTTGTTTAGTTGATTGTCCGTTCAGATTACATTTCTACACTGTTTTTTAAATTGTATAATTAGATACCTTATTAGCTTGACATGAAACAAATAAACTCATATACTTGACATATATCAAATATGCCGATATATTTGATATATGTTAAGTATTTTATTCTATAAGAAAATATACTAAATTGAGGTGAACTATGAAGGGTACTACGCATAACAAAAATACCACAAGAGTACAGTTAGAACAGGAGCTGGGAAAACAGTTAAATGCACTTATTAGTGCCTCACATGCACTTAATGTCAGAACAGCAGCACGTTTTGATTCGACATTACAGCCAGCTGCTTTTCTTATTGTTCGTTGGCTCTTCTCATTTGGTCCAACAAGTGCCACAGTTTTAGCTGAATCAACAGCCATGGATCGCAGCTCTGTTAGCCGCCTTACCAATCAGCTCAAGCGCTTGGGTTACGCGAAGAGTGAACCATCTCCTAATGATCGTAGAGGAGTATTGTTATCTTTGACTGAACTTGGACGACAAAAGACTGTAGATGCTTTAAAAGAGAAAGAATCTGCATTCTATGAACGCATTTCAAAATGGGATGATTCCCAACTTGAAAATTTTATAGAAATGCTCGAACATTTCAACCATCACGATTTCAAATAACAGGACACAATGATTTTGCAGCATTAAGAGTATATCCTACTCGAGTCAAAATAAAACTGCACCCGCTTCAGGTGCAGCTTCATCTTACTTGTTCACTTATTGCGAGAAGACCTTATTGCAAATATATAATGAATATCAAAATTTCGTCCCCTCAATGTAAGAATACCACCAAATTTCAAAAATCCTCAGACCTATAGACTAACAAAACTACTAACATAGATTAAATTATTCCCATTTCGCTTCTCCCTGCCTAAAAATCAAACAAGGACCGTCCCCTACTTGCTATTGCTAGGACGGCCCGTCTTTTATTTATCTCTTTTCGTTTACTGCAACTGCGTCAGCTGCTGCCTGCATTGGATAGGATTCCATAATCGCTCCGTCTATTATTATCTCTACGTGATTTCCTACTTTAAATTCTCTGCTGACATTTCTATAGCCAATAGCTATATCCTCTGAAATGTTCTCAAAAAAGTTGGTTTCTTCATTTATGGTTATCCAAATCAGACCATTAACAGTAGTGTCTTTAGAATCTACTAATACGCGTTTTCCTCCTTCCTCAATCTCTATTATTTTGCCCACAACATCCGGAGCCTTAACTTTTGCATTTATGACAGGTGAATTTGTTTCCTCTGATAATATATTGATCTTTTTCGCCATGGCTTGGGCCGGATAAGATTTTGCAATAGGACCTGTAAAGACGGCCTCCACAATATCTCCTTCTTTAATTTCCCCATAGGCAAAGTTCCTAGTTATTTCCACACCATTCCTCATTACTGTAGTTTGCATATTGACGGTAACATAGGCTTTATCTAGCATAGTATCCTCATCCAGCTTTCCTTCAATTAAAAAGGTTACACCATCCTTGCCTTTAACCAGATTTTTGACTACACCCCTTACACCTATTTCATCCTTTTCTTCAGTCATATCCTCAATAAGTATTGTCTGGCTTTCATTGTCCCAATCAATATTTAATCCTGTTAAATTCGCTATTGCCCTTATCGGTAAGTAGGTGCTGCCATTTATTATTATTGGAGTTATTAACTCATCATTTGAGTCCTTTAACTCAATAGCTTCATTGTTGTACTTCACCATTATATCCGGCCTCAATGTAGCACTTACGTTATTGTATACCGTAGCTGCCCCCACCGTAGATAAGCCTGTCATTGCTACTATTGCACATACTGATATAGCCTTTGCAAATTTTGATTTCATGTCTTCTCCTCCTCTAATAAAATAGTTCATTTACATCTATGGTAGTTAGACGATGAAATCTTTGCACTGTTTCCCTAACTTATAATATTTGTATAGGTCATATTCTCCCACTCAGGCTCCTTAACGGTGCCCATTCCATTCTCAAAGCATGTAAGATCTAATTCTTTACAAGAAGATCGCACCTGATTCTGTCCTGTCTTAAGACTATTGAATTCCTATGATAAGTACTCCTATATTCACTTAAAACCTTCAAAGCCTTGATATGAGTCTTATAACTTCTCGATCTTCATGACACACTCAACATGCATGGAGTGTTGCAGTTAGCATATGTTCAACTTCTTCGAAATATATAATCCATCACAATAGTCACTGCAGCAGCCAGGCTATCATAGTGCAATTACTGCTATTATTGCTTAAAGCAATCGTCTTGCTCCCAAGTATCGTTCGCTCCAATCCTGGTGATATCTTAAGTTTCTTTCTTTTACTCCTGTACTTGTAAGTATGATAAATGAACCTTCCCCTGCATATATACCTGTCGTCGATGGTGTATCTTCGGATAGATTGCTTCTAAAAAATATAAGATCTCCTTCTTTCAGTGCTTCTGGTGAAATTGCTTGACCCAAATTCCATTGCTCATAGGCCTTAGAGGGTAATTCTAAATGAATATCCGGTGCTTCATTGAATACTTTTTGTACAAATTGTGCTGTCATGTAGTCTTCAAATGAGACATCTATATATTCTTTAGCCTTGATGACAGCAGAGTGGGTATTTTCGATTTTTTCATATCGTCTTGCCCCAACATATCGTTGACTCCAATGACTATCTGAGATATTAAGATCACGAATTGCTACACCTTCAGATTCTGTTACGATGATAAACTGCCCATTTCCAATATATAATCCTGGTAGCAGTACCTCATCGGATCCTTGGAAAAATAGAACATCTCCAATATCTAAATTTTCCCTTTCTATTTTATTTCCTAAAGCCCATTGTTGAAATGAATATCTTGGCAGATCAATATCTAAACCTGCTTTCATAACGTATTGTACAAACCCGGAGTGATCAAAGCCTTCTATGGTATTTCCTCCTGCTAAGTAAGGTACTCCCAGGGTTTTATATGCTTCTTCAACTACTTTAGAATCCAGCCTCAAACTGAGGGAGTCAAAGCGCTTTACGACTAAATAGCGATCCAGCAAATATTGTCCTAAATAGCTGATTGTCGTCATACCTTCGTCACCAGATGCATGAATGATATAATTATTTCCCAGATAAATTGCGGCATGATGTGTTTTCCCGTCCTGCTGCCATTTTCCTTTAAAATAAATCACGTCTCCAGGGCGCTTGTTTTCAAAATCGATGGTTTCGCCTACTACAGCTTGTTTATAAGTTATGCGAGGCAAATAAATCTTTTTAGCATCTCTAAAGACTGTCTGAACTAAATAAGAACAGTCAAAACCATCAGTTGTCTCGCCACCTAACAAATAAGGAGTTCCTATATATTTCATTGCTTCTCGAATAACTACATTCTCATGTTCCCTATAATTTTCAGGCTGAGAATAATATATATCTGCCTCGGTTAGTCGTTTTGCGCCTACATATATATCTGACCAATACTCACTCTCAATATCCCTTTCCGCAACGCCTTCTGTAGTTTGAACGATAAATCTACCATTTCCTTTGTAAATACCAGGTATAAGACTGCTTCCCTGGAAAAATACCAAGTCTCCTGCTTGAAGCTCTTCTTTAGAAATGGATTCGCCTACTTCATAGATCCTATCGGAAAAAACAGATAGTTGTATGTTGAGGGTTTCCTTAAAAACATAACGAACAAAATTAGTGGTATTAAATCCTTCGGTTGGTGATTTCCCTTCGGAGTTATAGGGTGTCCCAAGCAAGTCCATAGCCTTTTCTACAATTGGATTGCTTACGACGGATTCCTCAATAATATTCTTAGTAAACCGTCTTGCTCCCAGCAACCTGGATTTCCAATAATCACTTGCTTCCAGATCTACTACAGCAACCCCATTCGTTATAACAATAGCAAAAATACCATTGTCTATGTAAATTCCTGGTAGTCGTACACTGCTACCTTGAAAGAATAGTACATCACCAGATTTAAGATCAACCGTATCTACTTCCATACCTACTCGCCATTGTTCGTTCGCAGTTCTTGGAAAATCCAGTTTGTATACTTCACGAAAAACGTATTGTACAAAGCCTGAATGATCAAAACCATTTGGATCATTACCTCCAAGCTCATAAGGAGATCCTGCTAATTCAAGGGCTTTTACGGCTGCAGGATTTAATTCATTCGCTATATTTGTATAGCGCCTTGCACCTTTATACCGATCTCTCCAATAGGAATCTTCTACGATATTCCTTTTTACTACACCTTCATTGGTCGTTACAACGATAATGATATTATCGCCTTTATATATTGCTGGTATCAGGTTGTTGCTTGCGGTAAAGAAAAGAACATCTCCAGGCTGTATTTCACTACGTTCTATAGGTTCACCCAGTTTCCATAACTGCGAAGGTGATCCTGGGAGGACTATATTTTCTCCCTCTCTAAAAACATACTGAATAAACCCCGTACTATCAAATCCTTCCTCTGGTATATTTCCCCCTTGTATAAAAGGTTTGCCTATTAAACTTTCTGCAAGTAAAACCGTTTGAATTTCTGTCTCATTACTATAACCATAGGATGGGACTATAAAAGTTAACAGAATCAATAGGACTAACCATATGACATTTAGTTTTTTAAATTGGTTCATTTTTAAAATCCACCTACTTTACTAAATTTCACTAGAATTTGCAGCAGTTGACTGACTAAACATTGAAATTCAGACAATAAAAAAATTAGTCATTTAAACTAAAAATAGTATTCGGCATTATTCTCCAAAATCAAGCAATTTTTTGGATACTATGATGAGATCAATATTCTTAAGCTGGCAAGAATAAACTCGTTAGGGTATAGGATTTATGGTCAAACTGATGTTGATAAGTTGCTTCTTGACAAAAGAATTCATTTCATTTAGTTTTGACTAATGATTTAATAAACCGATATCCCAAATAGATAAGAAGTGCAAGGATAATTATTCCAATTCCTAAGGTTTTTTGAAGTTTTTTTGAAACATTTTTTTGTATTAATGGATTTACCGTGGGTTTAACTATGTTTGTTTGCCCAATGCTATTGATTTTTTCATATCGTCTTGCTCCAACATATCGTGGAGTCCAATAACTATCTGAGATATTAAGATCACGAATTGCTACACCTTCAGATTCTGTTACGATCATAAACTGCTCATTTCCAATATATAATCCTGGTAGTAGTACCTTATTGGATCCTTGGAAGAATAGAACATCTCCAATATTTAAATCTTCCCTTTCTATTTCCTTTCCTAAAGCCCATTGTTGAGATGAATATCTTGGTAGATCAATATCTAAACCTGCTTTCATAACGTATTGTATAAACCCAGAGTAATCAAAGCCTTCTTTGGTATTTCCTCCTGCTAAGTAAGGTATCCCCAGGGTTTTATATGCTTCTTCAACTACTTTTGAATCTAGTCTCAAACTAAGGGAGTCAAAACGCTTTACTACTGCAAGGCGGCCGAGCCAATATGGCCCTAAATAGCTGATTGTAGTCATACCTTCGTCGCCGGATGCATGAATTATGTAATTATTTCCTAGATAAATAGCAGCATGTGATATTTCTTTCTCCGATTTTCCTTTAAAATAAATCACGTCTCCAGGGCGCTTGTTTTCAAAATCGATAGTTTCGCCTACTACAGCTTGTTTATAAGTTATGCGAGGCAAATAAATCTTTTTAGCATCTCTAAAGACTGTCTGAACTAAATAAGAACAGTCAAAACCATCAGTTGTCTCGCCACCTAGCAAATAAGGAGTTCCTATATATTTCATTGCTTCTCGAATAACTACATTCTCATGATCCCTATAATTTTCAGGCTGAGAATAATATATATCTGCCTCGGTTAGTCGTTTTGCACCTACATATATATCTGACCAATACTCACTCTCAATATCTCTTTCCGCAACGCCTTCTGTAGTTTGAACGATAAACATACCATTTCCTCTATAAATACCAGGTATAAGACTGCTTCCCTGGAAAAACACCAAGTCTCCTAGTTGAAGGTCTTCTTTAGAAATGGATTCCCCTACTTCATAGATCCTATCGGAAAAGACAGATAATTGTATGTCGAGGGTTTTCTTAAAAACATAACGTACAAAATTAGTCGTATTAAAGCCTTTGGCTGATGATTTCCCTTCTGGGTTATAGGGTGTCCCAAGCAAGTCCATAGCCTTTTCTACAATTTCAAGGGCTTTTACGGCTACAGGGTTTAATTCATTCGCTATATTTGTGTAGCGCCTTGTACCTTTATACCGATCCCTCCAATAGGAATCTTCTACTATATCACGTTTTACTACACCTTCATTAGTCGCTATAACGATAATGATATTATCGCCTTTATATATTGCCGGTATTAGGTTGTCGCTTCCAGTAAAGAAAAGAACATCTCCAGGCTGTATTTCGCTACGTTCTATGGGTTCACCCAGTTTCCATAACTGCGAAGGTGATCCTGGGAGAACTATATTCCCTTCCTCTCTAAATACATACTGAATAAACCCAGTGCTATCAAATCCTTCCTCTGGTGTATTTCCCCCTTGTTTAAAAGGTTTGCCTATTAAACTTTCTGCAAGTAAAACCGTTTGAATTTCTGCCTCATTATTATAACCATAGGATGGGCTTTTAACAGTTAACAGGATCAATAGGACTAACCATATGACAGTTAGTTTTTTAAATGGGTCCATTTTAAAACATCCTCTTTATTGACTAATTTTGATAAATATCGACAATACAAGTACATACTATTATAATAGAAACATATACATTTATCGGAAAGTGAGTTGATGGATATGATTCTAAAGAGAGTATGCAGTTTTTTAAGTTCTACACGACTTTTTGCTTGTTGTTGTCTGATAACTTTGATATTTGCTCAATCAGCTACTGCAGCTTCTGTTGACATTTATCGTAATTTCAAAGAGTTACGTTCAAATACAGTAGAAAACGTCGACTATGAAATTGAAACTACCGTGACAGATTCTGATGTGATCGTTATTGCAATTCATGGAGGGAAAATTGAAAAAGGTACTACCGAATTGGCTTACGCCTTATCTTCCCATAATAATTATAACTATTATTCATATACAGGTTTAAAAAGCAAAGGTAACTCAACATTACATATTACTTCAGAAAAATTTGATGAACCAACTGCATCGGAAATGGTTTCGAAATCTAAAACAACGTTATCCATCCACGGCTGTTCCGGTTCAGAAGAATTCACCTATATTGGAGGCCTAGACACTGAATTGGGAAACAAAATAAAAGAATCTCTGACCAAGTATGGTTTTACTGTGTTAGACCCTCCAAAGAATATGGCCGGCATATCGCCAAACAACATAGCGAATAAGAATATGAGCGGCCGGGGAGTACAGCTAGAAATATCCAAGGGCTTAAGGACACAGTTTTTATCCAGTAATAATGATAAATTGAAAAGCTATGTTTTAGCAATAAGTGAGGCAGTCAACAGTATCCAATAGAAGTCACCCTGTAAAAATATTACGAAAAGATATAAATAAAAAGGCTTAAAGCTACCTTTTCGTAGTTTGTCAGCCTTTTTATTTATACAAACAATACTTTTTAGGTTACTCTTTTGTATTTTCAATTAATTCCTTAGGCGTTTTTGCGTCTTTTTCTAATATATGCTCTATTTTCTTATCAAAGTTGCGCTTTGAAGGGTTAAACTTATTTAAAATCCCTTCAGATTTAGTAATTTTCTGCAAGTGGGGAACTATTTTGGGCCAGCTTACGCTTAGTGCTTCATTGATGGAGCCTGAATAATCATTTAATGTACTGGAATCCGTTACGAGCTTATCTCTTAATCCTTTGGAAATAGCTATCTGAACGCCGCCAATCTGATAACTGTCATTAAACAATTTATTCTTATTCACGATATTGCTGTTCATAACCCCGGCAATGCGGTCGGAAATACTTAAAGTTTTTACATTATATCCTTTGTTAATAAGATGTAATCTGATCAATTCTGCCAATATTTTATTTTGACCGCCAATATATGTAATTTCCTCATCGCCGGCAGCTCCTATAACTGAAACAGTGTAATCTGAATTTTTTACTAAACTGACAGCTGTTGGCTCGTCAAAATCGATAGCCCTTAAAAAAAGACTCCCATTATCAGTGGCCTTAAGTCCTTCAAATAAATACGTATTGTATTTACCGTATCCTTTCAATGCTTCAACTAATTCTGAAGTACCTCTTTCAATACCGCCTCCGTGCAGCGCTAAAATGGTTGTATCTCTTCCCATATCAGCAGCTTTAATTGTATAGTCTGTAGCTTCTTCAGATGCATATAGTTCAGCAAAACTACTATAACCTGCTGTGAATGCATATGCACTTGTACCAATACCAAATACAAACAACACCATAATAGTTAGAATTTTGATAAATTGTTTTTTCATACTTATCCTACCCCTTTCTTAATTAACCATAGTAAATAGATAGTCTGCAGCAATAATCACTAGCGTTAATCCCATTAGCACAAGTGCTTGATAGCCAGTATTTCTCTTGCTGATCTTAATAAGATACAGGCATTTTTCTTTCAATGTTAGCGCATTAAAAACCGCAAGAGCTTCATTCTGACTATTTTTTCTGGTAGCTTCCGATGTGTTCATGCATTGTTTGTTATGTGTTAACCCGTATAAAGTGTTCATTTCACCCCCCCTTTCTTATAACGCATAGGAAACTATAAATTTTTCATTAATGTATGTTTCCGTAATGCGTTTCAAAAAAGGCTTCCTTATAATTGCTTCTAATCAGAAGCCTTTTTTATATTGTGACATGTAGCAGCATTGCGCTCCCATAAGTCACTCCAATCAGCAATCCGGTACTTAAAAATGTTGTTGCTAAGCCCTGACGCTGAATTGTGTTTGCTAATAATCCAGGTACAACAATACCAACTGCCGTCAATCCAGAGATAATACTATAATCAGATGGTAATATTGCATGCATCATAAACTGTAATACGATTGCTACCGTTATCGCGGCTGTAAATTTTCTTTTGCCGTATAGAATTGTAACTTTACTCACTCCGAAATAAACGATTAAATACGTCAAAACGCTGATAAAGAATGTTAAGAATATAGCCTGGGGCTGTTTCATAAGTAATGTTAAATATCCAGGTACAACGAGACCAGCAGGTAAAACTCCTGTAATCTCTGTAAATAACAAGCTGAAAATTACACCCAAAACGATGACTGTGGTAATATCCGTAGTTTGCAACTGTTTACCTCCTTTAATAGCGTATTTGCTGAAATTCTTTTATTTCAAATTTAAAGTTCTATGCCAATTGCAGCACTTGACCCGCTTCTAGATGAAATTCTTCATGAATGATCAGTTCAACCAATTCTTCTCCACCACCGTGAATGTTTCCAACGCCAAAGATGGTTCTGTTTATAAGATAATCCTTAATTAATATATAAACCTCATGGGGAGACAATCCTTCAGCATTTATATATTTCTGTGGAGATATTTTTTTCATATTAACTCCCTCGGTAATTGGCTTCACCGACTCACCCATTGCAACGAGAATATCAATATTCATATTTGGTAAAACATCTTCTGCCATCTGTAATGTTCTGTCAACTCTATCCGGTCTGCAATTCACAATTATCATGGAGTTTTCCGTTGGATATCCCATAGCGGTTATATGCTTCCAAATCATTAGTGTGGAATTTGGATCATTGGCAGCAAATGCATTGACAAAATATGTTGGGCTTTCGTCGTATAATGGATGTATCATTAAGGCTCCCGGATCAGGATTAGCGTTTAAAATTCCCCTCAACGCAGTATCTTTGTCAATGTCTAGAGCTTTCGCTACAGCCAGGGCAATAGCAATGTTCTCTGGAAAAATTATGTATCTAAACTTTTCCAGATAACCATCCGGGATTTCTTTTTCATTTGCAATAATTATCCTGCTGTTTCTTTTCTTTGCCTCTTGTGTAAAATAATCATTATAACTGCTATTCGCAACAATAAGGGTTCCGTTTTTGGGAATTGTAGCCGTAAAGGACTCTGCAATAAAGTCCAAAGTCGGACCACACAAATCCATATGGTCTTCACGAACATTAACAATAACTCCAATATTTGCTTTAACAAGCTTCTCCTGAAACGTAATCTGGTAATCGGGATTTACAGCCATACACTCTGATACAAATGCAGATGTACCAAGCTTGGCTACTTTTTTAATGACCTTTTTTTGTTCTATAATATTTGGACCTAGACGGCCTCGTTTGATTGGTTCTTCTTCTTCCTTATCCCAATAAATAATTCTCGCACTGGTTCCAGTTGTTTTTCCAACAACCTTAACCCCTGCTTCCTTTAAGATACCGGTAATTAGCCTTGTGGCAGTTGATTTACCCCTTGTGCCGTTTACATTAATTCTAAGATCGATACGGTTTAAGTTTTTATTATGTTTTATTTGTTCATAAACACCTAGGCTAAAAACGAAAATAATAAGCGCTATAGCAAACTGCAAAACTTATCAGCTCCTTTCTTTAAAGAGAATCGATTACATTTGTTTCCACCCTTTGTTCCTAACCTTTTAGACAGTCTGCCAAATATTAATTTATAAAAAAGTCTTCCATTGAAAGATTTGAAGGAAGACTTTTTTGAAACACATAACGGAAATTATCCACAGTTTTTTAATGTTCATAATTTCCTATGTGTTATAAAGAAAAGCTTGTCCACCTTTGGATTAATATGATGAAATATGTTTAACCGATGCACCCCCTTTGTAGATAATTATACTGAATGAGTATGAACAAATATTTTCTAGAATTAGAATATTTATTGCACAATTATTAATAATTGTTAACGCCGTTCATTTTTCTCGTTTTTTCCCTCTATATGACAAAAGACAGTTCTATGACACAATATATTAATAATAAAAAAAGAACTTCTCCTATTAAGAAGTCCTCTTGAAATTCTAATTATCTCTTCTCTATCCTCACAATAGCCTCAACATGCCTTGAGGAGATAAAAAAGATGCCGATTGAAAGTGTTAGGGTTTTGGCGGAAAAATTCATTGTTTTATGCTTTCCGTATTGTCGGCTGAGTTACTGTCCACATTGAAGTAATAAACATCACCTTTTAAATAAAATTTGATTGGAGCCTTCCTGAATATAAACCCAAAAGTTTCGAAAAGGGAATTGATCAGAAAAATATGATTCAACTTTAGTCTCATAACTGCCATTTAATACTTTTTCAATGTGAAAAACAGGCCATTGTGCTAAGTAACGTCGCTCCTCTTTGGAAAAGGTTTTATCCGGTAGGGCCAGATGCAATATAAGCATAGCAAATATAAATAAAAGCGGAAATATACCCAGGATATTCTGTATAATAGCAGAGTTTTTTTTGTTGTTTATTCGCATATCAATCCTCCAAGTTAAAATCGAAAATATATAAATGGGTTGTAGGTTGAACCAACCATATATGCCGCTCCCAAAAACATTAGTACACAATAGTACACGTTTACTGCTAATCTGTAAATATTGCAATGAATTCTTTTAAATAATAGTGCCAGTTTCTTCGGCCAAGGTGAAGCGGCAATGATACAAACAATATAAAGAGAGGTATAAGCTTTTAGCTTCACAATTCCTTGATTATCAAAAGGCAGGTTACCTCCCACTCCAAACATGATCCGTAGAAAACTCAGCCCATCCGTCAGCTTGGTAAATTCAAAAAACACCCAGCCTATAACAACCAACAGCAATAAGTATATATGACGGACAGCCTTGGGCCATCGTGTCATGCTTTTTTGCAAAAACAATTTTTCTACATATATTAACGTTCCAAAATAAAGCCCCCATACAACAAAATTCCAGCTTGCACCATGCCAGAGCCCGGTGAGAAACCATACGATGAACAGGTTCCGTATCAGTTTCCGCTTACCAACACGGCTCCCGCCAATAGGAATATATACATATTCCTTAAACCATGATCCGAGGGAGATATGCCACCTCCGCCAAAATTCCGAGATGCTTTGCGAAATATATGGATACCGGAAGTTTTCCTTAAAACGGAATCCAAACATTTTTCCCAATCCGATGGCCATATCTGAATACCCGCTAAAATCGAAATAAATCTGCAATGTAAAGGCAATAATCCCGGCCCATGCCATGAGCACTGAAATTTCTGTACTGGGCATAGCTTTTACTTCGGACCATAGCAGGCCTATATGATTGGCAAGAAGCACTTTTTTAGCCAGACCGTACAGGAAGCGCCGCATCCCGGAGTGAAATTTTTTGAATGTTATGCTCCTGTCAGCCAACTGTAATTCAATGTCTGCATAGTTCACGATAGGCCCGGCCACCAACTGCGGGAACATAGTAATATAAAGAGCAAATAGAATCAGGCTTTTCTGCGGCTTTATATTTCTCCTGTATACATCAATCACATGAGATAGTGTCTGAAAGGTGTAAAACGAAATTCCTATTGGAAGCGTCGGTATTTCCGCATTCAAATTCCAACCGCCAATGGATGCTATTGTACTTATGATCATACCGAAGTATTTAAAATAAGCGAGACAGCCTAAATTGAACACCAAGCTTATGATTAAAAAAAGCTTCCTTTTTCGTCTGGTGGTATCATCTCTACCTAAGAGAGTACCTATACAGTAATTAATCATTATGGAACCGCACATCAATAACACATAGACAGGTTCTCCCCATGCATAGAAAAACAGGCTTGCAGTAAGCAGGACAATATTCCTCAAATGCTTTCCTAACGAATAATATAGAATGACTGTGACTGGCAAAAAAGCAAATGTAAAAAACAGACTGCTGAAAACCATATGTTCTCCTCCGCTACATTAATTTAGAAAGCTTCTCCAGCCACAGCGGATAAAATTCTTTCTTAAAATGAACACCATCTTCGGCAAATAAATCGGGGTTTTCCTGTGCCAATGTCCCTATGTCTACATAGTTGACTGATAATTTGTCCGCTAATTCTTTTAAAATCTGGTTATATTCCTCTATTCCTTTATAACGGGGATCTTCTTTTAACGCATCCTGTGTCACAGGTGTAATAGACTGAAGATATATTTGGCTGTCGGGTAGTTCTTCCTTGATCTTGTTAATCAGCTTCATAAAATCATTTCTAAATAATTCTTTAGGATCATCTACAGGCATGAGAAGATCGCATGATCCCAACATGATAAAGACATTATCAGGCTTTTTTTCGACCAAAGTATCCATATCATCATAAATAAAACCAGCTGTAGCTCCCGCCCCAGCTATTACAGATTCTTTCGGCAGGATTTCATTAACGACAAAGCCTTCCGTAATGGAATCTCCCATAAATACACTGTTCTTAAACTTAGTAGTAACATCTTTTTCACTTGTTTGATTCCCGCAGGCAGTCATACTAATCAAAAGAATACCTATCAAGAAACGAATCATTAATTTTTTCATACAAAATACCTCTTTTCTTTATTTGATACATAGATATTACAGCAGCAAAATGCAGAACAAGTGCAGATGAGATAAAGTTCGGATATTATTTTTGTTCTAATTTTTTGCAAAATAAAAGCCATGAAGAATCCTTCATAGCTGTGAAAATATATCCAATGTTTTATGATTGTACTGGTAGTGAAAAGAAAAAGCGGACGCCATCTTTCGTATTTTCCACACCATAAACCGCATGATGAAGTTCCAGTATTTCCTTGGATATGGAAAGTCCAAGACCCGTACCTGCTTTGGATGTCCTCGCCTCGACACGGTAGAATTGATCCCATATCTTTTTCCTGTCTTCCTCTGATATCGGGCTTCCCTGATTTTCTACGCTGATTTCTGCTGCCTGTCCATTGCTTCTTACAGTAATTACGATTACATGTCCATTCTCCGTATGTCGGATTGCATTACTGAGAAAATTAGTAATAACCCGACTGATTAGCCCTTTATGTCCCACTACCCTTTGAGAATCAATGTTTAAGCTAAGAAAGAGATTTTTCTCCTGTATTTGCTCAGCCAGCGACCTGCATACTTCGGTAATCACTTTATCTATTTCAAAAGGAGCCATTTCCGGCTGATAGGTACCAGATGTAAACTTAGCCAAATCCAACATATTCACAACCAGCAAGTTCATCCGCTGTATTTCATCTTCCATTGCCTGAAAGTAATGTTCCCTTTTTTCGGCTGCAATTCCGTCTTTTAAAATAGATAGGCAACTTTTCATAACAGCAAGAGGCGTTTTCAGCTCATGAGATACCCCTGCAATAAATTCCTTCCGTGTGTTTTCCAGCTGTTTCTCTTTATCAAGCTCCTGTTTCAGCTGACCAATATACACTTCCATCTGATTCGACAGGTAATTGATATTTTGGGATAGCTGACCAATTTCGTCGGCGGAACGCACCGGCAGCTTTTCCGTAAAATCCATGTCTGCTATTTTCCCTGTGATCTGGTTGATGAATATCAGCGGTTTTGCCAGCCACTTAGAAAAAATAAATGCCAAAAGAATAACACACAGAACAGTAAATCCAAAAAAGTAAGGATAGAATTGCCGTATCACCGATATTGCTTCGCCTACCGGCTGAAGAGAGGTCATGGCGAAAATATATCTCGTTACCCCATTTTCAACAACCGGTTTAATGATTATCTTGTACTCCGCAAAATTTTCTGTTGCACTATGTTCTTCCGTATGATGAAGGGGTTTCGCATCATCAGCCAGCAGGCTGGCTTGAAATTCTTTTATCTGTTCCAAAAAATACTGTTCATTGTAGGGAAACTGGATATCCACCACATGTTCCGGAAATACAGCTTTCGCTATTGTTCCCCTTAATATACCGACTGCAAGGTGACTATAAGCCTTATCTGCATTAGGGCCATGCAGCTTGTATGCAAGGCTTACATTTACAACTCCGATTGAATCATTCTGTATTTGGTAAGGTATCCTTTCATCGGCTATATTAACGGTATCAATAACCACCTCATCACCGACCTTTAATAACAAGAGTACATCGGAAGAATAATCTCCTTGAAATGAGTACATTGGTATTCGCAAATTACCCTGATATTCATTATCCAATTTCACTTCGATATAATAATTCTCTACATCACAGACACCACCATATTCATCCAATTTTGTAATCCAAACATGCTTATTCTTATAAAATTCTGCTGATGCCGCTTCTGCTCCCTTTTTTGCCGCCGTATCTGAGTACTCGTTCATATACGTTTTGAGAACATCCAATTTCTCATTAACGTAATATTTCTCAAAGAAGTAATTTTGAGCGATCCCGATGAATAAAAGCATCGTTGAAAATATTATCGCAGTTAACATAAACCATTTAAAAACAATACTTTTTTTCATAGCTGCTCCTCTTCGAATTTATATCCCGAACGGATAACCGTAACAATACAGCTGCCTTTACTGCCCAGCTTAGCACGCAGGTTTCTGATATGGCTGTTCACTGTCTTTTCATCACCATAAAAATCATAACCCCATACTTTAGCGATCAGTTGCTCTCTGGTAATTACAATCCCTTTATTTTGCATTAAGTAAGAGAGAATTTCAAATTCTGTATGTGTCAGATTCATTGTAATGCCATCTACAGTAACCAGTCTTGATCCCATATTTATTACAATTCCGCCGACTGATATCAACATTCCATCCACAATACCAGAGTATTTTTCAAGAAACCGTTTCACTTTTGCCATCAAAACCCGGGGACTATATGGTTTGATCAAATAATCATCTGCTCCCAGCTCATATCCCAGGAGAGAATCATCCTCATCTGAACGCGCGGTCAAAATGATGATAGGAATACTGGAATTTTTTCGTATTCTACGACATACTGACCAGCCGTCAACCTTCGGCAGAACAATGTCTAGTATAACTAAATCAACGGAATTTGATTGAAACAGCTCTAAAGCTTTTTCTCCATCTGCTGCTTCTAATACCTGATATCCATCCTCGATTAGATAGTCCATTATCACTTCACGTAAGATATCTTCATCTTCAACAACCAGTATTTTATTCATCCCATACCTCCATCGGTGCCCTTACAAACTGCTTCCACTTCTTTTCCCCACTTTTACTATCAAGGTTTTCTATGTGTCCATCAAATCAGGTTAAGCTCATCTATATCCCCTCAATCACCCAATGTTATCTATAGACACTATATCTTTCAATTGGGCAATGCGTTTCAGTAAAACTCTCCTAAACGGATAGTATTGGAGGAGTAGATCATGCTTTTTTACTTTTAACAACATTAAAACTCTTTTTCGTGTCGTTTAAAAAATTCATAATATGTACGCACATTTTCCAGCTCAGTCCATCGTTTCACCTCGACAGGATTCTTATCAAGATCGTATATTTTCGCCCCACTCATGGCAAGCAGAAATGGCGAATGTGTCGATATGATAAACTGACATCCTAAATACCGTGCAGAGTCCTCAATAAATTTTACTAATTCCATCTGACGTTTTGGAGAAAGACTATTTTCAGGCTCATCTAATATATAAAGTCCATTTTCACCTATTTTCTCAGTAAAATATAAAAACGCGCTTTCTCCATTCGAATATTCACGCACATTATCCATCAATTGATTTCTCACAAAACGGGATTGTGTTTTACTTCTAGCAGTATTTACTTTTTTAAGTTGCTCATAATCTGCCATAGATCTCATCTGAAAATGTGAATATTTTGCATCCAAATATTCTTCAAAGAGTTCTTCCCGTTTTTGGTCAATTCCTTCATTGAGATTACGTATATTCAACATATAGTCAAATACATCATCACTAGTAATAATTCGGCTATTTTTAGGAATGTCAGCTTCAAGCTGCAGCTCACACATATTTACATAATCTGGATAAAAATTGGATTTATTATAGATAGAATCGCGACGGATTCCTGTTTTTTCTGCTATCACATTTAATGCCGTTGATTTTCCTGAACCATTTCCTCCATATAAAATCGTAACTGGCTCAAAGTCAATTCTTTCAAAACCATGTTTTGATAATATCTTAAATGGATAAAACGAGTCATAGCATGTTCTTTTTACCTTCATGAAAAAGTTAAACTCTATATCCTCATTTGGGAATGTAAAAACATTTAAATAAACCATTATCTTCTCCCTTATCATAACATTATATAAATAATCTTCAGATCAAATTCTTTTTCCCCATACTTAAAACACATGGAAATGTACAAGTGAACCTTGGCAGCGTATCTCTTGGTATATTTATAAATCCCTATCCAATAAAGTTAAAATCTGTATCATGATATGAAATAAAAATTGTTATTATGGAGCAGCAAAAAAAGCTTATGTCGACCAATTCATCCTATTTCTCCATAACCGGTATCCAAATCTCAGTCTCATATTCCTCAGAGTAGATATCCCCCTCGGTATAAAGCTCAATATCGTACTCCTGAATAAAGCTATACTGAGCCTGCGGAAGCCACTCCGTATAAATACGTTTCCACATATTTTGAATAGCATCTGGCATTGGTCCCTTGCAGGAAAAGATCACCCATGTATATTCCGGTATCTCATAGATTTTAAAACCCTTAGGAATATGATTCATTAAATCGATATGACATCCTATTCCATATGTAAACATACCATTTGATGACTGATCAAAAATACGAACGCCCATTTGGGGACAAACAACCTCCTCTTTATTTCTTCTATTATACTCTAACCATCTGTCCGGAATCTCAGCCTCACAGGTGCTGGCTTCAAACACCTCCGGATAAAGCACGACCTTAAATGCAGGTTTCTTTTCAATTCGGTACTGAATAATGCACCCGCCCTCAATGGCAATTTTAATGATTATTCGATTGAAGGACTTAAGTGTAGCCCCAGTCCTTTTAGCTTGACTTGGATTTATACCATGAAAGCGCTCAAATGCTTTCGAAAAGCTTTCAGCGGTTTCATAGCCGTATTCGAGAGCTGTGTCGAGAACCTTTGCCCCCTTTTGAGTCAGTGCTTGTCCAGCAAGGGATAATCGTCTGTTTCGTATATATTCACCGACACTCATCCCCGTGATCATGCTAAAGGCTCTCTGAAAATGATAAGTGGAAATATGTACATCATCTGCTACATCATTGATCGTAATGTTTTCGAGAAGATGTGCTTCAATATACTCAATAGCCCCATTTAAAATCTGTATCCATTCCATATTTTACCCCAATCCTTCTGCAGCATAATCAGGAGACAATACTCCTCATATCTTTCGTTCAAATTAAATAAGGATTTCTATTCTAATAGAAATCCTCTTGGTACATTCTATAACCATTATACCTTATATCTTACTTAAGTGGAACTCGAGCAAAAAAGTCCTCTGCAGGTGCTCTATCTTCAAATTCGATTTCACACGATGTACAGATTTCATATACTTCCAGAAGGTCATTCTTTATAGAATAACGCTCCCATCCATTTTGCTCATAACCGCCCCAGCAGATATGGAAGGACAAGTCATTTAAATCCATCACCACACTTTTAATCGTGCCGAAGAACGCACTAAAATAATGGCAAGTCATTCCGTTTGGATACGGCGTCAACAGGAATGACTTGAGATCTTCAATGCTCTTTTTTTCTGGTCGACTTAAAAACGCATCGATTTTTTCATATCTTACAATGGAATTTTTCATGGCAAAGGGCTCAAATGTCATCATAGGTTCAAAATGCGAATGATTGGTCGCATGAAGATATTTAGTCCCAATCACATCTTCAGATGAAATTTCCCCATATACTGCGTTCCCATCCAAGGTTTCATAAAGCACAGCACTTCCTGATGCATCTGCCATCATCAGATTGATGTTATAAGGTACAGGCATTTCCTTTACCCTAGAAAGCGCTTCCTTTACTGTCTTACAATTTTCAAGCAACGTTCTGACCACTGCCCAAAACTGCAATCCCTTAAATGTAGGTCTCCTCATAGCCTCGATATTACTTACTGGAAAACCACATGAAGTCATGCTGATCCCAAGACCATGCTCATTTAGTCCCTCACTTCTTCCAAATTCCGCTACTGATCCTCCAATATAAGCATATTTACCGAGAGGAGCAACCCTGTAAAGTCGAAAATCTTCATACTGTGGAGCAAACTCGTAATTACGCGCCAGTAAGACATGGCCATTCTGTGTTTTTTCAGGGAGCAGAACCATCTCACTACAATTCGGTCTGAGATAAGTCATGGACGTAAAAATGAGTCGGTTAAGAGCCACTCCCTTTGCATCAGCATATCCTCTGAGTTCGTCCGTAAGCCCTGGACAAAACTGGTCATATAGCTTTAATGCTTCCTCCAGCAAATCCTTTGATAACGCTTCTGCTTCTTCGCAGATCCCTATATTACCGCTGAGCTGTTTGCCCATCTGCCATCCAATGTCATAATGATTTCCCTTAAGTGCTAGAAACTGTGTAATGGCTTTTTTCATTTTAAAAGACCTCCCAATAAGTATTTGCTATACTCATTATAGATCTCTTCATTTAGAAATTCCTGTTCAAACGTGCTCCAATTTGTTGGATTTTATTTGACCGAGCTGATGAAGCATTTAAAATCCTTTATATAGGTTTATTAAACTCTGCAATCTCCATGTATCCATGCATAGATTTATATAAAAACCCTTCTACATCACATTCTAACCTATTACCGCCGTGCTAAAAAGCACCTATCAATTTGATAGATGCTTTTGGTCATTTTCTATTCAATTTCACGACACACTCTACATGAGTGATAAGTTGCAGTTAGCATATTCTAATTAGTGCAACACTTCTTATATTTTTTCCCGCTTCCACAAGGGCACAGATCATTTCTTCCGACCTTAATCAGCCTGTTATTTTCCTTATATTCAATCTCATATACTTTTACAAATCTCTACCTTGAAATTTCCTCAAAGCCAATACAACCATTCCTATGATATATACGCCAATATACGCCATCATGATTCCACTCGGTTGTACTGAAGCTCCTAGCATATCTTGTAAACTAATATTCATCCCTGACCCTGTAGTAAACAGTAAGGATGCAGTTTTTCTGTAGATAATGTCAGAGGGTATGACTAGGCTAGTTATAATACCTATGCTAGTTAATACTTCCTTTGCACTTCCAGTGATAAAATGCCCAATTTGCTCTAAAATTCCACCTATCATGCCACAAAAATATATGATTACGAGTGTGACCCCTGCTCCCATAGTTGATAATGAGCAGCTTAAATATATGCCTACAGAGGATAATAGCGTTGGTAGTAGATACAAGACCCCTAATGACTTAATTAAAGATATCGTCGTAAAGTTTGCAATTATACCTTTTCCAAATAACATATTAATGCCTAATATACTAGAATATAAAAATGTTGTATATGAAAGTAATACAAATAATACGCCTATGAATCTGCCTAACACTATTTCGTAGCGAGCTATAGGTTTTGATAAAATAGCATCATAGGTGCCTTGTTCAATTTCCGATGAAATCGCTCCAACACTTGCAAAAACAGATAAAAAGGATATAATAAATCCCGTTGCATAAATCCCCATTGATAAAAACTGTCCTGAAACAGCAATACGTAACAATACTTCAGCTTCATTTCTTAAAGAATCATAGGCGAAGTTTAATGCTACACCATAAAGTGTAAGAAAAATAGCTGTTAGTATAAGGGTAAGGTATAAAATCTTTTTCTTAAGCATTTCAAGTAGTGTAAGCCTTATCATAGTATTCATTCTACCCCATCCTCTCCAACAGTTTTTATAAATAACTCTTCTAATAAGTTTTCTTTACGCTTCATCATATATAGCAGCCCATCATTTTCAATGATAGAAGCTGCTATTTGAGGTAATAATTCATCATTTTCCACTGATAATTCTATTTCATTTCCCTTAACTCTAAGTGCAGAATCAAATCGCTTTAGTTCATTTATTATTCTTTCATTACAATTACCTATTGATAGAATTACTGATGAGAGTAATAATTCCTTCATAGTGCCTACCTTCATCATTCTCCCTTTATCTATAATGGCTACCCTATCAGATACCAGTTCTACTTCACTTAATAAATGGGTATTTAGAAAAATTGTTTTTCCTTCATGCTTTAGTTTAAAAATAATATCACGAACCTGTTTACGACCTAAAGGATCTAGGGCGCTAGTGGGTTCATCTAGAAATAGCAATAAAGGATCAGATAATATGGCACATCCTAAACCAATCCTTTGCTTCATACCTTTACTATACTCTTTTATTTTTTTATCTTCATGGCCCTTAAGGCCAACGATATCTAAAACCACTTCTATTCGCTCTTTTATATCTTTTTTGTTCATTTTATAAAGTAATCCATGGTTAAATAATAGTTCATAGCCTGAAAGCCAGTTGTGATACTGGAATAACTCTGGAAGATATCCAATCTTTCTGCGCGTTTCTACATCCCCTAAGGGTTTCCCAAGCATCATTCCCTTTCCAGAAGTGGGATAAAGTATTCCTAGTAATGTTCTAATAAATGTACTTTTACCAGCCCCATTTTTTCCTAAAAAACTAAATACCTCCCCCTCTTTAATTGAGAGGGAGATATCAATGAATCCGCCTTTACCGTTAAATTGTTTGGTTAGATTGTAAGTTTCTATCATCATGATCTTACTCCATAGATTCAACTATAGATAATACTTCATCTACAGAACAATTATTAGCATTTATGAAATATAGTTTATTTTCTTTCTTGAAAATTAGGCGGAGGTAGTTAATTGTTGATTTTGTAGACTCAATCAGAATAGCTTTCTCACCTAGGACTGTTATATCTCTTTTTGTTTCTCTATCCCCATGATAGGGAACAGGAAGAGTTGATGTAATATCACTTATAGCCATAAGTTGGTTTTTAATATTTTTGGGTAAAAAATTCATAGAAAAAAGTGAGTCTACTAGTTCTTCCTCATCTATATCACCTGGTATCTCTAAAACTGGTGCTTCCATTTGTGCTATATTAATAGATTTTTTTCCATTGCCACTACTTGAAGTCATAGCATAACTAAGCACATCCTTCGTATGAATCACAAAAGGTTTTTCATGCAGTATTAATGGAATCTCTGAATCTTCACCAATATACTTTAAGAAATCATTTATCTTATATACATCTAGTGACAATTCAATATTTACTTGTGGTTCTATTGCAGCATTTTCAAAAACAAAGTCACCAGTATTTACAGGTAATTTTGCGTCAGGCATTTTTCCCTTTATTTCAGCAGTTTCAATTGGATATTTAAATTTATATCCTTGACTCTTGAATGAAACATCTATTTTTCCAAAGTTCTCGATATCTTTAGCCCCTTCACCTTCTCGGAATAATCTTTCAATTTCCTGTAGGTCACTTTGATTAATAGATATTCCTTTAAACTCTTGTACTCTAAACATCTTTAATAAATCATTTGCTGTTACTCTAATTGGTTCAATAAAGAATACCCCTCCACACAATATAATTCCTGCAGCTACTGCTGCAAAACGTCTCTGTATCTTTCCCATTTGAAAAATCCCTCTTTTCTCGTTATTCTTTAATTGCATACCAATATTGGGACGAGGTGGTATAAACATATCCATCTGAAAAGCTTTGTTTATCACATTCTCACTTTCCTTTAACTCCATGAAGTTCTCTTTACAAGCTGGACATGTCTCTATATGTGCCAAAGCTTCTTGCACATCTCCTTCATATTCGTTATCAATTATTTGCTGAAGAACTTCAATTTTATAGCACATTCATGTCACCCTCTTCTTTATATAATTCTTGAAATTTCTTTTTTCCCCGTGCAATTAGCTGCCCTATATTATTTTTAGGAATATCTGTTGCTTTGTGAATCTCTTCATAGGAATATCCAGAAAACTTTAATAGTAGACAAATTCTTTGCTCCTCTGATAGGTTGGATAAAACCCTGCGAACAGTTTTAATCTCTTCACTTCGAAATATCTCATCCTCTATTGAAAAAATGTATTTATATTCTTCAAGAACACTGTCTTCTCTTCTAAGGCTTCTTTTTTGTCCCCTTAAATAGTTTAGCGCTGTATTGGTAGCTACTTTTGAAAGCCAAGCTCCTAGATATTCAATATTATCATTCTTAGAATGATAATATTGAATGAAGATCTCTTGCGTTAAATCCTCAGCTAGTGCATTGTTTCCTACCAAATAATATAATTGTTTGTACACAATCGGATAATATTTTTCATAGTTATTTTGAAAAATCTCATCGCTGATTCTTCTTTGCTTTGGGATCCCAAAAATGACTTTCACCTCCCGCCATATATATAAACACCACCGATTAAAAAAAATTGACACTTATATAAAACTTTTTAAAACTATAGCGAATAGTAACTATTCTATAAAAAATAAGAACCTCTCACTGTTAAGAAGTCCTTTTGAAATTATAACTACCTCTTTTCTATTTAATGCTTTGCAGACCTGATTTCATCGCTAACTGTCTAAGAAGTGGATTATACATAGCTGGGGATTTTAAATTTTTAATGAGTAAATTTACTTTGATATCCTTTACCTTCTGTTTATATCTATCTAAAAATCCATCTATTCCATCTTCAAGACTCTGGGCTAAGTATAAAGAGCTTTTTAATGCGTAGCTGATTCCTTCTGCAGAGCTAGGACTAATCGCACCTGCAGCTTCCCCAACCAAGGCTATACCATCCCTTCCTACATAAAACTGTGATACCTTCTTAGGTCTATAGATATATGCTCCTTCTGTTTTTATTTTGTTATGAAAATTAAAACCTATCTGTGTTAGTTTTGTTTTCAATAAATTATACTTTTCCCTAGTATTCTCTCTAGGTCTAAGGGCTGCCCCTAATAATAGATAATTCTCCTTTGGTATAACCCAAGAGTAGAAATCACTTATTTCCTCATCAAAAATTGCTGTGAAATATGGTATATAATCTGGACTTTCACACCATTCCTGAATTGAGATGTACTTTTCAGGAATATTTATATCTTTACTAATAAACTTCCTTAACTTTGAGAAGGCACCATCAGCACCTACAATAACTCTTGTCTTCGTAGATGTTTCTTGTCCATTATAAATATATCCAATTTCATATCCTCCAGGTATTTCAGCAAAGTTTTTGAAAAATGAGTTAAACTTCTTATCAACACCAGTTGGAACTATGGAAACTAGCCATCTATCAAATTTTTCTCTATCCATATTAAAATAGAATCTCTGATATAGCCTTTCTAGATTATTCGTTAAATCAATGGCTCTTACAGCAAAAAGTTGCGGATCAACCAGAATATCTTTAGGTATCCCTAACCCCAACTTTGCAATCATTTTCTGAGCATCGGGGGCTAATAATCCTCCACAGCATTTATTTGCAAAGTTTTTGGGATTCTGACTTTCTAAATCCCGTTTATCTATTAATAGAACCTTATATTTATCTCCGATTAATCGTGCAAGATTAGCCCCTGCTGGGCCTGACCCTACGATGACAACATCATACATAGATCCACCTCGTAAGTTTCAATTATTTTTTACCCTCCATTTTTTAATAATCTTGCTCTATCATATCATTGCTGTATTCTAGAATATCACCTGGTTGACAATCCAAAGCTTTGCATATTGCCTCTAAAGTTGAAAACCTAATAGCTTTTGCTTTTCCATTCTTTAATATAGAAAGGTTAGCCATCGTTATTCCAACCTTCTCTGTAAGTTCTGTCACACTCATTTTTCTTTTAGCCAGCATCACATCAATATTGATTATAATTGCCATCTTATTCACCTCATATTGTTAAATCATTATCTGATTTTATATCTATGGCTTCTTCTAAAAGTTTTTGAAGAACAGCAGCAAAGACTGCAATCACAATTGAAGCAAAGACAATGATCATTGGGATTCCTGCGAGGCCTGGGGCGTCGTCTGCCTCCGCTATGGGAAATAAGAATGGTATGATTCCTGAATATATAACACTGATTGTGATCGCACAGTATTTTATATTCTTTAAAGCCTTTACAGATAATTCAGAGAAAGCTTTGTTCTTATCAATATGGCTTAAAAGTTTTAAAGTTTGATACAGAGCAAAGAAATACGCTATCGCCGTTGCATATACACCGATTAAAATGGGATAGGGTAAGTAGTTTACAAATCCAGGCACCCAAAATATGCACAGAGCAAGAACCGGAATTGCAATAAGAAAAACTACTACCTTTAAAAAGAGAGTTGAAACTTGTTTCACATAAAGCACCTCACTTATACATTATTAATTTGATTTTAACATATGATTTATTGTTTATCAATAAATTGTTATTGATTTTCATTATTTTTTTATTGTAGCATAAATTTCCTTCTAAATTCTGTAGGTTAAATAAAAAACTATATTCTATATTTAGGCAAAGAAAAAAAGCATTCTTCACTACAAAGAAATGCTCTATAACCTTAAACTATTCAATTTATAACTTGTTCAACATCACTGCGCCACGATCTAAATGCAGAGGATTTCTACATACCCTTCTGTTCCATGCACGCGAATTCGTTGTCCATCTTTTATCAGTTTGGTAGCATTTTCTACTCCGACAACTGCTGGCAAGCCATATTCACGTGCGATCACTGCTCCATGGGTCATCAGTCCACCAACTTCGGTGACTAGGCCTTTTATGGATACAAACAATGGTGTCCAGCCGGGGTCAGTAAAGGCGGTGACTAATATATCTCCATCTTCTAAATTTGCGTCTTCCATGTTTAAGATTACGCGTGCTCTTCCCTCTATAACTCCTGAAGAAACAGGCAGACCTGCAATAGCGCCCGCTGGAATATTTTCCCGTTTGTACTCGCCTGCAATTATTTCACCAGCTGAGGTGATCACACGTGGTGGAGTTAGTTTTTCGTATAATTTGTACTCGTCTTTTCGCATGCTGATGATCTGATAATCCAGTTTGTTTGTGCGTACGACTTCGCGAAGTTCTTCAAAAGTGAGATAGTATATATCTTCTTTTTCATGAATAACGTTGGCATGTACGAGTTGTTCGGCTTCTTTCAGTAAAGCCTGCTTATAAACAAAGTAGCGGCTAACCATGCCGTATTTTGGATATTCACGATAGCCAATGAAATTCCGAATTAGGTTAATCATTCGCTTCGTTTCTTTGACTTTTTCTTCACCATCCGGCAACTTATTCAATCTCCCTAATAACTCTTTTTCTTTTTCCAAAGCTTCCTGTCGCCCTTGCTCAAATTTTCGATGGCTGGCATTAGGCTCAAAATTTTTGATGTTACTGAGAATCATGGGGACAAGTGTAGTTGGCTTTTCGCTAAAACGAGGTTTAGTAATATCAATTTCACCGCTGCATCGCATTCCGTATTTGTCAAGATAAGACAGGATTGCATCTCGGGCTTCCTGCCCACCATCAAACTTAACTAATTTTTCCAGAAAGTTATCATCTTTTACATGTTGTAAATAATCAACTAATTCCGGGTAAGGACGAATCACATCTGCCACATCCATTAACGCCAGACCCATTTCCGAAGTAATATTGTTTGGTACAGATTGAGAAAGTATGTCTGCTGCGTTCTTTTCACCCAACCACTCGTTCATTTTTTCATTGATCCATTGTGAAGCATTTATGGCGGCCATAAATACAGCTGAACTTTGTGGGTCAAATAAGATCCTCTTTAACTCCTGGATATCTTCTAGTATAAAATCAATTAAATTTATTCCTGATTTCCCTTGAATGTTTTGTTTCAACTCTTCTATGGAGGTTTGACTTTTTCTAATCAAATCAGAAACGATTGACGGATTGTTTTCGATTTGTGCTTGAGTATCTGCAGGCGGCTTAACTTTATCGCTATTACCAGAACTCTGCTCTTTCTTATCATTTGGTAAACATTTTATAAAATCTCGCTCTATTATGGTCATAAGTGCGTCTTTTATGAGCGGATCGTGTTGTCCCGTGTTATTTAATAACATTTTTCTGCCGTCTGGTGAAGCCAGCATTTGTGCCACATCAACAAACAACCTTCCACCAGCTTTAAACCTGTGACCATAAGATATTAACTCCATTAAAGACATTCCCAATGGTTTCAAGGGATCGGTCATCATTTGTTGATGGCCAACAGATAAATAAACGTGATTTTCCTCATCATTTACTTCAGGGATGGGGTATAAAGTTGTGATTGGTCGACTCTGGACAATATAAAATGCATCATCAGCCAAACACCATTCGATGTCTTGGGGGCAGCCGAAATGTTCTTCGATCTTTCTACCCATGCGCTCAAGCTGCAAAATCTGCTCATCCGTCAGCGCTTGCCCATTCTGCTGCTCAGGCTCAATCTCCTGTTCTTTCGTACCCCCATCTTTTAAGGCATAAATAGCCAGCTTCTTGGTGGATATCTTCTTATCAATAACCTTGCCGTTACGCACTTTATAGATATCAGCATTCACCAGACCGGAGACTAAGGTCTCGCCAAGTCCGAAGCTGGCATCAATGGATAACACCTTCCTATTGGAAGTGACGGGATCGGCAGTAAACAAAATTCCTGCCGCCTGGGGGAAGACCATCTGCTGAACAACCACAGACAGGTGCACTTTACGGTGGTCGAAGCCGTTTCGAATGCGGTAGGTTACTGCCCTCTCGGTAAACAGCGATGCCCAGCACTTGCTGATATGTTTTAGAATGGACTCCTTTCCAATAATGTTCAGATACGTATCCTGCTGTCCTGCAAAGGAAGCTGTCGGTAAATCCTCTGCAGTTGCGCTGGATCGTATTGCATAGGCATTTTTTTCACCAAGCCTAGAGAGAAGGCGGGTGATCTCTTCATGAATGTCTTTCGGGATGGCTATCCCTTCGATGACCCTGCGAATCTCACCGCTAAGTTCACTGATTTTATCCCGGTCTTCCAACTTCAACAGTGATAACTGATCCAGTAAGACGTTAACCGATGGCGTTTCCCCAATGATTCTTTTAAAGGCCTCAGTAGAAACGCAAAAGCCATCTGGTACGCGTATTTCTTCAATCTTGGAAAGTTCCCCCAGGTTCGCGCCTTTACCCCCAACAACCATGAGTTTTGTTTTGTCAATATCCTGAAAACCAAGCACATAGGAACTCATATGTTTACCTCCTTTGGCTATTCCTTCTTTGATAATTTTGATGACATCCTTTCCATAATAATCCTCTCCAACAAATCACATTAACATACTATTGCATTATAGCAGCAGCAAATGAAAACAAATAGTCTAGATTTACAATTTTTTACATGTTATAATTAAAGTGGGAAGGATTCAATTCTTCAAAGAAGTAAACCTTAAAGACGCTAACCCGATGCCAAGGTGCATCCTTTTATAGATTAGAGGGACAATGTACTTGGCCCTCGTCACATTTGCATTTATTACCCCTCGCCTATTTACTCTTTTACTTTTACATTGTAATAATTATTTCAGCATTTGCTAATTCACAAATGTTAAACTCCCTCAAATCTATAGTCTGAGGGAACATGAAACACACTTCAATCTGACGTGACGAAGTGTCAAGGGGGTGAAGTGTCAAGGGGACGGGTGGTGTCAAGGGGACGGGGTTATCGTCACACTACAATTTTTGAATAATGCCTCTATTAATTCCTGTCAATCTTTCAATTTGTCTAATTGATAGTCCATATCTTTCCTTTAATTCTTTTATATATGAATTTCTTTTATCTACATCAATCATTTGTAAATCTAATCCCCGCTCAACGTTACAATGATCCTTGATTATTTTTATAGCATCATTATCCGTTATCTGTCGACTTTCCTTTATTTCTAGGCATTTATCATCGTTATCTTTATCAATAAACTCAATAAATTTCCTTACAGCTTGTTCTCTATCTACATTTAAAATATCAAGGGCAAAGTCCGTATCAGTCTGATATTTTCCTTCTATATAGTCTGAGTAATTCGTCCATAAATAATCTTCAACTTTAGTCACTATACCAGCTTTTACAGGATTCCGAAGAATATATCTCAGGACTGTTAGGAAGTATGCATCGTCCTCTACAGGCTCACTTTTAAATCGATCCTGAAACAAATACCCTATTCTTCCATATTTTTTGTTATACCATAAAACATAGCTACCGCATATCCTTCGCATAACAGTCTCTAATGGCTCCTTATCTTCCATTAGAAGCAAATGAAGATGATTACCCATTAAGCAATAGGCATATAATTTGTACTCACTGATCTCCCTGTATTTTTGCAAGGTTTGAATAAACTTATGACAATCTTCCTCATCTTCAAATATAATTTGACGATTTATTCCTCTCATAACAATATGGTATATTCCGCTTTTGCTTTTTATCCTTGGCATCCTTGGCACGCAAATACCTCTATGATAAGTTATATCATAGAGGTATTTTACGTGTCAACAACCCCGTCCCTTTGTCACCGCCCCTGCTTCCGCACAGGCATTTGGAATGATAAATAATCAACGCCCCGCAAAAAGCGGGGCGGATTTCACAAAGCTCGTAAATCTTTTCCAGTATATCGTCTGCTTGCTTCAAAGCAGCTGCTTAAGATAATAACGAGCGAAAGTATAATGTATAGCGGGTTTAAGCCGTTTGCCGATACGCTTACTACTTCAAAATATCTTATCGGCGTTAAAAAATTCAAGAAATTCATTGTGCCAACGTAATCAAGCGCAAAGCTAATCACATAAAACACCATAACAGCAACCATTGTAAGCCGACTTGCGGTTTTGTAATTTTTTGCCATGCTTGAAATTAGCAGACCTATCGCGAACAACACAATTTGCGTGATAAACATTCCAATGGTTGTGATAATATGCGTGCCGATGATGCTCATATCACCAAGCGGGAGAATTATGCACAAGTAAGACATTATCCCTACGGTAAGCGAGAATATTGCGAGGTTTGTGACGGCAGCCCAAATTTTCGCCCAAACAATACTAGAACGCTTATATGGTTTTGAAAACAAAAACTCGCTTGTGCCGAATTTCTCTTCTCTCGCAACCGCAAACACTCCCAAAAATCCCGCAAAGAAATATGCAAGCAAGTTAGACCAAAATGCCATGCATTGATAAGCACCCAAGGCGGTATCGACTCCGACTCCGTTCATTCCAAACAAAACCAATACTATTTTGGGGAAACTACCCGCCAATTCCGCTATATCAGCCAACGCGTCTTTGAGCATAACAAACTCTACCGCGGCAAACCCTGTGAGTATAACGATTAGAGAAAGCCAAATAATAAGCATTTTTCGTGTTAGCCTTAGTTCTTTTAGATATATCGCTTTCATATCTTCAACCTCCAAACACAATATCTTTTTTGAGGAATTTTTTATAGCTGATTAGCAGTAATCCTGCGCCAAGCACAACATACCACACCACAAAATTCCACTCATAAAATCTCGTTTCAACTATATCTATGGGACTAAAAAATGCAAATGGGGTTAAATATCCTAATATCGGCAGATTTATCTTTTTAGACATTGTGCTCAGGCAAAACAGCGCAAGCATAACGCATGAAGATATAAGAACAGGCGTGCGTACATTCGAGAAAAACGTTCCCGCTACGGTGCCGAAAACTACGAACATTAACTCTACCAATACTAACGTTTTCGCAATCAATATGAAAGACCACCAATCAATGCTTATATCTTTAATCGTCAATAACGCTAAAGCCGCCCCTATTATATAAGCGGCTCCCACAATCAAGCTATCAACCACGCAAGCGAAAAACTTTCCCCAAAAAACTTCACCTCGCGAATGTGGTTTGGTCAGCAAAAATTCCGCTGATTTGCTTGTATATTCCTTTGTGTGCGATGAAAAGGCTATGCTCATTCCGTGAATCGCCGCCGCCGTCATAGCAAAGCTGCCCAAAAAGCTAAGCATACCAATGGGGGTAGTTATGAACGAGGCACTTACGCCCAAAACATCAAGCAAAGGATTGTTTCGCATCGCATCAATCATTGTTATATTGCCACTTGAAGAAAAACCAATGTAAACCGGGAGCATCAGGAAGATTAACCCTCCCATAGATAACGCCCATATAATGATATTTTTCTTTAATTGTTTCAGTTCGTATTTAAAAATAGTCATTTTGAACCTCCTTCTACTTGTAATAGTGCATGAAAATTTCTTCTAAAGTCGGCTCTTCAATAAAAACATCGTAAACATTCAAAGCAGACATTTTTTTCAAAACATCAGCAACATTTCCCATATACATAAACGTTGCGCTTTTTCCCTCCTGCTTGTAGTTTGTCACGCCCTGCATATCAAAATGTCCGTCCGGTATCACATCCGCCGCTACGCTAATCTTTTTATGACTATTCGCGCGCAATTCGCTGATTTTTTTAATGCCGATAATCTTACCGTCTTTAACAATAGCCACGCGGTCGCAGATTTTTTGCACCTCAGACAGAACGTGAGATGAAAAGAAAATAGTCGCGCCCTTTGCGTTTTCTTCTTTCAAAATATCGAAAAACTCTTGCTGAACAAGTGGGTCTAAACCGCTTGTGGGTTCGTCTAATATGATAAGTTTGGGGGAATGAAGCAGCGCGCACACAATACCCACTTTCTTTTTGTTACCCAAAGACAAATCCGCGATTTTGCGCGATAAGTCCAAATTCAGACGTTTGGACAGCTCCGCTATTTTATCATCAAAGTTTTTGCCATATAAATCAGCCGCATACCCCACAAGTTCACGAACCGTCATGTTGTCATAGTAAGCTGTTTCACTGGGCAGATACCCCACGTCTTTCGCTATTTCCGCCGCTTCTTTGATACAATCTTTGCCAAAGATTGACGCGCTCCCGGATGTTGGATGTATCAGGGCAAGCAATGTGCGAATAGTCGTAGATTTTCCGGCTCCGTTTGGCCCGATAAATCCAAGAACCTCGCCTTGTTCAACATTAAAGCTGACGTTCTCTATCCCTCGCTGACTTCCATAAAATTTTGTTAGATTTTTAAGTTCAATTACGCTCATAATCCCATTCCTTTCTTTTAAAAGTTCCAACAGTTGTTCAAATCGCTTATCTCGACCCCGTCAACAGAGACAGAGCCGCTGTCGCCGCGGTCAATGCCCCCGATGATATTCATAAGCGTGGATTTTCTTGAACCTGATGGCCCGAGAATAACACCGATTTCTCCCTCCTTAAGCTTCATCTCGATTCCCTTCAAAACTTCAGTTTTAACCACGCCTGATGTGTAGCTTTTCTTCAAGTTCGAAATATCAATAAACATATTATTGTTCTTCCTTTTTATAAAAACAACGTTTCATTATGTCAAAATATTCATTCCATTCATTAAGCACTTCCAAGCTGGCATCTTCAATGGAATTAACTTGATCCCATTTCTGTTCGGCAAAACTTAGTATGGTCCAGTTAATTATATTAATCATTTTTTCACGATTAATATCTTCACGGAACTTTGTCCAATCAATATTTTGATAACCTCTTTCCAAACCGCTTGCGATGGAATGTTTACCGATTTTATCGATTTCAGACTTCACTTCAGCAGCATCCTCACGAGCTACAGCCTTTAGAAAATTAAATGCTTGTGGAAATTCTTTGTAAATTTTAAATTTAACTAATCCGAATTGTCTCATTCTTTCTAAAAAATCTCTTTCATTCCAATCTATTTCATCGTAGATTTGATCAATCACCTCAACCACATAATCAAGTAGAAACAAATATAATTCTTTTTTACTATTAAAATAGTTGAATAATGATCCTTTAGATATTTCTGCTTCTTTTATAATCTCGTTTGTGGAAGCCTTTTCATAACCATTTCGTGCAAACTCTTTAAGCGCTGCATTAATAATCCGTTCTCGTTTCTCTGGTTCTAAACTATAAAATTTCGAATAGATGCTAACCACCTCATTTCTTAAATATAGCACAATCAGATGACCACTCTGGTCATAACTTATTATACAACTAATGACCAGGGTGGTCAAGGACGCCTCGAAAATATTTTATAACCATTATTTCCTATTGTGTTATAAAAAAAATTGCCCTACATATATAATGTAAGGCATTCCATTCATTACTGGGGAGTCAATAGCTCCCTAACCAAGAGTATCGTTTATGCGATATAAGCAAATTTCTCTAAACCTACACAAAATTGACTATCAATAGAAGGATCCATATCACTCTAATAATTCATCTCTACTGGTTTATATTCGTCAGGCAATTCTTCTTCACTTAAAAATTTGAAATTGTCATCACGCAGAATTGGTAAAAATACTTCGTATGGAATCCTAGAAAACTCACAGGCATAATTACTGGCTCCGAACCACATACCCGCTTTGCTACTCAAATTTAAACCTCTAGCAAATTTTGTATAGTTTGAGCAATCATGAACCGCTAAATCCCAGTTTTCTTCATCGGCTTTTTTCATGAATTCCAGAGTTAATTCCCTACTCCAAATCGGAGATATATAGCCGTGTCTGGAAATATACATGTTTTCCCCATAATAATTGTCTATGTTATTTTCATTTAAATGTAATTCTGCACAATTGATAAAATCGAGTTTTGTCTCTAAGATCGCTTGCTTTTTCTTAAAAAATGCTTCGAAAAACTCAGGAGTCATTGGAGTTTCAATACCTACATTTTCAATATATTTTTTAGCTATGCCAATATTTTCAATAACTTTGTCTGAACACTTAGAAGCACCCAAGTTGAAACGTATCTCGTTAAGACCGGCTTCACCTAATGCTTTCAATGTCTCTTCCGTAGCTAAAATTCCATTTGTATATAAATGTTGATGAATCCTCGCATCACTAAATTTCTTTATAACCGAATAGTACTTTTCAATTTCCATGAATGGCTCTAAATAAACATAGGAAATGCCAGAGGGTTTCTGGTGGATGGAAAGAAGCAAATCAATATCTTTCTCATAAAATTTAGTGCCTCCAATTTCCCACATACCTTCGCCAACTGGAGGAATATCTTCTAGTTCTCCATAGTTATAACAGAACTTACACTCTATGTTACATTTGTTCGTTTTTCTAATTGCACTCAAGCCAGTGCCCAACAAACAAGAACGACATCCATTTGGGAATTTGTTTTCATTTCCCACAAAAAAAGTTCTATTCTCCAAAGTTTTCAAACTTCTAATTTTCGATATTAACGTATCATTTCTATGATCGATCGCTGCCTCAATTTGTGCAAAGGTAGAGTAAATGATTTCTTCATGTTTTGCACTCATTTCCTCTTCCTCAGGCATTAGTGAAAACAATTCAAACCATATCAACGCATCTTTCTTTGAAATCTTCATAACCTATCCTCCTCTAATTAATCCTTCTGAAGACTCAATTCAAATCTTCATGCAATGCTTTTTAATGAAAGTACCATCTCTATTATGCGTCTGCCTTGCTAAGCAAACAGTCTCCGCATGCATGGTGTGTTGCAGTTAGCATACTTATTTATTTTATTTTGCAATTGAACGACTTTGATACCTTACAAATTATATCACTTACTCCTCTTCCTTGAAAGAAAGACTATATTCAGCAAGAATACTTTTTAAAATCCCTAAAGCTTTAGGTCCAAACCCATGTAGAGCCAACAGTTCAGTTTCTCTATACTGGGTTAGCTGATCTAGACTTTCAATTCCCGCATTTTTTAACGCTCTATATGCAGGCTGACCAATTTTAATATTTGCTAATTCTGGTTTCATATTTGCCTCCCTTTTATATTCTAAATCTATACATTTTCATTTTCACTATATTTTTATATTTATCCTATTTTATTGGATGAACTCACTTAATTTTCTTTTGAAAAAAGAGCCTTGCTTCAACTGCAATGGCTCCTTTTATATATTATTATTTAAAAAGATATAACATCTAAATAAGACAAGACATTTGTTATAATTACTAATATCGGCAATGATAACGCGGTTCTAAAAATGAATAATTTGATTACATCCCAAAAATTCAAACCAATTTTACTTTTAACTAAAACCATTCCGGTTTCAGACATAAATACCAACTGAGTAAATGCAAGTACACCAACAAGAAATCTTGAGCTTTCAGAAGCTGATTCGCTGATAAACAATGCTGGTAAGTACATATCGGCAAATCCAGCAACCGATGCTGGTGCCATCATTGCTGCCACTTCTTTACTGTAACCTATCATAGTATAAATAAACACCAGTGGTGTGCTTATGATATTAAAAAACTCAGTATATTCTGCAACAATTAAAGCTAACGTTCCTACCATCATAATGACGGGTAAAAAACCAACATATACATTAAGAATACTCTTAAGAGATTGCACCAAGGCTTCTCCAATTTTGACACTATCTGCTTGTTTTATTGCAGACTCATATGCATGTTGTAAAGCAGTTTTACCTGCTGGAATTTCAATCTTATTAGGGGTCACCCCTTCATAATACGTCGGTTTAAATTTCTTAAGCGGCATTCGAGCTGCAATGAAAGCCAATATGACCGTTACTAATGCAATAGATCCATAAAATATTGGGAAAATATGTGAGAATCCTAACTCTTCAGCCACTGCAGAAGCAAAGGCAATACCTACAATAGAGAAACTAGTCGCAATAATATAGGCTTCTCTTCTGTTATAGTATCCTCTTTGATACTGGGTATCAGTTACCACAATACCAATGGTACCATCACCAACAAAGGATGCAATTGCATCGATCGTTGAGTATCCTGGAACTTTGAACAACTTTTCAACTACAGAACCTAATAAAATCCCTATAAATTCAACAGAACCAAAATGTGTTAATAAAGGAAGGGCAATTATACCAACAAAGAATGTTATATAAAGTGTAGTTAGAAGGCCTCCTTCTCCAGCCATAAGCCCACCAGTATTGCCATCTAAAATTATACTTGCAACACCATAGTTTTCAAACCAAGAATTAAGCACCATCAAATATAAGAATGAGCCACCCACTCTAAGTACAATATTCAAAGGTGATGCTTTGAATACAGAATTAATAAAATCATTCTTTGATGAATAAAAAGTAAAAAGCACAGTCGAAATTAATACAAGCCATGCACATAGGATAGTGAATCCTATAAACAAATCATATATATTTCCTGTAATAAAATTCACTATATGTGAAATAGCAATCTTCTTTTCACCATGAAAATTAAAAGGCATGAGAAAGAAAATATATCCAATAATTGATAAAAATACAAATTTGAATTTACTCATAATACTAGCAACCTCCATTTTGCTTTGACTTAAGTGCACCTTTCCTAGGATAGCACAGCATGTAGCAACTTGCAATACATTTTATGCATATTTTATCAGTGTATTTGTATGAATATTCACGACATTCATGACAAGGGGGCTTGATATCAACTTTTCTTTTCTAGTGTAGTTATGCTTGTCCTTTACTTTTTCCCAATATCGCTTTCCTTCTATATTTAGGTACGAACACTACATGATATTTACAATTCCATGTGGTATGTGCTAAACTGTTCTTATCCATTTCGGATACCTCCTTTTGTTTTTGATTGGTTGGCGAACCGTATCTATTCTTACAAAAGGAGGTTATTTTTTCTACTCATATCTAAAGCTTTTTGGGCCCCCGGTAGAACCGAAGGTTTTCGCTGCACAAATAAATCCTCTGATGAAAATTCGCCATCAGAGGATTTATATTCTTATTCTACTCCCTAACCACCAAGTCTACAGCCTCACAATGGATGGTGTGTTCTAGTTAGCATATGATAAAACCCGATTCAATAACCATCTAAATGTCGTGCCTGACACCATAATCCGATATGAGCTGCTTCACGATTTTTTCGCATAGTTCATGGGTTTCTAAACTGTCCTCATCCTGCTCGATATAACCGTGAATCTCTCTAACATCGTTCAGGAAGCGTTCAGTGACCTGGTCAAATCCCCTGCGGTAAAGAACCGGCTCCCAATCACCAAACTTTTGCCTTATTTCCTTGCCATCCTTATATATCGTAAGATTATTCAGATCCTCTATGATACGTTTTTCTCCCGGACAAATAAATTCCAGCCGCTCTTCAGTTTTACCAGAATCCCGATTCATAATCCCAATCGCTGTACCTTTACATCCAATTAGTTGAAGTACCACCGAATATAACAAGCCATTATCTACTTTGCCTGTGACTTGATAACTAATCAGGTTATCCTCTGATAAATAACGTAGAGTGTCAACTACATGTATGAAGTCATCATAGATAAAAGTTCTAATATCTACCGGTAATTTAAGCCTGTTTTTCTGGCATATTACCACATCCGGTTTCTCCAGTTCCTTCAAACTCCTTATCAGAGGCGCTTCCCGCCTATTAAAACCAACTCTGAAGATTCGGTTCTTCTCCTTCGCCAGTTTAAAGAGCTCTCGTGCCTCGCTTATATGGTAAGAAATCGGTTTATCTACATATACATGGATTCCGCTTTCCAGCAGTTCCCTACAGATATTATAGTGTGCCTCCGTGGCAGCATGAACAAATGCCGCATCAATCCCTGCTGCAATCAAATCTTTGATATTGGTTACATATTCAAGCCCACGATAAATGCCAGCGGCTTCTTTTAATTGATTTTCATTTCTGGAGCATAAGATGATATCAATGCCCTTTTTCTTTGTCATTACAGGTAAATATGCTTTCTGGGCAATATCTCCAATTCCAATTATACCTATCTTCATATGGCCCCCCCCCCCGTTGCGCATACTGAGTTCCATTTGATTAATAGACAGCTCGTATTGTAAAGCAACTATACTATACTTTATTTAATTATATACTAGCATATCATCTTCGAGAACTATACTTAAATCTATAGAATTTAAACTGGTATGCTCATTTATGTGACTTACCCTTATCAGCACTATGGATCATATTGTTACCAACATTTCTATTGACAAAATATTTACCCAATCTGGATAAATAAAAAATTCCCCCACAACTTAAGTTTTGGGGGAATATGCTAAACACTCTATACCCGCTCTATCAATGCTACGGCCTCACGATGTATGGTGTGTTGCTGTTAGCATGTATAAGCTTATAGACATTGTACACGTGTCAAAGAACAGTCAGACTGTATGACAATTAATTAATACCGAGTACTGCTCTCGTAATCAAAATGAAATGATTGCACATAATACAAAGGGAGATATTTTGTTTCCTCAAAAATATACCTCTTGACAACCACACTACTCAGTGTTACTATATACTAGTAGTAAGTAATACTGCATACTAGTTATACAGAATAGCGAGGAGGGGTTACGCTGGAAAATCTAACGGAAATGCTCAAAGGCGTACTTGAGGGCTGCGTCCTTGAAATTATAAGCCGCGGAGAAACCTACGGATACGACATAACGCGGCGGTTGAATGCTCTCGGCTTCACAGACATTGTGGATGGGACAGTTTATACCATCTTGGTGCGGCTTGAGAAAAACAAGCTGGTGGAAATTACGAAAAAGCCATCTGATATGGGACCGCCGCGAAAGTTTTTCGCGCTCAACGACGCGGGGCGCAAGGAACTACGGAAGTTCTGGGAAAAATGGGAGTTCGTATCATCAAAAATTAACGAGTTAAAGGAGGAAACATAATGAATTTTTGGGAAAAAATCACGGGCAACGACATGACTAAAAAATTGAAAACTTTTGAATCGCGAGCCAAAAAGCTGCCGGCTGATTATCAAGCGGCATGGGAAAAAATTACCGCCAATCTTTGGCAGCACTCAGATTTCACCGGTCGCAACCTCATGCCAATTCTTGACGGTGTGCTTGGCCTGCTCGAAGAAACAGCGGCAGACGGTCAGAGTGTCCAAGAGGTTTTAGGTGACGATATCAAAGGCTTCTGTTCAGCGCTGGCCGGCGAAGAAGGGGCAAAGTCTTATCGCGACAAGTGGCGCGAGCAACTCAACAATAATATCGCAAAAAAATTAGGTAAATAGGAGGATAAAATGAGAATACAAGATATCATCGAAGGCAAAAAAAAGTGGCGAGCACACGTGGCGCGTGTCAAAGCGCTCCCGAAAGATTATCAAATTGTTTATAAAGAGATTCAAAAATATCTCTTTAAGGTCGGCCCTGTTGAGCTAACCGACGGAACAGATTTGCTCTCGGGGATTATCGATCTTTTTGAAGAGGGCGCGGCCTTGGGGAAAGGCGTGCTCGAAGTGACGGGCAGTGACGTAGCGGCTTTCTGCGACGATCTGATCAAAGATTCAAAAACTTACGCCGACATCTATCAAGAATCTGTTGACCAAGAAGTTAATAAGGCCATGAAAAAGGTTATGGATAAAACAAAGTAAAAGGGGGATATCGGGATGGAAAAAGCAATTCAAGTGAAAGGGCTGCAAAAGTCCTACAAGAAACTTCATGTTCTAAAGGGCGTGGATTTCGAGGTGGAAAAAGGCAGTATTTTCGCCCTGCTCGGCTCCAACGGTGCAGGCAAAACGACGATTGTAAAAATCCTCACCACGCTGCTCAAACAGGATAGCGGAACTGCCACCGTCAACGGCTTCGACGTTGGGGCAAAGCCCGACTATGTGCGGCAGTCGATCAGTCTGACCGGGCAATTCGCTGCTGTAGACGAGATCTTGACCGGGCGGGAAAATCTCATCATGATTGCCAAGCTGCGGCACCTCACCAATCCGCGTCAGGTCGCGGATGATTTACTGAACCGCTTCGGCTTGACTGAGGCCTCCGGTCGTAGGGTATCCACTTATTCGGGCGGAATGCGCCGCAGGTTGGACATCGCCATGAGCCTTATCGGAAAACCACAGCTTATTTTCCTCGACGAGCCGACCACCGGACTTGACCCCGAGGCGCGCATTGAGGTTTGGAAGATTGTCAAAGAACTTGCTAACGGCGGCACGACGGTATTCTTGACCACGCAATACTTGGAGGAGGCTGAACAGCTTGCCGATCGAATTGCCATTCTGCATGAGGGTAAGATTATTGCCAACGGCACGCTGGCGGAGCTAAAAAACCTGTTTCCGCCCGCAAAGGTGGAGTATGTGGAAAAACAGCCGACATTGGAGGAGATATTCCTCGCAATCATCGGCAAAAAGGAGGAGAAGTAAATGGAAACGATCAAGAAACACTTTTTCAGCGATATGAGCGTTATGCTTGGACGTTCCATGCGACATATTTCCCGCAGCATGGATACCATCATCACGGTCACCATCATGCCGATCATGTTTATGCTGCTGTTTGTCTATGTGTTCGGCGGTGCGATTCAAACTGGCACGGACAACTATGTGAATTACCTGCTGCCCGGCATCCTGCTGATGGCGATTTCAAGCGGCATCGCCTATACTGCTTTCCGCTTGTTTATGGATATGCAAAGAGGCATCTTCGAACGATTCCACTCCATGCCGATTGCACGTTCGGCCGCGCTGTGGGGTCATGTGCTGACCTCACTGGTATCCAATGCGATTTCGGTTGTCGTCATCATTCTCGTAGCGCTCATTATGGGCTTCCGTTCATCGGCAGGAATATTGCCATGGCTTGCCGTAGCCGGTATTCTCACGCTGTTTACCCTGGCCTTAACTTGGATCGCCGCAATTGCCGGACTATCCGCAAAAACAGTGGACGGTGCGAGCGCGTTTTCCTATCCCCTTCTCTTCCTGCCGTTTATCAGCTCGGCTTTTGTACCGACCGAGACGATGCCGTCCGTAGTGCGTGCCTTTGCAGAAAACCAGCCGGTGACCTCTATCGTAGAAGCCATCCGTGCGTTATTGTTTAATCAGCCGGTTGGTAATGATATATGGCTTGCGCTCGCATGGTGCCTGGGCATATTGATTGTTGCATATGTATTCGCAATGCGGGTTTATAAACGTAAATCAGCTTAATGTTTTCAGGCATTAAAATGATAGTAGTTAACAAAACATCAAGTAAAGGGATGGTAGAATGTATAAATACGAGTGGCTATTATGTCCGGTCTGTGACAACAAAACGCGGGTCAAGATACGTTTTGATACGGTGCTTGAAAACTTCCCGTTATTTTGTCCCAAGTGTAAACAGGAAACGATAATCCATGTAAAACAACTGAATATGTCAGTTATCAAAGAGCCAGACGCTAAGACGCAGAGCCGATAACATGTGGGATTGTTCACAGTTATCGGTTCTTTCTTTTATGGTGCGCTGGGTGTATTCATATATTGGCCTTAGCCTGAAATGACTGGGGTCATGGAGCAGACCATAAATAATGAACTTAGTCAAATGTTGGAGCTGCTAAAAAAAGGAATGGGGTGTTAAATATGTTTTTATCAGTATCAAACCTTACGAAAAGCTATAACACAGGGATTATTACCCATGTACTCAAAGGTGTAGGCCTGGAGATGGAAAGAGGACAAATCGGAGTAATATTAGGCCCCTCCGGTTCGGGTAAATCTACACTGATGAACATTATAGGCGGCGTTGACTGGGCCGACGGCGGCACGGTCGAAGTGGACGGCGAGCGTATTACGGATTTAAACGACAGCCAACTGGTGGAATACCGGCGGGGGAGCTTGGGCTTCGTCTTCCAGTTCTACAACCTTGTGCCGAACCTCACGGTAGCCGAAAACATCGAGGTTGTGTCGAACATCAGTAAAAACCCGCTTAAAACAGACGAGGTGCTTTCTGCTGTCGGACTTTCCGACAAAAAGAACCGTTTCCCTCGGGAACTCTCCGGCGGCGAGCAGCAGCGCGTGTCGATCGCACGAGCCATCGTCAAAAATCCAAAGCTCCTGCTCTGCGATGAGCCCACCGGAGCGCTGGACCTCGAGACCTCGCGGGGCGTGCTGTCGTTGCTCCAAAAAGTAAACGCGCAGTTTGGCACGACCATCCTGATGATTACCCACAACAGCGCCATCGTTGGTATGGCGCACGCCGTATTCAGGCTGAGAAGCGGCGAGGTGGCGGAAGTTACGCACAATTCCGAAATTATCCCGGCGGAAAGGATTGAATGGTAATGGCACTGCGAAAACGCCTATGGCGTATCATAAAGGAAAACAAAGGGCGGTATATCGGTATCGTTATTCTGATTCTTTTAGGAAGCTTTTATTTTATCGCGGCTACAGGCGTAGCAAATAACCTCGAAAAAATGGTCGTCGGGTTTGCCGAAGAATACAGGCAGGAAGACCTGACATTTTCGACAGACATACCCATTGAGGATATCGCGGCGCTGGAGGGCGAATCCGGCACGCTGATAGAGGCTTACCGGCAGTACGATGTCAAACTGTCCGGCGGGGAGCTGCGGCTGCTCAGCCTTTCTTCCAAAATCAATATCCCGGCGGTATTATCAGGACGGGGTCTTGAAAATCCGGGGGATATTTTGCTCGATCCGTATTTTTGTCAGAAGCAAGGCTTGAATATAGGCGGTCAAATAGAGCTAAACGGCAAAACCTTCAATATAGTAGGTACAATGGCGGTACCCAATTACGTTTTTATACTCAAAAACCTTTACGATGTGCTGCCAACCAGCGGTTTTGGCATCGGGATTGTTTCCGGCGCGGATATCGAGGCGTTCCCGGAGGCGGTCACGGTCTATGGGGCGCGCTTTAAGGACAGGGAAAATTTAAACGCGCAGACAGCGAAGTTGCATGGGCTTTTAAGCGAAAAAGGGTATTCCCTTTCCGAATGGCTGGACGCCAAGAATAACAAGCGCGTCAGTATGCCTTGGTCGAACATTTCCAGCATGAAGTCCATGAGCTTTCCCGTATCAACGGCTTTTTTCCTTCTTAGCTGTCTTATTGTAGGCGTGATGATCATGCGCATCGTGAAGTCCGACGGCGTAGTCATCGGAACGCTGTACGCGCAGGGCTACCGCCGCCGTGAACTGACCCGGCACTATATGGCGATCCCTGTGTTGCTGTCCGCGGCGGGAGGTCTTGCCGGCACACTGCTTGCGCTGCCGTGTGTAAGGCCCGTTGTTGATTCTATGCTGATTTATTACATCCTGCCTGATAAAGGCATTACCTTCTCTCCATTAAACCTGGCGCTTGCCGTGCTGATGCCGGTGGCTTTTATCGGTCTGTCAAGTTTTCTTATTATACGCAAGATACTCAAAAAACCCGCTGTTGAGCTGATGAAAGGCGACGAGCAAAAAGCAAAGGTGAATTTTATAGAACGTGCACTCCGGCTGGATCGGTATAGTTTCAATACCAAATTTCAGATACGCGAACAAGTGCGGAGCATACCGCGTCTGTTGTTCTTAGTGCTGGGGGTGAGCGCCGCGTCGATGGTACTACTGTATGGTTTTACCTTCAACTACTCGATGGATCTGGTGATGAACAGAGGCGCCTTGGAGAGATACAATTATGCCATAGAATATAACTTCAAGGAAGTACAGAATTTACAGGATAGAGATATTCCCGAAGGCGCGGAGCCGTACAACTCGTTTCGTGCCTACCCCGAGGGCAGGGAAACGGTTGAATTTTACCTGTTAGGCATGGAGCCGGATTCCGTCGGCATAAAGATGAACGGCATAGGGGGTACTGAGCTGTCCAGGGATCAGGTAAATATCACTTATCCCCTGGCCAGCCGTCTGAAGCTCAAGAAAGGAGACACGATTCATTTTGTAAACAAGCTGGATGGAAAATCATACAGCCTGACAATCGATGGGATAATCGAAGCCTACGGCGAGCAATATGTTTTTATGCCCCTTGACGAGTTCAACCGCATGACCGGTCAACCTCTCGGAAGCTACCGTACCGTGCTTAGCAACCGTGAGTTAGATTTTGACGAAAGCCTGCTTGCCGGCGTGATGGATGCGCGGGATCCCGAGGCGTTTGAAGACCTCGCCATGCCAACGACGTTGATCGTTGCGTCTGTAACGGCCTTGGCCGTGCTTATTGCGGTCATTATTATCTTCCTTGTGACATCGTTGATGATTGACGAGAGCCGGAACACCATCTCTCTGCTCAAGGTATTGGGCTACCGCGAGAAAGAGCTGGCGAAGCTGATTCTGAATAGTTCTACGCCGGCGGTGTTTATCGGCTTCTGGCTGGGGCTGCCGTTCATGCTGGCCTTCGGGAACAACTTGTACGGTTATGTCGCGGAGATGATCAATATGGTGATACCCATGATTGTGAACCCGCTGTATGTCCTGATCAGCTTCGTGTTAATCTTTGCGGTGTACGAGATAACCAAGCGGTTGTGCGGAAGGAAGCTCGCGAAAATATCCATGAGCGAGGCGCTGAAAGCGGGCACGGAGTGAGTTGTTTGGTCGCAACCCAATACATGCCGGCAAATCTAAAAAAGCGTTGCCGTTTAGTTGCGGATACGTTAATGGCGATCATACCGATTATGATACTGCTGCTGTTTACCTATGTGTTCGGCGGCTCGCTTGCGGGTTCAATCCAAACGGGCGGAGCAGCCAAGGTCAATTACGTAAATTACCAGTTGCCGGGAATATTACTGATGGCAATCGAAATTTATGGTGCCAGGTACAGCACTTTAGCAGTTATTGCATAATAAATCCTCTACTGAGAAATTTCAGTAGAGGATTTTAAACTTCTTAGCTACTCCCTAGCCACCAATGCTACGGCCTTACAGTGCATGGTGTGTTGCCGTTAGCATATTGAAACACACATCGAGTAGTCACATAGACACAACGTCTCTAATGACATACTATTTCCCAGCAGGATGATAACAAAGCTGCACAACACCTGAAGAAAATCTCCTAGTATTAACAAGTTTTAGCCCTAGTCTCTGCTTTATGTCAACAAACAGAGGTTTACCTGCTCCTAAAATGACAGGATGAACGGATAATCTATACTCATCAACAAGTCCTAGGTTTATGAAAGTTGTTATAAGACTGGCTCCACCATAGAGCCATATATCTTTGCCTGGTTCATTCTTCATTTTATTTACTTCTTCAGGTATATTGTCATTTATTATCATCACTTTTTTGTCTATCTTGGTAAGCGTTTTTGAGAAAACATATTTCTTCTTACTATGAACCAATTCCCAAATTTCTCTTTCCATAGCAGAAGCATCATTCCCAGGGATGTATTGTCCCCATAAATCATAGGATTTACGTCCATATAGAATCGTATCAATATCATTTAAAAAATCATTAAAACCCATATCCGTATCCATTATACACCAGTCAACTTCTCCATTTAGGCCCTCTATAAATCCGTCCAAAGACACCGCCAAATCTAAAATTATTCTTCTTGATTCACTATTTAACATAATAGTTTACCTCCTCAAAAAACACTCCGTTTCAATCTCATTTTAGACTGATCACTATTTAATTTTATTATAACTCACATTCTTAATTTAACCTATTGCACAAAATTGAATATTTCTTTTAAAGTTAACTCTATCTCCTTAAAAAACAAAATCGTTTGAATATTTTCTAAATCATTTCTATCATCAGCTCGATAACCATTTTTTGTCTTATGACTCGGCTTTAATAGATTGATCTTATCGTAATAATATAATGTTCTTGGAGTTATTCCTGTTATCTGAACAATATCTTTAATAGTTAAAAATAGTTTCTTCATTCTAAAATCCTTGTCTCCTGTCTATAATTCGTATCCAATTGTCTCAAGCCATTTTGTAACCTCTTCAGATGCAACAATACCATTTACAGCAATACCAGGTAGAATGAGAGATTTTGAACACTCTCTAGCTATATCATTCTCAATTTTGCAAAACCCACCGCCTCCATGAGTGCAGAAGGGAATTATCGTTTTACCTGTAAAATCATGTTGCTTAATAAAGCTCATAACTGGTGGGGCTAATGTTTTAAACCAGTTAGGTGTACCTATAAATATTGTTTGATAATCATCTATGGACTCATTTCCAGAAATTAGTTCAGGACAAAATCCTCGAGTAATTTGATTCCTTACTTCTTTAGCGGCAGTATTATAATCAAAGGAATAATTCTTATTAGGAATTAATTCTCTTATAGTGCCACCAGTCTGTTTTGCTATTTCTAACGCTAAGTTCTTTGTATTTTGGAAAAGTGAATAATAAACAATCAGTGTTTTGTGCATATGTGTTATTTCCTTTCTTCAAAATTCCTACATATCGGTTTGCTTATAAATAATTCATGCAATATTTAAATATGCAGGATATAATATAATCTGCTATGAATACTAAACTATTAGCTCCAATATTTTAACTCTTGATTATAAATATATGATATGCCATGACCTTACGTCATAGTCAAGTATAAATTTCAGCAAAATCCAAACCTTAACACAAAAATCATCTCAATATTCACTAGGGGTAGACTCCCTAAACAAAAATTCCCCCAAACCGTAGTCTGAGGAAAAATAAAACACACTTCACAATTTACTTAAAATCCTTCTAACTCTTTGATTCAACCTATTCCCTTTCTATCCTCACAACCCATTCAACATGAGTGGTATGCTGCAGTTAGCATATTGCTACCTCGTTACTCAATAACCGTCTATACGTCGTGTCTGACACCATGAATCCTTGTTCAAACCCTTAGCGAGCCACGGAACCCCCTAGCACCATAGTAAGATTCTGCACCGTTATGATACACGAAGACATTATCGTAGCGAAAATCAGCAAAGATAGCGCCCCCGAGTTCTCTAATCTTAAAAGGTGTTTTCACCCAGCTTGATGTTTTCGTATCGAAATTTCCGAGTTTCTGTAGCTCTCGATATTGCTCTTCCGTTAAAAGCTCAATACCCATGGAAGCCGCCATATCAACTGCGTTATTTTCTGGTTTATGTTCTTTCCTTGACTCCAGCGCTTCACGGTCGTAACAAACACTTCTGCGTCCTTTAGGACTTTCCGCTGAACAATCATAAAAAATGTATTCGCCCGTCTTATTATCAAAACCAACAACATCTGGTTCACCGCCAGTTCTTTCCATTTCATTGAGTGACCACAGTTTTTCTGTAGTACCTTCCAACTTTGCTTCTACTTTAGTCCATTCGAGATCTTTATGGCGGTTCATATTTTTCTCAAAACGAACTTTTAACGCTCTGAGTAGTTCTTCACGTTGTTCGGGAGACAACTCCCTCTTTTGTTTTTCCATAACAAAACCTCCTAATGAAAGTTCGAAACTTCATAAATTACTATGCTATTTTCAATTCTATTACTCAAATAGTAAAATCCTTCAAGTGCATTCCAGGAACAAAAACCCGCTAGGACTAGGCCTCACCATGCCTTGAGGGTATAAAAAAGATGAGGGTTAATGTTGGTAACCTCTTAGCGGCAGGTGTTTTAATATTTTTCGTATCTTTAACTTCAATAAGCCCTTGACGCGCCACCCACAAGTAGTTTTCCTATTTTCCTTATCGAGATTATTACAAATCAAACTATCTTATAAATTGAATTCTTATTTAGGAACCTTTTGCTTCAAGAAAACGAGCGAGATTTTCCAATGTAGATCCCATTCCTTCTTCGTGCTCATCCTGCCGGATTCCTACAGGCACGTTCTCGCAAACTACCGTAACTTCAGTACCGTCAGTGACGGTCACTAGATTCCAAGTCATGATCATCGCCCCAGAGAAAGCAGGATCCTCGGATTCGAACTCTATCCGCTGTACAATCCGTTTATCCTCGACTAGCTCTACAAATATACCTTGAACAACGTCGATGTTTTCCGAAGTTTTACCAGCTATGTGTGCGGAACCAACATAGGTGAGTGTCATTCGATAGGTTCCACCTACTTGATCTTCGAATACATCGATGTGTCCCTTCATCCCTTCTGGCGGAAGCCATAATACGAGTGCCTTCGGATCCATGAATGCCTGATAAATGGCTGATGGTGATGCCTTTATGATTCGCAATGCAGTATCCGTCCTTTTAAATTTGCCTTTCATCCATATCATCTCCCCCATGTATTGTTTGAGTAAATATATTTACATATTTAATTCATTCCATCCTTAGTAGAATATAAACAATTTTTTCTTGCTCAAACCTATGAACCCATGAGGATTGGTTTTGTCGTAATTCACTTTTCCTATATCATCACGAGTACTCTGAGCATAAGCACGTCCCCATAATAAAAGATTCCTCGTCAATGTCTCTCTAACACAAATGAATTCATATCTAAATTTGGCTTGTCATGTAGAAGATTATATAGATTATGGTCATTATGACAAGGGGCGGTTCTGAGACACAATATAACAGAGTAAACAATAAGGACTTCTCATTATCAAGAAGTCCTTATTGTTTACTCTGTTATATTTTCTCAATCCTCACAACACATTCCACATGTGTTTTAGCTATAAAATGATACAAGTACGCATGATTATTGATTTATATAAGGTTACAGCCACTTGAACGTTTGGTTACAACTCTTCCCTTATTGTTACAGCCCATTTTCTTACTCGTTCAGCAGTTCTTTCGGGGCAATCAGGAATATACACATCCGAAATAGTCATTTTCCACTTTCGTTGCACTGGGCATCTTTCTCTTATATCCTTTAATACCCGCCTATTACCTTCATATAATTTCCCATTTCGTCTTCTGATTTCCCCAACGCTTAGACCTTTATCTAAATGTTCGATAAGAGCTGTTTTCAAACCTGCTATTGCTTCATCGCTAAACTGAGCAGGATGTTGCAAATTATAGCATGCTACTGTCTTAAAATGCTCAGCAAAGAGTTCAGGGTAATCATATTCCCATGCTATGATTCCATCTAATTGCTCCCAACAGTTCATATTGTCAACCAATGGAGCACCGCATTCAGAGCATAAATCTGATTTTTCAAATTTATCATTTATTTTCAACATTTACTCCTCCTCATTATGAAGATTATTAGTTGGCATCGCTATTATCTTTCATATAATGTTATTATAATCGTTAACGTAACGTCAATGTCAATACTGCATAATCGTACGATCCTATAGCTATGTCTTTCACCATTATGCTAATATAATCTCTTAATTATAAAGTCAACTACCTTGTATCAGGAAGAGGGGTATGTATCTGCACTAATAACTGTTTGCTCTTTACAATCTCCTCTTCTGTATGGACATATTTAATCCACTTAAACCAATACATATGACCTTTACCCAATTTGATGGACACACATCAAAGCTAGTATAATAAAAGTAAGATGGAGGTGTCCTTATGGGTAAGAAAAAAACTTATGA
>NZ_JACHEN010000038.1 GCF_014205875.1 Anaerosolibacter carboniphilus
TATTTTTTTGATCCAAACGAAAAAATTATCAATTACTAGAAATTAAGAAAACCACCAGATAGATAAAATCTGGTGGTTTGTAATCAACCTCAAGAAGCTAGGACTCTAGCTTCTTTTCATATAAATCATGAAAATCTTATCCCAGTGGAACAAGTCTGTTCCCTATAGCTTAATTCCTTTGGCCCATAGAACATTTTCAATGTCCATAATTTTTCTTAAGGTCTCCTGATTCACCTCATCATCAATGTTGAGCACCATCATCGCCATATCTCCCTTGGCGTTTCTGCCTACTTGCATGGTTGCTACGTTGATATGCTCTTGACCTAATATCTTTCCAATGTTTCCAATAACCCCTGGTACATCCATGTTTTGAATAAACAGCATGTAGTCACTTGGATTTACATCTACTTCATAGCCTTGGATCTTCACCAATTTTCCTTGACGCTTAGAAGATAAATTTCCCCCTAGGACAAAGGTTCCTTTTTTGTTTCTAATCTTGATTTCTATAAAGTCCATATATCCATCATAATGTTCTTTGATCTTTTGCTGTTCCACACGTATGCCTCTTTGCTCTGCTACCAGCTTGGCATTGATATAATTTACTTTATCCTCTACTACAGGTTCTAACAAGCCTTTGATAAAGGCGATGGTGATCATTTCTACATCTTGGGCTGCAATGTTCCCCCAATAATCTATATTGACAAACTCAATGGGTTCTTGATATAGCTGATAATAGATTTTCCCCAATTTTTCCAAAAGCTCGATATAAGGCCGTATCGCCATTAACTCATCCCTGTGGATGGCTGGCAGGTTCACGGCATTGGGCACAATCTCTCCCTTTAGTGCATTTACAATCTGCTGCGCCACAGTGATTCCCACATTTTCCTGGGCTTCTTTGGTGTCTGCTCCGATATGAGGCGTCACAATCACATTGTCTAGTTCGAATAAAGGATTCCCGTAGCAGGGCTCCTTTTCATGGACATCTAGGCCCGCGCTGGCGATTTTTCCGCTTTTCAAGCCTTCCATCAGAGCCTTTTCATTGATAATACCGCCTCTGGCCACATTGGCAATCCTTACCCCATCCTTCATGATCTCAATTTCCTTTTCACCAATCATGCCGAAGGTTTCCTTAGTCTTTGGGGTATGGACTGTAATAAAATCTGCTGTCCTCAATAAATCTTCCAACCTCTCGATTTTCTCCACTTTGAATCGTTCAAATCGCTCATCAGCGATATAAGGATCATAGGCAATGACCTTCATACCAAAGGCTGCCATCCTTGTGGCGATCAAAGAACCAATTCTACCCAAACCAACGATGCCTAACGTTTTATTATATAGCTCCACCCCTTGGAAAGGACTGCGGTCCCATTTCCCTGATTTCAGGAAGGTATTGGCTTGAGGAATATTCCTAGATTGAGCCAAGAGCATGCCGATGGTTAATTCTGCCGCAGACATGGTATTGCTCTCAGGGGTATTGGCCACAATAATCCCTCTCTGGGTTGCTGCCCCTAGATCAATATTGTCTACCCCATTTCCTGCTCTGCCCACTATTTTTAAATTGGTGGCTCTGGATAACAGTTCCTCATCTACCTTGGTTACACTCCTGACCACCAGAGCATCATATTCATGGATTTTCTCCAATAGTTCTTCCCGTGAGATGTTGAAGCATACATCTGCCTCCAATGCTTCCTGCAGCACTTTGATGCCTTCTTCATCAATTTTCTCAGTAATAATAACTCTTTTCTTTGTTTCCATTTTTAGTCCCCCTTTATACTTTCATGATTTAAATCGCTAAAGTACTCACTTGCGATCTTTGGTTTGATGAGAGATAGTACCCTGCCGAACGAATAAGAAAATCCCCGACCTTAACCTAATGTTAAGGACGGGGATTGATCATCCACATGGTGCCACCTTACTTCGCTGTAGATACAGCCTCTCGCTTCGATAACGGGAAATCCCGGCATAGGTTTTTGACCCCCATGCAGCTTCCGGTCGGATTCAATAGCCTTTATTGTCGATTCCCACCCACCATCGACTCTCTGAAAATAAAGGTGTATTTACTACTACCGTTCAACGCCTTTGGATATTTAAAAGCTATTATATTATTCTTAGAATATTTAAGCAATACTAAAAATATTTTTTTATATAAAATTTTTACTGCACAGAATCAGCAAAGTAATCATCCAGTGGTCTATAACAGATTTCCTCGCCCTTCTGCTTGAGCTCCACAGCGATGGTAAATGCCTTTGCCGTGTCGATAGAGGTAAAGGTAGGGATTTTGTATTCACTGGCTTTTTTTCTAATTTTAAAGCCCATGCTTTTTAGGTCGTTCCCCTTGGTCGGCGTATTGATCAGCATATGAATCCTGCCCTGGCTGATATATTGTTGAATCTCCTCCACCGATATGGATTCACAAGGTACATGGCTGTTTTTCAGGAAGCTGCCTGTGCCATTGGACGCATAGAGCTTGAAACCTAAGTTTACATACTGCTGTATCACAGCTAAGCCTTCTTCTCGGTCCACTTCTTTTAGGGAAACGTAGATACCGCCCTCTGTTGGTATCTTTATGCCTGAGGCACTAAATCCCTTGTAAATGGCTTTGTTCAAATCTCTATCGATACCGAGGACTTCCCCTGTGGATTTCATCTCTGGTCCTAGATAAACATCCACATCTGCCAGCTTCTCCCCGGAGAACACCGGTACCTTTACGGCATAGAAGTCTTTATTTTTCAATAATCCTGTGCCATAGGACATATCCACAAGCTTTTTCCCCAGCATGGTATCGATGGCAATCTTCACCATGGGCACCCCTGTTACTTTGCTCAGAATCGGCACGGTTCTGGATGCTCGTGGATTCACCTCGATCACATAGACATCTTTTCCGTCAAATACGTATTGGATGTTAACCAATCCAATGATATTTAAGCCTTTGGCAATCTTCTTGGTATAGGCCACCAATTTATCTACGGTTTCTTGATTTAAGGTAACATAAGGATACACCGTGATGCTGTCTCCTGAGTGAACACCAGTCTTTTCCACGTGTTCCATGATTCCCGGAATCAACACATCATCCCCATCTCCAATGGCATCTACCTCAATCTCGATCCCCTTCACATACTTATCAATCAATATAGGATATTTGGAAGAAAGATTTACCGCTTCCTCCATGTAGGTAATCAACGTCTTTTCATCATAGACCACTTGCATAGCCCGACCGCCGATGACGTAAGAAGGTCTTACCACCACAGGATAACCCAGTTCTTCTACTGTATCTATGGCTTCTTTCACGCTGGTTACAGCTTTCCCTGTGGGACTTGGTATCTCTAGTCTTTCTAGAAAATCTCTAAATTTATCGCGATCCTCAGCTAAGTCGATGGATTGAAAGGAGGTTCCCAGGATCTTTACGCCCCGCTCAAAGAGCTTCGGTGCCAAGTTCACTGAAGTCTGTCCCCCAAACTGCAGGATGACACCCTCAGGCTTTTCCCTTCTTACCACATTCATCACATCATCAATGTATAAGGATTCAAAATAAAGCTTATCTGCTGTATCGAAATCGGTACTGACGGTTTCAGGGTTGTTGTTCATGATAATGGACTGGTATCCAGCCTCTTTGATCCCCCATACCCCATGAACACAGCAGTAATCAAACTCAATCCCTTGGCCTATACGGATAGGGCCTGATCCAATCACCACAATCTTCTTCTCCTCAGAGATTACATTTTCATCATCTTCTTCATAGCAAGAATAATAATACGGGGTCTGGGCATCAAACTCACCACTACAGGTATCCACCATCTTATACACAGGATAAATGCCATGCTCAGTCCGGATCTTTTGTAGATCTTCACTTTTATAGCCTGATAGGTCACAGATCTCACGATCCGTAAAACCCATGGCTTCGGCAGCATAGAGGAGTTTTTCATCCATGCCTTCCTGCTGCAGCCGCTTTTCCATCTTCACGATATTCTGGATACCATGGAGGAACCATGGGTCTACTTTGGTCACCTCATAGAGCTGTTCCACAGAAATTCCTCTTCTCAAGGCATCTGCCAAGGCAAAGATTCGTTCATCATCACACAGGGCAATCTTAGCAAAAAGCTCTTCCTCTGTCATATCCATGATGGAGAACATTCTCAAGCCTGTAAACTTCCCTTCCAGGCAAGTGATGGCCTTTAATAGGGCACTTTCAAAGGTTCTGCTGATGGCCATCACCTCTCCTGTGGCCTTCATCTGCGTTCCTAGCGTTCTAGAGGCTTTACTGAACTTGTCAAAAGGCCACTTTGGAATCTTCACCACCACATAGTCCAAGGTTGGCTCAAAGCAAGCACTGGAAGTTTTCGTCACATAGTTTTTCAGTTCGTCCAAGCTGAAACCGATGGCAATTTTGGCCGCAATCTTGGCAATAGGATATCCAGCGGCTTTAGAAGCTAAGGCACTGGATCGGCTTACTCTTGGATTTACCTCGATGACCACATAGTTGTCACTCTTAGGGTCTAGGGCTAACTGTACATTACAGCCTCCCTCCAACTTCAGGCTTCTGACAATTTTAATAGATGCCTGTCGCAACATCTGATATTCCTTATCTCTCAAGGTCTGAGAAGGAGCCACCACAATGCTATCCCCCGTATGAACACCTACTGGATCCATGTTTTCCATATTACAGATGATAATACAGTTGTCTTTTTTATCTCGGATCACTTCATACTCGATCTCTTTCCATCCAGCCACGCTCTGCTCCAACAAAATTTGTCCAATCGGGCTGCTGCTGATTCCCCGCTGACAAATCTCTAACAGTTCCTGGTGATTGCTGGCGATACCGCCCCCAGTACCTCCCAAAGTAAATGCTGGTCGGATGATCACTGGATACCCGTATTGGGCTACAAAGGCTTCACACTCCGCAAGGGTAGTCGTTGTAATACTCATGGGAACAGGCTCACCGATCTCCATCATGAGCTGCTTGAAAGCTTCTCGGTCTTCTGCCTTGTGGATCGCCTCTCCTCGCGTTCCCAAAAGCTTTACTCCGTACTTTTCTAAAATTCCCATGCTCTCCAATTTCATGGCTAAATTTAAGGCCGTCTGTCCCCCAAATCCTGCCAATATCCCATCGGGCATTTCTTTTTCAATAATTTTTTCCAGGGCTTCTATGGTCAGCGGCTCAATGTATACACGATCTGCCACATTCAGGTCTGTCATGATCGTAGCTGGATTGCTGTTTACGAGGACCGTCTCAATTCCCTCTTCTTTGATAGCTTTACATGCCTGGGTTCCTGAATAATCAAATTCTGCAGCTTGACCGATGATAATAGGGCCAGAGCCGATAATCATCACTTTCTTCAATCCTTGATCTAAAGGCATTTGGTATCCTCCTTCTCCATGAGGTTAATAAATTTGTCAAATAGATAAGCTGAATCCGTTGGTCCTGGTGCTCCCTCTGGATGGAATTGGACGGAGTATACTGGCAAATCTTTGTGTTTCATCCCCTCTACCGTCCCATCGTTTAAGTTCTTATGGGTAATGATCATGTTTTTATCCTGGATGCTTTCAGGATCTACTGCATAGCCATGGTTCTGAGATGTAATGTAGGCCTTATCCATATCTATGTCATACACCCCATGATTCCCGCCTCTATGACCATATTTCATCTTATAGGTATCTCCCCCTACGGCTAGAGCGAGAATCTGATGGCCTAGGCAAATGCCGAAGATAGGCAGTTTCCCAAGAAGTCCTTTCACGGTCTCGATGGCCTCCACAGCTGCCTTTGGATCCCCAGGTCCATTGCTTAACAGCACCCCTGTGGGTTGAATTGCCATGATTTCTTCCCAACTAGCCGTTGCAGGAAAGATGGTGATATCACAGTCTCGCTCCTTTAGATTTCGCACAATGTTAGCCTTCACCCCAAAATCCACCAAAGCTACTCGATGGCCGCTTCCTGGTACATGGATGATTTTCTTTGTTCCTACTTCCTTCATCCAGTCATCTTTCATTTGTTCTGTTTGAAGCATCTGGTGGAGCTCCCCATCTTGCCACTCCTCATTGGTAATGACGCACTTCAAAGCACCTGCATTTCTAATTTTTTTCGTAATGCTTCTGGTATCCACACCACTAATCCCTACTACACCCATGGCTTTTAGCATCTCATCAATGGTTTTTTCACTTTTATGATTGGAAGGATTTTCTGAGATCTCCTTTACTACAAATCCTTTGGCATAGACCATGGAGGATTCATGCTCCAGGTCATTTACTCCGTAATTTCCGATCAAAGGATAGGTCATGGTAATCACTTGCCCCGCATAGGATGGATCTGTCAGTATCTCCTGGTAGCCTGTGATAGATGTATTGAATACCAATTCCCCTACCGTCGTTCCTTTCTTGCCAAATCCCTTTCCCTTATATACCGTTCCATCTTCTAAATATAATATTCCATTCATTTTTAGCACCTCTATCCTCATCGTTTTCCTTTTTTCCTCTTTACAAAAGGAAACAGAAAAGTTTTTTCTTTTCTGTTTCTCAATTCATTTTCTAAATAATATACTGGGTTAGGCTCCCAAAATTATTTTCTGGGCTGCCATCTACACAGAATACTTTATATTTTTCATTCTTTAAAATGCTGCCATCCTTCGTTAGCTCCTCATTTAATTCTTTCAATGCCATGGCGATTAAATCTTTCCCCAATCCTATGCCTAGGACTGTCTTCTTCCCCATATAGCCCTTGAGCTTTTCTACAACCTCAGGGATTATATCGGAATCCACCTTCCCATTGGAAATCATCAATACATCATGAGGTACAGCCTTTAGCTGTTGCGTACTAAAACTTTCATCGAAAATGTTCAAGCTATAGTTCATATTTACCAAATCCATCAGTTCTTCTTTTGTCATCCCTAGATTGACTATCGCTGCCTTTGTAATGCTTGGAGCAATATGAAAATAGCTTCCCTTGACTTCTCCTAAAACCGTCTCTATGTTCATCCCGCTAAATGCTTTTGCTGATAATACATACGTCATTTTTCATCCATCCTTTCCATTGATTGATCATTTTCATCTATCTATGAAATTCTCTATAACCTTTGCCTCTTTCTATATTTGTAAGGTTTATGCATGTCACATCGTCCTTTTCATCCTAGCAATTTATTCTTTCGTTATTCATAATTATACTTATTTGTATATAATTATGCAATATGTTTTTAAAAATTTTTCTTATTTTTATTAATATATTTTTATATTTATCCTCCCTGCGAGCGTGAAGTCATCTGAATCGACTCAAATAGTTGAAACAAGCTCTGGGATCTTGGTCATTTTTTATAAAACAAGGACATTATGCTTATTCACAATTACTAATATTAGTGTACACCCACACTTCTGTATATATACACATTTTATGTATATATATCCATTCCTTTTTCATCCACTGGCCTGCAAATGAATAATGGTAAACAAAAAACCTTCTGCCTGAGGCAGAAGGTATATTTTCCATGGAAAATCAAAGATATACGAAACCCATATCTTTTTCCGATACCCTTTTTAGCCTCTCTGGACCAATTTAAAGGTTCCTGTATTCTCTTTTCAAAACATATTATCATATATAATATTTATGTGTCAATATTAATCTTTATTCTTTTTTATCCTTGGACTTCTAGCATCGCTTCTTCCAATACTTTTACAGCCGTGTCTATTTCTTCTTTGGATACATTGAGTGGCGGAACAATTCGAATGACATTTTCTCCAGCGCCCACCAGCAGCAAGCCTTTTTCGAAACATTTATTGATGATAGCTTTTGGCTCGCCCTTCACCTTAAGCCCCAACAGCAAACCCAGTCCCTGCACCCCTTGGACTACATCGTATTTTTCTTGAAGCGCTGCCAACTTTCCGATGGTGTACAAACTCTTTTCATTCACTTCATCGATAATTCCGTTGTTCAGCAATTCATCCAGCACTGTCAGCGACACGGCACAGGCCAGTGGATTTCCGCCAAAGGTACATCCGTGATCCCCTGGAACAAAAGCACTGGCGGCATTCTCAGTGGCTAGCACTGCCCCAATTGGAAATCCGCCTCCTAATCCCTTCGCCATACAAATCACATCTGGTATCACACCAAAACTCTGGTAAGCAAACAGACTTCCCAAACGACCAATGCCACACTGAACCTCATCAAAAATTAATAAGGCATCATACTGGGTACACAAAGTTCTTACTTCTTTCAAATAGGCCGCTTGGGCCGCTACGATGCCGCCTTCTCCTTGAATGGGCTCCAGAATCACCGCACAAGTATTTTCATCCATTACTTCTTTCAACTTTTCAATATTATTAAATTCAACATTTTTTAACCCTGTCATCAATGGCATAAAATCTTTTTGATACTTCTCCTGCCCCGTTACCGCTAATGCTCCCATACTTCTGCCATGGAAGGAGTTGTTCATATAAATGATTTGATTTTTCGCGTTTCCGCCTTTGAGCTTTCCATATTTTCTAGCCAGCTTCAATCCAGTTTCTACCGCTTCTGTTCCGCTGTTACAGAAGAAAACCTGATGATGGTCACTATGGGATACCAATTTTTCTGCCAACGCCATTTGTTCTGTATTCCAATATAAATTAGAAACATGGATAAGCTTTTCTCCCTGAGCTGCCAGAGTTTTTGCAACGGCTGGATGACTATGTCCTAAACAATTTACAGCTACCCCCGACACAAAATCCAAATATTCCTTTCCATCCACATCATAGACCTTTGTTCCCTTACCTTTTTCGAAGATCACATCAAATCGACCATAGGTGTTCATAATATGCTTTTTCATAATTTTATCTCCCCTCCCCGAATCATCGTTCCAATTCCTGCGTTTGTAAAAATCTCTAGCAATAAGCTGTGTTCCTTTCGTCCATCAATCAAATGTACATTTTTAGCGCCCCTCTCGATGGCTTCTATACAACATTCAGCTTTGGGAATCATCCCTCCCTTAATCACACCAGTCTCAATATATCCCCTTACTTCATCGATGGTGGCCGATGAAATAAAACTCTCAGGATCATTTATATCCTTATAAATGCCTTCAATATCTGTAAGAAGAATCAGTTTTTCTGCTTCTAATACACTACCAATGGCAGAAGCCACATAGTCCGCATTGATATTATAGATATGTCCTTCTTCATCACAACCTACAGGTGAAATCACTGGAAGCTGTTCCTTCTCCAATAAATCCAACAGCAGCTTTTTATTGACCTCTTTTACTTCACCCACATAACCAATATCAATTTTCTCGTTCTCTTTATATAGATATTTCTTTTGCGCTTGAATGAGATTTCCATCTCTTCCGCTGATCCCCAAGGCACAGATTCCATGTCTGCAAAGATCCGCTGCAATCTCCTTGTTCACGCTTCCTGATAGAACCATCTCCACCACCTCTACAGCCTTCTGATCTGTCACCCTCAATCCATCTACAAATCGACTTTCCAAGCCCAATTGATCCAGCATGGCGGAAATATTTGGGCCGCCTCCATGGATGATAATCAGGTGTATTCCCACAAGTTTTAGAAGAACCACATCCTCTATAAAAGCCCTTTTGGCCTGTTCATTACTTATAATGCTGCCGCCATATTTAATGACAAAGGTCTTCCCTCTAAATTTTTTTATATAAGGTAGGGCTTCTACCAATATGGCTGCCTTTTCTTCGTTCATATTTCATCCCCCTTATCTGCCAATATATTTAATAATTATACTTTTAATTATATAAATATGCAATAATTTTCATGAATTTTTATTTTTGTTATTGAATATTTATTTATTAATCTGTATAATTACTTTAAATCATAAAAAGAGGTGATCCCATGATTCAAGCAGGTATATTAGGCGCCACAGGATACGCAGGCCAACAATTGATTTGGTTTCTCCTAAGGCATCCCTCCATTCGACTAAATTTTCTTTCTTCTCATAATCATACAGATATTTCTTTTCATCATATTTATCAGCAATATGCAGGTTTTATACAGAATGTCTGCATAGATATGCATGCAGCGGAAGAAAAACTTTCTGACATAGATGTACTGTTTATCGCCCTTCCCCACGGCAAGGCCTTTGACATCACAAAAAAAGCTCTGGATTTGGGCGTTAAGGTCATCGATTTGGGAGCAGATTTTCGTTTAAAATCTGCTGATGCTTATAAAGCTTGGTACGGGCTGGAGCATGAGGCGGAACACTTACTATCTACAGCAGTATACGGTCTGCCAGAAATTTATCGTGATCAAATCCCTACGGCTTCCTTGGTAGCCAATCCAGGTTGTTATCCTACTGCCAGCATATTGGCGCTGGCGCCATTGTTAAAGAATCATTTGATTGATCCAGCTTCTATCATTATCGATGCCAAATCCGGTGTCTCTGGAGCTGGTAGAGCAGCAAACATCGCCACTCTTTTTACAGAGTGTAATGAATCCATCAAGGCCTATGGGGTGGCCAGCCACCGCCATACACCAGAGATTGAAGAAATATTGGCAACACTCTATGGGAAAGAGCTCGTGATATCCTTTACGCCCCATCTGGTGCCCATGAATCGCGGCATCCTGGCTACCTGCTATGGTAACCTTCTAGAAAAGCAATCTCAGAGCCAGCTCTACGAAATATACAATGCCTATTATCAAGATGAATATTTTGTCCGCATTGTAGAAACCCTACCAGAAACAAGGTGGGTTAAAGGCTCAAACCTATGCGATATCGGCGTAAAGGTTGATGAAAGGACAGGAAGGGTCATCGTGGTCTCTGCCATTGATAATCTGATCAAAGGTGCAGCAGGGCAGGCAGTGCAAAACATGAACCTAATGTTTGGCTTTAAGGAACAAGAGAGTTTAGATGTATTATCTATGACCCCTTAATGATAGAGAAAGGATGATGAAAATGAAAATTTTACAGAACAAAACATTGACTGACGTATCTGGCTTTCAAGCCATTGGCATCCATAGCGGAATCAAAAAGAGCGGAAATAAGGATTTGGGCATCATTTACAGCACAAAGCCCGCCGTTGCTGCTGCAGCCTTTACCACCAATATCGTAAAAGCTGCACCTCTCCAGATAAATATGGAGAACTTGAAAATCTCCCAAAACACTCAGGCCATCGTGGTCAATAGTGGAAATGCCAATGCCTGCACCGGCGCCGAGGGCTTAAATCATGCCCACCAGATGACTCAAACGGTGGCGGATGCCCTAGGTCTATCTTCCAGTGAAGTCCTCGTGGCTTCCACAGGTATCATCGGTGTGCCCATGCCCATGCAGGTGGTAGTTCCAGGAATCAAGGCAGCCTGTGAATTGCTTGCCACAGGGACAGGTGCGTCAGCAGCAGAGGCCATCATGACCACCGATTCCTTTGTCAAATCCATTACCGTGGAAGTAATGATCGATGAAAAGCCTGTTTTAATCAGTGGTATTGCCAAGGGATCTGGTATGATCCATCCCAACATGGCCACCATGTTGTCCTTCTTGGTGACCAACGCCAATATTTCCAAGTCACTGCTCTCTGAAACCCTAAAGGATAGTGTCAGCGATTCCTATAACATGATTTCTGTAGATGGGGACACCAGTACCAATGATATGGTCATCATTCTGGCCAATGGTACTGCGGGGAATACCTTGGTGGAAAAAGCCGATGGGAATTATGGCAAGTTTAAGGAAGCCCTTGATTTTGTCAACAAGGAGCTGGCAAAGCTGATTGCCCAAGATGGAGAAGGTGCTACCAAACTGATTGAGATATCCTTATATAACGCCAAAACCCAAAAAGATGCTAAGGTATGTGCAAAATCCATCATTTCTTCCAACCTCGTAAAGTCCGCTTTCTTCGGCAGTGATGCCAATTGGGGAAGAATCATGTGTTCTCTGGGCTACTCTGGCGGTAATTTTGTACCTGAAAAGGTTGATATTTTGTTTAAAAATGAAAAGGGCACTATACAGCTGGTGAAGGATGGCGCAGGCATTCCTTTTAGTGAGGAACAGGCCAAGGAAATCTTAGACCAAAAATACGTAAATATCGTGGTAGATTTAAAGGACGGGGAACATGGTGCCGTAGCTTGGGGTTGTGACTTAAGCTATGATTATATAAAAATTAATGGTTCCTATCGAAGTTAAAAAACAAATAGAAGGGACTTAAGTCCCCACTACAGTTAAATTTAGAGCTGATAATAGATTAATATTTAAAGGCGTGGATCCATAATAGTGAATATATTTAGCAAGTAACCTTTATTTCTTCAAAGAAGTAAAGGTTATTTGCCTTGGTAAAGGACAAATCTGGAAATATATATTATAATAAATTTATGGGTCTAACACAAAGAACACCAGCATGGTTTATAGCAAATCTATAAGACCGTATAGATAATTTATTTCGGAGGTAATCATTTATGAACTTTGAAAAATCAAAAAAAGCCTTTGAGGAAGCGAATAAGTACATACCAGGTGGAGTAAACAGTCCAGTCAGAGCCTTTAAAGCTGTAAATATAACCCCACCCTTTATCAAAGAAGGAAAAGGTTCTAAAATTTATGATATTGATGGAAATGAATACATCGACTATGTTGGATCATGGGGTCCCCTCATCTTAGGCCACTGCCGTCCTGAAGTCATGAATGCTTTAAAAAGTTCAGTCGAAAAGAGTACTAGCTTTGGCGCTCCTACAGAAATTGAGACTGAAATGGCAAAACTGATTTGTGATGCTGTTCCATCCGTAGAAATGGTTAGAATGGTCAACTCAGGGACTGAGGCTACCATGAGCGCCCTAAGACTCGCCAGAGCTTATACTGGCAGGGAAATCATCGTTAAATTCATTGGAAATTATCATGGACATTCTGATTGTCTTCTTGTAAAAGCAGGTTCCGGAGCTCTAACCCATGGAACGCCAGATAGTCCAGGAGTTCCAGCAGATATTGTAAAGAATACTATTTCAGCAAAATATAATGATGTAGAAGATTTAAAAAATATATTTGCTGCCCACGGAGATAATATCGCTGCTGTAATTATTGAACCGGTAGCTGGCAACATGGGGGTTGTACCCTCTACGAAAGAATTTATGACATTTTTAAGAGATATCACGAATACATATGGTTCATTACTAATTATAGATGAGGTCATGACCGGTTTTAGACTGAGCTATCATGGTGCTCAGAGCTTATATAATGTAGATCCTGACATTACATGCTTTGCGAAGATCATCGGTGGAGGCCTTCCTGTAGGCGCTTACGGCGGTAAAAGAAAAATAATGGAAAACATATCTCCCCTTGGGTCCGTTTATCAAGCAGGAACACTGTCTGGTAATCCCCTTGCCATGACTGCCGGGGTTACTACTTTAAGATTGCTCAAAGAGAATGCCAAAATCTATGAGGCCATTGAGGAAAAATCTAAAAGACTTGAAGAAGGATTTAAAGATAATGCTTCAAAACTGGGCATAGACATCATAATAAACAGAGTAGGTTCTATGCTGTGTCTATACTTCACTAAAAATGATGTACACGATTTTGACAGTGCGCTAACAAGCGATACTGCAGTCTTTGCAAAATACTTTGAAGAAATGCTCAAAGAAGGGGTCTATCTCTCACCTTCCCAATTTGAATCAATATTTGTATCCTATGCCCATACAGATGAGGATATTGAGAAAACCATAAGAGCAAACTATAACGCATTGAAAAAACTTTTGTAAATTAAAAACCCCCGGCCTATTATCACTGGTCGCGGGTTTTTTTAGCTTGTTATTTTGTTTCCTATAACAGTAGTGGACTAATTATATTTTAAATAATGCAACCAATTCATTCAGCTCTCCTACCATGTTGCTTAACTGCTCAATGGAGGCGGTAATTTCCTGGATAGAAGCCATTTGCTCTTCTGTGGATGCTGCCACCTCTTGGGTACTAGCAGCTGTTTCTTCTGCAATAGACTCAATACCATTTATCAATACTGTAGTATTTTTAAAATTTTCGTTAAGGTCCGTCATCGAAGTTTCAAGCAGCGAGAACAACTGTTGATTTTCATTTATAGTACTTCCAATCGTTTCGAAGGTACTCCCCACTCTCTCAACAATCCGTTGTCCTTTGTCTACTTCAATCACACTATCCTCAATGGTAACAATAGCACCCTGGCTTTTTTCTTGGGTTTCTTGAATTAATTTTGTAATATCTTCTGCTGACCGTACGGACTGTTCAGCAAGATTTCTGATCTCCTCTGCCACAACTGTAAATCCTTTTCCGGCTTCTCCTGCTCTAGCTGCTTCAATCGCTGCATTTAAGGCCAGAAGATTTGTTTGATTGGCAATCTGATTGATCACATCTACAATCTTTCCGATTTTTTGAGAAGTACTGCTCAAATTCTTTATGGTACTGCTGGAGAGATAAGAAGATTCACGAATAATTTTCATTTGCTGATCCATTTCTAACATTTCTTTTTTACTAGCATTGGCTGATTGCACCATCACCTCTGTAGATGCCTTTAGCTCATCTATATTGTTCACAATATCCTTTATTTTGCTAGAGACAATATCTACATTTTCTTTTACCTTATTCGTCTTTTTCACCTGTTCTGAGGCACCAGCAGCTACTTCCTCTGTGGCTTTGGCAATTTGATCTGCTACAGCAGCATTTTGCTGAGCTGAAGTTACCAACCCTTCACTGAACGTATCCATGTTTTTAGAGGTGTTTGTAATCTTTTTAATCATATTCTTTACACTATCTATCATGGTAGAAAAAGATCGAGCCAAGTTTCCAATTTCATCTTGTGATGTTACTTCTATCGTTTCCCTCAAATCGCCAAGGGCGATTTGATCAGCAGATGTGACCAGCTTTTTCACTGGTTTGATAAGCCTTTGTATTAACAGCAGTACAAGAAGCAATCCTATAATAGAAACCACTGTGGCAGTAATAATACTTCTGGCAATCATGCTCTTCACAGCCGCTTCCACCGATGCTACAGACAATCCCACATTGATAGCACCAGTAATAGATCCATCTTGATTGTATATGGGAAAGATGACCTCATATATATTTCTTTTCCTTTCCTCAGAGTAGAAGATTCCCGTATGCTCTTCTCCCTTCTCAACAGCACCTCTTTCTCCCGCATAATCAAATACCATACCAACCCTTTCCTTGTCGCTATGGGCTACTGCTGTTAGGTTTCTATCAACCACCAGGGCATATACAACCTCCTCATCTTGACCGATAGATTCTAATAACCTTTGTATGCTGAAACTCTGCTTCATCTTTTCTATTTCATCAGCAACAATGCCGATTTGCACCGCCCCTTTACCATTCGGGAGCTTCACACCTCCATATTTATAAAATCTCGAATCTACTTCGCTTTTTCTTATATCCTCTACAATCTTTTCCTCATTTCCTTTTAGAATCCGCTGCATTGCATGATTTTCTCCATATACGTATCCTATGTTCTCTTTCATATTTGAATGGATGATGGCTCCATTCTCATCAATAATATTAATCTCTGTCAATCCAGTCTTTTGGGACAATACTTCCAACTTGTCATCACTATATATACCCATGTTGGCAATACTGAAGGCAGCATCATACAGATTATTGTCCAATATGACTTCTATGTCATCAGTCATCTTCTCCTGCATACTGGTTTGATATAGAACCAATCTAACCATTTCCTTGCCTTGAAGCTCCATCTGCTTATACAGATTTTCTTTTGCTATTTTTATCGATAAAGCTGTGGTCGATCCTATTGCGATCATCAAACAAATAATTACACCAACTATTATTTTTCTTGCTAATGATGGTTTTCCTGGACGCAACACGCATCATTCCTCTCTTCATTGGTTTTTTATTTTTCTAGATCTCTTTGTTGTTAATCTTATGTTTTATATTTACAAGATTTCATTGATTTTTACAAAAAAAGTTTTAGAAACCATCTAATCAAAGTAAAAGATGGTCTCCTAAAACTTTTTGGTTTCTGCCCTACACGTATTATCGATTATTTTTGTGCATCTGCCGTTGCCGGCTTTCTTACAGATTTAAACATTGTCATAGATGTATATAGGATTACAGCGATGACTAACCATCTTAAAACATCCAATGGCAGTGATTTTACAATATACGCCGCAATAAACACACCCACTAATCCAAATACACCTATGGCAAGGGATGCTTTTCTGTTATAAGATCCTTCTCTAACAAACTTTATAGATGCGACTGGCATTAAGAAGGCACAAGAACCCATCATGATAGGAAAAGCTACAGTAGGACTCATACCCAAGAAATAAACCAATGCCATACAAGGTGCATACATACCGATACCAAGTGTCATTAAGGCACCTAATATAAAGTTCGCAACTACAGCAACAACCAGCTTGATTCCTGATAATCCGATGGCTTCTCCTCCGCCAGGCATCCATCCCATGATACTGCACAACATCAAGATGGCTGTTACAAACAATGCAATGGCCATACCTAATTGAATTTTCTTCTCTGGTAAGTGAGATACAACGCCTGCCCCTAGCCAGGCACCTAAAGTTGCTGCCCCTAACATACTAATCAGAGTAATCGGTTCTACTTCAATAACAGTAATGAATATAAATGCTTCTGCAACAACAGGGATCGTGCAGGATACGTTTAGGGTACCCGGTATTACTCTGTCCTGGATTTGTTTGAATACCTTCAATAGTGCAGTTGTGGGCGCAAAACTTCCGATACCCAATGTATCAAAAAAGTTCGTTGTAAAGCCAATAGCGCTGGAAGTAGCAAAGCTTGTTTCACTTTCTAAACTAGCTCTATTGCGTGATAAGTCCCTTCCAAACTCAATGCCAAACCAAGCTGTCAATATACCTAGAATTCCTAAGATTCCCGTTATCATTTTTTTCCCCCTCTTCTTTTATATTCTAACTACAAGCAGAAACCATATTTCAGTGGATCTTCTGGATCGATAACATAATGATTAAATCCTGTAATATACGCACTTCCTGTTATCTCTGGTATGATGGCATCAAATTCTGCTACCTTCGTATGACCTACAACTTTACCTTTAAATAAAGTTCCTGTAATGCTTTCATAGACAAAATCTTCATTTTCTTTTATATATCCTTTTGCATATAAAGTCGCTAATTTGGCACTAGTTCCTGTTCCACAAGGAGAGCGATCCAACTGTCCTTGACCGAAAACAACAACATTTTTATAATGAGCTTCTGGATGAGTCGCTTTATCAAAAATTTCTACTAAATCTACACTGTTGATATGACGCTTCTCTGGATGCTGTACCTTCACCGACTGATTTATGATGTCTCTCACTTCCAGACCTATTTTGAGAAGATCATCAGATTGAGATGTTTCTACCTTTACCCCTAATTGTTTTGCATCAACGATTGCAAAAAAACTTCCTCCAAATGCAATATCCAAGGTTACTTTACCGATAGATGGCACCTCAATCACCAAATCTTTTTTATAAAGGAAAGAAGGTACATTGGTAATGGATGCTTCCTTCGCTTTTCCATTTTCGATCTTAACTCTCGCTTTGATCAATCCTGCAGGCGCTTCCATGACAATATCCGTATAGGGCTCCGTCACCTTTACCATGCCAGATTCTACTGCAATGGTGGCAGCACCTATGGACCCATGTCCACACATGTTCAGATATCCGCCGCCATCCATAAAAATGATTCCGAAGTCTGCTTCCTCTGTGGTTGCATTGGTGATGATAGATCCGAACATATCATTATGTCCTCTTGGCTCGTGCATTAAGGAAGTTCTTACATAGTCTAAATGATCTTCCAAATACTTCTTCTTATCTGCCATTGTCTTTCCAGGTATTCTTGGCACGCCACCTACGACGATCCGTGTCGGTTCTCCCATGGTATGAGAATCAATAGTATGTATGCTTCTGATGAATTTCATTTACCTTACCTCCTTCATTTTTAATTTCAAAAATGCTAATGCCTTCTTTGCATCTAAATAATCCGGGGTATTTTCCCCCACGACTTCTGTCTCGATGCCTGCCTTGGATTTATTAAAATCTACGATTGTGTCCATGTACTGATTTTTTATTACAAATTTTCCTTGCGTTCCTACAAAACTTAATCCAACTACAGGGATTCCCCTGCTGCCAATCTCTTCAATGGTATTGGCATAGTCAACATGACTATTTCCCCAGCCATCTACCGATATAATGGCACCATCTACTCTCATACTTTCCAGCCAAGCAGCAGTACGTCTTCCAACAAAGTGTTTTTCTTCATTATGTTGAGGTGTCCCTACGATAATGACGCCTACCAAATCTATATCATCATCGCTAGACACGATCTCTAAAAGGGGATCTCTAAAATGATGGAGTGTCGTTTCCTTTGTCGATGGTCCTATTCCCATTTCATCACCTTCCTTAAGTCATTGCTCTAAGAGCGCCATCCCTATATTCATTAGGTGTTAATACGATGGGTACATTTCCTAAATCGATAATAGAACGCCCCCCAGCAAAACCACTGGGCTCTTGTGGTAGAAGCTGATTATCATACATCGCCCCTTGTCCAGCTACTTGTTTCACAATAGCTATTTTCTTCTTGTTGAATCGAATCTTATCAAAAAACTCATGTTTTTCCGTATAGCTTCTGCCATCTACTTTTTTGAGTTTTTCTCTAATTTCCTGAATGAACAAATCACAGGCTTGATGCGCTTTTAAGATAGCTTCTCGGTTGGTACCTTGCCCCGCCTTCAGCGTGATATTTACTGAAATGATAAAATCTTCATCAGCGGGTGTTCCTGCTTTATTTAAGCATAATTGCTCTTTCAAGATGCCTTCTGAAGAACCAAATTCAGCCACCTGTACCCCAGCTGCATCCACTCCTGTCAGCACCACATAGACTCCTGTCAGCGTGTGGGTAATCCCCTCTCCTAATCTGCCAAGAACCTTTGTGGATATGGGGATAATATCCATGATGCTATTGGTCCATCGCTTATGGTCTTTTGGAGGAATGATTTCTATTTCTATTTTTTCTATCTGGGGAAAATTTGTTAATTTTTTATCAATATTTGCCGTAGAAATTTGAAGGCAATTATCATGAATTGAAACGTTATTTCCCAGCCTTATCTCCTCTATATGATAAGTTTTAATGACGAGTCTTCTTAGTACTTTCTCTTCATCTTTCATTAAAACCACCTTTTCTGATAAACCCAGCCTACCCTTCTATGAAATGAGGGATAGGCTAGATTTTTCTATAGTCTATACCTTTGCAACATACTCGTAAGGTAATGGTACAATCTTTCCTGCACTAGGTATTTCTATCAATTGTTTTAGTGTGTCTGCACAAATAGCTTTTTGCATTTCTGGATTGTTTGGTTCTCCAGCATTTGCACCCATTGGAACCAGTGGAGCAACCGCTCTTGGTGTTCCATTCTGTCTAACTACTGGAGGCAACGCTGCAATGATAATTGTAGGAATCCCCGATTCCTCTATCGCTCTCTGTACGATTACAGCAGAGCGGTGGCAGGTACCTCAGCCAGCAGTTAGAACAACGGCGTCCACTTTGGCTTCCTTTAGCTGTCTGGCAATCTCCGGGCCTGTTTCTTCCCTAAATTTTGCTTGATCGCCACCACCACCCATGAAACCAAAGTTTACAGAGGAAATTCCTTTGATGAAGCCCTCTTCTGCTAACTTTCTTATAGGATCGATTGGAAACATACAGTTGATATCTTTATTAACATCTGCGTTATCATACCCTCCATGGGATACCATCATTTCACTCACTGGTGCATCCCCTGGAATTACTCTAAAGGTGAAGTCTCCTGCTAAATTGAATCTTTTATCAGATTTCAAGTGCACTCCTGCTGCTGTAACCAATGCGACCGTCATGTCTTTGAGCTCTTTCGTTACAGGCGCCCATACAGGGGGAGGAGTGATTGGAACAAATATTTCTGATTGCAAACCTTTTACTACTGTTAAGTTAGCCATTATTCTACCTCCTTCTTGTCCTTATTCCTTTTGTCAATATTGCTAATATACTTTTCATTTACTTCTTCACGAACCACTTCTAAAAAACTCATTCTTAATGCCACTTCTTGCCCTATCTTGATAGGATAATCACTGATAATCATTCGCATGGGAACTTTTAAAAAGCCTAGTCTTCCTTTAAGGTCTACAGATACAGAACCGTCATGAACCTCTACGATGATACCTTCGATATATATGATTTTGTCACCATACTTCATTTGATCACCTTTTCTATCTATTTCAGTAATAGATTGTACCATCTACTCTACCTCGTAGATTTCTTGTCTCTTCTTGCTCTTTGGCAGTATCTGTTCATTTGCAACCAATTCTATGGCTTTTCCAGTCTGCTGCTTGATCATATCAATATTGTTTTCTTTTACATTGACATTGTACTTTCTCTCAGCAGGCTTAACTTCTTCTCCAGCCATGGCAGATTTTAGCATAGCAACCGCTCTGACAGCATCTTCTTTACATAACGTGTTGTTAGAAAGAATTTCATTTTCTATACCTTGTGATGACTTGTTCAAGTCTACCATGTATTTCATATATTTGTTTCCTACAACCAACGCTCCCTGCTCTGCGCAGAAAGACATTCCCACAACCGGGATATTCCTCATACCTACTTGCTCATGATGGCTTGCAAAATCGATATGATTATTTCCGAATCCTTCTGTTGTGATGAAGGCACCCTCTACATCCATCGTCTCTACAAGCATTCCCAGTCTTTCAGACACATAGAATTTCTCATTATTTACTTGAGGAGATCCAACAAACACAACCCCCGCCAAATCCAGTTCTTCATCATTCATTACCTGTATTACCAGTGGTTCTCTCCAGTAATGTCTTGAATTTTCTTTAGAAGCAGGTCCTATACAGGTTAATGCATGAATACCGCCATCCAATACTTCTAGCGGAGAAAGGACAACTGGAATGTTTCCTAAGTCAACATTTGGCTTCCCACCAATAACACCCACAGGTTCTACAGGAAGGATTAAATTATCGTGCATTGCTCCTTGTCCCATGATCTCTTTAATGATAATTACCTTCTTCTTACCGGGTCTTCTATATTGCACCAGTTCTTCTACTTCTGTCACTAAAGTCTCTTCTGCCTTTTTTAGTGCATCTCTGATTTCTTGTGTAATATAGTCTGTCGCCTTATGGGCAGCCAACGGTCCTGGTCTTTCCATATTGGTGTGTTCTTTGATCACAACCTCAGTTTTAATGAAGATTTCTCCCTTATCAGGTGCACCAGGTCTTCCCCACATGATATTGGTTTCAAGAACACCTTCAGACGAACCAAATTCACCAATTTGTACACCTTTTTCATCTGTTCCTGTTACAACAACTACTACTCCATCCAGCACTCTAGTTATGCCTTCTCCTAGCTTGCTTTCTCCTTCCTTTGTAGCAATTGGCTGAACATCCATGATGGTTTCACTGTATTTGTTATAGTCTTCTGGATTGATGATTTCTATTTTTATAGATGTAACAAGGCTGCTTGCATTCACAGCATCATCACAAATATTATCTCTGATATATAAAGTAGTTCCTTCGATTTTTGTTTCTGATCCAAATAACACTTTTTCAATCTTCAAGTGTTTTTTTATAAGCTTTCTAACAGCCTTTGCTTCCAAATCTACTTCTTTTCTTTCCTGATTCTCTACATTGGCAGCCTGTGGTACCAAAACGGCTTCTCCACATTGTGTTCCTGGCATCATTCCACCAGCTACAGATAGCGGAATTTCAAGATTTATATCTTTACCTTCTCCAATGTGGATCTTCACCACACCACCAAAAGCCTGTACCATTGAAGCTACAGGCGCTGCTGCCGCAACCTTAACTTCTTCCTTTACCTCTGATGATTTTTCTTCGTTTGTCACCTGTATTCCCTCTAATAAATCAGCGGTTAATGGCGTTAATGAGTCGATGGTTTTCATGAGTTTTGCACCCAAAACCTCCCCAATCTTAAGGCAGTTTTTAGGTATTTGTAATAACCCTGAGTCTTCCAAATCTGGGAAAATCGCTGGATCTTCAAGATTGGCAGCCCCGATAATTGTTCCTGCTTCAGTCCTACAGCATACTACCGCTAAATCATTTGCATGTTCTTTTGCAGTTTCTGGCGTTATAGACATTGTTTTCGCCTCCTATCTAGATTCTTTCATTCAGATTATTTTTGTCTATTCTTTATTTCTTCTAACAAGTCTTTGACCCACTGCCCTAAGAACATGGTCTGTACTGTGATACGTCGGAACTCCTAACCTAGGAGCTACATTCATGACTGTATTCGTTCAATCTCCACAGGTACCTGTTAAAAGAACTTGTATACCCTTTTTCTTCATTTTAAGAATTTTTTCCGCTTGACCCGGACATACCCCTGGCTTATCGCAGCGATATCTACCGTTTACCTCCACCATTCTCTTACATTTTTCTTCTGCTATGACCTCTGCTCCCATGGCTTTGGCAATGGCTTTTAATCTTCCCTCCTGGGCTCCGCATTCACAAGCTAGAATGCCCATCTTTCTTTTTTCCTGTGGGAAGGGCATCGCTACTAAGATTCCACCCAGGGTCTTGGTAACAGGAGAATCCTCCCTACCAGCTGCTCCAGTGAATGGTCCTCCCAGTGTGATTTCTCCATAAGGTTTTACATATCCACCACATTGGTCTATGTATTTTCCTACTGGTTCTCCCAAGGGTACATCTAAAAATACTTTTCCTTTTTTAGCGTTCTGTACACGGCCTGCTACCGTTATATCCTTGGTAATATAAGGTTTTCTCAGCTCTATTGCATTCACAATATGCTTTAGGGTTTCAACGTTTTGAATAATTGCTTTGGCTTCTAGCGGAAGCTTTCCTGGTTCTAGCTCAACCCCTAAAATTTCCCTTACAATTACCCGCTCATCTCCCGAAGGATACATATCTGGTAAAAATCTCACTTCAATGTCTTCTTCTTTAGAACAAGCTGTCTTCAAGGCGATTACTGCCTTCTTGTATTTTTCCTTTATGGCAATATAACCTTTCGAAGCATTAGTAATTTCCTTAATGTACTTAAGTCCCCTAACAATAACCTCTGGTTGTTCTTCCATCAGCTTTAGGTTATGGGCTAATACCGGCTCACATTCTGCTCCATTGGCGATAACATAGCCTCCCTGAAGATCTGCTTTAAGTTTGGCATAGGTAGGAAAACCAGCCCCCCCTGCCCCTACAATTCCAGCTTCTTTAATCGCCTCTAGCTTATCATCTGTTTCATGTATTTTTATATATTCATGGGGTTGTTCGTGATCGGGTAGAATGATAATTACATCTTCCGTAATACCTTCAACAACGCCATATACACTGGCATGAAGATTTGCACCTAATCCTTGAGGAGTAGCAATCAATTGTCCTTTTTTTACTTTATCTCCCGCTTTGACAATTGCCTCACAAGGAGCCCCTACGTGTTGCTTCAATGGCATAATAATTTTCAACTTTCTCACCTCCTCGAACTTAGTTTTAAGTATGAGCAAGTAGTATGCCAATTTCTAATAGTCGCTTTTTTACTATAGATTTTTTTTATAGAAAAGAATGAAACGATTGGTTTTTCAATTGTTTGTTATTTATCTAACTTCATGTTTTTTTCTTAAGGGCTCTTTTCAATATCGATTTTAAATTTTATAGTGTCAATCCATCGACAGCATTTCCCATATTTAGACATATCCATAAAAGTTTTACATCCTTGTTTCTTCAATACTTTTTCCTTTTATGTACACACAAAAAGACAACCGTCAATAGACTGACACATGTCATTCCATTGACGGTTCGTTTAAGTAGACGATACACTATAAATATTCTATCAAATCATAAAATTTTATTTTATAATACAAGGTGCTTCGCGGTATATTCAGGAGTTTTGCGGCCTGCGCTTTATTACTTTCAGCTGTCTCCATCGCTCTTCTTATGGCCGCTATTTCAGTTCTTTTTACATTTTCCTGTAGATCATAAATCGCCTCTGATTCTTGATCCCGTTCTACTTGTCTCAACAAATGTTCTGGTAGACTGTCCATCCTTATTTCCCCTTCCTTCGAAAAGACTACCAGATGTTCTACTGTATTTTTCAATTCCCTAACATTTCCTGGCCAGTTGTGGCTCATAAGAATTTGCAATACCTCAGGTATAATTCTAGGAACAAAGATATTATTTTCCTTACAAAACTCATCCATAAAATTTTTCACAAACATAGGAATATCTTCTTTTCTATCTCTCAAACTAGGTATTTCTAGATTTACAACATTCAATCTATAAAATAAGTCCTCTCTAAAACTGCCTTCCTTTACCATCGTCTTTAAGTCTCGATTGGTCGCAGAAATAATTCTTACATCAATATCAATTGACTTATCTCCTCCTACTCGCTCTACTTGGCGCTCTTGTAATACCCGCAAGAGCTTTGCCTGCATATAGAGGGGCAAATCTCCAATTTCATCTAAGAAAAGGGTCCCTTTATTTGCCAATTCAACTTTACCAATCTTTCCCTTATTTAAGGCTCCTGTAAAAGCCCCTCCCTCATAGCCAAACATTTCACTTTCAAAAAGGTTCTCTGGTATGGCACTGCAATTGACTGCTATGAAAGGTCCCTTTCTGCCGCTGGCTTGATGAATAGTCCTTGCAAAGACCTCTTTTCCCGTTCCACTTTCCCCGCTGATCAGGACACTGCTGTTTGTAGCAGCCACCTGCATTGCACGATAGATTTTATCTCGAATGACATCGCTTTTCCCCAATGTTTGTCCAAATGAATATTTATCTTCATTTATTTTATTTACCTCCATTTGCAGGTAATCGAGTTTTTCTTTAGCAATCTCCAGCTCTCGAGATAAATTTCTAACCTCCGTAATATCTCTATCAGTGGATACCCCTCCTACTAACTCTCCATTGATAAAAAGAGGCATGGCACTAATATTTACATAGCTTCCCTGCCGAGGGCTGTGCAGGACATTTTCTATCGGTCTCTTTTCCTGTAATACCCTCATCAAAAGTCCATTTGGAAAGAACTCCTTCAGTTTCCTTCCCACAATTTCTTCTTCCTTTACCCCATAGAGTTTCTCTGACTTACCGCTCCATAGGACAACAACCCCATCCTTGTCCACAACACATACGGCTTCATGAACACTATCTAAAATATATCTAAAAGCCTCTCTCATCTCATCTACTTTCAAATATACTTTGTCTAATATGTCCTTTACTCGGATAATACCAACTAACCGATTGTTTTCTATTACGGGAAGTCTACCAATATTCTTCTGTTGCATTCTATTTCTGGCTTCCAAAGCTTTTGCCTTACTATCAATGGATACCACATTCTTTATAGCATATTTTATTATTTTGTCTTCGAAGCTATTCTTACCGGGAATGTCCTTCATAGCACAGATAATATCGGTAAAGCTGACAATGCCAATAATATTTTCTTCTCCATCCAATATAACGATTTCTTCTGTGTTGCTATTTAGCATTTTCATGATGGCTTCTCTTAATGGAGTGTCTTTATGAACTGTCACCAAATCTGTTCCCATAATATCAGTTACAGTATAATCGTCTAGTCTATTTAGAAACATAGCATCCTCCTTATTTTACGGTCAGCACCCACATATCTGCTTCTTTCACTCATATAAATGCATAAATTTTTATTTATCAATGCACTTCGAGGAAATAGCGTTACACTTCCCAAAATCGACTACCTCTGCTAATAAAACCAGTTAAGCATACCTTTCCAGATTAATCACAAAAAATCAACTATTTCGACATAAATCTTACTCTATTATATACTAATATACAAAAATGGCTAAATAAAATTTTAAGAGCGAAATAAAATAGGCAGCGCTCCTGTTTTCATTCAAGAGCGCTGCCTATTGTTCTGATGTTTCACTTAACACTTTGGTGGTCTCACCTCTTTCATCTTCAACTGGTCTAAGAATTCATGATCTTCTTTGGTGGACTCATTCCCTTCTGTATATTGCTGTTTTATGAAATTATATTATATATTTACCACGGAATGGACAAGATAAACATCCCTTTTGAAGTTTTTTTATATTTAACTTCATCTATTTTTTCCATATAAATTCTAGTACAATAATGATATACACGTACGATCATTTCGTGGAACGATTGCTGATCTTTCTGACTGATTAAATTCTCTCGTCCCACATCTATCAAAATAGTTTCACATTCAGTAAATATAACAAAACGAAGGAGTGCTGGAATGAAAAGAATAGCATATTTTTCTGTGATGTGTGCTGCCATATTGTGGGGAATTCTAGGTATTTTTATCAAGAAACTTTATGGTTTTGGATTTAATCCATTTCAGATCGTAGCCATTCGTGCCGTAGGTGCCTTTGCCATGTTGTTTCTATATGTCACCGCCACCGATCGAAAACTTCTTCGGATTCAGCTTAAGGATGTCATTTATTTCATTGGTACAGGCATCATCAGTTTTGTCTTTTTCAACTGGTGCTATTTTATGGCCATTCATTATACTACCTTATCCATCGCTTCCATCCTTTTGTATACAGCACCAGCTTTCGTTATCGTATTCTCTACATTGCTTTTTAAGGAAAGACTGACTTCACGAAAAATACTGTCCTTTGTCCTAACTTTTGCGGGATGCATTCTGGTGACAGGATTTTTTCAACAGACAGGAAACAGTCTCCCTATGATCGGTATACTGGCTGGATTAGGAGCTGGATTGGGCTATGCTCTCTACAGTATCTTCGGAAGATACGCCTTAAAAAAATATGATTCTATGACCGTTACGCTCTACACTTTTTTATTCGCTAGTCTAGGCCTGATCCCTATAACAGACTTTCAAGGTATGTATCCCTTATTCTCTGGTGTAGATGTGCTGTTTTACAGCATTTGTTTAAGCCTATTTTCTACAGTACTGCCCTTCATTTTCTACACCAAGGGATTAAATCAACTGGAAACCAGCAGAGCATCTATTATTGCCACCTTAGAACCCGCAGTGGCTACCATGGTTAGTATTGTTGTCTTTCAAGAACATATTACCTCCTCTAGGATGATGGGTATTGTTTTGGTATTGGCAGCCATTATCGTGGTGAATGAAAATGTATCCGTAGAAGAAAAGGAACACATCCCCTTGAATGAATAGGGTCATCCATCAAAAAAACCCACAGATCTGTGGGTTTTTATTTCTATCTACATAACAATTTTTCGATCTCTTCGGCGGTGCCTAACTGTAATACCTGGTCTGCCAGGGTCTTCATCTCTTCATAAGACAAACTCTGAATCTGCTTGCGCGCATGTAGAATCGCCCCTGCACTCATGCTGAATTCATCTAATCCCATACCCAATAGTAGTGGGATCAGTCGTTTATCTCCAGCCACTTCTCCACACATACCTACCCATTTTCCAGCCTTGTGACCATTATCTATCACCAACTTGATCAATCTTAATACGGCAGGATTAAAAGGATTATACAAGTGAGCAATCTTCTCATTCATTCTATCTACAGCAGTAGTATACTGGATTAGGTCATTGGTACCGATGCTGAAGAAGTCTACTTCTTTCGCGAGGATATCTGAAATCACTGCCGCGGCAGGGATTTCTATCATGATACCCACTTCGATGTCCGATGCCCATTCTTTTCCTTCCTGCTTTAGCTCTTGTTTTACTTCCTCCATGATGCCATTGGCAGCCCGAACTTCTTCAAGGGAAGAGATCATCGGGTACATAATTTTTAGATTTCCATAGACACTAGCCCTTAGAAGTGCTCGAAGCTGGGTCTTAAAAATCTCCTTTTGGTCCAAACAAATTCGAATAGCTCGATACCCTAGGAATGGATTCATCTCCTTGGGCAGGTTCATATAAGGCAGTTCCTTATCGCCGCCAATGTCTAAAGTTCTGATCACCACAGGTCGTTTTCCCATGATTTCTAAAACCGCTTTATAGGCTTCAAACTGCTCCTCTTCGGAAGGCAATGCAGTCCGATCCATATACAAAAATTCTGTTCGATAAAGGCCGATTCCCTCAGCACCACTTTCATGGGCTTTCTGGGCATCCTTTGGATTCCCGATATTTCCACCCAACTCTACCCTTTTACCATCCTTAGATACCGTATCACTATGTAAAAGCTTTAATAGCTCTTGTTTTTCCTCCAGCAAGTAGGCTCTTTTCTTTGTGTACTGGTCGATGACGGATTCCTCCGGATTCACCAAGACCAATCCTTCTTCTCCATCAAACACAAGGATATCCCCGCTTTTGATCTGTTGTGTAATACTTTTTAAACCAACCACAGCAGGAATCTCCATGGTTCTTGCCATAATAGCACTATGGGAGGTTCTGCCTCCAATATCGGTAGCAAAACCTAAAACGTTTTCTCGATCCAGTTGAGCTGTATCAGAAGGCGTTAAATCATGGGCCACAAGCACCACAGGCTCTTTGAGCTTTGCCAAATTGGGAAGCTCCTTCCCTAACAGATTCATAAGGATTCTTTGACCCACATCCTTGATATCCGCTGCTCGTTCTCTCATGTATTCATTATCCATACTTTCAAAGATGGCCACAAAGGTATCGATAACGCTCTGTAAAGCTGCCTCTGCATTGATCTTTTCAGAAGAAATAGCTCCTTCTACCCCGCCAATCAACTCAGGATCTTCCAAAATCATTAAGTGGGCATCCAATATTTCTCGCTGGGCTTCCCCTGTCATCTTTTTGATTTCTTCAATCTGTTCCTTTGTTTTGCCCAATGCTTGGTGAAATTTTTCTTGTTCTTTCAGTTCATCACTGATGGATTTTCGCTCAATGACGACGTCTTCTTTTTTCAAAAGCAATGCCTTTCCCACGGCGATTCCTGGAGAAGCGCCAATCCCTTTGTACATGTTCATATCCCCTCTCTATACTCTTATATTTTAAAATTCAGTAATTCTTCCTATTTTATTCTTCATCATACTCTATTCTATAATGTAGTTCTCTAAAATATCTCTTACGCTGCCTGCAAATTCGCTGGCTGCACCCCAATCAAAATTAAAAATCATTCCTTGAGAACTACCTGTAGCAACAGATCTGACATCAGTATAGCCCTTTATGTTATCGATTATTACCACCAATGCTGCTCGATTTGAATTGCGAAAAAAGAACTTTTCAAATACTAATGTCCCAATATATTTATTTTCGCCCAAATCGTGGATTTCCTCATACACCAAATCTGCATTTTCCTCATCCCTTACTAGTCCTATAGCCCTTGTTGGATCAATACTTACTTTAAAATTTTGAATACTCATGGTGATATCCTCCTTTTTTATAAGTACCTCAATCCATTTTCTTTTACCATATCATAGAATAGTATTTCTTAACAATACCATGATCATTTTGGAAACGTTTGCCTTGCAAACAAATTATTTCTAAAACTTTATTTGAGAAATTCATGAAGAAAATGATACAATAATAATTAGGAAATATGCCGATATTCATCGAAAAGGAGTTGATATGGTGAAAAAAGAAGTTTGGGAGTGGATCAAGTCCATCGTTCTAGCCGTGGTGATTTCCTTAGTGATTACGTCCTTCATTACCCCCTTGGAGGTCTATAGTATATCTATGAATCCAACCCTTGTAGAGCATGACTATTTAATACTACAAAATACCCATAAGATCGAAAAAGGTGATATCGTTTCCTTTGAAACAGATATTCCCATGGAACCCGATGAATTGGGCCAATTAAACTGGATTCAACGTTTAAAGGATGTAAAAACTAAAAATCTGATCAAACGAGTAATTGCAGTGGAAGGAGACGAACTCCTAATCGAAAACGGTAGAGTCTATGTCAATGGTGTGGAACAACAAGAGGAGTATATCAATGAAGATTATACACCTGGAGATATCCATATTGATAACGTACCAGCGGGTAAAATTTTCGTCATGGGCGATAATCGCAGCCACAGCTTAGACAGTAGAAACCTTGGATTGGTAGATGTAGAAAAAGTACAAGGCAAGGTTTTGGTAAGAGTTTTACCTGTTTCAAAGATAGGAAAAGTAGAATAGAATTTCCATACAAAAACCAGCACCGAAAAAGTGCTGGTTTCTCTTTTTATTTTGAAATTCTTTCTAAACCACCCATGTAAGGTCTTAATGCCTCCGGAATCACCACAGATCCATCGGCCTGTTGATAGTTTTCCAAAATAGCTGCAAAGGTTCTACCTACAGCCAGACCTGATCCGTTCAAGGTATGAACATATTCTACCTTTCCTTTTGGCTCTGGTCTGTATCGAATGTTCGCTCTCCTTGCTTGGAAATCCTCAAAGTTGCTGCAGGAAGAAATCTCTAAATATCTTCCGTAGCTTGGCATCCATACTTCGATATCATAGGTGCAAGCAGAGTTTGCTCCCAGGTCTCCTGCACAGAGCTTCACTACACGATAAGGAATTTCCAATCTTTTTAATACCTCTTCCGCTGCTAAAAGTAAAGTTTCTAGCTCTTGATAAGACTCTTCTGGTTTTGTGAACTTTACAATTTCTACTTTGTTAAATTGATGCTGACGAATCAATCCCCTCGTATCTCGTCCTGCTGATCCAGCCTCTTTTCTAAAGCAAGGGGTATAGGCCGTATGATAAATCGGCAGTTGGTCTCCCTCTAGGATATCATTCATGTATAGATTGGTTAAAGGAACTTCTGCTGTGGGAATAAGATAAAAATCCTTGCTTGGTATATGGAACATATCCTCTTCAAACTTTGGAAGCTGCCCAGTTCCTGTCATGCTATCCTTATTTGCCATAAAAGGAGGGAGAATTTCCACACATTTATGCTCCTGAGTATGCAAATCTAACATAAAATTGATTAGCGCCCGCTCCATCTTTGCACCCAATCCTCTGTAAACTGTAAATCTTGCACCTGTAATTTTTCCTGCTGTCTCAAAATCTAAAATGCCTAGGTTTGTTCCTATATCCCAGTGGGCGCTATGCTCAAAGCCAAAAGCTCTGGGTTCTCCCCATTTCTTAACCTCCACATTATCCGTATCACTGGTGCCTTCAGGTACACTTTCATGGGGTGTATTGGGAATGGTTAACAGCATATTCTGAATCTCTTGTTCAATCCCCTTCACTTCTTCATCCATGGTCTTGATCTTTTCAGATAACACTTTCATTTCTTCCATGATGGCAGCAACATCTTCTCCCGCCTTTTTTAACCTTGGGATATCCTTTGATACCGTGTTTTGTCGGCTTTTCATCTGCTCCACTTCTTGAAGGAGCTCCCTTCTTTTTTCATCCAGAGCTACAACCTTATCTAGCCCGTAATCTCCCTGCCCCCGCTTCATAAGTTGTTTTTTTACCGCTTCCACATCATTTCGAATACGTCGAATGTCTAACATGGTATTGACCTCCTTTATTAAGTTCATCATCTTACTAAATCTAAGACCCAGTAGCATTTAGATTTCTAGCAAAAATAAAAACGCCCATCATCCCTATGTGAAAATAGGGACGAGAGACGTATTCCCGCGTTGCCACCCTAGTTGATTGGATTGCTCCAAACCTCTTAGCTGCGATATAACGGTCGCACCCGATGAAGCCTACTCTATTTTCAGCTTATAACTCTGGGACGGATTCAATCACAGATCCTATCGGTTCACACCAGCCACCGACTCTCTGGAAAAGTCTGAGAATTTACTGCTTCCCTTCATCGTTTTTCCTATATTTTAAAACATTCTAACATATTACCTATAGTTTGGCAATATCTTTATGATTTATTCCTTTTTCTTTTTCATACAGTAGATTTAGTAACCCCGGGCTTCTTTTTTCTTTCAATCCATAATACACTTGATCCATTCTCAAAAGGTACGGGTCTTCTATATCGAAATAAATAAACTCTTCCTTGTGGCCCCGTGATTCAAAAATGTATAACCAGAGATCTTTATCCACCAACCAGAGCTCTACATACATGTTATTGATAATATTCTCCCTTATCTTTATCCCTTTATAAGTTGCATCGGAGGTTTTCATCTTTAGCGTATCCTTTTGTTCTTTCAGTAAAATTAAGTCTAGGAGTTCATAAATTTTTTCCCGATAGCGTTCTTCTTTTTCTTCCTCATCACAATATTGCTCAATATATCGTTCGTGCAAATCCATGGTATGATAATACAGCTGTTCCAACTTCATATGGTCCTTATGAAAATAATGGGCCGCCACGGACTGAAAAAATATTTTTGTCAGCTCGAAAAGGTATCTTCCCGTTGTCAACTCGTAATTGTGCTCCATATCTTTTCCTCCAGTACCAAAAGATATATCTTCATACTATGCATTATATTTGTCCTAGGTGCAGAATATGTGCCATTTCTAGGATTGGCGCCTATTGCCCCGCAAAATTTTTCGTGAAAATGTATATTTTTTTTATCTTCGGGCAATGCTTTAGAAAGTAGAAACAAAAGGGGGTAAAGATATGTGTAACATTGATGTTTATGCACAATTAGGCGATTTAAAAGAAGTTGATTATAGAAATACCTTAGCCATCGCAACCTTGATTGAAATCCTTCATGAGAAGGGTCTGATTACCCGTAGGGAATTCTCTCAGAAGGCACAACAGTTAGATGCCATGACCATTGAGGAATTAAAGATCTTACGGACAAGATAATATTCATTTGTGTCCCCTTTCCATTGATATATTGAATAAATATGTCCCCAAACCAAAAAGAATCTTTCGCATGAGGTTCTTTTTTGGTTTAGGGAACATTGCTTTCCTTTAAGTGGAGGTTTCCTCCTTTTCTTTCTTGCGCTATAATAAGTTTATATGCATAAAAGAGAGGAGGTACATGATGAATTTTGATATTCGTGACATACTGCTCACCATTCCCGGTATTTTAATCGGCTTTTCTTTTCATGAATATGCCCATGCCCAAGTGGCTGTTTGGCTTGGAGATGATACCCCTAAGCATCAAGGACGATTGACCCTCAGTCCCATGGCCCATATTGATCCTATCGGATTTTTAATGATCGTCATTGCCCGTTTTGGCTGGGCAAAACCCGTGGAGGTAAATCCATTCAATTTTAAAAATAGACGAAGAGATGACATCTTGGTTTCTTTAGCGGGTCCTGTGATGAATCTTTTCCTCGCTGTTTTTTTCTTACTGATTATGAAAGCCTTCACCTTCGTACCGTCATCAATGATTTCCGATAGCCTTTTCAATACGATTATGGAGGTCTTCGATAATACTGTGTGGATGAATATCGTCCTGTTTGTGTTTAACCTCTTGCCTGTACCACCGCTGGATGGTTCCCATATTTTGTTCGGTCTTTTAAATCTAAAAGAAAAACCTATTTACGATCAGATTCATTCGGCTGGAAGAATTATTCTTATGATGATGATCATCAGCCGTACCACTGGCAATATCATTGGCCCACCCATCGGTATGATCTATGGACAACTGGTAGGCATGTTTTTTTAATTTATTTATCAAAAAACCAAGGAATTCTCGTTCCTTGGTTTTTCGTTTTCACTGTCTCTATTCAAAAGGAACAAATACCTGCTCTTTTGACAGAACGTCCGCCTTCCAGCTCCCTGATTTTTTTGTAAGAATTAAGGTGTACACCTGCTCTTTCCCCTCCAGATAAACCTTGGCATAATTGGCGCTTTCTACGGCGGAAGCCAGATGAGGCATACTCATCCGCCAAAACTGAATCTGTCCTAAGTCCAAAACCTCGCCTTTCAAATTATTATAAATTTCTTGATCTTTTTCATTAGAAAAATTGTATTTTTTTCCCGCTCCTGCATTTTTTATAAAGTCCAAAGCCACCTTTTCAACCTTTACTCTTTCCTTAGAGCCTGGGAAGGTACTCAAGCCTGTAATATACCATTTTCCTTCTTTCCGAACAAGTTCATAGCTGCAGCCAAAGCCCCAGCCACTTCCTCCATCATCTCGTAAACTAAAACCCGCTGTGGCAGAGGCATTGTTCCCATCTATAGTTATTTCATAGATTTCCCCTGTCATATGATATTTTTTATTTTCCTTCATTCCTTTGTATTTAAGTTTCAAAGCTTGAAGCAAATCATCATAAGCCTGCTGCTTCACAGGTTCCTCCGTGTTGATATAGTACTGAGCTAAACGTTCAGCCATCTCAACTTCTGAGGAAGGTTCATGATAAAACAAATCTGCATAAGTATCGGCGGCTACCACCAGTATGCCTGCAATATCAATTTTTTCCCAACCATCGATTAAAGGTGCAAGCCCTACAGTGCGTCCATTAATCTTTGCAACATTATTTAAATCTATTTTTTTATTATCATATCCACCTATGGTCAAATAGCTTCCATCGGGCCAAATGGCGAAGTGAGGGCCCGAAACATCCGCTAGACAAATCTCTTTCCCTTTCCTGTAGATATGAAGTTTATAAGTGGGTACGCCTCCTATATCTCCCCTTGTTGTAAAAATCAGCTCTCCTTGAGGTGTAAAGGCTACTTGATAAATATAATCATCGGTTAGAGGCTTTCCGTTCTCCATATCGGGAAAATAGATAAGACCAAAGTGCTCCTTTCCCACCTGCACCAACTGTTCTTCAAAATGGTTTCGATAGCGGCCCTCTCCAACCATCTTTTGAATGTTTCCTCCTTGGTCTAATAGGGCTGTAATCGGCGTCCGATTTCCATAGACATCTGAAGTCTCTGCTGTCCCAATATATACGTTTTCTTTGTATTCGTCTTTATAATAGGGTTTCCGATCCTTGATCTCATAGGATGCCAGCCCCTCTTTGCTTATTAAATCATATATGCCATCATTCGGTAGATTTTCATGCTCCGTGTAGATTTTCTTACTATCTGGAGACCAGCCAAAATATAGAATTGAAGGGGTATTGATGGCCTTATTCACATTTTCTACGGTTCCCGTTTCCTGATCGTAGAGCCACATCTGGTTACCTCCAATGAAACCCAGGTATTTTTTATCAGGAGACCACTTTGCCAAGGTCACGAAATCCATCTCTGAAATTAGCTCTTTTTCTGTGCCTTCCTTTGTATTTATCTCAGAAACAGAAACCTTACGGTAATAATCACCTACAATCACATTCCCCTTTTTCCCTTCATCCACATACTTCATACAATAGAGAATGTCAGCATCCTCTGGATGTACCGATAGGGGAATATAGCCCTCCGGCAGATGTTCCAGACTTTTTATTCCCATCACTTCCCTATTTTCTACAGTTCTTATTTCTTTCAGTTCTACATTCTGGGAAGAATCGATCTTCACCCCTTGCTGTACACATCCCATCAATATCATACATACCACCAAACAAACCAGGCCTACTCTTTTCATCTCTCTATTCCCCTTTTTTAAAACTTATCCTATAGATATCTGTCCATTGGTATCCACCTAACCCATAACTTGTCATCCTGAGTGAAGTAAAACGGAGTCGAAGGATCCCAGACCCAAAAGGAATACACTCCAAAAACTCTAAAGAATCTATCTTTCAGCCTTTGGGATTCTTCGCTGTCGCTCAAAACGATATTTCCTTATATCTTACACCTTAAAGACGAAAACAATGGCGGCAAAGTTTCCTTTCCTTGGAAATATATTTTCCTGATGAAAGTCTCTTATGCCGCCATTTCCTCTTATTTGCTATTCTGTTGTTTCCTGCTGATTCAGTCTTTCCAGAATATTTTTCAATTCGTCGATATATCGTCCATAGTCTGCCCAATTGCCTGCCCGCTGGGCTTCCTGAGCTTGATTAAAGACCTGATTTGCCCTGACAATCAATTCCTTCACATCCTGGGACTCGCCCTCAATGATTGGGGTTGGCTCTATCGGTATTTGAGGTTCTTCCTTAACTGTTCCAAAGAGCTTGTTCAGTGCTTGCTCCAGGGTCTCCTCATAGGCAACCTTATCCCCATAGGCAACAATCACTCTCTTTACCTCAGGCAAGCTATTTTCATTGTCAGCCTTTAGATAAATGGGTTCCACATAGATGAAAGAGTTTTTTATAGGAATTGTTAATAGATCTCCATGGAGATAGGTAGAACCCTGCTGTCCCCAAAGGGAGAATTCTTTCGATATATTTGGGTCCTGATTGATCTTGGTCTCAATTTGCATTGGTCCGTAAATATTTTTCTGCTTTGGCAACTTATAGGTCACCAGTTTTCCATAGTTTTCCCCATCATTTCTTGCCACCAAAAGGGCCGTCATATTAGGCTTGCCCTTTGGTGTATAGGAAATAGAAAGGATGAATTCTGCCTGATCTTCTCCAGGCAGCTTCATGATCATATAGCTGGATTCCATCACCTCTTCTTTTCTTTCATAGAGCTGATTGGCAATCTCCCATACATCTTCTTTCTGATAGAACACTTCTGGGTTGGTCATATGATACAACTTATATACATTGGCTTGTATATCGAAAATCTCTTGTGGATATCGTATATGACTCTTGATTCCCTCTGGCATTTTATCCATAGAGGTAAACAATTGAGGAAAAATCTTGCTCAAGGTTTTCACCACAGGATCTTTTTCATCAGCTAAATAATAGGTAGTGGTACCATTATAGGCATCGATGACCACCTTCACTGCATTACGGATATAGTTTACCTTTTCAGCAGCATAGGGCTGGGCATAAGGATAATTACTGCTAAGGGTATAGCCATCAATGACCCAAAACAATTTACCTTGGTCTATGACCAAATAGGGATCTTCATCATAATGAATAAATGGTGCAATTTTTCGCACTCTATCATTAATGTTTCGATACATAAGTATCTTGCTATCCCCAGTGACATTTCCGGATATCAGCATTTTAAGGCTGCCTTGACGTACAGCATACAACAACTTATTCAATCCATTTAAACGAATACCACCTGTCCCAGCATAAATGGCCTCGGCATTTTGATCTCCCTTAGGGTAATCAAATTCCTTTTCCTTGGTGTTGGTAATCACGTAATGATTCGTCATCTCTCCATAGTAAATCTCAGGTCTTTGGATTTCTATACCCTCCACCCTCGATTCTGGTGGAATATTTTGAATGAGGAGCTGAGGCTGACCCTCCGTAGTTATCTGGTTCACTGGAGATAAGACAGCGCCATAGCCATGGGTATATTTTAGATGCCGATTAATCCATTGTTCATTTACCTTATTGATATCTATTTCCCGAGCTGCTAAAAACACTTGGCGATATGCATCGTCAATGATATAACGATCAATGTCCACATCATTAAACTGATAGTAAGGACGAATCCCTTGTCGTTGATTGTAAAACTGATTGGCAGGCCTGTAGTCATTGATTCGAATATTATCGATGGTCTCCCTATTTGCTTCCAAATCCTGGGCAGTTAAATCCTGTTCTGCTGAAAATTCTTTCTCTTCAATGGATTCCAAACCATAAGCCATTTTTGTATATTGAATATTATATTCTAAATACTGTCGTTCCTTGGAAATTTCATCTGGGGCTACGATAAAATTCTGCACCCCAACCTCAATGAAACCGCCTAGCACGCCAATGACAATCATCAGTACAGGCCCTGTCAATGCCAATTTTAATTTCTTTCCTTTTGCCCCTACGATGAGCAGTATGGCAGACAAGAAAGCTAATCCCATCAAAATGCGATAAACCCATAGGGTTACGTGAATATCTGTAAAACTGGCACCATAGGCTACTCCCCTAGGAGAATACAATAGCTCAAAGGTTCTTAAATAATAACCCAACCCCAAAACTACAAAGAAAATAACACCTAAAACCAGTAACTGTCGCATTGCAATATGGAAAAGCTTCTTTCCATTTTCAAGGTTCAACCCTCGTCCCAGGTGTACCTCCTCAGAAGAATCGTTGACATCAAACAAAGTTGGCCGTCTAATACTCATCATAATCAAATAAAATACCAGTGTAATGATTGTCAGCAGTATGATAAATGAAATAAATGTGGTGTAAATCTGTCCAATCAAAGGATACTGGAACATGTAGAAGGCTATATCCTTTCCAAAGATAGGATCTGTAACCCCAAAGGGTATAGCATTTAGAAAGGTTAGCAGCTCAAACCATAGGTTTCCTGTAAAAGTAGCGCTGGTGATAAAGGATACAAAGGCAGCTCCACCTAAGGCAATCCGATTGATGATTTTTTCATCGGTTCCATGATATGCAATCTGTACCTTCTTGTAATAGTCCTTCTTAATGGTTTGTAGGTACAAAAAAATAAAAACAGTTAATGCTAAGAACAAAGGAACACCAATCTTTAATTGGGTTATGAGCTTTGTCAAAAACACCTGGTCGAAACCAAGCTCCTTAAACCACTGATAATCAGTAATGAAATGAACCAACGTGCTGAAGGATGCAAACAAAATGATCAGTGCTCCGATCAGCGTACTTCCAATCCATCGCTTTGTTTTTTGCATTTTTTCACCCCAATCTTTTTTTTATATAAAAAATCCTCTCGATCGTATCCGCCTTAGCTTTATTATACTACCGAGAGAATCATACTTCAAATTATCGATTCAATTTCATATCTCCAAATTGAATCCAGCCTTTTTTTCGCATATACTCTGAAATAATCAAGGTTAAAACTGCTGGTAAAATAAAATGTAATAATGCAATCTTTCCGATAATCAGCTGCATGGGCTGCTTTCCTGCCATGGCAGCCACCGTTCCAAATTGTCCTACCAACCCGCTGGTTCCCATGCCTGCACCAATACTATTGTTCTCCATTCTCATCACATAGGTTGCTATGGGCCCTAGGATAGCACTTGCTAAGGTTGGTGGTATCCATATCTTTGGATTTCTAATGATGTTTGGAACTTGCAGCATAGAAGTTCCTAATCCTTGGGCAATAAGCCCGCCTACCCCATTCTCCCTATAACTAGCCACTGCAAATCCCACCATCTGAGCTGCACAACCTACCACTGAAGCCCCAGCAGCCAATCCACTCAAACCCAAAGAGATGGCCAGGGCTGCACTACTGATTGGCAATGTCAAGATCATACCCATCAATACTGCAACAATAATACCCATGGGTATAGGTTGTAGCTCCGTGGCACGATTGATGATATCACCCAGTTCCTTCATCACAAAGGTCATAACAGGTCCAACAAAAACACCTGCCAATCCGCCTAAAATAATGGTTCCTGCAGGTACAAGAACAATATCTACCTTTGTCTTCCCTGAAATCAACTTGGAAAACTCTGCCCCAATTAATGCTGCCACAAATGCCCCCACAGGCTCCCCAGTTTTTATCATGAATACACCTTCTGGGGCTGGCGAAATCGTTCCTGCACCAATGGCCCCTGCCACAATAGAAGCAAAGATTCCCAATGGTGGCGCTTTCACACTAAAGGCTACGCCAGCTCCGATGGCTGGACCCATGAGCAATTGAGCTGCTTTTCCGAAGGAGGATAAGCTTGTAATCTGCGTGTAATCTCCAATTTGCTTAAGAATGAGTCCAATAATCAAAGAAGAAAATAATCCTAGGGCCATGCCATTCAAAGCTTGGATAATATAGTCCCTAAATTTAAATCTATCCTTATTCATTCTTCCACCCCTTTTCTTACTTCACGATATTCAAACTGATATCCATAGCTCTTACAGAATGGGTCAATGCCCCCACAGATATGACATCAATACCGATTTCTGCAATCTCCCGCAGTCTTTCCTTCGTGATATTTCCTGAAGCTTCTAGAATCGCCCTGCCAGCAGTTATTTCAACAGCCTTTTTCATGTTGGCCGTATCCATATTGTCCAGCATGATGATATCTGCCTTTGCTTCCAATGCCTCTTGAAGCTGGGCCAGAGATTCTACCTCCACTTCAATTTTCATGGTATGGGGAATATTTTGTCTCGTTATTTCAATGGCTTTGGTGATACTTCCCACTGCCTTGATATGATTATCCTTGATCATCACTGCATCCGATAGATTAAAACGATGGTTATGGCATCCGCCCATACGGATTGCATATTTTTCCAGAATCCTCAATCCTGGTGTAGTCTTCCTCGTATCTACTATCCTTGTAGGATACCCTGCCACTCCATCGGCGTAGGCTTTCGCCATGGTAGCAATACCCGACATTCTTTGAATGAGATTCAAAGCCAGACGTTCTCCCTTCAAAATTCCTCGGGTTGATCCCTTGATTTCAGCCATATGCTCGCCTTTTTTTACCATATCTCCATCCTTTTTTAAAGGTATAAAAGAGATACTTTGATCCAGTATCTTGAAAGTCATCTCTGCCACAGCCAGTCCAGCAATCACACCGTCCTCCTTGGCTGTCATTCTAGCCACTGATATACTTTCTTCCCCAATTAAGGTATCCGTGGTTATATCACCGTAGTTCATATCTTCTTTCAATGCGTTCCGAATAATTTCTTCCACCATCAATTTGCTCAACAAATCTATCCCTCCATCTCATCCTGGCGATAATGCCCCCCCAGGCTCTCTTTCCTCTTTATTGCACTTTCGATAATCAACCATGCAACCGTGGTCATATTTTTAAGCTCATGGTAAGGAATCGAATTTTCTTGACTTCCCTCCAAAGTTTTTCTAATTTCCTCTACCTCTCCTCGAGCTTGTTCTAAGCCCTTTTCAGTTCGAATGATAGATACATGGCGATCCATGGTTTCTTTCAATCGATTTTTTAAAGCAGAAATGTCTATTGGGCTATTTGTTTTCGTTTTTTCTGCACCAATGCGCCCAATCAAAGGAGCTTCATTTGATTGATCCTCGCTTAATATTTTATTGATATCCTCTGCTACTCTTTTACCAAAAACCAAACCTTCCAACAAAGAATTGCTTGCCAACCGATTGGCTCCATGGACACCCGTGCAGGCACACTCTCCACAAGCATAAAGTCCTTTTAGATTGGTTCTTCCATAATCATCGGTCAGAATTCCACCCATCACATAGTGCTCTGCTGGTGCCACAGGAATCCATTCCTTTGTCATGTCGATTCCTTCCTTCAAACAATGGTTATAGATGGTAGGAAATCTATGTTGGATAAATTCCGATCCTTTATGCGTAATATCCAAATATACATGGGATTGACCTGTCTTGATCATCTCTGCAAAAATACTTCTAGCGACAATATCTCGAGGTGCCAAATCTTCTAGCTCGTGGTATTTTTCCATAAAGGCTTCTCCATGGATATTTCTCAGTATAGCGCCTTCTCCTCGAACTGCTTCAGAGATTAGAAATTTCTGTCCAGGCGTATCTGTATACATAGCAGTAGGGTGGAATTGTATAAACTCCATATCTCGGATTTCTGTCCCTGCTTCGTATGCCATGGCAATTCCATCTCCCGTAGCCACCGATGGATTGGTAGTATTTTTATATACCTGACCGATTCCTCCAGTAGCCATGACAATACAGTTGCTCTGATAGATTGCTTGTTGTCCATCCTTATCAATCGCCAAAAGACCTATCACGCCTTTTGGTGAAACCATTAGCCAGGTAGCACACACATGCTCCATAAGTCTTATGTTTTGTCGCCTATGGATTTCTTCCCCCATTCCTCGAATAATCTCCCTGCCTGTGGCATCCTTTGCATGGAGTACCCTTCTTTTGCTATGCCCACCTTCCCGGGTTACCAAAAGTTTCCCCTCTTCATCTCGATCAAGATTCACCCCATACTGCAGCAATTTTCCAATATTCACGGGGGCTTCTTCAATGAGTATTCGCGTATGCTTCTGGTCATTATGATAGGCGCCGGCCTTCACCGTATCCTCATAATGGGACTCAAAATCATCGGAAGGGCTCACACAGGCAGCAATACCGCCTTGGGCAAGATTGCTGTTATTGGTCTCGAGGGCCGCCTTAGAGAGGATCGTAACCGTATATCTTTCACTTATGTTCAGCGCCGTATATAGACCTGCAATGCCTGTTCCTATAACAACAACATCGCTTTTCACTGCATCCTCCGGCTCTTTTGTGGATACATTTTCATTCATGTTCATATTCTCCTTAGCTTAATTCCAACATTCTTTCTAAACAGCCTAGGGCTTTTTTACGAATTTCTTCATCTACTATAATTTCATGCTGTTCATGAAGCAAGGCCTTATAGATATCTGGAAGGGATGTTTTCTTCATATTGAAGCACGTCAAGCCCGGAGACAGTAGATAAAATTTCTTGTCTGGATTTTCATTTCTCAGCTTGTGCATAACACCCATCTCTGTTCCAATGATAAACGTCTTACTGTCCGACATCTTGGCATAATTGATGATCTCTGAAGTACTGCCCACAAAATCAGCCAGTTCCACCACATTAGGTGAACATTCTGGATGGATGAGGATTTTCGCATCGGGGTGCTGCTTTCTTACGTTGTCTACCTCCGATGTTCTTACCCGGTGATGGGTAATACAGAAACCTTCCCAGGAGATCACTTCTTTTTCTGGTACTTGCTTTCCAATATAATGGCCTAGATTCTGATCGGGTACAAACAATATTTTGTCTGCTTCCATATTTTTTACGATCTTTACAGCATTGGCCGAGGTACAACAAATATCACTCTCCGCTTTTACCTCTGCCGATGAATTCACATAGCATACGACAGGGATTTCCGGATATTCTTTTTTAAATGCCCGCAGTTGATCTGCATCAATCATATCTGCCATAGGACATCCTGCGTCATAAACAGGCAAAAGCACCTTCTTCTCAGGCGAAAGTATCTTTGCGCTCTCTGCCATAAAGTGTACCCCACTAAAAACAATGATATCTGCATCTGTTTTTGCTGCTTCCTGGCTAAGCTTTAGGGAATCTCCCACAATATCTGCAATATCTTGAATCTCTGGAATTTGATAGTTATGAGCAAGAATAATTGCATTTTTTTCTTTCTTTAGCCGTTCAATCTCGTGAATCATTTCTTTTTCATTCATCGTTTCTTTCTCCTTTTATTCATCGTTTCGTCTTATCTTTTATAGGTTTTCCATTTCACTAAAAAAGTATTTTCTTCACACATATTGTTTGAAATTTAACAGAGTTAACTGTTTTTACACCTGTCTTGTCACCTAATAAAAAAAATATAACAAATCTTTTTGCCTTGTGCAACCATTAAGATTTGTACATTTATTTTTAATTACACTATTCTACTTCTTTTACAAAGAATCCTTTTTCCTTCAGCACTTCTATCATCCTCTGAAAAGCGCGATCATTTGGGATCTCTAAAGTATGCATGTGCTCTCCCCCCGTCAACGTCGATAGGGGTTCTGCCTTATCTTTTCGGACATTCTTCATAAAATCCTCCACATCCATGCGAGAACCTATATTTAGAGATCTTCGAATCTTCCCATAAAGGGGATGATGAACGATTACATCCACTACCTTGATACCCGTATCCACCATGATCGTCAGTTCTTGTTCCATTTCGTCATATCCACTATGCTTACATACAACATTTTTTAGGTGGGATGTACTTTCTTTGTCTATTGGAATGATATAACCGCTAGGTGTTGCCAAAATCGAATATCCCTGGGCTCGAATCAAAGCGATATCCTGGACGATCACCTGACGGCTTACTTGAAACTGCTTTGAAAGTTCAGACCCCGTTATGGGTTCCCCACGCTTCTTCAGCATTTCAATAATCTGCTGACGTCTAGTCTCTGCCATTCTTTTCCTCCTTCCTAGCCACCCTTTTATTCCTATTCTATCATAATCTTTATTTTATGTGGATACTCACATTTTATGTTGGACGGATAGCTCTAACGTAAAATAGTCTGGCTGCGCCAGACTATTTATATTTTAGCTTAACTTAAATGCTCGAATTGCATCTTCCAGCTTCTTAGACATTTGACTCATTTCTTCTGCCAACCCACTCATTTGTATTGTGGCATTATTTTGCTCTTCCGTCGCTGCCGATACCTCCTGGGATGCCGCAGCCGTTTCTTCTGATACAGCAGATACATTTTCAATCACCGTTAGTACATTGTTTCTACTTTCCATAACACGATCCAGACTTGCTGTAATCTTGTTAATCTGATCTACCACATGCTCAATGCCTTGGTCAATTTCACCAAAAGTCTCTCTTGTATGCTTCACTGCCTCATTTTGCTCCTGGACTACAACTTCAGCAGTTTTCATCGTCTCTTGGGCAAGTTTTACATCTTCCTGGATCGTCATGATGATTTCTTTTACACTATTGCTGGATTGCGCCGTGCTTTCCGCCAGCTTTCTCACCTCTTCTGCTACTACCGCAAACCCTCTTCCTGCTTCTCCTGCCCTAGCTGCTTCAATCGCTGCATTTAGTGCTAAAAGATTGGTCTGTTCGGATATTGCCGTAATGGTCTCTACAATATTTCCGATGGTATTTGCCTTATTGCTCAAGCTGCTCACCACACCAGCAACCTTATGAGACACTTTATTGCTTTCCACAGTCTTAGTTTCTAACACATTAACGGCCTCTAATCCCTTATGATTCGCAGTATACACAAGATTAGAAGAATCTTTGCTTTCCTCAATATGCCGGGCCATCATCTCCAACTCTTTTGATAGTTCGTGAGCCGCCATCGCTCCAGCCTCCGCATCCCGTGCTTGATCATTGGCACCTCGGGCTACTTCTGAAATTGTTCTTGCTACCTCTTCAATAGATCGGGCTGTCTCCTTCGTTGTAACGCTTACCACTTCAGAGGTTGTCAATACCTGATGAGAGGTTTCACCTATACTTTGAATCAAATGGGTCATTCCTTGCATCATGGTATTGAAGCTATTGCTTAGCTTCCCTAACTCATTTTTGCTAGTATATTGGCTTTGTACTGTCAGATCACCACGGGACGCCCTATCCATTAATATCATCAATTGTTCGATAGGCTTGGTAATGGCCCTAGAAGTAAAGTAGGTCCCGATGATCACAAGAAGAATAAGTCCTGATGCAATGAATATATTCCTTTTCTGAATATCCTTCACAAATGCCATGGCACTGGATTTTTTCTGTACTGTAATTACAGCCCAAGGATCTGATATACCAGGAAGATTAATGGTTTGATAGGCACTGATGACCGTATCACCATTTCCATCCACATATTCAGCCACCCCAGTTTCTCCACCCAATGCTTTTTCGGTTATTTCCTTCAACTTTTCTGGTACTTCAATGGCCTGTTCCTCTATCTTTTCGTTCCCTTTTTCATCCTTTAATACATTCCCATTGCTATCTTTCATTTGTATTGTCTTTTTCATCGTTTTGTAATTATAAAGTTCTTTTACTTGGTTTTTCTCCGGATGGGCAATTACTGTTCCCTCTCCATCAATCACATAAACATACTGATCCTTCCCTGTACTAAACTTTTCAACCATCTCCTGAAGGGCATCCAACTTAATATCCGAGCCCATGACACCCATCAACTGGCCATCATTATAGATCGGCAGAATCACAGAGGTTACTGCCACATTTCCATTTACAGAATAATAGGACTTACTGACAAAAGGTTTTTTATCTCCCATGATCTGAATAAACCACCATCGATTGGAACGATCCCCCAAGTCACCCGATGATTTGGCAGTCTGCATACCATCGGTACCCTGGATATATAGGAGATCAAAGTAGGAATGTCTTTGAATCACATCGGTCAGTACCTTATTTTGTTCCTCCGTAACAAAGCCTGTTACACTGCTATGGTGAGTGATTTCCTCTGTCGTACTATATGCCTTGTCTATGAAAGCGCTTACATTTCCTGCAATGGCATTCGCAACAGTTTTTCCATTTTCTTCAATATACTTGTGAAAATCCTTAGAAATAAAATGATGACTAATGATATTAGATGCGACGAATGGTAAAAGAACCATGATCAGTGTAATAATGATAAGCTTGCTTCGAAGTGTCCTCAATTACATCTCTCCTTTTGTCTTTTATAAAATATTATTATAAGATCTTTTTAATTATTCTACACGTTTCGTCATTTTCCTGCATATCATGACCCCTGTTCACAATAATTAGTTATCTACACTTAGAAGGTTTTTTACTTTCTATGTCGAATTTTATAGTATGTTTATGATACACTACTTTTACAACATCAAATTTTACTATTCCCATAACCTTTATTCCTTCTAAAGCTTGATTGATAAGGAAAAGGAGGCTTTTGAATATGGAAAAAATGATTGAGCGTACATTGACTTTGTATAAAAATAATCTAGACATCGATAAAGGTCAAGAAGCTATCTTAAAATATGGCATTTATTTAGCCTATACTTATATTTTTGGTTTTCTTGCTTCTTTATTTCTAGCCCAAATCTTAGGTATTTTTACTTATGTTTTGGTGCTCCTTATTGCTATTTCAATATTTAGAAATTTTTCTGGTGGAGCCCATTGTACTTCCATGGGCAATTGCATTGTTTTCAGTGCTGTAACCGCCAATCTGCTGGGCTTATTTGCAACAACTTTCCTGGGTCATCAAGTTGTTATGCTACTTACAACCCTCGGGATTTTCCTCTTTGCTTTATGGACAGTTTCTACCTATGCACCTGCTGACACACCAGCTAAGCCCATCACTTCTCTTGAAAAAAGAAAGCTTTTAAGGAATCGCTCCTATTTGGTACTAATTTTTTGGTTCACTATAAATTTAGGATGGTACATATATTTTGATAAGATTCATTCTTTGATCTTTACTTCATCCATTGGCATCCTTTGGCAGAGTATATCCCTGACCAAATTTGGCTATAGACTCTACCATGCTTTTGATGCAGTATTCAACAGATTATTTGCGAAAGGAGGAAACTACTTATGATGAGAAGATTATTACAATTATCCGTAGCCGTACTTACTTTCTTTGCCTTTACCAGCGCAGCATCTGCATGTACTATTATAGGTTTTCAACCTGAACTACCAGAACAATTAAAAGACATGTAATGACTAAGAAAAATAGCAAAGCTGCTGTATACTTTGCTATTTTTCTGCTTATTACTTTAATAGGTTTTATTTTGGAGGGACAATTTATGGCAACAGTAGAATCTTTAATCGTCTTTTTTATCGAAGGATTTCTAAGCCTGGGTGCTGGCTTAGGTATATTGGGTATTCGCTTGAATTTACGTCATATGGGACTTCTGTCTTGCCTATATTCCCTCATCACTTATGGTGTTCGAAAGCTTTATGCGTTATATAACATTCCTTTTGGCACTCATACCTTTATTATCCTTGGTATTTTTGCATTATTCATTGTTTTCATCGGAAAGCAAAAAATATTGGACAGTATTCTTTCGGTAATTGTTAGTCTATCTCTTATGCTATTAGGTGAAAGTTTTTTCCTTTTTCCCATATTGAATTTCCTAGGTGTTGATTTTACCACTTTGACCACTAGAATCGGCGGCACCCTTTTACTAGCGCTTGCTGTATATATTCCTCTAATCATTGCTTTTTGCTTTTGCTATGTTTTAAAGTTTACAGTTATTAACATGAATCATTTTAAAAATGTAAATAGATTGTAGGGATCTGCTATGAAGTTATATACAAAAGCTTATTTCCTGATCATTGTTATACTTGTACAGAGCTTGACTGTGATTTTACTAACTAACCAGCTTTTTATTAATATGATAAAAGGATTGCTGGCTTTCGATAAGTACTCTTATCCCGTAGCCATCATTTTGAACCTACTGGCCATCAGTGCTTTTTTCTCCATCTACTTTGTCTTGAGATTTCTTCATATCGAGAGAGAGTCTATCATAAAGCTGAATCACTCCCAGGAAGTCATTGATGCCCTCCATGGGCAGAAGCATGATTTTAACAATCATCTGAATTTGATTGCTGGAATGCTTCAGGTCGGAAAGCCGGAAAGAGCTTTAGAATATATTTTTGATGTGTCACAAAAAGTGGATGAAGTATTTTCAATTTCTAAAATTAAAAACATCGAAATCGCTGCTACCCTGAGTAGAAAATGCGCCATTGCAGAAAGTAAAGGGATCACTGTAGAGATGGATATCACCACTTCTTTAGAAAATCTAAGGATGGATCCCATCGAATTGTGCAAAGTACTATTTAATCTTTTGGATAATGCGATCTACGAACTGGAACATAGTGACCATGAACAAAAAATCTTAAGCATTGATATCTCAGATCATGACCACAGGTACTGTATTGCCATCGGAAACTCCTATCCCATACTACCCTCTGAGTTATATGACAGAGTCTTTCAGCCAAGGTATACAACAAAGAATGGTGAAGGTCATGGCTACGGTTTAAGTATTGTAAAACAAATTGTGGACAAAAATAAAGGAAGTATTGCTGTGGAAAGCTACGAGGGCATAGGCACAATTTTCACAGTTTTCTTACCGCAAATATAAAAGAGTGTATAAATAGATAAACTATTTATACACTCTTTTATATTACTTGCTCGTATTCTCTACGTTTTTCATAGAATTGTTTACATGCACGGTAAGGGCCTTTTCAGCTCTTTCCTTGTCTCTATCCAAGAACGCATCCAAAATCGCTTTGTGTTCTTCCAATGCATGAGGCATCCTGCCTTCGTTCTCTAAAGATTTTTTTCTTGTCTGCTTCACATAATATTGGAAATCCTTTAATACCTGCTCCAAATATCTACTTTTCGTTGCTTTATAAATCGTTTCATGGAATCTGGTATTCTGCTCGGCAAACTTATCCTTATCTTTTTTGAATGCATAGAACTCCATTAGTTCATAGGTTTCCTTTAGATCTTGTAATTCTTGATCTGTAATCCGCTCTACAGCCCAAGTCGCAGCAATTCCTTCAATCGCTCTACGAATGGTAAAAATATCTTGTATATCTTGCTTTGTAATCCCTTTCACCACAACGCCACGATTTGGGATGTTTTCTACAATCCCATCGAGCTCCAATTGTTTTAAAGCTTCCCTTACCGGTGTACGGCTGACGCCTAATTCCTCCGCGAGTTTTGCTTCTACCAACTTTTCGCCTTCTGTATATTTTCCATGTAATATATCATCTCTAATGACGTTAAATATCTTCGATGTCAAGGATAATCTCCCTACATTATCCTCGTTCAGCAGATCCCTTCCCATAATATCCTCCATATCCAAATAATATTTTACCTACCAGTGTATTCTCCGATCTGGTAGGCAAACGCATTCCTTACAAGCCCATTTTATTATAAAAACGCAGCAATGTCAATGTATACAGGAGTGCAGTAATACATTCTCGAAATTGCATTCTTAAAAATTTCTCCTTCATTCTTAGGATCTTTAAATATAGAGGTACATTCTATATCGCATACCATAGCAGCCTACGCATCCTTCATATTTCCCATCTCACATAGAAAATATACATGTTCATGAATAGAGAAATGTTGATGAAAAGCACTTCTATCGGAACGACAATTGAAATATTCTACTTCGTACGCTTCAAAACCTAACATTTTTCCCTTTTTCTTACAAATTCATTTCATAAAAGTTGTAATTTTTTCATAAAATTTTAAATAATTTTCCAACCAGAAGGAAATGTTAAAACTTTGTAGAATGACTATTGTTGGAAACGTATCATTTAGTTTACATATATTATTTTATTTTTCTCCTATTTCTAAACTTTAACCATTGGAAAGGATGATTTTCGTGAGTGTATCAATCAACCAGTTAAGACCTCAAGCTGTTTTTCATTATTTCGAAGAAATATCAAAAATTCCCCATGGCTCTGGTAATGAGAAAGCTATCAGTGATTATTTGGTAGACTTTGCAAAACAACATGGTCTTGAGGTAATCCAAGATCCTGCCATGAACATAATCATTAAAAAAGGCCCTTCTCTTGGTTATGAGAACGCACCTACGGTAATTATTCAGGGCCACATGGATATGGTATGCGAAAAGAACAAGGATACCGTCCATGATTTTGAAAAGGATCCACTTCAATTAAGAGTCATTGAGGATATGCTCTATGCCACCAATACCACATTGGGCGCTGATAACGGTATCGCCATCGCCTATGCATTAGCAATTTTGGCTGCCAATGATATCCCCCATCCACCGCTGGAGGTTCTGGTTACTGTAGAAGAAGAGACTGGTATGGGTGGTGCCATGACCATTGACCCATCTCATCTTAAAGGCAGTATCCTCATCAATATTGACTCCGAAGAAGAAGGCCACCTCCTTGTAAGCTGTGCCGGTGGTGTGAGAACCAAACACATCCTATCGATTGCTTGGGAGGATGTGAAAGCAGGTACAGATACTTATGGCATTCGAATCCGTGGTTTAAAGGGTGGCCATTCTGGCATGGAAATTGACAAGGGTCGTGGCAATGCGAATAAACTCATGGGTAGAATTTTAAATGACTTATCTACGGTTTGTCAGTTCCAGATAATTGATATCAACGGTGGTTCTAAAATGAATGCCATCCCAAGAGAATGTGATGCCCTCCTATCTGTGAGTCAAGAAGATGAGCAGGCACTAAAAACTAAAATTGAAGAGTGGAATCAGCTTCTCAAAAATGAATTACGGGTATCGGATCCAGATGTGGTTGTAAAGCTAGACAGAGTGGATGATGAAATCAAGAAAGTATTCTCTAAGGATACAACCCATAAAGTGATTGCCTCTTTGGTACTCATCCCCAATGGTGTTCAAACCATGAGTATGGATATTCAGGGTCTCGTAGAGAGCTCAACCAATTTAGGGGTGGTCACTACAGATCAAGATATGGTACGATTTGAAAGTGCTATTCGTAGTTCTGTAAGAAGCTTAAAGTATAAAATTTTAAATGAAGCCAAAATGGTTGCTAAAATCCTAGACTGTGAATTAAAAGCAGACTCTGATTACCCTGAATGGTCCTACAATCCTGATTCTAAAATTCGACCTTTATTTCAAAAGGTTTATGAAGAGAAGTATGGTGAAGAAGCGAAGATTATCGCCATCCATGCCGGTGTGGAATGTGGTCTCTTTAAAGAAAAAATGGAACACTTGGATATGATCTCCTTTGGTCCAAATATGTATGATGTCCATACACCCAATGAGCATCTAAGCATTTCTTCTACAGAACGAACATGGGATTATCTATTGTCCGTATTAAAAGAAATTAAATAGTTTATCCAATTATATATAACTTTCTTGGAAATAATCTTTCTATTCAGTAAAGAAGCAACAAACAGAACAGAAAAATATAACAGTATAAAATAAATGGGAGTGACTGTCACTCCCATTTATTTTATATCAAGATATATAGTTTTTTCATCTTGAATCCATTTTGCAGTACAATTTAGCATGTCCGTAATAAAACCAATTTCAACTTTTGTTTTTCCAAAAGATAAAACAGTATTAGAAATAATAAGGAAACACAGTTTTTTTATTAAAAGCTTGCAGAGAGATACTCTTTTCATTTAAAACAACTGATATATTTTTATTGTATAGTTAGGCTGAATAATAATCCTCTGATCTAATGAGCTCATAATTAGCAATATTAGCTACTGACACTAAATCAACAAAAGCTTTTCCGTTTCTAATTATAACCTTCTCATTTCCATCAATTACCCTACCATCATCTAATGATACCAATAGTTCATTTGCTTTAAAATTTGCACTTAAACCATTTTTTACATATGCTCTATAAGATACGTTAATAGTACTAAAATTGACCAAAAAAATGGCTTAAGCATTTCCTTTTTATTTTTTTCTGCAACAAAAATTATAATTATACATAACCCAACTAATATTCCAAAAAAACTTGATAGTTGATTTAATAGAGTATTTTTTGAAAATATATAGGCTCCCCTCAGCAAAAGGTAAAATAATCCGCTAACATATGTAATATTTATTAAATGCTTCATAATATTCTCCTCTCTTTCGACCTGTATAGTATAGTTTCCAATCAACACAGTTATAATTATGCTTCTTTATAGATATTTAATATTTTCATAGCACTGTATTTACTTATAAATTCAGCTCTATTATTAACGTTTAACTTTTCATAAATACTGGATATGATTTTCCTCAATGTAGACAAGGAAATATGACATGCTTGGTATATTTCTTTGTCTGTAAAGCCCAATTCTAAATAATGCGCAACTTGGCTTTCTTTTGGAGAGAGATGGACCTCATCGGTTTTACCATCTAAAATGTATCCATCTTGAAAATTATTCATTATGCTTTGAATAATAAAGTTCTTATAAAAGGTCGTAACTAACATTTCAATAAATAATATTAGATCCTCGTTAATTTCCCGTCTTGTAATCATTGATATAAAAAATATCATTTCACCATTTTTTTTTTGAATAGGCTTAGTTAAGATATCACCTATTTTTTCTGTGTTTAGTTGTATAGAAATTGATTTTTTCTCTCTTGATAACAATATATTTTCTTTTATTTTTTCTTCTAAATCAGCGAGGATTGTTTCTTCATTAAGATTGAACCCCTTATAATTCAATATAATTATATTATTTAAATTAAATTCAGTCAAAACAAATAGAATTTCCGTACTTAGATTATTCATCACATTCGTAATGGATAGTTCATTAATTGTCTTTTTTAAAATACTTATAGCGCACCGCTTATTGTTAGTAAAAATTTCACGCATGCTTCCCTCCTATATTTTATATGTGGCTAATTGTAAAAATTATACTATACATACTAATGACACCACAATTTCAAATAAGTTGCAAATAATTACATGTTTTTACATTATTTTATTTATTTTATTAAATTAAATATGCTTATAATAAACAAAATTTATTGCGCTGTTAGTTAATATACTACAAATTATATAATAAGTTTGAGTTTAAGTAGTGGCCGCTAATACACTCATATAACAATAATAGGGGGATTTTAACTTATGATTAAAAATAAAAGAGTCATTTTATTATTAGTTGCTCTATTTGTGCTAGCGTCAAGTATAAGTGGTTTTGCTGCTACTTCATGGAGTGCTCCTAATGGAGGTGTCTGGACATTTACAAAAACTGATGGAAGTAATCCAATACTACGACCTGAAACAATTAAATATATACCATATGACGAATTAGCCTTAATTCAGGCAAACAAATTGACTAAAGCAGACCTGTCCACTATAGCTAACGTAATTAGAGATAAAGGCGTATGACCTTTACCCAATTTGATGGACACACATCAAAGCTAGTATAATAAAAGTAAGATGGAGGTGTCCTTATGGGTAAGAAAAAAACTTATGATC
>NZ_JACHEN010000039.1 GCF_014205875.1 Anaerosolibacter carboniphilus
ATTCAAACAGTGATTATACAACCTAGCGTGTTACTCAGGTATACGGAAAACCGGTCCCAACCAGCCAACTCATAGATCTTCACTGAATGGAGTAATTGTCTACGTTACAGGTATAGAAGCCTTAATAGGCTTCGCCTTAGGGGCGCCACATTTATCCTCTTATTCAGTTATAGAATACAAAATAACCTGGCTACGGTCTAGACTGGAATTTAGTATTAAGTTTTAAATGACGAACGCTAACCGGATATAGGCATCGAATGTTCAAACTACAAACTCAATAATAAAAAAAAAGCTGTAGCTTTATGCTACAACTATATAGTACTAGGGGCGCCCACTGGGCGTCAAAGATAAGCAATTGAAAAAGAAAATCAATGTACGGAAAACATTTAATAAGCCATCTCCTATTTATGGAGATGGCTTGTATTTCTTTTAGGCGGGAAATAGGATCTGTTTTTCAAGACATAGTTTGAGGGATAGGTCTCTGCTCCCTACTGAATCAAAGCAGACGGTCAGGATATCGCTGCGAAGCTCTTGGACTTCCCCGATACCAAACTTAGGATGGATTACTTTTGAACCGATGGAAAAAGGATGATTGGGTGTATCCATCGTTTTGAGAGACGGTGCTAAGTTCTGATCTAGAAAAATTCGATGAAGATGCAGCTTTTCAGCACAGCTGCTCACCTCTTCTACAAAGCGGGAGACCTTCATCAGTTCACCATTTTTCAGTTTTACGATCAATAACCCTAGGCTTTTTTTTGCTCTCGTCATACCCACATAGAATAATCTGCGCTCTTCCTCTAATATTGAAAGGTCTCCTTTACGAGCCAGCTCAATGCTAGACTTTGTGGGAAAATGCTGTTCGAAGAGGTCAATCATAAGGACGCGGTCAAATTCTAATCCCTTGGCAGAATGGATGGTAGATAGTATTACGGCATTTTCGTAGCGATTGTGCTGGGAAGCCTCCATGATTTTTTGCAGATCCTCAAAGCGATACAAAAACTCTTGGATGGAATCAGTCCCTCTAGCCATGATCTTTAATTGGGATAGAATCAGATCGATGCCATCCAAGGAGCCATTCTTATAGTGAGATTCCAGATAAGCTCTATAGTTCAAGGAATACTCGATGAAACCCAGTGCATCCTTAGGCGGTAGGGCAGCCAACTCTGTAAAGCTAAGGCAGATGCGATGGATATTATCGCGCTGATAACTCCGAAACTCTGGGAAGTTTAATAAACGATCGAAAACAGAGATATAATGGGACATCTTACTATATTGGATAGCCGTTTTGGGGATATAACCATTCATCTTATAATAAATTCGCTCAAGGCTTTCAAAATCACTGAAATCTAGAGATAGCCTCAGAAATGAAAGTATGTCCTGAACAACCCAATGACGAAAAAATAAATTCTTGCTGTCCCGAATATAAAAGGGGATTCCATGGCGATCCAGTTTATCCGCTAAAGTAATGGCGGACAAATTATTACGATAAAGGATGGCTACATTGGATAGATCATCATGGCCGGACAATTGATCGATTAAATAATTTAATTGATCCTGTTCATCCCTTAAAGCAATAATTTGCATACCTCTCTGATTTTCATGATGAGAAAATAGTTTCTTTGGATATCTCGTTTGGTTGGTCTGGATAAAAGCATCACTGATTTCTACGATATCTTTAGGACAACGATAGTTTTGCTCCATGAAAAAGGATATCGCCCCTGGATAGGTGTCCTGAAAGCGAAGAAGCATTTCAGGATAGGCACCACGAAATCCATAGATGGATTGATCATCATCGGCTACCATAAACAAATTACACGTGGATCCAGCCAGAAGCCGAATGATTTCATGCTGAACTTTAGAAGTGTCTTGGGCTTCATCTACCTGGATATAGGGATATCGCTGGCGACAATATTGGAGTAGTGCGTCATCCTTCCTTAAAATCTCCAAGGCTATGCTTAACATATCATCAAAATCAAGAAAATAATGCCTTCTCTTATAGCTTTCATACTGTGTATAAATTTCAGGGAGATGATCAATGTCTCGATGTTCTTTACAGTAGGTTTCTAACGGAATCATGGCATTCTTGATATAGCTGATGGCGCTGATCAAATCTTCTAGCTGATCATCGGAAATATAACTGCCGCTGATTTGATAGTAGAGTTGCTTCAATAAGGTGGTTTTGTTTCGATGAACCTGTTCACCTTCGATTAAGGTATACTGAATCTGATGTTTTCTGCCATATTCACGGATGAGTTTATAGGCAAAGCCGTGAATGGTGGAGAAAGGAACTTTTCCGTGTACAGCAGGCCCGAATATACTGGCAAATCTTTTGGACATATCCTTTGCAGAGGCCTTGCTAAAGGTGATAGATAAAATCTGCTCAGGTCGTATTTTATGATAAAGAATCAAATAGGCTGTTCTACAAATGAGCATGGTAGTTTTACCCGCCCCTGGTACTGCTAAAACAATGGCAGGGCCATCTTTATGTAAAACGGCGGATTTTTGTTGTTCATTTAAGTTGATGTGAAATCTGTTTTGCAGAAAATGAAAAAAAGAATTTTGCAACGATGAAGCCTCCTTCTGAAAAGTACATAAAAAAGCATAGAATAAATCCAAGACTAGTATACCATATTTGCATATAATCTTGAAAACTCCTGCTTATGAAAAATGAATTATTTGTCTAAGCTATCATCATACGAGATTTTACTGAAGAAGGAGTTAAGACATGGAATTGAAGCACTATCGAGGGAAACTACGAAGATTTTATTTGTCTCATTTTGGGAAAGATTATGTGGAGAATCAATTAGAAAAAAGAGAGGGTAAGTGCAAAATGTGCGGCGGCTGCTGTCAACTGGGGTATCGATGTCCATTTTTAACAGGTGAAAATACATGTGGTGTTTATGTGGAGCATCATTGGGTGAGACCTGCCCAATGCGCCCTTTTTCCCATCGATCAGAGGGATATGAAGGAGATGGGAAACCCAGCATGTGGATACTATTTTGCTCAAAATTAAAAGCCTGAAGATTATTCTTCAGACTCTTCTATTGGAGCAGTTTCTAGATTTTCAAGCTCTGGAGATACAGGCTCCGCCACCTCTTCTGCCACCTCAGCGTCTTCAACAACTTCAGAGATGATAGGCGGGGGTGTAAGTTTATTACCGCATTGGGAGCAAAACTTGGCCTCCTCATCAAAGATGGCACCGCACTGGCTACACTTAACAATACCTTTTAATTGCTCAATCTTACTCTCATATTCTTTTATATTTTTCAAAGTGGCCTGAGCTTCGTAAAGAATAAGCAGCGCTGCTTCTGGCAAGATTTCTGGGTGATCATCGACCACATTGGGATGTATGATGGCCTTGCCAAGATGATAATACAATTCTTCTAGTTTCCCTTTTTCTTTCGAGAGTCCTACTTTCATCCTTGACATTTCAGACATTTCACTGGAGATTTCCTTAATTACCTTTGTGCTCTCCAGCATTCCTTGCTTTACCTTATCCAATAGATTCATGGCATGAACCTCCCTTTATAAGCTTTACTACATAGATATTGCAGGAAACCATAAAAAATACCTCTACGAGTGAAAAGTAGAGGTGTTTTATCGATATCTAGGAAATGATGGTCTTCGATTTCCTAGATATGGGGTGTGCAGAGGGGATTTTCCCCTTTGCCGTTTTCAGGAAGGTGCTCAGCCTGCTTTGCAGGCGTCGAAGGAAACCTAGGGTTTCCTAGCGAAAAAAAAGTTGCCTAACGGCAACTTTTTTGATTATGCAGTTTTTTGGCTTTGGTTTTGAGGAAGTTTCTCCATGGTGATACCAGTGAAACCATAGAAGATAGATACCAATGGGTTGATTAGGTTCAAGAATGCATATGGAAGATATGCGAATGGATGAACACCCAAAGTACTATACATGAAAGCACCACATGTATTCCAAGGAATCAATGGAGATGTAAGAGTACCAGCATCCTCTAGACAACGGGATAGGTTCTTAGGATGATATCCTCTCTTGTCCCAGATCGGCTTATACATTCTACCAGGCAATACGATGGATAGATATTGATCTCCTGCCACCAGGTTTGTAAAGATAGAAGTAGCGATTGTACAAACTACCAAAGAACCTGTGTTTTTTGCAAGAATAAGAATTTTTTCTGCGATAACTTCCAACATACCAGTTCTTTCCATTGTGCCACCAAAGGACATGGCAATAAGAATCAAAGAAATCGTCCACATCATACTGTCAAGACCACCACGAGTCAACAGTTCATCTACTGCAACGACACCAGTTGCTGATTCATAACCGTAGTGAGCAGCATTGATGATATCGGCCATATTGGAACCTTGGAAGATAGCTGCAAAGATACCACCTAATACAGTACCACCAATTAAGCCTGGAATTGCAGGAACCTTGAAAATAACCATAGCAATTACCAAAATAGGTGGAAGCAGTAACAATGGATTAATTGCGAATTGAGAGCTAAGTGTATCTAATAATGTATTAATTTCAGCGACATTTAGCTCTTGGCCAGCATACTTCATACCAAGAATGCCATAAAGGACTAAGGCAATCAATAAACTTGGTCCTGTTGTGAAAACCATGTGTTTGATATGATCGAACAGATTGGCGCCAGCCATGGCAGGCGCAAGGTTTGTTGTATCAGATAGTGGAGACATTTTGTCACCGAAATAGGCACCAGAAATGATGGCACCAGCCACGATTGGAAGTGGAATGTCAAGACCGCCACCAACGCCAAGAAGGGCAATACCCACTGTACCAGCCGTTGTCCAGGAACTTCCTGTGGCAAGGGATACAATGGCACAAATTAAACATGTAGCGACTAAGAATATTCCTGGCGATAAGATCTTTAAACCATAGAAAATCATTGTAGGCACAACACCTGATAATATCCAAGTACCGATGATTGCACCAATGATTGCAAGGATGAGTATGGCTTGCATAGACATTTTAATGGTATTGATGATTCCATCTTCAATATCGCTCCATTTATACCCCGCACGAATCGCAATGCAGGCTGCCACAACTGTAGCTGCTAAGATTGGCATATGTGGGTCGCCTTCCCACAGCATTAAGGTGCTCATTAATGCTGCAATCAAAAACAGAATAACGAGCATAGCTTCACCAAAACTAATTTTTCTTGGTGTTTTTTCCATAAATGAATCCGCCCCCCTATAAATAAGTTTTAAAAATTGAGAAAAATGAAATAGTACTTTAATAAGTATAGCATGAAAACGATACCACGTGCAACCTTGGATGAAATCTTTTAAATTATCCATGGTGAAAAATGGCGGAATATAGCGAAAGACGGTAAATGTAGCAAAAGGAATTGACAGAACCAATAATAATAATTTTCTAGAGCGTATAAATATGTATGATGACTAATAAATACTGACAATTGGATGACAGTGATTAAGACACGATGGAATCAATTTGGAAAAGGGTGTTGACACAGTCTGCACCCTATGTTAAGATACATAGAAATAAATAAATATACCTAAGAATTGTGTCTTAGAGGTTGCGATGAATAAAGAGTACCGCGAGGGAGATGAAGGGAATCCTAGAGCTCGTGGGAAAGGTATCATCGCCGAAGCCCATAGGTTTACCTAGACCTATGGTGCTGGGGCTATATTGAATAAATATAGCACTGTCGCTGATAGATAACCCAGTTTATCAGTGATGCGCTACTTCACAAGGGGTGAAAGTGTTATATTCTGCTGGATCAAGACAGTCAGGAGTATCTCTTTTACTCTTTGACTGTTTTTTTATTGTCTAAGAAAGTATAGATTTTGATTAGTATCAATCTTAAGTAAGAACAAGCAGTATCAGAATTTTAAAATACTTTACGATAAAAAATCAGGGGTGCAGGGGAAGTATTCCCATGCCGTAGTCAGAGGGGTGCTCAGGCTGCTTTGCAGCCGTCGAAGGGGAACTAGGTTCCCCTAGCGAGGGCATCGTTAGATGCACTTTTTGTTATATAAAAATAGGTGAGGAAACCCGGATATGGAAGGAAAGATTGGCTAAAGAGGAGGCAGAAATATGAGACTATTTGGAACCATGAAGATAAATGAGGTCGGCACATTGGAAGTAGGCGGCTGTAGCACAGTGGCATTGGCGGAGGAGTATGGCACCCCTTTGTATGTGATGGATGAAGCATTGATTAGAGAAAATTGCAGGAAATATAAGAATGCATTTGTAATGGAAGGTGTAGATACTCAGGTTATTTACGCATCTAAGGCGTTTTTGAATATGGCCATGTGTGCCTTAATCCGAGAAGAAGGTTTGGGATTAGATGTGGTTTCTGGAGGAGAACTATTCACTGCCATGAAAGCAGGCTTCCCCATGAACAGCGTTTATTTTCACGGGAACAATAAAACAGAGGATGAATTGGTGATGGCATTAGAATATGGAGTAGGTACGGTGATTGTAGATAATCCCCATGAGCTTCAGCTCCTGGATGATCTAGCAAAAGAAAAAAAACGTAAAATCAATATTTTATTTCGAGTAAATCCTGGAATAGAAGCCCATACCCATGCATTTATTCAAACGGCCCATCACGATTCGAAGTTTGGGGAATCTATATATGATCGTAAAATTTATGATATGCTTGCTTTTGCCTTGGCATCAGAATATTTGCAAATGCAAGGATTCCATTGTCATATCGGGTCTCAAATATTTGATGAAAAGTCTTTTTATGGAGCTGCTAAGGTCATGATTGCTTTCTTACAGCAAGTGAAAGAGGTGACGGGATATGAGACAGCGGTGCTCAATATTGGAGGAGGATTTGGAGTTTATTACGCCGATGGAGACGAACCAGTAGACGTAGAAGTATGTTTGCCAAACATGTTGGAAATGATCACAATGGATTGTATTGAAGCAGGGATACGAGTACCCAAGGTGATGATTGAACCTGGAAGAGCAATCGTAGGAAATGCGGGGTGTACCCTTTATAAAACTGGCGCTGTGAAAGACACCTATGGGGGAAAAAAGTATGTGTTTGTCAATGGCGGGATGACGGATAATCCTAGGACTGCTCTGTATGATGCAGTTTATGAAGCTGTCATAGCCAATAAAATGAAGGATACTGATAAAGAAAAGGTGACGGTTGCAGGGAAATGCTGTGAATCTGGTGATATTTTGATCCATCATATAGAATTGCCCAAGGTTCAGCGAGGAGATCTGCTATGCGTGGCAAGCACAGGTGCATATAACTACACCATGGCCAGTAATTACAACAGGATTCCAAAGCCAGCTGTGGTGTTGGTAAAGGATGGAAGGGCAAGATTAATCGTCAAAAGGGAAACCTATGACGATATCATAAGAAATGATTTAGCTTATTAGGAGGATGAGGAAATGGCGATTGTTGTACAAAAATATGGGGGAACATCAGTAGGTACCATTGAAAAAATTAGAAATGTAGCAAAACGTCTTGCTGCCAGAAGGGATCAAGGGGATGAAGTAGTGGTGGTAGTTTCTGCCATGGGGAAAACCACCGATATGTTGATCAACATGGCCAAGGAGTTGTCAGAGGCACCCAGTAGAAGGGAATTGGATATGCTGATGTCAACGGGAGAGCAGGTGTCTATTTCCTTATTATCGATCGCATTAAACGAAATGGGATATGAATCCATATCTCTCACAGGATTTCAAGCTGGTATCATGACAGAGGGTTTCCACACCAAAGCAAGGATTCAAGATATTGAAATCGATAGGGTAAAACAATATTTATCTGAAGGGAAAATTGTGGTTGTAGCAGGATTTCAAGGAATCAATGAGAATGGAGATATCACAACTTTAGGCAGGGGTGGCTCCGATACCACGGCAGTAGCCCTGGCTGCAAAGCTAGAATGTACTTGTGAAATTTATACAGATGTGGATGGTATTTATACCGTAGATCCAAGATTGTTTCCAACAGCAAGAAAGTTAGATGCCATTAGCTATGAAGAAATGTTAGAAATGGCAAGCTTAGGTGCAGGGGTCATGGAAACCAGATCTGTGGAAATAGGTCAAAAATATAATGTACCCATATATGTGGCCTTAAGCAGCGAGGATTGGCCAGGAACTTATATAAAGGAGTATGATGTGACGATGGAAAGCAAAGCGATTACAGGTTTATCAGTTAGTGATAAAGATTTAATGGTGACAATCAATCATGTGCCTTATGAGGTAAAAAATATATCCAATATTTTTCAATCTTTAGCCAAGATGGATGTAAATATTGATATGATCAGTCAGACAGCACCATCCCATGGATTGGTAAATGTATCCTTTACAGCACCGAAAAGTGATGAAGATATCATTCAGGGTATTATGGATCAGATTTTAAAAGAGTTCGCCGGTGCAGAGGTAGAGATCGAAAAGGATATTACGAAACTTTCTGTTGTGGGAATTGGAATGAGAAGTCAGTCTGGAGTGGCTGCGAAGATGTTTAAAATTTTTGCAGACAATGATATTGCCTTTAAGCAAGTTACTACTTCGGAAATCAGAATTTCCTATGTAATTGATACAACAGATAAGCAAAGAGCTATTGAAATTGTAGCCAGAGAGTTTAATTTATAATAAAGTAGAAATCCCAGCCCTAGGGCTGGGATTTCTACTTTATAGATTCGTGAATAGATTTTCTAAAGCCATTTTAAACTAATATTAGGATAAAGACAACCAAGACATAGGGCTAAGACAAATAGGACAGGTTCGCTCCAAAAATGAATTTTATTGGCCAAAATAACCACCTCCGCCATATTCTTATTCCAAGAATGGACAAATATGATACATTATATACAGAGGATATGAAATCTCAGCATAGATAAATCATAAAAGTGTAATATGTCAGAGATGATGGAACGTAAAGAAAGGTGGTTTCAAATGAAAGAACGCTATGAAAACCTTGAAAGTTTTGAAGTAAATAGGGCCTATAGACACTGGAAGGGAAAGCTGTATTACGTCCATGGGTTAGCTGTGCATACGGAAACGGACGAGATGATGGTCTATTATCAGACACTATATGGAGACCGTAGTTTTTATGTAAGACCTATTTCCCAGTTTACAGAAAAGGTACCACTAGATCGGGAGGCGGAGAATGTTACTGGTCAGTTGTATCGTTTTGAACCCTATGATTTTGAATAGTAAAAACATTTAAGGAGGTAGAAAGAAGCATGACATTGCTTAAGGATATAGGGATTTCTCTATTGAAAGGTGTAATTTTTGCTATTATATTTGCCATCATCGGCGCGGTTTTTTCCTTTGCGAAGTCTTGGCCTATGCTGAAGGGAGCATACATTTTCGTCCTTGTAGGAGGATGTATTACCATGATTATATCAGTAGCACTGCTTATCGGCACACCGCAGATGAGAAAGGATATGATCCGTGAAGGCGATCAACACAGAAACCCACGACGTGGTGCCGAGGGGATTGGGCCTGCGTTGATGGGAATGACGATGATCATTATTGGATTTTGGCTGGAGGCTATGATGCACAACTAAAAAACATAGCAGAGAAGATCTTCTCTGCTATGTTAATGTGGCCATGCCTTCTTCCCAGTTGGCTGGACAAGCCTTTCCCGTTTGAAGGGCTTTTAATACGCGGACGAACTCTTTTACATTTCTGCCCACGGAAAGGTTCTGTATAAGCTGATACTGAAGGTTTCCTTCAGGATCAATGATAAATACCCCTCTTAGCGCAATCCCACCTGCTTCATCGGCTAGTACATCATAGGTTTTAGATAAGGCTTTATCATAATCAGCAAGTAAAGGGAATTCTACTCCTCCAAGATGCTGCGCCCAAGCGTGATGGGTTGGTACACTATCTGTATTGGCACCCAATACTACGGTGTTTAACTGCTCAAAGTATTTGAGCGTTTTGTTAAACTCCGGTACTTCAGTGCCTCACACAGGTGTAAAGTCCAATGGATAAAAGAACAGGAGCACCCATTTCCCTTTATAATCGGATAATGAGATTTCTCCTTTTGTACTGGGTACAGAGAACGTCGGCGCAGGATGTCCGATTTTTATCATATTAACACCTCCTCTATTTCATTCATTTAGAGTGTTACCGATAGATAAAAGATATATGCACATGGATACAATAAAAAAGTCTTCTTTAAAAGCTTTACAAAAATTTAATCAAGTAGCATTTTGAAATTTTCAAAAAACTAGAAGGAATTTTTGTGCAAAAGTGGAAAGCTAAAAAGGTAGTATCTATATTTTTGATTTTTTAAATCGAGGTGGGATATGAAATGGAAAGAAAAACACTTAAAGTATTAAAGGAAGAAAGGGTGGCAGTCGTTCGCTTGAATCGGCCCGAAGCCTTAAATGCTTTAAACTCGGAAACTCTTATTGAACTGGACGATGTGATAGAAGAATTGGCAACAGATCCAGATGTAGATGTCATCGTTCTCACGGGAGAGGGAAAGGCCTTTGTAGCTGGAGCTGATATCGGAGAAATGAGAGGGCTTACAGCGGAAGAAGGAAGGAAATTTGGCATTTTGGGCCAGAAAATCTTTAGAAAGTTGGAATTGTTAGAAAAACCTACAATTGCAGCAATTAATGGTTTTGCCCTTGGCGGAGGGTGTGAGCTTGCCATGAGCTGCGACATCCGATTGGCCAGCGAGAAAGCAAAGTTCGGGCAGCCAGAGGTTGGATTAGGAATAACACCAGGTTTCTCTGGGACCCAGAGACTTGCTAGACTCATTGGGGTTAGTAAAGCAAAAGAATGGATCTTCACAGGAGATGTATACGATGCAAATGAAGCTGCAAGGGTAGGTCTTGTAAATAAGGTGGTACACCATGAAGCGTTGATGGAAGAGGCCTTGGAGATGTCTCGCAAAATTGCATCGAAAGCCCAGTTGGCCGTACGGTATGCAAAGATTGCCATCAATAGGGGGATAGAGGCTGATATAGATACTGGAGTGCAGATCGAAGCTGACTTATTCGGGCTATGCTTTGCAACCCAAGATCAAAAAGAGGGGATGACAGCATTCCTTGAAAAAAGAAAGCCTAGTTTCCAAGCCAAATAAGCAAGATATACAATAAATATAGATTGCATAGAAAAAAGGAGAGAACAAATATGAAAAAAGTTGGTGTAATTGGCGCAGGGACCATGGGGGCAGGAATTGCCCAAGTGTTAGCCCAAAGCGGATACGAAGTAGTTTTAAGGGATGTAAAAAGTGAGTTCATTGATAAAGGTCTTGGGGGTATTGCAAAAAACTTTGATCGAAACATTCAAAAGGGGAAAATGACGGAGGATGAGAAAGCTGCAATCCTTCAAAGAATTGAAGGAACAGTAGACATACAAACCTTGGCATCTTGTGATATTATTATAGAGGCAGCTACTGAGAATATGGAGTTAAAGAAGAAAATCTTTACAGAGCTTGATCAGGTATGCAAAGGAGATGCAATACTAGCAACCAACACTTCATCTCTTTCTATCACAGAAATTGCCTCAGCAACAAATCGCCCAGATCGGGTTATTGGTATGCATTTTTTTAATCCTGTACCTGTTATGAAGCTTATCGAAGTGATCAAAGGTTTAACAACCTCAGAGGATACAAAAAATCAAATCCTTGAATTATGTCAAAAAGTAGGAAAAACCCCTGTAGAGGTAGAAGAAGCACCGGGATTTGTGGTGAATAGAATTCTTGTGCCTATGATCAATGAGGCTATAGGGATATTGGCTGATGGTGTTGCAAAGGCAGAGGACATTGATGAAGCCATGAAGTTAGGTGCGAATCATCCGATTGGACCTTTGGCATTGGCAGATTTGATTGGCAATGATGTATGCCTGGCCATCATGGAGGTATTATACCATGAATTCAGTGATAGCAAGTATAGACCTCACCCATTGCTTAGAAAAATGGTAAGGGGAAATTTACTAGGTAGAAAAACAGGTAGAGGTTTCTATGTATATTCATAAGTAGATATTTACATTTTATATTGTTGTAAATGAGCATTTCTGGAATAGTGTATCGCAAAGCTACGTAGGTTAAGATTGTAGGGGCGATTCACCAATCGCCTGTAGACTATAGATTTCGGGCGATTCGTGAATCGCCCCTATAACTTTTGTTTAATCTGAACTGCGTTTTTTAAATATTGTCTTTTTCTCAAGCTGTTTAAAATCAATATGATTCTAAAACAAGGGCTAATTGTCTAAAACTTTTTTAGATAATTCTGGATTTAATGTAACATAAATTTAAAACCGATCATATGATGAATATGATAAAATAAAATGGTAACGGGTTTTACGTGAATGAATTGAAAGGTATGATGAAAAAGTGTCATAAAATCATCTTGAAAGGGGTCAACTATGAAAGCTTTTCTAAAAATATTTGCCATTACTTTTGTCAGCTTTGTACTAGCCATGGGAGCAGGACTATGGGGCTTTTCAAAATTTCATGAATCGTCTTCCGTGCAAACTGAGCTAGGGGAGGAAAATAATTCCAATGTTGACATCATTGACACTGTAGAAGCGCAAGAACCAGTGGTCGAGAAAAGCGAATTGGAAAAGCTAATAGAAGAAAGCAAACGCGTGAATGTACTCCTATTAGGGATGGAAGGACCAAGAACGGATACAATTGTTTTGGCAAGCTTTGATCCGGTAGCGAAAAAGGTGGATTTGATATCTATTCCAAGAGATACATATTACGCCCGTAAAGGGTATAATACAGCGGATAAGAAAAAACTGAATGCAGTGTATGGTGATACGGGTGCAGAAGGGACAATGGCAGCTGTCAGTGAATTGTTGGCAGGGATCCCAGTGCATCATTATGTGAAAGTAACCTATACGGGTGTGGAGAGAATCGTAGATTCTTTAGGCGGTGTAAAAATCAATGTTCCCTTTGATATGAAATATGATGATCCATATGATACACCTCCTCTTCATATCAATATTCCAAAAGGAACCCAAGTATTAAAAGGAAAAGATGCTGTACATTTTTTAAGATTTAGAAAAGATTATCCAGACGGAGATCTTGGAAGGATACGAGCACAACAAAAGTTTATGAAGGCGGCTATGGGAAAAGTATTTAGTTTTCGATTGCCTGTTGTAGCCAATACGGTTTTTAAGTATGTGAAGACGGACATGGCTTTATCTGAAATTTTAGTTTTGGCAGGAGATGCTGTGGGGATGAACCTAGAGAGTATTCAAACCCATGGACTTCCAGGGAAGGCAACTGAAAAAGGGGTATCTTATTTTCTTCATGATGGAGATGCAGCGAAGCAACTTGTAAGTGAAATATATAAAAACGAGATGAAAGAATAGAAGCGATGGTATCTCCATTGCTTCTTTTCCTGGACATGAAAATGTAAAATATTCCATTGCATTATTTTATCGTTGAGAAAAAGGGATAATTGAAACCGTGTTGAATATATAAGGTAAATGGAAATGCCATAATGAGAGCAAGTATTCTTTACAATTTTTTTTGTTTATATTTCTCATGTAAAATACACATAAATAATAAAAAGTGAGTTTTAACATGAGGATATTTGAATAATTGAGGTGAGTAGGAATGCGTAATCAAAGAAAACAGTTTTCTATTCTATGGATTTTTGTTGTTTTTTTAATGGTGCTTAGTGGAGGTATTACATATAAGTTGATTCTGAATAAACAAGTGTCCAATAAGGAAATAACTAATCTGCCACTAGAGACCAACGTTGCTGGAGGGAAGACTTCTAAGAATGTAAAGGAAATGGAAATCAACGAAATGCTTGAGGGTGCAAAGGATATTTTTGTAGAAAGCTATTATGGATCTGACGATATGATTGAACTAGGCATGGAAGAAGGGAAAGAAATCCTTGAGATGCTAAAGTCTTTAAAATTAGAAAGGACCAATCTTACCCAAGAAGATGAACAGTATGACTATATATTACATATAAAAAGCAATAATATGAAAATAAAAATAGGGAGCCCGTTTATTTTCATAGAAGATATGAACGGAAATTGGCTTGCACTCCAAGGACAAGAAAAGTATGTGGAAGAACTAAAAACATCCATTGAAGAAATATATATGGAAAAATATCATCAAAGTGATCTTTTTGCAAATCCAGAGGCAATTACAGTAACTGCTGAGGATGAGGGATATCGATGGGATGTAGAGCAAAAGGACTTAGAAGAATTCATGGATAGAATTTTTTTGAAGACTCCTATGAATGAGGGCGAGGCTACCTTTGTTTTGGCAGAATATCCTGATTATACGATTCAAATTAAAACCAGTCAGCAGATATATAATGTTCATTTAATCAATCGAGAAATATTGACTGTAGATTCTCAAAACCAATTTGCATATTATCAATATGATTCTAAATTATGGGATTTTATTGTTAAAAAGTATCCAGTACAATTGAAAGTAAAGGAATCAGACTTGAAAAGCCTACTGAAAGCAAAGAAGATTACAGTAGATGATAAAAAGAACGACTATGATTTAGAGGATGGGAGCTATTATCATAAAGCGATAGCCCGTACAATTCTACGAGCGAGACCCAAAGAAATAACAGATATGGATCAACAGCTACCCTGGGCCTTTATACTAACTTTTGAGATAGGTGGCAAAAACAAGGTGGTATATATATATAATGATTACATTGTCTTTGAAGGAAAGTATTACTATTCTCAGCGGATTGATGAGGCCATTCGAAGTACAGTAGGTGTCCATTAGATAATTCATCAGGATTTAATATGTGAAAAAACAGGTTAGAAATTAGCTTCTAACCTGTTTTTAATGTCATTGCATCCAGCAGCATTTCGCCTACTTTATAAATGTCTCCTGCCCCCATGGTTAATATCAAATCCCCAGGATGGGTGTGGAGCGAAAGATAATCCACAATATCGGAGAACCCACCGATATAAGACACATCATGATGATGCTCACCAATAGATTTGACGAGGTCCTGAGCATGAATTTCACCTGTATCTTTTTCCCGGGCTGCATAAATGTCGGCTACAATCACTTTGTCCGCACCAGTGAAGGAAACCGCAAAATCTTTTAATAGGGATTTCGTCCTTGTATAGGTATGGGATTGAAAGACACACCAGATTTTGTTATGGGGATAATTTGCAGCTGCCTGGAGTGTTGCTTGAATCTCAGTGGGATGATGGGCATAGTCGTCTACAATTGTCCTCTCGCCCACGACACCTAAGATATCGAATCTTCTATGAGTACCTCTAAAAAGACTAAGCCTTTCTTGTATTTTTTCAATGGAGGCTCCTAAGGTGTGGGTCGCAGCGATGGCTGCTAAAGCGTTACAAATATTATGATAGCCAGGTACATTTAATTGAAAATGTCCTAAAGGCTTGTTGTGAAAATACACGTCGAAAAAAGGAAAGCCTAAGTGGTTATAACCAATATTACGAGCCGTATAATCACCCTCTTCCTTTATACCGCAGGTAATGACGTTGCAGTCAAAATCAGATAATAGCGAGCGTATGTTGGGATCATCCTTGAAAACAACTAGATGTCCTTCCTTTGGAATCAAGCGGGCAAACTTCGTAAAGGCTTCTATAATATGGCTTAGATCTCTAAAATAGTCCAGATGGTCTGCTTCAATGTTCAAAATAACGCCTAAGGTAGGAAAAAACTTAAGAAAACTCTCTACGTATTCACAAGCCTCCGTAACAAGATAGTTACTCTCGCCGATTTTAATATTCCCACCGATTTCGTCCAACTCCCCGCCTACTAGAATGGTGGGTTGGAAGCCACTATGCTCCAGTATGAGAGAGACCATGGAAGTGGTTGTCGTTTTGCCATGAGTACCAGAAATGGCGATACTGTTTGAAAACTTCTTCATCAGCAACCCCAACATTTCAGCTCGGTCGATAACAGGAATACCCAGCTCTCTAGCCCTTTTAAGCTCAGGATTATCATTTTTTATCGCCGCAGTATAAACCACTAGATCGCAGGCTGGAATGTTGTCACTACTATGTCCAATATGTATGGTGACACCCTTGCTACAAAGCTTATCTGTAATTTTAGAAGCACGCATATCTGAACCTGAAATAGTATAGCCAAAATTCAGCAATAGCTCTGCAATAGCACTCATGCTAATTCCGCCAATGCCGATAAAGTGGATGTGCGTTATTCCTTGATCTGTTAAATCCAATTGAATCATAATCTCTCCTCCATTATGAAGTGAATAAAACATGATGATAAATTAAAGAAGAACAAAAGCATCTCTTTGGATTCTAAAACATAAACTACTTTTGTTTTTGGTATTATTGACAAAGTTTTAGGGAATCTATAGGTAAAAATGAAAAACTTTGAAAAGAATGCTAGTGAAATTATATCACACTATTATATTTTCATGCCAAGAAAAATATGCTTCCAGCATTTCCTTAAAATGGAAGTTAATTTTTGTCGTAAAGAAAAAGATATTGAATAATTTGCTTAAAGCGAATAAAATTATATACAATAACGTAAATATTCGGAATGGAGCGGAAAAATAGATGAAACTAAAAAGAAACGAAAGAATTGGTGCCTTGATAAAAATTTTATCTGATCACCCCAATGAAATTTTTACACTAAGTTTCTTTACCAACCAATTTCATGCAGCGAAATCAACAATTAGTGAAGATATTGTTGTGGCAAAAAAGCTTATGGAAGACCTACAGTTGGGGAAAATCGAAACCATTGCTGGTGCAGCGGGAGGCGTAAAATATGTACCCCTGGTCAGCAGACAAAATGGAAAGAGTTTTTTAGAAGAGTTAAGCAAAAAGCTTTCGGATCCAAGTAGGATTATTCCTGGGGCCTTTTTATACATGGCAGATATCATCTATAATCCGTCCCTTGTGAAAAAGATGGGTGAAATATTTGCCACTCAGTTTGCAGGAGAAGGGATTGACTATGTTGTAACGGTGGAGACCAAAGGAATTCCCATTGCTATGATGACGGCCCATGCCTTAAATGTGCCATTAATTATTTTGAGAAGGGACAGCAAGGTAACGGAAGGATCTACTGTAAGCATTAACTATGTGTCGGGCTCAACGGGCAAGATTCAGACGATGTCGGTTTCTAAGCGAGCCATAAAAAATGGTGCCAATGTAATCATTATTGATGATTTTATGAAAGCAGGCGGAACGGCCAAAGGCATGGTGGATATCATCAATGAATTTGAAGGTAATGTAAAGGGAATTGGCGTGATGATTGCCACGAAGGAGCCGAAAGAAAAACTGGTTCAGGATTATGTTCCTTTATTGGTGTTAGATAGGGTTGACCCGATTCAACAAGAAATATGTATTTTTCCAAATGAAAGACTCATTTAATGAAGAACGATTATATGCAAATAAATATCGTGTAAAATTGTAAATTTTCACATATTTTAGAAGGAAATTGGAGATTAGTGGAGAAATAGTAATGCATCTTGTGAGTTGGGACCGGGAAGGTGGTGAAAAAATGAAGGTTACTGATGTACGGATTCGAAAGATAAATGATGAAGGCAAGATGAAGGCAATAGTATCAGTAACTTTTGACAATGAATTCGTAGTACATGACATAAAAATTATCGAAGGACAGAACGGACTATTTATTGCCATGCCAAGTCGAAAGATGGGAGAAGGAGACTTTAGAGATATCGCCCACCCCATCAACTCTGAGATGAGAACGAGGCTTCAAGAAGCCATACTCTCTCAGTACGAACAGGTCAAAGATGTACAGGATGAAGAATAAGCAACCTTGTTTTGCATGGGCTTCATCCTGCCATGAATCGTATGTTATTCAAAACCTCCTTAGAGAAATTGTGCAAGTTTTTAGCAATTTCTCTAAGGAGGTTTTGACTTATAGAAAAATAACCAATTCCCTTTTTGTTTTTTTAAAAAAATGGTATACTAAAAAACGGGAAAAAGTTTACCAAGATATATGTATGGATCTATGTAATACTATAAATGAAAGAAAATCATGATAATAAGGAGTGGCGCAGATGGGTAAAATGACTGCTGTGATCTTAGCAGCAGGTGCAGGAACCAGAATGAAATCAAAGCTTCCCAAGGTAATTCACGAAGTATCAAGCAAACCTATGGTGGAGCATGTCATTGATGTTGCAGAAGAAAATGGTGTAGATCGTACCATTGTCGTTATTGGTCATGGAGGAGAACTGGTGGAGAAAGCCATTGACCATAGAAATGTACAATTTGTTTGGCAGAGAGAGCAATTAGGAACAGGACATGCGGTGATGCAGGCGGCCGATTATTTAGAGGATGAAGGTGATGTGCTGCTATTGTATGGAGATACACCATTAATACGAACGGAAACGATTCAAGAACTAATTCAATATCATAGACAAGGCAATTACGCTGCAACTGTATTGACAGCTCAATTTGAGGATCCGACAGGTTATGGAAGGATTGTAAGAGGTCAGAATGGTTTTGTAGAAAGGATTGTGGAGCAGAAGGACGCCTCCGAGGATGAGAAAAGGATTCAAGAGATCAATTCAGGGATGTATTGTTACAATGGAAAGCTATTAAAGGAAGCCTTAAAAAAGCTTACTAATGATAATGTACAGAAAGAGTATTATATAACCGATGTTGTAGAAATATTGAATCAGGAAGGTCATAGGGTAGGGGCCTATACAGTATCGGATAAGACTGAAATTGCAGGGGTTAACTCTAGAGTGCAGCTGGCAGAAGCTGAAGCAGTTATGCGAGAAAGAGTACTTAAAGAATTAATGGAGAATGGCGTAACGATGATTGATCCCCAACATGTTTATGTGGATAAAGGGGTTAAGGTTGGCAGGGATACAATCCTATATCCAGGTGTGATTTTAAAAGGAAAAACAGAGATTGGAGAAGGTTGTATCATTGGACACAATAGCCGAATTATAGACTCTGTGATAAGAAATGATGTGGAAATTCAGAGCTCTACCATTGTGGAGAGCTTTGTAGATGATGCTTGTCAAATCGGCCCGTATGCTTATTTAAGACCTAACAGCAGACTTGGACAGCATGTGAAAATTGGGGACTTCGTAGAAGTAAAGAATTCTACCATTGGTGATTACTCTAAGGCCTCTCATTTGGCTTATGTGGGAGACGGAGAAGTTGGTAAGCATGTAAATATCGGCTGTGGCGTTGTTTTTGTAAATTATGACGGAAAACAAAAACACAAGTCCATTGTGGAAGATCATGCCTTTGTGGGAAGTAACGTGAATTTGGTAGCACCTGTAACGGTACGAAAATACGGATATATTGCCACGGGTTCCACCATCACAAAAGAGGTTCCTGAAGGAGCTCTTTCGGTGGCAAGGGCGAAGCAAGAGAATAAATTAGGCTGGGTAGCGCGCAAAGGACTTATGAAATAAACGAAACTTGAGGAGGATACACATGAATATCAATGGACAAACGATAAAGGTTTTTGCTGGAAATGCTAGTAAAGATTTAGCGCTGAAAATATGTGAGGAATTGGGTGTAAAGCTGGGAGAAGCAGAGGTTGGTGCCTTTAGTGATGGAGAAATTGCAGTAAATATCAAGGAAACCGTTCGAGGTGCTGATGTATTTGTTGTACAGTCAACTTGTGCACCAGTGAATCGACATTTAATGGAATTGTTGATTATGATAGATGCCTTGAAAAGAGCTTCCGCAGGAAGAATTACAGCTGTAATACCATATTATGGATATGCGAGACAGGATAGAAAGGCAAAAGCAAGGGATCCAATCACTGCTAAGCTTGTAGCAGATATTATTACAGCGGCAGGTGCGGATCGGGTATTAACGATGGATTTACATGCTGCACAAATTCAAGGTTACTTCAATATTCCTGTAGATCATTTACTAGGGGTGCCGATTTTAGCAGAATATTTTAAGAAAATGGGTTTAGAGGATCTTGTTGTAGTATCTCCTGATCTAGGTAGTGTGACAAGAGCTAGAAATTTTGCTAATTTACTAGATGCGCCTATTGCCATCATCGATAAGAGAAGACCTCAAGCAAATGTGTCTGAGGTGATGAATATTATTGGAGAAATAGAAGGGAAAAATGTAATCCTTGTGGATGATATGGTAGATACAGCAGGTACCCTCACGCAAGGAGCTAAGGCTTTAAAGGATTTTGGTGCAAAAGAGGTATATGCATGTTGTACCCATCCTGTACTTTCTGGTCCAGCTCTGGAGCGCATCGAAGGTTCAGTGATTAAGGAGTTGGTAATATTAGATACCATTCCATTGTCAGAAGAGAAGAAATTGCAAAATATTGTAAGCTTGTCAGTAGCACCTGTTTTCGCTGAGGCGATTCGAAGAATTTATGAAAACTTGTCCGTAAGCAAGCTATTTGACTAGAAAAGATGGGGAAACCCATCTTTTTTTATAGTATAAGAAAAGATACTTTCTTATACTATAAAAAAAGCAGGGGTGCAGGGGAAGTATTCCCATGCCGGAGTCAGAGGGGTGCTCAGGCTGCTTTGCAGCCGTCGAAGGGGAACTAGGTTCCCCTAGCGAAGCACATGTAGTGTGCCTTTTTTATAGTATAAGAAAAGATACTTTTTGTTTTATTATTTTGCAATGGGAGCGAAAGCGTCTTGCATTATTTACATAATTTACATATAATTAAAAAGATAAAAAAAGTCGAAATATGTTATAGGTATTTTAATTTTGTCAGATTAAAGGAGGCTTGTTATGAAAAGAGGCATTCGATTTAAACTGATGATCAGTTTTATACTGCTCATTGCATTGCCTATGGGGTCACTAGGAATTACAGCGTTTTTCCAGTCTGTAGACTTAATGAGAGACAATCTCAAAAACAGCACGGAATCCTTAGTCAATGAAGTAGGCCATTCAACGGACTTATACCTTAGAGGACTTGAAGAGAACGTAAATTTACTAGCAGGAGATGCCAATGTAGAGCAGGTGTTATTCAATCCGGAATTGACGCAAGGAATGATGGCAGGCTTCGAGAATTTTGCGGAATCCCACCCTGATGTGCTCCATGTTTATATCGGTACAAAGGATAAGCAGATGCTCCTATATCCTAAGGCAGATTTGCCAGCAGATTTTGATCCGACGTCCAGGCCTTGGTATCAGGATGCTGTAAAGAAAAATGGATTGGTTTGGACAGATCCATATGTGGATACTGATACGAAGAAATTGGTTGTTACGGTAGCCAAACCAGTATATGATAGTACACATAACAATGAATTTGTTGGGGTTATGGCCTTAGATATCTCCCTCGAACAATTGTCTAACTTGATTAATGGTATTAAAATTGGCCAAAAGGGTTACGTTGTGCTTATCGATAAAAATGGTAATACGTTGACCCATCCAAATCCCGAAATGATCGGCAAGCCAATACCAGTTCCGGCAATTACTGATGCCATGGCGAAAGACAAGGCAGGCATCGTGGATTATGTGTTTGAAGAAAAGGGCGTCAAAGAAGAGAAATTTGGTGTCTTTACCACGATGGAGAAGGTTGGATGGAAGGTATTATCAACCATGTACATAAAAGAAATTGCCGTCCAGTATAACTCTCTATTAACAATTAGCTTAGTCATAGGTATCCTAGCTTTAGTAATAGCAACGGTAATCTCTTTGTTAATTGCCAATAGCATTGCAAAGCCTTTGGGCACATTGGCCAAGGATATGGAGAGGATGAAGGATGGAGATTTCACTGTTCGCTGTCAAGTGAAGGCTAAGGATGAAGTAGGTATGCTGGCCAATAGCTTTAATGTAATGGTGGAAGGACTGAAAAGCCTTGTAACCCAAGTAAGACAGGTATCCCTTGAAGTAACAGGTGCTGCGGAAACCTTGGCGGCAACTTCTGAAGAAACCAGTGCCTCTGCAGAGGAAGTATCTAGAACCGTGGAGGAAATCGCAAAAGGAGCCACCGAGCAGGCAGCAGAAGCAGAAAAAGGATCGATTTTGGTGTCTAATCTGGCAGAGAAGTTCGGAAAGCTAGCGGCAGGTACAGACGAGATGATGAAGGTATCCAGCCAAGTGATGGATGCCAATGTGAATGGTGTACAAGCTGTAGATGTGTTAAAGGAAAAAACCAAATTAAATAACCAGGCAACCCAGCGTATTGTAGAAGCGGTTACGGAGCTGGACAATGAGTCTCAATACATTGGAAATATACTTGATACCATCAGCAGCATTGCAGAACAGACGAACCTACTGGCGTTAAACGCAGCTATTGAGGCCGCACGGGCAGGGGATGCAGGTAGAGGGTTCGCTGTAGTAGCTGATGAGATCCGTAAGCTGGCAGAGCAATCTGGCAAATCGGCCGACGAAATCAAAGGAATTGTACTAAGCATACAAAATCATACCAAATCAACAGTAGGTATTATGGGAGAAGTAAAGGAAAGAAATAAAGAGCAAGGACAGGCCGTGGGCAATGTGAACAAGTCCTTTGAGGAAATATCCAAATCTATTGATGTAATTGGTGACAAAATTGAAGTGATTAACCAATATGCAGCTGAGATGAATCAGGACGGAGAAAATATCGTAGCTGCCATAGAAAATATTTCGGCTGTTTCAGAGGAAACTGCAGCTTCATCGGAAGAAGTAAGTGCTTCTATGCAACAGCAGACTTCCGCTGTGGAAGAGGTAGCAAGAGCTGCCGACAAGCTTAATGAGCTTGCTGCCCATTTAAGCAATGAGTTGAGTAAATTTAAGATATAATAAAATAGCCAGGACAACCTGGCTATTTTGCTGCACAAGGTTGAGGTTGGTAGATTTGCCAATTTACCTTTTTATTATGAATTCATCACAAGTGTGGTATAATAATGGGTGATTGTATATAGAGAAAGGGTGTAATTGATGTTTGTTATTGTTGGACTAGGAAACCCAGGGAAGCAATATGCTGGAACGAGGCATAATGTGGGTTTCGATGTCATAGATTATCTATCAGAAAAGCATAATATTCCTGTGAATAAAGTAAAATTCAAGGGGTTGATCGGAGAAGGATTTATCTCAAATAAAAAAGTTCTCTTGGTCAAGCCCCAAACCTATATGAACCTTAGTGGACATAGTGTATTGGAAATACAAAACTTTTATAAGCTAAACCCTGAGCAGCTCATCGTGATCTATGATGATATCGATGTGGATCTGGGAAAGCTGAGGATACGCAGTAAAGGAAGCGCAGGTACCCATAATGGTATGCGTTCCATTATTTACGAAATCCAAAGCGATCAATTTCCTAGGGTGCGGATAGGTATAGGGAAACCGCAGAAGGGTGATTTGTCAAACCATGTTCTGAGCAGATTTGGAAAGGAAGATCAAGAAGAGATGGCCATAACGATTGGAAATGCAGCGTCGGCTATAGAAACCGTGGTTACAGAAGGCGTGAATGCGGCGATGAACAAGTTTAATGGCTAAGTCAATAAGAAATTAGGATATGCCCAGGTTTGAAAAACCTGGGCTAATGGTGTTGTAGTGGATAGAGAGGTGAAGACAGATTGACGGAACATATTTTTATAGAAGGACTAAAAAATCTAAAGGAATTTGGTGCATTAAGGGATAGTATAGAAAAGGGGTTGAATCCATCAGCTGTCCATGGATTGGTAGAAGCCCAGATTTCTCATATTATCTCAGCCTTAAATCAAATTGAGAATAGACAGTGCCTTATTTTAACCTATAATGAATTGCAGGCGAGAAAAATTTATGATGATTTAAAATGCTTTCTTAGGAAAGGGATTTATCTATATCCCTCCAGCGAGGTAAGACTCTATCATGTGGATGCCTCCAGCCACCAGACAGCAGAAGAACGCATTCGCGTGATGATGGGTGTAGGAGAGCACAATGCCTGTGTGGTGGTTACTTCTGTGGAGAGCTTATTAAACCGATTGGTGCCGAGGGGCGTATTTGAAGAATATTCTTTTTCTATGAATTTTGGTGAGACCATCGTAATAGATGAGGTGATTCGAAAGTTTCTGGCTTTAGGCTATGAACGTATGGATCTTGTAGAAGCCAAAGGACAATTTGCCATACGGGGGGGGATCATTGATTTTTTTCCAATATCTGCAGAGCTACCCTATCGAATCGAATTGTTTGATGATGAGATAGACTCTATACGCAGCTTTGATCTGGAAAGTCAATTATCGATTGATAAAGTCAAAACCGTGTTTATTGGACCTGCTCAAGAGATGATTGTGGATGAAGCAAAAAAAATGGCAGCCATTCATCGTTTACAGGAAGAAAGAAAGCATCTACCTAAGAAAATAAAGGGTAAGGTCAGGGAATATTTAGAGGAAAATATTAGAAGATCTATAGAGGAAATTGAGAACAGTCATGTGGGTAGAGGCTGGGAAAATTATATTACCTACTTTTATGAAAATACCTGTTCCCTTTTAGACTATTTCGCAAAGAATGCCCTGGTTTTTGTGGATGAGCCATCCAGGGTTCGTGAAAAGGCTGAGCTTGCTTACACAGAGTTTGAGGAGACCTATAAGGACAAATTGGAAAAGGGTGAAGTGCTGCCAGGCCAGGCCAGCCTTTTGTTTCATTATGACGAAATTGTTATGATGCTTCATGATCGACAGGTATTTACCTTAACGAGTCTGCCGAAAAATAATCCAGATTTTCCACCCAAAAATATTATTAACTTTTCTTCAAGAATGGCCCAGTCCTTCCATGGCAAGATGGACATTTTTATTGAAGAGGTAAAGCGTTGGAAATATAAAGGATATAAGACAATTCTACTCTGTGGTTCCATGGAACGGGCAAAGTATCTTGAAGGCACTTTGCGAAATCATCAGGTAGAGGCAATTTTAATAGAGAATGGAAATCATGACATCCTTTCAGGGCAGACCTTTATTCTGCAAGGAAGTCTTGCCAAAGGTTTTGAGTACCATGGAAATAGGTTTTTGGTTGTAACTGAACAAGAAATTTTTGGTACGGTAAAAAAGAAAAAAGCGCCTTCCAAAAAGAAAGATGCGAGACCGATTAAGTCCTTTATGGATTTAAACCTTGGAGATTACGTGGTCCATGAGAATCATGGGATTGGAAAATATGTGGGCATTGAACAATTAAAGGTTCAAGGAGCCAAGAAGGACTATCTGCATATAAAATATTCCGATGGTGGATCTTTGTATGTACCCATTGAGCAAATGGATCTGGTGCAAAAATATATTGGGTCTGATGGGGCATCACCTAAGCTCAACAAACTGGGCGGTGTAGAATGGAAAAAGGCAAAAGCCAAGGTAAAGGGAGCCATCGAAGATATGGCCAAGGATTTATTGGCCCTTTATGCTGAGCGGCAGATGACCAGAGGGCATGCTTTTGCTCACGATACACCATGGCAAAGCCAGTTTGAGGATGCGTTTCCCTATGAGGAAACGCCTGATCAGCTAAAATGTATCAGTGAAATCAAAAAGGACATGGAAACAAGTATACCCATGGATCGACTGCTCTGTGGCGACGTGGGATATGGTAAGACAGAAGTAGCCATCCGAGCTGCCTTTAAATGTGTCATGGAGGGGAAGCAGGCTGCGATCTTGGTACCTACCACCATATTGGCCCAACAACACTATAATACGTTGGTGCAGCGGTTTGCAGAATTTCCAGTTTCCATTGACATGCTAAGTAGATTTCGTACAGACTCCCAACAAGATGAGATTATTGAAAAACTGAGACAAGGAAATCTAGATGTCGTCGTAGGGACTCATCGGCTCATATCAAAGGATGTCCAGTTTAAGGATCTAGGATTGTTGATTATAGACGAAGAACAGCGATTTGGTGTAAAGCATAAGGAAGCTTTGAAGCAATTGAAGAAGCATGTGGATGTGCTCACTTTAACGGCTACCCCTATTCCTAGAACCCTGCATATGTCACTGATCGGACTACGGGATATGAGCATCATTGAAGATCCACCAGAGGAAAGGTATCCAATACAGACCTATGTGATGGAACACAATGATGAAATTATTCGGGAAGCAATCATGCGAGAGCTACATCGGGGTGGACAAGTGTATTTTGTTTTCAATCGTGTCAAGGGAATTCAGCAAATGGCAAATAAGCTACGAAAGCTGCTGCCGGAGGCAAGGATTGCAATAGGCCATGGACAGATGAGTGAGCGGGAGTTGGAAAATGTCATGATCGATTTCATGAATGGGGAATTTGATGTACTGGTGTGCACAACAATCATTGAAACAGGACTGGATATCTCTAATGTAAATACGATTATTATCCATGATGCCGATAAAATGGGGTTATCACAGCTGTATCAGCTGCGAGGTAGAGTTGGAAGAACAAATCGTTTGGCCTATGCTTATCTCACCTATCAGAAGGATAAGGTGCTGACAGAAGTAGCAGAGAAGAGGCTGAAGGCCATTAAAGAATTTACGGAGTTTGGATCAGGATTCAAGATCGCCATGCGGGATTTGGAGATTAGGGGTGCGGGAAATCTGATTGGAGGAGAACAGCATGGTCATATGGCTACCATAGGCTATGACCTGTACTGTAAGTTATTAGAGGATACGATACGGGAGATGAAAGGGGAAGCGCTCATTCGACCGGTTGAAACCACCATTGAGATTAGTGTCAACGCCTTTATACCAGAACAATATATCTCCAATGAAAGCCATAAGCTGGAGATCTATAAGAAGATTGCTTCATTAAGAGGAAAGCAGGATGCCGATGATATTGAAGAAGAAATTGAAGATAGATTTGGGGAGATTCCGGAATCAGTTACAAACCTGATCTCTATTTCCTATATAAAGTCCATGGCACAGCAACTAGGGATGATATCCATTATTGAAGGAGATACCTTTGTCAAATTCCAATTTGATGATGGGGGAAGAATTCATCCAGAAATGATTGCTGGAATGATAGATAGCTATAGAGATAGAATCCAAGTTCATGGAAGTGTAACACCCTATATCCGTCTGAAATACAGTTCTCAAGAAAATAAACTAAAGGAAATGAGAGGGTTTCTAGAAAAAATTAGTGGTTTTCACAGGAATTGATTTCATATATAATTAAAATTAGGTAAAATCAAAGGAAGTAATGGGAGAGGATGTGTAAAATGAAAAATAAAGCAAGAATTGTAATACTTATTTTGCTAATGGTTGTAGCACTAGTTGTATCAGGATGCCAAAACGGCAGTGCTGGTGATGGAAAAGCTGTGGCAAAGGTAGATGGGAAAGTAATTAACCAGGAACAATACAATAAAAACCTTATTATTTTCAAAAAGAACTATGAGGGTGTTTATGGTACAGAAATCTGGAGTATAGATGTAGGTGGCAAAACTTTTCTACAAGCAGTACAGGAAAATGTTTTGGACAAGATGATCAGCGACGAAGTAATCAGGCAATATATGGACAAAAACAAAATAGCAATCGATGAAGCGGAAGTTGAAAAGCAATATGCAGACTATAAGGCAAAAACAGAACAACAAGCAGAAATTAAGAAGTTTTTTGAAGAGAACAAGATTGACGAAAATTTCATTAAAGACCAAATCAGAACAGAGATATATGTAAAGAAATTTAGAGAAGAAGTAGAGAAGGAATTGGCATTAGATGATAAAAAACTAGAGGCATATTACAATAAAAACATTGATGCCTATAAGGATGTTCAAGTAAAAGCATCCCATATTTTATTCAAAACAGTAGACGACGAGAGAAAACCGCTGCCGGCGGATCAAGTGAAAAAAGCAGAAGAGACGGCAAAAGAAGTATTGAAGCGAGTAAAGAGTGGAGAGGATTTTGCAAAGCTTGCAACGGAGTTTTCAGAAGATCCAGGGTCAGCAAAGCAAGGCGGAGACTTGGGATACTTCCCTAAAGGAATGATGGTTCCTGAATTTGAAGAAACAGCCTTTACGTTGCAGCCAGGAGAAATCAGTGAACTTGTAAAAACAGACTTTGGATATCACATTATCAAAGTAGTAGATAAGAAGAGTGAGCAAAAAGTTTTTGAGGATGTAAAGGAAGAAATTAAGAGCAAACTGTTAGAAGATGGGATCAATGAAAAGATTGAGTCTATCAAGAATGAGAAAAAAATCGAAAAAAACATGGAAAATATTAAATAATTAAAATAGAGGTACTTTCAGTACCTCTATTTTCTTTTCAGAATAAATTACTGTAAAATCAATATTTCTAAGTATTGTTATAGGTTTAGAAAAATTTCCATTCATGTATAAAAAACACACTTGAGTAAAATAATAAGTGTACAATGACCAGTTTACAATAAGTACAGTAGGAGGGAACGCAATTGAAAGCAACAGGCATAGTTAGACGAATTGACGATTTAGGTAGAGTTGTGATTCCGAAGGAAATAAGGCGAACGCTTCGAATAAGAGAAGGAGACCCACTAGAGATTTTTACTGATAGAGAAGGCGAAGTTATTTTAAAAAAATACTCACCCATAGGAGAATTAACAGAATTTGCAAGTGAGTATTCAGAGTCGCTCTATGATGCTCTAGGTCATACCGCCGTTATTACTGATCGAGATACCATTATTGCTGTGGCAGGTGGATCCAAAAAAGAGTATTTAGAAAAAAGAGTAAGCAAAAGCTTGGAAAAGGTTATGGAGGAAAAGAAAAATCTAGTTATCAATGAGAAGGAAAAAACTTATGCATTGGCAGCAGATGAGGGAGATGAAAAGCGGTATACATCACAAGTGATTGTTCCCATTATCACTCAGGGTGATCCAATTGGCGCAGTAATCTTATTATCAAAGGATGCCAACAAACCCATGGGAGATCTGGAGGCAAAAGTAGCAGAAACAGCAGCCAACTTTTTAGGAAAGCAAATGGAGCAATAACACAAAAGGTATCATCCTACATAGTAGTAAAAGTAGCAGAAATTCACTGCTACTTTTTGTTTTCTGTTGAAATCTATGGGAGATAGATTATTATGAATGGGCCTGGGGGAAGGAGAATAAACTATAACAAATCGTTGGCATTTTTGATATAATAGATTTGTTCTAAAGAAGGAATTCTGTAGTTGTTTGAGTAAGAAAATTTTTAAAACATTCTCAGAAAAGGGAGAGAAGAATTGGAGGAAAATCAATGAGCAGTAAATCATTCTTAAAAGGGGCCGCTATCCTCGGTATAGCAGGGATCATCGTAAAGATACTGGGAGCATTCTTCAGGATTCCCTTGGGAAATATTATTGGAGATACAGGCTTGGGATATTATCAAGCATCCTACCCTATCTATGTACTATTGTTGACCATATCTACGGCAGGGATTCCAACGGCCATTTCAAAGCTTGTGGCGGAAAGAAGAGCTATAGGGGATCGTTATGGTGCTCATCGGATATTTAAAGTATCCTTTGTATTATTATTTGTTACGGGGATTATTACCTCAAGTATTATATTCTTTGGTGCAAAAACCATCGTAGAATTGATAAAAAATCCCAATGCATATTACTCCATGCTTGCTGTGGTGCCAGCGCTACTTTTTGTACCGGTGATGGCGGCTTATCGCGGCTATTTCCAAGGTATGCAAGATATGACACCCACAGCCATTTCACAGGTAATTGAGCAGTTTGGAAGGGTGATTGTGGGATTAGGTTTAGCTGTATTTTTGCTGGATAGAGGACCTGAAATTGCTTCGGCTGGAGCTGTCTTTGGTGCTGCTGCAGGTGCGATTACAGGAACGCTGATCATTGTATATATTTATTATCGAAGAAGAAGTAATATTATGCGAGAGATTCAAAACAACGGTCATTCGCAGCAAGAGTCATCCGGTGCAATCATTTCAAAACTTCTTCGCATTGCGATTCCTATTACCATTGGAGCTGCTATTATGCCTGTTATGAATATGATTGACGTGGCTATTGTTATGAGAAGACTCCAAGATGTAGGATTTTCCTATGAAGAGGCAAATAGCTTATATGGACAATTGACAGGAATGGCATTGACCTTGATTAATCTGCCGCAGGTCCTTACAGTGGCCCTTGCCATGAGCTTGGTGCCAGCTATCTCGGATGCGAGCCAGAGAAGGGATCAAAAGGGGATACAGAATGTAATACAAACGGGTACTCGGGCGACTCTATTAATTGGACTTCCAGCAGCAGTTGGATTGGTTACTTTGTCTAAACCGATTATGATGCTCCTTTATCCGATGCAGGTAGAAAGTGCGTTAAACGCTTCTGGACCTTTGGCTATCCTAGCCTTTGGATTGGTATTCCTTACCTTGGTACAGACCTTTACTGGAATCCTGCAAGGCTTAGGAAGACCTAGTATTCCTGTAGTAAATTTAGCCATTGGCTCTATATTCAAAATTATTTTGACCTATACCCTCACAGGGATTTATGCTATTAACGTAAAAGGTGCCGCCATAGGAACCGTTGTGACCTATGCTGTGACTGCGTTACTTAATTTCTTAGCCGTCCGAAGGATCACACGCACTTCCTTTAATGTAGTGCAGTTTATTGTAAAACCGTTGATTGCCGTAGCGGCCATGAGTGTTTCAGTATTGGTAGTGTATAATCAGCTGCTTCCTGTTTTGGGTAACCGACTTACTACGGTGCTGGCCATCGGTATAGGCGCATTGATCTATGGGTTAATGCTGTTAACAACTGGCGGCATTACGGAAGAAGATTTAGAAATGTTGCCAGGCGGCAAGAAAATAGCAAGAGTATTGCGTATTTTAGGGTTGAAAAGGAAATAATATGGTTTAAAGTCAAACATATGTTGAAAGTGGGTGTGGATAGAAATGAGGCATATGCTTACCATCATTGGCCTAGGGCCGGGAAGTAAGGAGTCTCTAACCCTTGGCGGCATAGAGAAAATGAAGGAAAGTAAAAAAATCCTACTTAGGACCCAGAAACATCCAGTGATAGACTACTTAATTAGCCAAGGTTTTTCTATGGAAAGCTTAGATCATTACTATGATCAAAAGGACAACTTTGATGAGGTATATGATGCGATCGCTGATGATATTATAGAACGTCTCAAACATGAAGATGTGGTTTATGCGGTACCAGGTAGTCCCTTTGTAGCTGAATATACGGTCCAGAGACTGTTGGAAAGAGCTGAAAGTCATGACTATGATATAGAAATTGTACCCAGCATGAGTTTTATTGAAGCGATTTTTCAGGTATTGAAAAAGGATCCTATCGGAGGGCTACAGATCATAGATGGGCTTCAGTTAAAGACTCAAAGACCTGACCCGAATACGGATGTGATTGTGACCCAAGTTTACAATCAAATGGTGGCTTCGGATATAAAATTAAGACTAATGGCCTATTATCCTGATCAGTACCCTATATGTGTTCTGAGAGGAGCTGGAATCCCAGGGATTCAAAGGGTTGAATGGGTTTTACTCTATGAGTTGGACCGATTGGAGTGGGTGGATTATTTAACCAGTATATACCTTCCCAAAGTTGACGAGAAATGGGAAAAATACTATAATATGAATAATCTTGTAGAAATAATGGCAAAACTAAGAAGTAAGGAAGGGTGTCCCTGGGATTTAAAGCAAACCCATGAAAGCCTAAGGCCTTATCTACTGGAGGAAACTTATGAAGTGCTAGAGGCCCTTGACAATGACGACAAGGAGTTGCTTGTAGAAGAATTAGGTGATCTGCTGTTACAAATCGTATTTCATGCCCAAATAGCTGCAGAAGAAGGATATTTCGATATTCAAGATGTGATTGCAGGTATTAGCAGAAAGTTGATCTATAGGCATCCCCATGTATTTGGCGAAAATAAGGAGACTACAGATGCAGGGGCTTTACTACGATGGGAGGAGATGAAACGGAAAGAAAAAGATGTAAAAACCCATACGGAATCTCTGCAACGCATTCCTAAACCATTGCCTGCACTTATGAGGAGCTATAAAATTCAGAAGAAAGCCGCTGCGGTTGGCTTTGATTGGGATTGTGTAGAGGGAGCCCTTGAAAAAGTAAAAGAAGAATTGACTGAACTATTAGAAGTATACCAAACAGATCAAACAGATAAAATAACAGAAGAACTAGGTGATTTGCTTTTTGCCATTGTAAATATGGCCAGGTTTTTGAAGGTTGAGCCAGAGCTAGCCTTGAATCAGACCAATGAAAAATTTATTCAGCGGTTTGCATTTATGGAAAAGCATGCAAAATCGTTGGACAAGCAGCTGGAAGAAATGTCTTTAGAAGAGATGGATCAGTTGTGGAATTTGGCAAAAATACATAAAAATAAAAAAAATGATAAAAAATACAAGTAAAAAGAAGGAATTTGCAACAAAAGGTAGAATATGCTATACGTATTAAAAAAGATGAATGGAGGTATATTTGTGAATAAAGCTGAATTAGTTGCGAGCATGGCAGAAAAATCAGGACTTACTAAGAAGGATGCAGAAACTGCATTAAATGCATTCATGAAAAGCGTAGAAGAGGCTCTTGCAAAAAATGATAAGGTACAATTAGTTGGATTTGGTACTTTTGATGTAAGAGAAAGAAAAGAAAGACAAGGAAGAAACCCAAGAAATCCTGAGCAAGTAATTGAAATTCCAGCTTCTAAGGCTCCTGTTTTCAAAGCAGGTAAAGCTTTAAAGGATATGGTAAACGCATAATAGAAAAGGCAGCTTAGGCTGCTTTTTTTGTTTGTATCTATAAATGGAGGATAAAATGAGGCTAGATAAATTTTTAAAGAACTCGAGACTGATCAAAAGAAGAACTATTGCAAAGGAAGCCTGCGATCAAGGACGTATCCAGATCAATGGTCAAGTAGCAAAGGCAGGAACAGAGGTAAAACTTGGAGATAAGATTACCATCGAATTTGGTACAAAACGTACCAGTGTAGAAGTAATCGATATATCTGAACATGTTACCAAAGAATCCTCCAAAGAAATGTATAAAGTGATCGAATAGCATCCAGTAATGAGGATGCTATTTTCTTTTGTCGATGAGCAGGTGAAACTATGCATAAGTACAAGTCCATAAGAATATCCTTTATAAAGTAGTCTACTATCGTCGTAAAGAGGTGAGTATAGGTGGAAGACAGAAAGGTAGCCAAGAGCAAGAATCACAACTTGATTTTGGAGAATCGGGGAAAGTTGAGCATATCAGGGGTAGAGCATGTTGACAGCTTTAATGAAAACACGGTGCTGATAGAAACGGTACAAGGTGTACTTACAGTGAAGGGGACCGAATTAAATATAAGTAAACTCAACCTGGAAGATGGTAATGTTGTCCTGGAAGGGCATGTATACTCCTTGGTTTATAGTGATCGGGAAGGCTTGCAGAATAAAGGGGTAGGATTCCTAGGAAAGATGTTTAAATAACCGCGTGGCGGTTATTTTTTTGAATAGATGGATTATAGGGAACAGGGATACCTGTTCTATAATGGTCAAAATATAGTATTGATGCGGATTATCTATAGATAGCAAGAATGGGGTGATTTGTATGGCTACATCAGTAGCTGAGCAGGTATATGTTTTCTTAGCAACCATGTATGGCGGTATTTTGATAGGCTTTGTCTACGATTTATATAGAATCCTGAGGCTGATTTTCAAACCCAAGAAAATTGCTACATTGATTCAAGATCTTATTTTTTGGATTGTTATTTCTGGGGTCGCCATTGCAGTACTTTTGTTTAGCAATTCAGGACAGTTGAGATTTTATACGTTTTTGGGATTTGTGATGGGGAGTATATTATACAATCAACTGCTAAGCAATATTATTATCAAGACCATTGTATATCTGCTATCCCTTTTAAAAAAGACAATAATGAGCTTAATAAACAAGCTGGTGTATCCGATAAAAATATTGATACAGTGGTCAAAGATACCCTGGCGATGGGCGAAGAAAAAACTAATGCCTATCTATTATCGATGGAGAAGAATTGCTACAATGCCAAAACGAATTGCTAGAGATGTAAAAAAATACATAAAAACTGTAATGAAAAAAAAGTAGCAGGAAATTATATGACTGTATAGAATAATATTACAGAAGAGGGCAAACAAAAAGGGTGAAATGTATGGATATGATGCAACAAAGGAAAAAGAGAGTACGAAGGGGAAATAAACCTTTCTATATGATCCTTTTGGTCATGGGACTCTATGTGGTGTGGATTTTTGTGAGTCAGCAAATGAAGCTTCATGAACTGACTGAGCAGGAAACGGCCTATAAAAAAAGAGTAGAAGTGTTAAAACAAGAGGTTGCCCGTCGAGAGGAAGAAGTGAAAAATGGCAACACACCAGAGTTCGTCGAAAAAGTAGCCAGAGAGCAGCTAAAGATGGTAAAACCTAATGAAATTATTTATGTTGATATGCATAAAGCAAAATATAGTCAATAAGGCTACCAAGCAAGAGGTGCAGTTGTTGACAGGCTTTAAATAATAAATTATAATATGTCTAGTAAAGTTGTGAATAATATATAAGGAGGAAGATTTTATTTATGCCGGTTGAAATAGGAAAAGTTGTTGAGGGCACGGTAACTGGTATTACAAATTTTGGTGCTTTTATTCAACTACCACAGGGAAAAACAGGATTATGTCATATTTCAGAAGTGGCAGATGATTATGTAAAAGATATTCGTACCTACTTAAAGGAACAGCAAAAAGTCATGGTAAAAATAATTGCAATTGATGGCAATGGAAAGATTAGTCTCTCCATCCGGCAGGCACAGGAAAAACCTCCTAAAAAAAGTAACCAGCCCGCACAGCTTGATTGGCAGAAAAAGAGTACAGAGTCAAATTTGTCCTTTGAAGATAAGCTTTCTAAGTTTTTGAAGGACAGTGACGAAAAGCATCAACAACTTAAGAAAAATATGAGAGACACGAGAAGAGGAAACGGATTTAATAATAAGAAAGATGCTTAAAAAATACAACCGAGACGATGTCTCGGTTTTTTATTGTCTAAGAAACGCTCATGAAATTGAAATTTCACAAAGTATAATGAAAATAAGTTTTATTTTCGTAGGAAAGTATAAATCTTAAGTAAGCTCAATGGACGTAGAGATTGAGAAAACCAGACAATAAAAAATAGGGGTTGTAGGGGATGAAATCCCCTGCCGTACTAAGGAGGCTTTAAATGAAAAAGTATGCTGCCATCGATATTGGCACAAATTCAATGCGACTACTTATTGCCGATGTAGAGAATGGAGAAATAGTCAGAAGTTTTAAGGATTTAGAGACAACCAGGATGGGAGAGGGCGTAGATCACACAGGAAGGCTTACACAAGGAGCCATTGAGCGGAACTTGGAAGCTTTAAAAAAGTTTAATGCCGTGGTTCAGAGGGAAGGGATATCATCTATGCCAGTAATCGCTACCAGTGCTGTCAGGGATGCCCAAAACAGAGAGATATTTCTGCAACGGGCACGGCAAGAGGTTGGTCTCGATATAGATGTCATAACAGGAGATCGAGAAGCTCAATTAGGATTCTCTGGAGTGTTGCGAGGATTGAAGGAAAAAGGGGAAAGCATTTTGGTCATTGATATTGGTGGTGGAAGTACTGAATTCATCCTGGGAAATGAAAATGGTATACAATATATGGTCAGTCATAACATAGGAGCAGTGCGAATGACAGAAAAATGTGTGCTGAATGATCCACTATTGCCACAAGATATGCGCAGGTTAGAAGAGGAGATAGATCTGGAGATCCTCCCTACAATGATGAAATTAAGAGAGATGAAGATAGATAGAGTTATTGGAATTGGTGGAACCACTACAACCATTGCTGCTGTTCATCTAAAGTTGGCAATATATGACCGTGATAAGGTTCATAATACGGATGTCCATCTAGAAGAAGTAAGGAATGTTCTAAAGAGCTTTCTGGTCGTTCCCTTAAGTGAGAGAAAGAAAATTCAAGGACTTCATCCAAAACGAGCAGATGTCATTACAGCGGGCACTGTAATTTTAGATAGAATTCTAACGCTCCTGAAGATAGATGAATTCAGGATTAGCGAGTATGATAATCTAGAGGGATTGATTTTCGAGCAACTATCATAAGATGGATGGAAAATGCTGCTGTAATGAAATGTGAAAATAGCATTGACATCTTGCGAATTCTGCTGTAATATAGAATTTGTCATGAAAAATGGCGGCGTAGCTTAGTTGGCTAGAGCGTCCGGTTCATACCCGGAAGGTCGGTGGTTCGAGTCCACTCGCCGCTACCAAAAACATGGTGCACGGTTACCGGTTTACGGTTGCTATGGCCAGTATCTAGGGTCGAAAGACTTAAGAGAATGACCTGAACAACAGATAACCGACAACCAGCAACTGACAACCGAAAATCTGGCCCGGTAGTTCAGTTGGTTAGAATGCCAGCCTGTCACGCTGGAGGTCGAGGGTTCGAGCCCCTTCCGGGTCGCCAATTAGAAAAAATCTTCCATTTTAATAAAATGGGAGATTTTTTTATTTGTACTCAAAACAATGTTGAAATGAGGTAAGGGTACAGACGAAGATATAATTGTAGATAAATGCGAATATGGTTGATTTTTTAGGGGCGCTCATTGGGCGTCAAAGAATGGGATTATAAACAAACAGAATGGACGTGCAATGCACGCTCCTACGATTATATTGCAATATTTATTTACTACGCAATCTATTATTCTATGACCATCTATTTAAGAATATTCATGATAATATCGGGGGACTTTTTCATCTGTCGTCAAAAACTTCTGACCCTGATGTAAGAATAGGAAGAATCTATATGAAAATTTGAAAATAAATTTGTCGTGTCCATAAAATCATGTAAAAACTCCCCAGTCTATGTCTATAATTTTATGGCGATGGGACAGGTAAGTTGACAAATATCTCCTGCCATGGCTGATATAATTGCACTAAGAAAATCGGTAGGTGGTGTTTACATGATAGAAAAATATGAACTCATGCCATACAAAAGAAAACAAAGTGGACAAGCTAAAGCGCTACTAGGCAGTAAAAGAATTGGATTATTTTATGGGACAAAACAAATACTCTTTTTAAGCATCATTGGCTTCCTCTTAGGAAGAGCTAGCATATTGGATGGACTCGCTCCATTTGGCATTGCATACTTTACTGTACTGCTGGCAAAAGAACGTAAAAACGCCTTGGTGGGTGTTGGTATCATTTTAGGAACGATGACGGTCGTCGACGCTGGAAGTTGGGGGAAGTATGGGTTTGCTCTGTTATTATCTTGGGTGGTATTTTATTTTATAAAGGATAAGATCCAGCGGAATGTTTTTAAAACGGCATTGGTATCTGGAACGATCATGTTCTTAGCAGGAATACTCTATGGTATTTTTTCGGACCTATATATATATGATTTGTTTATGATTGGATTTGAATCTGTTGTGACATTTGTGTTCGTTTATATATTATCCTATGCAGTGCCGATAGCCCTTCAGAAAACAAATAGAAAGATATTATCTAATGAGGAACTGATATGCATTGCCATTACAGCGGCCGTACTTATTTCAGGATTTGCTGATATAAGCATAAGAGACTATGCATTGAAGAATGTTCTAGGAATATTGCTAACCCTGATATTTGCATACAATGGGGGAGCCAGTGTGGGCGCAAGCGTAGGGGTAACTATAGGCATTATTACCAGCATGTCTACCATAGGGACGCCTACGGTTATAGGAATTTATGCCTTCTCTGGATTGTTAGCAGGCATATTTAAGGATTTGGGGAAACTAGGATCGTCTATGGGGATCATTATGGGAAATGCAATTCTTACTTTTTACATAAACGGATCTACGGAGGTTATTCTACAGTTCGAGGAAATTGTCATGGCATTTATTATCTTTATGCTGATACCAAAGTCAATTCTAGGCTATACCGAAAAGTTTGTAAATGCCAATGGCGGATCTGTTCAGTTAGATAAAGCCTACAGTGAAAGGATACGGAGGATCACATTTGATCGGTTGAAAGAGTTTAGCCATGCCTTTTCAGAGTTGGCTGTGACCTATGGACAAATATTGGAAAGAAATAGGCTGATTGATCAGCAAGAAATTGCAGGCATCATCGATCAGGTAGTAAATAAGGTATGCAGTCAATGTGGCATGTGTAGAAGCTGTTGGAAAAATGGGTTTTACAGCTCTTACAACGATCTTGTTGAGATCATTACTTTGCTGGAATCCTCAGGGAGGATTAAGGAGGATAAAATTCCTACCATACTGAAAAAACGATGTATCCGCTTAGAGATGCTGCTTCAAACCATTTATGATCAGTTTGAAATCTACAAGATTCACTATAAATGGGAAAACAAGCTTTTTGAGAGCAGACAGCTTGTTGCAGAACAGTTTCAAGGGGTATCGGAGATCCTTCACCGTTTGGGCAAAGAGATCAATATGGACGTTCACTTTAAAACGGATATTGAAGATGCCCTATATGTGGCTTTCGATAAAGCAGGAATTGTTGTAAATAAGATTACTGTTTTTGAGAAAGAAAATGGAAAGATGGAAGTGACGGTAGAGAAGCGATCTTGCTACGATCGCAAACAATGTGATGAAAAGATTGCACCCATTGTGTCTCAAGTCATGGGCGTAGAGTTTATTCGAAAAAATCAACATTGTACCACGGATGATAGTACAGACAACTGCGTGTTTCAATTGGTAGCAGCAGAGAAATACAGGGCAAGCACAGGAGTCGCACGGGCTTCTAAAGATAATGGGCATATTTGTGGCGACAGTTATACAATGATGGATCTTCAGGATGGAAAATACATGATTGCCCTTAGCGATGGTATGGGATCTGGAGAAAAGGCGGCTAAAGAAAGTACAACGACGATTACCTTACTGGAGCAGCTATTGGAAGCTGGATTTGATCAAGAAACGGCTATTAAGACCATAAACTCTATTTTGGTTCTAAAATCCTCTGATGAAATATTTTCTACCATAGATTTATCCATTATAGATTTATATACTGGTAGATTAGACTGCATAAAAATCGGGGCTGCATCAAGCTTTATCAAAAGAGGAAATGGAGAGATTGAAATTATTAAATCTACATCGTTACCCATTGGCATCTTAAGTAAGATTGACTTTGACAGTTTTGGAAAGAAATTAGGGCAAGGAGATTTTGTCATAATGATGTCAGATGGCATTTTGGATGCTGACAAACAGACAGATATAAAGGAAAATTGGGTTATTGCTGCATTACAGTCTATTCACAGTAGAAACCCGCAAGTCATTGCTGATGAGCTGATGAATATGGCCATTGAAAAATATGGCGATAGAATTGAGGATGATATGACGGTGTTGGTTACAAAGATATGGGAATCGAAATAAGAGCCTTAGGCTCTTTTTCTTTTAAGTTTTGTATAAAAAACAGGATAAAGGACAATACTTCCAGGTAAATAATACCAGGGGGAAGGTGTCCATTTATGGAAATAAAACAAATGATTGTGGTAACGGATGGTAAATCGAACATCGGCGGCAATCCTGTTACAGCAGCAGCTGAAGCGGCCAAAAGAGGGATTGTTGTCAATGCCATAGGAATCATGGAACAGAAAGAAGAGGATCATGCTTTTGATGAAATAAGAGAGATTGCTAGGGCAGGCAGGGGTACTTGGGAAAATACCCATGTGGCCAATTTAGGTCAGACCATGCATCATATGACACAGAGAACGGTGAATAAGACCATAGAGAGCATTGTGGGAAGACAGCTAAAAGAAATGATCGGGGGAAATATAGACGATATACCGCCCCAAGCAAGGGGACAGATCATTGACTATATGGATCGCCTTGGAGAAGATATCCCTATCAAATGCTGCGTAGTGATGGATTGCAGCGGCAGCATGGCCAACAAGATGGGGACAGCGAGACAAAGTATTATTGAGCTAATGAATTCTCTCCAGGGAAGGAAAGGAAAAAGTCAGATTGCCATCATTGCATTTCCAGGAGAAAAGGGCGACTTTTATAGAGTCATTTGTGATTTTACTGAGAATATATCAGAGGTCAAAAGAACTGTATATGCCCTGAAAGCTGGCGGAAATACGCCTACTGCTGCTGCTATGAATAAAGCCATTGATCTTATGCTGGATATTCACGACATAAGCTTTGAAGAGATTGTAGACAATAATGAGCCCTTATTAAAGGATGGTATCATATGAAGACGGCTAATATTAGCCGTTTTGTTTATGTATAGAAAATTATGGTTTTCAATTTCCCATATATGGGGTGTGCAGAGGGGATTCCCCTTTGCCGTATTCAGGAAGGTCCTCAGGAACCTGCATTGCAGGCGTCGAAACCTAGGGTTTCCTAGCGAAAACAAATTGCCGATAGGCAACTTTGTTCATTGTGCTTACTAAAGTGAGGGATGAAGAAAGATGATGGGTATTCGATTATCAAAAGGCAGCATGATTCGGGGAAAATGGAGTCAAAAATCATATAGAGTATTGGAGTTATTGGGTGAAGGAGGCATAGGCGCTGTTTATAAAGTGCAAGAGATTACCAGTAATGAAATATATGCCCTAAAGCTCAGTGAAGATTTACAGAGTATTACAAAGGAATATGATATGTTAAAGAAATTTGAAAATCTGTCTATGGTTGTAAAGGCGAAAGAGATTGATGATTTGGATTGTCTGGGTCATAGACTGTATTATATGGTAACAGAGTGCATAGATGGAAAAAATTTAGATCAATATAGAAAAGAAAGAAAAATTTCTTTGAAATCTGTAGTAGCTTTAGCGATTGTCATAGGCAAAGCATTTCAAAGATTTCATCAGGAAAACTATGTTTTTGGAGATATGAAATTAGAAAACTTAATGTTAGATCAGCGCAATGGGAAATTGAAGATTATTGATCTAGGGGGTGTAACCCGAATGGGTGAAGGATTGAAAGAGTTTACACCTACCTATGATAGGGCAAGCTGGGGCGTAGGACTACGAAAAGCAGACGAGAAATATGATCTTTTTAGTCTGTGTATCCTCATTACTTATTTGGTATTGGGCAATGAATTTCCACTCCGAGAGAAAAGTGTGGATAAAGTGATATATAAATTAAAAAATGTGGATATTGCTCCTAGAATCCTAGAACTCATCCACAAGGGAATAACTCAAAAAGATATGAACTTTTCACAGTTTATCTCTTCTTTAGAAAAGGTTTATGATCACCTTGATAGTTTTCAGATAAAAGGGAAGTCTGTGTATAAGATTGTGAATGGTGTATTTATCGGAAGCATCCTATTCTTTTTAAGTGTTGTGACATTTATTGTAATAAAAATTAGCGATATGGGGAAGGTATTTCAGACTATTTTATAGAACTTATTGAAATCAAAGTGTTTGAGATAGGAGCAAGGTTATGCTGAAGAGATTTTTAAGCACCATAGAAAAATATGGAATGATTCAAAAGGGAGACGGGATTGTAGTTGGTGTGTCAGGAGGACCGGATTCAGTATGTTTATTGCACCTGCTATGGAAAATTCGAAATGCTTATCAACTGAAAATCTATGCAGTGCATTTGAACCATCAGCTGCGGGAAAAGGAGGCAGAGGAGGATGCCCTTTATGTCCGTCAGTTATGTGCACAACTTGATATCCCAGCCTTTATTTATTCTGAGGATATTGCTTGTTATAGTCAGAAAAAGGGTATAAGTTTTGAAGAAGCAGGGAGAGAAAGGCGGTATGCTCTATTTGATCAAGTAATGCAGGAACAGGGTGCCCATAAAATAGCTGTTGCCCAGAACATGGATGATCAGGCGGAAACAGTACTGATGCGGTTTATGCGAGGTGCAGGGATAGAAGGTCTTGCAGCAATTCCTTATGTGAGGGAACATCGGGTGATTCGGCCTTTGCTAGATATTCCTCGACATGAAATCGAAGCGTATTGCAGGATCTCTGAACTGACCCCTAGACTAGATTATACCAATCTACAAACCATATATACACGAAATCGTATAAGATTAGAGTTAATTCCTTATATCCAGGAGCACTTTAATCCCAAAATCAAGGATACCCTTTGGCGTACGGCAAACTTGCTGCGGGAAGATAGCGAATTTATTGACTCAGAAGTCCAGTGTAATTATGAAGAAATTGTTCAGCTTCGTCAGGGAGCAGCTGCGATTTTTTTAGAAGCAATAACAAAACTGCATCCATCCATTGGGAAAAGAATTATTCGAAGGGCTATACGAGAAGCATCGGGCAGTTTGATGGATTTTGAGCAAATTCATATTGAAAGCATTTTAAACCTAGCCAACGTAGGAAGAGTAGGGGCGAGAATTGATTTACCAAAGGAAATGATGGCAGAAATCAGCTATGACGTATTAATTATCAAAAAGAGAATCACAATAAGTGAAATGAGTTTTTTTTATACTCTGCCCATAGGTGAAGATATATATTTGAAGGAGTTAGTTGGAACCATAAGATCAAAAATAATCGAATGGGATCCATCCAAGGAAATTCAAACCCATTCCTGCAAGAAGTATTTTGATTTAGACAAGGTGCAAGGGGGTATAAACGTTAGGAATAGAAGACAGGGGGATATTTTCTGGCCCTATGGCATGAAAGGTAGAAAGAAGCTGAAGGATTATTTTATTGACGAGAAAATTTCGAGAGAAAACAGGGATCGAATTCCACTGATTTGCGATGAAGATGAAATCATGTGGGTTGTTGGTTACCGTACTAGTGAAAAATATAAGATAGATGAGCACACAAAAAGGGTACTGATACTGGAGTATGAAAGAAATGATATAAAAGATAGATGAGCGATCACAAAATAGCTTTTGGGGCGAAAAAAATCGCTGAAAAGCCTGTGTTGAGATGTAATTTATTGTTTTCATATAAAATATATGGTAGAATAGAGAGACGCAAAAATTGTAGTCGTCATCGTGCCGAAAGGAGGGCTTTTGTTGAAGAAATTTTTTAGGGGAGCTAGTTTCTACATACTAATATTCATTGCTATCGTCGCGGTCGTACATTTTTTAGGAACTCCCGCACCTGAGAAAGCATCGCTGAATTTTTCAGACTTTGTGCGAGCATTACAACAACAGAATGTTGCAGAAATGACAATCGTGGAAAACACGGTTATGGGAAAGTTAAAATCTGATCCTCAGAAAGAGTTTGAGACATACATTCCACCGGTTGTGATGTCCCAAGCCCTATTGGACAAATATATCTTGCCTCAAATTGAAGATGGTACATTAAAGAAGGTTGAAGGGCAACCACCAGCAAAAACGCCATGGTTTTTCGATATTTTGCCTTCAATTTTCATGATATTGATCTTCGTCGTCCTATGGTTTGTTTTCATGCAGCAGTCCCAGGGTGGTGGCAGCCGTGTCATGTCCTTTGGGAAGAGCAGAGCAAAGCTTCATAAGGAAGATGAACGTAAAAAGGTAACCTTTGGAGATGTGGCAGGCTTAGATGAAGAGAAGGAAGAATTACAAGAGATTGTAGATTTCTTAAAAAATCCTAGAAAGTATATAGAATTAGGAGCAAGAATTCCAAAAGGAATCTTGATGGTTGGACCTCCTGGTACGGGTAAAACCTATCTTTCCAGGGCAGTTGCCGGAGAAGCAGGGGTACCATTCTTTAGTATTAGTGGATCTGACTTTGTTGAAATGTTCGTGGGTGTCGGTGCGTCCCGTGTCCGTGATCTCTTTGAGCAAGCAAAGAAGAATTCTCCTTGTATTGTGTTTATTGATGAAATAGATGCCGTTGGACGAAAAAGAGGCGCAGGCTTAGGTGGCGGTCATGATGAAAGAGAGCAGACCTTGAACCAGCTTCTTGTGGAAATGGATGGCTTCGGTGTAAATGAAGGGATCATTATTATTGCGGCAACCAATAGACCTGATATATTAGATCCTGCATTGCTTCGACCTGGGCGTTTTGACCGCCAGGTTGTAGTAGGTGTGCCTGATGTAAAAGGCAGAGAAGAAATTCTAAAGGTTCACGCGAGAAATAAACCTTTGGCAGAAGATGTGGATCTTCAGATTCTTGCTAGAAGAACACCAGGATTTACTCCAGCAGATATAGAGAATCTTATGAATGAAGCGGCGTTATTAACAGCGAGGAAGAATAAGAAAAGAATTGACATGGCAACCATAGAGGAGGCCATCACGAAAGTAATTGCAGGACCTGAGAAAAGAAGCAGAGTGATTAGTGAAAATGAACGAAAGCTCACGGCATATCATGAAGCGGGCCATGCGGTGGTTGCAAAAATGCTTCCAAATACGGATCCAGTCCATCAAGTAACGATTATTCCAAGAGGAAGAGCTGGTGGATTCACCATGATCTTGCCAAAAGAAGATAGATATTATAGAACGAAGACAGACATGCAGGAAAGTATCATTCATCTTTTGGGCGGTAGGGTTGCAGAAAAGCTTGTACTGGATGATATCAGTACAGGTGCCAGCAACGATTTGGAAAGAGCAACAAGCATCGCTAGGGCAATGGTGACAAAGTACGGTATGAGCGATAATTTAGGACCAGTAAATTATAGTTCTGAAGATGAGGTTTTCTTAGGCAGAGATTTTTCAACAAAGAGAAATTATTCTGAGGAGGTTGCTTCGGAGATCGACAAAGAAGTAAGAAGCATCATTGACGAAGCTTATGTAACTTGTGATAGAATATTAACAGAAAATATGGATAAACTTCATATCGTTGCGAATAAACTGTTGGAAGTTGAAACATTAAATGCAGATGAATTTGAAAAATTGTTTGCTGATCAAGATAACAACAAAGAAGAGTAAAAACAAACCCCCTTTGTTTGCAAACAGAGGGGGTTTAAATAATTTATATTGGAGGCAATATAAAATGGAATTCAATTTAGAAGTGGGAATGAAAGCAGTGATTGAATATGTTGTAGGTGAAAAAGATACAGCGGTGCACTATGGCAGTGGAGGTGTTTTGGTATATGCTACACCTGCTATGATTGGATTGATGGAGAATGCATCCTTAAAAGCCGTAGATCCCCATCTGCCTATGGGCTTCGCCACGGTGGGAACCCATTTAGATGTAAAGCACATGGCAGCCACCCCTGTAGGGATGAAAGTAAGGGCAGAAGCAGAGTTGATAGAAGTAGATGGAAAGAAGCTAAAGTTTCGGATTGATGCTTATGATGAAAAAGATAAAATAGGGGAAGGATTCCATAGTCGCTACATCATTCATGTAGATAAATTTATTCAGGCTGCGGAGGCCAAGGGAAATAAATAAAGGAAGAAATTTCCCGGGAAATATCGAAAAAAGATGAAACGTGGAATAAGCAGCGACTTATTAAGCTTTCTATTAGAGCGGTTGGTTCCACTAGGAATGTTAAAATAGCGTTAAAAAAATTAACGAAAATGAAATAAAGTACTTCACAATCCCTTCAGAACGTGATAAAATTTTGTTAAAGATATGACAAGCTATAAGTAAACTTCTCAGCAATATATAAATAGAAATTATCAACCATCTCTAGGGAATTGTAGAAATTGTAAAATCTATACAAGTTTTTTTAAAAAAACTTTATGTTTATGCAGGAATTTGTAGAAAGATGTAGAATCTCTAAATATGAAGAGGTGGTTGTATGCCAACAAAAAAAATATTCATCAGCGGTTATGCAAAGCTGCCAAAAGGGATCACTGCAACGGAGATGTATAGTGTGATTGCAGTTGGGCTTTTGGTAAATGCAAATAGCGGTGAAATTATAGATGCAGACTGTACCTTAGTGACTTCTGTAGCAAAAAATTTCTTTAGGAATTGTGTAATAGGGGAAAACCTTAACCAAGTAGAAGCAATTGAGAAAATGTTTATAGATGGTTATTTTGGGTCTGCAAGAAAAGCGATTATTTCTGCCATGCGAACTTGTGCAGATAAATACAGACAAGTGATTGTTGAAGGAAAACCAGAGGTAGATCAAGAATAAATGTAAATAACTCCATCATATGAAGCCCCGTTATCTGCGTTGATAAAATACCCTTTTATCAGTCAAAAGTAGGTAAAATAAGGCTAGGTATGCCGCTAAGAATCACGAAATGATTCAGTGGTATATCTAGCTTTTTATATTTGCATAATAAAAACACATAGGCAATTATAAATAGCGATGCTATGCGTTGTTGCCCTAAGCAACACTGGTAATACAATTATTTTAAAGGAGGATTCATGGGATGTTAGAAAACAGAATCAGAAGAGAAGATCTCAAAGGAAAAGTAGTTTCTGCCGAAGAGGCTGCAATGCTGATCAAAGATGGTATGACTGTTGCTACCAGCGGTTTTACGCCATCTGGTTACCCAAAGGCAGTGCCATTGGCATTGGCAAAGAGAGCAGAAGCAGGGGATAAAGTAGGTATTACCCTTTTAACAGGAGCCTCCGTAGGCGATGAATTGGATGGGGCTTTATCTAGAGCAGGTGTTATTAAAAGAAGATTCCCATATCAAACCCACAATGATACAAGAAACGGCATCAATGCTGGTAGCATTGCATATCAAGATATGCATTTAAGTCATTTACCACAGTACATGAGTTATGGATTCTTTGGAAAAATCGATGTAGCCATTGTTGAGGCATTAGCAATCACAGAAGATGGTGGAATTATTCCAACGACATCCGTAGGTATTTCTCCGACAGCGTTAAAGTTAGCAGACAAGGTAATCATAGAAATCAATACAAGTCAACCAATGCAATTAGAAGGAATGCATGATATCTATATTCCTGAGAATCCACCTTTTAGAAAACCGATACCAATTGAGCATTCAGGTCATCGTGTAGGTACAACCTATATGCCATGTGACCCATCTAAAATTGCTGCGATTGTTGTTACAGATATGCCAGATAAAGTAAGACCTTTAGGACCTATCGATGAAGATTCAAAAGCAATTTCAAACCATATTATCGAATTCTTGGAGCACGAAGTGAAGATGGGCAGATTACCTAAGAACTTGTTACCGTTACAATCTGGTGTAGGATCTGTAGCAAATGCAGTACTTGGTGGTTTGGTAACAGGACCGTTTACTGATTTGACATGCTATACAGAGGTTATTCAGGATTCTATGTTAGACTTGATTGATGCTGGTAAAGTAACAGTAGCATCCGGTACAGCGATTACACCATCTTCCGAAGGGCAAGTAAAGCTTTATCAAAATATCGATAAGTATGCAAAACACATTCTTTTAAGACCTCAAGAAATCAGTAACAACCCAGAGGTTGCTAGAAGAATCGGCGTACTATCCATGAATACCGCCATTGAAATAGATATGTATGGACATGTAAATTCAACAAACATCATGGGATCAAGAATGATGAATGGTCTAGGCGGTTCTGGAGACTATACAAGAAATGCATATATCTCTTTCTACACAACTGTATCTGTGGCGAAGGATGGCGATATTTCTTCCATCGTGCCAATGGTATCCCATGTGGATCATACAGAACATGACGTGATGGTGGTTGTAACAGAGCAAGGTCTTGCGGATTTAAGAGGAACATCACCAACAGAAAGAGCAAGACTGATCATCGACAAGTGTGCTCACCCTGACTATAGACCAATGTTAAATGACTATTTTGAAAGAGCCATGAGCGGTAAGTTAAAGCATGAGCCACATCTAATCGGAGAGGCATTGTCATGGCATCAAAGATTCTTAGATACTGGTTCAATGAAGGTTAAATAATTCTGACAATTGAATGTCGTGAAGAAAAACTGGTATCGATGAAGGAATTTTGAAGGATACTATAGAAGTGATGATATGAGATAGGGGGATCATTTCGCATCCCCTGAATCTATGTCAATATATAGTTTTAAAAGTATTATTTCTCCAGTAAATAGATAAAAATCAACATCGTAATTAGATGAATGGATAAAATAATACTAATTTTTAAAAAGATAGATGTGTAAGGAGGAAAAAAAATGTTTGAAAAAGAAAAATTAGATCAGATCAAAGAGAGTTTAGACACCTACAATGCAAAAGTAGAAAAGTCATTAGCGAAAAATCCAGAAAGAAAGCCAGCTTTTGAAAGTGGTTCTGGTGCACCTGTAAACAGGTTGTATACGCCGCTGGATATCGCAGACTTTGATTACACAACAGATTTAGGAATGCCAGGCAGCTACCCATATACAAGAGGGGTACAAACAAACATGTACAGAGGTAGATTCTGGACAATGAGAATGTATGCTGGCTTTGCTACAGCTGAAGAATCAAATAAGCGTTATAAATATCTAATTGAGCAAGGTTCTATGGGGCTTTCTGTAGCATTTGACCTTCCAACACAAATTGGATATGACTCTGATCACCCATTATCAGAAGGTGAAGTTGGTAAAGTTGGAGTTGCAATTGACTCCTTAGCAGATATGGAAATTCTTTTTGGAGGCATTCCATTAGACAAGGTTTCTACATCTATGACAATCAATGCACCTGCGTCTGTATTATTGGCAATGTATATTGCTGTTGCAGAGAAGCAAGGCGTTACACCTGATCAATTAAGAGGAACAATCCAAAATGATATCTTAAAAGAATACATCGCTCGTGGAACATATATCTTCCCAACAGAGCCATCCATGAGATTAATCACAAATATATTTGAATACTGTTCAAAAGAAGTTCCACAATGGAATACAATTTCTATTTCTGGATACCACATCAGAGAAGCTGGTTCAACTGCTGCTCAAGAAGTTGGATTCACATTGGCTGATGGTATCGCATATGTTGAAGCTGCAATCAAAGCAGGACTTGATGTAGATACATTTGCTCCAAGATTGTCATTCTTCTTCAACGCTCACAACGATATCTTAGAAGAAGTTGCGAAGTTCAGAGCTGCAAGAAGACTTTGGGCAAGAATCATGAAGGAAAGATTTGGCGCAAAAGATGCGAAGTCTATGGCACTTAAGTTCCATACGCAAACTGGTGGTTCTACATTAACTGCACAACAGCCAGAAAACAATATTGTTCGTGTTGCAATCCAAACATTGGCAGCAGTATTAGGTGGAACACAATCTTTACACACAAACTCTAAGGACGAGGCACTAGCTCTTCCAACAGAAGATTCTGTAAGAGTTGCATTAAGAACACAACAAATCGTAGCATACGAAAGTGGTGCTGCAGATACAGTTGACCCACTAGCTGGATCATATTTTATCGAAGCAAAAACAAGAGAGATCGAAGAAGGCGCAATGGAATACATCAAGAAGATTGATGAGATCGGTGGCGCACCAAAGGCAATCGATAACGGATATATCCAACAAGAGATCATGGATGCAGCTTATAACTATCAAAAAGATATTGAAGCTGGAAAGAGAATTATTGTTGGTATGAACAAGTTCCAAATCAAAGAAGAAGCACCAAAGGGATTATTAAGAGTTGACCCATCTGTAGGTGAACTTCAAAAGCAAAAACTTGTTGACTTAAGAGCGAAGAGAGACAACAACTTAGTACAACAAAAACTTGAAGCTTTAAGAACAGCTTGCCAAGGCGATGCAAACTTAATGCCATTCATCTTAGATGCAGTAAGAGCTTACGGTACACTGGGAGAAATCTGTGGTGTGATGAGAGAAGTATTTGGTGAGTACCAACAATCAGTAAAACTGTAGTTTACTGGCAATACCTTGCAGTGAAAAGATAAATATAAGGAAAATAGATTTATTGAAGGAGGAAAATTTCATGGATAGACCAATTAGAGTATTAGTTGCAAAGCCAGGCCTTGATGGTCATGATAGAGGAGCGAAGGTTATCGCCAGAGCTTTAAGAGACGCTGGTATGGAGGTAATCTATACTGGATTAAGACAAACTCCTGAGCAAATCGTAAGTGCTACGATTCAGGAAGACGTTGATGTAGTGGCAATGAGTATCCTATCAGGTGCTCATAACACATTGCTTCCTAAGGTAGTAGAATTACTAAAGGTAGAGAACGTTGATGATGTGTTAGTAATCGGCGGTGGCGTTATTCCAGATGATGACATTCCTTTCTTAAAAGAAAAAGGAATCGCAGAAATATTTACACCAGGTACACCAACATCTGTTACAATTGACTATATTAGAGCAAACATTAAGAGAAAATAGGCAAAATCAAAATAACAGACGCAGGCTCTCCGCCTGCAGTCTGTTATCATCATGAAAAGCCAAAAATAGGTGGTGCAATGGATGGATTTAGCTGAAAGATTGTTACAAGGTGATAAAAGGGCAGTTGCAAGGCTGATCTCCATGGCAGAGAATCATGATCCAGAGGCTGTCGAAATATTGAAAGACCTGTTTAGCAAAACAGGAAAGGCTCATGTAATTGGGATCACAGGTCCTCCTGGCGCAGGAAAAAGTACTTTGACAGATAAATTGGCAAAGGCTATCCGAAAGGAAGGCAAAACAGTTGGGATTATCGCTGTAGACCCTACAAGCCCCTTTACAGGGGGATCCATATTAGGTGATAGAGTAAGAATGAATGATCTAAGTATGGACCCTGGTGTATTTATTAGAAGTATGGGTACCCGTGGACATCTGGGAGGGCTTTCCAAAGCTACGCAAGCTGCGGTAAAAATCTTAGATATCTATGGTGTAGACTATATTTTTATTGAAACAGTTGGCGTAGGACAGTCGGAAGTAGATATTGCCAAAAATGCTGATACAACACTGATGGTAATGGTTCCTGGATTGGGCGATGATATTCAAGCCATCAAAGCTGGAATTATGGAGATTGGGGATGTATTTGCAGTTAACAAAGCAGATCGTGACGGTGCAAAGCGAACAGCCACTGAAATCGAGATGATGCTGGACTTCAATCACTCTGACTGGAGGCCGCCGGTGCAAATGGTTATAGCTGTTGACAACAATGGTATTGACGAGCTATTAGGACACTTAAAGGACCATAAAAAGCATATGGAGGGCACTGGAAAGTTACAGCAGAGGAGAACACTAAACAGCAGACTTGAAATTATAGATCTTGTTCAAGAAAAGTTGATGCGTATGATCTTAGATAAGTCTAAGAAGGAAGAAATGATCAATCAACTGGCAGCGGATGTTGCTGTTAGAAAGACAGATCCATATACTGCATCAGAAGCCATTCTAAAAGAAATTTAAACAGGCATACTAGGGCGGGAGGCAACTGACCTATGCAGTAGACCGATGAAGATGCCCTAAAATAGATAAAGGAGGAATAAAGATGAAAGTATTAAAAGTAGATCATATTGGTGTTGCAGTAAAGAGCTTAGATGAGACATTGAAGTTTTATCAGGATATGCTTGGCTTAGAGCTTCATGGTACTGAAGTTGTTGATGAGCAAAAGGTAAAGGTTGCGTTTTTACCTGTTGGAGATACAGAAGTTGAGTTATTAGAGTCAACTGATCCAGAAGGACCGATCGCAAAGTTTATCGAAAAGAAGGGCGAAGGCATCCAGCACATCGCATTCAGAGTACCAAACATCGAAGAAGCTATCGCTGAATTGATGGGTAAAGGTGTAAAAATGATTGATGAGAAGCCAAGATACGGAGCAGGCGGTGCGAAGATTGCTTTCTGTCATCCAAAGAGCACAAACGGCGTACTTGTTGAACTAAGCGAGAGAGAGTAGTAATCAGGCTGCCAATTTTGGCAGCCCAACATTAGTGTAGGAGGTTAGTAAACATGGCAATCAACAGATTAGAAGATTTGCGTAAGCGTAGAGAAAAAATTGCGCTTGGCGGCGGTCAAAAAAGAATTGACAAGCAGCATCAGTCAGGTAAATTAACAGCTAGAGAAAGAATGAACCTGCTATTTGATGAAGGTACATTCGTTGAGTTAGATGCTTTCGTAACCCACCGTTGTGTAAACTTCGGTATGGAGAAAGTAGAATCTCCAGGCGAAGGTGTTGTAACAGGATACGGTATGGTTGACGGAAGATTGGTTTATGCTTATGCCCAAGACTTTACAGTAGTTGGTGGTTCTCTTGGAGAAATGCATGCAGCGAAAATCTGTAAAGTACAAGATAATGCATTGAAAGTTGGCGCTCCTGTAGTAGGCTTAAATGACTCTGGTGGTGCAAGAATCCAAGAAGCAGTAGATGCATTGGCTGGATACGGAAAGATTTTCTACAGAAATACAATTGCATCTGGTGTAATTCCACAGATCTCTGCCATCATGGGACCTTGTGCCGGTGGTGCTGTGTATTCTCCAGCAATCACAGACTTTATCTACATGGTTGAGAAGACAAGCCAGATGTTCATCACTGGACCACAGGTAATCAAGACAGTAACAGGTGAAGAAGTAACGGCTGAGGATCTTGGTGGTGCAATGACCCATAATACAACCAGTGGGGTAGCTCACTTCGTAGCGTCAAATGATGAAGATTGTATTGCACAGATTAGAAGACTATTAAGCTTCTTACCATCAAACAACATGGAGACAGCTCCATTCTACGAGACAGAAGATGACATCAACAGATTAATTCCAGAATTAGATGATATCCTACCAGACAATGCAAACAAGCCTTACGATATGTTTGATGTGATTTCTAAGATTGTAGATGACGGCGATTACTATGAATATCAGCCATACTTTGCAAAGAATATCATCACTTGTTTTGCAAGAATCAACGGACAATCTGTTGGTATCATTGCAAACCAACCAAAGTTCCTTGCAGGCTGCTTAGATATCAATGCATCGGATAAGTCCTCAAGATTCATCAGAACTTGTGATGCGTATAACATTCCATTATTAAATATCGTTGACGTACCTGGATTCTTACCAGGAACAAACCAAGAATATGGTGGAATCATTCGACATGGTGCGAAGATGCTTTATGCTTACAGTGAAGCAACAGTGCCAAAGGTAACATTAATCGTAAGAAAAGCTTATGGTGGATCTTACTTAGCAATGTGTTCTAAAGATTTAGGCGCAGATATCGTTCTTGCTTGGCCACAAGCTGAAATCGCAGTTATGGGACCACAAGGTGCAGCAAACATTATCTTCAAGGATGAAATCGCAAAAGCTGCAGATCCAGTAGCAGAAAGAGCTAAGAAAGTTGCTGAGTACACGGACGAATTTGCCACACCATACAAGGCTGCTGAAAGAGGATTCGTTGATGATGTAATCGAACCAAATGCAACAAGACCTAGACTTGTAGATGCGTTTAACATGCTTGCATCAAAGAGAGAGAACAGACCAGCCAAGAAGCACGGAAATATTCCGCTATAAGATAGAAGACAGACACCACTGAAGTCCAAGAAAAAGAGGTGATATCATTGTTCGGTGAAACGATAAGT
>NZ_JACHEN010000040.1 GCF_014205875.1 Anaerosolibacter carboniphilus
CACACCTGTTCCCATACCGAACACAGAAGTTAAGCCCTTCAGCGCTGATGGTACTTAGGGGGTAGCCCCTTGGGAGAGTAGGTCGTCGCTGGTTTAAACAACGGAAATTTCGAGAGTCTTACTCGAAGAAATTTCGTTGGCGTCATGAGCAGTTGCGATAGCAGCATGCGAAATTTTAAAGCGTTCCAGAGTAGCTCAATGGTGGAGCACCCGGCTGTTAACCGGTAGGTTCAGGGTTCGAGTCCCCGCTCTGGAGCCATTTTAAGGCCCATTGGTCAAGCGGTCAAGACACCGCCCTTTCACGGCGGTAACCCGGGTTCGATTCCCGGATGGGTCACCATCTAATATGGGCGCATAGCTCAGCTGGGAGAGCACCTGCCTTACAAGCAGGGGGTCATAGGTTCGATCCCTATTGCGCCCACCATAAAAAACAGTTGACGGTGCACGGTTGACGGTTTTTATGGTGAATGTCTAGAGTCAAAGGCTCAAGAGATAGACCATAGCAACCGATAACTGACAACCAAGAACCGATAACTAAATACTTGCGGGTGTGGCGGAATTGGCAGACGCACTAGACTTAGGATCTAGCGCCACGTGCGTGGGGGTTCAAGTCCCTCCACCCGCACCAAACCATGCGGAAGTGGCTCAGGGGTAGAGCATCGCCTTGCCAAGGCGAGGGTCGCGAGTTCGAATCTCGTCTTCCGCTCCAATATTTTTTTGTGATAGCATGGAGAGGTGTCCGAGCGGTTTAAGGAGCTGGTCTTGAAAACCAGTGACTTCGAAAGGGGCCGTGGGTTCGAATCCCACCCTCTCCGCCATCTATTTGCCCAGATAGCTCAGTCGGTAGAGCAGAGGACTGAAAATCCTCGTGTCGCTGGTTCGATTCCGGCTCTGGGCACCAAAACGAAAAAATACCTGATACAGATCTGTATCAGGTATTTTTTCGTTTTCTTTATGCTCCAAACTTATCTAAACGTTTTGCATTTGACAATAGTAAACCCATCAAATATTTGCTTTCAAAGAAACCAAGGCTGCCCGTATTGCATGCACTCTCATGGAATGCTCTCACATCATCCACATCACAGAATTCACTATGGATAAGGGTTGGCACAGGATGCCAGCTGTGAGAGCGCATTGCACAAGGAGAGGAATGATCCCCAGTAATAGCTAATACATCGGGTTTATGCTCTAAAAGAATGGGCAAAGCTTGATCTACTTTTTCGATACAGCTCACCTTTGCTTCAAAATCACCATCTTCACCAGCTTGATCGGTACCTTTGACATGGATAAAGAAGAAGTCGTATTTTTGACGGCATTCAACATATGATTTAAACAGGTTCTCTATAGAATCAGGAGCAGGTAGTAGATGCATGCCCAATAGGGATGCAATACCTCTATACATGGGATAAGAAGCAATAGCTGCTGATTCTAGCAGATATTTATCCAGCATAGACGGAATCTTTGGCTTTGAAGAAAAACCACGCATTAAAAAGGCATTGGCAGGTCTTTTATCTTTTAATAATGCAAAACCTTTTTGAATGAATTGATTCACGACATGGGCTAGAAATTGAGAACTCTCATTTTGCCCTTTAGCATCAAGGGGAGCCTTTCCTTCGTTTAAAGGATCTGTATCATTAATAAGGGCACCCAATTCATTACTTTTAGATCGAAAAACTGTAACAAATCGATGACCTTTGCCTGGTTCAATAATAATTTCTACGCCATCAATTTCCTTAATTTCTCTTAGTATGTTGCATAATTCCATGGTGGTTTCTGTGGGGATCCGTCCAGCTCTTCTGTCAGTGATAATGCCATGGTCATTCATCGAAGCAAAATTACAACGGGTGGCTACATCTCCTGATTTGATTTCAAAACCTATTCCTACGGCTTCTAATATACCTCTCCCTATGGTATGGACAAGAGGATCATAGCCGAAGATACCTATATGTCCAGGGCCGCTGCCTGGTGTGATTCCTGGCAGGATAGGAATGGAACGGCCAACGGCGGAAGTCATCGCTAGCTGATCTAAGTTAGGGGTATGGGCATATTCCAAAGGCGTTTTGTTGCCAAATTTAGGGTGACGGATATCACCTACACCATCCATAACCAAAAGGACGATTTTTGAGTTGTTTGTTTTTACAGTATCTGCAATTACCTGATCATAGTTCATGATATCACCTCATCATTTTATTTCTTGTACATTTTTTCTGCCGAGGTTGGAAAATGTGTACACTATGATTATCATGGTAAAAAACATATAAAACTATACTTATGACAGAGAAGTTTTATCAGAGTGGGTGCGGATATATAAAGAAAGGTGGAGCTAAGGCTACAAAAGATACAAATATTCGTCATATTTCCCGGGAAATATGGGATAAAGCACATAAAATGATTTTTTCTATATAAAAAGAGGGAAAAGTAGAAAAATATAGAATTAGTTCAAAAATAATCAAAGGGGGATTAGGGATGATTGGACGAATTATGGGTTTGTTTTTTGCGTTTGCAGTTGTATTGAACGGATATTTCTTTTATCTATCCAAGAGCATCATAGGGATACTTATAGGAAGTGCTTTGAGTTTGAGTGCTGGGGGGATACTCTATATCTTAATCATTCCTATAAAACAGATCCTAGAGGATAGCGAGAAAATATTAAATACAAATATTCATAAAAAAATATCATCAAAACATGAGAAGGGTGCACTAAGTCCTATTGTTCAAGCATTAAAGCGGCTTCAAAAAAACAACATGGCCCTTGTGGGAAAGATTTTAACTGCATCTGACAAAATATATTCTTATTCTAATGATATACAGATCTATTCTGAAGAAACAGAAAAAGGATCTAAGGATATTAACCAATCCATCTTTCACATTACGGAGCAAATGGAACGTCAAGCTATTGATGCTGGCAAGACAAAGGAGGATATATCCGTTATCTTTAAGGATATTCAGGAAATGGCGGAATTTGCAAATACCTCAAAAGAGGAAGCAAAAAATATGCAGCATGTTATTACAGAGAGTGTAGCTATATTTGAAAAAATCACTGAACGGCTCCAAGAAGGATCCCACGCCAGTAGATCACTGGCCCAAGAAATTAAAGAACTTGAGAATCAGGCCAATCGAATTGTAGACATTGTGAATGTGGTTACGAATATCAGCAAGCAGACGGGACTATTGGCATTGAACGCAGCCATAGAGGCAGCACGGGCTGGCGAAGAGGGAAAAGGATTTGCGGTGGTGGCCAATGAAGTGAAAAAGCTAGCAACGGAGTCAACCACTTCTATTGAGGGAATAAAGGCGCTTATAGAAAGTATTATCAGGCAGATTGAAGTGATCGTTGGAAAAATGAACCATGAATTGAGTATCGTTGATGGAAACATTCAATTATCTGCTCAAGCAAAGAAAAAATTCTTTGATATTCAAGGAGCTACTGAAACAACGACCAAGGCCATAGATCATATATTGGCTCTCACCCAAAAGGAAGTAGAGAAAATTCGAGGTGTGGACAATTTTATGGGGGCGGTAGCGAATGCAGCGACAGCGTGTAGTGCCACAGCAGAAGAAACTACAACTGCATCCCAACATCAGGCAAAGGCCATGGAAGAAATCTATGAGTCTATCGAAAAGTTTGGCAATATGGCAAGAGAGCTAAAAACAATCATTATGAGCTATGCCCAGGAATTTCATCTGGACGAAGATGATCAAAACCATATAGAAAATGTGAAGAACCTGCTTCAAGGGATTGCAAAGGAGCATAAATTGGAGGAACTAACCAATGGAAAACTCAAAGAGGTCAAAGAAAAGAATACATATCTAGAACTCCTAGCCGTGACGGGTATTGATGGATTGATCAAGGCAGCAACCTTCGAGCTAAATAGTACAATTAGGGACGTTGGCCATAGGGAATTCTATTTAGATGCTATCAAAGGAAATATTTATGTATCGAAGCCCTATATCTCATCTTTAACAGATGATTACTGTGTAACCATTGCCATGCCAATCAAAGAAACCTCAGGTAGGATATGTGGCACATTGATCGGAGATGTGACATTATAGTAGAAAAATACGTCACAACGATAACGGTTGGACAGGGTCGTCCAACCTTACAAACCACAGAAAATCATGTTTTATGTAGGGAACGATGCCCCCATCGTTCCGAACAAGATAGAGATTCAAAAACCACGGAACGGCGAGGGCGCCGATCCCTACTAGATATTGTACACATTGGTTGGGGCGATTCATGAATCGCCCACAGACCCTAGATATCAAGCCAACTGTCATCCTGAACATTGTGAAGAATCTGTACTTAGGTTCTTAAGATTCTTCACTGCGTTCAGAATGACACGAATCTAACATTGCCTTAAATAGAATAGGTCCGCACACTACGGTTGTGTCGTAACATTTATTTATTGTACATCTCGGCTCAGCATAAAAATCAATCCTATAAAGCAGAGCAATCAAATGAAAAGATAAAAGCTAGGGTAATTATCCTAGCTTTTATGCATGTGAATTTCTAAAAATAATATATAACTAGATAACGTTTTCCTCAGGCTCAACAACAGGCTGAGGTTCTTCAGTTAATACGATATTCAATACAAGAGCTGAAATTGTACCTGCACTAATTCCAGAGGAGAAAAGGCTTTTTAATACCTCAGGAAGATGAGCAATAAAATCTGGTCTAACGGTAACACCAAGACCTAATCCAAGAGATACAGCAAGAATCAATAGATTTCTATTACTCATTTCTACATTCTTAAGGGTCTTAATTCCAGAAGCAGCTACGACGCCGAACATGATGATTCCAGCTCCGCCCAAAACAGGATTAGGCATAATGGCAATCAAAGCACCAAATTTCGGGAAAATACCTAATAACATTAAGATGATACCTGCAACTACCACGACAAACTTACTGGCGACCTTTGTTAAGGGAATAAGACCAACGTTTTGACTAAAAGAAGTATTTGGACCTGCACCCAAAAATCCAGCAATGAAGCTTCCTACACCGTCGGCTAAAATTCCTGCTTCAATCTCATCACTGCTTAGTTCTCTACCTGAGGCCTCGCCAATGGCCATCAGCACACCTACAGTTTCAATGGTTGTAACCAGATAGGCGGTAATGAAAGGAAGTACAAATGCGAAGCTAAATGTTACACCAAATTTGAAGATAGATGGCAAAGCAATCCATCCTGCTTCTTTAATGGGTTCAAAATGCAGCATACCCAAAGGAAAACTAATGGCATAACCAAAGATAAGGCCAAGGATAACAGCAGCAGAGCTAACGATACCCTTTCCATAGCGGTTTAATAACATCGTAACAATCATAACAGCCATGGCTACAGAAACATTTTTAAGACTACCATAATCAGCAGAGCCAAATCCGCCAGCAGCCCAGTCAATGGAGACGGGGAGTAGGGTAAGGCCGATTAAAGTTACAACAGTACCAGTAACGATTGGCGGAAAGAATTTTCTCAATGGCTTAATAAATCGACTAAGTATAATTTCGACAAAAGAACCCAAGATTGTAGCACCAAAAATTGCAGGTAATCCACCTGCAAATCCGACGGCTATAGAAGGACCTACAAAGGTAAAATCCGTGCCCATGACACAGGGAACCCTAGCACCGCATTTTCCAATACCTTTTGCCTGAATGAATGTGGCAACACCAGCCATGAACAATGCTGCACTAACAAGATAAGCCAGATCTCCAACAGGTAAACCTAAAACACCTCCAACAACCAATGGAACAGCTACAATACCGCCAAAAGCAGCCATAATATGCTGGAACGCAAGAAGAATGCTGACCTGAAGAGGTGGTACATCCTCAATTTTGTAGAGAATCTCCGAATGAACTTGAGCCGATTGACTTTTATCCATAGAATCAACCTCCTGTTTATAAATATTTTGAAGCGTACTTATTTGAGACCTCCTTTCTAAGAAAAGTCATTAAAATGAAATATTCTTAAAAGAATATGAAGAGTACATATATAAGTTTCTGAATATTTTTAAAATACCTTCGTTGAAAATCTATAATTTTTTGAACAAATATATAGGTATTTTTTATAGGACATAAAAAGAGGTTGTTGGAAATTTGGAAAATAGTACAAACTACATTTGTAGAAAGGTCATAAACGATATGAATGAGATTTGATAAAACTAAGAAGTTGAAAGAAAAATAAAAGATATATCCATAAAATATGATTTATGATAAGATATCCATGTTGTAATGTATATCTAAAGAAGATTGGAAGTGTAGAAGAAAATGTTTGATAAAGTATTACTTTCAGAAAAAATAGCAAATAGCATTAAGTCTTTAATTATAGATCAAAAGCTACAGCCAGGAGGGAAGCTTCCTAACGAGATAGAACTGGCCAACCAACTGAACGTCAGTCGTTCAACCGTCCGTGAGGCCATTAAGACATTGGTTTCTAAAAATGTATTGGAGATTCGCAGAGGAAAGGGGACTTACGTATGTGAAAAGCCTGGCATCGCAACGGATCCTTTAGGGGTTACCTTTATGAATAAAAAAGATCTGCTGTTATATCTTTTTGAGACAAGATTGATCATAGAGCCTGAAATGGCAGCCCTAGCTGCTGAAAGAGCTACTGAGAAGAATATCAAGGCTTTAGAAGACGCTTTCCATATGCTAGAAGTTCTAATACTTGAAGGTAAAGATCATACTAAGGCAGATATCAAGTTCCATAATATCATCGCCAAAAGCACTCATAACCCAATTATCCGAAGAATTGTACCTATCATTAATGATTCTATCGTGGAAGGATATCTGGAAACGAAGGATATCCCTGAAAGCGGAGAAAAAGTATTAGGGCATCATAGAAAAGTATTGGATGCGATTGTAGAAAAGAATGAGGCTCTGGCAAGAAAATATATGAAGGAGCATATCCAAAGTGGCATGGATCAAATTCTTCAAAAATGAAGGTGGATGAATAAGAACACATAGAATGAAGGAACATACTAGCATTATTGACACTGTAAACGTAGTGTGGTAGTATGGTAACGTGCTCTAGAAAAAATGAAACTATTCTTCTAAGGAAGTGAATAAATGAATTTAGAGATAGAAAAGCAAAAAGACGGTACTACCGTTGGTGATTATGTGTATGACACCATTAAAAAAAATATTATTAATCTCAATATGCCTCCTGGCAATCGAGTGAGCGAAAAGGAGGTTTCTGACCTGCTAAATGTAAGCAGGACACCAGTAAGGGAAGCTTTTATTAAATTAGCCAAAGAAGGCTTGCTCTACGTCCTTCCCCAGAGAGGGACTTATATTTCATATATTGATTTAGATATTGTTGAAGATGCCAGATTTATTCGGGAAAGTCTAGAAAAATCTGTACTTAAAATTGCTACAGAAAAGTTCCCAGAAGAGCTATTAGATGTGCTTCAAGAAAATATCAATACACAGAAAAAGCTAATAGAGCAGAGAGCTTTTTTTAAGTTTCTCGAGATGGACGAAGAGTTTCATAAAACCATATTTATAGGATGCAACAAAGCAAGAACATGGTCTTTTATAGAACAAATTAATGCAGAATATAAGCGAGTTCGTATGCTTACCTTTATAGCAGATATCAATTGGAAAGATATCATTGGGCAGCATATGCAGATTTTAGAGAGTATTAAAAACCATGATGAACAAATGGGACAGGAAGTAATTAGTAATCATATCAAAAAGCTGATATTTGAACAGATTGAGTTAAAAGAAAAGTACCCTCAATACTTTAAAGCAGATTAAAGACAGATCACTGTTTAGACAGGAACCTGTCTTGTTTTTTTATTTGATAGGAAAGTTTTACTTTTCTATGAAATAAAAAAGCAGGGGTTGTAAGGAGAAAATCTCCTGCTGCACTCAGGAAGGTGCTCAGACAGCGGAGCTGTCGTCGAAGGAAACCTAGGATTTCCTAGCGAAAGCGGCGTAGACGCTATTTTATACTATAGTATATTCTTTGCTTTATAGTTCAAATCTGATACAGGAGAAGTAGATATTTGGGTTCTGTATATTCTATTGAATTTGAAAAGCTAATAAGAAATATGTATAATGGTAGACACTTTCATGAAAGATAATTTTTAAAATGAACAATCATAAAAGAGCATATTGACAAAATTGCTGAATTATACTAGTATGCTAGTATAGTTTATCGAAAATAGATAAGAGATGGATGCCAATTCTGGTGGATTTGTTCTGCCTGGTTCTGGTCTCTATGATAGAGCTTTAAGGGCAGCCTATCTATTAGGATTATGGGAAGCCACAGAGAAGCCAAATAAGAAATAATTCAAAGCGTGTCAAACGATGACAATTAAACAAACAAACTACCCGATACTTCTATCTAAGGAACTGTCAGGTAGGGCTACATGGATAAATATTATTTATGAATTTGATGGATTATATCTAACAATGGAAAGGGGTTGACTAAATTGAAGTTGAATTTGAAGGGTTTACATGATGGAAAGGCTTGGGAAAATCTGTGGCTTTCCCATGGAGTATGATTGATAAGATTACACCACTTGATATTTTCGGTAGAGAGTATCAAGTGAAGTACCGTTAAGCACACGCTGCTTAACAAGACACTATCTTTTGGAGAAGGAGTAATAATCATGAATAAGCCTTATGTTTTTGCAGAGGATTGTAATTTTGAAATGGTATCAGAGGGAGTAAAGAGAAAAATATTAGCATACGGAGATCAACTTATGGCTGTTGAAGTACATTTTGAGAAAGATGCTGTGGGAGCTCTCCATAGTCATCCTCATACGCAGCTTTCCTATGTTTTGGAGGGTGAGTTTGAGTTTGAAATCAACGGAATTAAAAATATCGTAAAGAAGGGTGATACTCTATATAAGATGCCCAACGTGGTGCATGGCTGTAAATGTACTAAGAAGGGGATACTTTTGGATATATTTACTCCGCATAGGGAGGATTTTATAAATAAAAAATAGTTAAGGTTGTATAGTGCATAGTAAAAGACTGCAAAAGAATTTATCTTATATAATTTCATATAAAAAATTTGAGGGCAGGATTGCTTAATATTATTAAAAAGCCCATTTTCTATTACTAATATATGGGTCATAGAACTGTCTCCTGACATATATATTCGTGAAAATAGCGGCATAGAGGTGAAACAAGTAGCCACAATCACAATGATGGATATGCTATAATTACTGGGATTGTCATCTATGTTTAAGTAGGAGAATTAAAGAATATGAAAAATCAATCGTTTTACGCACAACTTAACAAAGATCAAAGATATATTTTGAATTGCTGCTTTTTTGTTTTTGCAGTCAATGGCGTATATTCTATAATTTTAGGTTCACTGCTCCCTTTAATCAGTATTGAATATGGATTGAACAATACAGTAAGTGGGGGATTAATTTCTGCTCACCAAATAGGTAACTTAATTTCTGGGTTTATTGCAGGGGTATTGCCTTTGTATTTAGGCAGAAAAAAATCAATTATATTTTTATGCAGCTTTGTTGTTATGGGATTTTCAATCATGATTTTAACAGGTAATCCAATGTTATTGATCTTAGGATTTTTATTTACAGGATTAAGTCGTGGCAGCATTTCTAACTTTAATAATACCATTGTAAATGAGGTATCTAATAGTAGCCCAGCTGCCCTTAATGTTTTACATAGTATTTTTGCAGTGGGGGCTTTAACTTCTCCATTTTTAGTTATTCTATCTACAAACATTTCTAGGGAACTTGGCTGGAAAATAGCTGTCGGCATTATTATTGTTCTTGCTACTATTTCTATGCTTCTTTTTTCAAGGATGAAAATAGATAACACTGGGAAAAAGACTGAAAAAGTAAAGATGTCTTATGAGTTTTTGAAGAACAGGGATTTTTGCATTAGTTCAGGAATTATGTTTTTTTATTTATGTGCAGAAGCAGCTATTAATGGATGGATGGTTAAATATTTCATTGACTCAAGTATTATGACCATAGAATATGCCCAAATACTTGCTTCTTTATTGTGGTTAGTTATTCTTGCTGGTAGATTAACCTGTGCATTTTGGGGAGATAGAGTATCAAAGAAAGTGCTGCTGTTAATAACTAGCTGCGGAACCTCTGTTTTTTATTTATTATTACTTTCTACACACAACCTAAAGGTTATTACTATTGCTATAATGGGATTAGGATTCTCTATGGCAGGTATTTATCCTACAACAGTTTCTACAATTGGGAGTATCATTAAGTCTTATCCTATGGCCATGGGTGTCTTACTAATGGTAGGAGGCATTGGCGCTATTATCATGCCAATTATAACCGGTGTATTATCAGATGCTTTCGGTATTTTCGCTGGTATGGGTGCTATCGTAGGAGCTATTGTTTTAATGATAATATGTGTAATTTTAAAAATGTCAGGGACAAATGTACATATTGGAAGTGAAATAGAATAATGAGACAGGGCGGTTTCCTAGCTATGCTTATTAAATAGGAGGGTTATTCATGTTTGTATCTTATGATAAACTGAAAAGTGAACTTAAAAGAGTGCTTATAAGTAGAGGATTTGAAGCAGAAGCTGCGGAGATTGGAGCGTCCATAATAGCTGATAACAGCCGCGATGGAGTATATTCCCATGGCTTAAATAGGTTTCCTGTTATTGTAAAATCTATAGATGAAGGTATGATTAAGCCCGATAGACATCCAGTAAAGTTGAATAGTGCCGGAGCACTTGAACAATGGGATGGACAGCTAGGCTTCGGTCCAATAAATGCGTGTATTGCCATGGACAGGGCTATTGAATTGGCTGGACAATACGGTTTAGGATGTGTTGCTCTTAAAAACACTAATCACTGGCTCCGTGGAGGTACCTATGGATTGAGGGCTGCCAATGCAGGATGTATCGGTATTTGCATGACAAATACATTCCCTAATATGCCACCATGGGGTGGTACGGAAAAGCGTATAGGAAACAATCCTCTTATTATATCTATTCCACATAAAAATGGCGGGCACGTGTTATTGGATATGGCTCAGTCTCAATTTTCCTTTGGAAAACTGCAGACATACTCTCTTGCTGGAAAGAAGCTGCCGGTTACGGGAGGTTATGATGAAGATGGAAATCTTACTGACGATCCTAGTGCCATATTAAATGGTGGGGAGGTTCTTCCAGCAGGATATTGGAAGGGATCTGGACTTTCTATAGCCATTGACATGGTAGTTGCAGCACTATCAGTCGGCAAATCTACCTATGATATGAGGATGAGTAAAAATGATGCAGGCATTTCACAGGTATTTATCGCTATAAATCCCACAGCATATGCAGGTGAGGATTATGCCGACGCTTATATAGAAAATATGTCTGAGTATATTAAGACATCGGCAAAAAAGGTAGGTGTTACAGATATCCTTTATCCAGGAGAAAGAGCTGACAGAGAACGAGCAAAAAATATGAAAGAAAATATTCCCGTAAATGAGGAAATGTGGGAAACATTGTTGAAGCTATAATGAGAGCCGTTGAACTAGAAAATTAATATTCTGCCCCATGGTCCATTTAAAGGTTTAAAATTTCTATTAACATAAATATGGAATGTCTATTACGCTGATTGTATACATTGTATACAATAGGAAAATAATCATAAAATCATTACATATTTTATAAAAAGGAGGGTAATCATGGATATATTTTCATTAGAAGGTAAGGTAGCAATCGTTACAGGCTGTAGAACAGGACTTGGTCAAGGCATGGCTATAGCGTTAGCAAAAGCTGGAGCAGACATTCTAGGTGTAGGATCTACTGATTTAGATGAAACAAAAAATCTTGTAGAAAAAATAGGCAGGAAATTTGTTGGAGTTCAGGCTAACTTAATGGAGATGAGTTTTATTCCAAAGGTTATTGAAGCAGTCATGGATAACTTCGGTAAAGTAGACATTTTAGTCAACAATGCAGGAATTATTAGACGTGAAGACTCTATTAATTTTTCAGAAAAAGATTGGGACGATGTTATGAATATCAATCTTAAAATGGTATTTTTCCTAAGCCAAGCAGTAGCGAAAAAGTTTATTGAACAGGGTAATGGAGGAAAGATCATAAACATTGCATCTATGCTTTCTTTCCAGGGAGGCATAAGAGTTCCTTCATATACTGGCAGTAAATCTGGTGTCAAAGGCATAACCATGTTAATGGCAAACGAATGGGCTAAGTACAATATTAATGTAAATGCAATAGCTCCAGGATATATGGCTACAGATAATACAGCTCCTCTTAGAGCAGACGAGGGAAGAAGTTCTGAAATTCTATCAAGAATACCTGCTAATAGATGGGGAACCCCTGAGGACTTGGGTGGAACAGTAGTTTTTCTAGCATCTAAAGCTTCAGACTATATTCATGGATTTACAATTGCTGTTGATGGCGGCTGGCTTGCAAGATAGAACTTTAAAAAGGAGAGATGTTTAATGAATTTAGAAATAAGATATGCAAATCACCCAGATGATTCCAGATATTATACAACGGAAGAGTTAAGAAAAAATTACCTAATAGAAAAGCTATTTGTAGAAAATGAGGCAGCTTTAGTTTATTCTCATATCGATAGAATTATCGCTGGCGGTATCATGCCTGTAGGAGAGAAAATTAAGCTAAGCGCTGGTAAGGAACTAGGTGTCAGCTATTTCTTTGAAAGAAGAGAGGCTGGGATAATAAATATTGGTGGCAAAGGAAAGGTAATAATAGATGGCAATGAATTTATTTTAGACAATGCTGATGGTCTTTATATTGGAATGGGAAGTAAGGATGTTACTTTTGAATCAGAAAATACTAATAGCCCAGCAAAGTTTTATTTCAATAGTAGTCCAGCCCACAAAGCTTTTCCCACTAGAATGATTACTTTAGAACAAGCAAAAAAAGTAAGACTAGGAGAAAAAGAAAATCTAAATGTAAGGACAATTAATCAATATGTTCATCCAGACGTATGTGAAAGTTGTCAGTTGGTTATGGGAATGACTATTCTTGATCCAGGAAATGTATGGAATACAATGCCTGCCCATACCCATGAAAGACGTATGGAAGTGTATATGTACTTTAATATGGATGAAGGAGCAAGGGTTTTCCATTTGATGGGACAACCTCAAGAGACAAGACATATTGTCATGGCAAATGAGCAAGCCGTTATATCGCCTAGTTGGTCTATACACAGCGGTGTGGGAACTAGCAATTACACCTTTATATGGGGTATGTGCGGTGAAAATATTGAGTTCACAGATATGGACCATATTGCAATAAAAGATATCCGATAATGAGGTCTATAGATACACAAATAAAAACCTTATTGCAGAAAGATAAGGTTTTTTGTTTTTTATCGCAACTAAATTATAAACAAAGATATTGTTAACGTGTGCACCGTATGATATGATATTATTGAGGTGGTAAAATGAGTGTTACAATAAAAGATATTGCAAAGCTTGCAGGTGTCTCTCATACTACGGTTTCCAGAGCCTTAAATGATAGTCCTTTAATTAGTCAGCATACAAAAACAAAAATAAAGACCATTGCTGAAACGTTGAATTATGCACCTAATTATAATGCTAAGAGTTTAGTACTCGATAGGTCTTATAATATCGGACTATTCTTTTCAACAATTAATGAAGGTACATCATCTAGCTTTTTCTATGAAGTAGTTAAAGGTGTAAACAATGTTATACATAAAGAATTTAATCTTATTGTAAGCGGAATCGATGAATATGCTGACCTGAATGCAATCAATAAAAAACATTTTGACGGTATTATCGTTATGAGCCAAAGTACAAAGGATGACTATTTTATCTACAATATATTAGAAAAGAATATTCCTATAGTGGTACTGAATAGGGAAATCCAAGATGCTCATGTCATTAACATTCTCTCTGATGATCGGAATGGCGTTCAAAATGCAGTAGAACACCTGATAAGTGAAGGACATAGAGACATTGCCCTTATTGAAGGGAAAAAAGGATTTAAATCTTCATATGAGAGAAAGGAAGGATTTGTACAGGCTTTAATCAATCACAATATTTCAATTCATAAAGCGTATATGGTTGAAGGAAAATATGATATGGAAAGTGGTTATCAAGCAATGAAACAGCTTCTAAGTCTTACAAATATTCCAACAGCAGTATTCTGTTCAAATGATGATATGGCTGTAGGTGCGATGAAAGCCATTGTGAATGAAGGGCTAAGGGTACCAGAAGATATTTCAATTATTGGATTTGATGACAACGTTTTTTCATCCTTTTTATCACCAGCGCTTACAACTATTAAAAAACCTATTGAAGAAATTAGTATCAAAGGAGCTGCCAAGTTGATAAAGCTCATTGATGATAAGAATCTGGAACGTGAAACGATTTATGTTCCAACTGCGCTGCAAATAAGAGAATCGGTAAAAAAAATAAATGGTATGAGTAGATAATACTTTCGTGCAGAATAAGACTTAAGCGTATTGGTCCCATTAAGATAATGGGTTAATATTTACAATATAGTGCACACGTTAACAAAATAAAGGAGGCTAAGGCAAATGAAAAAAATTGATGAATGCTTTGAAAAGAAATCCTATACGGAAAAAGTGTTACAAATTGGGGAAGGAAATTTCCTAAGGGCTTTTGTAGATTGGATCATTTATGAAATGAACAAAGAAACAGATTTTAACGGAAGCGTAGTCGTAACGCAGCCATTAAAAAATGGGCTTATTGACAAGTTAAATAAGCAAAATGGATTATATACTTTGTATCTAAACGGAATCAAGAATGGAGCTGTTGTGAGTGAGCATGCCATTATAGATGTGATCAGTAGAGGGATTAATCCATACAATGAATTTGATCAATATCTAGAGGTTGCAAATAATCCAGCATTAAGATTTATCATTTCAAATACCACAGAGGCAGGAATTGCTTTTGATGAGAATGATCAATTAGAAGACAAGCCTCAAAATAGCTTTCCAGGAAAATTAACTTTCCTTTTATATCACAGATATAAGAACTTTAATGGGGATCCTACAAAGGGATTTGCCATTATTCCTTGTGAGCTTATTGATAAGAATGGGGAAAAGTTAAAAGAGATTATATTAAAATATGCAAAGCTCTGGAATCTAGAAGATGGATTTGTTGATTGGATCAATAAAGCCAATACTTTCTGCAATAGTTTGGTAGATAGAATTGTACCAGGATATCCAAAAGAAAAAATAGAAGAAATTACAAAAGAATTAGGATATATAGATGATTTAGTGGTGGAGGGAGAACAATTCCATTTATGGGTGATTGAAGGACCTCAATGGGTGAAGGATGAATTTCCTGCTGACAAAGCAGGGTTAAATGTATTGTTTGTAGATGATCTTACACCTTATAGAACAAGAAAGGTAAGAATATTAAATGGAGCTCATACATCGATGGTACCTGTTTCTTATTTATATGGGAAGGATACTGTGAGAGAAGCTGTGGAAGATCCAGTGGTTGGTAAGTTTATTCAGGATGCAGTTTTTGAAGAAATTATCCCAACATTAGAATTATCAAAGAAAGAGTTGCAAGACTTCGCCCAAGCAGTGATGGATCGATTTAAGAATCCATTTATTAAGCACTATCTAATGAGTATATCTCTAAACTCTATGTCTAAATTTAGAACAAGGGTTTTACCATCCATTTTACAATATCAAAACATTAATAATGCGCTACCGAATAGATTGGTATTTTCTCTTGCTGCACTCATTGCCTTCTATAAAGGAGAAAGAGATGGCGTGAGGATTGACTTAAAAGATGATGAAGATATCCTTGCATTATATCAAAATTTGTGGACAGGGTATGATGGAACAAGACAAAGTCTAGAGAAGATTGTTGAGAAAGTATTAGGATATAAGAAAAACTGGGAAATGGATTTAAATAAAATAGACGGACTGCACCAACAAACGACGGATTACCTAGAAATGATATTAGAAAAAGGTATGAAAGAAGCAGTGAAAACTTTCTAATAGTTATAATCAGATAGATATGTTCTAAAAGATATTTTTTTTAAGAAAAACAATAAATCAGTGATTGATTAGGAGGGTAACAATGAAAAAATTTATGGATGAGAATTTTTTATTAGATAATGAAACGGCTATTAAGCTATACCACGACTTTGCAAAGGAAATGCCAATTATCGATTATCATTGCCATTTAAATCCTAAGGAAATCGCAGAAAATAAGCGTTATAGAAATATAACTGAAATCTGGCTTGGTGGAGATCATTATAAATGGAAAGCCATGAGAAGCAATGGCATCGATGAAAAGTATATCACCGGTGATGCAGCAGATAAAGATAAATTTCTAAAGTGGGCAGAGACTGTTCCCTATACAATCGGAAATCCGCTATATCATTGGACTCACTTAGAACTACAAAGATATTTTGGAATAGATACATTACTCAGCCCAGAATCAGCGGAAGGGATTTGGGAGAAGTGTAATGAACTACTTGAAAAAGAGGAGTTTACAGCACGAGAGTTGATTAAAAGATCAAATGTGAAGGTGATTTGTACGACCGATGATCCAATAGATACATTAGAATATCATAAGGAAGTTGCAGAAGATCATACCTTTGATGTAAAAGTATTACCTACTCTTCGCCCGGATAAAGTAATTAATATTGAAAAAGAAGGCTTTACTGCTTGGATTAAAAAACTTGGAGAAGTGGTTGGAAGAGACATACAAGCGATGGATGCTTTACTAGATGCATTAAAAGAACGTGTCCAATATTTTGACTCCTTAGGATGTAAAGTATCTGATCATGCATTGGATCCAATTGTATTCGAAAAGGGAGATAAGGAAGAAATTAATAATATTTTTGTAAAAGCGTTAAACGGAGAAACATTAACAGAATCAGATATTCGCAAATATAAAACATATGTATTGTTATTTTTAGGAAGAGAGTATGCCAAACTAGGATGGGCGATGCAGATTCACATTGGAACCATTCGAAATGTAAATAGCAGAATGATGAGAATGTTAGGCCCAGATACAGGATTTGATACTATTGGGGATTATGTTTTTGCGGAAGCTTTGGCCAAGTTCTTAGATGCATTAGATACGACAAATGAACTTCCAAAAACAATTCTTTATTGTTTGAATCCAAGGGATAACGAAGTTCTAGCTACCATGATAGGATCTTTCCAAGGAGGCGGAATACCAGGTAAGATACAATTTGGTTCTGGTTGGTGGTTTAATGATCAAAAGGATGGAATGATCAGACAAATGATCGCTTTATCCAATGTGGGATTATTAAGTAGGTTTGTAGGAATGCTAACAGACTCTAGGAGCTTTTTATCCTACGCAAGACATGAATATTTTAGAAGAATCTTATGCAACTTGTTAGGTAAATGGGTAGAAAATGGAGAAGCTCCAAAGGATATGGATTTATTAGGAAAGATCGTGAAAGATATTTGCTTCTACAATGCCAATCGTTATTTTGGATTTCATGTATAAGAAGATAGGAAAAAACTAAAATTCATAGAATGGAAAGGGGCATTTATGAAAACCTTTATAAAAGTTCACAATCAAGATAATGTGTTAGTTGCACTTAAGGATTTAAAAGCCGGGGAAACATTAGAAATCGATGGCGCGGTAGTACAAGTTAGGATGGATATCCCCAAGGGGCATAAGGTAGCCATTAAGAAAATCAGCAAAGATGGAGATGTCATTAAATATGGATTGCCTATAGGCTATTCCCTAGAGGATATAGAAGCAGGAGATCATGTCCATGTACACAATACAAAGACGAAGTTAAGTGGAACGATTGAGTATGCTTTTGATCAGAAACTAGTGGATAGAGATATCACAAAAGATAATCGCGTATTTATGGGTTATAAGAGAGAAAACGGCAGTGTGGGTATAAGAAATGAATTATGGATTGTTCCTACAGTTGGTTGTGTAAATGGTATCGGACAAATGATTGTAGATATCTTTAAGAACGAAGTAGATATACGCTTAATTGATAATATTGAGGTTTACAAGCATAATTATGGATGCTCCCAATTAGGAGATGACCACGAAAATACAAAGAGAATTTTGTCAGGTATGGTGAATCATCCCAATTGTGGTGGAGCGCTGGTATTAGGACTTGGCTGTGAAAACAATCAAGTAGCAGAATTCAAAGAGTTTCTTGGTAACATAGATGAAAATAGAGTGAAGTTTTTAGTAACGCAAGAGGTAGAAGACGAGGTAGAAGAAGGGGTTCGCCTTGTAAGAGAGATTTTTGAGGCAATGAAAGGGGATACCCGTGAAGAAGTGCCTTTGTCAGAACTAAAGGTTGGGTTGAAGTGTGGAGGGTCTGATGGCCTTTCAGGTATTACAGCCAATCCATTACTAGGGAATTTCTCGGATTATTTAATTGCCCAGGGAGGCACAAGTGTATTAACGGAGGTTCCTGAAATGTTTGGAGCAGAGACGATATTAATGGAAAGAGCGAAGAACAAAGAAATCTTTGAAAAAATAGTACACTTAATTAATGATTTTAAAGAGTATTTCTTAGCGAATAATCAGCCTGTATATGAAAACCCATCCCCTGGAAATAAAAAAGGTGGAATTACTACGTTAGAAGACAAATCTTTAGGATGCACACAGAAAGCAGGTCATTCTAAAGTTGTAGACGTACTAAAGTATGGGGAGATATTAAAAGAAAAAGGATTGAATCTACTAAGCGCTCCTGGAAATGATTTAGTAGCTTCAACAGCATTAGCTGCATCGGGCTGCCATATGGTTTTATTTACAACAGGAAGAGGGACCCCCTTTGGAACCTTTGTTCCAACCATAAAAATATCTTCAAATTCAGAAATTTACTATAAAAAGAAAAATTGGATAGATTTTAATGCTGGAATCCTTGTAGAAGATAAATCAATGGAAGAAGTATTGGAAGAATTTATTCACTATATTGTTGAGGTTGCCAGCGGCAAGCTTGCTAACAATGAAAAAAATGAATTTAGAGAAATTGCTATCTTTAAAACAGGTGTAACATTGTAAGGCTGGGAAGAAAATAAACTTGAGGAGGATTTTGCATTTGTTGCAAAACTAAACTTATAATTCAAAAAATCTCATCATATATGAGCTATCTCTCTGCACCCTGTTTTTAGTCGTCTAAGAAATTTAATTACTCAATTTCCCCGATTAAATAGATTCTGATGAGAAATCTATCACAATGAAGTCTTTTTGTATCTATTTTGACATATTTCACATCATGATTGACAACAGATATGTTAATATGTTAACATAGTAATATGGTAGTATGGTAGATATGAGTTTGATCCATTTTAAATAATTTCATTGATGATATAATTGACTCAAGCGTACTAGTATGGTAGCATATGTTGTAGATAGAAATGTAAGATAAAAGTCGCTAAGGTATATTAGATTTTGAGGGTATAGATTACTGTATTGATGATTTACTTAAAACGTATAAGTGCTTTTAAATGATGGGTATAATGGAAATGATGAAGTAATAGATGAATTTTATAGCATAAAGCAAAGAGCTTTTTTAGAACTTAGAGAAAACGTTATCTCTATGTAAAGAAGAAAATTGGCATTTATGTAGAAATTTCCTAGATGTGGCTAAGGATCTAATGAAAAGGTTTTTTTAGGAACTTTCTACAATGCAAATATGAAACACAGAAAATTGGAGGGGGTAAAATGAAAAAAGGTTTTAAGGTATTATCATTAAGTCTCGTGCTAGTGTTGATTATTGCAGCATTAGCAGGTTGTGGTATGAAATCACCAACGGAACAACCAGCAAAAGAAGAAGCAAACAAAGAAGGAGCAGCAGCTGAACCAGAGATTACACTTGTATATGCAGAAGTTAATCCACTAGATACGATTGTTGGTCAAACAGATACAGCCTTTAAAGAAAAAGTAGAAGAACTTTCAGGTGGAAAGATTAAGATCGATATTCAGGCAAGTGGTGTTTTAGGCTCAGAAAATGATGTACTTGATACAATGCTTGGTGGCGGCGGAACAATTGATATGTCCCGTATCTCAGCATTTGCCCTTACACCTTACGGTGGAGAAAAGTCAAAACTGCTTTCTATTCCTTATACATTTGTAAATCGTGAGCATTTCTGGAATTTTGCTACTTCTGATTTGGCTCCTGAATTCCTTCTAGAGCCCCATGAAAAGGGTAGCGGTGTTAGAGGTTTATTCTATGGAGAAGAAGGTTTCCGTCATTTCTTTTCAGCGAAACCACTTAATGGTATGAACGATTTAAAAGGTTTGAAAATAAGAGTATCCAATGACCCTGTTATGAATGGTATGGTAGAAGGACTTGGTGCTTCTCCTACAGTTGTATCTTTCGGTGAACTTTATTCTGCATTACAAACAGGTGTAGTAGATGCTGCTGAACAGCCTATTGCTAACTACAAATCAAATGCATTCCCAGAAGTTGCACCAAGCTTAATTCTTGATGGTCATACACTTGGCGCAATTCAAGTAATCATTACAGATGAAGCTTGGGATAAACTTACCGAAGAACAGCAAAATATTCTTGTGGAAGCTGGTAAATATGCATCAGAATTCAATAGAAAGATTTCAGAAGAAGCTGAAAATAAAGTACTAGAACAATTAAAATCAGAAGGTGTTAAGGTTGTAGATGTTGAGGATAAGACACCTTGGCAGGAAGCGGTTAAAGGTGTAATTGAGTCTGCTACAGCAGATAACAAAGAGCTTTATAAAAAAATTGTTGATATGAAATAAGATTTGAATATTTAACAGGAAGATTTTAAAGGCACAGAGGGGGGTTACAACCTTTGTGTCTAACTTTTTAAGGAGGTAAGGTATGCCTACAATTTTTAATACAATTGAGAAGATTAAACCAGCATATGATGTGGCTTATAAGTTTGTACTTTTGTTATGTAAGTTACTTTTAGTAGTGGATATTGCTATTACCACTATGGCAGTGGCTGGCCGATATATACCTTTTATTCCAGACCCAGCCTGGAGCGAAGAAATCGTTTTAACTTGTATGGCATACATGGCAGTTCTTTCAGCTGCTCTAGCCATCAGAAGAAATGCGCATATTCGTATGACAGCATTTGATAGATATTTGCCTAAAAAAGTAATACTCGTTTTGGATATTCTTTCAGATGTTGCTGTTTTAGCACTTGCAGTGGTTATGTTTGTAGTGGGCTGGAAGTATGCAGTGCAAATCGGTGGAAAAGGATCTTATGTGAGTATGCCAGGTCTTTCTAGGTTCTGGATGTATTTTCCGGTTCCGTTAGCAGGTATAGCCATGTTCATTTTCGAAATAGAGATTTTATATAATCATATCAAAGGAATTTTTGCAAAAAAGGAGGATCTATGATGAGTGCTGAAAGTATGGCAATATTGATTTTGCTTGGTAGTTTTTTCATCATGGTGTTTTTAAGATTTCCTATTGCTTATGCAGTGGCGCTTTCATCCTTGTTCACTCTTTTGTATCAAGGACTTCCACTTACAACCATTGTTCAGCAGATGGTAAAGGGGATTAGTTCTTTCAGTCTTATGGCAGTACCTTTCTTTATTACAATGGGAGTTCTTATGGGATCTGGTGGCATCTCTGAAAAACTGATTGCACTGGCCAATGCCTGCGTTGGTTGGATGCGAGGCGGTATGGCGATGGTTAACATCGTTGCATCATACTTCTTTGGAGGTATTTCTGGTTCTGCAGCAGCAGATACTGCATCACTTGGTAGTATTTTAATTCCTATGATGGTAGACCAAGGCTACGATGATGACTTTTCAACGGCAGTTACCATTACTTCATCCTGTGAAGGCCTTTTGGTTCCACCAAGTCATAATATGGTTATTTATGCGACTACTGCTGGTGGTATTTCGGTGGGCAGTCTTTTCCTTGCAGGTTATTTACCGGCAGCACTGCTAGCAGTATCCTTGATGGTAGGTTCTTATATCATTTCCGTGAAGAGAAACTATCCAAAGGGTGAAAAATTCAGCATGATGAATTTGATAAGACAATTTGGTTCTTCCTTTTGGGCACTTGCAGCTGTTCTGATCGTCGTGGTAGGTGTGGTTGGCGGTATTTTTACAGCTACAGAATCTGCGGCTATTGCGGTTATTTACAGTTTGATTGTTAGTGTATTTATTTATAAAGGACTTGACTGGAAGGGCGTTTGGAAAGTGCTTGAAGATTGTGTAAATACGCTTTCTATCGTGCTCATTCTGATTGCAACTTCAAGTATTTTTGGATATTTACTGACACGCTTGCATGTTCCAACTTTAGCAGCAAATGCTATTACGAGCATATCAGATAATCCGATTGTTTTAGCACTACTACTAAACCTTATTCTTTTAATTCTTGGATGTATTATGGATATGGCGCCAATTATATTGATTGCTACCCCAATCTTGCTGCCGATTGCAACTTCAATAGGGATTGATCCTGTTCAGTTCGGGATTATACTTGTCTTAAACTGTGGTATAGGTCTTTTAACACCACCTGTTGGTTCCGTACTATTTATTGGCTCTGCAGTTAGTAAAGTATCCATGGAGCGTCTTGTTAAAGCCACATTGCCGTTTTATCTATGTATGATCGTTACCCTTATACTGATTACCTTCGTTCCTGGATTTAGTTTATGGATTCCATCATTGTTTAGGTAAAGAGAAATATGAAATATAAGTTTACCTATCAAACAACTGCTTTTGATCTTTGGCAGTTATCCATGTACGGTATCTATGGTTCAATGGTAGGGGTATGTAATATGATATTTACGGTTGCCATGGTACTGCTGACAGCAAAGTTTTGGAGCGATGTAAATAGCTTTATGAAAATACTCTTCATAATTGCAATTTGTTTATTTACGGTTATTCAACCCGCAGTCGTTTATATGCGAGCCAAAAGACAGGTAGCAACGGTTCTCCATGATATGGAGATCAGCTTTGATGATCATGGAATTCATGTGAAAACTGAAAAACAAAGTTCGGATTTAAAATGGAATACGATAAAAGGGGTATCAAAAAAACCGAGTATGATTGTTATATTTTCAACGACGAAGCATGGTTTTGTACTAACGAATAAAGTATTAGGAAAACAAAAAGAAGCCTTTTATGACTATGTCATTTCAAAGACTCAAAAATAAATATAATGATCTATTATGCAAAGATGAAGCCGTATTTACAAAAAATGTATTTGCGACTTTGTTTTTGTATATTTTTAGAAAAGTAGGATGAATAATAATGGAACCTGCTAAGAAAGATAACTTATGAAATGAAGAATCATGCTATAACATATTGACAAACAAATAGAAACATACTACCATACTAGTATACTTTAATTGAGATAGAGAGGAGATTGCAAGAATGAAAATGACATTAAGATGGTTTGGAAGCAAATATGATACTGTAACCTTAGGGCAAATAAGACAGATTCCTGGTTGTGTAGGTGTTATTACAACGCTTTATGGTACGAAGCCTGGAGAGGTATGGAGCAGAGAAGCAATTAAAGCTATGAAGGAAGAAATAGAAGCAGTAGGCCTTGAATTGAGTGGTATTGAGAGTGTAAATATACATGATGATATTAAAATTGGTCTTCCCACAAGGGATCAATATATTGCAAACTATATCGAAACTCTCGAAAATCTTGGCAAAGAAGGCATAGACCTAGTATGCTATAACTTTATGCCTGTATTTGATTGGACAAGATCTGATCTTGCAAAAGAGAGACCTGATGGGTCTACAGTCCTTTCCTATGATCAGGAGCTTATCGATAAAATTGATCCTGCGAAGATGTTCGAAGAGATGGATGCCAATTCTGGGGGATTTGTTTTACCAGGTTGGGAACCAGAAAGACTTTCCAGGGTAAAAGAGCTATTTGAAATGTATAAAGGGGTAGATGAAGAAAAGCTATTTGAAAACCTTGTATATTTCTTGAAGGCGATTATGCCAACCTGTGAAAGATATGGAATTAAGATGGCCATTCATATGGATGATCCGGCATGGTCTGTATTTGGTTTACCAAGAGTCGTAAACAATAAGGCAAATATTCAAAAACTCTTAGATGCAGTTCCTGTTGTGAACAATGGGTTAACACTATGTACAGGATCTCTAGGCTCTAATCCTGACAATGATATTCCAGATATGATTAGAAGCTTTGGGGAAAGAATTCACTTTGGCCATGTAAGAAACGTTATCCATCTTGCACCAGGTAAATTCGACGAGGCAGCGCATTTATCTTCTGATGGATCTTTAGATATGTTTGAAATTATGAAAGCATTTTATGATATCGGTATGGCCGGACCTATTCGGCCTGACCATGGAAGGATGATTTGGGGCGAAAAGGCGATGCCTGGCTATGGTCTCTATGATAGAGCTTTAGGGGCAACCTACCTATTAGGATTATGGGAGGCCATAGAGAAGTCAGCTAAGCAATAATAAAACATATCAAAAAAGGAAGTTGTTGAATAAACAATCCTATCAGACATAATGTCCTTATATATGTCTGATAGGATTAGATATATAGATATTGCTTAGTGAACTTTGGGAAAATATAAGAAAGAGGTGGACTAAAATGAAATTAAACATTAGGAATTTAATTGATGCAAAGGCTTGGGAAAATGCAGGATTTAAACTACCTGAATTTGATATTGAGCAAGTGAAAGCCAATACGAAAGCAAACCCTACTTGGATTCATTTTGGTGCTGGGAATATTTTTAGAGCGTTTACAGCCAATGTTCAGCAAAACATTTTAAATAAGGGTAAGAGTGATAAGGGGATCATTGTAGCAGAAGGATTTGATTATGAAATCATAGAAAAAATGAATAAGCCCCATGACAACCTAAGTGTGCTTGTTACCCTAAAGGCTGATGGCAGCATAGAAAAAACTGTGATTGCCAGCATTGTAGAATCCTTGGTTGTAGATCCACAGAATAAAGAAAACTGGAATAGGCTAAAAGAAATTTTTGTCAATCCAAGTCTGCAAATGGTAAGTTTCACAATCACAGAAAAGGGATACAGCTTAAATGATGCCAAGGGAGAATATTTCCCTGCGGTAGTGGAAGACTTTAATAATGGCTCCCAAAGTCCAGTAAGCTATATCGGTAAACTAGCTTCTCTTTTATATGAAAGATACCTCAATGGAAAAACACCACTCGCACTAGTAAGTATGGATAATATGTCTCACAATGGAACAAAGCTTTTCCATGCTGTAAATACCTTTGCCCAAAAGTGGGTAGAGAATGGACTCGTAGATGGAGGCTTTGAAGCATATATTAGTGATCCTAAATCTGTGGCTTTCCCATGGAGTATGATTGATAAGATTACACCACGACCAGATCCAAGTGTAAGAAAGATGTTGAAAGATGTTGGTTTTGAAGATGTAGAGGATGTTGTTACATCAAAAAATACCTATGTGGCGCCTTTCGTAAATGCAGAAGAATCGGAGTATTTGGTTATACAGGACCTATTTCCGAATGGAAGGCCTAATCTTGAAGAAGGTGGAGTTATCTTTACAGATAGGGAAACCGTAGATAAAGTGGAAAAAATGAAGGTTTGTACTTGCCTTAATCCCCTTCATACAGCCCTTGCCATATACGGCTGTTTGCTCGGATATACTTTAATTTCGAAGGAAATGGAAGATCCTGAATTGAAGTCTCTTGTAGAGAAGATTGGTTATGTAGAAGGTTTGCCTGTGGTGGTAGACCCAGGAATTATTGATCCGAAGAAGTTTATTGATGAAGTACTTCAAGTAAGGATTCCAAATCCATTTATGCCTGACACACCCCAGAGAATTGCGACAGATACTTCGCAGAAACTAGGAATTCGTTTTGGAGAAACCATAAAAGCTTATATAGCAAGAGAAGACTTAAATGTTACAGATCTGAAGCTTATTTCCCTTGTTCTAGCTGGATGGTGCAGATACTTAATGGGTATTGATGACAATGGAAATAAAATGGAACTGAGCGCAGATCCCCTTTTGGCAGAAGTAACACCTTACGTAGCGTCTATTTCCCTTGGAGATCAAGGCCCATTCCATGAACAACTTAGACCTATCTTATCCAATGCTACTATTTTTGGTATAAACCTATATGACGTAGGATTAGGCGAAATTATAGAAAACTACTTTGAAGAGTTGGTCGCATCGAAGGGTGCGATTAGAAAAACATTAAAAAGGTATGTTTACTAAATAGTATAGTTATCTGGCTTATAAATATAATGATAGAATGAATTACCAGTAAATGACACAAGACAAACTGTAGAGAAGGTTAAGGAAATTCTTAAATCATTAAAAGTTAAACCCGCCCTGTAAAATTGATAGGACGGGTTTAACTGTATTATAAATCAGATGGAGAGAAAAATATAAGTATCTTAATCATAAGGCACCAGGAGAGGGTGTCTTTTAACGTACAGGAATAATGGCTCCCTTAGCTGCGGAATTTACAAGTTTACCGTAGGAAAAAAGGTACCCTTTGAATTTTGTGTTGGTATAACAATTTACATCTTTACATCTTTCAGAGAAATCTTCTGATTCCACCTCTATGGTTCCTTGATTTACATCGATAGCGATAATGTCTCCATTTCTTACAGCACCAATGGGCCCGCCTTCTGCAGCTTCTGGGGAAATATGTCCAACAAAGCAGCCATTATTTGATCCGGAAAAACGACCATCTGTAATTACACAAACTTTGCTCCCTAGATTCATGCCAACCAGCAGTTTCATGGCTTTATACATCTCTGGCATACCAGGACCGCCCTTAGGTCCTTCATTTCTTATGACTAGGACATCACCTGGTTTAATCATACCGGAAGTAATACCCTGTAGTGCATCTTGTTCACTTTCAAATACAACGGCAGGTCCCCTAAATGTGTGGGCTTCCTTTGGAATTGCAGAAGGCTTGGTTACAGCTCCTTCAGGGGAGAGATTTCCTGTTAGCACTGCTATCCCACCATTTTTGTTTGAAGGATTGGTCAAGTCTCTTATGACGTCTGTATTTTTTACACGTACCTTGCTGCTATTTTCCCCTACGGTTCTTCCGGTTAAAGTAATGGCGTCTAAAGCCAATGATTTTTCTAGCACCTTCATCACTGCCGGTATACCTCCAGCTTCATGCAAGTCAAGGAGGGTATAGGGACCCCCAGGGATTAAAGGCGTAATATGAGGAACTTCTTTACTGATTCTGCCGAAATCTTCAAGGGTTAAATCAATCTCTGCTTCATAAGCAATGGCCAATATATGAAGTACAGCATTGGTAGAACCTCCGATGGCAGAGTTTACTTTAATAGCGTTTTCTAGAGAATCTCGAGTGATGATCTTCCGTGCGGTTAAATTATTCTGGACCAATGACATGATAGCCTTCCCACTTTCATATGCGACTGCCATGCGGGCACTGTATACTGCTGGAATGGTAGAACTGCCAGGCAAAGTCATTCCCAAGGCTTCTGATAGACAGCCCATGGTATTGGCAGTTCCTAACATAGCACAAGAACCGATGGTAGGTACAGCATGGTCTTCTAGCCATAAATAATCCTCTTCATTCATTTTACCTGACTGCAAAGAGCCTAAAGATTGTTGAATGATGGAGTGATCAACATATTCTCCTCCGTAGGGATTATTGGTCTTGAGTTTGCCAGGCAGGGTAGGGCCGCCATTTACTAAGATAGCTGGAATGTCTAGTCGAGCAGCCGCCATTAACATGCCTGGAATAATTTTATCACAGGAACCCAGTAATACCATGCCATCCAAGCGATGGGCCTGGATCATCATTTCAATGTCATTTGCAATTAATTCCCGGGTTGGAAGAACAAATCGCATACCGTCATGACCCATTGCCATGCCATCACAGGCCCCAATGGTTCCAAATTCTACAGGTGTACCTCCAGCAGCTCGAATTCCTTCTCTTACATGCTGGGCCAAACTTCTTAAATTGAAATGACCGGGACATATGGTACTAAATGAATTCACCACTGCAATGATTGGTTTCGATAAATCATCATCTGTATATCCACTAGACTTATACAAAGCTCGAACATTGGACCACTCAGGTTGTTTAAGTATATCTTTACTTCTCCAATACATGGCAATTACATCTCCCCTCAAATGATTGTTCAGTCTATATATAAATTACTGAAATGTGTTGTCATACAACTAATTATTTTCAATATAGCATAGGTGAGGTTGTAATACAAGTTAAACTACAGAATATTATAACAATAATGGTTTGGATAGAGAAAACACAGAATAAATCGAAAAAATACTGGAAAAAGCAAAGAATTTTTTGAAGATTATGGATTGACAGTTTAAAAACCGTAATATAAAATAAAAACAAGTCATAAGTTGTAATACAAGTTGGAGGGAATTATGGAGAATAGAAAATTAAATACCAGTGATATTGTATATAAAGCCATAGAGGAAAAGATTCTCAAACAGGAATGGACACAAGGGATGAAAATAGCGTCTGAAAATCAACTAGCTCAAGATTTAGGGGTTAGCAGGATTTCTGTAAGGGAAGCGATAGAAAAAATGGTAGCATTAAATGTTCTCACAAAAAGACAGGGGGAAGGAACCTTTGTAAATGAACTTTCTCCATCCATCTATCTGAATAACCTAATCCCCATGATACTTCTTGAGAAGGATAATCTAATCGATATTCTGGAATTCAGAATATTGATGGAGGTAGACAGTGCAAGACTATGTGCTGAGAAGTGTGATGATGATACGATTGAGTTTTTAGAAGAATGCTATGAAGAAATGTGCAATAGCAAGGATGAACCCTTAAACTTCACCTATGCAGATTATAATTTTCATATGGGTATTGCAAGAGGAACAGGGAACTCGTTGATTATAAAAGTGAACAGTATCTTAACGGACTTATGGAAGTTTCATCAGCAAGAGCTAAATCGATATCTTGGACCCGATGGAGGATTACATGGACATAAGAAAATTTTAGATGCAATCAAAGAGAGGGATTCAGAATTAGCAGCTCTTTTTATGAGGAGACATATAGAAAGAACCCTCACTGAGATCAGGAGTATTAAGGCTGTTGAAAAAGATTCACCAACGGATGGGAATCGGTAAAAGGGTGGGGACGATATGAATAAGATAATGGTTAAATTTCCGAATTATACGATAGGGGAAAACGTTTTGAAAGACCTTGGAAATACGGTAAAAAAGTACGGCCAAAGGGTTCTGATTGTAGGTGGAAGAAAGGCTTTAGAAATGACACAAAGAGAAATCGAGATCACACTTCAAGAGAATCGGATAGATATCATTGATTTTCATTGGTATGGAGGAGAGTGTACAAAGAAAAATATAGATATGGCGGCGGAAAAGGCCCAGCAAACAGCAGCAGATATTATTATAGGTGTTGGGGGAGGGAAGGCTATTGATACTGCCAAAGGTGCAGCTCAGAGAGTCGGGTTACCTGTGATAACAATCCCTACCATCGCAGCAACATGTGCAGCCACTACAGCGCTTTCTATTGTATATACTGAACAAGGCAGTTTCGATTTCCTTTTTCATTTATCTGAACCGCCTGTACATATCTTTATGGATAGCCATGTAATTGCCAATGCACCCACAAAATATCTATGGGCAGGCATTGGAGATACCATTGCTAAATACTACGAGGTTGGTGTCACCACAAGAGGAAAAAAGCTTTGTCACAGCGCTTCCATGGCGAAAGAATTGAGCAGTATGTGTGCATTTCCTCTTATCGAATATGGGGTGAAAGCCTTGTCGGACAGCGAAAATAAAGTATCCTCTTTTGAATTGGAGCAAATCATTTTAAACAATATCATTAGTACTGGAATCGTGGCCATGCTAGTGGGCGATGAAAACAATGGGGCTGCAGCCCACGGATTATTCTATGGACTTACGTTACTAGAAGAAATAGAGAAGCATCATCTTCATGGAGAAGTGGTAGGCTACGGTGTGTTGGTGCTTCTTGTGATGGATGAACAGAAAGAAGAGTTTGAAAGACTATATCCTTTTTATAAACAGGCTAAGTTGCCAACATGCTTAAGTGATATAGATGTAAAGGATGACAGAATGTATCTGGAATCTGTGCTAGAGAAGGCAGTGAATGCGCCAGATATGCTGAAGATGCCATATAAGGTGACAAAAGATATGTTATTCAATGCGATTCAGGATTTAGAAAAGTTGAATAAATAAAAAGATTTTAAATAGGGTAGTCTACAACAATTCTTAAACTTTGAAGTGCGAATTAAAGTGAAGTCTAGAGAATTCAATGTAGATATCCAGTTTAAATATAAAAACATGAGAAATGGGAGGGGTTTTAGTGAAAAGAAGTTTAGCGATTTTATTAACACTAATGTTAGTTGTAGGTCTTTTTGCGGGATGTACGCCTAAGCAGCAAACGACTACAGAAGGTGGAAACACACCAGCAGAAACCAAACCAGTTGAGAAGAGAGTTATGAGAATTGGTATTGGTCTAAATGAAGACCATCCACAGTTTAAAGGCTTAGAGAAGTTTAAAGAAGAGTTAAACAAGAAAGTAGATACAATAGATGTACAATTATTCGCAAATAGTGCATTGGGTGATGACCGAGCTATGATGGAAGGGTTACAATTAGGAACACAAGAAGGTACATGTCCATCGACGGCTCCAATTGGAAACTTCGTAGAAGAATTCAAAGTATTTGACTTCCCATACTTATTCCCTGATGAAGCATCTGCTGATAAGGTACTAGATGGTGAGATTGGTCAAGAGTTATTAGACTCTTTATCTGCTAAAGGAATGAAAGGATTAGTTTATTGGGAAAACGGATTTAGAAACCTAACAAATAGACAAGTAGAAGTAAGAAAGCCTGAAGATATGAAAGGCTTAAAAGTTAGAACAATGGAAAACCCAATCCATTTAGCAGCGTTTAGAGCATTTGGAGCAAATCCGACACCAATGGCTTTTGGAGAACTATTTACAGCGCTACAACAAAAAACAGTAGATGGGCAAGAAAACCCAATTGCTACTATCTACTACAACAAATTCTATGAAGTACAAGGATATACAACGTTAACAAAGCACTTATATTCTCCATTCGTATTCATGATCAGCCAGAAGTTCTGGGATGAATCTACACCAGAAGAGCAAGAAGCGATCATGGAAGCAGCGAAGATTGCAAGAGACCATGAAAGACAGTTAAATAGAGAAGCAAACGAGACATTATCAAAAGAGCTAGAAGCAAATGGTATGAAGGTAATCGAATTGACTCCAGAAGAGCAGCAAGCTTTCCAAACAAAGGCCCAAGCCATCTATGGAGAATTTGCACAAGGAAAGATTGCTGAATACTTAGACAGAGTACAAAAAGAATTGGCAAAATAGCAGCTCTATCGATAGATGAAGAAAAGGGTTGAATATAATATTATATTCAACCCTTTCATATAAGTATTGATAGTTGGAATATTATGCTATAAGACCATTTGTGAGGAGTGATAAAATGAATCTATTAAAACGTATAGAGGATAAATTTGAAGAATATCTTGCAGCTATACTCCTTTCCTTTATGACGATTTTTATATTTTTTCAGGTTTTATCGAGGTTTGTTTTTGATATGCCATTGGCATGGTCGGAGGAGGCGGCAAGATTTATATTTGTTTGGACGATCTATATTTCAGCAGCACTTGCGGTGAAAAAGAGGGAACATATAAGCGTAGAAGTAGGAATTATGTTTTTAAAGGGAAAGGCGAAAAAAGCTGCCCACATATTTGCAGACTTGATTTTTCTTGCATTTACATTCTTCTTACTTAAGGATGGGATCTATTTGGTGCAGCATCTAGGTTCCAATAGACAGTTATCGCCAGCAATAGGATTACCAATGAATGTGGTATATATGATTATTCCATTGGGTTATGGATTGATGATGGTTAGATTAATTCAGAGAATCGTCATAGATGTAAAACGTATTAATGATTCGGATGGGGAATAAGACAGCTTAGAAGTATAGGAAATGGGGTGAAACAATGTCAATATCACTAGTGTTATTTGGAAGTTTAACGGTTTTTCTTTTATTAGGGGTGCCAATAGCAATATCCATCGGTTTTGCATCATTATTGGGACTCGTATTTAGTAATATGCCAACTGTATATTTGGCCCAGGGATCTTTCGTAGCGGTAGACTCGTTCCCTTTGATGGCCGTTCCTTTTTTCATACTGGCCGGAAATTTGATGGAAACAGGAGGTTTATCAAAAAGGTTGGTAAGGGTTGCTAATATAATGATGGGTTCTTTCACAGGTGGTTTATCGACAGTTACAATTATAGCATGTGCTTTCTTTGCAGCAATTTCTGGCTCTGGTCCTGCTACCGTTGCAGCCATTGGTTCCATCATGATTCCTGCGATGATTAAGAAGGGTTACAGCAAGGATTTTGCATCAGCTGTGGCTGCATCCGGTGGGGCATTAGGAATTTTGATTCCACCGAGTATCGTCATGGTTGTTTATGGTGTTGTGGGAAGTGTTTCTATTGGAGATTTATTTATAGCTGGGATATTACCTGGTATGGTAATTTCAGCAGTATTGATTGCAGTGGGCTATATAATTGCTAAAAAGAATGGGTATAGTGGTTCTGGGGAGAAATTCACATTTGGAGAATTTGCTTCTGCGGTAAAGGATGCAGTTTGGGCTTTACTCGCCCCGGTAATCATATTAGGCGGCATTTATGGGGGAATCTTTACACCGACAGAGGCAGCAGTTGTGGCCGTTGTGTATGGTTTTGTCGTGGGTGCGTTCATCTACAAAGAATTAAAATTTGATCAGATTTACAATTCACTCTATAAAACGGCTATTACAGTGGGTTCGGTAATGATTATTATAGGGGTTGCTACAACTTTTGGTCGATTGATGACAATGTACCAAATACCTCATAAAATGGCAATGTACTTATCCAGTGTATCCCAAAATAAATTTGTGATTTTGATGCTTATCAATTTGTTCTTACTATTTATAGGAATGTTTATGGAGACGTTGGCGACGGTGATTATCCTAACACCTTTATTGTTGCCTGTGGTTACAAATTTAGGAGTAGATCCGATCCATTTCGGTATACTATTGGTTGTTAACTCTGAAATAGGGTTCTTAACACCTCCTCTTGGAGTAAACCTTTTTGTTGCTTCCAATATTTCTAAGATTTCTATAGAGAAGATTACAAGGGCTATTTTTCCGTTTATTCTAGCTTTATTTGCAGCAGTGACTTTGCTGACATTCATACCAGAAATTTCAACTTTTTTGCCAAAACTGTTGAAGTAGAAATGTAGATTTTGGTTAAATAGGTAGGAGGACTTCATATGCTAAAGAGTCAGAAAATGAGAAGTGTAGCCGTGGAAATGGATGCACTGAAAATGGGGATGGGGTGGACTAGCGAGGACCTAGATAAACCTCAGATATTTCTCCAAAGTACTTGGGGAGATAGTCACCCAGGTAGTGCCCACTTAGATAAATTGGTTCAGGCAGCGGAAAGTAGACTGGATAGACTAGGTGCTAAGCCAGCTAAATATACAACCACAGATATTTGCGACGGGATTGCACAGGGCCATGACGGCATGAACTATTCCTTGCTTTCTCGGGAGATGATCGCAAATATGATAGAAATACAAGCATTGGCTACACCCTTTGATGGAGCAATGTTTATATGCAGCTGTGACAAGGGCGTTCCAGCTCATTTAAAAGCGATCGCCAGATTAGATATGCCTTCCGTAATTTTTACAGGGGGATTGATGAAGGCTGGCCCAGACATGTTAACCCTAGAGCAGATCGGAACCTATAGTGCCCAATTAAAAAGGGGAGAGATCACGGAAGAAGCATTTAAAGACAAGCAGCATACAGCTTGTGCTTCCTGTGGTGCCTGTGCCTTTATGGGTACAGCAGCAACGATGCAAGTTATGTGTGAAGCCCTGGGCATGGCACTGCCTGGAACGGCAGTAATGCCTGCAACCCTTCAAGAGATGGAAGAAGAAGCCCAAAGAACGGCTGAACAATTGCTTGCAGTAATAAATCTTGATATAAAACCTTCGCAAATCATGACCATGAAAGCCTTTGAAAATGCCATTATGGTCCATGCAGCCATTGCTGGTTCTACAAACAGTTTATTACACCTTCCAGCGGTTGCCCATGAATTGGGATTTGAAATTTCACCTGATCTATTCGATGAGATCCATCGAAGAATCCCTTATCTAGCCAATATACGGCCTAGCGGATTTTTCCCAGGACAATACTTCTGGTATGCGGGGGGCGTGCCTGCTATCATGGAGGAAATCAAAGAGTTCTTACACCTTGATGTGATGACTGTAACAGGGAAAACATTAGGTGAAAACCTAGAGGACCTAAAGAAGAATGGTTTCTATGAAAGATGCAAGGGGTATTTAAAGGAATTGGGTGTAGAAAGAGAAACTGTGATTAGGCCAAAGAGCAATCCTATTCAACAAGAGGGTGCCATTGCAATTCTGAAAGGAAATCTAGCTCCTGAGGGTGCTGTAGTCAAACACTCCGCTGTGGCACAAGAAATGATGGAGGCAATCTTAACAGCTAGACCCTTCGATTCAGAAGAAGAAGCCTTTGAAGCAGTGATCAACAAGCAGATTAAGCCTGGAGATGCGGTGTTTATCCGCTATGAAGGTCCAAGGGGCAGTGGTATGCCGGAGATGTTCTACACCACAGAAGCCATCGCCACAGATCCTGAATTGGTATCCTCCATCGCACTGATTACTGATGGACGATATTCCGGTGCAACCAGGGGCCCGGCCATAGGCCACGTATCTCCTGAAGCCAGCGAAGGAGGACCTATCGCCTTGGTGGAAGAGGGCGACTTAATCAAGGTGGATATTCCAAATCGAACCCTAGAGATTATTGGCATCAAAGGCCAGGAAATGATGCCAGATGAAATCGATAACGTATTACAAGAGAGAAGAAAAAATTGGATCAAGCCAGAGCCAAAGTTTAAAAAGGGTGTATTATCCCTATATACAAAATCAGCGGTATCACCGATGAAGGGTGCATACATGGAATAGTTGTCTCAAAAAATAGCCCATCATAAGTGATGGGCTATTATATATATTTATACAAATAAAAGGAGTAATAACAATGAAAAAGATGACAAATCAAGGGGAGTAGGGGCCTTAAAAGCATTGGAATGGTATGAAAAATATAAAGATGTAGACAATATTGAAAACAAAAAATAAATTCTTTGAGTTTATGTAAAGATATAGATTGATTTTTTAAATACATATTATATAATATAGTTATACGATGTCAGACAACATGTAACTCAATTTCGGAGGTGCTTTATGAAAAGAATTGAAACGATTCAAAAGATCGTAGAGAGCGGTGTGGTGGCGGTTATCCGTGCCGAGTCAAAAGAACAAGGAATGAAAATTATTGAAGCAGTAAAGAAAGGTGGAATCAAGGCATTAGAGATCACCATGACGGTACCTGGTGCTGTAGATATCATCAAAGAGTTATCAGAGGTTTACAAAAATGAAGATGTCATCATTGGTGCTGGAACAGTTCTTGATCCAGAGACAGCAAGGGCGTGTATCTTAGCAGGAGCAAAATATATTGTAAGTCCAAGCTTAAATATTGAAACAGTAAAGTTATGTAATCGATATAGAATTCCAGTAATGCCTGGTATTATGACTGTGAAAGAAGCCATTGAAGCATTAGACTATGGTGCTGAAATTGTAAAGGTTTTCCCTGGAAATGCCTTTGGACCATCCATCATCAGCGCTTTCAAAGGGCCTCTCCCTCAAGGAAACTTCATGCCTACAGGTGGTGTGAGTTTAGAGAATGTAAAGGATTGGATTAAAGCAGGTGCCATCGCAGTAGGAACTGGTGGAGACCTTACAAAGGGTGCAAAGACAGGGGATTATGAACTGGTAACAGAAACAGCAAGGAAATTTGTTGAAGAAGTGAAAAAAGCGAGAGCTTAAGGAGGAATATATAATGGCTAAAAAAGTAGTAACCATGGGAGAGATCATGCTAAGACTTTCTGCTCCTGGATTTAAAAGATTTTCTCAATCGGATTCCTTTGATGTAGTATATGGTGGTGGAGAGGCAAACGTTGCCGTATCCTTGGCGAACTATGGTTTAGATGCACATTTCGTAACAAAGCTTCCAAAACATGAAATTGGACAATGCGCTGTAGACAGCTTAAGAAAATTTGGGGTACAAACGGATTATATTGCCCGCGGCGGTGATAGAGTGGGTATTTATTTCCTAGAAAATGGTGCTTCCATGAGACCTTCTAAGGTAGTATATGATCGTGCAAACTCTGCTATTGCAGAAGCTGAAATTAGTGATTTTGACTTTGATGAAATTTTTAAAGATGCAGAGTGGTTCCACTTTACAGGGATAACACCAGCATTAGGCGAAAAAGCTGCTCAGCTTACTGAAGAAGCATTAAAGGCTGCAAAAAGACATGGGGTAACTGTAAGTGTTGACTTAAACTATAGAAAAAAATTATGGACACCTGACCAGGCGAAAAAGGTAATGACAAACCTTATGCAGTATGTAGATGTATGTATCGGAAATGAAGAAGATGCAGAAAAGGTGTTAGGCTTTAAGCCAGGACATACAGATGTAACGAAGGGTGAATTAGAGCTAGAAGGTTATAAAGATATCTTCAAGCAAATGAAGGAGCAATTTGGCTTTAAATACGTAGTAACAACATTAAGAGAAAGCCATTCTGCATCAGACAACAGCTGGTCTGCCCTTATTTATGATGGAAACGAATTCTATCATTCTAAGAGATATGACATTCGAATTGTAGACCGTGTAGGTGGCGGAGATTCCTTTGCTGGTGGGTTGATCTACGGATTGATTTCTGGGAGAGATTTCAAACAAGCACTAGAATTTGCAGTAGGGGCTTCTGCATTAAAACATACAATCCCTGGAGACTTTAACCTCGTATCCGTTGAGGAAGTAGAAACATTGATCAAAGGTGATGCGTCCGGTAGAGTACAAAGATAATAAACGTATAAGTGAGGATAAGTCCATGAGAACATTAGAGCATGTAGGCATTTGTGCAAAAAATACAGTGGCACTGAAAGACTGGTATATGAAGCTATTTAATCTTAAAGTGGTATATGATAACAAAAAAGAAAACCCTACTTTCTTCCTGTTGATGGAAGATGAAAGCATGATCGAAATCTATCATGCTGAGGAAGACGGCATGGTGGCTACCAATAAGCACCAAGGGGTTCGTCACTTGGCCTTTGGAACAGATCAAATCGAAGAAGAGTACAAAAATCTACAGCAGCATAACGTGGAGATTATTGAAGATTTGAAAGTGAATCCAAATGGTGTAAAAACTGTGTTTTTCAGAGATATTGAGGGGAATATCCTCCACTTTATCCAAAGACCAGAACGTTTATATTAAGCTTTCTTCTCCCTAAATATAGATATAATAAAGAAAGAAGAGTTTGTGTAGAAACAGACTCTTCTTTCTTTTTAGGTTTATTTGGAAAGCTTACTGGAATAGTAAGAGAAAGAGTTGTAGAACAATACGTCACAACGATAACGGTTGGACAGGGTCGTCCAACCCTACAAATCATGGAAAATCATGGTTTTCTGTAGGGAACGACGACCCTGTCGTTCCGTAGGATACAGATAAAAACCACGGAACGGCGAGGGCTGTCGATCCCTACGGAATACTGTGCTCATTTAGTAGGGGCGAACAGTGTTCGCCCGCAGACCTCAGATATCAACCCAACTACATTCTTTATCTATTGTGAAAATTAAAAGGATTTAAAAACTTCTTTAATCATACATAAATCATTTAAATGCACTTTGCTAACAAATAAACGATAAATAATCGCATGTATATATTGACGAAAGATGGGGAATAGTATATAGTTTATATTGTGATATATCAGTGATATATCACAGATATATTTGATATTATATCCGATACTTTTCGCCCATAGATTGAATGGGTACTTCAATGGGCTATTCTGGGAAAAATAAAGGTTTCTCATTTTTTTAGAGAAGTATGAAAACGTTTTTTAACTAGAAACAAAAGCTATTTATTTGTATGTATGTGCCTTGGCACATAAATAAATAAAGAGAGGTAGATGAAGATGAAAAGAAGGATTGCAATTTTAATGGTAGCTGTAATGATGTTGGCGTTATTGGCAGCTTGTAGCTCTCCAGCAGCACCACAGGGAGATACAGCGAAAGAGACAAGTGAACCAGTGATTATCCAGATTGGATATGAAAATAATCCTGGCGAACCCCTTGACCTAGCAGTAAATGAATGGAAGAGACTTCTAGAAGAGAAGAGTAATGGAACAATGAAATTAGAAGTATTTCCTTCAAGTCAGTTAGGTTCTAAGAATGACATCATCGATCAAATGTTAGCAGGAGATTCTGTGATCACATTGGCTGATGGCGCTTTCTATGCAGATCGTGGTGTTCCTGATTTTGGAATCGTCTTTGGACCATATCTATTCGATACATGGGAAGATGCATGGAATCTTACAAAAAGCGATTGGTATGCTGAGCAAAGTACGAAATTAGAAGAAAAAGGCTTAAAGCTTTTAACTTCTAACTGGATGTATGGAGATCGCCATACCCTTACAAAAAAACCTGTACGAACTGTAGCTGATCTTAAGGGTATGAAAATCCGTGTACCAAATAATACAATTCAGATCAAAGGCTTTGAAGTATTGGGAGCTACACCAACGCCTATGGCATTAGGGGAAGTATATACTTCTTTACAACAAGGTACCATCGATGGTCTTGAGAACCCACTTCCAGTGTTATATAATGGAAAATTCCATGAGGTTGCTAAATATTTAACATTGGATGCCCATGTGAAAAACTTTACAACTTGGATTTGTGGCACAGAGTTCTTTAATTCTTTAACGCCTGAACAACAACAGATCTTAATGGAGACAGGAAATGAAGCTGGTCTTTACAATAACGATCTTCAAGAGAAAGTAACTCAAGAAACTTTAGAGAAGTTTAAGGCTGAAGGGGTAGAAATTATTGAAGTGAACCAAGATGAATTCAGAAAAGCAGCAGAGCCATTCTACACCCTTCCTGAATTTACATCTCAGTGGTCAGAAGGATTATATGATACTGTAAAAGAGAGCATGAAGTAAACAAATTCTTCCAATAGATAAGAATTGTTTTAACATCCGGAGGCAAGACTTGCCTCCGGCCTATATATTGAAAGGAGTTCAAAAATGAAAACAGAAAATAAAGCATTGAACTACTTGCTAAATTTAGATCTGTTTGTCACAGGAATTGCATTGGCCTTTCTTATTGCCGTTACCTTTATGGGTGTGATCACCCGTTATTTCTTCAGCAGTCCTTTTATGTGGCTAGAGGAAGTTCAGCTTTGGTGTTTTGTATGGATTACCTTTTTCGGCGGCGGAGCAGCCTTCCGCACAGGGAGTCATGTCGCCATAGATGTTCTGGTAGATATGTTTCCAACGAATTTGAAAAAAATAATCGAAGTATTCATCTATGTGGTTGTTTTAGGTGTCCTTATATATTTTACGATTCATGGAAGTAATCTTGTAGGGCAATTGTTAAGAACAGGAAGAACGACAAATATTTTAAATATACCTTATCCTGTTATTTATGCAGCTTTCCCGATAGGCTGTGTCCTCATGATGATCAACTTTACGATAATGACAGCACAATCATTGTTTCTGAAAAATGCTGAAGTAAAAGGAGGCGAGTAAAAATGGGCATAAGTGTTGTGGGTCTTGCTGCAATTGTAATGTTAGCATTCTTATTTCTGAAGGTTCCGGTTTTCATTTCCGTTTTTGCCGGCTCTATTACTTATTTCGCCTTAACACCGAATGTTCCAACGCAAATCATTGCCCAGCGTGTTATTGCTGGTATTGAAAGTATTCCCCTTCTTGCTGTACCTTTCTTCATATGTGCTGGGGTATATATGAACTATTCTGGGGTTACAAAGAGGGTAATGAATTTTGCTGAGGCATTGACAGGGCATATGAATGGCGGTCTTGCCCAAGTAAATGTATTGTTGTCTACTTTAATGGGTGGGCTGTCTGGATCAAACCTTGCAGATGCAGCAATGCAATCAAAGATGTTAGTGCCTGAGATGGAAAGAAAAGGATTTTCAAAAGAGTTTTCTTCTGTGGTTACAGCAGCTTCAGCCATGATTACACCGTTAATTCCCCCAGGAATTGCTATGATCATCTATGGATCTATCGCCAATGTTTCTATTGGAAAACTGTTTATTGCAGGGATCGGGCCAGGCGTATTGCTGTGTCTTTCTATGATGATTCTTGTATCGGTTATTTCCAAGAAGCGTGGCTATAAACCTGTTCGTGAGAAATTTATCGCACCAAGAGAATTTATGTCTGCTGTAAAAGGTGCTGCATTACCTCTTTTACTGCCGATTATCATCATCGGTGGAATTCGTATCGGAATGTTTACGCCTACTGAGGCTGGAGCCGTTGCCATCGTCTATTCTTTGTTCCTTGGTTTTATGTATCGAGAGATGGGCTTTAAGGATGTAGTCAATGGATTAAAGGAGACGGTTGCCAGTACGGCTTCCATCATGCTGATTGTTGGAGCAGCTTCTGCCTTCGCTTGGATTCTTACGAAAGAAAGAATTCCCCAACAAGTTACAGAAATGATCGTAGGAATGATTTCCAACAAATATATATTCTTAATGGCAGTGAATGTATTCTTGATTTTTGTAGGGATGTTTATTGAAGGTAATGCGTCTATGATCGTATTGGTACCATTGTTGGCGCCTGTGGCTGCAGCTTATGGGATTAACGAAATTCACTTTGCTATGGTATTTATCTTCAATAGTGCTATCGGTTGTATTACGCCACCTATGGGGACATTGATGTTCGTAACTTGTGGGATTACAAAATGTAAGATTAAAACATTTATTAAGGAAGCTATACCTTTCTATATCCTGCTGTTTGTATGTCTAATACTATTAACTTTCTTCCCAGTTTTCTCAACGGGAATTGTGAACCTATTCTACTAGAAAAAAGGTTGTAAAATTGTGCTGGAAAATTGTAGAATAAATAAGATATAAGTTATTTTCATTCGAGAAAAGTGATTCGTTCTATAATGAATAGAGATTATTTAAATTAGAATAGCTAGGTGGGATAGTTCATGAAGAATATGATTGAAAAACAATTGCCTTTGAAGGAACGAGCGTACAATCTCATAAAAGAGAAAATTGTAAAATGTGAATGGATGCCAGGTAGTGATATTTCGGAAGCTCAGATTGCAGAAGAACTGGGAATCAGTAGAACACCTGTGAGAGAGGCCATTTTGCGTCTAAATCAAGAAAAGTTTATCACCATATATCCAAGAAAAGGTATGATCGTTTCTCCCATATCAGCGAAGGACATTCATGAAGTATTCCAAATAAGGGAAATGGTAGAGCCACACATGGCAAAGCTGGCTTGTAGACAGATGTCTGCAGAATACCTGCTCAGCCTGAAGGAAAAATTTGATAATGTTAGGCTAGATTTAGGAAAGCCCATAGATGTGAAATATTTTGATTTAGATCTAGAATTTCATAAATATATCGTTCAAAGTGGAAACAATCAGCATCTCATTCGATTTACCAATGAGATATATGATTTAGATTATAGAATTCGTGTGATGTCTACCTTAGAGATAGATGACGTCGAAAGAAGATCAAGACCAGAGCATTTTGCGATCATTGATGCACTGGTTGCTAGAGATGAAGAGAAGATAGAGAAAACCATAAAAGAACATTTATCAAATGCACGAAAAGCAGCCCTAATGAAGATCTTTTAGGTATATGGAGCAGAATCTTATATCTGCTTCATTGCTTTTCACGGCAATGTAGGAGGAAATAAACATGGAAAAAATGAAAGTCGTTCACATAAAAGAAGCTGGTAAAGTTGAAGTTGTTGAAATGGAGAAGCCTATTCCTAAAAATGGAGAAGCCCTTTTAAAAATAAAATATTGTGGTATTTGTGGTTCGGATATTGCAACGTATACAGGGAATCAACCTTTCGCAACTTATCCCCGAATACCAGGACATGAATTTTCTGCGGAGATCGTAGAAATTGAAGCAAATGATTTTGGTTTGGAGAAGGGCATGATCGTAACGGCAAATCCATATTTCAATTGTGGAAACTGTTATTCTTGTCAAAGAGGGCAGGTAAACTGCTGCGAGTCCAATGAGACCATGGGCGTTCAAAGAGATGGCTCTTTTGCAGAATATATCACCATGCCGATAGAGAGGATCTATAACGGAAATAGACTATCTGCAAAGACATTGGCCTTGATAGAACCTTTTTCTATTAGCTATCATGCAGTCAATCGAGGAGATATACAAAAGGGAGATAATGTATTGGTATTAGGGGCAGGAGCCATCGGGATATTCGCTATGATTTCAGCAAAACTAAGGGGTGCAAAGGTATATATTGCCGATGTATTTGATGGAAGATTAGAGCATGCAAAGATGATGGGAGCCCATGGTGTTATAAATATTACAAAAGAAGATTTAAAAGAAAGGGTTGGGGAAATTACCAGCGGTAACGGCATGGATGTATGTATTGAAGCTGCAGGTTTACCTCAGACCTTTTTAAATACCATTGATTGTGCAGCTTTTGGAGGAAAAATCGTACTGATTGGCAATGGAAAGAAAGAAACTACCTTTAACCATTCCATCTTATTAAAAAAGGAATTAGATGTATACGGCTCGAGAAACAGTTTAAATGATTTTGTACCATTAATTGAATTGGTATCGCAGGGAGCGGTAGATATCGATAAGATGGTAACTGATGTGTTTGAATTAGAGCATGTCATCGATGCCTTTGAAGCTTTAAACAATAATGATGGCTCTAAATTAAAGGTTCTTGTGAAATTTGATTAAGGAGGATTTTGGATGAAACTAAGTAAAGAAATCCATAAATATAATAAATATCCTGAGAGAGTATTGCAGTTTGGAGAAGGTAATTTCCTAAGGGCCTTTAGTGATTGGATGATTGATTTGATGAATAAAAAGGCTGGTTTTGGGTCTAGTGTTGTGGTGGTTCAGCCCCTTGAGCAAGGTTTGGTAGATATGCTTAATGACCAAGACGGGCTTTATACATTATATTTAAATGGTATCAAAGATGGTGAGGCTGTAAGAGAAAAAATGGTCGTGGAAGCCATCAGCAGAGGAATTAATCCTTACAGAGATTATGAACAATACAAAGAAATTGCGAGCAATCCAGAACTGCGCTTTGTGATCTCTAATACCACAGAAGCGGGGATTGTATTTGATGAAAAGGATAGATTTGAGGATAAGCCACAAAAGAGCTTTCCAGGCAAAGTAACAGCTCTGCTATATGAACGCTATAAGGAGTTCGATGGTGCCAAAGAAAAGGGGCTAATCTTTATTCCTTGTGAGCTTATCGATAAAAATGGAGAGAACTTAAAGAAGGCGATCCTACAATACGCTGCGTTATGGAAGCTGGAAGATGCATTCATTCGCTGGATAGAAGAATCCAACACATTCTGCAATAGTCTTGTAGACCGAATTGTCCCAGGTTTCCCCAAAGATTCCATTGAAGAAATCACAAAGGAATTAGGCTATGAAGATAAACTTGTTGTAGAAGGGGAGCAATTTCATCTATGGGTGATTGAGGGACCAGACTTTGTGGCAGAAGAATTCCCAGCAGACAAGACAGGGTTGAATGTACTTTTCGTTAAGGACCTAGCCCCTTATCGGACAAGAAAAGTAAGGATATTAAATGGAGCCCATACAAGCATGGTGCCCGTTGCCCTATTATATGGACTTGAAACGGTAAGAGAAGCCGTAGAAGATAAGCTTGTTGGAAAGTTTGTGAGAGAAACTATTTTCGACGAAATCGTTCCGACGTTAGACTTGCCCAAGGAAGAACTGGACTATTTCGCCAATGCGGTTTTAGATCGATTCAAAAATCCATTTATCAAGCACTTTTTAACGAGCATTGCCCTCAATTCCCATTCAAAATTTGAAACGAGAGTACTCCCATCTTTATTGATGTATAAAGATAGAAAGGGCGAGCTCTCTAAAAAGATCGTGTTTTCTTTGGCTTCCTTAATCAAGCTTTATGAGAATAAGGCGAATTTAGAACTGAAAGATGATCAAGAAATACTGGAGATGTATGAAAGATTATGGGCGGCGCATGATGGTACAGAAGACAGTATAGGAAAGATTGTAGAAACTGTATTGGCTCAGGAAAAGATTTGGAAAATGAATCTTAATGCTGTAGCGGGCTTAAAAGAACAAGTTTGTGTTTATTTAAAGAAAATAGAGCAGGTGGGAATGGTTGAAGCAATAAAAGAGGTGAATTAATGAAAAGATATTCGAAAAAACAGTGGATTTAATCAATGATTTTAAGGGATACTTCATCAGTCATGATCAACCTGTGTATGAGAATCCTTCTCCTGGAAACGACCTCGTAGCTTCAGGATGCCATATGGTGTTATTCACAACGGGAAGAGGAACACCCTTTGGCAGCTTTGTGCCGACTATGAAAATATCTACGAATAGTACTCTATTTAAGAAAAAACCGCACTGGATTGATTTTAATGCAGGGGAATTAATAGAGGATGTTTCCATGGATGAAATGCTGGCAACCTTTGTAGAATATATACTAAAAGTAGCCAATGGTGAATTGGTGAATAATGAAAAAAATAATTTTAGAGAAATTACTATATTTAAATCTGGTGTTACGGTATAAAAGGGCGAAATTCTTTGGATATCTAAAGGAATTTGTCCCATAATATAAATAAACCCGTACTGCACTTAATGATATGCTCCCCTTATAGTAGACAGTTAAAATAATATTACTGTTTAATATGAGGGGAGCTTTACTATGGGAAGAAAATCTGATGTATTGCC
>NZ_JACHEN010000041.1 GCF_014205875.1 Anaerosolibacter carboniphilus
TCTGCACTTTTATTATACTGAAAGAGACGTGTAAGAGTAACATCCATAGGATTGAATTTAGTCTTACAAACTGGAATTTAGTCTTTCACTTTACCAAACTTTCCTCAATATGGTATAATAAGAACATAAGTTCCTGCCGGAAGTGAGGTGAAAATCAATGTTGGTAAACAAAGCATACAAGTTTCGTATCTATCCAAATAAGAAGCAAGAAATCTTAATTGCTAAAACAATCGGATGTTCTCGTTTTGTATTCAATCGGTTTTTAGCACAATGGAATGATACATACAAAGAAACAAGCAAAGGACTAACATATAATTCTTGTTCCGCTGAATTAACACAGTTGAAAAAAGAATTAGTATGGCTAAAAGAAGTTGATAGTATTGCCCTTCAGTCTTCACTGAAAAACCTTGCTGATTCGTATACACGATTCTTTAAAAAACAGAACAAAGCACCACGTTTCAAATCTAAAAAGAATAGAATACAGTCCTACACAACAAAGCAAACAAACGGAAATATTACCATTGTATGCAACAAAATTAAGTTACCGAAACTTGGTCTTGTTCGCTTTGCCAAAAGTTGTGAAGTGAATGGTCGTATTCTTAATGTTACTGTTAGACGGAATCCAAGCGGAAAATACTTCGTTTCTATTCTTACAGAAGTGGAAGTGCAAGCATTAGAAAAAACAGGTTCTTCCGTCGGTGTTGACGTGGGACTAAAAGACTTTGCCATTTTGAGTACTGGAGAAGTATTCTCTAATCCAAAATGGTTTCGCAAACTCGAAGAAAAACTAGCAAAAGCACAACGTATTTTTTCCCATCGTGTAAAAGGTTCTTCGAATTGGAACAAACAACGTATCAAGGTTGCAAGAATTCACGAATGTATCACAAATGCACGAACAGACTACTTGCAAAAAATCTCTACTGAAATCATCAAAAACCACGATGTAATTGGTATTGAAGATTTGCAAGTATCGAATATGCTGAAGAACCACAAGTTAGCAAAAGCAATCAGTGAAGTATCTTGGTCACAATTCAGAACGATGCTTGAATACAAGGCAAAGTGGTATGGCAAAGAAGTAGTTGCTGTGTCTAAGACCTTTGCCAGTTCTCAGCTTTGTTCGTGTTGTGGCTATCAAAATAAAGACGTTAAGAAGCTAAACCTTCGTGAGTGGAACTGCCCTTCTTGTGGCACACATCACGATAGAGATATTAACGCGGGACAAAATCTTAAAAATGAAGCCATAAGACTTCTAACTGTTGGGACGACAGGGATAGCCTAATCAATAACTGACCGATAGGTCGGTGTTCTTAGGAATCTCCCACTTCCATCAGACCGCAAGGTCAGATAAGTGGGGGGAGTTCAATTGGACTGCTTGGATATAAGGTAGAAAAGAAGACATGTAAATAATTGTGGTAGTTTATCATGAAAGACCGTCCCATAGACATAGAATGAATTATCCGTAAGAATGGGAGGTCCATTATGAAGAATCGAAATATCATTAAGATTGCCAGCATTTATATAGGGACTGTTATTGGGGCTGGATTTGCTTCAGGGCAGGAGATTATGGAGTTTTTCACCAAATATGGCATCTGGGGATTTTATGGGATTGGGATTGCATCTGTACTATTTGGACTTATCGGAAGTCTAATCCTTTTAAAAGTACATAAGCTTCGATTGACCTCTTTTGAGGATTTGCTGCAGGTTACCATGGGAGCTCGCCTAGGAAAAAGCATCAAGAGTATTTTGTTTCTATTGCTTTTATCAGGATACTGTGTCATGCTGGCAGGAAGTGGAGCTCTATTTCAGGAGCAATTTGAATTATCAAAAACCCTGGGAATCTGGAGTATGACACTTGTCTGCTTTGCTACTTTTGTATTTAGCATCAGCGGATTAGCTTTTTTAAATACTATGATAGTTCCTTTATTATTGATAGGAATCTTAGCTATAGGAAGTATTGTAACTTTCCAAAATGACTTTACTATGAGCAACCAAGCAGGGATGATTTTTAGTAATATGACCGGAAATTGGTTGACTTCTTCCCTCCTCTATGTAAGCTACAACAGCATTGGGGCTATTGCAGTATTGTCATCGCTACTTCCACTGATAAAAAATAAGAGGACGGCCGTGGGGAGTGGAATCATTGGGGGCATAGGATTAGGTCTATTGGCAGGATTTCTACTGCTGCCCACCCTGATTTTTTATACAGATATCAACGGAGTAGAAATTCCAATGATGGCTATTGCCACCAGATTGGGAGGCAATATAAAATTGGGCTATGGGATTCTTCTGTGGCTAGCTATGCTGACAACGGCTGTGTCCAATGGATTTGTTTTTATTGAAGGTATTAAGGATAAGCTGGGTATCGGGCCAATATGGACTGCTCTTTTATTTTGTATCGCTGCCATACCTCTGGCCAATTTTGGTTTCAAAAGCCTAGTCCATACTTTATATCCTTTGTTTGGGTATATTGGCATCTTCATTGTATTGATTATGCTCTTTCAATCATTTGTCTATCGGGCAGAATAACCATGGGTATGATAATGGGTTATAAAGTTTCTTAGAAGGAATTTCTCAAATTTACTCGAATAATAGAATATAGAGTAAACAGTATAGGGGTTGCTTACATGAGCAAAGAACTAAAAAATCAATTAATCCAGCAGCGTAAATTCTACGAAAACATTCTTTCAGGCATGAAGGATTGGGTACGGGTGATAGATAAGGATAATAAAGTCGTGTTTATGAATGAACCCATGCGGAAATACGTAGGAGATACGGTAGGAAGAGAATGTTTTAGGGCTCTAGGAAAAACTTCCCCTTGTGAGCATTGTATTTCCAATCGTGCCATCTTTGAGGGAACCGCCATTACCAAGGAAGAGGTGGTAGATGGAAGGATTTATTCTGTAGTAAGTTCTCCCATACAGAGTGGAGACAACAGTGTTCGATATGCTGTAGAGGTGTTTCGGGATGTGACGGAAAAGAAGGCTATGGAGCGTCTTTTGATAGAACAAAATAGGAAGATGAAAAGTGATTTAGACTTTGCCAAGCAGCTGCAGCACAAAATATTGCCTGAAAACAGAGTCTATAATTATACGATGAAAATTGCATCGAAATATATTCCTAGTGAAATTTTAGGTGGCGACGTATATGATGTGATAGAGATCAATGACCATGATATTGGTATGTATATGGCCGATGTTTCTGGACATGGGGTGACGTCATCTATGATGACCATGTTTATTCGACAAACATTAAAAAATCTAGGAGAAAAGGCAATCGATCCAGCTTTGACGTTGCAGTACCTATATCATCGATATCGAGAATTAAATATAGATGATCAATACTATATTACCATATTCTATGGTGTATATAATAAAAATACCAAGCTTTTCACCTATGCCAATGCAGGACATAACTGTATGCCTATATTACTAAAGGAGGATACGGTGGAAGAGATCTATATCGAAGGGCTTCCTATCTGTACCATTTTTGAAGATGTGGAATACGATAAAAATCAGATTGCTCTTGAAAAAGGAAATAAGCTATTGTTCTATACCGATGGTATTTCGGAATCCTATCATCACGAAAAGGGATTCTTCCAGACGCAAGGGGTTTTTCAGATATGTTTGGAAAACAAGGACAAAGAGATTGAAACCCTTATTGATATGGTGATCCATCAGGCTAGAGATTACGCCACAGAGGAGATCAAGGATGATATTGCCATTATGGTAGGAGAGATTTTATAAAATGTGATAAATCCAGGGGAGAGTTCGGCTACCGCCAGCTCTCCTTATCTTTAGGGACTGGCAGGAGGGAAAAAAATGGCGCGAAAGAGAAGGACAAGGATTAGGGTGCTAGTCATGCTTGTCATTATAACCATTTTCATATTAGGCAGTGCCAAGGGGATCACCATGATCAAGAATCTCATGGGCCGAGGGGAAATGGAGTTTAGCAAATTAGGCGTTATTCAATACGATAAGAATGAAGATACCACCATTGAGGCCTATGAGAATAATATTGCCATTTACAATGGGGGCACACTGACGGTATATAACGATCAGGGAGGAATACTATGGGCAAAGGAGCAGCCTGCGAAAGCGCCTAAACTAGTAAACAGTAATCAGTTATTGTTTCTCGCAGATAGGGAAAAAGGCATAGTTTTTTGTTTTGATACCCTGGGCAATCTTCTTTGGACTGCGGAGTCTGGTCAAAAAATTGAAGATATGGTATCTAACCAAGGATTTCTTGTCATGTGGAGTAAAGAGGAAGCGCAAGGGGGCACGATCTTTGTCTATGATTCCAGTGGAAAAAAGAAGGGAACCATTAAACTAGGCAAGGGAGATATTATAGATGGTGCCATATCGAAGGATGGGTCCATGATTGCTCTATCGGTGTTAGATGTGGAAAATGATAAAATCGAAACCAATGTTATTCTCTATGGTGCCGATGGAAAGCTTTTAGGAGGAAATAAGTATGATAACGAAGTGATTCCAAAGCTTTTTTTCCATAGCGACAATCGATTATTCAATGTAAGTGACCACAAATTGATCGCTTTCGATAAAGGAAAAGGGTTATTGTGGAGTAAAGAGATGGATGCATCCTTGAATAAAGTTTCTTGGAATGAAGAGGGTTTTGTTGTATTAAGTTTAGTCAATAATAAAAAAATGATTATGGATACAAAGAATCGAAATTATCTTATGATGATGAATATAGACGGAGAAGAGATGGGGCGAGTACCTATGAAGGGGGAGATATTGGGGGTTGATACCAAGGGTAAGAATATTACGGCTTTCACAAAGAGAACCCTATACTTTTTTTCCAAGGCAGGAAAGGAACTAGGAGAGAAGAAGGTTCACAGTGATATTTATGGAATACATATGTTGACCAACGATAGGATGGTTTTGATATTAAACAATAAGCTGGAGATTATGAAGGTAAAGTATAAAAGTTAGCAGAGGTGTGCCAATGGGATGGATTGATGTTTTGATTATTGTGATATTGATGATAAATGGGATTCATGGATGGCAAAAAGGGTTTATTCTTACGACTTTCAGTATGATGAGTTTTCTTATTGCAGGGTTTGTTGCAAAGATTTATCATCCTGTACTTTCGGATTATATTTTACGAAACCCTAAATTTTTTCTTTTCCTCCAGGAGACGGTGGGAGAAAAGGTAGAAACGGCTTCTGCCATGGAAGGTACAGGGATGGAATCTGTATCGAATCAAAATATATTTGAGGTATTAAAGCTCCCCAAAGGATTAGGTGAGCTGTTGATGAAGAGTGAAACCATGCAGGATTATAGTGCCAGGGCTATGGAAGGTGTACAAAGCTATATTGCCGATGTGTTGACCAGGATGTTTATTGATTTGATTAGTATATTGATTCTGTTTATGGTGGTTAAGCTAGTATTGAATTTGCTGGCCCGCATTCTCCACGGGATTGCATCCCTGCCCATACTGAGCTCCTTTAATCATTTGGGAGGACTATCCGTTGGTGTTGCCAAAGGCCTGTTGATTGTATTTATTTTTCTTACCCTGATCACCCCTTTTACAGCTATGACAAAGCAGAGCATTTTTACCGAAGGGTTAGAGGATGCTTTTCTAGGAAAGTATCTATATGATCATAATCCCATCATTGCCATGTTTGAACGAATTACAGAGATATAGATGAAATCTATAGTTGGTTTCTATCCTATAAAGAAATTTTATAGGATAGAAGGAGAATTTATCGATATAATAAACTTAGATTGATTCCAGTAAAGAATGGGAGGAAGAAACGTGGAAAGACAAGTGGATGCTAGGGGGATGAACTGCCCTAAACCAGTTATTGAGACAAAAAAAGTATTAGATGCATTGAAGGAAGGCAGCATCACTACCATTGTGGACAATGAGATAGCCAAAGAAAATGTATTAAAGCTGGTTCAGAACATGGCCTATAAAGCAGATGTAAAGGAACAAGGGGGTAATTACTATATCCATATCTACAAGGAAGGTAGCCATAAGGAGACCGGAATGAAGCCAATCAATCATAAGGATATGGTCATGTTAATTGGCAGTGAGGTTATGGGAGAAGGGTCCTTTGAGCTAGGGAAGGTACTGATGAAGGGATTTATTTATACATTGACAGAGAGCAAGCCTTACCCAAAAGCCTTGTTATTTGTAAATTCTGGTGTTAGGTTGACGACGGAGGGATCAGAGGTCATTGATTATTTAAGGCAGATGGAGGGAGAAGGTGTGGAAATCCTTTCTTGTGGTACTTGCCTGGATTATTTTAATTTGAAGAATAAATTGCTGGTTGGTGGCGTGTCCAATATGTATACCATCGTTGAGAAGATGAATGGTGCCAAGAATACAATAAAGATTTAGAGGGAAGCCATGATAGAGAAAGAATTTTATGTAATTGCCTTTGATTCAACCCATTATGCAATGAAAACTGAAAAATTATTGAAGAGCAAATTTCAAATAGAAATGATCCCAACACCTAGAGAAATCAGTGCCAGCTGTGGCTTATCTATCAAATTTTCTAAGGCCATCTTTGAGAGCATCATGGAGACCTTGGAGGGAGATCAAGGGACCTATAAGGTATTCCTTGTAGAAAAGCTAGAGAACGGCAGACAGGTAACAAAAGTACTTTAACAGAGAGGGATGAATTTCTTTGAATAACACATATGGGAGTTTTGGAGATCAGATTCGAGAGATGTTTATTTTATATACCCATCCCGATTATTTGGCAGCCTACGCAGGGAAATTAATAAAGATTATATTTATTTTCTTCATTGCCATGGTGTCCATTCGATTTATAAATATGTTGATAGATAAATTTTTCGATAATCGGGAAAAGTTTAAGATTGTAGGGGAAGAAAAGCGCTTTAATACCTTAAAAGGGGTCACCAAAAGTATTTTGAGATATACCATATATTTTGTGGCATTTACGCCAATTTTGGAGATTCTCGGAGTGAATATATCTTCCTTGATTGCGGCGGCAGGAATCGGAGGCTTGGCCATTGGTTTTGGAGCCCAGAATCTGGTGAAAGATGTGATCACAGGTTTCTTTATCCTTTTTGAGGATCAGTTTCATGTGGGAGACTACATAGAGACTGGGGGAAAGTCTGGAATTGTTGAGGAAATGGCCCTGCGGGTAACGAAGCTTCGAGATTTCAATGGAGATCTTCATATTATTCCTAATGGCTCTATTGATAAGGTGACCAACAAGTGCCGTGGGAATATGCGAGCCATGGTAGAAGTTGGGATTGCCTATGAAGAAAATATCGACAATGCTATCCGTGTAATGGATGAGGTATGCAAGGAAATGGCTCAAGAAAATGATAAAATCATTGAAGGTCCTACAGTTCTAGGGGTAACGCGGCTAGGTGAGTATGACGTCATCATTTCTGTTATGGCCAAAACCCAACCCATGGAGCAGTGGGCTGTGGAAAGGGAACTTAGGAAGAGAATCAAGGAACGACTAGATGAAAAGGGAATCGAGATCCCCTATCCCAGAAGGATGGTTATTCAGACCAATGAGAAAAAACAAGAAAAATAGGAGATCTATCTAAAGTTCATCTAGGTACATATCCTTAAGAATTGTTTTTTTCAAGGAGCTGCACAAAACTCAATATTGTGATCTATTATGCCCGGGGTGTATACCTCGGGTTTTTGCATAAGGTGATGATGCAGTTATATCATAGGCAAAGGACTATGGTTGCCTTGATGCTCCATCATATCACGAATGAGCCTGCATAAGGACAATATGCAGATTTCTAGTTCATCTTCATCCAGATAAGAAAAGCAAAGTCTTAGATGGTTAAATTCAGGCTCATTTGCATAACAAACAGTACCAGGTAGAAAAGAAATATTGTGATCTGCCACAGAACGATAAAACAAGCTATCAATATCAAAATGTTTTGGGAGAGTTACCCAGATGACTACGCCACCTTCGGGAATGGTCCAAGTGACGCCCGTGGGAGCATTTGCTTTTAATACTTTAATCATTTTATCCCGTCTGTATGATAAAGTTAGATTTAATTGCCGGAGGTACTGTACCATAGCGTTTGATTCAAGAAAAGGAATAATAGCCTTTTGCGTCAATAGGGGTGCGCCAGAATCGAGATTAGCCTTTGCCGCAATAAGACGATCTAAAATGGAACCTTCCGCTACCATGGCACATACGCGATATCCAGGACCAATAATTTTACTGAAGCTTTTTAGATAGATAATATGTCCCAGTGTATCCATAGATTTTAATGGCTTTGCTTTTATGGTACTATAGGTAATCTCACTCCACGGATCATCTTCAATGATCATACAATTATTATGGTGAGCAATGGCTAAGAGTTCAATTTTTCTACGTTGGCTCATACTGTAGCCCGTTGGATTATGGAAGCGTGGAATCGTGTAAATCAGCTTAGGAGAATATTTATCGCATAGGGATAAAAGCAGATCTGTTCGCATTCCCTCAGTATCTACAGGCACAGTTAGGATCGTGGCACCTCTGCTTTTGAAGATATCGATAGCTCCGGGATATGTAGGAGCCTCCATAATCACAATATCTCCTGGCCCAACAAAGGTATGGGCAATTAAGCTGATACCCTGTTGTGCACCGCTGGTGACCAAAATATTCTGTGCAGATGTGACGATACCTTTGTTTTTCAAATACTGAGCAGCTGTTTCTCTAAAACTAAGATCACCCTGAACAGGACCATATTTTCCTAGGCTATCTAAATTTTTTTCTAGCAACGAATAGGCTTCTTTCAAAATTCTCTTTGTAGGCAGCAGCTGGTGGTTCAATGATGCAATGGATAAATTATAGCCAGAATAACCAGCTGAAAGGCTAGGATTGTAGCGAAATCGAGATCTAGACAAGTAATCAGAAATAGATATCTGCCATTGATAGGGATTTGATAGATCATCCTTCTGCGTGTTTTTAAGCAGATCTTTCCTTTTTACGAAGGTGCCTTTGCCGTGAGCTCTTTCAATAAGGCCATGATCCTCTAATTGTTGATATACTTTTACGATGGTCATTGGACTAAGTGTTAGGGATTCAGACATACTGCGAATCGAAGGAAGCCGCTCACCTTCCTTCATAAGTCCTGATAAAATACGATCAGAAATTTGTTGATATAACTGCTGATGGATTGGTATCATACTGCTCTTATCGATCAATATATTCATAGAAAAACCTCCAAAAGTGTTCTATATAGTTATTATATATTTTTTTGAAAGGAATAAAAATATGCTAGATAGAAAAAAATGAATAATTATGATGAAGGTATTGGAAATAAAAGGTCGAATAGATCGAGTGTTAAATACAACTGTTATATTTAATAGTTGACTGTTATATTTAATAGTTGACTGTTATAGCAACAAAGAAGATATAATACAAATAGAATAATACACCATAGGAGTAGAATCACATGAGTGAATAGCTGGAGGATGATAGGTATGAAAGCAGTTTTATTTCGTATTTTAAGATTATTTACAGGGCTTTTTCTCTATGCCATAGGAATTGTCATGACCATCAATGCTAATCTGGGCCTTGCGCCTTGGGATGTTTTTCATCAGGGGCTTTCAAACACAATAGGGATTACCATGGGGCAAGCAAGCATTGGTGTAGGATTGCTACTGATCATTATAGATAGTTTTTTGGGAGAGCGGTTAGGCTGGGGTACTATTAGCAATATGATTTTCATTGGCCTTTTCATGGATGTGCTCATGTTGAATCATTTGATTCCGATTTTTCAGCATATGCTCCCTAGTCTATTGATGATGCTCCTGGGCATGTTTATCATCGGTATTGCCAGTATTTTTTATATCGGAGCTGGGTTAGGCTCTGGACCTAGAGATGGGCTGATGGTTGCTTTGACAAAAAGAACGGGGAAGTCGGTTCGTTTCATTCGGAATGCCATAGAAATCTGTGTGTTGGCCATAGGATATGTTCTAGGTGGATTCATTGGGATAGGCACTTTGATCACAGCATTAGCCATAGGGTATATGGTGCAATTTGCTTTTAAGCTATTCAAGTTTGACGTAGGCCAGGTGCAGCATCGATTTATCGATGATGATATACGGTGGCTTGGAGGGCTGTTGAAAAAGGAAAAGAGACCGACTGTTGATTAGGTGAAATGTGATGGAGATTATGCTCTGTCACATTTTTTTGGAAATAAATCGATTTAAAAAAGGGAAATAATGGAATAGAGAGGAATATATTAAATGATGGGGGTGAAAGCGTGGAAAAAGAAGAAAAGAAGGACTATAAAAAAGCGAAGAGATTATATTTAGTATGGGGCCTTATTCTAATTGCGCTATATCTTTTTGATGTGAATATTCCAGCACCATTAATGCTTTTGCCCTATTGGGGAATATATTTCAGTCAGTTTATATTCTTAAAACGCCTATATAAGCTAGAGCTTCTCTTATTAGTATGTATTATCATGCTGTTTTATTTTTCTCAACAAATATATTTACCTATCCCATTTACCCTGATCTCTGGCTGTTATTTACTATTATGTAGTATCTACTATGGAGCAAGAGAAACAACTCAGAGAAAATGGCTGCAAATTGGAGCGATAGTAATGATCCTTCCATTAGCCGTGACAGGACATTCTTCTATAAGAAAAGATCATCTCATAAAGGATCCAGTGTTGGAAAAAAGAATTAAGAAAGATTTGAAAACAGGCTGGGATGAGGAAGAGATCACCCAGGAAAACTTAGAAAAGTTAAGAAGGCTGTCTATAGCATCCTTTAACGATAAAGTATATGATTTAGAGGGAATACAATACTTAAAAAATCTAGAGTCTCTAAGGATTTGGAATATTGAGTCAATAAAAGATCTAAATCCAATTACTTCATTGACAAAGCTAAAGCGGGTATCCATCGAAGAAGGGATGCTGAGGGATCTTGCGTTCATTAAGGAGATACATGCTTTAGAGGAGCTGGAAATTGCATATGTAAATTTGGATGGGATAACCCATATAGAGGGACCTGCTGGACTAAAAAGGGTATCTGTCCTGGGGATGGACTTGAATGATTTATCATTGATAGAAGAACTAAAAGGTATTGAAGAATTGAGATTTTATGATTGTAATATAAAAACGATGAAAAAGATTGCAGAATTTGAAAATCTAAAAAGCTTAGAAATTGGAAACTGTATTATTGATGATTTAGATAAAACTACAGAGTTGGAATCTTTGGAAGCTGTAGAGATTCGGGATAGTGAGATTCCCAATGTAGAAAAATTTCGTCAAATGCCAAAGGTTAAGAAAATCATAATTGTGAAAAAATCGTCTGTAAGTCCATAGCGCAAGGAATTTTTCATAAATATGACTTAATTTTGATGAAAAAGGGTATAAATATGCTAGATAGATGAAATTTATCATAGAAGGTGATCAAAATGAAAGAAATAGTATTGGCAGGGGGCTGTTTTTGGGGTGTAGAAACCTATCTATCGCGAATTGAAGGTGTCGTAGAGACGGAAGTAGGTTATGCCAACGGTCATGTGGAAAACCCCACCTATGAGCAGGTGTGTAGAAGGGATACGGGTCATACCGAGGCTTGCCGCGTAATATATGATGAAACAGTCATCGATTTGGAAACCTTACTGAATCGGTTTTGGAGAATCATAGATCCTACGGTACTAAATCGACAGGGACCAGATATTGGCTCTCAATACCGGACAGGGATTTATTTCCTCGAGGAAGAGGATCTTCCTGTAATTCAAAAGGCGAAGGAAATGCAGCAAATGAAGTATACAAAGCCCATTGTGACGGAAGTTGAGCCTCTGAAATGTTTCTATCCAGCAGAGGAATACCATCAAAAATATTTGGAAAAGAATCCTGGCGGTTACTGCCATATTGACCTAAACAGCTAAATATGAAAGAAGAAATAAAAACTCCTAGAGCATACATATCATATAATCTGCTAGGAGTTTTATCTTTGCCTGAAAACTATAGTACCTTTCTAATCTTATCCGCTTGAAATTCTTTGATGTAGCGATTGTTTTTTTCGTCTACCAGAAGAAGTTGAACCATATCACCTTGGATCTTTAGAACATTTCCCTTGGTTTTGGTACCAATTACATTGACGGGTGCACTTTTTACCAGTGCTTTGGTATTTTGTGATGCACAATAACTACATCCATTGGTCTCAGTAAAGATTCTCTTACAATCTAAACAATAATAAAGTTTATCCATAGTATCCTCCATTCATTTCATCTTATTTACAAAGGCTTTAAAATGGATGATACAAGCCCATGTAGTAATATATATTCACCCTCCCAATAAAAATGACAGAATTATATAGAAGAAAGATAGATCCTTTATTACTCCATTAATCTAGGGAAAAAAATGAAGCTACCTCTCTATGAAGAAAGATAGCTTTTGCCTATATTAGGATAAATTGTGTCCTTTTCGAATGATATTCATTCAACAACAAGTCTAGTTGTTGGCTCACACTTACCACTTCTTCCAAGATCAAAGCATGATTCTGTTCGATCATGCCGTATAGCTGCTTTCTAAGCTTTTCGATTTGATACTCAAGTTCTTTTAATCTTAACAACGCCACTTTTTTCAAACTTCCTTTCGACCTTAGTGATAATACTGCTCTTAGAAAATTATCGATATTTATCAATACAACTAATGATATCATGTTGTTTTTAAAATATTTGTCAAAACTACAAGAAAAAAATTTATTTATATGAAAAAATTCTATAAAGTTTTTGCCAAAAGTAGACAAAAAATTTATTAGGGACAAGATTTATAGAAAGTTTTTATTTTGAAACTGCTCTGATATCACTCTTCTAACATACTATTCAGGAAAAAGCATACTATAAGAAAAGGACAGATATTTTACGGTGAAAATTCCGTTGAAAAGGGTATAAGTATGCTATAATAATATACAATCCCATAGGAGGATTTCAACAGATGAAAAAGTATTGATGATATAAAAATTTAGATTAGCATTTTATTATATTTGAAATATGGAGAGGATAAATGTGAAAAAGTGTTCGATGTGCAATAAAAATATAGCCATTGTTTTTGCTACGAAGATTGAACATGGAAAAACAGAGATGAAGGGTTTATGTATAGAGTGCGCCAAAAAGCTAGGAATTCCTGTGATTGATCAACTAATGGAGCAAACGGGAATGTCGCGGGAGGAAATCGAAAGCCTTACAGAACAAATGATAGACTCTACAGAAGGTGGAGATATGGGGGACTTCGATGAGAATACTGCATTAATGGATCTTTTTAATGGGTCCCTTTCTCCTACAGAAGGAATAACCAATAAATCGGAGAACTTCGAGGATGAGGAGCTTGGCCCTGAGGTAAAGGAAAAGACCGGCCCGAAAGGAAAGAGCAAAAAATCGAAGGGAAAAAAGAAATATCTAGACACCTATGGGACAAATTTAACAGACAAAGCCAAGAACCATGAAGTAGACAAGATTATCGGAAGAAATAGAGAAATCGATCGTGTAGTGCAGATCCTCAATAGAAGAACAAAGAATAATCCTATTTTGATCGGAGAACCTGGTGTAGGTAAGACAGCCATCGCTGAGGGTTTAGCAGTGCGCATAGCGGAACGACAGGTTCCCGCCAAGCTGTTCGACGCAGAGGTATATCTGTTGGATTTAACGGCCATTGTGGCAGGTACCCAATTCCGAGGACAATTTGAAGGACGTATGAAGTCTATCATCACAGAGGCCCAGGAATGTGGCAATGTTATTTTAGTCATTGATGAAGTTCACAATATTATGGGGGCAGGAGAAGTCCATGGTGGCGTCATGAATGCTGCCAATATTTTAAAGCCTGCCTTGGCGAAGGGTGAAATTCAGGTAATTGGAGCCACGACCTTAGAAGAATACAGAAAGCATATCGAAAAAGATTCTGCCCTAGAGAGAAGATTTCAGCCAGTGATGGTAGATGAACCAACGGTAGAGGAAACCATTGAAATCCTAAAAGGTATTAAGGGATATTATGAAGACTATCATAAAGTCAAGATATCAGATGAAGTATTGGAAATGGCAGCAAAGCTATCAGAGCGATATATTACAGATCGATACTTGCCAGATAAGGCTATTGATGTCATTGATGAAGCAGGATCGAAGGCAAACCTAAAAAATCAAGGGTTGGTTGAGCTAGAGGCATTAAAGGAAGATCTAGCGAATCTCCAAGAAAAGATTGAGGAAGCGGCTAGGATGAATGATTATGAAAAGGCTGCCCAGTATAAGGTGCAAGAGTGTACGCTGCAGGAAAAGATCAAGGAAATCGAAGATTTTTCCAGTACAGCGGAGATTACCATAGAAGATGTAGCCGCTGTGATTGAAGCATGGACCAAGATCCCAGTTCAGCGAATTACGGAAAAGGAAGCACAAAAACTTCTAATTCTTGAAGATAAGCTCCATGAGCGTGTCATTGGACAGCATCAAGCTATTGTAAGTTTAGCGAGAACCATTCGGAGAAATCGTTCGGGCTTTAGAAAAAAGAGAAAGCCTTCTTCCTTTATTTTTGTTGGACCTACTGGCGTAGGAAAAACAGAGCTGGTTCGAGCACTGGCCACAGAGCTTTTTGGCAGCGAAGAGGCCATGATCCGTGTAGATATGTCGGAATATATGGAGAAGCATACGGTTTCTAAGTTAATCGGAGCGCCTCCCGGGTATGTCGGATATGATCAAGGGGGACAGTTGACAGAGAAGGTAAGAAGAAAGCCATATTCAGTGATCCTGCTAGATGAGATTGAAAAAGCTCATACTGATGTGTTTAATATCCTGCTGCAAATCTTAGAGGATGGAAGACTTACAGATAGTCAAGGCAGGACAGTATACTTTGACAATACGGTCATTATTATGACTTCCAATGCGGGAACCCATTTTAAATCCCATGGGATAGGCTTCACCAAGGATGGTTATAATGCGATGGAGAGTCGGGTGAGAGATGCTATCAAAGAGACGTTCAGACCTGAATTCTTAAATAGAATTGATGAAATTATCGTATTTACCCAGTTATCGAAAGAAGAGCTTCAACAGATTGTGGACCTCATGCTAAAAGAGGTCAAGGAAGAGGTTGGGGAGAAGCGAATGACTCTGGAAGTTTCCGATGCAGTGAAGGAATTTATCCTAGAAAAGGGTTATGATGAAAAGTATGGTGCTAGACCGCTAAGGAAGACCATCCAGCGCTACATTGAAGATGAGATCGCCGAGGAATATTTGAAGAATCGATTCAAAGAAGGGGACCATGTGAAGATAGACCTAAAGGATGGAAATATTGTATTGGAGTAAATTACAGAGTTGAGTGATGGTTTTGAAATGTGTTTAAATAAAAAAAGTCTTCTATCCTAGATGACATATGGATAGAAGACTTTTTATCATGGAAGACAGATTACGAGATGATTATTCTGTATTTTCATGTATCGATAGAATTCTACGAGTATGATGATACTTAAAAATATTAATATACTTTCTACCATTGGAGCACCACCCTACAGGACAAGATTATGTCTATCTTGATAGAATTGATAATGCATTTAATTTCTACTATGAGTCAGAATAGTGTTCATATATAATCTTATTTTTCATATTAATCTGAGTAATATTGGTCTAACTCCCACCTCAATGGATTACTCTCTATATATTCATATATCTTTTGATAGGAGTTTTCATCCCTAATAATATGCTCATAATATCCTCGTTGCCATTGTAGGGGTTGCATAGCATGCAACCCGCTTACTTGTTTTGTCAACTTTATCGTTGAAGTTTTAAACTGTTGTATTATTTTCGGTACTAACATTTTAGATTTTTCTTGTGTTGACATTCCTTCCATATTGCGGGTTGCATAATATGCAACCCCTACGTTCTTGATAATAAAATGAACATGATTTGGCATCACAACTTTACAATCTATGTTTAACCCAATGTGTAAATCTCCTATTTTAGAAATACATTGGTTGACAATTTGACCGTAGCTATTTAATTGCATGACCCCATCTACGATTTGGCCAAAATAAGGTTTCTTGTCTTGGGTACATATAGTGATAAAGTAGAGTCCTACCTGTGAGTAATCATAATTTTTTAATCTTAACGATTTTCTTTGAGGAAAAATATCCATTATAGCACCTCTCATCCATGAATTTTTTACTTAACATATAGGTTAGATGGAAGTTATGATGTAATGAATAAAGTCTCTTTATATTGCATTGAATGACTAGAGAAAGTAATAGACGATATATTATCATTATAAATGATTATGGAATTATTTCACATAAAAGATATAAAGAGGGGAAAATATTACCGGATTTCTTAATAGGTGATATACTATCGTATAGAAGGGGGATGGAAATGAGGAAGGGATGGATTCTGTTTATTGGATTACTTATAATTGGTATTTTCTTCATCATAGAACTAACAAAACCGCCTATACTGGAGGATGCCCAGCATTTTTCCAGTGGATTGGCAGGTGTGAAAGTTAAAGGGAAGTATGGGTTTATTGATAAGACAGGAAAGTTGGTTATCAAACCCCGGTATGAGGAGGTATCTTATTTTTATGGAGAGTTTGCGTCGGTGAAAATTGATGAAAGATGGGGAGTCATTGATAAGCAGGGGAAAATGATCTTAGCGCCAAGCTTTGATGAGATATGGCCCTATGGTGATGACCTTTTCAGAGTTCGAGAAAAGATGAAATATGGATTGGTTGACAAGCAAGGTCAGTATGTATTAGCGCCTATATATGATGAGTTTAATTATGGTACGGAGGGCTTGAATCTTTTTAAATTGAAAGGAAAATATGGTTTCATGAAAGGCAAGGAAATCGTCATCGAGCCTAAATTTAGTCGGGCTAGCAATTTTGAAGAGGGATTGGCGGCTGTCATGATCAATAGTAGATGGGGTTTTATTGATACAATGGGGAGGATGGTTATAGAACCTATTTACGCTCAGGTCAGCAGCTTTTCCGATGGGTTGATTCATGTAAGGATCAATGGAAAAGAGGGGGTGATTAACACCACTGGAGAGATGGTCATAGAACCCATATATGATACATTGTATCTTTTGGGAGAAGGGCTTATAGCGGTGGAGTTAGATAAGAAGTGGGGATATATTGATACATCTGGGAAGATGGTTATTGAGCCTATCTATACTTTTACCCATGGCTTCGAGGAAGGTCTGGCTCCTGTTGTCTATGAAGGAAAGTGGGGTTATATTAATAAAATAGGAAAGATGGTAATCCCGGCAAAGTTTGACCGAGCAAGAGAGTTTAGAAGGGGCTTGGGAGAGATAAATGTGGCTGGGAAATGGGGATATATAAACAAAGCTGGGGAAATTATGATAGAGCCAATATATAATGATTTAACTGATCTAGGGAATGGCTTAATCAGAGTAGACCTAGATTATAAGTGGGGATACATAGATGAGACAGGAAAAAATATCATAGCGCCTATCTATGATGAAATAGATTATTTTAATGAGCAGGGGTTGACAAAAATGAGGATGGGAGATTTATGGGGTATTATAAATGATAAAGGAACGATCGTCGTTCAGCCTAAATATGAGGAAATCGAACTTTTTTATGGTGAAGAACGGGCACTAGTAAGAAAAAATGGCAAGTATGGAATTATCGATACTACTGGAAAGACCATCATTGAACCCATCTATGATGAGATGACAAAATTCTATGATGGAGTTGCGGCAGTAAAGGCCAATGAAAGATGGATGTATATTGACCAAACTGGAAAAGTTGTGATTCCCTAGGAGAATACAAATTGATTTTACAGGCTCCCCACAATGGGGATAAATATGATAAGATATACAAAGTATAGGTATAAGCATGGGTATCAATTATATGATCGATGAAAGGGTGAGATTTTATGCCAATGGATTTGAGATTGGGTGATGTGGTGGAGGTAAAGAAAAATCATCCCTGTGGAAACAATAAATTTGAAATCCTGCGGACAGGAATGGATTTTCGTATCCGTTGTCTAGGCTGTGATCGGCAGGTATGGATTTCTAGGGTAGACTTAGAAAAAAGGGTTAAAAAAATCATAGAAAGAAAAGAAGAATAATACTAAATATTACCATGGGAAAATATGAAAATTAATATTTTCGCCTATAAAGAAAGCTCAAAGGTTGAGCGTAAAAAACAGAATTTTCTTACAAAATTTGTGGCATGTATACAAAAAAATTTTAAAAATCCTCTAGAAAAATAGGTAATTAGTGATATAATTAAAATGGATAATTGGTCGGGCAAACCTTTTCCTAAAGAAATATTATGATGGAGGTGCTTTGAAGATGGCAATTCAATTTGCTAAGCGTATGGAAGGAATCAAAGCTTCTGAAATACGTGAGTTATTAAAGCTGACAACAAGACCAGAAATCATTTCCTTTGCAGGGGGGCTACCAGCGCCAGAATTATTCCCTATTGAAGAAATGAAGAAAGTGACACTGAAAGTTTTAGAAGAACAAGGTAAGCAGGCACTTCAATATAGTACAACAGAGGGACATCAACCCTTAAGACAAAAAGTTGCAAAGAGTATGGCCATATTTGGTATCCAGGCAGAAGCAGATGATATCTTAATTACAAGCGGTTCTCAGCAAGGACTAGACTTTAGTGGAAAGATCTTTTTAAATCCTGGAGACGTTGTTGTCTGTGAGAGCCCAAGTTACTTAGGGGCGCTCAATGCATTCAAGGCATATGAATGTGAGTTCGTAGAAGTACCGACAGATGATCATGGTATGATCATGGATGAATTGGAAAAGGTACTTGCAAATACACCTCAAGCTAGAATGATCTATGTCATTCCAGATTTCCAAAACCCTACAGGCAGAACATGGCCAGTAGAGCGTCGTAAGAGATTGGTTGAGTTAGCGAACAAGTATGATTTACCGATTGTTGAAGATAATCCATATGGACAATTAAGATTTGAGGGAGAAATTCCACCATCCATCAAGTCCTTTGACACAGAGGGAAGAGTAATTTATTTAGGAACTTACTCTAAGACCTTCTGTCCGGGATTGAGAATTGGTTGGGTATTCGCTTCTCCAGAAATTTTAAATAAATATATCATGGTAAAACAGGGAGCAGATCTACAAGCAAGCTCCATCTCTCAGAGAGAATTGGATACATTCTTGGATATGTACAACCTTGATGAGCATGTGGAGAAGATTAAGAACATCTATAGAAAACGTCGTGACCTTATGATCAATACCATGAAGGAAGTGTTCCCAAAAGAGGTGAAGTTCACTTATCCAGAGGGGGGCTTGTTTACATGGGTTGAGCTACCAGAGCATATGAATGCTAGAGATCTCATGGTAAAAGCATTGGAAAAGAATGTGGCGTTCGTACCAGGTGGTTCATTCTTCCCAAATGGAGGACACGAGAATACTTTCCGTATGAACTATTCCAACATGCCTGAAGATAAGATTGTGGAAGGCATCAAGCGATTAGGAGAAGTATTAAAAGAAGCGTTAAATAAGTAGATCATGATGGCCGCATTTTCAAAATGCGGCTTTATATATATATATAGCCTATGGGTATAGGCCAAGGGATGTATGCAGGCCTATACAAATAAATCCTTGCATATTTTTTCTACTGATGATATAATACTAAGACGTGAGTATATGCTCTCTGTCCTACGAAAAGTAGGACCGAATCAGTCCATAGGGAGGTGGAATACATGAGAAAATATGAGACGATGTTCATATTAAAGTCAAACCTTGAAGAAGAGAAGAGAAACGAACTAATCAACAAGTTCAAGTCTATCATCGAAACAGATGGTCAGATCACAAGCGTTGACGAGTGGGGTAACAGAAAGTTAGCTTACGAAATCAACAAAATGAACGATGGTTACTACGTACTGATCAACTTCATGGCAGGTGCTGATTTACCAAAAGAGTTAGACAGAAACTTCAAAATTTCTGACGACGTAATCAGACACTTAATCGTAAATCTTGAAGCAAAGTAATAAAATAAGGTGGTGTAATCATGAATCAGGTAATCCTTATCGGTAGATTAGCACGGGATCCAGAGCTTCGCTTTACTGCAGGCAGCGGAAAAGCAGTAGCCACCTTTTCAATAGCAGTGAATAGACCATTTTCTAAGGAAAAAGAAGCGGATTTTTTCCGAGTAGTTGTTTTCGGTAAAACAGGTGAAAACTGTGCGAACTACCTTGCCAAAGGAAGATTGGTTGCAATTCAAGGAAGAATTCAGAACAACAATTATGAAACCCAAAGTGGTGAGAAGCGATATACCACAGAAGTTATAGCAGATCAAGTAGAATTCCTTGAGTGGGGAAATAAGGCAAGTTCAGGCGGCGGCTTCGAGGGTTCATCCTTCATGGATACCAACGGCTTCCAGGCCATCGACGAAGATGACGATGATATTCCGTTCTAAAAAGGAGGGAAAATAAGATGATGATGAAAAAGAGACGTTCTCGTAAAAAGAGAGTATGTAACTTCTGTGCTGATAAAGCAAAACATATAGATTACAAAGATATCAGAAAGCTTGGTAAGTACGTTACAGAAAGAGGAAAGATTCTTCCAAGAAGAATTTCCGGAACTTGTGCGACACACCAAAGAGCTTTAACTACAGCAATTAAAAGATCAAGAGTTATTGCTTTATTACCATATACACAAGACTAATCAAGGGAGAAGTGAGAAATCACTTCTCTTTATATTTTTTGAATAAAAATTGTTATGATAATAAGGATATGTAGAATTTCTCTCTCGATGGAGGCATAGAAACTTTGCTAAAGGAAAACCTAAAGAAAAGACTGAGGGAGGAAGGTTCATGTCTATAGAATGCTATGTTGCGGCCGACTATATGGAAAATAATCCAACATCCTACAGTGGATTGCTTTTAGAAATATATGAAGATGATCAACCTGTTTGGCCCGTTTGGATCAATACAGGACAGGGGTTTGAGAAGGACTTTGAAATGTTTCATGAGTTGGTGGGAGAGTGGCAGCAAGCGGGAGAGGTTGTAACGATCCTGCATCATCGTTCTATTTCCAGCTATGAAACAGAAATAGGCATAAAGGGGTATTATCAAAACTCAATTTGTAATGGCCCACAGATGGAATAAGATGTATATGAAAGTCCATAGATTATGGATACAGAAAAATCGTAGGGGTGAACAGTGTTCACCCGATATTTTTTGGGTGCTCTATTTTTTGTAATGGTGCACTCTTTATCTCTCCGAGTATAGCGAAGAATCATGAAAGATTAAGAAAGATCCTTTGCTGTGGTTTCGTCGTACTATCGAATCCCAATGGTTTTCAGCATGGCATAGAGGCTGGGGACAACACCTTCCGCTGCTTCTGTATGAGGAAGATTCATGGTGAAGCGGAATAATGAGCCATCGATTTCCATCACGATGATATTCTTAGAAACAGTGGTGCTAGAAGCATGAAGGAAGAATCGGGCATTGCGGAAGAAAGGATCAAATATTTCTTCACCTTTCATTTCATGGGGTGTGCCGATGAGCCTTAGTTCTGTCAATGCATTTTCTCGCAATTGTTCGATGTTTGCATCAGGAGAAATCCGTTCAATGCGAACATCAAATCGATCATCGAATGCAAAGTATAATAAATCACTCCTGGGTTCTTCCCCAGTGAATTTAAAGTTGTTTAGTACATAGATATAATATCCTTGTTCGCTCCGTTGTAATCTGGCCTGCCGATATTCCGTTGTTCCCTCCACCGTTACAGGGATGTTCTTAGTTGGGGGCAGCGTTTGGGATGGCCTGGGGATACAGACTGTTTGACCGACGAGTAAGGCTGTTGGATTAAGGGTTGGATTCGCTCGTACAATGGCGGATACTGCTGTGTTAAACCGTTGGGCCAGTTTCACGAAAGTATCTCCTGCTTGAATTACATAGGGCGTTGTATCTGGAGGACAAGTTGTTGGCGGGGTAGCCAGGGGAATACATATGACCTGTCCAACCATCAGCATATAGGGATTGATTCCTGGGTTGGCCTCAACCAGATCTGCCAATGAAACGTTATAGGTTCTAGCAATACCATAAAGAGTATCTCCTGAGCGGATCGTGTAGTAATTTCTCTCTGGACAGGCAGGAAAGATCTGCTGTCTGGGAATGCAGATGGACTGACCTACTCGAAGGGCATTTGGGTTTACCAACGGATTTGCTGAGATGAGGGCCGACACGGTGGTTTCATATCTCAGTGCCAAATGATAAAAAGTGTCCCCTGGTCGAATTACATAGGCAAAGGTACCTGGAGGACACTGTTGACGATAATAAGAATACATGATTTTCACCTCTCTATAAAATGTACGCATGTGCGAAGAAGCATTTGAAATAGCTGCACAATACATTATATGGAAAAAATGAAATTCTGGTTCCTTTAGGTGTATGCTGGAGATAAGATACTATATAAAAAAGACCATTTTCGTAGGAAAATAGCCTTAATATACAATCTTATTTCGTCCACTATTCTTTGCTTCATAGAGTAGATTATCTACTTTTTTTACAAGTTCAAGAGCACCTTGATTTCCTAGGGTTGCCACGCCACCGCTGATGGTTACCTTTAGGCTTTCCTGACTGTACGTCAGATCTGCAATTTGAGTCCGCAGTCTTTCTGCCAGCTTTATCCCGTCAGCTAGGCCCGTTTCGGGAAGCAGGATCAAGAATTCTTCCCCTCCATATCTTCCTAGTATATCTGTGGACCTACATATGTTTTTTAGAGTACTGCTTACTTTTACAATCACTTCATCTCCAGTAGGATGACCATAGATATCATTTACTTGCTTGAAATTATCAATGTCAAACATGATGATGGATAGATCATGCTTATATCTTTTAGCCCGTTGGATTTCTTCTTCCAGGCGCTCATAAATGTACCGATGGTTATATAGCCTTGTCAAACTATCTAATTTCGCCATTTCCTCTAGTTCTAGATTTTTTTGCTTGAGTTTCTGCAGGAGCCTGTAGGTACGCAAGTTTGCATTTAGTCTAGCAAAAAAGATATCTTTATTTATAGGTTTTGAGATATAATCATCAGCTCCTGACATTAGAATCTGTGAGATGATCTTTTCATTGTCTATGGATGAAATGCCGATGATCAAGGCATACTTATTTTCACTTCTTATCTCCCAAATTACTCGTTCACCGGATATGTTGGGCAATATAAAGTCAATCAGATAAAGGCCATATTGTTTATTACTGCTGAGTAACTCATGGGGGTGGAGATAATAATCCACATTTTTGATCTGATAGGATTCAAAAATATCCTTAATAACCCGGATTTGCAGCTCGTTATCATCTAAAACAGCGATGCTTATGTTCTGTAATGTTTTGTGGAAGGAATCCAGTAAAGTAATGTTGTTCAGGTATGGAATAAACCTTTCAATAAATAATGACTTTGGAATAAAGTCGATGACCCCTAATTCAAATAGGGTGGTTTTTATCGATAGATCATCCCTTGAAGAAAGTACGATGATAGGAATTTTTTTATAATCACTCTTATAGAGGGATAAGATGAATGCATCACCAGTCCCGTCGGTGAATTCTAATCCTGTAATGATTAAATCTACCTTATTGTTTTCAAGGGTCTGAAAGGCTTCCTTTATATTCCTTGCAGTCAAATATTGAATTGAATTTTTTGCTATCAGGTCTTTGACAATTTCGGTATAAAAGGAATTGCTATCCACATGTAGCACAGAAAACATAGCATTCACTCCAATATTTATTCAGGATTATAAAATGCAGATTTAGTTTTTCCAATGATATATCGTACTACTCAAGAAAAGAATGAAGAAGCACAAAACATGCATATATTGATCACCAGAGATTTCTAAACTGTAAGAATATATAGCATTTTCAAATTCGACGCAGGGTGAAGGATTCCTCTTTTTATTATGAGCTTTTTATAGACAATTCTTATTTATTTTTTAAACATATGAAATTTTTCTATAAATAAGGATGGTGATAGTTTTCATATATATTCCACAGTATAATGAGATTGAACATTAAATAGGGGGCGTTATAAATGAACAAAGAAACCATATTAAAAGAAATCCGTGAATCACTAGTGGAAATGGAAGAAGAAAAAGTTGTGGAATTATGTGAAAAAACATTGGAGCTTAATATCCCTGCATATGAAACAATAACAAATGGACTAATTCCTGGTATGGACGAGGTATCCAGGCTTTATGAGGAAGAAGAATATTTTTTGCCAGAAGTTTTGGTTTGTTCTGATGTGATGAACGCAGGTTTGGATATTGTAAAACCCCACTTAGATAAAAGCAGCATGCAAGAGCCTATCAAAGTGGTCATGGGCGTTGTAGAAGGAGATACCCATGACATTGGAAAGAATCTTGTGCGAATCATGATGGAAGCATCGGGCATGGAAGTTCATGACTTGGGAAGGGACGTGCCACTGGAGAAGTTTATTGAAAAGGCGGAAGAGGTAAATGCCGACCTTATTGGGATGTCGACATTGATGACGACCACCATGGATGGAATGAAGACAGTAATTGATCGATTATCAGAAAGAAATATAAGAAATAAATATAAAATTCTTGTAGGTGGTGGCCCAATCTCTCAAAATTTTGCAGATAGAATTGGTGCGGATCTATATACAAAGGATGCCAGCGAGGCTGTAAGAAGAGTAAAAGAAATTTTCAGGAGGGCATAACAATGGAAATCAGACAAGATATGTTAACACCCAAGGAAAGATTGTTGGCTTTCTTAACAGGAAAACCCCTAGATAGAATTCTTTGTATGCCCATTGTAACCGGTAATGCAGCCCATCTCATTGGAAAAACAGTAAAAGAATTTCAGGTAGACGGGAAAGTGATGGCTGATTCTTACATGGCAGCTATGGAGCGATTTGGTTATGATTTAAACTATCTTTTTACTAATTGTTCTTACATTGCAGAGGCCATGGGACAGGAACTTGTCTATTCTGAAGATGAGCCTGCAAACTGTGAAAACCCAGTGGTACAATGTATAGAGGACTTAAGTAAAATTAAGGTTGCAGAAAAGAACGATGGAAAATTTCCTGTTTTTTATGAAGCCCTTGATATTTTGAATAAAGAAGTTGGAGATAAAATATTTAATTCTGTGTGTTTTTCAGGACCAGTGTCCACGGCTGCTACCCTCAGAGGAACAGAAGATTTCGCAAGAGATACCTATGCAAATCCAGAATTATGTCATGCTCTTCTTCGAATGGCTACCGACAGCTGCAAGAACTTTATCAAGGAAGTTGTGGCAAAAGGAGCTATCCCAATTATTCTAGAACCTATTGCTTCTGGAAGTATCTTTAGTCCTAAGATGTTTACCAAGTTTGCATTCCCATATATTAAAGAGTTAATCGACTATGCCCATGAATTAGGGGCGGCAATTCCTCTTCATATCTGTGGAAAGACTCACAAAATTGTAGATCAAATGACAGAAACAGGGACGGATATTGTCAGCATTGACATATGTGATTTAGCTGTAGCTAGGGAAAAAGTAGCTGGAAGAGCAGTGCTGTTAGGTAATATTGCCCCTGCTGATGAATTGCTGTTTGGTCCTATAGAAAGAATTCATGAAGCGTGTAAAAACGCCATGGACACTATGAAAGGTTACACCCCAGGATTTATTTTGGCTTCCGGTTGTGAAATCCCTACAAAGGTTCCATTTGAGCATATCGATGCCATGATGGATGCAGCAAGAAGCTACGGGGCCTATGAGTACTCGAAGGCGGAGTAATTTGACAGAAAAAGAAAGACTTCTTAAGGTGCTGAAAGGAGAGGCGGTTGACCGCCCTCCTGTTATTTGTCCTGGGGGAATGATGAATGCTAGCGTCACTGAGGTCTTAGCGGATATACAAGAAAATCACAACATAAATCTGGATGCGATGGTAGAAGCAGCCAGAGCGGTTCACGAGATAACTGGTTTCGAGAATTATGGGGTACCCTTTGATATGACAGTAGAGTCAGAGCCGCTAGGAGCTAAAATTGATTTAGGGGATAAACTGGTTGAGCCAAGAGTAACGAAATACAATCATCACTCGATTGAAGACATTATACAGAACTACAAAGTGAATCCCAGAGATGCCCATCGGATGGGTATTACGATTCAAGCTATTGAGAAATTAAGAAATGACGAAATACCTGTCATCGGAAATATTACAGGACATATCAGTACAGCTACTTCGGTTATAGATCCCCTTACTGCATTAAAAATGCTCAAGAAAGATCCAGATAATATCTATCGATTTTTCCAATTCATCCATGACTACTCCAAGGAATATGCAGTAGAAATGATTCGTGCGGGAGCTGATGTGATTGCCATTTCAGACCCCACAGCCACAGGAGAGATCCTAGGGGCAAAGAATTTCGAAAAGTTCGCGATACCTTTCTATAAAGATATGATTGCTACAATCCATCAGTTTGATATTCCAGTGATTATTCATATTTGTGGAAACGCCAATAACATCATTGACAGTTTAAATGGCGCGGGTGTAGATGCGGTGAGTTTTGATTCCATAGTAAATATGCGCTTTGCCAAGTCCAAACTGGCTACCCGCTTGATGGGAAATATAAACACCCAGCTTCTTCATACCGGTGAGCAGGGAAAAATAGAATCCATCACCCAGAATTGTATTGATTCGGGCGTAGATATTGTTTCACCTGCCTGTGGATTAAGCATGGCGACACCCGTGGGCAATCTGCGGACGATGACGGATTTTGTGAAAAGAGGTATTTAGAAATAGATGATACAAATACATTTTATCAATGAAAATAGATCTATTGAAGCAGAAATAGGAGAGAAATTAATTGATTGTATTCGTAGAGCTGGGCTAGCCCTGGAAACACCTTGCAACTGCATTGGCGTTTGTGGAAAATGCAGGGTGAAGGCGTGGGGCGAGTTATCTTCGCCATCGGCAGAAGAGCAAAAGCTTTTGATGGGGCAGGATGGAATTCGGCTGGCGTGTCTGGCAGAGGTAAGGGGGAACGCGGAAATAGAATTGCTCCATAGACAAAATGAGCTGAAAACTATTAATCGAGGATATGCTGTGGAAATCGAACCAAACAGTCCAATACAAAGGATAGAACTGCCTAAAATAGACAGGAAAAGCCCGATTCCCTACGAGGAGTACGTAGGATACCCTATTGAATTTATGGATCTGTATGAAAAAATCGGAAACCTTGAAAAAAGACAGGGTGAAAGAATTTTTGGAATCATATCCGAGAACCGATTGATAGATATTGGGGAAGATTTAAAGGATATATTAGGCATCGCAGTAGATATAGGCACCACGGGGATCTCTGCCTATCTTGTAGATATGGAAACAGGGGAGGTATTGAATAAAGTGTCTTGCTTAAATCCCCAGTCTCAATATGGTGGAGATGTACTAACGCGGATTAGCTATTGCAAGGAGCATGAAACTGGTTCCAAACGTCTCAAAGAATTGATGATAGACTGTATCAATGAGATTGTAATGAAATTGTTAGCCGACCAGTATCATAAGGATGCTGTATATCAAATGATGATTGCTGGCAATACAACCATGCTTCACTTATTCTGGGGGATTGATCCTACGACAATTTCCAAAGCACCTTATCGTCCTATTTTCTTGAAAAAGATAGATATCAAGCCAGAGGCGTTGTCGATTCAAATAAATAGAGGTGGGCGCATCACTTTGCTGCCATCTGCATCGGGGTATGTAGGTGGGGATATTCTAGCAGGTATTGGGGCGACGGCCTTTGATGAGAGGAAAGACACAGCCATATTTATAGATATAGGAACAAATGGAGAAATTGTAGCTATAGCAAATGGAAGAATGGCCGCCACATCGACAGCAGCTGGACCAGCCTTGGAGGGGATGAACATATCCTGTGGCTGTCGCGCTGAAGCGGGGGCGATTGATTCTTTTTGTATAGATGAGAATGATCAGATTCATTATTCCACTATAGGCGATCTACCGCCAAAGGGCATTTGTGGAAGTGGCCTTATTGATATAGCCGGGTCCTTGGTAAGAAAGGAAATTGTCCTTTCCAATGGGAAGTTCAATCCTGATATAAAAGATCGAATGGAAGGAAGACTGCGAGATAAAAAATTCTACATTACCGATACGGTGTATATTTCTCAAAGTGATATCCGACAGATTCAATTGGCAAAAGGAGCGATTGCCACGGGGGTTACCATGTTGTTAAAAGAGATCGGTGTATCTATTGCAGAAGTAAAAGAGGCTGTCATCGCAGGTGCCTTCGGCTATCATTTAAACTCAGAGAATATTCAAGAAATCGGACTCATACCTAAGGGGTTTATGGGTACAGTCTCTTTTGTAGGGAATTCATCGGTAGAAGGGGCGAGACTGGCCCTAATCAATAAAGAAATGCTGGAGAAACTATCATCCTTCAGAGAAAAAATGGAGGTATTGGAGCTTTCTATGAAGGAAGAGTTTCAGAATTATTTTGTTAAGGAATTAAAATTCTAACCGAGGTGGATTATGATCAAAATCGATGTGGTTTCGGGCTTTTTAGGAGCAGGAAAGACAACCCTTATTAAAAAGCTATTAAAGGCCTATGAGCATGAGAAGGTTGTATTAATAGAAAATGAATTTGGAGAAATTGGAATCGATGGTGATTTGATAGAAAGAGAAGGCTTTGAAGTCTTTGAAATTTCCAGTGGATGCATTTGCTGTATCATGCAAAAAGACTTCATTGGTATGCTCTCCAGGGTGATTGAAGAGTTTAAACCTGAACGCATTATTATTGAACCCACAGGAATCAGCATCTTAAGTGACATTATTGAAATATTAAATAAACCCAGCTTTAAGGAAACGTGCAGTATTCATTCTTTGGTAACTGTGATTGATAGTATGAACTATTTAGCCCAATGTGAAGTTTTTGGGGAGTTTTTTGAAGATCAAATTGCCCATGCATCTTCTTTGGTGCTAAGTAAAAGCCAATTTGTTTCTGAGGAGAAAGTAAAGGAAATCATAGGTTCATTAAGACAGCTGAATGAGACGGCACCTATTGTTACAGCCAGTTGGGAGAGTATGTCTCTAGAGGATGTAAAAGCCCTTTTGGTAGGAGATTTGGCAATAGAGTTCAAGGAACTAATTCACCCAGCCCATCGCCCTTGTAGAGAAAATGAGTTTGATACCTTTGCCATAGAGACTTCGGCTAAATATACGGTAGAAAGCTTGGAAGAGATACTAAACGAATTAAAGAATCCTCTCTATGGAAAGATCCTAAGGGGGAAGGGATTTCTGAAAGGCCCCGGGTACTATCTGGATTTCAGTTATACAAACGGACAATTCAATGTTCATAAAACGGAACATAAATCCAGTGGAAAGCTTTGTTTAATCGGGATGAAGCTGGATGAGAAAGAACTGAAACGCTTGTGGAAAGCGAAGGGGGGAGGGATATTCAATTGGTTGACATTTTAGTGGATAGCATGAAAGATACGATTCGTGTTGTTCCTGTGATTTTTCTTCTATTTCTATTTGTTGATTTTTTTATGCTGAAGGTTAACAAAGAAAATCGTCTCGTCGATAAACTTTCAAAGTATGATATTGTGGGCGGGGGACTTTTAGGAATCATACCCCAGTGTGGAATCCCAGTAGGATTTGCCAAGCTCTACGCCAATGGATATATTACATTAGGGATGCTTTTTGCCATATTTTTTTCTAGTTCTGACGAAGCCTTCATTATTATAGGCGCCCATCCAGACCAAATCGGATTTGTTGTAAAATTAATTGCTGTGAAGGTACTCATTGGTATTGCTGTGGGCTACATCATAAGCGCAGTGATCAAGGAAAAGAGAAATCGTATAAAAGGTTGTGGGGTCGATTGCACGTGTCCTAAATGTGCTAAGGATCGGAATATATTCATAAATAGTGTCATCCACACCCTCAAAATATCTTTATTCCTACTATTGACGGTTTTTCTTCTGAGTCTTGGACTTGAAAGAATCGGAGAAGAGGGTCTCGGTACGCTCCTTGGAAAAAATACATTCATGCAGCCCATTTATGCCGCTTTGATAGGTGCCATCCCAAGCTGTATGTCATCTGTGGTACTGGCGGAAGGCTATTTACAAGGTGCTGTAGGGCTAGGGGCATTGATCAGTGGATTATGTGCCAATACAGGATACGGCATTCTCGTCGTATTAAAGGAGCTGCCTTTTAAAAAAGCCTTGAAGATTATTTTAATACTGTTAACGATCAGCATTGCTATTGGAGAAATTATCTTTGTAGTTGGAGGTTGATGAGATGGAATATACGGTGACATTCAAATGTGAGGGTGAAAACTTGGAGCAAATACCAGAATCAATCATGGAACAGACTGGTATTCGCTTTCCAGAGGCCCATTTAGACCAAAAACAAATGATGATCCTTGCAAAGGAATTGAAGAAATACAAAAAGGATCAGATTGTCAGGATACCCTTCTGTGTCACTGTGGAAGCAGAGGCTTTAGGAGGACAGATCAAGCTTGGAGATGACAAGATCGGACCTCGGGTGGATCAATATTTATTTTCAGCCATTGAGGAACTTGAGGGAATCAAAGAGATTGATTTAAATACAGGCAGGATAAAAGAAGTACTAGACGCAGTAGAAGGGTTAAGCGTAGAAAATGAAACGGTGGCCCTTAATGTGGAAGGTCCTTTCACAATCATATCTTCATTGATAGATCCCATGATTTTTTATAAAGGAATACGAAAAAACAAAGAACTGATTGACAAATTTATGAAGGTTATCGAAGATAATATTGTGGAATATATTCTTGCTGGAATAAAACGGGGTGCAAAAATAATTTCCTATGGGGATCCTGTGGGATCTCTAGATATAGTAGGACCCAAGGTATATCAAGAGATCAGTGGGCGAACGACCTATAATGTCTTAAAACGAATAGAGCCATTTTTAAGTGGAAGAATTGTTCATCTTTGTGGAAAAACCTCTACTGCATTTGATAAATTAGGTTTTAGTGAATCCCATCCTATTGAGATGAATGAAGAACTTACCTATGGAGAGGCTATTCTTCAATTGATGAAGGATAATCAAGGGATTCAATTCATTGGTCACGCTTGTATCAAAAAGACACCGTTTAAAATGAAAAAATCTATCGTTTGGAATATTTGCTTGAAATAGGATTTTGCTATCGATCCCTTTGGAGGTGAGACGATGGAAAATGGAATGCAGAGAGGAAATGGGCAGCAAGAGTGCTGAGGTCCATCCCATAGTGGTATTGGTCAATACCAAAATGAGCGTACAGAGAATTGTATGGTTTGTGGTGAAAAACTGGTATATTTGGAAATAGGTACGGAGTTTCAATGCTTGAAGTGCAATGGTTTAGAACTTGGATATGTATATTGCCCAAACCATCATTATGTTTGTGATGAATGTCATGGGAAGGAACAGTTTGATGAGATTTTGCGACTGGCACTGACTGTAAAGGGCAAGAACCCCATCGTAAATGCTGAATATATGATGAAAAGAGTGTCCATTCCTATGCTGGGCTGTGAACATGGATGGATTGCAGCGGCATCCCTCATGGCAGCCATTCGGAATACGGGTCAGATCACGATTAGTGATGAGCAGATAAAGGAAGCATTGTATCGCACAAAAAGACAGGCCATTGGCGCCTATTGTGGATTAACGGGGATTTGCGGGATTGCGCCAGCCATTGGCGCATCCTTTAGCGTGATTTTAGGAGCAGCCTGTCCAAAGGATCGGGAAACGGCTGTGACGATGCACGTGGTGGCCCGTGTGATCGAGGCTGTGGCTAATGAGGCAGGTCCATGCTGCTGTAAGAATTTTTTAAGAACATCTCTCAGTTTGGCCTGTGAGCTGGTAGCGAAGCATCTAGAAATAAAATTATCAAATGATCGGAAAATAATCTGTGGCGACAGCCATCGTCATCCCCATGGGTGTAGAGCGTCCAAATGTAATTACTTCAATCATGTAGTATAAAATGAAGCTGGTCGGAAGACCAGCTTTATTTTATAGAATCAAATATTTATACCGTTTACTGGTATAAATATACATGATATACTAAGCAAGAGAGAAAGAATTAAGAAACAAGTAGGGAATTACATCTGAAATACCTTGTATATGCTGTATAAATCGAAGGGGGAAGCGTATGAAAACTTATCCTATGAAATATGGAACAGAAGTGATATCGGTATCTGTACCCGAGAAGAATCTACTTGGTGTTATCAAAAGCCAAAGTGATTATATAAAGAAACATGAAGAAGAAGTGATACTGGATGCATTACAAAATCCCATTGAAAGCCCAAGACTAGGGGAGATTGTATCACCAGGGGACAAAATTTGTATTGTGATTTCTGATATTACCCGAGCATGGCAGAAGATGAGCTTTTATTTGCCCTATGTAGTAGAAGAATTAAATCAGGCTGGGATTCCAGATGAAAGTATTGTTTTTCTTTGCGCAACGGGCTCCCATCGAGGTCAGACGAAGGAAGAGCATGCACTATTATTAGGCGAAAAGCTGAGCAAAAGATTTGAAGTAATCGATCATGATTGCAGAGATCAAGACAATATGATATATGTGGGAACCACCAGCTTTGGAACACCGGTGAAAGTAAATAAGATCGCCATGGACTGTGATCATATTCTATTGACGGGTGCTGTGGTTTACCATGATTTAGCCGGCTGGGGCGGCGGCAAAAAATCCATTCTTCCTGGAATCAGTGCTTATGAATCGATTATGGCCAATCATTCCCTATCTTTAAATCCCATTGTAGGAACAGGATTAAATCCAAAGGTGCGATGCGGCAATGCTCTGGATAACCCATTATATTTGGATATGGTGGAAGCAGCAGAATTTGTCAAGCCATCCTTCCTCTTGAACGTGATTATGGATGATCAGGGCAATATCGGAAAGGCTGTGGCTGGACACTATTTGAAGGCACATGAGGTAGGACAACAGCTAGTAGAAGGAATGGATGGCATTGCCATCAGTAAAAAGGCTGACTTAGTCATTTCATCAGCGGGAGGATATCCAAAGGATATAGAATTGTATCAAGCATCCAAAGCATTGATAAATGCAAAAAATGCTGCAAAGAAAGGTGGCAGCATCATTTTGCTCAGCCAGTGTGTAGAGGGCTTTGGCCATGATGAAGTAGAGCAGATTATTGTGAACTATGATAGCAATCAGGAACGGGAGGCGGCGTTGCGGGTGGATTATACCGTGGCCAGATACACAGGCTACCTTATTTCAGAGATTGCAGCGGCCTATGATGTAATCTTAGTATCTCAGATGTCTCCTAAAACATTGGAGAAAATCAATATTCAGATTGTATCCACGCTAGAAGAGGCATTACAGATAGTTTATACAAAAAAAGGTATGGATTTGCAAACTTATTTGATACCCTATGGTGCGAATACATTACCGAAAATGAATGAATAATCTATTTATTCGAACGATTATAAGTGACAAAAGAGCCTTGGACAAGGTTCTTTTTAATGCAAAAAAAGTCAAAAATTTTTATAAAAATAAACTTGCAATTTAATAACACGGAGTGTATAATGATACAATATAAGGAATAAATATTCAATTTAGGGGGAAGAAAACATGTTTAAAAGAAAAGCAAAAAAAATAATGGCATTAATGCTTGCATTGGTATTTGTATTTGCGTTCACTGGCTGTTCTCAAAAGCCTGCTACGGAGGAAAAGGCACCTGCACCAACAGAGCAAGCTGCTGCTTCAAAGATTGAAGAAATTCAAAAGAAAGGTAAGCTTGTATTAGGAACTTCTGCTGACTATCCACCATACGAGTTTCACAAGCTTACCAATGGGAAAGATGAAATCGTAGGTTTTGATATCGAAATTGCAAAAACAATTGCTGCTGATCTTGGTGTAGAACTTGAAATCAAGGATATGAAATTTGATGGTTTATTGGCTGCATTGGTTGTAGATGATATCGACTTTATCGTTGCAGGAATGGTTCCAAAAGAAGAGAGAAAGAAAAGCGTAGACTTTTCAAAACAATACTATCAAGCGGAACAAAGAATACTAATCAGAGCAGAAGATCAAGATAAGTTAAAGACACCAGAGGATTTTAAAGGCTTAAAGGTGGGTGCACAGAAGTCAACGGTACAAGAAGACATTGCCTTAGGAATTGAAGGTGCAGAAGTAAAATCCTTAAGCAAAATTACTGACTTGGTATTAGAGTTAAAGAATAAAAAGATTGATGCTATCGTATTGGTAGATCCTGTTGCAGCTGCTTATACAAAGCAAAATTCTGACTTAGTTGTGCCAGAGATATCCTTTGGAACAGAAGAAGGTGTAGCGATCGCTGTAAATAAGGGAAATGAAGATTTGGTGGAAGCGATTAACAAAACAATTGATAAGTTATTAAGTGAAGGAAAAATTGATAAGTTTATTGAGGAAGCAACAACTTTAGCAGAAGAAGAATAAACAAAGAAAAATTACAGAGCGGCAAAAGACCTATGTCTTTTGCCCTCGCTATTTCCAGAGAAAATATTACAGAAATGTAACAAATAAAATATGGATAAGGAGGTGAAAGGAGTGGTTATGGAATTTATTGCCAAGTACCACAGCTTTTTTGTTACAGGTACGGCAGTCACTCTCTTTCTTTCATTCTTTGGTGTAATCTTTGGCGTTGTCATCGGTGTAATTATCGCATTAATGAAATTATCAAAAAATAAATTAATAAGCACTTTGGCAGCCTCCTATATTGAAGTGGTTCGGGGAACTCCCCTTCTATTACAATTATATATTGTGTATTATGGATTACCGCGATTGATTGGCATGGAGCTACCGAGTATGGCATTGGGAATTATCGCCGTGTCATTAAATAGTGCTGCTTATGTGGCGGAAATCATTCGTGCAGGTATTTTGGCCATTGATAGAGGTCAAATGGAGGCGGCCAGATCTTTGGGGATGACCCATGCCATGGCCATGAGGTACATTATTATACCTCAAGCATTTAAAAATATCCTTCCTGCTTTAGGAAATGAGTTTATCGTATTGATTAAGGAATCGGCTATAGTATCTATTGTAGGAATTGCAGATTTAATGTATAAAACAGATACTCTTCGAGGGATTACCTTTAAACCATTTTTACCCCTAGTCATCGCGGCTGCTATCTATTTTGTGATTACTTTTACATTATCGAAGCTGTTGGGAATCGTAGAAAGGAGGTTGAGAGCTGGTGATTCAAGTATCTAATTTGCATAAAAAATTTGGAAAGCTCCATGTGCTAAAGGGAATCAATGAGCATATTGAGCAAGGAGAAGTAGTGGTTGTGATCGGCCCTAGTGGATCAGGTAAAAGTACTTTTCTCCGTTGCCTCAATCTTTTGGAACAACCTACAGATGGAGAGATTATCTTTGAAGGCGTCTCGATTACCGATGCTAAGAATGACATCAATGTACAACGACAAAAAATGGGTATGGTATTTCAACAGTTTAATTTATTTCCCCATTTAACAGTTTTAGAAAATGTCACATTGTCTCCAATCAAAGTAAAGAAAATGACGCAGGCCGAGGCTGAGAAGATAGCCTTTTCCCTATTGAAAAGAATTGGTCTTGAAGATAAAGCCCATAATTACCCCAATCAATTGTCAGGGGGGCAAAAACAGAGGATTGCAATTGCAAGGGCTTTAGCTATGTCTCCTGATGTGATGCTCTTTGATGAGCCTACTTCTGCCTTAGACCCAGAGATGGTAGGAGAAGTATTGGATGTAATGAAGGAGCTGGCAGCAGAAGGAATGACCATGGTGGTGGTTACTCACGAGATGGGATTCGCCAAAGAGGTAGGAAATCGGGTGATCTTCATGGATGAAGGGCAAGTCATTGAACAGGGCTGCCCTACGGAGATATTCAGCAGTCCAAAGCATCCTAGGACCCAAGACTTCTTAGGTAAGGTATTAAAGTAATTTTCAAATATTTTAACTTAATTAACTCATTTTGTAGGGGAGACTTTTTGTCTCCCCTACAAGGGTATAAAGAAAGCTTTTGATAGAACTGATTGAATAGAGAGTAGGGATGAAGATGAAGCATAGATTTTTGGCAAAGAGATATTTGAAAAATACAACGACGGCCATGGGCGCCACGGCGGACCTGGTAAATCGTTATGATGATCTCATCAATTTGAGTTTGGGAGATCCAGACTATATTACTGATAAGCTGGTTATTGATGGTGCTTTTGCTGATGCCCACAAAGGCCATACCCGATATACGGATCCCCAAGGGCAGATGGAGCTGCGGGAGGAAATCAGTAAATTTTATAGAGAACAGCATGGTTATGAGGTAGACCCTAATCACATCATGGTGGTCGTAGGTGCTTGTCATGGTATGTATCTAGTATTGGAGGCAATCTTGGATGATGGGGATGAGGTCATTGTTCCAGCTCCTTATTTTACACCCTATGATCATCAGATTGGCTTGGCAGGTGGGAAACCTGTAATTCTGGAAACCTACGAAGAAGATGGTTTTCAGATTAATATTGAAAGAATGAAATCATTGATCACTAATAGAACGAAGGCGATCATTCTGAATACTCCCAACAATCCTACTGGAGCATGTCTTAGCCATCAAACCTTAAAGGCGGTAGCAAAGGTAGCCATGGAGCATGATCTTATCGTTATTGGTGATGATGTTTACGGAGCCTTTTCCTTTAGTGAACCATTTAAACCCATGACAGCCTTTGAGGGGATGACAGATCGTACCATTACCATAGGCAGCTTTTCTAAGGATTATGCCATGACAGGCTGGAGAATTGGATATGTGATCGGTCCTGACTTCCTAGTTTCCTGTATTCGAGATATTAACGAAGGCGTATGTTTTTCTGCACCATCCATATCTCAAAGAGCGGCAGTCCATGCCATAAGAAATCGGGAAAAAATCCAACCGGAGATGATTAAAGAGTATAAGAAAAGGGTATATTATGCTTATGATCGCATCAATGGGATTCCAAATATGTCGATGATAGCACCTCAAGGAAGCTTCTATCTTTTTGTAAATATCAAGAAAACTGGGTTTAGCTCTGAAGAGGTTAGCAAGAAGCTCCTGGAAGAGGCACATGTGCTGGTGATTCCAGGAAATGCCTTTGGACAATGCGGCGAAGGTTATGTGAGGATTGCCTGTACGGTAGGTGTAGAGAAATTAAAAGAGGCATTTGATCGCATAGAGAAAATGAAGATTTTTGCATGATAAAGAAAATTCCTCCTCTAATGATATAAAGAAAATCCTTCTCTTAGGAAAAATAGAGAAGGATTTTTCTTGTTGTTAGGACTGACCATTATATTTAGACTTGGAAGGATAATGGGAGATCTGTGTAGAAATTTAAGAAGCAGCTTTAAATATATGACATGGTGAAATATAGGAATCTTGTAAAATTTCCCATTTGCGTTACGGACATATGTTTGTACTGGATAAGGGATGGGTATACTTTTGATAAAAATGAGAGAGAAAGAAGGGTTGATATGAATCAAGGAACACAAAAAATAACTAGGATAGGTATTTTATTAGCATTAACCTTAGCGATTCAATTGATGACATTGCCTCAATTGATAACAGGAACGGCTATAAATGCCATGCTTTTGATTTCAGCCAGCACTGTAGGGGTTGTACCGGCGATGATGATTGGGTGTATTACGCCGATTGTAGCCTTAATGGTAGGAATTATGAAAACACCCATGGCACCAGTGATTCCTTTTATCATTGGAGCCAATGCTGCATTGGTGCTAGTTTATGGTTATATACAGAACCGAAATAAATATATGGCCATAATTCTGGCAGCAGCAGGAAAGTTTCTGGTGCTATGGGCTGCTGTAAAATGGATACTAATCAGTATGCTGCCAGGTCCTTTGTGGGAAAAGGTAGCGATAACCTTTGGGATTACTCAACTATTTACGGCCTTAGGAGGCGGAGTGATCGCCTTAGCGGTTGTACCGTTCCTTCACAATTATCTAAATAAAGAGAATCAAATGAAGTTATAGAGGGACGCAAATAAAAAACAAAGGCTATCTGGTTAAGTTTTGGAAGTAACTATACTTTAGGCTGGAGATTTAATGCTACTCGTGATCTGATAGTTGAAATTATAGAAGCTATGAAGTAAAAAACTTCATAGCTCTTTTTGTGCAGCAAAAACCCCGGTTCTTAAAAGCTTTAACTATCAGCAGAAAAAAATAACCTCCTTTTATAAACTTCTAGATTTTTTTATTTATAGATATATACATAGCATATATTTTTTATATTTATCATAACAAAATTACCTGTTTTAATAAGCTGATTTGACCTTTACCCAATTTGATGGACACACATCAAAGCTAGTATAATAAAAGTAAGATGGAGGTGTCCTTATGGGTAAGAAAAAAACTTATGATCA
>NZ_JACHEN010000042.1 GCF_014205875.1 Anaerosolibacter carboniphilus
CCCATGATCATGGCACCAAGAAACATTGGGATGCCAGCACCTACCACCACGCCCATGGTTGCCACAGCACCAACGACACCGCCTCTCGTATCTGCCACCATCTTTCCTCCGGTATAACCGATAAGGAGTGGAAGCAGGTACGTAATCATAGGTCCTACCAATGCACTAAGATTTTCATTGGGTGTCCATCCCGTAGGGATAAACAATGCGGTGATGAATCCCCATGCGATAAACGCACCGATGTTTGGCATCACCATACCGCTTAAAAATCTACCGAACCGTTGGATTCCTTCCTTGGTTCCTTTTCCTTCTGGGCCCTTTACACTTACCGATGCACTTTGTGACATACGAATCCCCCTTTTTATATAGTTTTGGCATGAATAATTAGTGACATAACTAAATGGCCATTTTAGTCAGACTTTTCTGTTAACTAGATTATATGTTGTCGCCACTAAGTGCACAACACAAAGATATTAAGGGGGTGTCGCCATCATTCATGACATCATTAAACTATGAATAAAAATAGACTACAGAGGATCCTCTGTAGTCTATTTTTATTCATACCTATTTAGCTTTTATAAACATCTGTGTGATTTTATAACTGTTGTAATTCGTTGTATCTTTTGCAATCCCTATACCGATATGGGTAAAATTAGGATTTAAGATATTTTTTCGATGTCCGTCAGAACTCATAAAAGCTACATGAGCCTTTTGAACACTAGCGTTGATGGCAATATTTTCACCAGCAGTAGAATAACTGATTCCAAATTGTTTCATCATATCAAAAGGACTTCCGTAGGTTGGCGATGTATGAGAAAAATATTTATTCCTAACCATATCCTCAGATTTTTCCTGAGCTACAGGCATCAGCCCATCATGGAGTTGAAGGGGTGCTGCTCCCACCTTAGCTCTTTCTGCATTGATCAATTCAAGCATCTGATATACACCCGCTTGATATTTTCCAGTCTCTACAGGCTGTTGTGGCGCAGGCTGCGGTGTTGGAACTGGTTGCGGTGTTGGAACTGGTTGCGGTGTTGGCTGGGGTTCAGGCTGTGGTGCTGGTTGAGGTACTGGTACCGGCTTCGGATCAGGCTTTGGAGCTGGCTGCGGTGCCGGTATTGGTTTCGGTTCCGGTTTTGGCGCAGGAGCATTTCCACTATCTGGATTTACTTCTACAATCTCTATTGGGATGGGTAAAGGCTGATTCGGGTAATACTTTATGTATGTCTTATACCAAGAATATATATCTTTAATTCTATAGGTCTTCGTGGGCGTTTCATAGTTGAGATAGGTTTTGTTATATTCCTTACCATCCACATACACCTTATACTGTACTTCTGCATTTGCCATCGAACTAAATGGCACCACTAGTAAAGCTGATGTCAATAACACCGATAATCCCTTTTTCATTTTATTCATTCATATCCATCTCCTTTTCGTTTATCCTCGTCTGTACGGTAGCAATCTTAAGTCTAATGTTTATGAACTAGATTAGGTATATTATACAATGATATACCTCGTCATGGGTGATGTAATATATGGTATAACAGTGGATAGCCCACAGAAATACAAAATCATGGTTTCTGTGGAAAAACAAAACAAAAAGCCACAGCATTTTCACTGAGGCTTAGTGAGCATCTTTAACACTTCTTCATCCACTTTATAATTCTTTCATACATAAGTCCTCTTCTTAACTTATAACGCCAACCATGATACAAAACAATCTCATTATGTATGACTTGTTTCCTATACCAAATGAATTACTTATGACCGCCATATCTTTGAAAACCAATCTTTCATCAAACAGTAAACCCTTTACCTGATAGCAATAGTTCTTCTATTTCTTCTGCAGGCAGTGGCTTGCTAAATAAATACCCTTGTCCAAGATCACAGTCATACTCTCTTAGTATCTTATATTGGTTCTCTGTTTCTATTCCCTCCGCTGTAACGATTACATCCATATTATGGGCAAGATCGATAATGGTTTTGGCGATAAATTTTTCATCATGATGTTTTGTAATATCCTGCACAAAGGACTTATCTATCTTTATCATATCAATCGGCAATTTTTTAAGATAATTTAAGGACGAGTATCCTGTTCCAAAATCATCCAAAGCAATCCTCATGTTCACGCTTTTCAGCATATTCAATGTATGTATCGACTGCCTCAGATCATGCATCGCAACATTTTCCGTAATCTCAAACAAGAGGTTCCCCCCATCGATGCCCATCTCATTAACAATATGGATGATTTTATCGGTTATATCCTGATGCCTTAATTGTCTCGCAGATAAATTAATAGCTATATAAACCTGAGGTAATCCCATATCATACCATTGTTTTAACTGCCGGCAGGCTTCATGGATTACCCATTCTCCGATATCGATAATCGCACTGGATCCTTCTGCAAAAGGAATAAACTCATTAGGGGCAATCATCCCTTTCTTAGGATGCAGCCATCGTATCAGCGCTTCTAACCCAATAATTTTCCCTGTTTTTAGGTTGATCAGCGGCTGATAATACAAAATAAACTCCTTATTTGACAAAGCATTTCTTAAATCTTTCTCCATGTCCAAAAATTTCAATGACTTCTCATGCATCTCAGGCGTATAAAGGGCATAACAGTTTTTGGCATTTTCTTTGGCAACATACATGGCTGTATCCGCATTTTTTAGCAAGCTCTGAACATCCTGCCCATCATCAGGGTAGATAGATACCCCTACACTACTGGTGATATACAGTTCATTCCCCTCAATCACCCAGGCTTTGCTAATCGCTTCCATAATCGCAATAATCTCATTATGAAATTCAATGGTATCCATCACATTGGACAAAATAATGGCAAACTCATCTCCACTCAAACGAGATATGTTCATATGCTCCTTCACTGTCGCCCGTAATCCATCGGCAATATCTTGTAATAATCTATCTCCATAATGATGACCCAAGGTATCGTTGATCTTCTTAAAATTGTCTAAATCCAAATATAGCAAAGCAAGCTTTTTTTGCTCCTTTTGGGCCTGTAGAATCTGTTCCCGTAACATTTTTTCAAACAATTGTCGATTCGGTAACCCTGTTAACCCATCATAATAGGCCAAAGACACAAGTTGATTTTCCATTACTTTACGCTCCGTAATATCGGTCCCCATTGCAATAATACCTAAAATAGTCCCTTTGCTATCACGAAAGACGTTGTTGTTCCATAAAACATCTACCCTGCGCCCTTCTCTGGTGACCACTTGATTTTCCTGGTTTCGAATAGCCTCGCCACGTAAGATCGCTTGAATGATCTCATCGGTATGCTGTTTTCTCTCCGCTGGAATAAATACATCAAACCATCTTCTTCCCAGAACTTCATTTTTCGTATAGCCAGTCAGTTTCTCAGCAAAGTTATTGAATTCAAAAATCCTTCCCTCCGTATCTACCCCCAGGATAAATATGGCTGCTTCGTTAATAATATTTTGATACAGCTCCTTTTCTTGATAAAGACGCTCTTGCAGTTCCATATACTCTGTAATATCTGTATGAGATCCTGCAACGCGTATGGCATGGCCTTCTTTATTCCATATCCCTTTTCCCCGGCTTAAAATCCATCGATATTCTCCATTTTTGCATCGCAGTCGATAGGTACTTTCATAGATTCCCGACTGGGATGCTAGATATTCCTCAATCTTATTCACCGCATTTTCTCGATCCTCAGGATGGAGCAGCTGCTTCCAACTATCATAACGATTCGGTATTTCTACATCATCGTAGCCGAAAGCATTCTTCCATTTTATAGAAAAAAAGTAGGCGCCGCTTTCAAGATCCCAATCCCAAATACCATCATTGGCACCTTCTACAGCCAGTTCATAACGTTGATCGCTTATCATCAATGCATTTCGATGTTTTTCCATCTCATCAAATTGATAGCTTAATTCCTCATCCATAGCCAATAATTCTTCATGGGCTGCACTCAAGTCCTCAAAACCTTCAAAAATTTTATCAACAGCTCTTTTAAACAGCGTAATTTTACCGTAAATAACAAAATAAAATATTAGTCCTGTCAGAACCACATAAAACCACCCCTTGTAGGTTTCCAACTGCATAAGCATCTCCGGATCCTTTACAAAGGAGCTTAATATCATATCTGACAACAATATCCATAGCCCTCCCATGAAAGCGTAGAAAACTATAATCTTCAAGGTCTCCTCCCTTGGTTTAAGTTCCATTTTGGCTTTCACATAATCTGATAACTGGCTTTGAATATCTCTTATTTTATCATCAAACCATATTGCATCTTTCCTTACCTTCATCGAGCATCCCCCTTTTCCTTCAGGTTTGGTCAAGTTATACTGGTTGGTACTATTACATTGGCAAATACTTGTGCAATATTTTATTCTTAATAGTTTGTTTTTAATATTTACGCTTTCCACTACAACTTCCAAATGTGAGAATTTAATAACAATTTTCCATTAATTATAATATTTAGCGTTTTTTTCACATTCTCCTGCCCAATTTAATACTACAAAATAGTAAATCTTTCCCTATTTTTCGACATCTCGCTCAAAAGAACAGTCCGAAACCACTGAAAAAGTTTCAATTAGAGAAAAACCTTCGAGCCTGTCATTCTGAGCCCAGCGAAGAATCTAGTATTTAAAGGCTTTAGAGATTCTTCATTTCACTACATTTCATTCAGAATGACAACATGCTAGATTTTTTCAGGGCCTCGAACAGCCCTTCTGAAGTATCGATCAAAATAAAAATTACCTGCCCGATATATTTACTAGGCAGGTAAGTGACAAATTTAAATTCAACTTTTTAAAGGTTGACTTAATATACACAAAAGGATATAATAGAAATAGCGTCTTCTTTTTAATTTATTTTATTTCTATCCCATTCAATAATACCACAAATATTTGTTTTTGTCAATACATCTTCAAAAATTTATTTTGAAAGCGAGGGATTTCTATGCATTTTCTTGATATTTTTTCCAAGACAGAATTGTTCTTTGTTGAGGATATGGCCCATGAAATTATGCTTACAAATGAGGTTTCAGAAATTTTTGGATTGTATCTCTCTCCACAGGACTCACGGGAAATTATAATCACTCGAAATACTATTTTAAAAGAGTATGGGCGAGTTGAAGTAGATATTGAAATCACGCGCAAAATCATTATGCAGTTTTGTTCATCCCCTTATCTACAACAGGCTGATTATATGGAGACCATTATAGAGATTCAAGAATTATTTCATTATATAAAAAATGAGTTAGATGATGATATAGGCGATGATGAGCTGATTGAAAGACTTGCAGATTTGTATAATCATAAATGTTTTGGGGTTTTGGATCTTTTAAAGGGAAGAGAAACAGAAAAAATTATTCAGCAGTATAGATTTGGAGATGAATATGATCAAGATCCTGACCTAGAAGTGGATGAGGATCAAGTAGAAAGTTGGGAGGACACGTTATGGGATCAATAATTGGGATAGATAAGGAAAAGCTGGATCAAAATCAATATTTAGTTTCCCTAATGAACGAAGGCTCTCGAAAGGGGTTGCTAAGTTTAGACCTTGTAAAGGATATTCCCTTCGGATTGATGGAAGTCCTCAAAGAAGTTATGAGAATGTATACAAAAGGAGAAAGTTCAACTTTAAAGGTCGACACAGCAGAGGGTTTAATGAAATCCATTGTATACTCCATAGATCTTCTTTTAATGAATTATCCTGCTCCAGAGGATGCCATCCGTCACTTGCAATCCTGCAATGTGAAGGCTCTATATCAAGAGGCATTATCATATGCCAACGATTATATTAAAAGTACAAAAAAATTATACCAGTCCATCGAAGTGAAACGTGTATTGGTACCAAATGTTGTCTATAACGAAACCTTTACAGAAGCGATACCAAATTTCCTTTTAGACTATGATGTGATTTTTTCTGCTCATAATACATCTAGTGATATGGATTATCCTTTGGCCTGTGATGACATATCTGCAAAAGGAATCACTTACATCAGGAGATATCTTGAGCTCTTTGAATTAGAGAATGACTTTTGTCGCAGTTTTAACCCTAAGAATATAGCCAAGCTGCTTCAAGCCTATGGAAAATCCAATGGACTAAATTATGAACAAGCACCTATAAACTTATTTGAAATCGTGCTCAATAACGTTGTTTTTTTAACCTTTCTGGATAAAAGTTATGACAATCTTTTAATTTCAACCATAGAATTTGAGCTGATAGAGGAGAAACTAAATGGATTAAACAAGATTGAGATCAAGCATCTTATTTTCAGTATCTTAGATAAACTCATCCATCGCTTAGAGATCATGAATCCGAATCTTATTGATTTGATCTATCGATATTCAGAGGCTATGATAGAACGTCTTAACAATGCGTTGGCCCATGGCCATCTTGCCAATATGATGGTTTTAGAAGTCGTAGCTCGCCATAAAGAAAGAACGATTTTAGAACTGGGTTATAAAATGAATAATAGAGCTTTTAGGTTTGTTTATAAAAAAATAACAGATTGTTCTACCATTGAAGGTAAAATGATTTTATTGAAGAAATACATCAATTCTTTGGACGATTTTGTTGATCTGTTGAAAGCAGACTGTTTTTACAACAAAGAATATGACTATGTTTTTAATAGCTTGGGAAATCTAGAACTAAGCACCTTGATCATTCATGGGTTTAAGGAACATATGCTGAAGGGCGAAGATAAACTTTCTACACTCCTTTCTAAAACCATTTCCTACAGATACGATTGGGAAAAAGCTTTGATCGATTGGTTAAAAAAACTGGATAAAAACCGCATGCAAGATATCGAATTACTAGTCTATCAAAACCTAGTCAATGAAATTATTTAATAAAGTCTTCTTTGAAGATTTATAAAGGCGAACTACTTCATACTATAAATCTATCATCAGTTCTAAATTTAACTGTAGTAAGGGCTTCAATTCCCCATAAATTACGGGACTGAAGTCCCTCCTACGTTAGAAATGATGTTACGCCTTCTTTAGTTTACGCGTTTGCTGCAGCAACCTCTTCTTTATCTTTCTTTACCTCATCAGCTATAATATCCGCACATCTCACTTGGTTAAATATACCACAGTAACAGAAATTACATAGTTTTACGGCTGCTTCATCTTCTGTTAAACGTCCTTTTCTGACTTGGTCAATCATGTGTTCCACGAACTTAGGTGGAATCATATGGTGTCCACACATCGTTGTAATCGATAACGTCGTCTCATCAGGAAGATTTTCCTTTTTACCCCAAACACCCAAAGAATAGTTGATGGAATGAGGGATTACCTCTGCGACTTTACAAGCAGGTAATACTTCTGACAGCACACCAGTAATGACTACAGATAATCCTAAATCCTTTTCTTTTATCTGCTTTAAGAAATCAACAACTTGCTCTCTTTTGGTGAATACACCTCTAAGACGGGACTTATCAGTAATATGGTCTTTAATATATTCAATAGGATACTGGGTTTTAGGGCCGGACTTAACATCTCCCCAGTTTTCAGAACCAGCTGCTTCAGCGGCAGCAATAAATTCTAATGCTTTTGGTTTGATGTTTACATCATTTACACCTTTAGTTTGATACATAAACCAGTTAAAATCCTTTTTCTGAGACTCAATAGGCCCTGAACGATGTAATGAATGCGTCATTTTATCTACCCCCTTATATTTTCTAAGCTAATGATAGTGGTTTACCTAAACCAACATTTACTTTCCCCCTGTGTGGCTGAGGAATATTCAATTCATTAAGACAATCCAACGTTTTTGTTTCACCGTTTTCATCCGTTCTGATAATTAAACCTAAAGAGAATACTGTGTCGATTTCTTTTTCAACTTTTTTTAGGGCTTCAAGAACCTGTTTTAAATTATCCTCTTCACATTTACCTTCAACAATCACAGATAACAGATGATAATGCAGACATTCATCCACTAACTTTCCTGTTGAAAGGTCGGGCATTAATGCTGCTAAAGGAGTATGCTCTTGCGAAGCTAGTTTAACGCCAGCAGCAGCACAAGCCATCGCAACTTTTTCTGCATCTCTTAAATAAACACCCATACCGGGGCGTCCCATATCAACACAAATGCCTACTTCTCCTTTTTTAACTCTACCAGATACGTCATTGGTTTTAACCTCTTCCGTTCCCCTGCCGGTTACACCCGTAACACCATGATTCTCCACAGGGTCACTAAGTACATGTTGAAACTGCTTGTAAAAGCTATCTAGCTCTATTGCTTCAATAGCTCCTTTCGGACAAACTTTTTGGCGTAAGCATACATAGCATTCTGTACATCTGTCCTGATCAACAAAACATTTCTTTTCCCTGACATCAAAATGGAACGCATCCACAGTACAAAACTTTTGACAAATTTTACATCCAACACATAAGTTTTTATTAATTACTGTCATCGTTTTGACTCCCTTCTTTTTGGTATTATATACTCTTTATTTACGCCTTAGATTAGATAGATCTAATCATCAGGTGCTTGTATCTAAATACTTAGTATCATTGTATATTTTGGGATATTGTATCCCAAAATATATTGAAAAAAATATGTTTTAAACGGTTGTCTCAACCTTTTTCTTTGAAATCATATCTCGAATAATAGGGAAAAACAGTGAAATCAGTGTGATACCAAGTAATATCAATGTGATAGGTCTCTCAACAAATATGGACCAGCTTCCTCCAGACATAATCAGTGCTCTTCTCAGGGAAGCTTCAGCCATGGGTCCTAGCACCAGAGCCAATACGACGGGGGCTATTGGAAACTTAAGTTTTCTCATGAAATATCCTAATACGCCAAAGAGCAGCATCACACCTACATTGAACAAATTGTTTTTGACAGAATATGACCCTACGAAAGCTAATGAAATAATAAGAGGCATCAGAATTCTATAGGGAATCTGTAGTACTTTTACAAATATCTTAACCCCAAATAAACCTAAGACCAGAAAAGCAAGATTAGCCAACAGCAACCCAGCAAAAATACCATAGACCACATCAATGTGATCCTTGAAAAGCAATGGACCTGGTGATATACCCTGAATCATAAAAGCTCCCAAAAGTACTGCTGTTGTCTCTGATCCAGGTATCCCTAAGGATAACAAAGGAACCATCGCACCACCCGTAGCTGCGTTGTTGCCTGCTTCCGGTGCCGCAATACCTTCCAATGACCCATTACCGAACTCCTCTGGCTTTTTAGACCATCTTTTTGCTTCATTGTAGCAAATAAAAGAAGATATGGTGGCGCCTGCCCCTGGAAGTATCCCAACAAAGCTTCCGATGACCGAGGATCTTAATATTGTACCAACAACAGATCTTAGTTCAGAAAGGGAGGGAAGAAGTCCTAATATTTTTGCATCCTTCATAGAAAGGCTATTTGGTGACTCAGCATTTATTAGAACCTGGGATACTGCAAACAAGCCAATCAACACAGGTATAAAAGATACGCCGTCTAAGAGATTTACTTGACCAAAGGTATATCTTGGCGTACCATTCATCATATCAATCCCCACAGTTCCTAGCATGAGTCCAAAGACCCCAGCGATGATACCTTTGATTAAGCTATCTCCGGCCAAGCTCGTGATAATGCTTAAGCCAAAAACAGCGAGGGCAAAATACTCTGGTGGTCCAAATCTTAGTGCTACCTTTGCTAATACCGGGGCTAAAACAATGAGAATGATTACACTGAGCGTTCCTCCAATATAGGAAGCTATGGTAGCCATCCCTAAAGCCTTACCTGCCTTCCCTTGTTGTGCCAGTTGATGCCCATCGAAGGTAGTGCAAGCCGCAGCCGTTGTTCCTGGCGTATTAATCAAAACTGCTGTAATTGAGCCTCCGTAGATTGCGCCACAATATATGCCCAAGAGCATTGACAATGCAGTAACAGGAGTCATTCCATACGTTAGGGGCAGTAATAACGCTACACCCATTGATGCATTGATCCCTGGCAATGCGCCGAATAATATCCCCATGGCAGCTCCGAAAAATGTAATCAGAAAATTATTGGGCTGTAATATTTGTTGAATCCCTTCTAATAACAAGCCAAAATCCATCATTTATCACCTCCATTTTATCTTTAAATCAACAATCCTTCAGGCAAAGGAACATGTAAAAGCAAATGAAAAACACCATATAGACATAGGGCAACTAACATGGCCGATGTCACATCTATTAATGATTTTCGTCGACTTAATAGATAGATTGTAACGAGAACATATAAGAAGGTAGTGATGACATAACCAATAAAGTTCATAAGTATCAAATATGCAAAACATCCTATCATCATATAGACAGATAACGGATTCATTTTTAACTTAAATTCTGCATTTTTCTTCCCCACTAAGGTCCTAATGATATGGATAATACTTAATAATATCATCGCCATGGCCAGTAATCTTGGGAAAAATACTGGACCTACCCCTATATCTCCGCCAAAATTGTTGGCATCAAGTGTATATGATACAAAAAACCATACTGAACCAATCAAGAGCGATATGATTCCAGCGATTATTTGAGACATTGCATCCACCTCTTTTTTAGCGGGCACGATGATTCACCGCACCCGCCTGTTTTGATATTCAGTATCCTTGGTTATTTAATAATTCCCATCTCTGTTAACGTTTTCTTGTAAAACTCATTTTGCTCTTCTATAAAGCTATAAAACTCCTGTCCATTTTTAGCATCCTTAATAATGTTATTTTTCTTATAATAATCTACCATCGCCGGATCATCTAAAGCCTTCTTAAAGGCTTCATACATAACAGTTTTTACCTCTTCTGGCGTACCTTTTGGCGCAACAATCCCTCTCCAAGTTTCTACGATGATTTCTTGCCCATTTTCTTTAAATGTTGGAACATCCTTATAATCTTCTAATCTTTCCGGGCTAAATACACCAATTCCTTTTAGCTGCCCAGCCTCTAGCTGACCTGCGATTTCACTTGGGTTACCATTTAGTACATCTATGTGTCCTCCTAGAAGGGCAGCCATTGCCTCTCCACCACCATCAAATGGTACAAAGTCTACTTGAATTCCTGTTTGTTTCTGGAATATAGCTGCTGCCACATGATCTGTTGTCCCGATTCCAAAGGTTCCCCACTTTAATCTTCTTTCTTTTCCTGCCTTAACCACATCTTCTATGCTTTGTAAATACCCATCAGCCTTTACAGCTGCCATTGTAGCATCTCTTCCTACCATAATAATAGGATCAAAATCTTGATATGTATTGGGCGTGCCTTTAGTAAGTGGCGTCAGAACTAAATTTGTTGTAACTGCTAGGGTTGCATAACCATCCGCTTTCTGACCCGCCATGTATGCCATAGCTGTGGCACCACCACCGCCTGGTTTATTTTCCACCACAACTGGTTTACCTAGAATCGGCTCAGCAGCCTTTGCTAATGTTCTTCCAAAAATGTCACTACCGCCACCGGGTGACCCCCAAACCACTAGATTTACAGGTTTTTCCGGAAACTTCACTTTGCTTTCCTCACTTCCACCCTGAGAGCCCGTAGGCGAACTACATCCTGTCGCCATAAGAGCCAGCATAAGAATCACCAGTGCAATTGATAATACCCTTACTTTTTTCATACTCAACATTCCATTCTACCCCCCATGTAATCGTTTTGATATCCCCCTACCTAGAATTCAGAAATCTCTCTTCTCCCCCATTTACCACTTCCTTTTTACATCAATTTTGTATATTGTATATTGGATCCCAAACAATGCTCACATTTATACTCTCTATTTACTTTTATTTCTTGATTATGACATTATTGTCCCATTCTTTTCATCAGAGCTTCTCCCGCTTTTTCAATATGTTTTTTCATAAAGATCTCTGCTCCATATTTGTTCTTTTCCTTAATCTCCTGCACAATATCCTTATGTTCACTTAATGAAACTTCTGCTCTTCCTTCTAAGGATAAGGATTGATGTCTGTATCTTTGTATTTGTTCATGAATGTTCTGCAGCATTTCTGTAAGCATAGGACTATTAGCCTTTCTCACAATATAATCATGGAATCTTGTATTACAATTTATCTGCTTATCGATATCACCATCTTTTATTGCAGTTTCCATCTCACTTATAATTTTCTCTAAATCAGCAATCATTAGCGCATCAGAATTGTCAATTGCAAGCCTTACGGCTAGCCCCTCCAAAACTCCCCGAATATTGAATATCTCCTTGATTTGTGATTCATTTACTCTTGCAACCATAACGCCCTTACGAGGTAAATTTTCAACTAGTTTTTCGATCTCCAATCTCCGCAATGCTTCCCTAATAGGCGTTCGACTAACTCCCATCTCTTCTGCAACTTGATTCTCTATAATCCGTTGACCCGGTTTAAAGTATCCATCTAAAATTGCTTTTCTCAACTTCTCAAATACTGCATCTCTTACGGTCTTATAATTTTCTACTTTTAGGCTCTTTTCTTTTTCCATCTGTTATCTCTCCCTATTAGGATTCTGTATCCCAATTTCTCAATTTATAGAATTCTCTGCAAATTTTAAAATTCCTTCAAGGATTTCTTAAATATTTTTTTAACAAATTTTAGATAATTTCTGTTATTCTACCAAATTTAGGATTCTGTATCCCAATTTTTTGTAAAAACACTGTGGTAGTATATTATATTCCTTGTCCTCTCACACATATGAATTATCTTTTTTTTAACAAGACTTTATTTTCAGCTAGAAAATATGGATTTTTCATATACTCCCTACATACAACCTGTGGATCGTCACTCAAATCGCATATTTTTTGCATAAAAAAGGCACACTACGTGTGCATCGCTAAGGGAACCTAGTTCCCCTTCGACGGCTGCAAAGCAGCCTGAACATCCCTCTAACTGCGGTATGGGAATACTTCCCCTGTACCCCTGCTTCTTTATAGCATAAGAAAGTATACTTTCTTATGCTATAAAGAAGCAGGATATCTTATTTGATATCCTCTTCCTCTTGCTATTCATTACTATTTTTATATTTAGGCATGTAGATCACAGCCTTAAATAAATCTCCATCTATTTCTATATGAAACCTGCCTCTTTGAATTTCAATTAAACTTTTTGCAATAGATAATCCCAATCCACTACCTTGACTGCTTCTGGACTCATCTCCTCTTTTAAAGCGCTCCATTAGTTCATCAGCTGAGATATTTAGCTCATAGGCCGAAATGTTTTTGATGCTTAGCAGTATTTCACTGCCTTCATCTTCTATAGCTATATATACCCTTGAACCTGTAAGGGCATATTTAAATATATTGGATAACAAATTCTCTATGGCTCTCCATAATAATTTCCCATCCGCTTTGATATATACTTTATCTGTAGGATGATTTATCTTAAATTCTAATGCCAGCTCTTCAATTTTATCATTCAGTTCTCCTAAGCCCTGAGTAATTAAAGATACGATATCTATTCTTTCAAAGTTTACTGGAATATTTCCACTGGAAGCCTTTGCTGCTTCAAATAGGTCATCGGTTAATATTTTTAGCCTTTGAGCTTTTTGCTCTAATACTTCTACATATTCTTCTACCTTTGATGGATCCTTTTCTTTTTTTAATAAATCCACATAGGTGATAATAGAGGTTAAAGGAGTTCTGGTATCGTGGGACACATTGGTGATCAATTCCGTCTTCAACCGTTCACTTTTGAGCTCGTTATCCATCGCCTTTTTCAATCCATCGGTGATGCTGTTGATATTGGCAGCAAGTCTTCCAAACTCTCCATTCCCAGTCACATCTATTGTATGATGAATATCCCCGGCCTTTATTCTCTCTACCCCTTCTTTGATTGCATTAAATTCTTTTATCCGCTTATGGGCTAACCAAGCTGCTGCACCTATCGTCACTGGAAACATGAAAAATGTTGCAGCAACTAATATTGGATATCCGATTACGATGAGTACGATCTTTACGCCAACGCTGCCACTATCATATACATCGTTTACAAATTTAAATAGCTTGTAGAAAATACGATAGAGGAGGGTATGTTTTATCAGCGTCCTATTCTTAACATGCTTCACCAATGATAGCACCAGCACCAAACCGACGGAGGCGATGAGGGCAGTTACTGGCATTACCATTTTATTGATACTTTTCAGATTATCTGCAGCTTGCAGTGATACAAACCACAAGGTTATCAGCCCTACGCATAATCCTAGATTCACATCATTATATAATCGATCCACTGTATTTAAATGCAATTCTTGATCCTTAAATGCTTTTCTTCCTATGACGAGTACTAAATATACAAATGATACCATTAGTCCTAATAAAAATCCTGCTATTCTATATAGACTGTTTGTAACGATTATTTTGTTTTGATTCCATTCTTTTATCCTTGAATTTAAAAACTCTTTTGTAAAAGCAATATAGACAGCATTGTTTCTCTGATCAAATCCATCAATATTTGATAGAATCCAATGATAATCTCTATTATCTTTGATTTCTGTAGGATATATTTCTTTATCATATTCATCAAATATCATGTAGGAAGGAAAAGATCTAAAATAGGCTTTCTCCGTCTGATCGCTATTGGCAAATACGTTTGTACCATCACTGGCATAATATATAATTCCTTCGTACTTTTCCAGTCTTTGTAAAAGTAAGTTGTATTCTTTTAAGTCATTGCTTATCAACTGATCCCTTTTCTGAGAAATTTTATCAGCATATATTTCTTTGAATTTTTCATAGTTCTCCTCATCACTTAGATTAGGATTATAGCTTTTAGAATTGTATTGGAAATCTGAAAATAGATTTTCTTCTTCAATCCTCATTTCATCCTCTGTAATCGTTTCACCGCTTAGGATATGTGCTTCATTCTTATATTCTCTTGTTAACCACCTTAAATCCCTAACAATTGGTTCACTTTCCTCCATATATGCCCTGCTAAGGAAATAGCTATCTTCAAAAACCATATGAAAATCATCATTCGTGGTTGCTAATACATTTATAAAGGTTGTAATCGCTCCTGTAAAGCACAGGATTACAATGATAAAAACGATGATTTTTGTTATTATTGAATGACTATAATTTTTCAACTTTGTATCCAATTCCCCACACCACCTTCAAGTATTTTGGCTCTTTCGGATTTATTTCAATTTTTTCTCTGATTTTTCTTATGTGAACTGTCACGGTATTTTCAGGGCTAAAGGCAGTTTCCTTCCATACCTTTTCGTAGATTTCCTCAATCGAAAATACTCTCCCGGCATTTGCAGTCAAAAGCTTTAATATTTTATATTGTACTGGCGTAAGATGAACCTCTTCTCCATCCACAGTTATGCTTTTACGCTCGTCATCGATCACAAGTCCTCCTGTTTTATATACATTGCTTTTCGTTTCAAGGCTTCCCAATGTTGTATATCTTCTCAGTTGAGACTTAACCCTTGCAATTAACTCCAAAGGATTGAAGGGTTTCGTTATATAATCATCTGCTCCCATATTCAAGCCCATGATTTTGTCCGTATCTTCTGATTTGGCCGAAAGCATAATCACGGGTATATTATTCTCTTCTCTGATCTTCATGGTAGCTCTTAATCCATCCATCTTGGGCATCATAATATCCATGATAATAAGATGGATCTCATTTTCTTCTATGATTTCCAGCGCTTCTATTCCATTAGAAGCTTTAAATATTTTATAACCTTCATTTTCTAAATAAATTTTTATAGCTTCTACGATTTCCTTATCGTCATCACAGACTAGTATGTTCAAGACGTATCACTCCTGTATAAATATTTGTACATATTATCATATCACACCCTTTAATATTTACTCTAAGGTTATGATACCAATCAAATCTTAACAAACCCCCTATACAAATCTTAAGATTTTCTTAATGTTTACAGCAAAAAGCCAGCATACGCTGGCTCATGATATTATTTAAATGCAGTTAACCGCAGGTTAAATCCTATATTGCTTAAGAAGCGCTATGAATGCTTTTCTTCAAAAGTACCTTTCGAATATCAAAATAAGATATTTCTTCTGGCAGCTCTTCTTTAATGGGCTTGAGGTATTGACCTCCAACTTTATCTATCGCCTCTAATATTTGACGCTCCATAGCTGGATCTATCATTTCATTGAGATCTACCTCTAACCCTTCCCCGAAGCACTTTTCCAAATGACTGAGTATAGTAGTCTCTGTACAACCTCTTTCTTCAGCCATTTTTTCAATGGATAATCCTTGTCGATGCAGTTCATAGGTCACAAGATGGGTTTTGGTTTTGTCTGATCCCTTTGATTTTCCTTGGAATTCTTCTTTCGGTTTTAAAACGGATTCAATGTTGTTTCTATTCTTATATCCTATGATCATATTCAAAAATACATCTCCATAGGTTTCCGCTTTCACTTCTCCAATCCCTTTTATCCTCAACAGCTCTTCTTTACTCTCTGGCAAATACATAGCCATTTCTTTCAGTGTTGTATCAGGAAAGATTACATATGGAGGTACATGCTTTTCTAAGGCTATCTTCATACGTAAAGCCTTTAGATCCTTTAACAGGGTTTCATGAACCGCCCTTTCTGTCTGATTTTCAATTTCATTGATATCTTCCCGTTTGAATATTTCTTCTTTCCCTTTCAATACAGCAACAGATTGAGGTGTTAGCTTCACCACAGGATATTTCCCTTCCGTCATCGCAAGATACCCTTCTGCCACAAGAAAAAGGATAATCTGCTGTATATCTTTTGTTGTATAATCATCCATGATGCCATAGGTTGAAAGGTTCTGAAAACCTAATTCCAGTACTTTCTTATTTTTAGATCCATTTAAAACATTGGCCACCATGGTAACACCAAAGCTTTCCTTCATCCTATACACACAGGAAAGAATCTTTTTCGCTTCCAGGGTAATATTTTTCTTTTCTCTATGATCTAAACAATTGCTGCATTTACCACATTGTTCCCAATCGGTGTTTTCTCCAAAATACTCTAAAAGCCTCTTCCTTAGACAGTCATGGGTATGGCAGTAATCCACCAAAGTCTGTAGGTTTTTGTAGACCATTTGCTCTCTTTCCTGCTGCATATCGGTGATTTCTATCAGGTATTTTTGCTTTACCACATCCTGGGGAGAGAACAATAAGATACATTCACTGTTTTCTCCATCTCTCCCTGCTCTACCTGCCTCTTGATAATAGGCTTCAATGTTCTTTGGCATATTAAAATGAATCACAAACCTAACATTCGATTTGTCAATCCCCATCCCAAAGGCATTGGTAGCTATCATAATCAAACTCTGATCATAAAGAAACGCATCCTGGGACTCTTTTCTTTCTTCATTTCCCATTCCACCATGGTACATACTAACAGAGAAACCCTTGTCCCTTAATTCTTTAGCTAGACTCTCTACTTCTTTTCTAGTGGCACAATAGATGATGCCCGATTGATCTGAGTGGTTTTTTAGATAATTCAAAAGATATTTTTTCTTATCTATCCCTTTTTCAACGCCAAAATAAAGGTTTGGACGGTCAAAGCCTGTAATAATCTCCAATGGACGATCCAATTTTAAAATTTCTTTTATATCTGTTATGATTTCCTCCGTGGCCGTAGCTGTAAATGCTCCTAGCAGTGGTCGTTGATTTAGCCTTCGAATAAATCTAGGAATTTCTTTGTAACTAGGTCTGAAATCATGTCCCCACTGACTGATACAATGGGATTCATCTATGGCTACAAAAGGTATGCTTATATCTGTCACTATATTTAAAAAATCCACCGTGTTTAACCGTTCAGGGGCTATATATACCAACTTATATTCACCGTTTCTTATTTCCTCTAATCGCGTTCTTTGCTCTTGCACTGTTAAAGTACTGTTTAGATACGTCGCCGATATACCCGATTCTCTTAAGGCATCTACTTGATCTTTCATTAATGATATAAGCGGCGAAATCACCAGGGTTACGCCCTCCATCAACAATGCAGGAATTTGATAACACAAAGATTTTCCGCCACTCGTAGGCATGATTCCCAATACGTCTTGCCCTCTCACTATGGCTTCAATTAACTCATATTGACCTTTTCTAAAGCTTTCGTAACCAAAATATTCTTTGAGTATACGATTCGGATTCATCTTTACACCTCACCCATTCCAACTACATCTTTTCTAATCTAAAGAGGAAGCGTCCAAGGGACGGCTTCTTTTGACCCTATATGATTCACCTATTGTTGTTCTGCAAGGGCTTCAAGGGAAATTTGAACATCTATTACCAAATCATCTTCATTGAAAAGGATAACAAATTCCGTTTCATACTCTATCTCACTATCTTCCCCGTTCATCAAGACCGTACAAATTCCTTCTATCGCTTGCTTGGTGATGTTCTCAACCACAATATTTATAATATCCATTTCTTCCAGTCCAGCGTATTCATAAATATTTTCAGGCAGGCTTTTTTCTAACCCCGCCAACAGAATTGCATATATTCTTTCATCATCATATTTGTGAATCATTTCCATCATGAAAACCTCCACTATTTTTTTATATTATCTCATGGAGTTATACAGAAATCAAATTTCTATGAATTCGCTTATCAATATGACACTACATATTTCCTTAAAGAATCGTTCATGGTCTTTACTTGACAAAATATAATAATTCAGATATACTTTTGTTTGTTAGAGGGAGTAACTGACCTTTATAGGGATCAAAGTCGTCATTTCGGAGTTGTGAAACTCCCGGCTTTGATGGCAATCTTGTCTAGTGAGACTCTACAATTAGCAATGCTAATTGTAGAGTTTTTTTGTTTTTATAACCGTATTGGTGAAAACTTAATTGATTAGAATGACCACACCATTCCCTACAAAATAAATTTTCCTAGGAATCAATCTATACTCTTCTCTATGAAACCTTATATCTGCACATAAAATCATGCTCAAGAAGAAAGGAAGAATGTTCATGGATGAATTAGTTTATCATTATTTATCATCGTTTCACACGATCGTTTTATTCTTAATTGTAGCAGTCACTCTTTATATACTGGGTAAAGGTGCAGATACGCTTGTTGATGAAGCAGTTCATCTCTCCGTTCATTGGGGAATTCCTAAAGCAATTATTGGTGCTACCATTGTTTCATTGGGAACTACCTTGCCAGAAGCCACAGTGTCAGTTTTGGCAGCTGTAAATGGAAACCCTGATTTGGCTTTGGGTAATGCCATTGGATCAATCATTGTAGATACAGGACTAATACTTGGATTGGCAGCCCTTATTGGAAGATTGCCAGTGGATCAAATGACGATTAATAAGCAGGGTAAGGTTCAATTTTTATCTGGTATTTTATTAGCTGTAGTCTGTCTTCCATTTTTCTCCGACGGCATTACAGGAAACATTAGCCAATGGATGGGCTGGGTATTTATTTGTCTTCTAGCTATATACCTCTATGTTTCTATGAAATGGGCTAAAACTTCTAATTCTGAAGAGTATGTGTTGGGAGAAGGAAAGAGGCCTGTTATCCTTCAAATATTTAGGCTAATTTGGGGTATCGCCTTGGTTATTCTATCTTCAAAAGTACTTATACCTGCCGTTGAAATCTCCGCTGTTCGTGTAGGTATACCTCAGAGTATAATCGCTGCTACACTTGTAGCTTTCGGTACGAGTCTTCCTGAACTGATCACTGCCATTACTGCAGTAAAAAAAGGTCATGGTGAACTAGCTGTTGGTAATATCGTTGGTGCTGATATACTAAATGTACTCTTTGTAGTTGGTAGTGCAGCAGCTGTTACAAAGGGCGGCCTTAATGTTCCATTTAATTTTTACAAGCTTCAATTTCCAACAATGCTAATCATCCTTTTCGCTTTCAGATATTTTGCAAAGAGCTCTGATGATGCCATATCTAAAAGGGAAGGAATATTTTTATTAGGAATTTACTTTGTTTACCTTGTACTCAACTATGTATGGATTTAGTGGCAAAATGATTCTATAACATTTAGAAGTCCACTTTAAAAGCAAAGCCCCTATTTTCCTTAAAAAATTAAGAAAAATAGGGGCTTTGCTTTCTTCATCCGAAAGAATTGTGTCAAAATTGTTTTTAAATTATTTTCAGCAGACTTTTATACACTTACCAGCTTACTTCTAGCCCTACTCCAACCTCTTTCACAGGCAAAGTCTTATATATCTCTGCTCTAACAGAAAATGAAGTGCAATGGCAAGGATATAATTCCTTTAAGTTGTTCTGTCTTAGATAATCGATAGTTTTATTAACCTGTTCATTTACTTCAAATAAATGAAACCCTCCTATAATTCCTAATACCCTGTTGTCTTTGCATACTTTTTTTGCATATTCTATTATATTGCATATCCCACTATGTGAACATCCTGTGATAATATAAATGCCATTTTCACTTTTATATACAAGTGCTGTATCATCCATTACATAATCATCGACTGAAGTTTCACCAAAAATTTGTTTTCCAATTGGTTTTCTATCTTCGAAATCGTTTGTTTGAGGTATTTCTCCTAAAAAAGTTATATGTTTGCTCACTTTCATTGGTTCTTTCGAAAGTATTAGATTGCACTTTCCTTTTAGTTCTTCTTGCAAAATAGGAGAACAAATTTTTAAATTATCTACTGCTTTTTCTTTAAATGCATCTGGATGAGCAATAATAGAAATGTTATGTTTGTCGTTATGTTCAAAATAGTATTTTAATCCTCTTGTATGGTCATCATGACCATGTGAAATAACAATAGCATTTATATTTTCTAAATCTACTTCTAATGCATACGAGTTTTTCAAAAATAAATCAGAATACCCCACGTCCAATAACAACCTGATATCCTCATCTTCAATATAGTATGAAACAGCAGGTTCACCAAAATAATATTGATCAATGTATGTATTATTATCTACTAAAACTTTTAGCTTCACCGTTTTGCCTCCTTCGCTCAATGGAGTCAAAGAAATGATTTTCTTTTTGACTCTATTTCTTTTATTTTGTTATCCCTACATCAACTAGCAGTATTCCTGCTTATAGTAATGTTTCAATCTCTTCCGCCCATCGACTCTATACAAATCATAACCATCGCTAGTTTTATTGTAGGAGAGTTCACGCTCCTACATCCTTATAAGAAACTCATGTGCAGCAACATATTTGATATAACTTCTATAATTGTATAAATTATCCTTTATCTACTTAAGTTTTGTCTATTCTATCCAAAAAGCATAAAGAGGATTCTATTTATCTTTAGAACCCTCTTTATCTATACGTCATCAAATACGAATGAAGTATCGGAAAATACTATTCATACACACCATACTTAATGATGCTTAGATATTTATCCAGCATATCTACATATTTGTCTATGTCCTCTATTAAGTTGCCTTCTCTGTTTTTATACTGCTTAACAACTATCGTTTCAATGTGATGGGATATGATGAGCAATAGATCCATCACCATTTTAGGGTCGATATCCTTTCGAAATTTATCCGTGTTTATCATTTTAAATAATCGCTCATGGGAGCGATTATGCCGAACATCAATCTCCTCCCTGAGCTCCATTGGAGCCTCTAACATGGCTCCCAGAATAAACTTGAAATCATACGTATTTTTCTGCATAAGGTCTTTATAATATTTCCCCATATGGTCAAAATGATCAAAAACATCAAACATTTTTTCCTGTCCCTGATCATGAAAATGTTCCAAAAACTTGCTAGTAAGTGACTCTAACACGTGATCTACAAGGTATAAATATAAACTCCTTTTATTTCTAAAATAAAGAAACAATACGCCTTTGGAGATACCCAGCCTCTTCACGATCGTATTTGTTGAGGTGTTTTCATAGCCATTTATGGCAAATTCCTCGATACATACCTGCAAAATATCATTTTTTTTGCTCTCGGGTAACTTTTCGAAGGTTTCATACATTCGCGTTCCCCTCCTCTAAACCACGTTGGATTTTTATATTTACTTCTTAGGCTCAATCGGTTTTATTTTCATGCCTTCCCGAATACTGTTGTCTGGCTCGGATAAAACAAGTTCTCCTTCTTTCAACCCATCCACAATTTCTACAAATAACTCGTCCTGTATTCCCTTCTGTATCGTTCTAAGAACTGCCTTTCCTGATTCTACCACAAACACGCAGCTTTTTCCCTGATAATCAAATACAGCACTTACAGGCACCATTATAACATTATTTTTTCTTTGTGTAATCACTTTTATGTCAACCTCATACCCAGGTTTCAATTCTGTGATTTGCTTCAATGGCGCTATGGTAACAGAAACCTTTTTTTGGTTGACACCAAGGGAAGAAGTTATCGTTGTTGCACTGGGTGCAATTTTAGTAACTTTGCCACTTATCACCTGTTTTCTTTCTGATCTTTCTGTGAGCTCCACCTCATCCCCTAGCTTAACATCGGTAACATCGTCTGCAAGAATGTACGCTTCTACTTCAATATTTTCAATATTTCCGATCACAAATGCAATGGTCCCTGGCATGCCCACGGTATTGGTTTCTACATTTCTTTCGAGAATGATTCCATCTATCGGTGATACGATCTCCTGTTTTTTTAGACTCAATAAAGTGCTTTCCCGATTTAGTGCTGCTTGCTCCATTTGCGCCTTATAAGCTGCCCGGATACTTTCTGGTGTATTGTTTTCAATCTCCTGTAACTGGATTTGAGCAGTATTTAGCAAAGCTTGTGCATTTTTCAATGCAGATTCCTTTTGATTCAGTTCGTAACGACTTACTGCACCTGCCTCATAAAGCATCTTTGTATTATTAAAATCGTCTGAGGCTAACCCATAGGCATCTTCTGCTTGTCGCACTGCAATTCTTCCCTTTTCTACCTGGGTTGCATAGTTCCGTATTTCACTGCCCTGGAAACTCGCCTCGATTTCCTTTATTTTCTCATCTGCATCTTTGAGCTGTATTTCTAACTGCTCCTTTTCCATAGTGAGAAGTATATCTCCCTTTTTCACTTGCTGTCCAACTTCCACCGCTATAGTTTCGATCCGCCCGCTTCCTTCAATGCTTACGGTTTTTTGTTCCTTACACTTTACAGTTCCTATATCTTCCACATATTTTTTTATATCTCCGCGCCCTACCTTTGCAACATCTACCGCCATCCCCCGATTGGAAAAGACCCATATTAGAGAAGCTATCAATACCGCTCCGATCACCAAACCCCATATCATCTTCTTTTTCATTACATCTGACCTCCTATAAAATATTGCCTGCTCAAAATAATTTTTTCTGTTACTCTGCACTTTTTAGAGATTCAACCATATTGATGGATATGATCTTTTTTGTGAGTAATAAATTTGCCGTTGCTGTAAAAATAGTGATCAACAGTGCTGCCATCCAATAACTAGATAAATTGAGAACAACGGGCAGCTGCATATTGTCCGTCGTCTGCATTTTAATCACAATCTCCAAAAGGAATCTCCCCAGAGGGATTCCAGCTATAATCCCAAAAGAACTGATAAAGAAATTCTCGTTAAATACCACACTTTTCAATTCTCCTGCGATAAACCCTAGTACAGATAAGGTTGCAATTTCTCTTCGGCGCTCAAAAATATTGATATTCGCTATATTATAAATAACCGCAAAGGCTAGAATCCCCGCACCAAGAATCATAAAGACAATGACGGAATTCATCGACTCCAGCATCTTCTCATTATTGGCTACCACCTCCGATTTGGACTGAATGGTACTAATCGTCAGTATATCCCTTAATTGATCGATGACTTCTTTCTCATATTCTGGGTTTTCCAGGGTAATATAGGCAGCATTGGTGACAAGTCCTTCCTTCAGTAAATAATCTAGATAATCTGCGCTGCATATGGCGCTTTGACCTGTATACTGGGCTATGACACCTTTTACGTTGACCTCTTTTTTATCCTTCTCTTCATTCTTTCCGGGATAAAAGGATCGAAGATATGCCTTCTCCCCAATCTGCAAGTCTAAGGTATTCAACAACCGCTCTGGAAGCAAAATCCCTTCTTGCGGAAGCGCTACAGGTTTACCATCCTTGTCAAGGACACCATATAGAGTTGAATTTTTTTCTAATGCAATGAGACCGATATCTTTCTTCATCCAGCCGTTTGTGATCTCCATACCACTCTCCAGTATCGGTTCAATGGACTGGATATGGTCAATGCTTCGTATAAAACTGAGCTCATCCGAATTCATGATTTTTGAAAAACTGATCTTTATATCGTATTTTTGTATTTCAGAAAATTGTACGCGCATTAAGTCATCTATCGAATTCTTTAATCCAAATGCCACCAAAAGCAGGGCCATTGAAAAAATGATTCCTACGGAAGCCATTGCAGACCGCTTCTTATACCGAAAAAGGTTCCGCAAGATGATTTTCCAGCTGAAATTAATCCTTTCCCAAAGCAGCGAGATATTTTCTAAAAACATTTTCTTACCAGAAGCAGGGGGTTTCTGTCTCATAGACTGGGCTGGAACTAGATACAGCTCTTTTCTGCATGCATTATAACCCGCTGCTATACAGAAGAGCAATGCCAGTGAGGCAGCCGGCAGTACCAGTGACCCATGGATTGTAGTTTCTTTGATAGGAAGGCTATACATCATGTTAAATAAATTGAGCAACCCGCTGCCTACGATAAAGACTCCCATTATTGACCCAGTAATACTTCCAAGTATACCAACCAGCAAAGGATAGGTCTGATAGTGGAGCATAATATCCAAATTGCTGTAGCCCAAAGCTTTCAGGACCCCCATCTGTGTCCGTTGGTTCTCAATCATCCTCGTCATGGTAATATAAATAATCACCGCTGAAGCAATGAAAAAGAGCATGGGAAAAACTGCCGCCATGGACTTTAAAGAGGTTACATCTGCATCAAATGTACTGTAACTGATCTGATCCTTTCTTTCGATGGTGCTGATCACTCCATACGGTTTCAGTATTCTTTTCAGTTCATCCTTAACCTTCTTGATATCCCCTTCCTGGTTTAAAAGCACATTGATGTCATTTATCGAGCCTTTGAAATCCAGAATGCTTTGCAAGTAGGATTTTTTTACGTAGATGACGCCAAACCTTGTAGGGTCAGGTATCATTTCACTTCCATCCCGCAGTTCTAATACATATTCAGGGCTTTTGGCTGTACCCACCACCTTCAGTTTCAGCCGATCCCCGTTGATGATGGGTTCAATAGTTTGACCAATTGATAATCTATTGGCTTTAAAAAAGGATTCAGATACGATGCATTGATTGCTTGCATCCATGGAAAAATAGCTGCCAGATTTTAATTGGATATCATTAACGATAATGCTCTTTTCATCGGGAAGAGAAATAAGTCTAACCGTTGCTTCCTTTTCTGGCATACTAATCCTTACATCCCGAACAATTCTTCCAATGGCCATCTGTACGCCTGGAATCGTCTCTATCCGTTTCATGACGCCCTCAGGCGCTCGATATACGGAACTCCATAGATCCGCAAGCCGATAATCCTTAAAGTGCTTGTTGCCCGACTCAGAAAGGTTCTCCAACGCTGAATTCAATCCGGTATAAAACATCACGCCAATAATAACCACCGCTAAAACAGATATAAACTGCCCCTTTGATTCTCCAAGATCTCTGTAAAACTTTTTTAAAAAGATCCACATTACCATTCAATCCTTTCTATCGGCATGGGGTTCTCATTCAATTCAACGGCCTCTACTTTTCCGTTTTTGATTCTTACAACCTTATCCGCCATTTGTGCAATAGGACTATTATGGGTAATAATCATCACCGTCTTTTTGAATTGTTGGTTTACGTCTCTGAGCAGCTTCAAGATGGCTTTTCCAGTCATGTAATCCAGGGCACCCGTGGGCTCATCACATAGAAGCAGGGTAGGATTTTTGGCAATCGCTCTGGCAATAGAAACCCGCTGCTGTTCTCCACCAGAGAGTTGAGCCGGAAAATTAGCCATTCTTTCTCCTAGTCCTACCTCCTTTAACACCGATACGGCATCTAGGGGATTATCACAGATTTGGGCTGCAAGTTCCACATTCTCCAAAGCAGTCAGATTCGGCATCAGATTATAGAACTGAAATACAAATCCGATGTGCTTTCTTCTGTACATCGTCAAATCACTCTGGTTTAACTTTGCTATGTCTTTCCCATCAACCCAAACCTCTCCAGAGGTAGGGAAATCCATACCGCCTAAAATATTCAATACGGTGCTTTTGCCCGCTCCGCTGGGTCCCAACACAACTACCAGCTCTCCTTGAGCAACTTCAAAAGATATGCCATTGGCAGCCCTGATTTTTACTTCTCCCATTACATATTCCTTTACGACATCCTTAATTGTAATAATTGGTTTCATTTGGCCTCGCCCCCTTATATCACACTCTGACCACATGGTCATTATATGATTATTATATATCTTCTCCTTATTTCCAGTCAATGACCATGTGGTCAGAGACATGCTATTTTTTTAAGTAAATCCTATATAATCAATAAAAAAAGCGCCTAAGGGCGCTTTCGCTAGGGAACCCTAGGTTCCCTTCGACGACTGCTATCGCAGTCTGAGCATTCAAACAATCTTCAAGATCCTTCATTCTTGAAAGATATGATTTAAGTAATTGATCGTCTATATAGAAGCTTTGTTCTTGATACGCAGATATATACTGATTATAACTACTCCACAGATAATCTTTTGCATACCGCGTAATGTTTGCTTTTACTGGAGACAGGATATTTCCTAAAAATGTGCTGCAATGACCTGCAGATAATTGGCTCCCCCTCCAAAAATAAAGATCCTGTTCTCTTTGAAATCCAAGGAGAACAGGACTCCACATAGATATTTATTATCTATCTTATCTCTTCAACACGAACTTCATATGCTTTTCCATTTACTTTTAATTGAAATTGCCTTGTACCGATCACTTGCCTTGCAGTACACGCCTTCTTTATGGAAGCAATCTGCTCCTCCATCTCTCTTAGTACTTGATGTGCTTCCGTTACTGTTGTCTGGATAAATTCAATCTTGTCATTAGGCTTAGATTGAGCAAGCTTTCCTAAGTCTCCCCATATGGCATTTCCGATTTTTGTATATCCCCCTGTAGTTTGTCGATCTGCCATCATAATGATAGGTTTTCCATGCCCAGGAATTTGAATCGCCCCAAACGCAATACCGTCAGAAATAATATCGCCTCCGTCTACATGTTCGATTTCTGGGCCATCCAGTCTAAAACCCATTCGATCACACTCATTGGTTACAGTATATTGGCTGGAAAAGAAGGTTCTGATCCCATCAGCAGTAAAGAGGTCATCCTGAGGTCCTAGCACAACCCTTACAGTCATCAAATTTGTATATTGGGGTATATACTGACTAGGTACCTTTCTCCCCTTCAAGGTAGACAAAGCATGTCCAGGCTTTCCAATCTTTATAATATCTCCTGTTTTTAATGTTCTTCCTTCATAACCACCTATCTTGGCCTTTGTATAAGTAGACTTGCTTCCCATGACCAAAGGTACATCAATTCCTCCAGCTAATGCAATATAGCTCCTACACCCATTTTTTGATCCACCAAATGTAAGTCTATCCCCTGCTTTCACATAGATGCTCTTCCACATTTCAATAGGTTCCCCATTTATAAGTGGAGATAAATCGCCACCTGTAATTGCAATAACTCCTTCATGCGCGAATTCGATCTGCGGTCCTATCATGGTTGCCTCTAGCACTGCCTCGCTCTCTTCATTGCCAACCAAGATATTCCCTACTCGATGGGAAAAGCTGTCCATCACCCCTGCCACAGGAACACCAAATTGTTGATAGCCATATCTTCCTGCATCTTCTATCAACGTTAAAAGTCCTGGATTTATAATTTTTATTTCTCCCATCCTACTCCAGCACTCCTTTCTTTCCTATAGTCCGGCACTGATAATTCCCTTCTTCCACCGCTTTTTCTATTTGAATATATTCCTTTTCCGTAATGCTAACAAATTTTATATAATCTCCTGGATCCAGAAGAATGGGCCGCTCTCTTTTCGCTTCATATAGCTTTAAAGGGGTCTTTCCAATCAATTGCCATCCTCCTGGACTATCGATTGGGTATATTCCCGTCTGATTTCCTGCTATTCCTACCGAACCACCGCTAATTTTTGTTCTTGGTTCTTTCAATCTGGGTGTAGCTATTCTTTCATCCATTCCCCCCAAATATGGAAACCCAGGTGTAAATCCAAGCATATAAATGAGATATTCCCTTGCGGTGTGAATATCAATTACTTCCTCAATAGACAATCCATTGTGCCGTGCCACATTCTCAATATCTGGCCCATAAGTTCCGCCATATACGATAGGAATTTCAATTACCTTAGGAGCAGGGATTTCTACCGTATTTAATTCTCGTTCGATATACCGTAGTTTTTCTACTAAATCCTGATAATTGATTTGACTGGGATTATACTGTACCATTAATGATCGATAGGTAGGAATCATCTCGATAATTCCCTGCATATCCCTCTGCTTTATAGCAATCATCATCCCCCGAACTTTGCTATTGATTTCTTCTGAGATCATATTTCCAAACTCTAACACCAAAGCCTTATCTCCAGCTACTAAATATTTTGTCTCTTTATACATTGTATTGCCCCCTTCAGTGCTTTCCTATGAGCAAAATAGAACATACCTAGCTATTCACTTTGTCTATAAAATTACTTAGATACCTTACCTGCTAATGTACTAACATAGTCATACTCTTTAGGGCAGTAATACCCGCATATCCAGCTACGATAACAATGACTGCACCAAATACGAGTAACCAAGTAGGATGCTTATAGGTGTCGCCTACAATATCTTTTCTTCTTGCTGCTAAAAGAATCGTTCCAATCGTAATAGGCAGAATCAAACCATTTAAGGATCCTGCTAAGATTAATAATTTAGCGGGTTTTCCTAGTACAGCCATAATAAATGTAGAAGCAATGATAAATGCCATAATGAAGTATTTCTCATTTTTTTCAATAAACGGATGTAATGTTTTTAAGAACGATACAGAAGTATAGGCTGCCCCAATGATCGAGGTAATTGCCGCTGCCCATAAAACGATACCAAAGAATTTATATCCAATGGTTCCAGCACCATGTTGAAATGCAGACGCTGCAGGATTTGATGCATCTAATTGAAATCCTTTGCTCACAACCCCTAATACCGCCAAGAATAGGAGTACTCTCATAATGGACGCAATAACAATTCCCATAATAGAGCCCTTTGTAATTTCCTTTAAATTTTCTTCACCTGTAATACCTGCATCAATCAGTCTGTGTCCCCCTGCAAAGGTTATGTACCCTCCCACAGTGCCTCCCAATAAGGTGATGATTGGGAAAATTAACACATTTACATTCTCTGGGGCCACACTTCTATAAATTGCTTCTCCAACGGGCGGTTTTGTTGCGAATGCAACATAGGCTACAATGGCAATCATCAAGCCTCCTAAGATTTTCACAAATCTGTCAATGACCGAACCTGCATCCTTAGATAAAAAAACAAGAATACCAATAATACCACTTATGATTGCTGCTAGCTTTACGTCTATTCCAAATAATACATTTATACCTAGAGCTGCTCCTCCAACATTTCCAATATTAAAAGCTAATCCGCCTAACGCCACAAGGATAGCAACAAAGTATCCCATCCCTGGGACTACCTTATTTGCAATATCTTGTCCTCTCATACCTGATACACCGATCACTCGCCAAACATTTACTTGGGCTCCAATATCTAAAATGATAGAAATTAAAATAACAAATGCAAAACTTGCAGCAAACTCAGCCGTAAATTGAGCTGTTTGCGTTAAGAAGCCGGGTCCAATTGCTGATGTTGCCATAATAAATGCTGCCCCTAGAATTGCGCCTAGATTTTTTCTTTGCCCATTTCCGCTTTTTTTTAGCATCTCCTTTGATACTTCCATTTCTATATTCCTCCTATTTAATAAAATTTGAGAATTTAGTAACTTTAATGCCTTCGACTTCCAGCGTATGACGGATTCTTTTCACAAATTCCACGGCTTCTGGATTATCACCATGGACACATATGGATTGTGCAGTAATTTCAATATCTTCACCTGTTATCGCTGTCACTTTACCCTCTTTTACCATTCTTACGACTCTTGATATGGCTAACTCTGTATCATGGATCACTGCACCCTCAATATTTCTTGCTACCAAAGTTCCATCTGCATTGTATGCTCTATCTGCGAAAACCTCACTGATTACCTGTAGTCCCACTTCTTTTCCAGCTTTTATCATCTCGCTGTTTGCAAGTCCTAATAAGATAATCTCCTTGTCAACTTCATAAATGGCTTCTGCGATTGCCCTTGCTAAAAGATAGTCTTTTGCAGCCATATTATACATTGCCCCATGAGGTTTCACGTGCTGTATCTTTTCTCCATGGGACACTACAAAAGCCATCAGAGCGCCCAACTGATACTTGGTATATGCCTTGGCTTCCTTTGGCGTAACCGCTATATTTCTTCTTCCGAATCCCATTAAGTCTGGGTATCCAGGGTGGGCCCCAATTCCAACACCATATTTTTTTGCCATTTGTACTGTTCTTTCCATCACAAGAGGATCCCCTGCATGCCACCCTGTGGCAACGTTTGCAGAGGTTACAAACTGAATCACCTCTTCATCTAACCCAATCTTATAACTTCCAAAACTCTCTCCTAAATCACTATTTAGATCTACGCTATACATATTTTCCACCTCCCAAATATTTACCCTGATGTTTATAGCAAAAATGATGCCAATATTCAGAACATTGAAAGATCCATCTTTCTCGAAAAGCATTGTTCATTTTCGCACAAATTAAAGAGCGATTCCGCACGTATTTGCGAAATCGCTCTTACTCTTATTGTCTTTTTAAGATTCAGAAATATTTTTCTAGCTTTCTCTTTAAAGCAAATCGACTAATTCCTAATAGTTGAGATGCCTTTGAATAGTTGTCTTGAGAAAGCTCTAATGCTAATTCGATATATGCCTTCTCCATCCTTTGGATCTCTTCATCTAAAGAAAATTTTTCCTTTATGAGTCGATGTTTGAACGTATCTTCTGGCAGCGTATTCGTTCGGACATTTAGGGGTTGCTGTGAGATCTCCAGCGGTAAATGATATGAATCAATAAAATCATCTCTATACAGGATGACAATTCTTTCTATTACATTCTTTAGTTCTCTGACATTCCCCTTCCAAGCATAGTTTAATAATTGTTCTTTGGCACTTTGCGTAATTCCTTTAATAGCTTTTCCGAATTTTTGATTATATACATTTAGAAAGTGCTCCGCTAATAATAAAATGTCTCCTCCCCTTTCACGCAAGGGCGGAAGATGTATTGGTACAACATTCAACCGATAATATAAATCTTCTCTAAATTCTTTTTGCTGTACAGCCTTTTCTAAATCCTTATTCGTGGCAGCAATTATTCTTATATCTACTTCAATGTCCACAAGCCCACCAATTCTCTTGAATTTCTGTTCTTCTAAGAACCGAAGTAATTTGGCCTGCATTTCCAGGGGTAGTTCTCCAACCTCATCTAAAAAAACTGTCCCTCCATCCGCCAGTTCGAAAAGACCCTTTTTTCGAGCTCCAGCTCCAGTAAAGGCATTTTTCTCAAACCCAAACAGCTCACTTTCTACAAGATGCTGTGGAATGGCTCCACAATTAATCTTTAGCATGGAAGCATCCTTTCGGACACTATGATTATGTATTGCCGAAGCTACCAATTCTTTTCCTGTTCCAGTTTCTCCTCGTATGAGTACAGTTACCTTGTCATTTTGGGAAAGGATTTCAACCTTATCTTGTATTTCCCGCATCTTTGGGTGATTGCTGATCATAAAAGGCCTATTTTCCTGCTTTTCTTTTTCTAGCAGATAAATTTTCTTCTGCATTTCAAAATTCTTCAATGCCTTTGATATGAGAAACTGAATCTCCTCGAGATCAAAAGGTTTGTGAATATAGTCAAAGGCACCATTTTTTATAGCCGTTACTGCTGTTTTGGTATCTCCGTAGGCCGTCATCATAATCACTTCTACTTCCTTATCGATAGCTTTGACCTTTTTTATTACCTCCAGCCCATTTTCTTCTGATAGCCTCATATCTAAGAATATAATCTGAGGCTTAAAATCAAGAAGTTTTTTAATTCCTTCTGTCCCGGTACACGCTGTATCTACATCATATCCAAAATCCTTTAACCCTTCTTTCAGGGACATACATAGTACTTTTTCATCATCTATAATGAGTATGCGCTTCTTCATTTGCATCACCACCATCTATTGGAAATCTTATTTTAAATGTTGTTCCTCTGTTTAATACGCTTTCAACCTCTATCTCTCCATGATTTTCAACAATCAGCTTGTGCACTACAGATAAACCTAGGCCTACGCCTTGTGGATAGGTTGTAAAAAAAGGGTTAAATATCTTTTCCATGTCCTCTGCGCTAATGCCACATCCATTATCCTGAAATTCAATCGTAACAAACTTGCCTTTTTCGCTAAGGATATTGTCTAATTTGATATTCAATATCCCGTCCATTTCCATTGCTCTGAGTGCATTGGTAACAATATTTAAGAATACTTGTTCAATTTGGCCTTTGTCAATGAGCACATATATTTCTTTAGCATTTATTATCTTATTTATCTTGATTTGTTTTTCAGAAGCTTCTTTTTTGATCAAATGAAGGGATCGATTTAAGATTTCTGTAATATCTACTATTTCATATTTCGGTATCCGCGGTTTAGCAAAATCAAGTAATTCTGTTATTAAATTGTTCAATCGATCAATCTCATACAGCACCCCGTTAAAAAGCTCTTGATTTACTTCTTCTTCTGACGTACATAATCTTTTTTTCAACACTTGAACGCTCATTTTCATACCAGCCAATGGATTTCGTATTTCATGGGCTAGCCCTGCTGCTAACTGTCCCACAGAAGTTAGGCGATTTACTCTTTCAATTTCCGTTTCAATCTTCCGTCTCTCCGTAATATCATTAAAATTACATATAGCACCGCTCACTTTTTGCTCTTGTGTCCTTAGCAGCGATGTTGTTACATCTATATATATCTTATCGTTAGGAAACCCCTTCTGAAAAACATATATGTTATTTATGTTTTTACCTAGCATCAGTGTCTCTTTTAACTGCTTGATTAAAGTCTCTTCTATGTCTTGATTTTCTTCATGATTCCTCATCTGACATTTTAACATTCTCTCTGCAGGCTGGTTCATTGATACAATATTGCCATCTTCATCCACCGTAATAATTCCAGTAGAAACATTTCTCAAAATATCTTCATTAAACTGCATAATTTCCACTAGCTTTGCTGTATTCAACTGCAACTTTTCGATCATATTATTAAAAGAATCAGCCAGCATACCTATTTCATCTGTACGCTTAATATAAATCTTCTCTTTTAAATTTCCTCTAGCAATTCTATTACATACATCTGCCAGCAGCTTGATAGGTTTTGAAATATTATAAGCAATCAATATGGTAGCTTGCATGGAAATTACTAAGGAAATAATTGTTACCAGCAAGGTATACTTCTGAGTTCCTATCAACTCCTCTGAAAAAATGCTCTTGTTTATAGCATAACCAAGGGTCCATCCCCATGGAATATAGGCTGTATACGTAAATAGCATATGATCCTTTTCTATAATTTTATTATATCCTTGGGATCGTTCCTCCTCTATGTTTTTCATTAGTATATCTGCCCGATTAAAGTGACTGAGAAGAATTCCTTTGTTTTCAATGATTACTAGTCCTGGTTGTTCTAGCTCCTCATAGTATGCGATAACTTCCTTCTTTGCTCTTTCTAGAGAAATTCTCCCTGTATTTACTTCTTCATTTATATTTTTAATAAAATACATCGTTTCTTTTATATTCTCTTCCATATACCTTTTTTGATTATCGAGCAACAATTGATAGCCGTTCCAATAGGATACGATACCCAAACTAGCGATTGAAAGTATGACCAGTATCATAAAAGGGATTAAGATTTTATTTTCTAAATCTAACTTCAATGTCATCACCTTTTCTGTCATAAGTATATCTGCTAACTCCGTAAAATAAAAAAATGGAAGCAACTACACCAGGGAAAGCAGGATGAATCATGTGCTCATTTATACCCGTAATCTTATATTTAAATAACCATATGATCATCACTACCAAACCTCCTATAAAAGAAGATATGGCACCTTCCTTCGTTGCTTTTTTCCAAAACAAGCCTCCATATAAAGGCAGTAAAAAGGTAACAGAAAAAACTCCCCATATATGGCTACCATAGACCAACAAGCTCTTTGGCGGACTAATCGAAAGTATTAGGGAGATTGTTCCTGCGATTAAAATAAATAGGCGATTAAAATTGATGAATCTATCATCATCTATTTCAGCATTTGTCAGATTCTTAAATATGTCATAAGTAAATCCACTTGATAGAATAAGCAATTGTGAATTCGCCGTTGAAACAGCCGCTGCTGTAATACTGATTAAAATAAATCCGCTTAAGCGGGAATAAATTACCTTGTTAATGATATATGGAAAAACCTCATCTGTCGACTGAATATGAGCAATCGACGGCTGTAGTACTCTTGATCCAATACCTATAATAAATATTCCTACATAAACGATAGATAGGATTAGAACAGAAAAGCATATCATCTTTACAGCAGTTTCTTTATTTCTCGCAGATGTGATGCGCATAGCATATTGAGGATTTGCAGCCAGACCCAGCCCCCATCCACAAAATCCTGTTAGAACCATCATAGGTGGATACATCCCTTTTGAAAAAGGGTCCAGGAGTGCTCCTTTCTCCGTTATAAATGGAAATTCAGGAAATGGTCTCGTAGAAATGAGTGCGGCTTTCTTATGTAGTATCATGATTCCATCAGCATGATTAAAAATAAGCCCTGCTGCTAGGGCAGTACCTAAGACAATTAGAATAAAATTCAATCCATCTGTTTTTGTGACGGAAAATAATCCTCCAAATGTTGTATAAATAATAAATAAGTACACCAAAATGATTGCTAAAGTATAATTGATATCTAAAAGCTCCGACATTACAACCCCGAATCCTCTAATCTGAATAATCATGCAGAAGGTATAGCTAAAAACAATAATGCAGCCTCCCATGGCCTGCAGCATCTTACTGTCATATCGGATTCTAAAATATTCTGGTACCGTTAAAATATCATATTCTTTTAGCCTTGGAGCGATCACAACTAAAAATGCAGCCCCGAAGAACCATGGGACGACTGCATATAATACCGCAGAATACCCATATGCATATAAAGATCCTGAGAGTCCCTGCATAGAAGCAGCGCTAAACCATGTGGCCGTATGCTTGGTAATAAACCTAAGCTATTTCCGGCAACAAAGAAGTCTCTTATATTATTGGTCTTCTTAAATCCCCCTTTGCCATACCATAGTAATATAATGGTATAGAGAGTAAAGTACATAAGATAAACAATTGCTTTATTCATCTTTGAACACCTTCTTGTGTTTCAAAATAAGTGCTACCAGTGTAGGCGATAGCGCTGAAATAATAAACAGTCCACCTACTATAAGCATTGTCTCTGCTGGAATCCCGAAGAAAAGCAGATCACTATTCATCTCGTTCCCTCGCTTTCTAAGAGATATATTGGCTTCTGATGAATTAAAATGTGTATGCATCCTAATTCATCTAGGGTACAAAGAATATTTTATCATATTGTCTGAATTTTTAATATCTAATCAAATAATTAGCATATCCCATTTGATCTTTGAATGAGTTCAGTCTACCTTAATATTGTGATTCTCGAAATCTACACTACGAAACCCTAAAACTTTTCTACTATTTTTTCCTACTTCACCTCTAATTCCATCTCTTTTTCCCATTATGACACCAAATCGTCGCTTTCTTCTCCTATTTTGCTGTAAAAGTCCATGAAAAAAGACTATAGGAGAAACCCTACAGTCCTTGCTTTCACTGGCGGAGAGAGTGGGATTTGAACCCACGGTACTATCTCTAGTACACACGATTTCGAGTTGTTCGAGGTTGATTATATCTGTTTTCGGGTACTTTCACTTGGTTGTCGTTATGCTTGATTTTTTAAGCACCCTTTTCTCTTTTGTGATTAGTGATTGTTGATTGTTTCTAGTTGTTGTCGCCACTTCGCCGCCGTACCGTCGCCTCGTCGACGCCTAGACCTATTATTGCATATTAGATAAATATGGTGAAATAACTTTATCTTACATTATGCCTGTTATCCGAACTATTGTATGTTAATAGTTCCAGCTTTATTTGCTAAAGCACCAGGTATCAATTCAAGAGCCATGCACCATTCAGCTTTTTTTGTTTTGTCAGCAATGTGGAATATTCCATATTCGTAAGATGGTTTAAAACCAAACTTATGATAAAATTCTGGTCCTCCACAAAGGAATACAGATGTATATTTCATACTTTTTGCAATTCGAAAAGCTTCCATCATCATTGTACGAGCAATCCCCTTGCGGAAAAAATCGGGATGAACACTTATTGGAGATAATAAGAGTTCAGTATAAACATTATCAGATGTTGTAATGTTTGTTTTATATAAAACGATTTGACCTATTAATTTTCCATCTTCATTCTCTGTAACCAATGAAAGTTCAGGAATAAAGGTATCTTTTTTTCTCACCTCATTCAAATAATCCCATTCTCCTTCATTAGTTGATGTAGCAAAAGATTTTTTCACAAGTTCATAAACTTCATTATAATCGGTGGGTCGTTCTTGCCGTATAATCATATAAGCCTCCTATACATCGCATAAATGATTTTTGATTCGCAATAATCCACAGTTACGACACAATATATGAAGAATGCGACATATCGTAGGCAACCGTTCTGAATCATTGTCTGCCCGTAATCGGAACGCCACAAGGGGCGTTCCCTTGTAATATATAGTTAGATGGATTATCCATTTTCTATCTTAAAAAAGTCCGAATAATCATGTCAGTGGGTATATAAAT
>NZ_JACHEN010000043.1 GCF_014205875.1 Anaerosolibacter carboniphilus
TTTCCACCATTTCTTATGATCCATGGAACATTTGCAAAAGTTTCCACATTGTTAATATTGGTCGGCTTTTGCCAATATCCTTTTTGAGCAGGAAAGGGCGGTTTTAGCCTAGGCATACCCCTTTCTCCTTCCAAAGATGCAATCAGAGCCGTTTCTTCTCCACAAACAAAAGCACCAGCTCCCGCTTTAATTCTTATATCAAAATCAAATCTATTTCCTTCAAATAGGTTCTTCCCTAAAAAACCCTTATCTTTCGCCTGTTGAATTGCCTTTTTAAGGCGTAATATGGCAAGAGGATACTCTGCTCTTACATAAATAATCCCTTCTGTCGCCCCTATGGCGTATCCAGCAATCAACATTCCTTCGATTACGCTATGAGAATCCCCCTCCAGAATGCTTCTATCCATAAAAGCCCCTGGATCACCTTCGTCCGCATTACAAACGATGTACTTCGGTGTGTCTATAGACTGTCTGGCAGCATTCCATTTGAACCATGTAGGAAATCCTGCGCCTCCCCTTCCTCTAAGTCCGGAGGTTTTTATCACTTCAATAACTTCCTGGGGATTCATTTTGGTTACGCATTGTTCAATCCCTTGATATCCACCCCTTTCAATATACGCCTCTATATTTTCCGGATCCATCACACCACAGTTCCTCAAAGCAATACGTTTTTGTTTCTGCAAATTCCTTTCATCACCATCGGACATCATATATTGATCAAGCTTTCTAGCTTTCTTGATAGTTTCTTCAATGATTTCTTCCACCATCTCAGGTGTTACTTTTGTATAAGTAGTTTTGTTTCCATCATCATCCATTATGTCGATAATAGGCTCTAAATAACACATTCCTATACACCCGGTAGACATTAACTCTATATTTAAATTTTTGTTTTTTATCTGTTCTCCAAATTCCATAAACACTTTATTTGCTCCAGCAGCAATTCCACAGCTCCCTTGCCCTACAATCACCTTCATAAACTAAGCCTCCTTAGCTTCTTTTTGCTTTATTGCTTGAATAATTTCCTTCACTGTATCCAGTGTCAGTTTTCCGTGGGTTTCTCCATTGATCATCATTACCGGAGAAAGGCTGCAACAGCCAAGGCAAGCCACATTGCTTAAAGTGAAAAGACCATCCTCAGTGGTTTCACCTTCTTTGATTTTTAATTCTTCACGCAAAGCTTGCTCTATACCTTTTGATCCATTTACATGACATGCTGTACCTTGACACAACATAACTAGATATTTTCCTATTGGTTTCAAACGAAATTGTGTATAAAAAGTTGCTACTCCATGTATTTTTGCAGCCTTTATTCCAGTGTTCTCTGCAATATAATTCAATGCTTGCATCGGTAAATAATTATAGTACTCTTGAACCTCTTGCAAAATACTAATCAAACTACCTTGTGTTCCATTATATTTGTCCAATATCGATGTTAGCTTGCTCAAGTCTACCTGCGAATTCTTCATTTGCAATTTTACGTCTTTCTTTAAACTGCAACAGTCCATATTCTCCACTCCCTTCAATATTCAAATCCATTTAGTATTCCGCTGATAACGATTGTGCAACAACGTGCCATTACAGCCGTGTTAATTTTTAGATAATTCTAAATTTTTAGCTATATCATATCACGCTTTACTTTGTGTGTAAACTTGTTTATATTTTAATTAAGTTTATACTTTTTTTAATTTCCCTTCTTGTTTTTACTTTAGCTAAAGAACTCCATAAACGAAAAAGCCACTCATTTGAGTGGTTTCATATTTATATATAAGTATTATGTGCTATTCATCATAATCAATCTAGATATTTTCTATATGCTTAACGCTATAGCACATCTACGATCCATTCTTTTTTGATTTCCCATAAGGTAGCTTGGGTTGTTTTTGTAATAGATAAGTTATTTTCAAAAATTCTTTCCCAACTTTTTACGATCTTATTTCTCAATATTGGATAAAAATTCCCTTTATGCCCCATATACAAGGCGGATTCATCTCCAATATTATATCTTTTGAGTTCCTTGTTATAAAGTTCTTCATCTTCATCGTTCAAAGGTACATACCAATAATTCATTACATACCCCCACTTTTCTGAGTCTGTAAATACAGCATATTTTTTCTCCACTTCTAACGCCAGTACAATTGTACCCTCCGTTGGTTGAAGCATCAACTCGGAAGATGTGGAAAGCCAAATTGGATATTCTACACCTTCAGGCCTCTCAACAATTTTTTCTGCCCGTTTCACATACCAATCATATACATGCAGATAGTAATCTGATAGCGTATCTAGTTTTTGTGTAATATATTCTTTTTTAATACGATATACGCCCTTCTGCTCCAGTTCTTTTAGCACATTTTCATGCTGTCTCGTCCAAAGTTTCACTTTCTCATCAATGATGCAGTTTTGATTTTTCATAATCAGCCTTCCTTTTTTGGCTTGATTTCATAAGCATGATTCGAATACTTATAAAATAAATGGGTGATGTACCCACCACCCATTTACCACATTCCTCTAATTGCTACGCTAACAGCTTAAACTCTTAACTTTAGAATTTGCAGAATTGTTCTCTCATAGATGACATTTCAGCGATAATGGAATCAACATCTAGAACCATTTCCATCATACCGATTTGTTCATCATATACAGCTGGATCAACTGCTTCTTTGAATTCTGCATCTACCGCATGGTATACTCTGAGTCCTAACTGGACTCCTGCCAATGAACCTGCATATGTAGGGTCTCCATTTGTTACTGTTTCAGCAGCTAAGCCTGCAGCTTCTGCTTCAGCAGCACCAAGAAGAACGATAATATTTTCAGCACCGTACTTCTCTGTCATAGCTTTTACCCTATTTTGATTCTCCAGGTCCATTGCTCCTGCAGCCGTTCAGACAAAGCACTCAGTAGCAGAAAATACTACCTCAGCTCCTGTTCCTTTTAGGCATTCTTCCATTGCAGGACCTGGTATACCATCTCTGTCACCAATGATGATGACTTTTTTGCCATCGAACATACTCATGGTTACCATCCTCTCTTATCTCTTTTATTTTCTATGCTTATCAAGCATTTCCTCGATGTTAACTTTTGTCGCTGCTTCCTTGGTTACTTCTTCAATTTTTTGTCCATCCTTATAAAGGGATATGGTTGGCAGACCAAGAATCTTTTGTGATATAGCCAATCTTCTGGCTTGTGTAGTGTTTAGCTTAACAAACTTCACTTTGCCTTCATATTTAGCAGCCAAGTCTTCCACATCTGGCATCAAGGCCTTACATGGTTCACATCCGTCGCTCCAGTAGTCAACCAATACCAGACCCGATGCCTCTAATACTTCAGACTGAAACGTATCTTTATCCACTGATAACATGTATTCACCCCCTTTAATCTTTGTACAACACCTACAATATAATCCTTGTTCCATACATTATATACTCTTTCAAAGCATAGAATCAATTATATATACTATCCGTTTAGACCGTTTTCATTATATCATGCTTCAGATAATTTTGTAAATTAGTTTATAAAATAGCCCCGTTTTTTAAGCGTATCATTAACATGTTTTGAGTACAGTTCTTTTTAAATAATAAACTACTAATTTTACATTTTGCTGCCTATAATAAGCTTCTATTGACTATAATAATGATATCTCTTTTAACATAGAAAATCATTATAGCTTTACTGGATTCTTTTTAGATGCTAAATGTGCTATAATGTAAACAAATTTATATTATAAATAGCAGGTGATATTAAGTAATGGATAAAAAAGAAATACAACGAAGACGTATGATGAGTTATTTTATTGATGCCGCAAAGCAAATTATGGATGCTGAGGGACTGGAATTTGTTTCTGCTAGAAAGGTTGCCGATATAGCTGGTTATAATAGTGCAACCATTTACAATTATTTTGATAATTTAGACCATCTTATCTTTTTTGCATCCATGAAATATGTGAAAGAGTATGTAATGGATCTACCTAAATACACCAAAGGTGTACCCAATCCCGTTGAGAAGTACTTAAAAATCTGGGAATGTTTTTGTATTCATTCTTTTCATAACCCTAAAATTTATCAATTAATCTTCTTTAACAAGTTTAGTACTTCTTTAAACGATGTAGTAAAACAATATTATCAAATCTTTCCTGAAGAATTGGACGAGCAAGAGGAAGAATTGATGCCAATGTTATTGGAAAAGAATATATATGCGAGAGATTATGCCGCGCTGCAAGCATGTGCTAAACAAGGCTTTATTCAAAAAGAGCATATCTATGAGATTAACGAAATCAATTTATTGATGTATCAAGGTATGCTTCAGATAATATTAACTCAACAATTAGATTATCCACTCGAAGAAGCAGTAACACGCATGTTGAAATATATAAAGCAAGTCATGAAATCCTATTATTTAGCTAAATAATGATAATTTTCATCTTATCCTTATTGCAGATTGATCTATGGATATCTTATTAATAAAAGAAGAACCTCTTTTGCTTTAATGGAATTAGGCTAATACCCCATTACAAAGGAGGTTCTGTTTTATTTTCTAAAACAAGATTTTAACTAAAAAGAGTCTTAAAGTTTGGTGGCCGAGGTCAAGATCGGATGGTTATAATTTAAATAACAAATTTTTGTATCATGGCATTTAGCTTTTCAGCAAGCTCAGCTTGGGACTGGGCAACTTTAGATACTTCCTCGATGGCATCTGCAACTTGAGATGTATTGTCTGTAATTACATGGACACTTGCTGTTGTTTCTTCTGAAGTAGCAGACACAGACTCAATTGCAATTCCCACTTGCTCAATGACATTCGCAATGTTCTTCGCACTATCCTTAAAATTATCTGTCAGATTTCCAATATATTCAGCATCATTTTTATATTGAATACCTGTACTTACAAGGGCTTCATAATCCTTGTAGACCTTTTCATCAATAAATTGAAGTATCTCTCTCGCATTAATGGATAGGTTATCAAACGCCGAATAAACTTGCTTCGTAATATTTTGAATATCAGTGACAGTTCTAGAAGAAGCCTCTGCAAGCTTACGAACTTCTCCTGCTACAACTGCAAATCCTCTTCCAGATTCCCCAGCCCTTGCTGCCTCTATCGCTGCATTCAAAGCTAGAAGATTAATCTGATGAGAAATGCTCGCTATATCATCCGCCATCGTTTCAATCTCTTCTACAACTTTTCCTGCCTCAATGGCTTGAACAATTTTATTTTGTTTTTCCTGATATAACGTAACTGCATCTTTTTTTGATTGCTCTGCATTTTGTCTCATCGTTTCAGCTCTCGATAGAATTTCTAAAACTGAAGTATTCCCCTGCATCGCTTTTTCCACAAGCTTATCTGATGTGGTAGAAACTTCTTGACTTGAAGCATTTATTTCTTCTAACGAAGCACTGTTATCTTCCATACCTTGCGCAATTCCCTGGGTTGAAATACTGATATTTTGCATTTGCGCCAATACTTCTTCCGTAGTAGCAGATAACTCCTGGCTAGAAGCGCTCATATCTGCAGAATTCATAGCAATATCTTTTATAAGATCCTGTGTGTTCACTACCGCCTTATTTAACGACACCGCTAGAACGCCTAGTTCATCTTTTGAACGGATGTCCACTTGCTTTGTCAAGTCTCCCCTTGCTATGGTTTCTGCAAGGTTGACACATTTTTTAAGTGGAGATGTAATCATTCGAGTTAGTAATATACCTAGAGATATAGCTAGAATGGTTGCAATCCCAATCAGTACTGCCATTGCTCTAGTCGCATCTTTAAATCTAGCATTACTTTCCTTACTTATTTCACTAGCTACTTCTTTATTCAGCTCGATTAAATTATGTAATGATGCCTGTGTCTTATCTCCTAGCGCATTTAGGATCTGAAACTCTTTAAATGCTTCTTCTGTTTTATTTTCCTTCATCAATGCTAAATACCGGTCTTGTGATAATCTATATGCCGATAAATCTTCTTGAAATATACCCAGCAGATCTTTTTCCTTGTCTGTCAGATCCATACTAACATATGCCTTTATAAGCGTATTGTTTTCCTCTCTTGCTCTGTTTAAAGTATTCATAACCTCTGAAATGCTTTTATTATTTCCTTCCATCAATAGCTGAGAGAAGCTCAGTCTAATTTCCAGAACATTTTTCCGAACATCTGCGATTTGTTGGATAGGAAGCAATCTATTAGAATACATACGCATATTGTCATCATTAATTTTGCTCATATTGCTAATTCCTATGTATCCTACCAGGACAATAATGAAAGTGATAACAAGAAATGCCGTAATCAATTTAATACCTATTTTTAAATTTCTATACCACTGCATATATGCCACCCCTTATCACGTTATTCGTTCCTTTTTCTAGCTTCGTGCCCTTACATACTCTTTAAAGCATACATACCTTTCATCGATTATCTTTAATTTGAGCAATAGATTTCTTAAAAGATCTTCTTGATCCTGGACGTCATATTCTATATGCGTTCTTTCATCCGTATTGGTTATCTTAGCCAGAGTATCCTTTAATTTGTCCACTTTTTCTCTCAAAGCAGATACATTTTTAGTAACGATTTTCATTTCTTCCTGAAGATATTCATCGGTCCCATCAATTCCTAAGTCCTTTATCATATCTCTTATTGTCTCATAATGTCTTCTATATATCTTCATATCCATCTTCCTCGGCCTCCGTTCCCAAAATGTATTAAAGCTGCTTGCCTTTGAAACATATTCTTATGTATAAGGCTAACATAACCCTATTTTTGTGTCTGTGACTTCAATCACATACATGGATATAGATTTGAACTTCTAGATTTTCACATGAATATCTAAAATGAATTTACTTGAAGAAAATCTAAATCTAGAAAATAAAAATAAATCGAGTTGCTTAAAATATAAAAGTAAATGAATCTTAATCAAAGTGGACTATCGTCAGAAAAAACAGGGAGGATTGCCAATGGATTTAAAGATCTTAGAACATGTATGCTGAAGTGGTAGTGAAATGGAGCCCATCGTTGATGCGGCACTTGCAAAACTAGGCTTAAATATTGATTTCCAAATTATTAGTGATGCTAGAGATATTGTTAAACACGGCGTTATGAACGCGCCAGCTCTACTTGTGAATGGCACTGTGGCAGTTGCTGGCAGAATTCCTACCGTCGATGAAGTAGTAGAAATCATTAAAAGATCCCAATAATTTCCGTAGGTGTTGCAGCTGATATTTAGCCTTCACTATATTTTTCAGGCTGCATCGAATGTTACGAATAAGCTTTCATAGTCCTTTTCTAAGTATATTAGAGGTCCCTGTGTCGCAAAGTAGATAACGGTTCACTCTAAAATGCCCATGCGGCACAAGAAGCAGACTGTGCAACATCTGTTCCAGAAACGCAAGGCTAACGCATCTAAAAGTAGGACCTGCTAGATAAGATAGTTTAATCTGGCAGGCTCTATTTTTTTAGATGTATAAAAGGAACTATGGTAAGCTATGATCTAAGGAATCATTTGTATCTCAATACTAGAACCTTTCTAGTTCATCATAGATTGCTCTAAACAATTGCGGTGTTTTTTGAGATCTTTGGGAAACTTCAATCCCTCGTTCAATTTTGACAGTTGCCGTCGTATCACTTTTCACTTCTATTACATCAATCTGCAGCCCTACCATATGTTGATTTCCTTCCATCGATTCTTTTATTATTGCGGCTTCTCCTTTTATACTTAAAGCTATATCGCCCTCGGCAAGTAGTGATATCATTACTCTACCATCATGCTTAATATTTTCATAGGCTTGATGTCCCCTTGCAATACATGCATAGATTTTAGACGGTGATGGAATTTTTACTAAGTTAATTGGCGTTGTATGGGGAAAACCTGTTTCACAATTTATCGTTGCCAGCACCATAAACGCATTTTCTTTATTGATGAATTCTATGGCTTCCTGTGGGATTTCACTTCCTAATATTCTTGACATTTTACTTCCTCCTTTTTTGTCACAAACACTCTTTGTTCTTTAATATGTAGTAGCATATCACTCCTACAGGCTGTATTCTATGACTTCCATCACATTATGCTAAAATTAATTTACTGCTTAAAATAAAATGAAAGAACCTCTTGCACTGGTGGCTCTTTCATTTTATCAGAAGCGCTATTTACATTTGTTCTTTGATTTTTTCATATAATTCTTCTGGTGAATCCGCTTGGACAAATTCATCATCTACCAAAGCAAAAGGTCCCACAGCACAATCTCCACAATAGCCTAAACATGGTTCTATCTCTACGCTGATACCTTCATTTTTTAATCTCTCTGCGATGTCATCTGTACCATGACCGAAATTGTTTTCACAGAACTTTACTTCTGCCATATGCAATACACTCCCTTATTTATTTTCTCTTTTTTATTATCTCAATTAATTCGTGAAAAGATACCGTATTAAAATGAATACCATTTAAGTCAATTTCATTCTCTATGGCTGTTTTTAACGCTGGTGAATGTCTTATATCACCAATGACAATGGCACCAATAATCTTATTTTTGTGAATATAGACCTTGTTATATACATTTTCTGCTGACCTATCCTCAAGGACAACATCTGTTGCCTTGCTGTTTTCAATAACGCCCATGGAAAACAAGGACAAACCAAAGGCACTTAATGTTGTTACTGGGACAATATGTTCATAAATTTCATCTTTTCCAACCATATTGTATCCTGCCACTTTCCCATGGCCAATGGCAATATTCCATAGTCCATAGATTTCATTCTCATATTCGGCCACATCTCCTGCAGCGTAGATACCTTCAATAGATGTTCCCATTTTTTTATCAACGATAACACCTTTATTGAACCTAATAGGTGTGTCCTTTAAAAAATCAATGTTCGGTCTTATCCCTATGGAGTAGGTTATCATATCACCACCTATAACCTGTCCCTGTGCAGTCCTTATCCCTTCAACCTTATCTTCTCCAAGAATCTCATTTACTTGGGTATCCAGCATAACCTCTATACCATGACTTCTTACAGCTTTTTCTAATATCCTTGAAGCCTGTTCATCAAGCTGTCTCGGCATAAGTCGAGGCAGCAGCTCAATGAGACTTACTTTTTTGCCCATTTGAGATAGTATCCATGCTGTTTCTAGCCCTTGAATGCCTCCGCCGATATTTAGAATCTCTTGTTTATCTTTAACCTTTTCCTTTATATTCCATGCATCCTTCAGCGTTCTTAGGGTATAAACACCTGATTTATCGATACCGGGAATCGGCGGTTTAAAATTGTGGGCGCCAGTGGCTATTAGAAGCTTCGAATAATCGAACCTATCTCCTTTTGATGTACGAATAGATTTGTTATTTACATCTATCGAAACAACCTTTATATCTGTGTATAATTTTACATTGTTGACTTCATACCACTCTTTCTTTTGAATTAGTATTTTTTCTTCCTCTAAACTGCCAAGCAATCCCTTTGACAATCGTACGCGATTGTATGGATAAAAAGGTTCTTCTCCAAAAAGATGGATTTCAATTTCCTGATCTATTTCTCTTATAGATTTAATTGCAGTAATTGCAGCAATACCATTTCCAATAATGATTATTTTATCTACCAAATTTGCCACTCCTTTTTCATTATATAGTCTTAGTGTTTTACTTTGATTAATATCCATACTTCACAAATAGTTTAAAACCCATCCTAAAATTTGGAGTCCTTTCATTATTTTTCATTTATGATACATCTATTTGTATATTTATCTCCATCGGTAAAAAACTTGCACCCTCAAAAGGAAGAACTCTAAATACAACTTGGCCTCTTCCCTGATGATGAATATAGTGAGATTACCAATAGAATTCATATAAAAGAACTATAGAGATACAAAAGTACACTCTATAGTTCTTATTTGTTAAACAGCTTCTTTTCCCAGGCAATAAATCAACCGCCATATCTAGATAACTAGCTTTTCCGTTTTGAGAGCTAGCATATTCTAGGGATCATCTCTCCTTCCAAAGGTCTAATGATCCGTTTACCCCCAAAACTGTTTTCAATAAATACATATGGCTCTGTATCATTTATACACTCACCAATGATTTGAGCCTCCTTGCAATGATCAAGTTGTTGGATGTGTTGTAGTATTTCTATTGATTTTTCTTTATCTACTACCAGCACCATTCTTCCTTCGCAAGCAACATATAGAGGATCTATCCCCAAAATTTCATTTATTGCTGCTACTTCCTTTCGAATAGGGATATTTTTTTCAAATAATCGTATCCCACAACCTGAATGAACTGCTATCTCATTAAGTGCAGTGGCAATACCACCTCGAGTAGGATCTCTCATAAATTTGATATTACCCATATACGCTTCGAGCTGCTCTAATATTCCATGAAGAGGTGCGCAATCACTTCGAAAATCGCCTTTTACTTTTAATTTATATTGCTCAATTGCTATTGTTGTTCCATGTTCAGCAATTGTACCTGTAATAATAACTTGGTCCCCAGCATGGATCTTTTGGGTACGATAATTATTTCTAATTTGTCCTATTCCGCTGGTGTTAATAAAAATTTGATCTATGGCACCTTTCTCTACTACCTTTGTATCGCCTGTTACGATTTTGACATCTGCAAAGTGTGCAGTTTCTGCCATGGATGCAGCGATTCTTTCAAGCAGTCCTATATCAAGCCCCTCCTCTATAATCATTCCACAGCTAATATAAAGAGGTTTTGCACCAACAGCAACCAAGTCATTAATCGTACCACATACAGAAAGTTTTCCCATATCACCACCAGAAAAAAAGATAGGCTTCACTACATATGTATCTGTTGTAAAGGCAATTCGCTCCTGCCCAATTTCCAGGACAGCCGAATCTAAGCCCTTAGAAAGTATAGGGTTATGAAAATACTCATAAAAGATGTCATGAATTAACTGCATCGTATGACTGCCGCCGTTTCCATGGCATAATTTGATGGTGTTATCCATAGCATGTTCTCCTTTTATAACTGATATCGATAATATGAAGCACATGAACCTTCGCTGGACACCATACAAGGTCCCAAAGGATGGGTTGGATTGCATTTACTTCCAAACATATCACATGCTATTGGTTTTTTATGCCCCATTAGAATCTCCTTACAGATACACTGCGTATGGTTCGGTTTTGAAGCTAGTTTCATCCCAAATCTCTCCAGTGCATCAAATTCTGAGTAGTTTTCTTTTAAAACCAATGAGGAATTTCGTATATATCCTATACCTCTCCACTCTCCATCGGAGGTTTCAAACACTTCATTCATCACATCTTTTGCCCTTAGATTTCCTTTGGACCGAACAGATCGTTTATAGAGATTTTCAAAGTTCTTCTGACCAGTATTTCGGTAGCCTTGCATGATCTTATGTATGGCACTTACAATGTCTAGTGCGTCAAATCCCGCTATTGCAGCAGGCATATCATATTCTTGTTCGATGAATTGGAAATATTCTTCTCCCATCACCGCTGCCACATGACCAGGACAAATCATTCCATGAATATGCTGAAGATTTTCATTTAAGATTAAGCGCAATACAGGTGGCATAAGTCTTAGGGAGTTGAGAAAGTAGAGGTTGGATATATTTCTTTCCTTGGTCAATTTAATCGTAGAAGCAATCACTGGTGCGGTGGTTTCAAACCCAACTGCAAGGAATACAATAATCTTATCTCTATTATTTTGTGCAATTTCCAAAGCTTCAAAAGGTGTATATAGAATCGAAATATTTTTACCTTTTCTCCGCTGATCTAGTATACTTTCAGTGGAACCTGTTACTTTCACTAAATCACCGAAGGTAGCCAATATGATGTTATCATTTTCTAGAATCTGTATGGCTGCATCTATCACACTTTCCGGTGTTACACAAACAGGGCAACCTGGTCCAGATAACAGCTGAATGTGAGAATCTACTAATGTCCTTATACCATATTTTCCTATGGCATGGGTATGGGTTCCGCAGACCTCCATTATTTTCATTTCCAGTGGGGTATTTTCATTAATATCTTTTATCATTCTGCTTATCAAATTTTCATTCATTCATTTGTCCGTCCCTGCCCAATATATTTTCATATTGCTCTTCTAAAAAGCTATAGTACGCTTTGTTAATTTTCTCTATGGCACATCCTGCATGAACTAGAACATGATCACCTATCCTCGGCTCTTCGATAAGTTGAATATATATATTAGCTTTTACACCCATAATTTCTACAAGTGCATAAGTACCATCAATGCTTATAATCTCAGCGGGTACAGCTAAACACATTGTATCACCCCTACACTGTTTGATCTGCGATCACCAACTGACCTATGGAAACTCCACTATCATTGATAGGAATCTTTTGATTATAAAATACTTTCATTCCTATATGTCTAAGTTTATCTACCGTCTTGCTTAGTAGATATTGATTCTCGAAACAGCCACCACTTAAAGCCACTTCTGATAACCCATATTGTTCACTCAACATTTGAACAACTTGTACGGTTGTATTGCATAATGCATTGTGAAACTTTGATGAAATGATTGATAATGGCACGCCGTAATCTAGATCGAGCAGCACGCCTTCTATCATGCTTTTATAATCTATCTGTAGCACTTTGCCCTCCGCAGATACTTCCATCCTATAGAAATCATGAATCGTTGGATCTACTACATTTTCAAGGATAATCGCAGCTTGTGCATCATAGGATATTTCATGACATAGCCCTAAGATGGCAGATATACAATCAAAGAGACGACCTACACTGGATGATTGGTAACAATTCATATTCGCTTTTAGAGCCTGTTGGATAACATCAATTTTCTCCGATCTTATTTCATCCAGATAATGTCTTGGATCATAGCCTAAGGCATCTAAATAACATAATGCAATTCGCCAGGGTTCTTTTACTGATTGATCGCCCCCCTGAAGAGATACATATTTGAAGTGACCTACTCTCTCAAATTCTTTTATTGTCCCTATAAAAAACTCTCCGCCCCATACATTTCCATCTGACCCATACCCTGTGCCATCATAGACAACACCTATGACAGGCCCATTTACTCTATGCTCTACCATGCAGCTGACCATATGGGCATGGTGATGTTGGACAGATACTTTCTTCCCCTTGTATTTATCAAGATTATTCCTTGAGACAAACCCTGGATGCATATCGTAGGCAATAATTTCTGGGTTGATATTGGTAAGCTTTATTAAGTGCTCTATTGTATTTTGATAGAGCTTATAAGCATCAAAGTCCTTGATATCTCCCAGATATTGGCTGATGTACCCATAACCATTCTTAGAAAGGCAAAATGTACTTTTCTGTTCGGCGCCTAATGCGAGAATTTCATTTTTTACACCTGTCTTCACGATAAACGGTGCATAACCTCTACCTATTCTCGTAGTCATTTCACGCTTTTGAAAAACCCTTACAACGGAATCATCCACAGGCGTATGTATATGCCGATTGTGCATTAAAAAATAATCGGCTATAGTATTTAAAGTATTTAGAGCCTCCTCGTCTTGATATTGAATGGGCGCGTTGCTTGTATTCCCGCTGGTCATCACAAGAAAATGAATATCTTTTTGAAAGAGCATATAATGTAACGGGGTATAAGGAAGCATCATTCCAAGCTTTTGTGTATCTGGTGCGATGATTTCAGGTAAAACGAAGGGTTTCCTTCGATTTAACAGGACAATTGGCTTTCTATTGCTTTGTAGTATGCCTTCTTCCATTTCGTTTACATAACAGAGATTTTTAATATATTCCATATCTTTCGCCATGATGGCAAGGGGCTTATGGGGTCTATGTTTTCGTTGTCTGAGTAACAAAATAGCCTCTTGATCCTCTGCATTACATACCAGGTGAAAACCGCCCAGCCCTTTCATAGCAATGATCTTTCCTCTTTTTATCAGTTCGACCATTGTCCCTATTACATCATCACACTGAATTCTTTCCCCCTGCCGATCCAACAAAGATAAGGTAGGTCCACATGCTGGACAACAGGTAGGCTGCGCATGAAACCTCCTGTTTAACGGGTTCTCGTAGTCTTCTCTACAAGATGGGCACATATCAAATAACTTCATGGTTGTATCCTTTCTATCATAGGGAAAATCCTCAATAATAGAATACCTTGGTCCACATTTAGTACAGTTGGTAAATGGATACTGGTACCAACGGCTGTTCATATCTGATACTTCCTCCATGCATTCTGGGCATACACCTACATCTGTAGAAATGAACCTAAAATTTTCTTCTTTACCATCACTCTTTTGAATGGCAAACCCTTTGTATCCAGCTACATTTCTGCAAATTATTTCAATGCTCTCTATTCGGGCAAGTTGAGGTGGATCATGAATCAAGTGAAGGATGAATTCTCTTATATGCTCTTTGTTTCCTTCAGCATCAATCACAAGAGAAGCTCCGCTGTTGTTTACAAAACCTCTAATATCATATTTGTGTGCCAGATTGTAAACATATGGTCTAAATCCTACGCCCTGAACGATCCCAAATATCTTTATGATATATCCCTTCATAGCTGTATCCTTTTCTTTATCGGGCAAGAATATCACCTTTTAAGCTATGAATAACAGCAGATTGTTCTTCTATTTCTTCTTTTTGTACAAGTACATCTGTCCATTCCCCTACAGCGGGTGCATTATGCTCCTGCAAATATGTCTTTAGATTTTCCGAATTCACATGACTGTTTGGGCTAACACCAACTAAAATTTGATCCACCTTTAGAATATTATTTTCCTTGCACAAGCCATCTAGGGCCTGTGATATCCTGCCTAGCAGAATCGTATCATGCATCGTTTTTCCCCCTTACATACGTTTCAATACATTTTTTTACATTTTCACATATGTGTTGTAGAAGCACATCTATCGTCTGACTTAGTTCTAAGCCAAAAGAAATTTCAGCCACTTCTATGCCAATGAAAACACCCTTTACTGATTTTTTATAGATTCTAAGCCCTTCCACTAAACTAGGCTGATGTTGGGTAAAACATAGTTTGTCACTTAAATTCATATTTTCTAAGGGATGAACATGGATACTACCCGGTGTCCCTTCTCCATATGCTGCGTCTAGAATGATTAGGTCATCTCCATCATCAATCTGTCCAATACAGTAGTCTACATCGGTCTCTCCGATAATTAACTGGATATCCTGTACATATAAATAATCCTTTAGGTGTTGCGCTATATGAATAGCAACACCATCATCCTTCATCATTCGATTTCCTATGGCTATCAGTTTTCTTCTCATAAAATGCCCAACACCTACACGACCCTTATTTTCACTGGATCAAATTTATCACTCATGATATGGGTAGCACAGGAAACGCACGGATCAAAGGAACGAACGGTTCTTCCGATTTCTACAGGGTGGTTTAGATTTTCTATTCGAGTGCCTATCAGAGCCTTTTCTAATGTTCCTTTTACACCTTGAGAATCTTCTGGTGAGAGATTCCACGCTGAAGGTGTAATGAGTTCATAGTTCTTTATTCTCTTGTTTTCTATGGAAATCCAATGGCCTAAGGCTCCTCGCGTTGTATCAATTAATCCTTTTCCTAATGCTTTATCGGGAATTGGATAAGGTCGTTGGTCAGCAGGCTGTAATTTTATTCTTTCCAGAAGACCTTCCATAACTTCTATAATCTTCTTCACTTCCAATACCCTTGCTATGGTCCTATCCATCGTTGATATACCTCTAGAATAATTCCCGCTCAACCACATTCTTGCCAAGGGTCCTGTCTCCATGGGTAAACCATCATATCTAGGCGCCTTAATCCAACTATAAGCACCTTCTTTATCAATCTTTTCGTCTATCGTAGGGTCTGTTGGTTTTTGAATCAAAGTTTCAGCTTCGTACCATGCCCTGTAAACATTTTCTGTTATTCGTTTCTCATCAAATTCTTGTTTATTTCCTTCTGTCCATATCCCTGATGAAACATAGAAGATGTCTTTGTCAGAGTAATCAAAAACACCATAACTCATCAGATTTCTATAGCCGCCTCCAATATGATAATAATCGGAATAATATTCAGCGAGGATCGTTACATCTGGGATCATTTTATCCAATACAAATCTCTTGATATTTTTCAAAATGGACTGTACTTTGATGAACTCCGACGCATCCAAATTAACAGTGACACCTCCAACAAAAATGCCATGATTGTGGGGTGCTTTTCCACCTAGGGTTGCTAACATCTCATGGGCTAAACGGCTATATTGTAGAGATTCAAGATAGTGACTGGCAAGTTCTTGATTTAACTTTTCAGGTAGTCGGAAATCCTGATGGGTGGCTTCATATAAAGGACTGATTTCTGGTCCCTTTATAAAATCAGGTAGGGTATACTGGTAGAAATGTCTTAAGTGATTCTGAAGAAACTCACATCCATGAATATAGTCTCGAATCATTCTATCGTTTTCATTTGGCTGTACTCCCAGTGCATCTTCCAATGCAAAGGTTGATGCCATGGAATGGGCCGTTGAACATATACCGCATATTCTCTCGGTAAAATAGATGGCATCTAGTGGTGGTCTATCTCGTAACATCTTCTCGAAACCACGAAACAATAATCCACTGCTTTTAGCGTCTATAACTACATTATTTTCAACCTTCACTTGTATTTCTAGGAAGCCGCTGATCCTTGTAACAGGATTTATTGTAATGATATTTCCCATGTTGTTCCTCCTAACAACCCTTTAATATCGAACAAAGGGTTCCATACCGTCTGGAAATCTTTCCTGAGCACATCCGATGCAAGGGGTGTTATCTTTAATCGGCCAATTTACATACCCATTCCATTCTCGTACAGGGCAGTCTGTTCTTGTCACAGGTCCACGACACCCAAGCTTGAACATACACGCTTCATCCCCAAGCTGCTTTGCAAAAATACCTTTATCAAAGTAGGATCTTCTTGTGCATCGGTCATGAATCGATATTCCGTAGAAGATTTTAGGCCTGCCTATATCATCTAATTCTGGCTTGCCAAAATAAATTAAGTGGGCAATGGTTCCTGTAATCCAATCAGGATGCCCTGGGCATCCAGGTACCCTAATTACCTCTCGATCCAATACTTGGCTCACACTTACACTCCCAGAGGGATTGGGTCTTGCAGCCGAATGTCCTCCATGGGATGCGCAAGTCCCGACCGCCAGAACATAGTTTGCTTTTTCTCCTGCATTTTTTACTGCTTCCAATGCAGTAATACGTTTTCCTCGATGATTGGCGATGATATTATACAAACCGTTGGCTTTCGTAGACACTGCTCCTTCTACAACCAAAATGAATTCTGCGGATAGGGTATCTAAAAATTGCTCATAGGCACCTTCTCCCTCAGCGGCCATCAAGCTATTACTGTACCTTAACCTCACCATATCCTTTAAAAAGTAGGCTAAGTCAGGATTTTCACCATTCATCAACGATATGATATTCCCTGAACAGCCGGTAGCTTCCAACCATATTAAATTCATTTTTTCATTAGGCATCTGTCTGACCTTCTCTTTCGCTAATTCAATGATATTTCTAGCTGTCATGTTTTTTGAATGGACCATGGGGCAAGATTCCATTTTTCTAATCCCTCCTATCAAGCCTTTAGTATTCCTACTTTAGGAAGCTTGTTTAAAATCGATTCCATTCCATGACATCCTTTGAATTGAGTGGTGAGGTCTTTTCCTGCATATAGACCAAAATGGGTCCCTCCTCCCCAAGTTGCCTCGTTACCGACATCATAGACAATGTCATTTACCGCTACATAGGCTGGATTTCCACCTGAACCGTCGTATATTGCCAGTTCTGACAGAGTAAACTCTTTCTGAGGTATTTGACGGGATGGATAAGAGGAATATGTATCATGGTCCTGAAACATCTGTCTATCTCTATGTTGATATAGATTTTGACAATGCATTCTCTGATATGGATGGCAGTAATCGCATGGCATCCACCCATCATTCCAAGGTGTATACCAGTGAATGTAGGAAGGATATGGTAAATAGTAGTAAGGATGCAACATATTGATTCCCCCTTTATTTCAATCGATAAATTATATGTAAACTGAAGGCTTTTAAGAAGGTTTATTATAAATAAACAACAGACTAAGTTATCTTAGCCTGTTGTTTATTTTTCCATTGCATATAGATAGACAAATCTAGTAGCATGCTCCTGCTCGTCTGTAATTATTTCATAAAGATCATCTTGCATCTGTCTTGTTGGCAGCATTGCCTTAATTCTCCTATATAGCTCTACTGCCTCCAACTCTCCATCTATGCTTGTTTCTATTGCATTTTGTAATGTACCATAGTCTTCAGCCCTAGGAACTGGAATTTCTATTCTTTGTCCAGTCAACTGGGCATATATTTTTTGAAACATAGTATAATGTTTGCCCTCATCTTCATATGCAAAACGAATTTGCTCCTGTACCTTTTTATCATCTGTCATCTCCAGCATCTTTCCATACTTTACTCTATCGTGGCGCTCATCTTTCATCGCTTCTTGTATCAAGCCTAAAACTGCAGGATCATAGGGTATAGGTGTATTGTAACCATATCCCATATGCATTTCTCTATACATAGCAACTCCCCCTTATTCTTTCATTGAAGAAACCCCTTCAATGCATTATATGTAAATATTATCTCTTAAGTGAAAGAAGCCAGTGATCTCATTTCAACGAAGCAAGGAGTTAAGCTATCGATAAACCAAACATTCCGATACTCAATAAATCTTTTAATTTCCTATAGACATAAATAAAAGAGTCTTAATGAAAAGCTACTTTTCAACAAGACTCTTTTAGAAGCAAATTTACACGATTCATTTTTCTTTTTAGTGTAACAGGTATGCCATAAATTTTTTCGATAAACATATTATCCATGTCCAAATGAAGTCCCAATAAATTTTTTAACCCTTTCACTCTCTGCCTGATTGAAAAACCCTTTTCCATCCCCTTCTTCAAGAATACGGCCTTCTTCCATGAAGATCACTCTGGTGGCTACCCTTTTAGCAAATGCCATATCATGGGTAATGATTAGCACAGCCATCTGACTTTTAGCTAAGTCCTCAATGATTTTTGCAATTCCTTCGCGCAGCTCAGGATCTAGGGCAGAGGTAGGCTCATCAAAGCACATGATTTGAGGATTTAGGGCACAGGCTCTCGCAATAGCTACCCTTTGCTTCTGCCCTCCTGATAGTTGAAAAGGATAAGCCTCTGCTTTTTCCGCCAAATCCATTTTTTCTAGGAGTTTCATGGCTCTCTCATTAGCCTCCTGTTTGTCCATGCCATATACTTTGATAAGAGATGCCGTGATATTCTTTAAAACGGATAGATGGGGAAACAGGTTAAAGTTTTGAAAAACCATCCCCACATTTTTTCGAATCTGCCGTCTTTCTTGCTGAGAAGCGTAGACGCTTTTCCCATTAACATCCTTGCAGATAGGGAATCCATCTATTTCAATACTCCCACTATCACAAAATTCCAGTCCGTTGATACATCGGAGGAGGGTAGTTTTTCCTGCACCCGAACGACCGATGATAGCTACGATCTCGCCTGTTTTTACCTGAAAGGATACACTCTTCAGTACGGGATTTCTTTGAAAGGCTTTTACCAAACCATTCCCTTCCAATACGATTTTTTCTTCTTTATTATTCATAGTAGGCATAACCCTCCTCCAATCTTTTAAATAATTTAGTTAGCAGCGCTGTCAATAAAAGATAAAATACAGCAACGACTACTAGAGGTACTAGGGAAGCATCTCGATTAGAGGCAATTTTCCCTGCTCGTAGAAGCTCTCCAATCCCTACCACATATACCAAGGACGTGTCCTTGATGAGGGTAATGACCTCGTTCGCTACAGGTGGAAGAGTCCTTTTAAGGACTTGAGGGAGAACAATCTGTGTAAAAGTCTGGAAAGGTGTAAAACCTAATACTTCCGCTCCATCATACTGCCCTTTATCGACAGATTCAATGCCTCCTCTGAAAATCTCACCAAAATAGGCACCATAATTGAGTACAAAGGCAATCATCACCGCCGTAAATCGATCAAAAACAATCCCAACCAGGGGCAGACCGAAAAATACGAATACCAACTGCAGCAGCAGCGGCGTTCCCCGCATGACCCAAATATATAATTCAACGGTTCTTGACAAGAGTTTTATAGGAGATAATCTCCCTAGGGCTAGAATAACACCTAGGGGGATCGATAGTATCAAGGTCAGGGAAAAGACCTCTAATGTAGTGATGAGTCCTGTGGCCATGGCAGGCAGCAGTTTATATACATATGCCATTTTGTATCATCCTTTACTTTACAATATTTTCTCCAAACCATTTTTCCGAAATTTGACTGGAAGTATTGTCTTTCTTCATATCATCCAATGCCCCTTCGATCTTTTCTAATAATTCTACATCTTTCTTTCGCAGCCCAATACCATACTCTTCCCGACCGAAATCGTCTCCTAAAACCTTATATTTGTCAATGCCTCTCTCTTGGATATAGTATCTGGCAAGAATTTCATCAGCCACTACAGCATCAGATCTGCCTGCCTCTAAATCCATAAAAGCTTCATTGTTTGTATCAAAGCCTATAGGCTCTCCACCTGCAAAGGATGCCACAAGATCTGGCTCTTTGTTCACTGCATCATAGGAGCTAGAACCATTTTGTACAGCTACCTTTTTACCTTCCAAGTCTTTTTTACTATTAATTTTGGAGTCCCCTAGCACCACAATAACCTGTCTATTCTCAAGATAAGGCTTCGTGAAAGCTACCTTCTCCTTTCTTTCCTCTGTAATCGTATAGCCATTCCAGATCAGGTCTATGTTTCCGCTGTTTAACTCGGTTTCCTTCATGGACCAGTCAATAGGTTGAAACTTTACTTCCAATCCGACCCTTTCAAATACAGCCTTGGCCAAATCCACATCGAAGCCTACTAATTCTTGGTTTTCATCTCGAAATCCCATAGGAGCAAAGGTATCATCTAATCCTACTATTACATAACCTCTTTCTTTCAGCTTTCCATAAGCATCCTCAGCAGAGGCCGCTTTCTCCCCACACCCTGTGAGAGTTAGGGCTCCCAACATAAATATCAGTAGAATCATCATTGTTTTAACCATTCTTTTTTTCATATTTAGCCACTCCTTGATTTTAATTTTTATATAAATTTGCGGCGCCAGCAAATTTATAGTTGAAATATAAAAGCTCCCGTCTCTAGCGTTATGCCAGAGGACGAGAGCTATACTCACGTGGTTCCACCTCTTTTTATTGATACCTCACGATATCAACCTTATCGAGTACGACAAATAAATTTGTTTATACTCTAGCACGATAACGGGTGCAGGTTTTCCGAAAGCAGTCTACTACCCCAAAGGGATTCGATGCTTAGCTCAGAGATGTGTTCAAAATACATTCTCATGCCCCTCTCACCAACCGGGAACTCTCTGTAAGAGAAATCGTATCTTTACTTCTTCTCATCAATGCCTTATTTGTATTTGCTTTAGTATAGTAAAATATTAAAGCATTAAAGCAAATTTGTCAATGGCAATTTTATGTATTCGCCCTAATCTGGAGGTAATTTTTACCCAATAGAAACCCGGTTTACGTGGTTTAAAGCAGATGAAAATCTATAAGTTTAACTTGATTAATCAACATCTTGACGTATCAAACTATTCTAAATATTTACATTTAAATTTCCAGTGATTTATGGTAAAATCATTATAGATCATTTTTGTCCCACAGGGTCTTTCTGTGTCCCTTATGTGCATTCTATGATTCATCTTCAACCTTAAAAAAGAATATAAAAGGAGGACGTACTATGCCAATTGTAAATTATCAACAGTACTGCAACATGTTAGATCATGCCAAGAAAAACAAATTTGCTTATGTAGCTGTAAATGTTACTTCTATGTCTACTGCAAATGCTGCTATGAAGGCTTTTGCAGAGATGAAAACAGATGGAATCATCCAAATTTCTACTGGTGGTGCAGAATTCGCATCTGGTCTCGGTAAGGATGGAATGGCCCTTGGTGCTATCAGCTTAGCGAACCATATTCATTTGCTAGCAGAAAAATACAATGTCTATATTGCATTACATACCGATCATTGTCAGGAAAGTAAACTAGATAGTTTTCTTCTTCCCCTGATTGAAGAAACAGAAAGAAGAAGAGCTCAAGGTCTTCCAAACCTATTTAATTCTCATATGTTTGATGGAGGAGAACTGCCGTTACAGGAAAACCTACGAATTTCAAAAAGCTTATTGGAAAGATGTGCAAAAAACGAACTGATTCTTGAAATAGAAGCGGGAGTTGTTGGAGGCGAAGAAGATGGTGTTAACAACGAAGATGCTCCTGCTGAAAAGCTATACACAACACCTGAGGATATGCTGGCAGTAGCAAGAGAGTTAGGAAAAGTAGCGAATGGCAGATTTTTACTGGCTGCAACCTTCGGAAATGTCCATGGCGTATACAAACCCGGTAATGTCAAACTAAGACCAGAAATTTTAAAACATGGCCAAGATGCGATTATCAAGGAATTTGGCGAAGGAAATGCCCTCGACTTGGTATTCCACGGAGGATCAGGTTCTAGTATTGAGGAGATCCATGAGACTTTAGACTACGGTGTTGTTAAAATGAACGTGGATACCGATATGCAGTATGCCTTTACTAGAGGTATTGCTGATCATTTCTATAAGAATTATGACGGCATTCTAAAAATAGATGGTGAAGTAGGCAATAAAAAGGTTTATGATCCCCGCAGTTATCTCAAAAAAGGTGAAGCTGGCATGATCGAACAGATGAAAAAAGCCATTGTTAGCCTACGTTCACAAAACACTTCATTATTCCCAAGATAACAAAAATAAGGAAGGAGCTCCTTCCTTATTTTTTTATGATTTTTCGTATAAGTTCACTACACTTTCAGCAACGATCCTTATTTAAAAATGAATCTTTTCAAAGTTACCATTGAAATCAGCGATTTCAGCAACTCCATCTTTTAAATAGAAGTTAGCCATCATTAATCCACTTTCCTCATTATAAATCCTTTTCAAGCTTGGCATAGCCTCAAAGGCTTTCGCCATCACTTCTTCACTTTCGTCAAATACGGCAACACCACTTATTCTAATCCATTGTCCTGAAGAACTCGTAGTTGATATTTCTACATTTGGATTTGCAACAACCTGCTTATAGGATTGTTTGTGATTGCCCATGCCAAAATATAGTTTCCCATTATGCTCCATAAAGAAACCGAAAGGTCTAACTTTAGGCTTATCCCCTTCTACCGTTGCAAAATAAAATGTAGGATTCTCTTTTAAGAAATTGATGATTTTTTCCATTTTCTCTCCCTCACTCCCATGATTGTAATAAATCTATTTACATATATATTTTAAGGTATATAATTTATATATCAAGTACGATTATATTTTGTAGTTACTATCTTTTAGAATAGTATGAGGTGAAAGTATGCACAATGACAAAAATAATTTTGAAAATTGTCCCGTTTTTACTGTACAAAAAATCATTGGGGGAAAGTGGTCCATACTTGTACTGCATCACTTAGGAACAGGAACCCTTCGTTTTGGAGAATTAAGCCGTTTGATGCCTATGATGACCCAATCGGTTTTAACCAAAGAACTTCGTAATTTAGAAGGTTATCATCTTATAAGTCGTAAAGTTTACCCAGAAGTGCCACCAAAGGTAGAATACTCACTAACTGACATTGGCAGGAAATTTTTGCCTATTTTAAAGCAATTAACACAGTGGGGCGAGGATTATAAGCAATGCGTTAAGGCTATTAGAATTGATTAGTGTCAAAGAGATCGATTCTTTATACTCTTAAGATATATGTATTATTTTTCCGTCATCCTTACTTCTTAATTTATACACTCTATTAAACTCCCTCAATATATGTTATCTTTTATGGCTTTCCTCACATATGATGGTATAAATTGAATATTTGAGGTGATTGTCCATGTTTCGATATACAAGAGCCCTGAAGCTAGGTGATCGGGGTCAAGATGTGAGAGAGATTCAAGAAAGACTCAACACACTGGGTTTTGATGCTGGGTTAGAAGATGGTATCTTTGGCGAATCCACAAGGCAAGCAGTAATCCAGTTCCAAAGAAGCAAGGGTTTAACTGCTGATGGTATTGTTGGTCCCAGTACCTATACAGCCCTTATGGGTGTAGGAGGAAAAGCAAAGATTTTGATTAATCTATCTGAACGAAAGCTTTATCTTTATCTAGATAATCAGCTTCATCGTACCTTCCCTGTGGCTATCGGTAAACCGAGCACACCCAGTCCTACTGGAACCTTCAAAATCACAGAAAAAGCCCCCAATCCAGGTGGTGTTTTCGGCACCCGATGGATGCGTTTCTATAAGGACTATGGTATCCACGGTACCAACAATCCGGCTTCCATAGGAAGAGCAGTTTCCAATGGCTGCATCCGTATGTATAACCAGGATGTCAACTATGTTTATAGCCTAGTTCCTATTGGCACTGAGGTGAATATCGTGAGTTCTCAATCAACCGATCGATATTATGTGGTTCAAGCAGGAGATACTTTATTTAGCATCTCTCAGAAACTCGGTGTAAACTACGATGCTCTTTTAAGAGAGAATAGCATTACTGATCCAAATATGATTTATGTAGGTCAGAAACTACTCATTCCAAGATAAAACTACAAAACAGCAGGATGCATTCAAAACAAATGTACCCTGCTGTTTTTATTAAATAAACATTGTCAATCATACCACAAGACCATCCCGTGGCACATTGTATTCGTATTAAACACAATTAATCTCTATTTTTATCCTTTACAATTCTATCGTTTTTGTAGCAACATTCTCGCAAAATGCACAATCATGCTCAACAAACAAAATTGTTGGTTGATATTCTAGCAGCAATTTCTCAATCTGCATGCGAGAAATGACATCAATAAAGTTCAATGGTTCATCCCAAATATACAAATGCGCCTGTTCACACAAACTTTTTGCAATCAATACTTTTTTCTTCTGTCCTCCACTAAAATTCTCAATATTCTTTTCAAACTGCTCTCTTGAAAAATCGAGTTTTCTAAGAATCGATTTAAATACACTTTCATCAATACACTGTTTATCTGCATACTCAGATAAACTGCCATATAAATCCGATGTATCCTGGGAAACATACGAAATGATTAACTGACTATTTTTCCTCACAATTCCATTATGAGGAATATCATGTCCATAAATCAACTTCAAAATACTTGATTTTCCACTACCATTCTTTCCCTGAATAGCAATTCTTTCCCCTCGCTCCATGGTAAAGTTTACATCTTCACAGACAATTTTATCATCATAATAAATTGAAACATCTGTAAGTTCCACAATCTTATTATCATGAAAAGTAAGCGGCAATATTTCTAGCCTTTCATTACTTTCAATATTTTTAAGAAGTTTTGATTTTTTCTCAATCATGTTTTGTTGTCTAGATTCTATATTCTTAGCACGCTTCATCATTTTTGCCGCTTTGTGTCCAACATACCCTTTATCTAATTTACTCCCAGAATTAGTGGCTCCATGCTTGCTACTTTCCACACGATCTGACCATTCAGATGTACGCTTTGATGAACCCGAAAGTCGGCTGATATCTCTTTTCAACTTTTCGTTTTCTGCTATTTCAAAACTATCTTGTAATTCTTTGTTTCTCCACCATGAAGAAAAATTTCCTTTCTGTATTTCAATATTCGTTTTATTAATAGCCAAAATATGATCAACACAATTGTCCAGAAAAGATCTATCATGTGAAACTAGAATAAATCCTTTCTTTTTTCCCAAGTAATTACTTAGTTTTTTTCTAGCTTCAGCATCCAAATGATTTGTAGGCTCATCAATAAGCAAGAATGAGTTCTCCTTCAAAAACATAGCAGCAAGCAACACTTTTGTTTGCTCTCCTTTTGATAGTGTATAAAACTGTCTGTATAAAACATCATCGTCTACTTCCAACAACGATAATTCTTTCATTATTTCCCAATCCATTGAATTTGGACTGATTTCCCTTATGATATCTATGGTGAAAAATCCTTGTTCCCGCACCTCATAAGGAAAATATTCAAAAGTTATACTCGCAGAGATATTCCCTTTATATTCATATTTTCCAAGTAAAAGATTCAGAAAAGTAGTTTTTCCTCGCCCATTTCTTCCTGTAAAACCGAGTTTCCAATCGGTATCAATTTGAAAGCTTACATTTTCAAAAATAGTATCATAACATCCTTCATAAGCGAAGGCCAGGTTTGTAATATTTATTAAAGACATATTTTTGTCCTCCCTTGTAAATTTATAGTACAAATAACAAAGTCGGAACAATAGGCGACTAGTATTACTCCATACAAATGTCGCCCGCAGTATCCGGCTTTATATGAAGATTATCATGTGTTATTATAGTGTCTTTACTATTCATTGTATTATCCATCCTCCTTAATCACACTATTTATAAAAAATAAGAGCTGCAAGAAGTTTATTCTTACAGCTCGTAAATATACATAGTTAAGCTAATAATGTTAGCATAACCTAAAAGTATATATTGAGAGAAAAAAGAACAACTTTCTTGCATAAGCACAACAAACCAAGCAGAACACATCCGCTTAACATTTCGTCATATTGCACTTTAAAAATTAGCAAGAAAACTTAATCATCTTTTCACCTCAAATTTTAGATTAAATAATATTATACTACTATACGTAAAAAAAATCAATAACAAATGAATCAATAATACTATTTTTGGCCCTAATTCAATCGTTAGAAATTCGTCAAGGCTATTCGTTGTTAATTAATTCAATAATACTCGCTTCGACTTCTCTTCCATAGGGTGTACAGTTCCACAAAAGCCCATCAATTTCGCACATTAGTAGTTTTTATAGTAATTATATACCCTCAAGGGGATATTGTCTTTTTATCACTTTCACTCATCTATTTAAACATTAAATACACAAAAAGGATCAGTTTTCACTAACCTCTTAATTGTAACCTATTTCCAGATAGGCGACTATTGTCCATGAGATAATATGTCAGGAATAATACTAAACCAGCTTTATATTTCCATTTTGTTATTTCTCATCCTTTACTGGGTATCGGGTCGTTCGGTAAACCGAGCACACCCAGTCCTACTGGAACCTTCAAAATCACAGAAAAAGCCTCCAATCCAGGTGGTGTTTTCGGCACCCGATGGATGCGTTTCTACAAAGACTACGGCATCCATGGCACCAACAATCCGGCTTCCATAGGAAGAGCAGTTTCCAATGGCTGCATTCGTATGTATAACCAGGATGTCAACTACGTCTACAGCCTTGTACCCATTGGTACTGAGGTAACTATCATAAGCTCTCAAACTACAGATCGATATTATGTGGTTCAACCAGGAGATACCCTTTATAGTATTTCTCAAAAGCTAGGTGTCAGCTATGATGCACTATTAAGAGAGAATAGTATCACCGATCCCAATATGATTTATGTAGGGCAAAAGCTTCTCATTCCTATGTAGAAAATAAAAAAGTATCAGGGTAGGTTTGTATGAACTTGCCCTGATACTTTTATTAAGCAATTATTAACAATCATGACACAGAACCGCCCGAAACCACTGAAACAAGCCCTCTAGACTTAATATTGCAAGATGAATTCTCTTCCTTTAAATTAATGGGGCTTGTTTAGCAAACTATTTAAATAAGCTCTGAAAACTCTATCAATTAACCCCTCAAAATCTAATTCTCCTTCAGAAACGCACCAATTATACAAAAAACCATGGCATAGTATGCATAAATCATAGGATACTTTTGTGGTATCTACATCTTCAATTAGTATCTTCTCCTGCTTACCTTGATTTAAAATTTCCACGGATTGATGAAAAGCTAGAGAAAACACAGCTGTATTCATATAGTCTTCCTTAGGGGAAGGCAGCAAGCCTTTATTTTTTGTGGATTGAAAGCTCGCCACGAACTCGTAGCCTCTTATTCGACAATGTACCGCAATAGACTTAAAAATTTCTATTATTTTCTCAATATGATCATATTCGTCCAAATTCTTTTCTTTTGTAAAATATTCCTTTGAAAATTCAAAATACCGCTCTGCTAGATATATTGAAAGCAGATTCTCTTTTGTCTGGAAATGATGATAAAAAGAGCCAATAGATACATTTGAGATATCACATATATTTCTAACAGTAATAGAGTCATATGTATACTGTTTCATTAATTTATCTACAGCTTTTAAAAGCTTCTGCCGAGTTTCATTAGACTTAACTTGTTGTCTGCTTAAAATCGATTTAGAGTAAATCGTAATCACTCCTTTTTTCAATTTTGATTTTTATTATATCACACTTATTATAAATAGAAAGCTTGACAATTAGTCTAATAGAAAATATAATTAGAACACGAACTAGAACATGTTCTAATTCGTGTTCTATATTAAAAGGGATGAGCCGAATGTATGAAAAAATATTCGAACCAGCAAGAATTGGAAACTTAGAGCTAAAAAACCGAATAATTGTTACACCCATATCTACAGTAATGGCAAATGAAGATGGATCTCCATCAGAAAAATATATTCGTTATTTAGAAGAAAAGGCAAAAGGTAACTTTGGTTTAATTGTAACTGAATATTATGTTGTTGAGCCCAAAGCGGGTCTTTTTACTAGATGCTTTAACATTTCCTCAGAAGAATTGATAGAAAAGCACAGTGAAATAACAAAACGAGTGCATGCAGCTGGTGGGAAGATTTCTGCTCAAATAAATCATGGAGGCCGTCAAATACGCAAAGAAATTTTTGGTAAAAAACTAATAGCACCTTCTTCAGTGAGAGATTTTGCTATGCGAGAATTACCAAGAGAATTAACTATAGAAGAAATTCATAATCTAGTTGAAGGTTATGGAGACACTGCTTTGAATCTCAAGAAGGCCGGTTTCGATGCAGTTGAGATTTATGGTTGCCATGGCTTTCTCGTAAGTCAATTTCTATCTCGTTCTTCAAATAAGCGTACAGATGAATATGGTGGTTCATTACAGGGTCGCTGCCGTTTCGTAGTAGAAATCATTCAAAATATCCGTAAAAAAGTAGGTAAGGATTTCCCTGTTACAATAAGAATTTCCACAGAGGAATTTGTTCCAGGCGGTCTTACCTTAGAAGAAAATAAAGCTATTGCTGTTATTTTAGAAAACGCAGGAGTTGACGCTATAAGTTGTTCAAAGGGAGTCTTTATTACTGCAGAAAATATCGCTCCTCCAAATATGCTTGAGCACGCAGGCTACGTGAATAATGCAGCAGAAATTAAAAAGGTTGTTAATATCCCAGTTATTTTTGCTGGAAGAGTCAACGACCCAGCCATTGCAGAAAGCATTCTTCGTTCTGGGAAAGCAGATTTTGTCGGTATGGCTAGAGCCTCCCTTGCTGATCCACAATTTTTAAACAAGGTAAAAGAAGGACGTCTTGATGATATCCAATATTGTATCGGTTGTAATCAAGGTTGTGTAGGCAGTGTACACAAAGGCATGCATGTGTGTTGTCTTGTTAATCCTTTCACTGGTAGAGAAGATGAAATTGAGGTAAAACCTGCTGATGTTAAGAAAAAAATAATTGTAGTCGGTGGTGGTATTGCCGGCTGTGAAGCAGCATTAATGGCAGCTAAACGAGGACATGATGTAACAATTTACGAAGGCCAATCAAAATTAGGAGGTCAGTGGAATTTAGCTGGAATACCTCCTGGAAAAACTGAATTATTATCTTTACTTACATGGCAAAAGCATAAGCTAGATAAATATGGTGTAAAAGTAGTTCTAAATACTCATATAACTGTAGATATGGTTCAAGCAGAAAAGCCAGATGAAGTTATTATTGGAACTGGAGCTACACCTTTCACTCCACCAATTAATGGGATACATCAGCCTCATGTTGTGTCAGCTAATGATGTTTTATCTGGAAAAGAGTTCTTTGGTAAAAATGTAGTTGTTATCGGTGGAGGTCTAGTTGCTGCAGAAACAGCAGAATTTATTGCAAGTTACGGCTCAATAGTAACAATGATTGAATCAGCAGATGAAATTTTAAAAGGCATGATTCATCACAATAGAAACGCGCTTATGAAAAACTTAAAGCACCACGAAATTGAAATGCATACTAGTTCATCCGTAACAGAAATTCAATCTGATGCAGTTTTATATGAATATAAAGGAAAACAATATAAAGTTGAGGAAGTTAATACCGTCGTTGTTGCTATCGGTTCTAGACCACTCAATGAATTAGAGAGTTTCTTGAAAGCTGCAGGTATTTCTACTAAAGTTATTGGAGATGCAGCAAAAGTTAGAAACGGCCTTGATGCAGTTTATGAAGGCTTCATGGCTGGCATTACTGTTTAATATAAATTGGCTTACTTAAAAATCAACTAACTATAATGCGCTCTTTAGATAATGCTTAGATACTGAATCGGTAACATGGTTTCGCATACAAAAGTTTTAACCTACACATATTATTAATGATTTAATTACTTTAAAGGAGAGATTTAAATGTTAAATGAAAAATTACTTGAAGTTATATCTCATGAAGGAGTAGTGACTATAGTATCTTGGAATAATAACGAACCACACGTAGCAAATACTTGGAACTCATATGTTAATGTAACATCTGATGACAGAATATTAATACCTGCAGGAGGAATGCAAAGAACACAAAAAAATGTTGACCAAAATAATCATGTAAAGATCGCTTTAGGTAGTAAAGAAGTTATGGGCTTTCAATACCCAGGAGCAGGCTTCGTAATTGAAGGAACTGCAAAATTTGTTGAATCAGGTTCAGATTTTGATATGATGAAAGAAAAATTCCCATGGCTAACTAGAGTGTTAGAGATAACAGTTTCATCTGCAAAGCAAAAAATTTAGTTATTATATGAATTAAAAAGTGTCGTCATTATCAATAAGACGACACTTTTTCTTATAACGAAAGCTTTACTGTAAATGTAGTATTTTCTGTGTTGCTTTCCACAGAGATTGTTCCATCGTGAGCCGTGACAATTTCTTGTGCGATTGCCAAACCTAACCCTGCTCCACCGGTGTTTGTGGAACGTGCAGAATCTAATCGGTAAAATTTTTCAAAAATAGTTTCAAGCTTTGCCTGGGGGATTGGATTTCCCTGATTAGTAAAAGTTATAACAATATTTTTGTCCTGCTGTTTAGCAGAAATGTCAATGACGCTGTTTTCATAGCTATAGGCTATCGCATTTTTCAGAATGTTATTGAATACACGGGCCAGTTTGTCTGCATCTCCCCACAAAGTGAGACCATCTGGTACATTGACGGACATCTGCTTTCCTTCTGGAGACAGCATTGGATAGAATTCGTCCGCCATCTGCTGGAGCATGAACAGTAAATTGATTTTTTCTTTATTCAAAACAATCGTTTGAAGATTAAATCTTGTGATCTCAAAAAACTCATTTATAAGCTGCTCTAATCGATAAGCTTTTTCCAAGGTAATACCGACATATTTTGCCTTCTGTTCAGGAGGCATATCAGGAGCTTCATCCAGAAGACTTAAGTATCCTATAACGGAGGTCAGAGGTGTCTTTATATCATGAGCCAAGTAAACTACCAAATCATTTTTGCGCTGCTCGGCATCAAGTGCGGCTTTCTTTTGTTTTTCCAAGTTGTTTTTTATCTGATTAAGCTTATTTTCCATAAAATCCAATTCCGGTGATAATGTAATTTCATCATCGGATTCCTCAGCAAGTCTATCCATTCCAGCAATGACTTCATCGAAATATTTAGTAAACCAAGAAACAGAAAATCGAAAAAGGATAACTAAAAATATTAGGGTTACAACAAAAAGGATCATCTCCATATTGTTGCGAATCACCAACTGATAGATTGTCTCTGCGTCCGAATTATTAAAATGAAAAGCATTGACTAAAAATCTAACGATACGATCTCCGATCTGTCCACGCAGGATATAGCGCAATAGATAAGCAGTTGCAGCGGCGGCAAAAATAATAAGGAGCATTTGAAAAAATACTTTCCATTTTAATTTTGTATAATCATTCCTTCTTTTATCTCTCTTACTTTTCAATTTTATAGCCAACCCCCCATACCGTTTTGATATATTTGGGATGCTCTGCGCTGTCGTGCATTTTTTCTCTTAAATGTCGGATATGAACCATTACAGTATTATTGCTATTGGTGAAATATTTATCTCCCCATACCTCATGGAACAATTCTTCCGAACTTACCACCCGTCCGCGATTGGAGCAAAGGACCCAAAGAATTGAAAACTCTGTAGGAGTGAGAGATAGCTTTTTTTCATTCAGCGTACATTCACGGGTATCCTTGTTCAGAACTAAACCTGAAAATTCGATCAGCTTTTCCTCACGCAATGATTCGATAGAATTATATTTAGTAAACCTGCGTAGCTGCGCCTTGACACGGGCAACAAGCTCCAAAGGCCGAAACGGTTTTGTCATGTAATCGTCCGCACCTAGTGTCAATCCTGTAATTTTATCAATTTCTTCTTCTTTAGCGGTCAGCATGATAACAGGGAAATTATGATTTTCCCTAATTTTCCGGCAGAGAGTAAAGCCATCAATATCCGGCAGCATGACATCAAGTATCGCAAGCTCTAACTGTTCCGACTCAACACACCGGAACGCGTCTTGACCGTTATAAAATTTGTATATTGTAAAACCTTCATTTTTTAAATAAACTTCAATTAGGTCTGCTATGGACTGCTCATCGTCTACAACCAAAATATTGATACTCATAAGCTCTATCCCTTCTTCCTGATTAAACACTCATTATTATAGTACTACAAAACAAAAATTTATATCATAATAATTTTCTTATGAAAACCTTAAGGTTTTATTAATATAGACTTTAATCTATTTCCCATACTAATATAAAGGACTGCCATATGAAATGCAATTCTTTCATAGAAAACGTCCATTATTCGGTTTTCCTTAGCTCATATCAGGCAGCTTGTCTAGCATGTACTTTTTCAGCACCGGGTATACATAAAAGTTGGTAATCAAGCCTGTTAAGCTCATTGTTATGAATAGGAACATCAAAATTCCCACCGCAGGGATCAGTAACAGCGGCAATAGAGCCAATATAGAGCAAAGGGCGAGTATCCCCAGATTTGGAAAGAACCTAATTATAGAAAATATAAAAGCGTTTTTATATATCTGTTTGACTGAAAGCCTGAATGTAATCAGCATTGGATAGATATACATATGCATCATCACATAGATGATGAAAAATATTATGATAAAAAAAGTTGCTGCAGTCTGAAGCATGTTTTTTTCGCTTATTCTCATATAAAAGCTGATATCAATTCCAATAATAAGTACCACAACCAGGTCAATAAGACATATGAGGCTGCTTTGTCCTGCATTTTTAATGGCATGCTCCTTAAAATCCCCCCATAAAAACGCATGCTCTTCACGGGAGAAATTCCTTAGTATGTAAGTAAAGCCTGCCTGTGCAGGGCCGGTTGTCACAACCGGTATGCATACCAGGATAGCACCGGCTGTAAAGTAAAACATCAATTCATAAATGCTATTGCCTGTCATAACTGTGCTTTTATTCAGCATCGGCAGAAAAAACTGTGCAACCAGAGGCATCACTATCACTGCAGGCAGGTTGAATAAAAGGAACAGCATATTCAGCTTGACAAGGTGCCAGAACTTGCGCAGGAATATATCGAAGAAAATGACAATCCGGGGCTTAGATGGGGCATTTTCGGGAATACCCGGACCCGGTTTTGTGTAGTCGAAAAAACTAAAAAAACCTGCCATGAGAGATCAATCCTTTCTTGCTGGATTCAGCGGTATATTGCCTGTCTGCAGCAAACTGCATCAGTAGATATCATATCCTGATGAGGCTGTGGTACAACATATAAAGAATGCGTCATATCGTAGGCAACCGTTCCGAATCATTGTCTGCCCGTAATCGGAACACCACAAGGGGCGTTCCCTTGTAATATATAGTTAGATGGATTATCCATTTTCTATCTTAAAAAAGTCCGAATAATCATGTCAGTGGGTATATAAATCTGGAAGGA
>NZ_JACHEN010000044.1 GCF_014205875.1 Anaerosolibacter carboniphilus
AGAACATTCGTAGAAAACTAAGGGTCATTTCACATGATCATTATTTTGAGAACACATTAGTAAATTTTTTTCTTGACAGCAGTTAGCTGGTCTACATACTTCAAAGTCTCCTTCATTTCATCACCTCCTATTGCAAAGAATCCTTGAACAATTTATGGAACAAGCTGTTGGCCAAGCCTCGGACAGCTTCCCGCTTATATGCTTGAGAAGCTCTGCCTGGAATCGCCAAATCCACCTGGTTCATGAGTTCTTGTGCAAATTCTTGCTCTAATTCCTTAGAAACTCTTTGTTCGAGTAATACTTTTCCTGCTATTTCCGATGCAAAAGCCTTGGGGCCTAATGCGCCCAAAACAACCTTTGCCTCCTTAATACAGGCCTCTTGTTCCGACACATTTACCAGTATGGCTGCATTCAGCTTTGCGATGGTTACCGTAGATCTACTTCCGATTTTTTCAAAGGCGCTCTTATAACTTTCGTTTCTCATAGGCAGTATGATCCCAACGATGACCTCCCCGCTTTTTAGACTGGTTCTTCTTTGGCCTAAAATGATCTCCTCCAGAGGTTTTTCATAAACTTCTCCATTTCCGTTCATCACCTCAATGGATGCATCCAAGGCCATGAGGGCAGGTATGGCATCTGCACCTGGAAAGGCATTGGCAACATTTCCACCGATGGTTGCCACATTTCGTATCTGGGTAGATCCTATCCTGGCTGCTGCTTCCACAAGGCATAGCCCATGGGCTTGTAAAAGGTCATGATGAACCATCTCTGTGAAGCTTGTATTGGCACCGATGTGGATCTGACTCCCTTGGAGCTGAATTCCTCTTAATTCGTCCACTCCTTTCAAGTCCACTAGGGTTCCTTCATAGATTCTATTCTTTCTTATTTGGATCATCAAATCCGTTCCCCCGCCCAAAAGTATAGTTTTATCATCGGCTTCCCTCAAACATTGCTTCAATTCTTCAATATTTCTTGGAGTCTTCATCCTCATATTGCTCAAAACTGACCACCTCCTGGCTTTATCCAATCACAGAACATCCTTCACTGCCCGAATAATGCTGGTATAACCTGTGCATCTGCACAAGTTCCCCTCAATGGCACGGCGGATTTCCGTCTCTGTAGGCTTGGGGTTTTTCATCAATAGCGCCTTACAAGACATGAGCATGCCAGGCGTGCAATACCCGCACTGAACAGCCCCATTCTTTATAAAGCTTTCTTGCAAACGATCCAATTCTTGGTCCTGAACGAGGGCTTCCACCGTTATAATTTCTTTTCCACTGGCTTGATGGGCAAATACAAGACAGGCATTTACAGCCAATCCATCCATAATCACCGTGCAAGCACCACATTCTCCTTCTCCACAGCCTTCCTTTGTCCCCGTCAAGCCCAATTTATCCCTAAGTACATCCAGCAATCTCCACCTTGGATCCACATCTATAACATACGAAACATTATTCACTACCAACTCCAATATCATTTCGTCATCCTCCAAAATCAAATTTGAAAGCCTCATCTCCATCATACCCCTTTATCGTCAATAAAAAGTCGAGGTTACCTGTCCATCGAATGTCCATATAATAAAAACGACCTTCCGTTTCAGAAGATCGTTTCGCTATAGGATTTATATTAATATTTTCTGTAAACCTAATTCTAATAGCTGCTTGCTTTTTTCTAAATTTTTGTCAATAAAATAATAGCTAGCGGTAAAATATATTTGTGGCAATTTGTTGTCACTTTGAATCTCTTGATTCTGATTCATTTCATGAATCAATTTGTCTAGGGCTTCATCTTGATGAAGGTATGTATATACAAGCAGCAACTGCTCGTAAATCTCTACCAGCACCGGATAATCTTTTCTCTTCTTCGCTTCCTCTATACCACGAGATAAGAGTTCTTTCGCTTCGCTGTATTTATGAGCCCTAATATTTCTTTTTCCCATTACCAACAAAGTAGTCTTAAGATTGCGGCTTCCTATTTTTTCGCATCTCTTCAAACTTTCATCATCACATTCAAAAGCTTTTTTCAAATCCCCTTGTTTTTCATAGGTTTCCCCTAGCTTTAAATATGCCCTGGCCTCCAACTCTTCATCACCAATTTTTTCTGCAAATTCTAAAGCCTTCTCATAAAACTGTCTGCCAAGAACTACCTCCTCCATATGCAGATAGCAGTTTCCCTTAATAATATAGATATCAAACAATTGTTTTTCTGTAAGATCATCATAACCTGCAATAAGCTTTTCCAACATTTCTAAGCAGGGATCATACAATTTCAAGTTCCAATAAGCCAAGGCATTGTTGAAAAATATCTTTTTTATGATTGTCGCATCATGCACTCCATGACTTTCTAAAATAACCTTACAATGTCTATTTAGATTGATGGCTTCCTGATATTTTTTAAGCATGATGGAGGTTTTCCCCAACTTGCAGTATGCTTCTGCAACCTTTATATGAAAATTGGTTTGAATATAGCTCTCCAAAGATTTTATGCAGTATATATAACTTTCATTGTAATCTCCCTTTTCATAATGAAAATCTCCCACTAACTCATAAATCCAAGCTTTTCTATCTGGAATATTCCATTCCTCTATAATCTCTTCAGCCTTGTTGAGGGTTTCCATGAACCCTTTTTCCTTCGTGCTAAGATATTGCTGCATTTGCTGTGCAAGCTTTTTCAGTATACGGTCTGCTTGTTCTTCCTCACGCTCCATGATGTAGTCCACTGTAAGATGAATTGGGTTTTTTTGTTCCTCGGCAATACGTAATAGATTTTCTACCACAATTTGGGCTGTATCCCGTACCAAGCGAGTCTTTCCGTTTTCTACATAGCTAATTAGATTTCTAGTAATTTTATTGCCGGTGATATCCTCCTGCTTCGCTCCGAGGAATCCCCTGATCCTTCTAATTTTCTCTCCAGGAGGTAAAATTACATCTTCTAGAAAAAGCATAATCATTCTCACCTTATTCCCTATTTACTTAATATTTAAACTTTTAATAGGATACCATATTTTGGTTATAAAATAAATAGACTGTTTTGCCTCCATTTACTTTTTCTTTTTTGACTTTACGCAAAAAGCGCCCCAATGGGCGCTGAACTAATGAATTTCATCTTCTAATTGATTTTTAAACTCATCGGGTGGTATAGCGCCGGAATCCTCACCAAACAATACGTTCTCGGGCATACCTTGAATGATTCCAGCTGCATTATGGCTTGCAGTAGGCTTGTTTCTTGGCTTTGTCATATCATTCATATGAAGACCATTAAAAATTTTGCTCATAAAATTGTTCATCAAATTTTCCTCCTTTGCATTTGCTTAGTGAATGCTTTCCCTAGTTTGATTCAGTTCCTTGGCCATCAACCATCCAAAGCGTACTTCATCCTTCACGCTGTTCCAATTGATATTGGGATTTGTATTATGCTTTGTCCAATATTGTTTCATTGCCTCTTCCACCGATTCCCATTCATCACGTCTTTGGTTATTATGGAACATATGATGCCTCCTTACATTTATTTTTTCCTTTCATTCCATGGTTATGAATCTACATTACTGGTATTTTTGTACAGACATTTTCTCAGTAATTTTTACAAGATTTATTAATATTATCTTTTCCCGTTATATTAAAGACTACTATTCATTTTTTACATGCTATATCTCCCATCATTTTTCACATAATAATTTTAAGTATTTTGTTCGTCTATCCATTTTTCTTAACTTAAAGGAGGTAGACTCATCATGGCTGAGACCCATCAAGAAAATATAACGCCTCAACTGGATGCACCAAATCTAAAAGTTCTAGAAGATCAACTAACCTACGAATCTATGATGAACAAAAAAATGGATCAATATGCAGAGTACTGTAGAGATCCTCAGCTAAAAAATATTTGCCGACAAGGCGCCCAAAGGCATAAACAAAACTATAACGCCCTATTGAATTACTTAAATTTTCATCAATAATTCTACTGTTTCCTGAGGTAACGTACCGTGACTATGGAACACAAAGGAGGTTTTCCAATGTTGCATCAAGGAAATTTTACAGAGAAAGAATTAATGAATGATTTATTAATGTCTGAAAAACAGATTTCTTCTGCTTACACAGCAAGTATTACAGAATCATCCTGCCCAAATCTAAGAAGGATTTTGGCAAGCTGTGAACAGAATGTATTTACAAATCAAGAAAATATTTTCAAAGTCATGACTCAAAGAGGCTGGTGCAATATTAAAAAGGCTCCCTCTCAAGATGTTCAGGCAGCCAAGGATAAATTTAATCAGATGAAAAGCGAATTAAAGTAAGGTTTTATAAATACCTTCTTGTAGAGGCAGATCTATGTGTCTGCCTATTTTATATTCTCCACAAGACATAGATCATCACTATGATCATCTATCCAATCCGTGGCCTGTCATCCTGAGCGATGTGAAACGGAGCCGAAGGATCTCCAAGTTCTAGATTCTTCGCTACCGCTCAGAATGACCCTTTTTCACCTTGCTTTTCCACAATACTTCATATATAATAAAAATAAATACATAAAATTCTAAATATTTTGTATATTTTTAGGGTATAAGATAGATAAGAAATTCTATCGTTCATGCAGCTTTAAAATTTCATAAGTGAAAGGAGTGGATATTGTGTATAATATTATTGCTACTTTCAAAAACATGCCTGACTTAGACCGTTGCATGAAAACTTTGAGAGTAAACCCTAGTATTAAAGGCCACATATCTGTAATTCCCAAAGATGTAACCCCAAACACAGACAAGGAAATCTCCAGTGTCCTGATTAAACGTTCCCGTGAAATTGCACCATCTGGGTTAGAAAATGTATGGCTAGGCGCACTTACTGGTTTTCTCATCGGTGCCCTCTCCGCTTTCGTGGCGGTTTATCTAAACACTGACATGCTTCGTCTGTCTACCTTATCCTTTGTGGCCGGTATTTTCATCATCTTCTATGGCGGTGCTTCAGGGGCTTTGTTAGGATTCTTGCTGAATACCCTTATCACGAAGCGAAGCTGGCTGAAGAACAAAAAAGAGGTAGTCTTGGTCCTTCATAAATTAGATGATAGTACCAAAGAGCTAGTCATTCAAAATCTTGAAACCCATCGAGCCAATAAAGTTGAAATATATTAAAAAACACTCTCTGTACCGTCAAGGGACAGAGAGTGTTTTTTATAATTACATTTTTTCATCATTAAACAATAACAAGACAGCTTCCTTTGAAATATCTATTCTGAAAGTTTCTATCATCCTTTTACTCCCTGTATATCCTTTTACGTAACATCGCCCATTGGGGTACATTTCTATAAATGGAATATGCCCATCCTCTATGTAGAACATCTCAGAATGTTTTGAGCATATAGGTATTAATGCATATCGAATGTCTTCTATGGATTTCATCTTATCATAGTTCAATTTCTCAATATATGTTAGATTATTGATTTTCTGCTCTTCCATTTCTCTATACAACGCACTAATTTTTCCGGAATTACCTACATAGTTATGCAATCTTCCTTTCGTTCGGATCATACTTGGGCGAATTTCCTTATCTAGCTCATCCTGTTTTGTAATTTCTACAATTGCTATACCTTCAGGCCTCTCTAATTCTTTTAGAAGGATTTGATAGGGTGGTGTATAGGATTGGTAGATTAGAAACATGATAGGTAACAACCATATTGGCAAGAGAAGAATATTGAGCGCATTTCTGAACAAAGTCTTTCCTCTGCTTTCATCTGGATACTTATGCTTCTCTTCAAAATACAATTCAATAGCCTTTATTAACTGCAGTGTCCCATATGAAATGAGGAGTACCCAATAACTCCAGTATAAGTCATAGATTGAAGAACCCAATATGATAAAGATGGCCCACGCACCACCAATGGCTAAAAACGATTTCAATAGCACCATTAGTTTTGTTCGATTTGAAATGGGTGTTTCTCTATGTTTCTGATAGATTCTATTCAAAGGAAGTAGCATAAAACCTACCAAGTATGAAATAACTAACAGTACTGCAGTAGTCTGCATGCCTTTTTTTGCTTCAAGCAAAATCATTGCTATAGCAAATGCAATAACGACGATTCCAAGGAGTATCCTCTCAATTCTATCCTTGCTATTTTTTGAGGGCTCATGAAGTTCATCCATGTCAATTTCCACCGCCAATCCTCTGGTAATCATGCTTCTCTCACTCGATTATACAATCTACTAATTCTTTAAAACATCTATTTTCTCCTCTTTAATAAGATACATTTATGTCTAAAAATGTTTCAAAAAAAAATGAAGAGAGTCAATTTTCATTGACTCTCCCAATGGATTACATCATTCCTGGCTTGATTCATCAAGCTGTAACATTTTTCACGACAACTGCAGAACGTGCATTAATTCAAGGGTTTAAGGCTTTCTTTCTGTAACATCTTTGATTCAAAATAACACCCATTACATGTCTGCGTGGTCACAATGTGGTCATTGGTCGTTATTTGATTCAGCATTCTTATCTTCAGCTAAATGTGTATTTCGCCTTTTATTCTTTTTTTACGAGAAAATTCATTTTAGATTCATATTTATTAGTTATCTTTATTTGAAGATATGGAATTATCACTATAGGTAAAACAATCATTGCAATCATAATTAATAAAACTATAATATCTTCGATAATATTTGATATTACTGGAATAAACGTTTTTGTTTTTTCTTCCATATTTCGCATAATTTCAATGAGATTTATGAAAGGATTTCCGAAAGTAAAAATAATCAACCAAATAAAACCTGAAGAAATAAATATGTTATAAATAAAAGTTGTCGTGTCTAACAATTGTGATATAAACGAGGATCTATTCTTCTTTAATGCACGTATGTTGGCAAGAATGATGGGATATATCAATATAAAAGTAATTGCTATTACTGAATACTTTTTAATGTGATCAACAGCATGAGATGCTGTCTCTTCGATTAAAGATATAAAGACATCTACTAAATTCACTGAAAAACCTAATCCTATAATAAATAAAAAAGCAATTATAGCAAAAACAACAATCATCCCTAATCCTTTAATTCCATTACTGATAAAAGAATCCATCTTTCAAGTCACTCCTTCTCCTAATATATAAAGATAAAAATTTTTGCTTATCTAATAATGAATCCTATATCTTAATACTTCTCCATTTTCCATGAATTACCTCCTAAATAAAAGGCAGAACTTATCCTACTTTTGGTAAAAGATACATTTCACACAACAATAAAATAAGGCAGGATTTCTCCTACCAAATGCTTAAAGCATATTTCACATCGCTGGTCTAGTATATTCTTCTAATAATTCCTCTAATTCTTTATTTTTTCGATTCAATATTTGCAATTCCAAATCTCTATGACCACAACATGTTTCTGGAGCTTTGAAAATTTTAAGCCCACCATATCTTTCGTCAGGATATAGATTGTGATGTGGATCAATCCATACAACATAAAACCTATTGCCTACTATAAACCCATGAATGCCACCTTTGCTTGAAGATATCCTTGCTTGTCTACATTCGACCTGCTCTAAAAATTCTTCGTTTAACCGATATCTATAATCAACCTTACTCCAATCATGAGTATGCGACCTATAGTGGTCTCTCAATTCATTTACAAACTGATTTCTCGTTATTCCTGAAAGTTCCTGCATCATTAAAAACAAATCATTGACCCAATTAACACATGTTCCCCCAAGATTAAAAGCTTCATGCTCTAATTCTAAAAATCTAAATGAAAAAGTAAGTTTTTTGTTTGCAAGGTGCTTTAGTTCTTCGATTTCTTCTTGAGGTATCGGAAAGTTTTTAACTTTATTAACTGAAGGAGTTGGAATGCACAGAAGTTTTTTCTTGCCTTCCTCTTTTTTAGTCGTTTTGGCTTTGCTCATATACTTTCCAATAATAATCCTGCATTGTCTTTTCGCTAATTATTCTATTGGACGGCTCCCATTCCTCAAGATCATACCTTTGTTCTTTCCAAGGTTCTTCTGCGTGTGTCAATGCTTCTAGTTCATCTCCAGAAAACTCTCCATATGTATTGAATACCATATCAATAAACTCATATGTATCTGATCCAATATTCTTTGGACGATTTTTGATCTTAGGAATATCATTCCATCCATGTATTTTATATTCATCATAAAGATCTCTACACACAGGTCCGTGAATCCACGCTTGAAATCTGTCTGCAAATAAAGCTCTCTTGTACAATGCTAAGTGCCATGCTTGTGCATAATAACATAACTTTTGCAATTTTTTATGAGACATAGATTCAAACGTAAGAAAGGTGCTAGCGATATCTTGTACAGTTATCTCCCTTTTCATTTGATTTTCCCCCTTAAATAAAGAAATAATCTTACTCATTTGCTACACCCCATTTAAATCTTTATAAAAGTATATGCCAAGCATTTAGATTGTTTCCTAAAAAATTATGGATATACATAAAAATGAGTGTAACTCATGAGTAGTTTATAATATATTATCGGTATATACTTTGTTAACCTTTTGGGTTACAATTTCATTTTTCTACATTTTTCATATAATTCCTGCTGTAAGTTCATAATTTTTATAATTTCACTAAATAAAATTTCTACGCAAAAAGAAAAAAGCCGGAGCACTAAGCCCCGGCTAATCCCTTATTTTGATACTTTTACAATCAGATCAGGTAACCATTTCCCCGTAGGATGATTTTTATTATCATCAATAAACTTGATCCATGCATCAGGTGAATCTACTTTTGATTTTAATATTTTGATGTATTCAGGAACATCATCTTTTACATAGGTGATGTAAGGAAGCTTCCCATGCTTTGTCCATCTTCGCCCATTAAGACCACTGATACTTCCAATATTAAGACATGCAGTAACCTGAACATTGTTTGACCAACTCGGAGTGCATTCAATGACTTTACCATTTCCTATATACACACCAATATGACCATCTATCCAAACTGCTTCACCAACTTCAATCTTTGAAAAATCAGAACTAACATCAATTAACTTGGTCAGCATCCCATTCGCTGAAACGTCAGGAACACCATTGGTATTATATGCAGCACCACCATTTGATTTTAATTGGTCCCCATTCCAGCCCCAAAGGATACCTTTAATTAGGTTCACACAATCAAATCCAAAATATCCTTTACCAATAAGACTCCTAAGGGCAGCCTGCTTTGTTGCTGTGTACCAGGAAGGATATTGTTTTGTTTTGGCAATGATCAATGCTTCTGTAACTGGTGAACCAAATACACCCCACATGTAAACTGTTTTGTAGTTATTAGCCACATTCTGAAGCTTTGCAACCAGTTCCTTATTTATCATATTGAACCATCCTTTTCTTCGTTTTTATTTTTAAGAATATCAATTCCTTTTCTTATCGCTTCGGGAATAGGTAAACCCATTACACCTGCATTTTCAATAATTGATACTGCTTCATTTGATATATAAGCAATAATCACCGCTGTTCTGATGAAATCCGATCCTATTGTCTTATCTAGCTGATAGGCAACCAAAATAATAAGAAGGGTCATGCCTTTTCTGCATAAGCCCTTCCATCCTGCTTTCGATTCAAGACCACCGCCTTCAGACTTATTACTTTGTTGAAATACACCTGCAACAACTAATCCCGTTATATAATCAATAGTCATGAATATAACCAATGTCTGCAAAGCAGTATCCCACCCTCCGAGCATTGAAGCAAATACGCTTCCGATGACCCCAATGGTGGTCATTATGCTTAATTTAGTGTTTGCAATTTGTTCCATTATTCTCATCATCCTTTCGTGTGCATAAAAATAACACCTATTCTTCAGGTGTTTCGTAAGGCTGCCCCGTAATCTGTTCAAACTCTTCAGGACTAATTTTGTTGTACTGGACCACCAGTCTTAGTTGTTCAACACTGGCCCAACCCTTACCGTAGTAATATTGCCACTTCTGAAATTCTGTCATCATATTACATTCCTCCCATCTCTAATTGCATTATTCTAAGTTCCATTGAAACCAAATTTTGACCTAGCATATCGTTTGTAAGTTTGATATCCATAAGCTGTAATTCTTTCTCAACGTTTTGCTGCCCAAGGATATCAATTTCCGTCGGTGTTGGAGGTAATGGCGTTGGATCATGATCGTCAATGATCTGTTGTACTAGGTCCATGTCAACATCCTCGTCAAAAGTAATCCATGTATTTTGTGCTATTAACTCACCCTGTCCTCTATCATCCTGTAATAGTATAGGGTTTATGCCTAGTTCTACTAATTCTTCATATAGTTTATTTGGATTTACGTTGTTAATTTGTATTTGCATTACTCAATCACCTCCATTGCAAACCAAGTCGCTGAATTTGAAGTGACAGATATAGCCGATCCACTATTTTGAGTAACAAATAATTCAAAATAATCACCACCAACAACGTCTAAAACTGGAGAAATAGCATTCAATTCAGTTGTTGACGTATTAGCTGGCAACCGCACTGAAAATCTGCCGTTGAAGTCATTTGCATTCTTACGCAACAACAGTCCCCTATAACCATTTGCATTAGCTTCAAAAACTACATTAGCCAATAACCTAACTTTAGAAACTCCAGTAGGGACTGTGAGCCTTGTTGATCCGTTCCATGCTCCGATATTGTCTATATCAGACGCATTCCATGAGATGGCTGGTGTTCCAGCATTTGCAATAGATTGATTCGCTGTCAATCTAACCCTTGCACCCTTGAAAGCGAGGCCATGAGGGTCGTCTTTTTTCTGGCTAATTGAATGATAGTCTATCTGCCTTACAGCCTGTTTCTGTAGGTTCTTAACCGTTTCCTGTGCCATTTCGTGGGCGGTTCTAAGGTTTTCGGCGTGGGTTCCTGTGCCGTCAAATAGCTGGGCGTTGTATTCTTCGGGTAGGACTTCGTATAGTACCCAGTATTCTGCACCGACTCTATCTAAAGAATCATAGGTTGTTTGTGTAATATAGCACCTTACTACTCCCCCATATGCCGTGGATACATATAGAAATATCCAATTTTGGGTATCATCGGTCATTACTCCATCTTTTACTCGAATAACCTTTAATATATTTTTAGGTTTATTTTTAAGCTGGGAAGATAAACCTGCATAATTAATATGGTAATATCCAGAATTTAAAGCAGGATTTACTCTTTCATACACCAACCCACTAGATACAGCTATCGTGTTAATACCTTCTGAAAGCGTCGGCAATTCACAGATAGAAGGAATGTTAATTATTTCTTCCACTGGTTGGGCTAGGGCGTAGTATAGGGTGTAAGGTTGCCAATAATTATTTATAGGGGCTTGCGTAGTTGGTAAAGTAGTGGTTCCTCCTGTTAATGCACCATCTGATTCTCTTCTGTAAGCCCATGCCTTTGTACCTGTGCCGTTATACGGTACGGTACCATTAGGATTAGCTGCACTATCATACATCTTCCAACCCATGAAAAACGCCTTGATCTCGTCCGCTGTAGGGGTATAGCTTTCTCCCCAACCTGTGTCTGTGTCTGCTACGGTAATATTTAAGTAAGACCCATACCCGTGCATATCAGCTTTATCCCATGTCGAAGTAAAACCAAGTAGAATCGCTCCGTTATACTTAGTAATCAATAAATTATTATCGAATAAGTTAAATGTATTTGGTATCGATACTCGCTTAAACCCGGCATAATCAGCACTGAACGACCATGTAAGACTACCATCTAAAATCAATTTTTCGACTTTCTTGATCTTCTTAAATACACCATTTTCATACTTCAATTTGTCAACGTAGCTGCCTATTTTCCCTAGCATCGTGGGGACGATTGTCTTAGTCCCTCGGAATGGTTCGTAAGTTGTAGCGACTGTACCTTCTTCTAGCTGAAGCGATTCTAACATAGTTAAGTTTGCTGATATTTTTGCATGCTTTGTAGTAGGACCAGTGGTAAATTGATAAACAGAAGCGCTACTTGTTGCATTTCGCACTATCCAATTTTTATTATCATCGTATTGTCCAAAACGCATCACGCCAGCAATTGAAGACGATAATGTATAAGTAGTGTTTGGTTTAACTGGGATATAATCACTTGATGTAAAATCCTCTGCTACGTCTATCAAAGCCCCTGCTGTATTAAGTTGTTTTCCTCGAAGTATATTGCTCTTATCAAACAAGTTTTTCCCTTGTACGATATCAATTACAGGGTTTAACGTTGGCTGGGCAGAATTGACGTAATGGTATTTTTCTAAAAGTTGGTCTACTGTCATATTGTTGTATTCGTCTGCGGTTATTTCAATAAGCATTAATTCCTTTATTTTTGCGATTCCACTAGACCCAGCTTGTAAATATAGTCTTAACTTTTCTGTGATTGTAGGTTTAAATTTTGAGCCATGAAGCCCAGTAGTTGAGAATGATACATTTGCTAACCCTAATAATGATAAATTTAAGAACAATCCGCCCGCATTAGTGATGTTGGATAAATTAAACCTTGTGAAATAATACTTATCAGCAACGCAGATATTATTTTTGTCTATGGCTCGAAATAATGTATTATCACTAAATGAAAACTCTCCACCACTAAAAGTACCGTCTGCCCTTTCAAAATTAATACTCAAGTTTAGAGATTTTCCCAAAAGGTTCACAACCATATTCCCATTCAGTTCAAAATTCAAGCAACTTGCTACCTTTGCCATGATGGACTGTACTCGTTTGTCGTAGGTGTTAAGGATGATTGTCGCTGGACCTGGTCTTTCTACTACTTCGGTTTCTAGCTTTTTGAGTTCTGCATCAACAACGTCACTGTTATAGTTGAAGTCATCGACATTATAAAAATCTTCCTGTCCTGGTTTTTTTAAGTTGTAATTCTGTGTTGTTTCCATTAATTGATCACCTCGTTTCTTACGTTATGATGAGTGTAGGCTTGGAGTTCTAGATGGGTGAGTTGTTTCAATCTACTGTGTTGGTTGTATCTAAGGCCTACTGTCAGCAGGATATTTGCTGGAACCATCTGTCTAGAAAGCTTCTCCACTTCATCGAACATTCTCTTTTGGGTTAGCTCGATCCTGATCTCCAGGCTATAGGCTCCGGCATTTAAAGTCATCTCATAGCCGTTTTCTCCGCAAAGCTGATTCAGCCTGTTTTGCAGTACCCTGTAGGTGTAAGGGAGCTTTTCATTCCATCTGGCCTGTATTCTGAATCTTCTAGTCTCCAAGGTATCATCGGAGAATGGATTGATTTTGAGCATCTTTTCTCTCCTTGCGATCCCGCGCTCCGTGGCCGTCTGGATAAACTGATCATCCATGATATTCTCCACGTCTTCCCATACAGCTTCTATCTCAGGATTCTCGGCTCTTGAGATTTCTTTCATTTCTCGAAGCTCTTGCAGGATAGGCGGCCAATAGGTTTCTATCTGTCTCATATGCTTGTCACCTCACCAAGCACTGGTATTTCTACACCATCTAGGACCAGATTTTGAGCTATCCCATTGATCTTGGTATCCTGAACATCCAACACACCTGGTATGTTTAGGATGCGAGTTTCCAGCTGGCTGATCCTGATAATCAGGATCTCTGCATTGGCCCATCCTTGTCTGAGTTCACTAAAGTACTCCTGGATGACAGCCTCAACATTTGGCTTTACATCGGCCCATACATAGCCGCTCTGGAAGGTAATGTGGCTCTCTATATCGACGATGGACTCATCGGCTCCTACGACAGTCAACACATGGCCTATGGGAGCCAGACCAATGCCTTCTCCTTGATTCTCTACAGGATCCATGGCTGTTTGAACCGCATCAATCAATATATCAGAGGGTTTATTGAAAATACTGTCGATAATCACCAGTTTTACGGTACCGCCTCCAGCCCATACGGGATAGACCTTTACGCCGCCTACGCCGTCCAGGTCATTGACCTTCTCCCTGTAGTCCGCTACATTTCCACCAAATGCCTGGCTGTCTAGGTTGTCGAAGTATCTCTTTCTCAAGCTATCATCTCCCTCTTCGTCCTCTCCTGGAATGAGGATATCGGTCATGTTGGCTGTGCTTAATCCATTGATGTATTCAATGGGCAGCAGCTGGCCAATGTATCCGTTCCCCGCTTCCCCAGGCACCTCACATTCCAGTTTGAATTCTCCATCTGTAATCTTTTCAATTACTGTGAAATTCAGATCATCTCCGCTGAATCGACTTCCAATAGGGACATTAAAGGGTGTATCACCGTTACCTGTGAATATCCCTTTTCTTACAGCCTTGGTGGCTGCCTTTCTGTTGATGCCCCTCTCGGCAGCTCTACGGGTTAGATCATCACTGGTGGCTGTATCGGCGTAGGTTCTATTCTCCATGAATTGGAGATCAATATATACCTGAGCCAACTCTGCAGCTGCAGGAGCAAGGGCATCATAAATGATAGATCCTGATCTTTTGTCTACATCGTTAGGGACCCGATCCAGCATGCGCTGTAATATATACTCATATGTCATGTCCTCAAACACTATATGCTCACCTCCCTAGATGCTTCTATCTCTCCGAAGATTGTGTGGACAGTAAAAATCACAGTGACACTGCTCTTTTGGGATGTAAAAGAAAAACCATCTACACCAGTAATCCTGTCATCCTGCAGCAGTGCATCTGTAATTCTTCGTTTCAATTCTGGATATACTAAAGCTTTCGGTTTTCCTAGTAGATCTGATATTTCAAATCCATAGTTCCAATCGTAGATTTCATATCTATAGCGATCCGTGCAAAGGATTTTATAGATAGCTTGTTTTACCGCATCTATGCCATCCACGTAACCAACCGTCCTATTTCTATCGGTATTCAGTCTGTAAGTACGGGTGGCTTGCTTGATGATCTCTATATCTTGACCTATGTTAACTTGCTCTAATTTAGGTATCATGTTTTCACATCCTATCCAATACGATATATTTCTGCCCGCCTTGGGTTCGGAGCAGAATAACCTGTTCTCCTGCCTTCAGTCCGTCGTAGATCGTAATCTCATTCCTAGCAAGCTCCTGGAAAGATATCTTATAGTTTGATCCGGGTGCATCCTGCATATCATAAGGCTTTATTACATTCTTAATACTTGGATTGTCAAAGCTGATCTTGGTTTTTCTATCCTTTACATTTGAGGTTAGAATCAGATCTTCTTCACCTAAGGGCAGCTTTTGATCGATCACGATCCTTAGAGGACTGACGGACTTTACGGTACCAAAGACAACATTTACCGGACTCGACTGCTTCACTGCATCTATGGCGGCCTGCTTGATAATCTCAATCATATTCACCGCATATTCCCCCTTAATTCCAGTGTCATCCAATGCTCACTATTTGAAAATATGTGACTACATTTCTCTACCAACAGGTATTGGTTGATGCTTACATCCCCTACGTCCTTTAAAGCTACCATGACGCTGCTCCCACCTCTTACCCGTATATCTCCAATACAATTTTTAATTTCTAAGGACCGATTCTTTCGATTCTTCATCTTTAGAAGATAATCCGATTGGGCTTTGATTTGGGCAGGATTGAGGTCCTCATTAACAACTTCGTAGTACTGCAGCACACCCCACTGATTGATGGTACTACTATCTTGTGTGATATAGACTTCTCTTTTCCCGTTCTCCTTATCTTCCCTTACCAGCTTGATCTTGTTATAGGTATCTGTATCTATATCCGTTTGATAGAAAAAGTCTTCTGCTGTTTCGTCTCCAACAATGATAGGCACCTTCATAACTTCCACATCTTTTAAGGTCAATTTCCCAAAGTCATCATAAAGTACAAACAGTTTACTGGTGTTAATCACCGTCAAGTCAAGAGCTGTATAGATCATATCCATTAAGGTTTGATTCTCCTCAATTCTTCGAGGAATGATGTAACCCGTATCAGCCAGAGTTCCAGTCTGCAGATTAAAATCAGCAGCAATCATTTTTACTAGCTCATTGGCCTTCTTATTACCATAGACATAGGTATCTTTATTCTTTAAGTACCTAATTTGATCATAGGCGGTAACATTGATTAGCTGATCTTTATCTCTACCTTTTACGAAGATGAATCCATAGAATATATTCACTCCATTCACTTTAAAGATCACCGGGTTGCCTTCCTGGAAGTTGATCACATCATCCTTTACCACAGTGAAGGTAAGTTTGCCTGGAGTTCCTTTTCTACTGGTATCCCATTGAATATTCCCTTCTAGGATTGGGGCATATACTTTATCTCCATTTTGAATATATAGCTCATACTTCAACTCATCATCCCCCATTTATGATAATCTTAAAACCTGGCCAACATAGAGGGCGTCAGGATTCTTAATGCCATTAATCTTGGCAATCTCAGCATACTTACTGCCGTTGTTGAGTTCCTTCTTTGCTATGGCCCAAAGGGTATCCCCATTTTTTACGATGTACTGCTTTGCTGGCTCCTTAGCAGGTCTTTGCTTTTCTTCTACTACTACGGTCTTTGGTTGCTCGCTTGAAGTAGGATTTGTACTAGCTATGGACTGAAGATTTAAGATCTTCGTTTCATACCGTTTATATTCCCTAAGCTTTAAAGAAACATAGATATCTCCTTCCTCTCCAGCCCTTTCCTCAAAGCTATAGTCTTCTAAAGATACCTCCATATTCATATCAAAGCTCCCCATATCTCTAGAGACTACCCACCGAACAGGTTTCTTATCTTTCTTGTATTGCTTAAACTTTTCCAGATAGAATTCAGGATCCTTAGAGTTCATTGCAAGAGGAGAATTTTGTCCTGGGAGCAATATGTTAAAACTGATATCTGTAAGACCAGGGTCTTTTAATATATTCACTTCACCTAGCTCAATAAGACTGATGGTCTTATTCTTGTTGTTGATCTGTACCGTCAGCTTATCAGGATTTACCGGTAATCGTATAACCTCTCCTTCATAACTAAAATACATTTCATACACTATACATGCACCCCCTCAGCAGCGATCATGAGCTGCTCAGTCAAGATCTTTTCTACATGAGGAATAATTCCATCCAAATCCGCGGTTTCACGAACATCACCGAACTGCAGGCTAATCTGAGGGGCAAGGGTTGCTGTGGTAAATCGGTTTACGACTTGCTGTTCTGCAATATCACGCATCAGCTCCAGTTTTTCATTGCTAATATCTAATTTGTCATTAACCTTCTTTAGGTTGTCATTGGCTAATCCAAAGTTATCATTTTGTTGTTCGTTCCAATCTTTGAGCAGTGGGCTATCACTCATACCAACGGCAGGATCTTTTGGCATTGTAAATTTATCAAGACCAAACTTTGCTTTTAAATTATCTAATGAGAAGTCTTCAATAGCTTTCATTCCAGACTCTTTAAAGCCAGAAAAATTTGCTTTATACTCGATTTCTTGTATTTGTTTAGCCTTAACACCTAAGAGGTTAGCGAAGAATTGTGACACCTTGTTAATTCCTTTTATCGCCCCATTGATAAGACCCATAATCGAATTTACAGCCCACTCTGCTGCATCTACAATATATCCAAATGCACTTGAGAATGCTTTACGAACAGGCTCACATGTAGCTATCAATGCTGCTAATGCTACGATCAACCCAACAACAAGACCTATGATCATAGCGATCGGATTAAACGCCAAAGCTGCATTAAACATGCTTTGTGCTTTAGTTGCACCGTGTGTGATAAGCGTCCAAGCTTTAATAGCTCCAGAATGTGCTATTGTTGCAATTGTACTTGCATTTGCAACTAACCAATATAACCCATAAGCAGCAGCCACACCTAGAATTATGGGCGCTATGGGTTTAAGTACCACGCTGAAAATATGTCCCATAAAAACTAAAGCATTTGTCAATCCAAGAACTGAGGACGCTATAATAAAAAAGCCTATGCTAATACTATTGAAAAATGATTGAAATTGTCCATCTTTAAATCCTTGATTAAGGGCTTGCAGAGTGGGTTTTAACGCTTCTAGTGTACTTTCCCCTGATTGAGCAAAAGAGGCTTCAATGTTTGATCCTAGGTTATTAAATTGAGCTAATGCAGAACTATTGAACTCTTCCAACGCCTGTTGAGTAGCTCCCTTTTTATCAAGTAGAATATTAAACTTGTTAATAAAATCATCCATATCTTTAGCACTTTGTAACATTTCTCTATCTTGACTTCCAAATCCGAAACGACCTTTCAGAGACATAAAATCTCCACCTAAAGCCTCTTTCAGTGCGAATCCTGCTCCTTCCAAACCTTGTGTAGGATCTAAGAATGCTAATCTTTCAGCCGTTTTGTTTAACTTCATCAGTTTATCTGTACTCTTAGTAAACTGAATAAACTGTCTGGTAATCGCATTAAACTCTTTTATCCCATATACACTATCATTAGCATACTTATTTAAGCTTCCAAAAAATGCTTTACCTATGTCTTTGTTTCCTAGCATACCTGACATAGTAATCAGCTGTTGTTCTAGCCTCGTAGATCCTCCAAGGATCATGTCTATACCTTTTTTAGCAACTTGAAATGATAAATAAGTTGTCGCAAATCCTTTTATTGTATTAAACATGCCATTAGCTTCGTGTGTGCCGACTTTAATTGTATTATTTATTTCTTTTTGTTTACTTACTACCCTATCTTGTTGATCAACTACTTGCTTAAAAGCTGCTTCTGCCTGCTGTATCTTGCCCCTAGCAATTTTCATTTGACTTGCAAATTTCGTGTCCATGTTTGCAGCATTAGCCATCTGTTCCATGGCATTGATAGTAATATTAAGTGCTTGGGTCACTTGTTGTAGTGGCCTAGAAAAGCTGTCAAACATTTTTAGCGCTGTTGCTACTGTTGCCATGAAATCACCTCAATTTTACGCATAATAAAAGCACCCAAGAAAGGATGCTTTTATTATGTCAGAATAATGTTTTAACTAATGTTTTGTACAAACTATCATCTATTTCCAATAAACTTTTCTTGCCATTCTTAAATTGAATGGCTACAAGATTGATACCTTTTTTCTTTGCCGATAATCCAGCTAATAGGCCTACGGGACCTAATACTAAAGAGCCAACAAGTCCACGACTTACAGCACTTGTTACACTTGTTCGTTTTTCTTCATCAACTAGTTCATAAGCTTCAACTGTTGTTTTGTTTAGTTTGAAATTTTCCATAAAATTAATCACCAAAGCAATACTACCTGCTGTGTTGATTACTTTGCATTTTTCAAAATCTCCTGCAATCACACAATTTTTAGCTCCCACTTGTTTTTATCCCCCTAGCCTAAAAATTTTACCTAATTATACCAGAACTTTATCTTCTCTGTCTAGCCTTCGTCCTTACTTTATCCATACTCTTCTTTTCATTTTCAACATGTAAATCTATAGCTGCATAGACAAACGCTTTTTCTTTTCTAGGTAAATTAACTAAAATTCGGGGGCGCCATCTAAATTTATGGAGGGCGTAGTAAGCATAGTTTGCCTCCCAATCGCCCTCCTTGATCAGTTTTTTGCTTCTTCGATCAATTCATTCATACTTTTATCGTAACCGTTAATCTCACTAACGATAGAAAATAATTCTGAGTATTCTCCATCAAGCATTTTAACTTTCATGGCATTTAACAAATTTTCTGCACCTAGAACTCCCCAACTACTCTGCAATTCTTTATTTTTGAAATCTGGGTGCATAGTAGTCTCTATGATAATCTTTGCCATGTATGCGTCTTGATCTGTCTCGATTATCTTTTGCCCCTTGTGGAAGCTAATTTTGCGACAGCTCTTCCTAAGCTCATCACCCTTAGCTGCAGTAATAGGTTTAAACTTCATTTTCTTTTCTTTCCCACCTAATTTTACAGTTTTCTCGACAATCTCGACTTCTCCAAAATCATCCATTAAAAAATCCTGAAAATCACTCATGTATATTCCTCCCTATTATCCTAATATCGGTTTTCCAAAACTATCTAGTAACTCTACATCGTCAAATGTAAAGGCAATCTCTTCTTCTAAGGCGTCACTTTCGGTATCGAACATGGCCATAGGTACACTGTCTAGGTTTACACCCTTTAATACGACCGTCTGCTTTCCTATGCTTGATGTTGGATCTTCATTGACTACTGTGATATCGAAATAGGTATCTATACCCTGCTTAATATATTTAAGCATGATTTCTCTGAATCGAGAAGTAACATAATAGATGGTCAATGATCCTGTACCATTCCACCCTGTCGTTTTATGCTGTGTACCCCTTCTCCCTAGGGTTTTTATTTCTGCTTTATTCTTTTCCGCTTTAGCTTCTAGCTTTTTAGCGTAAAACATATCTTCTACTCTTCCATCAATGGTTGCATAGCAGCGAGCTTCCTGTCCGCTGATGGTATCTTGGGCTAAAAAGAAACTCATACTATCTCACCTCCACACTCAGATATATTTTCTCTATGGCGTCCACAGGCTGGGCATACAAATTAGCCACTACAGCATCAATTTCATTACCGGGAAGTACTTCAATATCCGTTTGAGGATCGAAGTTCTGTATGGCGGTAATTCCTTGCAGTGTATCCATGTAATTAATAATTTCGGCTTTAAAGATATTTCTTCCATCATCATTGTTGTTAACCTTACCGATGTAGTACTTTTCAAAGATGGCTTTCATATCATTACCGATACTGTCTAGTACTCGAATGACTCGATTCTTTCTGAATTCCTTGTTTTTCTCTGGGGTAAAGGAAACTAAAGTATTGATATCCTGTTCAACTACAGCCCGATTGTCATTGGCCACAAATACGAATTCTCCATTTCGGAGAGCTGCTTCAATTTGACTATTGGTATAGCGAACCGTTACCTCCACCGCATCATCATAGGCCGTATAGGTGAGGGACTCATTGACCTCTGCCCCTGCAATAGCACCTGCCACCCATGCTACGGCCTTCTCTGCTGAGATAATCGTTGTATCCGCTAGAACCACACCATTTTTCACTGAGATAATCCCCTCATAGTCTGCTGCAGGATAATTCTCCAGTACACATTGAACCTTCTTCCCTTCCTGCTCCCTAACTCTTTTGATGAAGGCAACAAATACGGCTTTTAAGGCTGCATCTGTGGAGGATAATGCCATGGTATTAAAATCATAGGGTTCTATGGCTGCTAAGTAGTCTGTGTAGTCCTGATTGGTTACAGTGCCATCGGCACCACCTTCTAATGGTACTCCTGCAGTTGTCGTCAAGGCGCCAGTTCCTGAGAAGTCTACAAAGCTGTTATTTTTCAAGTCTTCAACTGCAGCTACCTTCACCTGGCTATCTACTTCTTTCCCGTCAAGGAGGGTAATTACATCAAACTTCGCATTGTCCACTATATTGCTCTCGATGACAATAGCTAGATCATTTCCCTTCGTTCCTCCATATTTTGCTGTAGCCGTCAGATTTCCGTTTGTGGCCGTAGCTTTTGTTCCTGTATTCACACGATACAGCAGCAGCCTTCTAGCTCTTTTTAGAGCTTCTCTGATCAGCAGTGCGCTTGTATCTGTTAGAGCTATTCCTATTAAACCAAACAGATCATCACCGGCATTAATCTCTACAATCTGTTTTGACGGTCCCCATGGCAAAACGAAAGGCATGGTTACTACGCCACGCTCTCCAAGGGTTCCTAAAGGTTTCTTAGCTGATCTAAAATTGATATATACGCCAGGGCGTACTTTATTCTGAGTCGTAAATGTACCACCTGCCATTATTCACTCACCTTGCTTTCTTTAAATTTCTTAATCTCTTCAAAACATGCCTTGATGGTATATTCTCCATCGGACAATATGGCTGTTAGAATGTCTTTTTCTATCTGTGAAAACTGGCTTGATTGTATAAGCTTCTGCTTTGTAAATTTAATCTCTGTCTTAGCCATTCTTTAACTTCGCCTCCTTCTCTAAGGTTTCCATGTATGGTATCTGCCCTTGATTCTTTAACATATGTGTTTCAAGTTCTAGGAAGAAATGAAGTACACCGTCTACAATCTCATAGCGCTTGTTATTACTTCGCAAGCAGTTACTACCTACATGAATATAATCCAACACACTATATAATCGCTCTGCCACAGCACAACAGTCCTCATTGACTTTTAATTCTTTATCGCTGAAATAGTGGATGTCAAAGAACACCGTCTTTCGATATCGCCTATTAAACTCCCTGGAGAGAGAATCGCTCAAAACCTTCACAAAAAAACAGGGCTCATTAAATCCCTGTTTGATCTCTTCACCATATATATTTATTCCTGGAAAGTTACTGTCCAGTGCTTGGTTAATCCCTATGCGAATATCATTTGTCATCCTATCACCTCTTTGGTGGCCTACCGTTTAAAATTTGCTCCAGCAACTCCACTTGTTTCCTCTCCAAATACTTTGGAAGCTCTTTTTCAATTTCCTGCATGGAGATGGTCATCATAAAGCGTCCCTCTACCCATCCTTTATGGTTCCTAGTTCTATGCCCATATTCTACATAACCGCTGTATTCTACAGGGTTGTATATCTCTACCACATAGGCGTTCCCATGCCTTTCTACTTTTCCAACTTTCCAGTTTCGTCTGAGATTGCCACCAGTTCTTCCGGATCCTTCTGGATATACACCAACAGGCGTACGCTTTTTAATCTTCCGCTCTGCTCTAAAGGCCATTTCCAGCAGGAATTCTTGAATGAATCTTTCCACTACCCTTTCATCCAGAGCCTTTTGAAAACTGTTCCCTATCTTCTTGAAGTCCTTAAAATCAAACTTCCCCAACTTACTCATGCACGACCAATTCTTTCTAACATGATTTCTTGGTGAGTTGAGAATACAACAGGCTCTCCAACATTTTGAAACATGTATTCCATTCCCTTTTGAGACACATAGATTTTACAACCTGCCTTCACCATAACGTCTGGATCCATAAATAGCATTGCATCGTAATTGATATTTGCCGTAGTTTCAGTTTGATTAGCAGGTTTCGCATGAATGTTCAGATTACAAGGTATATCCTTGTAATATTCGATTTCCTTCTGTTCTGTCTCAAAAGTTTCAGGATTTTTCACAGGCTCAAACCCTTTAATGGTGCATAATCCTTCATAAAATATCTCAACTGCTATTCGTGCCACTGCTCTGGCTTTCTCTATACTGCTTAACATTACCACACCAGCTTTCTATATCGGTTAAGCTGTTTTGTATAGTTCTTTAGGAATTTCTCCCCTTCTGTCATAGAAGTTTTAATGTTTGCAAAACTGGTTGATACATTTCCCTCTGCAATAGAAGTAATAGGCCCTAGCGGTGTATCTTCTGCGCCTAAATTCTCAGATCGATACATATCTACGGCCATATTGAGCATGACACTATTTAAACCAGCCGGTACCTCATCAATATGACAATAATCTTTGATTAAGTCTGCTATTCTTTCAAGGCTGAACTCTAAAATAAAATCCTTTTCATCGTTATTGATCCCCAGCAGCTTCCTCAGTTTCTCCAGTTGAGTCATCTTCACTCACCTGCTCCCTGTTTTCTAACGCTTTGATTAGTTCATCTCTTTTCATTTTGTTATAGTCCTCAATACCTTTTTCTTTAGCCAGTTCCTTTAGTTGATCGACTTTCATTTTTTCATATTCAGTACCTGGCTTCTCTTCTTCCTCGATTTCATAACCGTGGCCTTTAAACCACTCGATTAAATGGGGTAGATCTGTTTCTCCTACCCCATTAATAAAAGTCACACTAGCTGAAACGCCACTATATTGTTTGTTTGGTGCATGTATCTTCGCCATATTATACCTCCTAGGATACTTTGATCTTTCTAAATACGCCAGCTGCTTTGGTAGCCTTCAATGCTACAGCTGCAACCATTTCCACTTCACCTTTCTTCACAGCCCCAGCATCTTTAAAGTTAGGCATCCAAGTTTTTGCTGGGGGATGTCCTGCCATAGAAACGCCATGAAAGCCATCAAGACCTAATCTTACGGCATACAGGCTGGTTTCTCCTGTGGTAATTGCCACAACAGGATCGTTGGTGCCTGGCTTTGCGCCTAAATCGATCAAAGGAATACCATCATAGGAAGTAATTTGTCTGCCAAAACCATCCTTTGTTTCGGTATAAGCTCCTGCTCTTCTGGCACAGGCTCTAATCTTAGCAATGAGTTTAATGTTACCGGCAATGAAAGATGGACGTCCATCCAATCCCATAAGGAATTCATCAAGTTCATCAAGGAACACTTTGTAATTTGCATCAATTGCTGCTGCACTTGACAAGTCAATTACCGCACCAGGAGTATATTCAGTTGATGAACCTGTCAAGGCTTTCTCTAAACCATCAAAGGCTTTTGCATTTACTGCGCTATCTCCATTGATTACTGTATTATTAAACAATGCTTGGGCAGCCTTCACCTTCTGCTGCATCTGTATGGTTACCTCACTTACTATACCGCCCATACCAGCAATGATACGGTCAATCTCAAAAGATCCACCGAACACTTTAAGATCAACAGAATGTCTTTGCTTGGTGACTTCTTGTGGTGTGTACTCGGTATTGATTTCCCTGAAGTCTGCATTTGGTTGAGTTAACAACCTGGTATAGGCATAGGTTAGTGTTGCACCGCCTCCCGTTGGCGATACAGCATCATCAAAAGTAATGTTATCCAAGATGAAATTTGATTTTCTAAACTCATCGATAACACCCATTTGCAGGGCATCCTGTACGTTTTTCTTTGCTTCTAACAATGTAATTGGCATTTTTATTTTCCTCCTTCAAAGTATGCTTTGACAGCATCTTGTAAATTGTTAAAATCTCCTGGTTGAGTTTGTTTATTTGGGTCTTTGCCATCCTGGGGCTCTATCCCCTTAAACTTTGTCTGCTGTGGATCTTGTTTTTCAGTAAATAAAAAAGACTTCGATTCTTTCAAAGTCTTAATCTGTTCCTCTAATCCACCTTTTAGATTTCCCGATTCATCCAGCTCAATCTTCGCCTTGTCCAACAGTCCTGCCACAAGATCTGTGTCATGGACCTGTCCTGCCAAGGCCAGCTTTACGGCATTGGTGATGGATAACTCCTTGATCTTTGTCTCAAAGCCCTTTGTTGTCTGCTTATTCTGCTCTTGAAGGTCCTTGATTTGCTTCTCCAACTCTTCATTTCCTTTGGCTTTTCCCTCCAAGTCCTTCAACTGTTTATCTCGATCCGTCAGCTGAGATTTAAGGTCCTTATTTTCCTCATTGAGCTGATTGAATTTATCCTTGGGGATCCAGTTCCCATTGGATACTATATCAATCTTCGTATCACCTGCCTTCTGTATGACCTGATTATACAACTCTTCCCCTAATAAATCCTTTAGGGTTTTTTCTGTAAACAACTGCAAATTCATCATAAATGGCTTTTTCATACTATATCTCCTTTCATATTCCTACTCACCTTTTTATGCTGGTCGGCTCCAGCTGTAGCTTTCGTTTCTTTAGGCTCTAACCCTTAAAAAGAGCATAATAAAAGCACCTACCGTTTTTACCTAGCAAGTGCTTATCAATTCCAATTATTAATTATTTCTGCTGCTTGTTCTTCTGTAATTTCATCATAGTCCCAGTCTTCGCCGATATAAATACAGCTTTGTTCAGGAGCTGGCTTCCATTGTTTTTTTGCTTTATCATACTTTTCAAAGCTGCAGTTTATACGTCTGTATAATCTTGATGCAGTATTTTTCTGTTCATCGTAATTATAGGCAAAATAGAAATCCTCCACTATGCTTACCTCCTTGATTTTATTTCCCTGATATTTTGAGGTTCGGTCAGCTTTGAAGATAATTCAATCATTTTATAGGTGAGTTCTGCATATCTCTCAGGTGTTACGCCATCTTGTCTAGCTTCCTCGTACAGCCTATGCAGTTCCCCATTCTTAAGCGCGAAGCTCTCTGGTGTATGAAATTGTACTTCAAAGTTTTGCCCTTCTGGACTTCTAAAAGTACAATTAACGCCCTTATACGCACTGTTTCTATTTACCCAGAAATTTTTAACTTTAATCTCTGAGTAGTTTCGTTCTAGGAGCTTCTCCGTTACCTTATTATAAGCATCAACTAGGTTATCTACTGTATCTTGATAGGTATACCTAATTACATCATTGGTACTTAAGATTGTCTCATCAATGACCCTTGGGTCTAGACTGCCATCACTATCCGAATTAATCTTTCTTAAATAGGATTCCTTGCTTTTAACTCTAAATTCAAGCCCTACCATATCCACACCAGTAAAATCAGATATCTCTTTTAAGTCCTGGGTTATAGCTGGCTCATTGGCTATTATTTTATTATAAGCATTGTGCTTTCTGTAGTCACTCTTTAATCTATTCCAATCCTCAGTATTATTATACTTCAATTCCTGGAACTTATCAAAGGACCTAGGTGCGTCTTTTCCCAAAATAGCCTTATATCTTACATATTGCTCTTTATCTTTGGCAGCATTTTTTATCTTTTTCTCTAAAATAGCTGCCTCTTCTTTTCCATACTTACCCACAACATGTTGATCATACCAGTTTTTATAGCTGATGTTGCCATCAACCTTATAAACTTTTCCATCAATATCCCTTGCAATCCTTTCCTCATCTTCTACATCTGGGAAATACGCTAGGGTTGTAGTTCTGCAATTTGCATGAAAAGGCGGTGCGTTGAGTCCTGGTTGCATCTCTGCCACATTGAATACTTTTCCATCCATGGCCCTGCATATATCACTTGTTTTAAGGTCTAAGGTTGCTAAATTTTCATACTGTTTTACTACACCACTATTTTTATAGCTGGTCATAGTAGCTCTACTGGCTATATTAGCACTTTCTGTGTTCACCAAAGTGGCTGCCCTGCTTCTGGATACATCCATCCGCTTGGCTAATATTCTTGAGGTTATATCAATGCTATCTCCTCGGATGAAAGACTGGACTAGGTTCGTCTGCAGCTCTGTTAAAAGTTTGCTTTTATTATCCCAGATCCTGCTGCTAAAATCTCCTTCCATCCATTTCTGATGGATTGCCTTTTCAATAGTCTGAGTATCCAGCTTTGCAAACTCTACGCCAACCCCTAAACCTTTCTGAAGCTCATAAATATTTCGATAATAGGTGTCTTCGTAGATGTCTGATAAAAGTTTATTCATGCTCTTTTGCTGGCTATCCATTAACATTTCCATCTGATGCTGTATTTGAATCTGCAGCGCTTCCAATCTGCTTACTCTGACTTTATAGGATACATTATTGAGCTGCTGCTCCCAAATACCATCGATGTTATTTTTAGCTTTTTCAGTGAATTCCTCCAAAGTCATTTTGAACTCTGCTAACTCTTTACCACCTAAGAGCTTCTTGGCTTCGGCCAGATCCACTTTGTTTTCCATAGCAAACCGTTGATAGAAAATTTCAATATCCCTTTGAATGCTAAGCTTAGCTTTTTCATATTCCTTGATCAAGGAAGTTACATATTCACCAGCCTTCTTGAATTGCTCTCCTGCAACAGCCTCTGCCCTTTTCTGCCAATACTCTTTATTCTTCATTGCCTACACCACCCGTATTGAAATTGGGCGGATATATTGCATTGGTGGCTTCTTCCCGATGCTGCTTGATTCGATCTAACTCTTCCCTTACATCTGTTACATAGGGATGATTGGCTACGATGGTTTCATCAGAGATAATGCCCATGGAATTTTTACAATTAGTGATAGAATCAGTCTCATTGATCAGAATATCTCGGTTGAAAATAAATTCTACACTTTCTTCGGTATAATCGCCTTGGCCTGTGTTGATTAGGTGCTGGTCAACAAACCATAGCAGGTACTCCAAGGATGCTTGAAACTCTGTCTCAATGATATTGCAATCCATATCTAAATCATTGTAAAGGAATTTTAGTGCTATACCACTGGGCGCTTGACCAAATCTCTCGCTTTGGGTATCTACACCGCGGCCAAATTCATAAATGTCCTTTCGATCCTGCTCGATATGAGTTTTGTAAGCTTCCACATTCATTTCAAGATTTAAAGTCTCGACTCCACCCTCGTCTGTAACCTTGACAGCCCTATAGAGGGACATATTCTTTCTAAACTCTCCTAAGTTTGTACCGTCATAGTTTTTAAGAACATAGATGCTGTTAGGCAAATCTTCAAGGTTGTTGCTGTTATCAGATTTATTTCTATCGTAGTCATCTACCAATGACTTTACAAACTTGATCAACGGCTGCTCTTCGTCGTTATACTTGAAATAGATGAAGGGTACCTTATTCCAGGTATAGGGCTGCTGGTTTCCTTCTTCGTCTATGATCATGAAGTGCCCTGTTCCTTCTGGAGTTTCCACATCAGGAATTAAACTGCCGTTATTTTCAACATATCGCAAAACCTGCTTCGTATCCCAGTACTCCACTTTCTTGATGGTTTTCTTTTTCCTGCCCTCGTATACTTCTACCTCGTAGACTCTAATTAATGCATCCAGCTTTGTATGCTCTGTATCCTTCCATAGAGGGATGATCTCTTCCGATGGCAGCCTTTTAAACCTCAGTTCCCCTTCTTCATTGTAGTAAACCTGTATCCATGCTTTCCCTTTGTTGATAGCATCTTTCCCCAGGTTTTTCAGAAGCTTCATAAAGGACTTATCAAATATACCCGTCAATATTTCCTGATAGGTCTTATTCTCTGTCTGGATGCTCAAAGGTTTAGACAGCAGATATCCTATCTTTTGATCCACCAGCTTTCTCACAAAGTTATGGACCAGCTTATTGTTGGCCAGATTCTCAACCTCCTGCAGCTGTCCACCTTCCCCTATGGCCATTCTCTTTCTCTGGAGAATGTCTGCATCTCCCAAGTAATATTTCTGGCCCGTAAGCATTAGCTTTTTTAGTTCAGAGTTATTCCATTCCTTGATCTCTTCCTGAATGATGTCTATAAGACTCATCCCTGTATTGCTGTAGTAGCCAACCTTTGCACTGACCAGCTTTGTATCTGTAATCTCCATTTTCTTCACCTCCTAGTTAAAATGATATGGCCTTGGCCTTCATGTCATCTTCCATGGCATAGCGGCATTGATCTATAGTATGGTTGTTTGTATCTTCAAGCTTTGCCTTTGGATTTCCATCTTGGTCTACTTGATAGTCTATATCTTCAAATTCTTTTGCGGTATGGGGTGTTCGTTGCGGATCTATCACAATGGCCTCCAGATCATCCAGCCACTTTTCTCCGTATTCAACACTGCCAGGGCCTTTCTTAGCACCTTTGATCTTTATTCCATAAGTCTTCATCTCTGCAATGGATTTGGGCTCTTCGTTATCAGCAATTATAACCTCATCATGATAGTTTCGTTTCTTGATCCATTCGGCAGCTTCACGGTTACTGATTTTAACACCGTAAAATTCATCCATGGCATATAGAATCCTTTTCTTTTTATCGTAGTGCCAGCGTCCAAAGGAGAAGGGATCTACGCCATACCCCCAGTCAATTCCTTGGCGAATGTTATCAAAGGAATTTATCTCTTCATTGGTAATTCTTCTAAATACAAGCTTATCGAAAGGAACCACTCCTGAACCGATGGCCTTGCCTAAATACTCCCATTTGTATTTTAGAGAAACGCCATCATTATCTAGCTTGCCTTTCTTCTTAACTTCTTCAGCCTCTTCGATGAATGCTTTGGAGATGTGTGGATTCTCCAGGTAAGTAGAATGATGAATGTATGTATTCCCCGGTATAAACTGTGATTCGTACTTCTTATTCACCCAAGACTGCTTTCTCTTTGGTGGGTTATAGCTGTAATAGAAAGCATAAAAAAGACCATCGGGTAATTCTGCTCTTAATACAGAATTTTCAATGGTCGATACTTCTTCTTCAGTTTTAAATTCGGCTAATTCCTCAATCCACATAAAGGCTATAGGGAATTTGGCCATCTTGATTGATTTAAGTTTCAAAGGATCATCTGCACCGCGGAATATGATTTTATTGCCTCTGGGCGTATATATAAGCTGCATAGGACTTTTTATGACACGCCAGTACATCCCTACACCCAGGATATCTATGGCTTCCTTCAGCTGCTCAAACACTGACTCTTCCAATGTGCGGGCAACCTTTCTGATACAAAGAGTCGTTACGGGATACTTCATCATATCTTTGATGAGCTTCATGGCAATATGGGTAGACTTGGCTGATCCACGGCCCCCTTTACACACATGCCGCAGATATTTATGCGAATTGGAAGCTTTCCAGAAACTCTTAAAGGCAGGTGTCACGATCTCTGAAAGCTTAACTTCCTTCATCGTCACCACTGCCTATATCATCTATGATCTTGACTCCCATTTCTCCTGCCAGCTCTACTTTATCGTTAAACATTCCCAGGTGCCTTCCCAGAAGCTCCAGAGCCTTAACTTTGTCATATGGCTTTACTTCAATCCCATTAGTTCCTTGCTTTATACTGGCAATGGCTGCCCGTTTATCTTCTGGAATATCATCGGTATTTATGATCTCCACCGCCTGATATTCAAAGGGCTGCTGTCCAATCACCTTTCCTTCTTTGTCAACAATGTCTCTGTATCCTATCCTTAAAGCCACTTTCGCAAAGTCAGTTCCTCTGGCGAAAGCAACCCTTGCTAGTTCTTGAAGTACCTTATCCTGAGTAATCTCTGTCCTTTGCTGCCGGTTTTTCATTCTTTCATCAATATACTTTTGGATGTGAGGTTTTGTGAGGTTTTCATATCCCACTTCCTTTGCTGTTCTTTCTGAATATCCTGCTCTAATAGCCGCTTGAGTGGCATTAAGATCCACTAGATATTCATCACAAAATATTTTCTGTTTTGGTGTTAGTTTCACAATGCCACCTCCTTGTTTATAGCATGAAAAAAAGAGCCAGAGGCTCTTATATTTCATTCGTCTTAATCATTCTTGATCATCTTCTGTTCAATAATTATAAATATCCTTTTAAGAACAATAAAAAGATTAAATAAGAAAATAAACACTAGTAGATACTGAACAAAACTAACAATGCTCATAAAAACTGTATTGCTACTTAAGAACAGTAAAGACAAACTCATTATTAAAATAAAAATACTTACGAGTATCTCAAACATAATGGCATAATACGTCTCTTTTGCCAACTTCCTGATGGCATTAACTTTATTCCCATCATTCGCCACACTCACTACTAATTTATTTTGCATATCTATAAGCAGAATTAACAGGTTAAATAGCATACCAATTAATATAGCGAATACCACTGTAATCATATTTGATATATCCTTATCAATAGCTTTAATGTTGGTGACAATTAAAGCCCAAAATATAGGAACAATGAAATAAGTGAATATTGGTACATACAAAATCCGTCTCTTGCCATTTGTTTCAGTTATAATAATAAAATTATCAAAGTATCTCTTTATTATTGTAGTGCAGTTAGAATATTCTACCTTAAAAATTACTTTAGCCATTAACATTACAAATAACACAACTGCAAAATAGAAGTAGGGTATTTTTATAAAGTTCAAAGTAAAACTTAAAATTTCTTTATAATCCATACTTAACCACCCATACCTTTTTAAATTAATCCCTTACTATCAACCCCGACAATGTCAAATACTCCTCTAAATTTTCTTCAAAAACTACTGACATGCTTTCTTCAGTTGGATGACCTCCTAATAGAACTAGCCTATCGGTTACATCTTCACTAATAACAATTTTATTAATATTCTCTAAGTTTAGAACCTTACTTCTTTTCCCAATCTTTACTTCCACTTTTACATTATCATAATCAAAGTCAATTTCTGCGATATTTCTTATACGTACTCTACCTCTTACATAACTTTTAATTTTGTCTCTGATATCATTATTTCTACCCACATGATGAATTACATATTCATCGAATGCTACACCATTGTTAAGACCTAGTCTCTGCGCAGTATCAGCAGGTATGTCATATCTTATAAATCTCATTGATTTTATTACCCCATCATCTAGGAAATGATCTATATATTGTACTGGAGTAAATGAATTTATACTTAGTTCATACTCTGGGTTAATACTCCTTAAGTATTCTTCTAAAAGCCTATCAAATTGTTGCTTTATTCCAAATACCCCTACGTTTTCAAGTATCAAAATCCCTCTATTAGTCTCTCCAGCGGGTACAGCTAATGTGAAGTAAAAAGGAATAACATCAGCGTCGCTTTCATTTTTATTATATTGTGTTGCTCCCGTTGCACTATCAATTATTTCAGAAGTTAATCCGTATGATCCTGATTTCACCTTCCCTATGATATACTTATAGTCTTCTACTCCTCTAAAATGATGATCAAACTGTTGATAATTTTCAACCTTAAAAACCTTACTTAAAATTTCAGTTCTCTGAAAATCTCCAACATTTAGGTTAAGAAATCCTGTAAGATGTTGTAAGAACGTAATACCATCGATATCATTTAAGTTATACGGTACATCATTTTTTCTATTTTTTAAACCTATTGCGTATACAGAAATACTTATTGATGCCATATTGCCCCTCCTTTATGATTTTTACAGTTAAGCAATTCTGCAAAATAGAGCAATATCCTTTATATTTCGATAGCAAATTTCGACATTTGATCTTCCCATATAACATTTTATTGTGGCTTTCCTAATTGTTAAGTATACTTTGATCTTTTATAACATAAATTGTTGTATACTATCATTGATCTTTGAAAATTCAATATTGAAAATCAAGGGAGGAGAATTTATGAAGAATCAATTAAAGATTCATCTCTACCAGATTATTTTATTTGTGCTACGAATGCCACCAGAAATAATCATTTTTCTGTGGATTGTAGTATGGAGTATGGTTCTCCGTTGTTAAAGGCATGCCTTTAACAATAATAAATAAATAATTAAAATATAATTCTCCTCCTAAAATATAAATAATGAATAGCTGGGCATATTGCTACAGCTATTTTTGTTTTTATAGATTATTAACCATTTCATGCACATTTTATAATGTTTATATAAAGCTCTGTTTTCTCTTACCTTTACTTTATTCAAAAAAAGATGGTTTTATCTCGTAACCTAACTGTTATTTTGTACCCCAACGTTTTTGCTTTATCTTTCCCTTTTCTCTCCGATGGCTGTCATGACTCATGCAGTCCCTTATCCCTTCATACTTAGCCTCAATGAAGAGGTCTATCGCTTCACAGGTATACTTATCGGCACAGCTGGAGCATCGGATCTCTGATGCACATACGATCTTCCCATCTTTAAATTTGACTCTACTTCTATGTTTCTCCATGCTGCACCGCCTTTCAGGGTTATATTTCCATACTAAAAAGCACCCATTTCTGAGTGCCTTTCGCAAGGGGTCGGCTAGTAGCCAATACGTGAATATATCTCTCTACTATTACCGTACATTTCATCAAAAGTTTTATCGTTAATAAAACTTTTTAGATAATATTTTTAATTTTTTCTAGTTTTTCTTTTGCTCTTTTTATTGTGAGGCTAACCGTGGACTTGGCAATCCCTAATTCCTCACCTATTTCTCTCATGGTTTTGCCTTCAAAATAATATTTTTCAATTAGTAGCTTCTGTCTCTCGGTCAGTCCTACCTCCATTGCAATTTTTAGGGATTGCTTCATCTTCTCGATCTGCTTTTCGTTTGTGTTCATTTGCATCTTCGATGATGAATCCATGATATAGAATAGGTAGTCTTGATTTTCGTGAGTTAGTGGTATATTTTTCACTTCTCCACCATCCTCTCTTA
>NZ_JACHEN010000045.1 GCF_014205875.1 Anaerosolibacter carboniphilus
GCCTAAAACCCCCATATCACATGGAATAATCCATGCAATCTGAGGGTTTTAAATTGGTCAAGATTAAATATTTTACTTAATGCAACACTAGAAGGCCTAAGAGCCCTTTTGGTTAATACTGAATCATATTTTTTAGTAATAGTAGCCTGGAAAGTATCCTGGATACTCTGAGTAATGACCTGAATATCCATGTCTTCTTCTCCGTGGAAAACGTCTTCTATCCAGGAGTTCCCGAATCAACAAAGCACCAATCAGTGCTCTCAAAAGATTTTGAGGACCATGTGAATGCCCGTCTGGAGAGCGATACATTTCATCGTCTTTGATCTGCTCGTACACCTCATCTACCATCTTATCTACTGCTTCCTTTTTAGGAAACGGATGCATGATAGGATTATAGGGATGATCTTCTCTATCACAGATTCGATAAATATGAGGATACACCCTATGATAGATTTCAGGATACATTTTCTCTGCTTCTATTTCACAATAGGTTAGATAATCGTAATAAGGATACATACTTATTCCCCCCTTATTTAAGCTAGGTTTATTACCTATTTTTATCATATGAAGAATCTTCCTATTGGTGTCAACTATTAACAAAGTTGCCTATCGGCAATTTGTTTTCACTAGGAAACCCTAGGTTTCCTTCGACGGCTGCTAGACAGCCTGAGCACCTTCCTTAAATCGGCAAAGGGGAATCCCCTCTGCACACCCCATATATAGGAAATTATGTAACCATAATTCCCTATATATCTATAAAATGAAATTTCAGTAATAAAACCCCTAAATCTCAAATATATTATTATTACGAGACAAGGTAGTGAGGTGATATCTACATGTTAAAAGTATTTATTTTTAAAAAACGAACCCTGTATGTGGCTCTAGGTATACTCCTGGCAGTAATCATTGGTATCGCAATTTTAGTAACAATGTCAGGTTCAGATGAAACGTTTTCAGAAACCATAAAGTACGCCTACAAAAAAATTTCTCCTGAGCAGGCGAAAGTACTCATAGAAAAAAACCAAGATGTGGTTATATTAGATGTTCGCAGTGAAAAAGAATATGACCAAGGACATCTTCCCCAAGCCACCCTCATGACGTATCGGGAATTGAAGAAAAGCCTATCTGATTTTGATCGTGAAAAGGTATATATGCTTTACGGCGAAAATGAACGAGAAAGCGCAAAGGCCGCTCAATACTTAGGAAACAATGGATTTTCTAGAATTTATATGCTAAAGGGCGGCATCGACCAATGGCCCTATGATATCGAATAGTGAATAGTAAAACGAGACTGGGATCCAGTCTCATTTTTTTGCCTTACTGATTACTTTCATTAAATAGGGTATTACTGCCTGGTTTTCTCCAATAAATCGATCTATCGCATCTACGTCAATCTGATCATATCGCTGTTCTCCAATTTCTATCGTATATCCTGATCTTTCAAATACTTTTACAAACCAGTCCTTATATCCTGCAGCAATATCATCACTATCCTCTTCCTCAATCAGTTTGTAGCCTGTAATCCGACCTACTTTCTTTCCAATCTTCAGATCCCTTTTATAGTGTTCATCCTTTTGATTATAGTACCAGAAGATCACAGACCCACTCAAATGATAGGCTATAGTCATCTCTGGCTGCTCTCCAAGAGTAAACCTTGCGATAGCTTCGCTTTCAGGTTGATCCAAGGGTCGCATACCTTTATAATTTTCAAAGGAAGGTGCCTCTTTACTGTCTGTCGCCTCCCAATCTGCTGGGAACTGCCGATTGAGATCTACACCAGCTATATTGGCCTTCCATCTAGAAAAATTTTCTTCTCCCTCGTTCATCCGTATCAATAACTTTCGATCTCTATCACCAATACCATTTAATACCAAATCAACCCCATCTGGATTTACCATTGGTATGAAACTAACTGAAACTGTCTCTAATAACTGTCTTACGGGGTATCCCTTTAATTTTTTTCCCTCTTGGTCATGCTTTAAATATAACTCAATCAAACTCATTAATAGGTAGGTAGTCATCCATTCCCTGGCATGGACACCCCCTATTACCACAAGTTTCTTCGGTCCAGTTCCCATGCGGGCCACATATAGTTCTCTCCCTTCTATCGAAGTGCCTATGGTATCCACCTGCAGCTTTCCTGGATAGCTTTCTTGTAACTTGAATAAATCTTCTTTGAGTTGCTGATAGTCATAATTTAATTCTGCATGAACAATCTCATTTTTATATGCTTTCTTTTGAGTAATTTTATATACTGTACAACCTTCTAAAAACAGTAAGCTGATGACAATAGAAAATGCAATCCATCTTTTCAAACAAACCACCTCTACTGCCTATTATATGCACTCACAGCATGTTTTTATTAGAATAAAGAAGACACACCATAATGGTGTGCCATCATCTTTAATACGCTGGTGGTGGTGTTGGTTTTAAAGGCATTACAATATTTCCTGTCTTAGCATCAATATGAAGAATCCAGTAGCCATAGTCCCCTTTCTGGGCTTCTCGATCCTCGATGGGGTGCCAATAAACAAAACCAGTCATCCCCTCATAGGGCTGCTCACTAGCCAAATATCTGCCAGGAATTCCATATAAATAATATGCAGGCTCCCCTTTCTCATCACACTTTTTACCGAAAATGTAGTGCTGATACCTATACATCAGATCTGAATACCCTGCCATACAGTTCATATGAGGATAATAACCATACATATTATTTATATATCCATAGAAAGGTAGGAAGGTTCTATATAGTGTCTGCTGATTATAGTCTACTTTCCACCAATGGCACCCTTCCATATTCTTCTCAAATGGCTCAACCTTTTTATGATACTTCAAGATATTATCCACATAATCACATACCGTTTTGAAGTAGTGATTATAGTAATTATAGGTTGGATTTTGCTGATAATATTTCATTGGATCATAGTCTACATCTTGATAATAAATTTCCTCAGATTTTGCTTGGACTTTTTCTTCCTTTAGTGCTTCTTTCTCTGGCGTCTCTTCCTTTGGTGCTTCTTTCTCTGGCGCCTCTTCCTTTGGTGCTTCTTCCTTTGGTGCCTCTTCCTTTGGTGCCTCTTCCTTTGGTGCCTCTTCCTTTGGCGCCTCTTCCTTTGGCGCCTCTTCCTTTGGCGCCTCTTCCTTTGGCGCCTCTTCCTTTGGTGCTGCTTCTTTCTTTGGTTCTTCTTCCTCAGGACTAACTTGCTTCTCCTCAACTTCTGGAATCACTTCTTCTTTCTTCTTCTCAATGATTTCTTCAACCTTTTCTTCTTTGATTACTGGCGCAGGAGCCTCTTGCACTTCCTCTAGCACAATATTGATCTCAATTTCCAATTCATCCTCTTTATCTTTCTTAGCTTCATCACTTTCCACAATTTCAATAATTTCTTCTGGCATTTCCTTCTCTATGTTTTCTTCTGGTTCTTCCTTTTGCACATCCTTCAAAATTTCTTTGATTTGCTCATACTTTTTCTCATACTTCTCATCCAATTCCTTCTCTTCTTTCGTTTTTTCCTTTCTGCTCCAACGACTTGCCAGGATATGCTTCCAATCTGTCCGCTCTTTATTGATGAATCCCACCAATGGTGCCGCCACTTCTCCTCGATAATGCCCTTCTTCAGTCTCTGCCACAACAGCAATCACATTAAATACATCAATACTGTTTCCCTTTCCATCTACATTGGCAGGATCAAAACGCCACGTCACCTCTCCCTTACCACTTTCATCAATGATAAACGATCCATTATCTGCAAATGTTTCTTGCCCATCCTTCGTACCAATCAAATATCCTCTGTAGATGTATTCCGCGTTTTTAAAATATTTCAGATTTTGTATATAATGACTAAGTACACCTTTGCCGTTTTTTATCTCTATTTTTGTATATCCCTTGGGACTCTTCCCTTGTTTATTATCGAAACCTTTTTCTTCATTGTCTAAAATTATGAAATATCTCCGATATCGGTTATAGTCCATGACTCACTCCCCCCTTTTACTCATTTGTATTAATATATGTGCAAACTGGGAAATAGTTCACCATTTCAAAAAAAATAAGTCCTGCTTTCGCAAAACTTATTTTATATCTAGGAATTATGGTCTTCAATTTCCTAGATATGGGGGATTTTTAAAGGGGGTCATCCCATAGACTATCTTTATGAAATAAAACTATTTAAAGATATCTTACATTGCAGAGAATCTAATCCTTCGATTAATTTAAGCAATAGAGATTTTGAGAGTCTTACTCGAAAAAATCTCTATTGCGCCATGAGCATTTGCGGAGCAATTTGCGATTTTTATGTCCAATAGTTGGAGGGTCACAGCGAAGCGTCATAGGGCGAGTGGCATCACGAAGAAGTGATGCCGTGCTACGAGCGCCGCCGAGACGGTGAGGCGGCCGGGTGCAAAGCACCTATTAGTTCCCTGTGAAAAACAAAAGCATTTCCTTTCATTTTAGAGCATGAAATGCTTTTGTTCTTTATGCCTATATGGATAGGCACAATCAGCCAATTCGGCAAATTCTTCAATGGAGAGAGTTTCCCCTCTTCGAGCCTCATCAATATTGCTTTTTTTCAATATTTCCTTAATATCTTCCTTCTCAAAACCCAAGCCACTGGAGGTTAAGGCATTCAACAATGTCTTTCTTCTCTTGCCAAAGGCAGCTCTCACCATATCAAACATTAAATCCTCATCCTTTACCTTTACCTTGGGCTCCTTTAATACACTTAATCGAATTACCGTAGATTCCACATTTGGTTGAGGAATAAATACAGACCTTGGCACTTTGGTAATGATCTTTGGATCGCAGTAATACTGAACTGCAACAGACAACGAACCATAATCTTTCGTTCCAGGTTTCGCTTGCATACGATCGGCCACCTCTTTTTGTATCATCACCACGATCGTACTGACAGGCACTTTCTCTTCCAAAAATTTCATAATAATGGGTGTGGTTACATAGTAGGGTAAATTGGCGATCACTTTTACCGACTGCCCTGAAAATTTTTCTTCCACAAGTTTATGTAAATCTGTTTTGAGAACATCCTGATGAATCAATTCTACATTGGCTTCATCTTTTAGCGTTTCTCCCAATATGGGAATCAACTTTTTATCGATCTCAACTGCCACTACTTTTCCTGCCCGTTCTGCCAAGAACTGAGTCAGAGTTCCTATACCAGGTCCAATTTCAATGACTCCATCTTCCTTGGACACCTCTGCTCCATCCACAATCTTGCATAAGATATTTTCATCAATTAAGAAGTTTTGCCCCAAGCTTTTTGAAAATTTAAATCCAAATCTTTCTACAATTTCTTTTGTTATCTTCGGTGAAACTAATTTTTCCATGCAATCCCCTACTTCACTATATTTTTTTCAAGGCTTCTTCGAATTCTATCCTAGAAATGCCATAATGATTTAATCTATTTAAAAACTGCTTTGCATTGGCATAACCAATACCCAATTCTTTACCCAGTCGATCTCTTCTTGCGCTGGCATCCTCAGAACCCACTAAGTCATTCTGAATCAAATCCAGATTCGTAAAGATCTTTCCTGATATATTACATTCTGTCCGCACCTTTTCTAGGGCAGCCAAAATACTCTCAGGAGAAGCATTCTCGATACCAATATCTCCTTTTTTTGTTGCCTCTTCCCGGGGTAAAAACGCATGCTTACATCCCTTTACTCGACTGGATATTCTTTTACGGATCTTTTCCCCTGCATGATCTGGGTCTGTAAATATAATGACACCCTTCCGCTGCTGGGCCAGTTCAATGCGCTTCAGCGTTTCTTCCGTAAGACCAAATCCATGAGTCGTAATCACTTCTGCATTTAGCGCTCGTTTCACAGCGATGGCATCATCTCTTCCTTCTACTACGATTACTTCCTTGATCATATCTTTCCTCCAGGTAAATTTTATATGCCTCTTCCTATTGTATAGTATTGTAACCTCTAAGTAAATTCTATGTATTCCTCAATGAAAAGAACAGGGAATTCCTTCCCTGTCTTTATTAGTTTAGAATATACACTTTTACTTTTCTTCGACCATATTTCTTTACAGTGCTGGCGCTCTCATAGAATAAATCAATTTTGTTGCCCTTGATTGCACCACCTGTATCCTCTGCCACAGCAAATCCATAATCAGGCCATCCATCAAGGGACTCTATATATAGTTTTGATCCCAGAGGAATCACTTTTGGATCCACTGCCACAACACCAGGTCTTACTTTTGTACCGCTTCTTGTGATTCCATAATGTTTGTCACCAGGAGTTTTCCCAGTACTTTCAAAGCCTGCATCGTATGCTGTCGAAGACATTGTAATCATGTTTTTGAAACGTACATTGCCCCTGGATGTTGCCACAAACTGGGCTGTACCCTTTTCAACAATCTCTTCCACTGCAGAAGTGAGTACTTTTTCTTCACTTACTTCTTTGGACATTTCTTTGCCGTCTTCTAACACAATGCGATATCTTACTTGTTTTTCCCCGTTTTGACCTTTTTGAATAAGATTTACCTTCCCCTTATCCAAATCGTCATTATACTTGATTATGCTTTCATAAGGAATCGGTATTGTCTCCGTGACAATTTTTTCATTCACCCTAATAACAGTGACCGTTCCATTTTTCTCAATCTCCGCATCTAGGTCAGGCTCTATTTTATCCTGTTCCCCTAATACGATGTCATACTCGGCAAGAATATCTTTTGCTTTCATATTGGCTGTTTGGACTTCGGTAACCTTACCATCAGCAATAACGGTTACCGGGCGGGCTCTTTTGATGGAAATAATCATTCCATCCTTTGTTTTGGCGTTTAAAGGTACCGATACTTTGTCATAATCCTCCAAAGTAATTTTTCCCTTTTTCAATACGCCGCTTACATCTGCGAATGCTGTTTTTACTACGACTTTTTTATCTTCATCTTGTATTACAATCTCTTTTGTCAATGCGCTGCTGATAGAAAAAAGCCCTATTATCAACACAATTCCAAGAATAATAAGATTTCTCTGGGTAGCGAGAATCTTAATATTCTTCCAATTTGTCTCCATAGGTTTTTATACCTCCCTTTCTTTTTCGGGGCAACTATAGTATTCTACACAAAAATTTTCCATAAGTCAAATTTTTGGTGAATTTAAATAACTCATTTTCTATTGTTTGCAGGATTGGCATACGTTATACGCAATTTTTACCAAAATATAGATGTATTATATCATAGTTGTTTTTTTAGAAACAGTCCTATTTTCTGTATACAATATCCCCTATTTCGCTATTGCCCCAGTAGATTTTCGCCATATTTCCTGGGAAATTTTCAAAAAATATTATATTTCTCCTTTCTCTTCCCCTATTTTCTTCCTTTGTCTTTTCTCTTGCGTTTTATCCCTACTTTGTTATATGCTTTTCTAGTCCATAAATATGCATACTACAATTTATGCGATACTGAACAAAGTTGCCTATCGGCAATTTGTCATCGCTAGGAAACCCCTAGGTTTCCTTCAACGCCTGCGATGCAGGTTCCTGAGGACCTTCCTAAATACGGCAAAGGGCAATCCCCTCTGCACACCCCATATATAGAAAATTGAAAACCATAATTTCCTAGATATAAATAAAGGGCAACCTCGTTCAACAAGGCTGCCCTTTATTTCTTTATTTAATATTGAAAAACTTCTTTGCATTTACAGTTGTCTGTTCTGCCACTTCTTCAAAGGAGATCTTTTTAATCTCAGCAATTTTTTCAGCTACAAACCGGACAAAAGCTGGTTCATTCCGCTTTCCTCTATGAGGCACAGGGGTCAAATAGGGACTATCGGTTTCAATAAACAAATGTTCCAAAGGAATTCGCTCTACGACTTCCACTGTCTTTCGTGCATTGTTATAGGTTACTGGTCCTGCAATAGAGATATAGGCACCTAACTTCACATATTGTCTGGCCAACTCCGCACTACCCGAATAACAATGCATTACCACGCCCGCATCAAAGGCCTTTTCCTCCTTTAATATCTGCATTACCTCATCGTTTGCATCACGATCATGGATAATAATAGGCAAGCTTACTTCTCTGGCCAATTGAATCTGCTTCCGAAACCACTGCCGTTGCACATCTCGGGGAGAATGATCATAATAAAAATCCAAACCAATTTCCCCAATGGCTCTCACCTTTGGCTTCGCTGCTAGCCCTCGATATAACTCTAGCGTAATGTCATCCATATCCTTGGCATCATGGGGGTGAGTCCCTACTGCCGCATATACCATATCATATTTCGTTGCCATCTCAATGGCCTGCATAGACGTCTGTAAATCCGCGCCAGGATTCATAATTAAGCCTACACCGTTTTCCTTGGCATGGGCAATCACCTGATCTCGATCCACATCAAACCGCTCACCATCCAAGTGGGCATGGGAATCAAATAGCATTTCATCACTCCTTACCTTACCTCTGCGCCGCTTTCAGCATCTGCCGTCACAAGACTTAATCTTCCATCAGCCTCAGCCGATAAAATCATTCCTCTTGATTCTTCTCCCCGCAGTACGACCGGCTTAAGATTCACTACCACAACCACCTTTTTGCCGACTAGCTCCTCTGGTTTAAAATGCTGGGCAATACCTGATACAATCTGTCTTGTTTCACTACCAAGCTTCACTTGTAAAACCAAAAGTTTGTCAGCCTTCGGATGCTTTTTACACTCTAAAACCTCTCCCACCCTTAGGTCAAGCTTGGCAAAGTCATCATACAAAATTTCTGGCTTAATTTCTAATGGTTTTTCTTCTTCCTTAGGCTGTACTTCTTCCTTAGCACCACTAGCTGCTACCAAGGCCTCTAATTCCTTGGCAATATCGATTCTCGGGAATAGGGCTTCTTGCTTATTTACCTTCACGCCAGCAGGCAGTTTTCCAAAATGGAAGGTATCGTTCCATTCTGTTCCCTGACCATGGTCTATGCCTAACTGAACCCATATCTTCCGTGTGGTTGAATGCATAAATGGTTGGATCAATACAGAAATAATTCGGATACAATCTGCTAGATTGTATAATACCGTATCCAAACGATTTTTGTTAGCATCATCTTTTGCCAACACCCATGGTGCTGTCTCATCGATATACTTATTGGTTCTGCGGACCAACTTCCAAATTTCCTCCAGCGCATTGCTAAAGTCCAGCTTATTCATCTTTTCTTCTAGTTTTGTAGACACGGAGATCGCGATATTTTTCAAATCTTCATCAAATGCTCCATCTACTTTTGGTTCAGGAATGATACCACCATTATATTTATCAATCATAGCCACCGTTCTGCTCACCAAGTTTCCTAGGTCATTGGCCAGATCAGAATTAATACGATTTAACAATACTTCATTAGTAAATATACCATCTTGCCCAAAGGAATATTCTCTCAACAAGAAATACTTTAGCGCATCTACACCATAGCGTTCTGATAAAACCACAGGGTCTACCACATTTCCTTTGGACTTAGACATTTTACCGCCCTCTAAAAGAATCCATCCATGGCCAAATACCTTTTTCGGCAATGGAATCTCCAACGCCATCAGCATAGCTGGCCAAATGATTGTATGGAATCTTACGATTTCCTTCCCTACTAAATGTACATCGGCTGGCCAATATTTTTGATAGTCACCTTCTTGCTCCTCAGGATAACCTAGGGCTGTGATATAATTGGACAGTGCATCCAGCCAAACATAAATCACATGTTTCTCATCAATCGGAACTGGTATACCCCAGTTAAAGCTGGTTCTAGAGATGCACAAATCTTCCAAGCCTGGTTTTAAAAAGTTGTTAATCATTTCATTTTTTCTAGATGCAGGCTCTAAAAACTCAGGGTTTTCTTCAAAGTGCTTTAAAAGTGCATCTTGGTATTTTGACAATCTGAAGAAATAGGACTCTTCCTTGGTCAATTCCACAGGTCTTCCACAATCAGGACATTTGCCTTCAGTTACTTGAGTCTCTGTCCAAAAGGCCTCACAAGGGGTACAATACCATCCCTCATACTCGCCCTTATAGATATCTCCCTTTTCATAAAGCTTTTTAAAGATCTCCTGTACTCTACGCTTGTGGTAATCATCGGTAGTACGGATAAAGATATCATAGGATATCTCCATTGTTTCCCACAGTTTTTTGATTCCTTCCACAATATCATCGATATATTCCTTTGGCTTTAATCCCTTTTCCTCTGCGGCTCTTTGCAGCTTCTGTCCATGTTCATCAGTTCCAGTTAAAAACTTTACATCATAGCCTGTTGCTCGCTTAAATCTTGCCATTGCGTCAGCAGCCACCGTCGTATAGGTATGGCCAATATGAAGCTTACTGCTAGGATAATAAATGGGTGTTGTAATGTAATATGTTCCTTTGCTCATGTTATACCCTCCTTCTTTTCTTCTTTCTTTTTTCTGCCTTTAATAAAAGTAACTCATATAAACCAAATAACAACATCAATCCATGACCCCAGAGAGTGACTTTTAGCTGACTATACTCCTCCGTTTGAACATATCGAAGGACGAATAGAGAGAACTCCTTTGGATCTAATAAAATAATGGTTAGGGCTACCACAACATAAAGAATTGCTACTGCAATAAATCCCTTAAGATATCCATAAATAAATCGTAAAGACATCCCCAGCTGTTTTTCCCCACGCACAGCATCACCTCTCTTCAACCAAGCAACCGCATTTTCTGCTATTGTTTCCATTTTTTTCAAAAATAAAAACCCTCGTCCCATCATATAGGGACGAGGGTTAACTCGCGCTACCACCCTAGTTTATTACTGCCTCACGACAATAAACTCAGTAGGTGACATCCATCACCCTGCAGAGATAACGGCTGCAACACCGGCACCACCTTAGCTTTCACCTCAGTCATGCAGTTCAGGGGCCATCTTCAGCATTTTCCTCCGTACCAGCTTTCACCTTCCCTGGCTCTCTATGACGAATTCCCCATGCCTACTCTTCCCATCATTACTTTTGATGTGTAATATAGTTAGTATATATTCAATGTATAGAAATATGCATCAATTGTCAAGGTCTTTTCAATAAATTCATTTTCTTTGCAAGGATTATTATTTTACAAAAATAATATGCTGCATACTACTACAGAAGCGATGACTGCTGCCAGATGGGAGATCAATGCAGCACCCAAGGTGTGCCTGGTATTTCGAATGGCTACAGCGCCAAAATATACCGCCATGGTATAGAAAATCGTCTCTGCCGAACCCATCATGGTGGATACCACCCTTCCGACGAAGGAGTCTGCTCCATAGGTATGGATAATATCTCTTACAATACCCAAAGCACCGCTTCCTGATATGGGTCGCATGATCACCAAGGGTACTGCCTCCTGGGGAATACCCAATAAATTGGTAATAGGAGATAAAAGTCTCGTAAATAAGCTTAATGCGCCAGATTCACGAAAGATGCCAATGGCGAGAAAAATGGCAATCATATAGGGCATAATCCGTATAGCTGTTCTAAATCCTTCCCCTGCCCCTTCTACAAACGCCTCATAGATGTTTACTTTCTTTATAAAACCATGAACTAGAATCATGGTAATCAAAATGGGGATAATCATCACCGACACGATATTCAATAATGTCAACATGGTATCACTTCCCCTCCATCATTTTACAGGCCAATATCCCCACCACGGTAGAAACTGTGGTAGCTATCAGAGTGGCACCGATGATTTCCGTAGGATTTACTGATCCTGCATCGGCTCGAATTTTCAATACCGACAGTGGAATTAACTGAATGGAAGACATATTGACAACCAGAAACATACACATGCTATTGGTAGCCCGATCCTTTTGGGGATTTAGCTGTTGGAGTTCCTCCATGGCTTTTAATCCTAGTGCTGTCGCTGAATTTCCTGCGCCAAACATATTGGCCACCATATTCATCACAATGGCACTAATGGCAGGATGATTTTTAGGAATCTCCGGAAATAATAGCCGTATAAATGGTCCCATGGCTTTACTCATGCTTTGAATGAGTCCTGATTTTTCGGCAATATTCATGAGGCCCAACCAAACGGCCATAATTCCTGTTAATCCAATGGCAAAAGTTACTGCCTCCTGACTATGCTGAATCACCACCTGATTCACAATGTCTGCCTTCCCATTGACCAGAGCGATTCCTACACCTCCTATGACCATCACAAACCAAATGATATTCATCATATCCTCATCTCCCCAACTCGAGTTATATGACAATATATGATAAAGGCATACTACGTATGCTTCGCTAGGGAACTTAGTTCTCCATCAACGGCTGCAAGGCAGTCTGTTTTTATAGTATAGATAAAAAAACCTGATTTATATCTATAAAGAGAGATATCAATCAGGTTTCATTTTTTTTTATTTTGCCAGCTCTGCAATAGCTTTTGTGTACATCTTTAAACTTTTTACTAAAGTATCAATTTCTATATACTCATCGGCTTGGTGGGCTAACTTTTCGCCTCCTGGGAATGTAGGTCCAAAGGCTACAAAATTCTCAAAGGCTCTTGCATAGGTTGCACCGCCTGCTGCAATGGGTGTGCTATCTAGACCCGTTTCATCTTCAAACACCTTTCTCAACTGCTGCACCAGCTTATGCTCATTGGGTACATATAGGGGTGGCAAATAATCGATCTCTTGATAAACAAGATCATATTTTTCAGCAGCGGCTTGGATCATTTTGATGATTTCTTCTTTCCTTTTGGTTACGGGGAAACGAATATCTACACCGATCACCTGCTGCTCATCATTCAGATCAATCTTGGCCACATTGAAGGTTAGTTTTCCTGATGGCTCATCTTCACAATTACCAACGATCTTCTGTGCATAGCAGTCTTCGCCTACCATTTCCGCAATAAAATCAATCGCCTCTGTTTCAATTTCCGCCTGCTTTAAAGCGATACATAATCTAGCAATGGCATTCTTTCCAAGGAAAGCCTTAGCAGAGTGAGCCCCTTTTCCTAAAACGGTAACGTTCTCTCCATCTCTTTCATAATCAAAATGCAGCTCTTCTAGCACCTTTATCACTCTGGGATTGTTTTGAAAATTGTATGTGCAATGATCAGGCACACTGTTATAGGCATTACCTCCAGAAACAAAAACCCTTCTAGCCTTGTTACAAACCAATTGAAACTGCAACAAACCTTTTTCTGCAAAGATCAGAGGATAATCACTATCGGGAGTAAACCCACAGCTGGGCGTTTCCTCCAATTCCTTATACTTTTTGATACACTCCCATCTCGTTTCCTCATTTACACCTACGATCAGTCGCACCCTCTTACGAATAGGGTAACTCAACTCCTGTACCGCTTTCATGGCATAGAGAGCAGCAATGACAGGACCCTTGTCATCCACCGCTCCCCTACCAAATATCCTTCCTTCATGGATTTCCCCGCCATAAGGAGGATAACACCATCTCTTTAGATCCCCCTCAGGTACCACATCCACATGACCTAGGATTCCGATCATTTCCTCACCTTCGCCTATTTCTGCATATCCATAATAACCATTTCCATATTTAACACGAAATCCCATATTCTCTGCTATTTCTAACGTGTGTCTTAAAGCCTGGTCAACACCTTCTCCGAAAGGCATACCCTCCACAGGGCTATCCTCCACACTTTTTATTCGCACCAGCGATTGAATGCTCTCAATCATTTCATCTTTTAACTCATCTATTTTCTTGTCAATTTCTTGCATGTAATTTCCTCCTTATATACCTGCCTAAAGTCCAATACTATTTATAATACCCTAAAGTTGAAAGAATTTAAACAACATTGAAAAATTTTTATATAAACAAAACAAACTCCCTTGAACTTTTCCAAGGGAGTTTGCTTTATTCCATTTCATCTTCTTGAAGTTTCTCTATTCTTTTTGCCCTACGAAGCATATATACACCTAAAACGACCAGTCCGATGGGTACAAGATTTCTATTGATATCATAGATCCAATAGGTGGGAAAATTATTGCCGAAGATCCGATGTAACGTATTGGCTACAAATTGTAATAGATTCTTAAATACAGAGATTCCGCCCAAGGCGATCAGTCCAATACCCACATACTTATGGTTGATAGTGCCTAAATCTATATCATAGATGATTTTGTCCTCCACTGCATCCCCCCTCATCAGCCGTTTCCTCGTATTAAGACTATCGAAAAAGCTATAAAACCAGACAATTACACTTAGAGAAATAATCACACCCTCTGTCATAACTCCAATAGCAAAAATCACAACAAACGCTGAGAGTAACTGAAGACCCCTATTCATGAGTCCCATATACATTTGCCCACAGCCAGGGACCAGAGAGAATACGAGGCTCCAAAACTTACTGAAATCCCCTACCCCTCTCTTCCCTTGAAATAAATTTTTCTCAATACAGTGGCGACAAACCTTCTTTCCCTGAACCTCTGTCATACAATCTCCACAGATAGGGTGACTACATACACTGCAAATGTATTCCGATTGTCTATCCTTATGATATTGACAACTCATTTCTTAATCCCTCCATATTCTCATATCAATATTGTTAAATACCCTAGAAATATTACGATTGACCTCGTCCATGGAAAAAACAATGCTCTTTTGGATGGCACTGGTCTTGTAAAGCATTCGATTATAATCAAAATGCTTAGAAATGTCCGCCATATTAATAACTGTCATCAGTATCCCCGCAGCAACTAAACTTCTCCCCCAACCGCTATAGAGCATATGGGATGGTCCTGCTTTTCTATGGATTTTCTGAACCTTCGCCATGACTGTCAGGGTAAAGTCAGGGGGCGCCTTAATTTCCACAGGAAAATCCAATAGCTGATGCACTGCTTCCTGGGCTCTCAGCTCCTCACTACATGCCTGACAGTTGGCTATATGCTCCTCAATTTCCTTTTCTACTGTTTCATCTAACTCTTTTCGAATATAACGATCCAGCATTCTAGCTATTTTCTTGCACTCCATAGAAGTTCACCTCCGCCATAGTGGATTTCCATTTGTTTCTTAATCATTGCCCTCGCCCGATACAAACCAGTTTCTATGGTTTTCATGGGCATGTCCAAAACTTCACTGATTTCCTTATACCTCATATTTTGAAAGTGATACATAATGATCAGCAGCTTATAGTTTTCAGGAAGACGGTTGATTACATCTCTTACAGCCTCCCTCTGTTCATTTAAAATCATCAATTGCTCAGGTCCTCGCTCTTGATCCATCACAAGCTCCTCATTGATAAGATAAGTGGTATCCTGTTTTGTTTTTCTCTTTCTGCTCCAATCAATGCAACTATTTGTTGCCACTCTATAAAGCCAGGTAGATACCTTTGACTGAAATCGGAAAGTGTGCATCTGCTTATAAATTTTGATAAAAACTTCTTGCGCTATATCTTGAGCCTCCCCATAATCATTGGTATAGCGATAAACCAAAGCAAAAATCTTATCCTTGTAGCGGTCGATGAGCTGGGGAAACATTTCATGATCACCTTGAATGATTCTTTTCACAATTTCTTCATCTGTCAATGTATCACCTCCTTGCGTATCCATTCATTTAGACGTACAATAGTAACAAGACCCTACAATGATTTTAATATTTTTCCCTAAAAACAGATAGAAATTTTTTCCGTTTCACATTTCGATAAGTGGGTAATAAATGGATAATCTATGAATGTCCAAATAAACTTTAAGAATAGAAAGGGGAATTTAAAATGAGATTGGTGAGGAATTTACAACGAAAAAGAAAACTGGAGCAGCAAAAAAAACTGGCGAAAGGAGTCGCCCTTGGTACATTGGTTGGTGGTATTCTAGGTAGTACTGCTGGCATACTTTTGGCACCTGATTCAGGCAAAAATACACGAAAGAAAATTCAAGATGGAGCTACAGAACTGAAGACTAACGTTGAAAAAAATGTTGAAGAGGTAAAATCTAATCTTGGAAATACTTTAAAAAGCAGAAAAGAGAATATCCGTGATGTGGTAGGAAAGATCCGTAACCTTCGTAAAAATCCTGGTGAGGACGTGGCTGCATGCGCCGATGTCATTGAAGAAGAGATTGCAATCGTATCGGAAGAAAAATCTGAATAACGTTGGAGTGATTACATATGTTAGATACAGCGATTCGATTGGGAGATCTTGGTATTGCCCTGCTAGGTATAGCGCTGTTGGCCCTCATGGTGTATGCAATCCTAGTACTGAAAAACCTATATGATACCATGAAGGTACTTCGCAAAATTGTGGAAGATAACGCAGCCAATATCAAAGGCGTGATGGATCGTGCCCCAGCTATTGCGGAAAACATCGAAAGCATTAGCGAGGACCTCTCCCATGATGTGAAAGCAGTTCAGGGTACCATTGATAATCTGTTAGGCACTACAGAAGCTGCGGCTGGAACATTGGCTGAGAATACCGATATAATCTCCAGTATCATGGGCGTCATCCAAGTGATTATGTCCATCAAGGATTTTTTCAGTGGCTTCCATAAAAAAAGAAGATGGTTTTAACCAGTAAAAACTCGCAGGTTTCCATAACAACATGCGAGTTTTTTATATCATTATAAAACCTCTTCTTGCACATAATGGATCGCTCGTTCTTTTTCTGGCGGGATTTTCCCGAAGAAAATCGCCTTCCGCACTTCCTCGAGGATTTGCCCTACCAATTTTCCATCCTCGATATCAAAATACTCCATTACTTCATTTTCTTGCAATACATGGGAGAGATCTACCAACCCTCTGAATCTGGTCAGATAGTTATTGGCCAGGTACTCTATATGCACCTTATACATACCCATTTCCTCATGGGGGTGAAGGAGTTTTCGCGTAGCAATTATATCAGCCAGAGAGACCAATAATACATCTAAAGTATCTTCCCCAAAATTTTTGAACAAATCATAGATCGCTCTACCACTTACATCATTCTCTCTGTATAAAGTCAGAGGCCACATGTGCTCCTTTACAATTTTGCATAGAAATTGCTTTTCCTTATTACTGAGCTTTAATCGATCTGAAATATCTGCTGCAATCTCCATACCTGTAAGCTCATGACCTTTAAATCTGATTCTTCCCGTTTCATCTGTCCGTTTTGCCGATGGTTTTCCAATATCATGAAATAAGGTAGCCAGTTTGATTAGCTGAATCCTTGTATGTCCATTGGACAGGATCTTCTTGGTATGATCCTCATAAGCTTCCCTTAAATGATTTTCAAAATATCCATTGGCATAAATAATGCTCTCCGCCACATTCAAGGTATAGAGAGAATGGGCCCATGCATCCACCACATGGTATTTGCATTGACCTACCTCTTTCATGGGCTCAATCTCCGGAAATATTTTATTTAATAAATTAAGATGTTTATCCATCATATTGAAATAATAGTGGGTGCGATTGCATTTTAATATTTGAAACAACTCATAAGACACTCTTTCAGCTGTCGATTCCATCAAATGATCAGCATACTTTTTGATGGCTCTGGCCGTGGCATCTTCTATATCAAAACCCAGCTGAGCTGCAAAACGCACCCCTCGAATCATCCTCAATGGATCCTCTTGAAACGTTTTTTCTGATATCATACGAATCCACTTATTCTCTACATCTTTTTTCCCATTCGTAGGATCAATGATGTTATCCCAATGAAAATCCCCATCTTGTCCTACCTTTAGGGCCATGGCATTGATGGTGTACTCCCTGGTCATTAAATCGTCAAGAATATCCTTTCCTCTCATTCTTGAAAAATCAATTGCCAGATTTTTATCCTTTAGAATCACCCTAGCGGCATCATTTAACTCATCCAAAATGATGAAGCTGCCTTCCTGACCATAAGCAAATTCCTTTGCCACTGCCAAGACGTCTTCTGATAAAAGCAAATCTATATCATTATAATCTCTCTTTAATAAAAAATCCCGTATGAAACCACCTACGATATAGAAATCCGAATTGGTATGGATTCGAATTTGGGCAATGCTTTCTTTTATTGCATTCATCCCCTTCACTCCTCCGATATATTAAACAACCTTTAATTCATCATAAACGCTTTTCTCTTATTCTGTCAATCTTGTTGATCTTCTACCTGTAGATCTTATACCCAGTATTTTTTTCATTAAATTCATTTTTAGGCTGCCCATAATCGCTATAATATATAAATACTTCGCAGTATAACAACTTTCCATTAAAAGTAATAAAAATTACATGGTTCATTTACTTTTTTTTGATTTATTTCAAGCGTTTTCCCTTTTATGTTAAATAATTGTCATTACTTGATTCATTTTAAAAATCCTATATAATGATATATTAGCATGATATTTATTCAGACCTTTGCATCAATTTTTTAAAAAATTGTTTATAAAAATTATTTTATACAGTTGACTTATATTGGAAATTCTGGTACGATTTAAACATACAATTTATGTCGAATTTTGTAAATACGAGGAGGAAAAACATGAAGTCCACAGGTATAGTAAGAAAGGTTGATGAGCTCGGAAGAGTTGTAATTCCAATAGAATTAAGACGTACTCTAAATATTGGAGAAAAAGATGCTTTGGAGATTTATGTCGACGGAGCTCACATCATTTTAAAGAAATACGAACCAGCTTGTATCTTCTGCGGCCAAGCAAAAGATGTGAAAAACTTCAAAGGAAAAAACATCTGCCCTACATGTATAACTGAAATTACAGAATAATCATGTTATAAAATCCGTGTCCCTTTGGACACGGATTTTATTGTATTGCAACATTTATAAATCAATGCTTTCCTCGTAAACCTCTCTTTTTCCTAAGCCTCTTTCCTTGGCTACCTTCTTTACCGCTTCCTTTTTGTTCATTCCAGCATCTATATACATATGTAAATGATCTTTGATGGAAAGCTGCTCCCATTTCTCTTCTTCCATGGCCTTCATCGCCTCTTGGGACATTCCCTCCACCAAAATCACAAATTCCCCCTTTGGTGGTTTCTCTTCAAAGTGAGTGATAAGCGCCTCTATCGTCCCCCGAATATATTCCTCATGACGCTTTGTCAACTCTCTAGCTGCTACTGCATTTCGATTGCCTAACATCTCATGGATATCCTTCAATGAAGCCACTAGACGATGGGGAGCTTCATAGAAGATCATGGTTCTATCATCCCGTTGAAGAAATTCCAGTCTCTTTTTGCGATTCTTTTTCTCACGATCTAAAAACCCTTCAAAGGCAAAATGGTTTGTGGGTAGTCCTGAAGCTACCAATGCAGTGGTGAAGGCCGTAGCGCCAGGTAAAACTTCAAATTCCATATCATGTTCAATACACAGCTTGATTAAATCTGCCCCCGGATCTGATATTCCCGGCATCCCTGCATCAGATACCAAAGCGATGGTCTCGCCAGCTTTTAGCTTTTCAATCAGATGATTTCCCTTTGCTCCTTTGTTGTGTTCATGATAACTAGTAAGGGGTTTTTGAATATCATAATGATTTAAAAGCTTAATAGAGTGCCTAGTATCTTCAGCTGCAATCACATCTGCCTCCTGCAGCACTCTCAATACCCTTAAGGTTATGTCCTCTAAATTTCCAATAGGCGTCGGACAAATATACAGCTTTCCTTTTCCTTCCCTCATCATCGCACTTCCTCATCTATAACCTGTTCTCTTCCATAAATCTCATGAATTTCATCGGTATAGCTACCATCTTCATTATATACATACAACGGGTCCATGAACTTCAACTCAGGGCGTCCATGCTTTACACCCTCGATCAACAGTATGTTCGGCTTCTTATTTTTATTAGGATGCACAAATCGAAGCCGTTTAGGTTCCAGCTTATACTGTCTGCACAGATCAATAATATCCACCAACCGATGGGGCCTATGAACCATATAGAAATGCCCTCGATCCTTTAACAGCTTCGCTGCCGTTCTGATGACATCCTCCAGGGTGCATTTCACTTCATGTCTGGAAATCGCCTTCATACTATCTGGGTTTAAAAGCCCTCCGCCTTCATTCATATAGGGTGGATTGGAGGTTACCGCATCAAAGGAGTAGGGTTCCAATTGTTCCATAATCTTGTTCAAGTCCTCATGGATAATATGAACTCGTCCTTCCAGCTGATTGAGCTGAACACTTCGAAAAGCCATCTCTGCTACCTCTTCCTGAATCTCTACGCCAAAGATCTCCTTGGCATTGGTTTTACCTGCTAAAAGAATTGGGATAATACCTGTCCCCGTTCCCAGATCAATAACACGCCATCCCTTCCGTACTTCACAGAAATTGCTCAGGAGCACTGCATCTACACCAAAACAAAATCCTTTTGGATTCTGGATCAATCTTAAACCCTTGCACTGTAGGTCGTCAACCCGTTCTCCATCTTTTACTAGTTTCTCTTCCATATCCATCTCTCCTAAGTTTACTCTTCCTATTATTATAACACTTCGGCTTGCAATATATAAGAGGTACAGATCTCTGTACCTCTTATATCTATTGATTTAATGCATGTTCAATCTTTTCCATCATGGTATCCTTATCCATGGCACCCGTTACAACCTCAACAATCGTGCCTTCCTGGTCTAAAATATAGGTGGTGGGGAAAGCTCTTACCCTATATTTTACTGAAACTGCTCCATCCACATCAAATAGGACAGGGAAAGTAAATCCTTTCTCATCTACAAAGTCGTTTACATTGGTCATCTCCGTCCCCGGCTTCTCAGCGGCCAGTACATTCACTGCCAGAACTACAACCTTTTTATCCTTATAGGTTTCATATACCTCCTGCATATGAGGCATTTCCGTTACACAATAACCGCACCATGTGGTCCAGAAGTTGATAAATACCACCTTCCCCTTTAAGCTAGACAAGGTAATCTCATTGCCTTCACGATCCACCAATGTAAAGTCATAGGCCTTATCCCCTGGAAACACGCCAGAACCACTATTTTCTTCTGCGCCTGTATTGCCATTCTCTTTAATCTGTTCCTCCCCAGGAGCTGGAGTCTCTTCTTGCCCGGGCATAGGCTCCTCTATGCTGATCTTTCCCGGATCCTCTTTCTTAGGATTTAACCATCTGAAGTAAATTGCACTTCCTAAAATACCGATGAGTATGATACTGATTACAATGATCAGACCTTTCCGATTCATATCCTCTCCTCCTTTGGTTATGACAATATGGCCGATAATTTATATAAATAATTGGTGTATATCAATATACCCATCATCACCAGTAGCAAACCACTGACCATCTTGATGATGGTAAAGTATCTGTATAGGGCTCGAAGGTGATGGATCATATAGTTTACTGCCAAGGCTGCAAGGATGAAAGGAATCCCTAAACCCAGGGAATATACACCTAAAAGTTTTACCCCAGCGAATACCGTTTTTTCACTGCTGGCCATCATGAGTACAGAAGCCAATACTGGCCCCACACATGGCGTCCATCCAAAACTGAAGGTAGTTCCTAACAGAAAAGAATTCATAAACTTTGGTGACGCATCCTGTAGTTCCATCCTTTTCTCTCGATCTAAAAAACCAATATGGATGATGCCTGCATGATGCAACCCAAAAATAATGACGATAACCCCACTAGCTTTTCGAATTACTTCTGCGTAAGTATAGATAAACCTTCCTAGGGCACTGGCTGTAGCTCCTAGCACGACGAAAACAAGGGAGAGCCCCAATACAAACCCTAACGCATTTAATACCGTATTTCTATGTAATCTTCGGTTTTCTCCGATCTCTTCTACAGATGCACCGGCCAAATAACTCAGATATACCGGAAGCAGTGGTAAAACGCAAGGTGTAAAAAACGAGGCCAAGCCTTGTAGGAATACAATCAAAATCGAGATCTGGCTTGAAGCCACCACAAATCCCCCTTTCTTTTACTTTTATTCCATTATACTATATTTTCAACAAAAAAAGACCCTCAACATCTTACAGGGTCTTCTCATGTCATTCTAAAATTATTCTGGAATCGGTGCGTCCACAGGACACACATTGGCGCAAGCACCGCATTCAATGCATCCGGCCGCATCAATTACGTATTTATCATCTCCTGCACTGATTACATCCACTGGGCATTCTGGTTCGCACGCACCACAACTGATACATGCATCTGTAATGACATATGCCATTTCTGTTCACCTCCATTCCTCAGTAGCTATTTACCTACTAAAGTATTTCCCATTCTGGAGGTCTTTATAACATTTTCCGACAATCAAAATATCTACTAATCCTCTAGATATTTTATCTCTTCATAAATGATTTCTTCTTTTTCTTCCTTCTTGCAGCAGCCACCACCGCAACAACCCATTCTATTTACAGCATGCTTATCATATATCAGAACTTCATCACTGAGCTTATCATCTTTTCCGTCCTTACCTTCCTGAAGAATTGGTCTGACCTTCACGCATTCTAAAAGAACGTTGTTCTCAATCACGATGCCCATACCCTCAGGTGTCTTTACCTTCTCTCCCACTTCAGGTAGATTGTCTCTCAAACCCTGATACATTTCATGCTCATACTTCAGACAACACATCAAACGACCGCAGATTCCAGAAATTTTTGTTGGATTCAAAGACAAGCTCTGTTCTTTCGCCATTTTTATCGATACAGGTTCAAAATCACCTAACCATGTGGCACAACAAAGGGATCTTCCGCAGGGGCCCATGCCTCCAATCATTTTGGCTTCATCCCGTACACCGATTTGCCTTAATTCAATCCTAGTTTTGAAAATAGCTGCCAAATCTTTTACTAACTCTCTAAAATCCACTCTGCCATCAGCTGTAAAATAAAAGATTACCTTATTGTTATCAAAGGTATATTCCACATCAATTAGCTTCATATCTAGCTGGTGTTGCTCTACCTTTTCAATACAGATTTGAAAAGCTTCCTTTTCCTTTACGGAATTTTGATGGTGTTGGATCTCATCCTCCTCGGTTGCAATCCGCAACACTTTTTTTAGAGGGTGAATAATATCCTCTTCGTGAATCTCCTTAGGTCCTACAACTACCTCTCCAAACTCTATGCCCCGAGAAGTTTCTACAATTACATTTTGTCCTTTTTGTATTTCAATGGTATCTGGATCAAAATAATAAATTTTTCCTGCTTTTTTAAACCTTATACCTACAACTGGAATCATCTTATACCTCCTGTATATTCAAAAGCAGTATTTCAATCGCCAACTGGAAATTTACGTTTGCTTTTATATCCCTCTTTGTTTTTTCTATTATTTCAATAATATGACTTATTTTCTCATATCCTATACGATTCAGGTGCTTTTGTAAATCATTTTTTTTATCTAAATTTATTAAAAAGGTATCGGTTCTTGTTTCCCTTAAAATCAGTATGTCTCGGAACCATACCAATATAAAATCCAGGATCTCGTCCACATTTTCTTTATGCTTCTCAAAAAAATCTACAAGACTAAATACTTTGAGAGGCTCTTTCTCTAAAACTGCATCAATCAAATCTATAGTTTCTTCCCTAAGGATCTTGAATGCCTCAGATTCTTTTAACTTTACTGCCTTACCGATAATCCCATCAGCAAAAGCTGAATATACCCTGGCATCTTCCTGGTTCATTCCATATTTTTTCATGAGGAATCCTTCGATGCAGGCTTGTCCCACTCGATTGAACTTAAAAATCTGACAGCGAGATCGAATGGTCGATAGAAAACTGCTGGCAGTGGTAGTTATAAAGATAATCACTGCATAGGCAGGTGGTTCCTCCAAAGTCTTTAACAGCCGATTCTGAGCGCTCACTGTCATGAGATGGGCATCCTTCATAATGTATACCTTTTTATTGCTTTCATAAGGCTTTATCAGAACATCCTGCTGGAAGTCTTCAATCTGCTTATTCTTGATACTGCTCCCTTCTGGCTCAATGATCTGGATATCGGGATGATTGTCATGTTGAAATTTCAAGCAGGAAGAGCAGACATTACAAGCCTCTCCTCCGCCATTTTTGCACATAAGGGCCTTGGCAAAAGCCAAGGCTGTTAATCCTTTTCCAATTCCTTCTGGTCCGTCAAACATATATGCATGGGCAACCCTATGATGCTGAATCGCTGACTTCAATTGCTGGATTATTTTTTCTTGCCCTATGATTTTATGAAATCCCATGTACTTCCTCCATCACTTCTCTTTTGGATATATGCATGCTACAGTTTTTCAAACCGGTCCACATCCAATACAAATATGGTTGCACCGCCTACCTGTACTTCAATGGGATAGGTCATAAATACCCCTGTTCCTCCCATCATAGGTGTTGATGCTGGAGCTATTTCTTTTCTCGTTTCACAGGTGTTTCTAATGATCTCGATCACAGTATCTACTTTTTCCTTTTCCACCCCAATCAACAGGGTCGTATTTCCAGACTTCAAAAACCCTCCTGTAGAAGCTAACTTTGTCACCCTGTAATTTTCATCCATGAGTTGTTCTACCAAATCATGGGCATCCTCATCGTGAATGATGGCAACAATCAGTTTCATATAAACGCTCCTTTCGCTTTAAGTGTATAATTCCAAAACTTAATACAGATTTATATTTTATTTCTCTTCTTCGGATTATTGTTTGCCTGGTTAGTGGTTAGTCGTTTGCATGTCACTCTAATAGGTCTTTCTGATCTTTATACCCAAAAACACAACTCAATACCACTAACCACTAACTTCTAACAACTAACTCCTACTCTCTAACAATTCTTCAATATGCCCAATAATCTCTTCATGAACCTCCTGGATCGTTCGGCTGGCATCGATTCCCCGTATACGCTGGGGATATAGAGCCTCCAATTGCATATAGCCTTCAAATACACGGCGATGAAAATCAATTTTCTCCCTTTCTAAGCGATCCTCATTTCCTTGGGAAAACTTTCTTTGGATACCGATCTGAGGTGAAAGCTTGAATAAAAATGTAATATCGGGCATGATTCCTTGAATAGCCACCTGATTGATTCCTTCTACCAGAGCTACGCCAAGATTTCTCCCTACCCCTTGGTAAACCAAACTAGAATCCACAAACCTATCACAAATCACAATTTTTCCATTTTCCACTGCAGGTTTGATAACCTCTGCCACGTGCTGAGCTCTAGATGCGGCATACAATAAAGCTTCAGTTATATTGTCCATCTCTACATGGTTTTTATCCAAAATAATCTCTCGAATCTTCTCTCCAATCCGTGTTCCTCCAGGCTCCCGAGTGATAACAACCTCATACCCCTTCGCAGTAAAATACTCTTCAATTTTCTTCATCTGAGTTGTTTTTCCTGACCCATCTGGCCCTTCTATTGTAATGAACAAACCTCTCATGCAACACCTCTTTTCTTTATCCTAAAGCTCGATCACTTTAATCTTCTGTAAAGTTGTATCTTCTAAACCAACAATCTGTATCCCATTCTTTTTTAAGGTTTTTATATATTCAATCACTTCTGTCGTTATTTCCTCCCCGGGACATACTATAGGAATTCCTGGAGGATACGGGATTAGATACTCTCCACTTATTTTACCAGAACTATCTGCAAAGTCTACAGCAGATTTTTCCATATAGATAGATTGCCGTGGTGTCAGTTTCATCTTGGGAAGCTGATAGGAGTATAGTGGTGTCTCTACATGCCGATGGACTATTCCTTTTCCATCCTTTATGGTCATCAGTGCATGGGCTAATCTATCAAAATCCTTGCGCTCATTCCCGATAGTTGCTACAGCAACGGCTACATTTATATTGGCTAACTCCATCTGTATATGATATTTTGTACGAAGAAGCTCTTCTAATACAGTTCCCTGAATGCCTAATGCTGTCATATCAATCACCAGCTTTGTTGGGTCCACTGCCTTAACACCGTAAGATGCTACTGTTGTATGGTCAAGTATTTTAATCTTTTCTGATTCCATAATCTGATTTTTCAAAGTCTCAATATGCCCTAAAAGCTGATTCATTAAGAACTTGCCTTCTGCCTCTGCGATGGTACGCGCCAAATCCAAAGAAGCCATCAAGAGATATGACGGACTTGTACTTTGCTGCATAGCCAACATTACCTTCAAACGATTTACATCTATCCTCTGAGACCTCACATGAAGCATGGATGCCTGTGTAAATGCCGGCAGTGTTTTGTGGGTACTCTGTGCTACAATGTCTGCTCCTGCCTCCAATGCTGACATAGGCAAAAGATCACTGAGGTTAAAATGGGCTCCATGAGCTTCATCTACTAATAATATTTTATCATACTTATGCACGATTGTGGCAATTGCCTCTATATCCGAGCATATTCCATAGTAGTTTGGATATGTAATCAACACCGCCTTGGCCTCAGGATATTCCTTTAAAGCTTGCTCTACGGTTTCAGGTCGTATGCCCATGGAGATACCCTTTTCTACCCATACCTCTGGCTGAATATATACTGGCGTGATATTTCCCAGTATTAAGCCATGAATTACAGATTTATGGCAATCTCTAGGCACAATCACTTTATCTCCTGGATTGGCAACTGCCATCAACATGGCGATAATTCCACAGGAGGTGCCATCCACCAGGAAAAAGGTATGATCCGCCTTATAGAATCTAGCAGCCTTTTCCTGAGCCTTCTTAATCATTTCTTCTGGCGCATGGAGATTGTCCGTCCCCGGTATTTCCGTTATATCTATGGACAATAACTGTCCTGTGAAATTTTTATAATTGAATCGATCATATATCTTGCCACTCTTATGTCCTGGCACATGAAAGGATACCATATCCTTTCTACTATGCTTTAATAAGCGATCTAAAATAATCGGCTGATCCATACAATCCCTCCTATCATGCTTATCTTCTATATCTATAGGTCTTTTTCCTTTAATTTTTCTCTATATATCGCTACATCCTCCCAAAAAGCATACAAAGCCATCAACCTTCAGTTGATGGCTTTGTTCTTTTACATTGCTGTTAAGAACTCTCTCCACATCTTTTTCATTAGAATATTGTACACCTCATATTTTTTATCTTTCATATCTAAATTGGAAATTTCTCTTTCACAGGCCTTACATATGTACCCGCCCAGTATTTCAATATATCGTGTAGTATTCTGAGAACATATGGAACATTCTGCGGCTTCATGTTTCACCTTACTCACCAGCCTTTATCATTTTCCAAGATTATTACCCTTTCCCTATTAGTTTATTCTCCTGTGGCATGTCACGTTATACTTTTTTTCATGCATTATTTTTAGTATATTTTTGTCGCATACCACAATATATAGATGCACCATATGACAAATTATACAATATACTGGACTAGTCACAGCCATTAGAAAACCCATGTCACTTTATGACATGGGTCATGATATGCTAGTTTTTCCCTTGGGAAGATTGTATTGCTCTTAGAAGTTCCTCGCTAGGCGCTATCACAAAGCGATATTGATCACCACTACGGGTAAATTCTCCTACATACCATTGATCATGGTTGCTGCCTGTAACAAATTTATACACTTTTACATTTCCTTTGCTTCCCTTGCTATCTAATTCATTGTAAGGATAAAACTGTTCCAGCTCCCACAGTTTCAAGCTGAGAAAAAGATGATTTGCCCTTCCAAAAACCTTCTCCATAATAAGATCATCATCTATGAGCTTGTAATTAAAATACGCAATGTGTTTATAAATAATCGCCATACATCCACTGCTCGCTATCAAAAGGGACACAATCCCTGCTGCAGTGCCTATTGCAGGACTAATCCTAGCGAATAGCTTCACGGCCATATTCATAATAAAGGTTGCAGCAAAAATCATGAGCAATAATTTCCAAAAGGAAAGCTTCTTCTGCTGTATCGTTTGTCTAATCATAGGCCCCATCTGGTAATCCATCCTTTTATTTTACTTAATATTATCATACAAATATTATCATATCACTTCAACTTTTCTTTATCAATCATAAAGAACAAAGTTGCCTATCGGTAATTTGTTTTCGCTAGGAAATCTTCGGTTTCCTTCGGCGGCTGCAAAGCAGCTTCCTGAGGACCTTCCTTAATACGGCAAAGGGGAAAATCCTCTCTGCACACCCCATATCTAGGAAATTGAAGACCATAATCCCTAGATATTAAAAAATGCCTTCTCTACGGAAAGCACTTGATCGATGATATGATGAATTATATAATTGCAGATGGTCACTATTTTACGAGTTTCATGTACTCTCTTTCAAAATAGCCGTCATGATAATAGGCTGTATCGGCAGGCCTACTAGATTTCTTGCTTGGTTTTAAGTCTTTTATTGCATCGTTAAGCAAATAGGCTTGAAGATAGCCTACGGGTATACAAAGGGTTATCAGAAACATTACCTTGATTAGCATAGCACAATCCGTCTCCTCTTCCAAGTTTATGCATAATTAATTCTATAACCCCTTCCCTTTTTCCTCCTTATTTTTTTTAGTTATTTTGTCCTATTTTATTGAAATCTAGAGGTTTATGTCTATTTTTTATAAGCAATATACATCATATTGTGCATTAAGATTTCTACATCACTATATATATACGACAATTTTCTATCTTAATACAGAAAAAACTCAGAAGAAATTTCTTCTGAGTTTTTTTAAAAGTTTCGCATGCCGCTCTCGCAGTTGCTTAAACCAGCGACGACCTACTCTCCCAAGGGGCTACCCCCTAAGTACCATCAGCGCTGAAGGGCTTAACTTCTGTGTTCGGTATGGGAACAGGTG
>NZ_JACHEN010000046.1 GCF_014205875.1 Anaerosolibacter carboniphilus
GGCTACATTCTGCTCTTGGATATAAAACCCCGATATCCTATGAAAATGAAAGAAAACTAGCCGTATAGCGTGTCTATTTTATCGGGGAAAGGTCAATTTTCAAGTTACTATTAAATGGATATAAGCATAAAATTAACATTATATTAAGAGGCGATTACAATGAATATATCAAGAGTTCCGTAAATTGTTCTTTAAGGAACTCTTAATATTTACAACAATATTTTTCTAAAAACAACTAAACTAAGGAACAAATTCCCAGTTTAGTTGTCTTACTATTAAGGAGTTATGAAAGGAGGCGATTTGTATACTGAAATCACAAACATGAGCATATGATATGAAGGAAAGAGGTTGTCGCCTATGTGTGAATTTAGTTATGAAAACATTGAAGATATTCAATGTTTTTATTAGGAAGAACTACTTTCCCTAGATCACTAATTAACGTTTCAAGATGTACTGAATATATCTTGATCATACTAATAAAAATGAAAAATCCTAAGCATTAACAAAATAGTAATATGTAAATAAGTCTTATCTAATTATAAAACTTCAATTGAATGTAATATTAACTCTTCGTACTATAAAAAATTTTTGAGGTGATATTTATGAAAATACAAATATTGATCTTTTTATTTGCTACGCTATCAATTTTTATATCTTCTAGAATTATATACTCAGTTCAAAAAAACAATTATAGCTTTAAGCCTTTCGAAGTTATAAAAACTGGAAGTTTAGATTTTTGGTTGCTTCTAACATACTTTTTAGCTTTATTCTTTTTTATTATGAATAAAGAAACTTCTATGATTGCAATAGGTATTTTTATTTTTACATTTATTCCCAGTATAGCTTTTATATATTATAAACATTTTATTAGAACTAGACATATCAGATATCTTTTATCTGTTATCTTTATGGCAATAGCTATGATAAGTATTTTTATTTACAATTATTTTTATTAATTTATATAGAAATAAAAGAGCCGCACTTGCCCAGAAGTACGGCTCTTTTATTTCTATTTTGTTGAGAATCTAACGTTGTTTGTTGGTGCCCATGCGCCCTTTGCACTATATTTATATTCTTGCTCAATAACTACAACAGTACTTGGGCTTGCAGTGGTTAATTTGCTAAGTAACGATTCTAATTTAGCTTTTTGCTCATTGTAATAAGTATCCTTAGCAAGTAAAATTAATCCAAACGCACCTATCACTGTTCCAGCCACAGCATTTGCTAATCCTGCAAAGAAACCAGATACACCTACAAGAATATTTAATGGAGCTGGTGTTGTGTTGATTGCTCCCACCTGATTTTCTAGTTCTTGTTTTGTTGTCGTAGATTCAACCCACTTTAAATCTCCTGGTCTTGGTGCCGCCATAATAAACATCTCCTTTTCATTTTTATATTTTTTTATTTGTTTTTTTGTTAGGCTTCTACTCTCTGGCCAGTTCGTTTTGCCTTACACTAAATAAGAAGATGAAAAGGGATCAAAAATCAATCAAACACAAAAAAATAATTTTAAAAAAATTTTTTCTAGAGTGGTTGATTTTTTTCAAAAAAATCCGTTTTATATAGAGAGATCAAATTTTCTCCAAGGAAATTTGATATTTTTTTTTCAAGATATAGAACATATGTTCTGAATTATGGTATAATCTGGATGTTCTAGTGTAATTCAAATGTAACAATTGACCTAATTTTCAAAAATTTTAAAAAATGTATAAAAAATGGTTGACCAAATTTACTTTTCAACCGTCTTATATAGTAATGAGATTAATTTTTTAACAAACTCTAAATGTATTTTATGGGTGAACAGGTTACAGGGGGGTTTACACAAGGAGGGGATAAGGTGGATAGTTTAGCAAAGAAGTTTTTAGAGGAAGATGCAGCAAATAAGGATCTGTATGTCCAAGGAATTATCTTCAAAGATAACAGCTATTTAGATGTCCTCAATCAAAAGTTTAATGATTACCTGTTTCGAATCAATCTCTACAGCTACATAAAAAAATCCATTTTCTTTGCAGCCATGGATCTAAAGAAAAAGGACAGTGAATTAAGAGAAAAAGAAGGACTATATTTAAATGTATTAGATGGAGACTTTGAAGAGGAAAAGATTAACACCATTGCAGATACCCCTATGGATTTTACAGAAGAAATCTATAGGGATAAAGAAGATATAAATTATCACGAGATTTTTACAGATAAGAAAGTTCTAGAAGCCATAAATACACTGACAGACAGGCAAAGGCAGATTATTCATGAATGTATTATAAAAGACAAAGGAGAAGAGACGATTGCTAAGGAGCTAGGAATTAGCAAACAAGCCGTCAATAAAATAAAAAAGACTGCCTTAGATAAGTTAAGAAAGCAGATAGGAGGGAAATAGATATGGAAATATTAAATGAATTTGTTTCAACTTTAGGCTTTCCCATCGCCGTTACAGTCTTTCTATTAATCAGAATAGAAAAGAAGCTGGATGAACTAAATAAAACTTTATTACTAGTGGTTGAAGCCCTGGGAAAAACCCAGCAATAAAGGAGGCCAACCTATGAGCGATGCATTTCTAAGACAATTGCTTGATGCAGCCCAAAGGGGAGATAGTGATGCTATAGGAACTATTTTAGAGGTCTTTAAACCAATGATCTATAAAAACAGCTGCATCAATGGTTACTTCGACGGTGATTGTTTTCAAGAGCTTTGTATCAAGTTTATATACTGTATTAAGAACTTCAAGTTTACGAATATTTCAGACGTAACAAAATATTTTTGTTAATCTACGTTACTGCAACAAAATGTGAATTTTGATGAATACCAGTAGTTGATGATAGTCATTAAAGATAGGAAGCAATTTTAAAGTATGGTGGGAACAGAGGCAAAGTAGATAATTACTATAAGTCTACTTTGCTTTTTATTTGTCTGCTTAATAACGAAAACGGGCAGTTTGAGGAATACTCTAGTAAATAATGTTAGTTTGGAGGAATTTGTAAATTTTTAGAGAATATAGTGAATATGGCTACATATTCAAAATTCCCTCTGGGATGGATCACTCGGTAAGCTTTGGGAATACAATAGTTATCAGAAATACTCTGACTGTTTATGGTTCTGTTATAGAAATAAAGTGGAAAAAGGAGACTTTTTATGGATACTCATGAGACAATTAAGAATGAAACAATTAGTGAAGTTGAATACGTTGGTTTCTGGAAAAGAGTGTTAGCATCCATCCTTGATATTATCATCCTTAGCCCAGTATTGTTCTTTTATATGAAGCATTATATATATTTTATGGAGAATAAGCTTTTCCTTCCTGTGTTGTTATACACAATCTTATCTTATTGTTTTCAAGTGTTCTTTCAAGTAAGGTATGGCGGAACTCCTGGTAAGTTGATTACAAAAATAAGGATTGTAAATGATAATGGACAATATATTTCCGTCTTACAATCCCTAACTCGATTGAGCCCACAATTAGTTTCAACTATTTTATCTTTTATTGCAAATTTCTTTATTTTGAATGGAGTAGTAAATAGAATTCTATTATTAATAGTAAATCTTTTCACATTCTTTTTTCTTATTGATGTACTCGCTGTTGTTTTTAACAAGAAGAAAAGGGCTATCCATGACTATATAGCTAACACTTATGTTGTAACTAAACAATCATTGAATGAGGTAAAAGAGGATTCTATTGATTTAATATAAGTTCAAATTTAGATAACAATGCATTCATGTAGAAAGGCTGTTATATATTAAGTAATTATGTTCGATGTAAGCTCAAATAGTGATTTGAGCTTTTTTTATAGTATAAGAAAGTAGACTTTCTTATACTATAAAAAAAGCAGGGGTGCAGGTGAAGTAGTCCCATGCTGCAGTCAGAGGGGTGCTCAGGCTGCTTTGCAGCCGTCGAAGGGGAACTAGATTCCCCTAGCGAAGCACACGTAGTGTGCTTTTTTATTTGATAAAAAAACGTCTGCTAATTTTAAAAGTTAATCATAGAAATTCGATTATGCCAGTGTCTAAGGGTATAAAAGCATATTCATTCTTAGGAACTAAGTTTTTAAAGAAAATAATTTTCAAGAAGCAGCTTATATCATTGACGGGTAAGTGTCTATGTCATTTTCAACTATTCTTCAAATTCTTCTTTAAGAAATAATATAGATCAAAAATAAATTTCTTCCAAAACAAACAAATTCGGGAACAAATTATTAATTAAAATGTCTTACTGTTAAAGAACTACGCAAGGGATGATAGATTCAAGAATTAAAAACAAGTTACATAATGATAGAGAGTTCCTAAATATCTAAAAACTCTAATCAATTAACAAATTATCATTTAGTAGCTAATTCGAAAACACATAATCAATGTTAAACCTAAGCCTGAGGTGACATTCAGAATAATCATAGAAAGTAGAAAGGAGAACTTTTAGAGAGTATCGAAACATAAAAAATGAGATTTGGAGTGATGAATAATGTTAAAGAGAGCATTGATTTTTACTACAATTGCTGCTGTAGCAATGGTCGGGGTTTGGAGATTAAGCGATAGCCACGTCACTAAAATAGAGACGAATGATAATATAAATGAAGTTGAAGAAGAAGCGCTTAAAGATAACAAAAGTTATGTGTTAAGTGTATCTCAGCGTGGAGATAAGGAAGTAGTATGTACTCATAATAATGAATTAGTGCTTCATGTAAAAAGTGGCAATAAAGAAATTTCGAAGGTTATATACGAGGATTATTCAGCACTATCAGATGATCCGTATTCAATGTATAATCTTTCAAGATATGCTATACAATGGTCTCAAAATGAAAGATATATTTTCGTAAAGGATAGTATTTATGATATCGAAACTGATAAATTGATAGAAATAAAAAATAATGTAGCGTTCATGTGGGTCGGCAATAAAGGGTTATACATGGATAATGGATATTACTACACAATGCATTTTGATGATGGTTACTCAAATTATATGGCTATATCTAAGGAAATAAATGTTTTTGAGGAGGGCAATATCAGGTCTCTTGCCTTTGCAGAAGACGATAAGTTCTTTGTGCTGGATAATATACATATGCAAAACATGTTTGATGTCACAGATGATTGCTTGGTTGTGAACACAGCTTCTTTAAAGTATAAGTCTGAAGAGCTTCAGGAAATAATAAATAAAGAGTATAGCGGGATGATAAAAGCAATATATGAGGAAAAAAAAATAGGTCGTTTTGATTGTCCAGAAAAAGTTATAGCAAACGGCAGTTATTATTTGGAAAACATAAAATCTATAAGAATTCCATTGTATTGAAAATAAAAATAATAGGCTTTCACCTATTATTTTTATTTAATTAAGCTCCTTATGGCCTCTCCTTTTGAGTACCGTAGATACCAATGTAACCAGTTCCGCCGTTTGCGGTAACAAGTTCAGCAAGTTTCTTTTGGTCGGCGTTAGAAACTCTAATGCAACCATGAGTAGGTCTTAATGGGTACCACGGCGTTCCAGTATCTGCTGGGTCCCCACCGTGAATCATAAAACCATATCTTCCTGCTTGGGCAGCTTCCAAAGCATGTCCACCAGTTGGTTCTAAGTTTATTCTCTTATATGGTCCGTAGCTATATACATTAGTATCTGCAGCTATCAAAGTACCATTATAGGAACCGGTAGGAGTGTCACCATTGGTAGCCCACCATTGGGTATGATCGGGGCACTCACTTCCTCTTCCTAAGCAGGCGCAAGTATGAATAACACTTCCATTAGCATACATTTTTAATGTACCTTTATTATCCCTATTTTCAGGGAGATTGATTTCAATAGACCAAGCCATGTAATATTCCTCCTTTTACATTTTTATTATATTTTTATTTTGTTAGGCTTCTACTCTCTGGCCAGTTCGTTTTGCCCTACACTAAATAAGAAGATCGAAAGAGGATAAAATCAACCAAACGTAAAAAAATAATTTTCAAAAATTTTTTTATAGAATGGTTGATTATTTTAAAAAAAATCCGTTTTATATAGAGAGATCAAATTTTCTCCAAGGAAATTTGATATTTTTTTTTCAAGATATAGAACATATGTTCTGAATTATGGTATAATCTGGATGTTCTAGTGTAATTCAAATGTAACAATTGACCTAATTTTCAAAAATTTTAAAAAATGTATAGAAAATGGTTGACCAAATTTATTTTTCGGTCGTCTTATATAGAAATGAGATGAATCTTTTAACAATCTCAGAATGTATCTCATTGGGTAACAGGTTACAGGGGGGGTTACACAAGGAGGGGATAAGGTGGATAGTTTAGCAAAGAAGTTTTTAGAGGAAGATGTAGTAAATAAAGATCTGTATGTCCAGGGAATTATCTTCAAAGATGACAGCTTTTTAAATGTCCTCAATCAAAAGTTTAATGACTACCTGTTTCGAATCAATTTCTACAGCTACATAAAAAAATCCATTTTCTTCGCTGCCATGGATCTAAAGAAAAGAGAAAATGAATTAAGAGAAAAAGAAGGATTATACTTAAATGTTTTAGATGCTGATTTTGAAGAGGAAAGGATCAACACCATTGCCGATGCCCCTATGGATTTTACAGAAGAGATCTATAGGGATAAAGAAAACATAGACTTTAGTGACATTCTTACAGATAAGGAAACGCTTCAAGCCATAAATATCTTAACAGACAGACAAAAGCAAATCATTCATGAATGTATTATAAGAGACAAAGAAGAAGAGACGGTAGCCAAAGAACTGGGAATTAGCAAGCAAGCCGTCAATAAAATTAAGAAAACTGCCTTAGATAAGCTAAGGAAAGAGATAGGAGGGAAGTAGACATGGAAATATTAAATGAATTTGTTTCAACTTTAGGCTTCCCCATTGCTGTCACAGCCTTTCTATTAATCAGGATAGAAAAGAAGCTGGATGAACTGAACAAAACCCTATTACTAATGATTGAACATCTGGGAAAAGCCCAGAATTAAAGGAGGTTATCCTATGAGTGATACATTTCTAAGACAATTATTTGATGCAGCCCAAAGGGGAGATGGTGATGCCATAGGAACTATCTTAGATATCTTTAAACCTATGATCTATAAAAACAGCTGTATCAATGGTTCTTTCGATTGTGATTGTTTCCAGGAACTCTGTATCAAGTTTATACATTGTATCAAAAAATTCAAGTTCACAAACATCTCAGACATAACAAAATACTTTGGTTAAATTTAATCCGAATGCAACACAATGTTAATTAAGTTGAACATAAAAGCTCCTGGATTCAGGGGTTTTTTATGTTTTTAAAATATTTTACAAATGCCAGTAATACTCTAAAACTATATTTGAAGATTAAAATAAAACTTTTATAAAGGGGGCTCTATCTTGAAAGCTGAAGCTCGAACATTAATTGTACAAAAATAGAATTACATAGATCAAAGCTGTGGTAACTGTATATAAGCATTCATATATCTACGATATAGGACGATTTTAATAATCACTTTTTTATTTTATTATTCAACTATACCCTAAATGTGATTTTTTAGGATTAATTTAAAAGTTAGTTGAGTTACAAATTATCTGGTGGTGATATAGAACATTTAAATAAAGTTTTATTGAAATAAACAAATAATGAAACAAATCGCCAACAAAAACTGTCTTACTATTAAGAGACTAAAAAAGGAGAAATAAAATCTTAAAATAGCTGTAGGTTAATAACCAACCAGTTATTTACATATATTTACTTTTTAGTTATAATATGTTGATATAGTGAGTATAGAAGAGAAATAAGACATGTAAAGGAGCTGCCAGTATGATATCAATATTAAAAAAAAATTCACTAAAATTTATAGTTCTAATAATAGCATTTTTAATGATAACAGGGTTTACAAACGTACAAAAATCAGTGTCATTAGAACAGAACATGGAAAATGTTCAAATACTTGCAGGAGCAGTAGATGTTGAAGGGGAGGGTGTTAGTATAACGCTCACAGATAATGAAACCCAGATAAATAACTCAAACAATATTATTCATGATATCGACCTTATTAAAATTGTAAATCTATTAACATCTGAGGGAGCAGAAGTTATTTCTATAAATGATGAACGATTAATTTCAACAAGTAAAATAAAAGCTAATAAGATGAGGATACAAATAAATGACAATGAATATAGTAGTCCTTTTGTTATCAAAGCTATAGGAGATCCGGAAACATTAAGTGATGCATTGAAAACAGAAGAAAGCTATGTTAATTTACTGAAAGAATACATAGGTATAAAAATAGAAAAAGAAGATAAATTATTTATACCTAAATATACAGGAGATATATATTTTAATTATGCTAAACCAGTAGAAAAAAAATGAAGCTTTCTTAAGATATAGCCAATGTAAATATATTGTCTAAAACTAATATTATAGATCCTAGTGTTAAATCTATACCTAATAAAATACATTAAAACATTGATATCCCTTGTATAAAAGATTCTTTAGAAATCATCTTTTATACAAGGGATATCTTTTAATTACACTTGATAAATAATATAATAAAAAAATCTTCGCCCTGATCTGTTAGAAGTTTTTTTGAGAAGCAGCGGAAATGTAATTAATATGTAACATAAATAGCGATATTTTTTATGATATAGTTTTCCTGGAACTATTTGGATATTAGCTTGTTTAAACTTGGGGGCTCGCCAGCAAAACGACAAAACTCACTTTAAGCCATATTTATGTCGCACTAATATAGCTTAAAACGTTGATTTTACTTGTTTAGTGCAACATAAGTGTCAGTAATATATTAAAATTGTAGTACAACATAATTTCTTAGAATGGAGTTTGTCGGAAATGTTGGTGGTACCCCAAATAGGTGAAAGGAATGAATTATAATCATGAAAAATTTTAAATATGTATTCTCTATATTAATCCTGTTTTATTTATTAACAAACTTTTATCAAAATTATATATATTATAAAATCCCTTACAACCCTTTAGTTGAGTTCACCAAAGATACTCCGCGTGGTTTTCATTTTAGTAAGAATCATCCTAATAATTCAATAAATAAATCTAGTCATAACTTGGATACCAACACTCTTATTTTTAAATATTTTAGTGATTTAAATTTGATACCTTTAAAAGAGAAGGCACATTGGAATGAAATTCATAAACATGAGAAAGAAATTTACTTTTCGGGTATGTTTGAGTTTGTCCCACCAGCAAATAATAAAATATTTATTGATGAAATATATTTAGATAATTTAACCATTATTGCTATTAGGTCTGATAAACGGGGGTTCCATGATGGCTATTATAAAATTATAGGTTCTAAATTTGATTATAAATATATTAATGATTTAATTACCAATTCTCAAAAACTATGAATGCGACACAGTTTTAATTTGTGTTGCATTTATAGAAATCCATATAAAGATTGATATACCAACCTTAAAAGGTGATTTTAGAAATCACCTTTTTCTTTGGTTATATCTTGATATCACCCTTTTGAAGTTGGTGGATCACATCTTCTAGTCGCATCTCTCGAGAGCCTTTTACTAGGATGATGGCATCCTTCTCTATAACCTTTTTTAGCTTTTCCAGCAGTGCTTCTTTGCTTTCAACAGAAATAACCCGTTCCGCTGGAAATTTCTCTTTCGCTTTTTCAGCGATATGGTTAGCGAGAGTACCTAGTGTGAAAATATAGTCCACTAGATTTTCATCTAAACTTTCACCGATTTCCTCATGCATCTTTGGTGCTTCTTCTCCAAGGCCTGTCATATCTCCTAAAACTGCAATTTTCTGCGTATACCCTTTTAATGCATATAGGGTCTCTAATGCTGCTTTCAAGCTAGGAGGGTTTGATTTATAAGCATCGTTTAAGATGGTGAAACCTTTACAATGAACCAACTCATTACGCATACCTGTAGCCTCTACTTGTTTTAACCCGATCCTTATCTCATCAAAGGACATACCTAAGGACCTAGCTGCTGCAATGGCAGCAGTGGCATTTAACATTTGGTGCTTACCCAGCATAGGAAGATAAAAACTTGGATGATCTGGTAAATCTAAAGAGAAGGTAATTCCCTCATCATTTATTTCCTCAAGTATAGGTTTATAATCATTTTCCGGGTCTTGACCAAAAGTAATCTTTGGATAGCTTTGAGGATAGGTGCTGATTCCTCGCTGCAACAATGGATCATCTCCAAAATATATGAATGGTCCGTTTTCCTTTAAACCCTCAAGGATTTCCAGCTTTGCCCGAACAACATTTTCTCTGGTTTTGAGCCATTCCATGTGGGCTTCACCAATGTTGGTGATTACAGCCACATCGGGGGCTGCAATGGTGGTTAACAGTTGAATTTCTCCAAGACGGAACATACCCATTTCTACGACAGCCATTTCTGCACTTTCTTCCATCTCAAGGAGGGTTAGGGGTACACCAATCTGATTATTGAAGTTTTGAAAAGTTTTGTGAGTCTTGTATTTTACACTTAAAATACTGGCCAATATATCTTTTGTGGAAGTCTTGCCATTGCTTCCAGTAATACCTACGATGGTCGTTTTTAATTGGCTACGATAGGCTTTGGCTAATTCTTGTAACCCAACCAAAGTATCCTCCACTAAAATCAGTGGAATTGCCACAGATGGCAAGGGTACATGCCTGCTCCACAATGCCGCTTTTGCTCCGCTTTCAGCTACCTTATCTATAAAAACATGTCCATCAAAATTTTCTCCCTGAAGAGGAATGAACAATTGATTTTCCTGTATATTCCTAGAATCAGTACAGATACCCTGGATTATCTCGTCGGAGTGTTCCTGTCCTATTAGAACACCTTTTACCATTTCCGATATTTCTATTATGCTGCGTCGTATCATACTTACCTCCCAATAACAATTGATTTTTTTTCTTCATATGCTTCAAATCCAAGCTGGATCAGTTTGTCTAACAATTGAGAATAGGTTGTTCCATCTGTTTGATTCCATAAAGCAGGAGTCATACTCTGTTTCGTAAATCCCGGCATCGTATTTACTTCGTTTACATAAAACTGTTCCTCTTTCGTTACAAAGTAATCGATGCGGGCAATTCCCTGACAGTTTAATAATTTAAAGACCTTCAAAGACATATCTCTCATGGCACGACTGACCTCTGGAGACAATTTTGCTGGAATAATTGGGAGCAGCTTTCCATCCACATACTTGGCATCATAATCCATAAAGGGTCGTTCGAGAATGAATTCTCCTACTACTGAACTTTGGGGCTGATGATTGCCCAATACGGCGATTTGCATTTCTCGGCCGATGATTTCCTGCTCTATCACCAACTTATGATCATAGAGGAAAGCTTCTTGGATAGCCTTTCCCAGGGTTTCGCGACTTTCGCAGCGGCTGATGCCAATGCTTGAGCCTAATCGAGCGGGCTTTACAAAACATGGGTAACCAATGACCTCTTCCACCTCAGTATAGGAATGTTCTTTATTTTCCTGCCAATCTTGATACTTCAGGACCATATAATGGGATTGAGGAATATATTCCTTTGTTAATAGGTCCTTCATTACCGCCTTATCCATCCCCAAAGCAGATGCCAAGACCCCATTCCCTACATAGGGTATGTCCAACAATTCTAAAAGTCCTTGTATTGTACCATCTTCTCCATTTGGCCCGTGGAGAACTGGGAATATGATACTTTTTTCATTTTTCTTAAAGCATTCTAATAGGAAGTTCCCTAAGGAATGGAATAGTGATTGATGGGCCAGCGTCTTCAGCTGTTCTTTATCATCGATTACTGTCCCCTCATCTACAGGTGCGCCAGCTTGCCATGTTCCATCCTTGCCGATATAGACGGGGTGTATCACATATTTTTGTTTGTCAAGGCCGTTAATGACTGCCATGGCACTTTGCAGTGAAATCTCGTGTTCAGCAGATCGTCCACCGTATAATATATAGATATTTGTTTTCATCGTTTCCCCTCCCTTTCTTTCATATCTCTAGTGTGTTCATGTTTTTATTTTACAAAACACTTCTTAAGAAACAGTGGACAAAAATCTTAAATATTTCTTAAAAATCTCTTAAAAATCTCTATAAAAAAGAGTACCCAGTTTTTCCGCGGGGAAATTTGATATTTTTTAACATTAGCAAGAACGTTAGTTCAAAATTATGGAATTATATGGATATGTAATGATAAAGTGTGATATAATTTACACAAAAACAGAAAATTTTAAAAAATGTGAATAATATGGTTGATTTTTTTTACTTTTCAACCGTCTTATATAGTAGGGGAGCTTAAATATATTTAAGCAGTCTACAAATGTATCTTATTGGTGAACAGGTTACAGGGGGTTACACAAGGAGGGGATAAGGTGGATAGTTTAGCAAAGAAGTTTTTAGAGGAAGATGCGGCAAATAAGGAGCTATATGTCCAAGGAATTATCTTCAAGAATGACGATTTTTTAGATGTCCTCAATCAAAAGTTTAATGATTACCTGTTTCGAATCAACCTTTACAGCTACATAAGAAAATCCATTGTCTTTGCAGCCATGGATGTAAAGCAAAAGGGAAATGAAATCAGAGAAAAAGAAGGTTTGTACTTAAATGTGTTAGATGCTGATTTTGAAGAGGAAAAGATCAACACCATTGCCGATGCCCCTATAGATTTTATAGAAGAAATCTATAGGGATAAAGAGAACATAGACTATCGTGAGATTTTTGTGAATAAGAAAGTGCTCGAAGCCATTGATGAACTAACAGACAGGCAAAAGCAGATCATTCATGAGTGCATCATAAAAGAGAAAGAAGAAGAGATGGTGGCTAAGGAACTAGAAATTAGCCAGCAAGCCGTCAATAAGATCAAGAAAACCGCTTTAGATAAGTTAAGGAAACAGATAGGAGGGAAGTAATCATGGAAATATTTAATGAATTTGTTTCAACCTTAGGCTTCCCTATTGCCGTTACAGCCTTTCTATTAATTAGGATAGAAAAGAAGCTGGATGACTTGAATAAAACCCTATTATTTATGATCGAGATGTTGGGAAAAATCCAGCATTAAAGGAGGTTATCCTATGAGTGATGCATTTCTAAGACAATTATTTGACGCAGCACAAAGGGGAGATGGTGATGCCATAGGAAGCATTTTAGATATTTTCAAGCCCATGATCTATAAAAACAGCTGCATCAATGGTTGCTTCGATGGTGATTGCTTTCAAGAGCTTTGTATCAAGTTTATATACTGTATCAAAAACTTCAAGTTTACGAACATCTCCGATATAACAAGATATTTTAATTAATCTTGTCTCAAGTGCAGCGTAATTGTAACTGCGCTGAACAACAAAGTTCTTGGATCTAGTCAGATCCAAGAACTTTAATTTTTTTTGAATTGATATTCGTTCTATTCATCCAGATGGAAAATTAAATATAAAAGTGGAAACACTTAAATAGGGATAGTATCGATCATTAAGAGCATATAAAATGCCAGCAAATAAAACAAAAAAATAGTTTTCAAAGCAAAAACTATGTCCTGCTATTAGGGCAATTTAAAAAACTGTGTATAGCATTGATTTCAATGGAAAATATTTTAAAAAGGAGTCCAATCTTTCCTACAGAATATATACATTAAGGCCTAATCTGCTATAATGTATATAAAGGGAGGAGAGTATACATATGGCGATGGGTGATCAACAAATAGATGTAACGAAAAACATAAAGATAATCGAATGGCTGAAAAGCGAATTGCTGACAACCATTGCATCCTTGTTTGAACTTTTGGTGAAGGGTGTAAAGGGAACACAGGATGCATTGATCGATGTACTGGCAAATATTATCCTTGTGACCTATATACTAGGCAAACGTTTAGGCATCAACTTTGCTACTGTCGATATGCGAATTGAGGACAAAATTCGTCTGGGAATATTGGAACAACACAAGGTAGAGGGCTGGTATGGAGATTTATCCAGCTTGAAACAATATCTAGATAGAAACAGAAGCTAGGAGGAGCAAAATTTGGAAAAACAGGACAAAGCACGATCGTTAGCAGAAGCCGCCATGATCATTGGTATTGCAAGCCTATTTACGATTATTGGCAATTACATACCGTTTCTAACGATTCTGCTATTTTTACTTCCAGTACCTTTTATGATACTTGGAAAAAGACATGGCTTATACGTTGAAATACTTTCAATTGGTATAACAGGTGCTATTGTAGGAGGTTTCATTGGAATTTGGTCATCTGTCATATTATTTTCTTTGACTAGTATTGTAGCGATAACCATGGGCTACATGATGGATAAGAAATATGATCCCATGAAGATATGGGCGGGTGGAATCATTGCATTTGTAACCTCTATTGTTTTGGTCATGGGGTTAGTAACCTTTGCAATGGGAAACAATGTGGTACAAGAACTCATGAATGCCCTAAATGAATCCAAAGATATGGCCATATCCTTGTATAGTGGAATGGGTATTGAACCCGGGAAATTAGAACAAATGGAAACGGCTTATGAAGCCTTTATTGTCGTGTTTGGTATGACATTTCCCTCCATATTGATCTTAATTTCGGTAGTTTTTTCTTATGTCAACTATCTTTTAACAGCTTACATATTGAATAAGATCGGAGATAAGACGCCTATATTTCCCCAATTTAAATATTTTAAGCTACCTGATAGCATCGTTATGGGGACAGTAATTATTTTATTACTTACGTATCTTACCCAATATATTCGGGTTGTGGATTTCAATACGCTGTCAGCCAATGTATCGTTGCTTTTCCGGACGGCATTTTTTATTCAAGGCCTTGCAGTGATCAGTTTTTTAATTGAGAAATACCGCCTAGGCAGATTATATAGAATCTTTGTTTTTGTATACGTTCTCTTCAGTGGGCCAGGTGGCTTGATGACTGTTATTTTAGGGCTTATTGATGTCTTTGCAGATTTCAGGAAGCTAAAAAAGTTAGGTTAATTTATAGGAGTGCAACCCATGGGAAATAAACGATTTATAAAAATGCTTGTGCCCGATACAAAGATACATTTGTGGATTATGACCGTATTTATCTCGATCTTGGCCTATTACAATCTGTTTATAGGTGGAATCGGGATTCTTGTATTGCTCTATTTGATTTACCATCATTGGAAGACCCAGCACGATCGAAAGGAAATGTGGACCCGCTATATCGAGAGCCTGTCTTCTGACATTGACTCTGCAACGAAGCATGCTATTCTCAATCTTCCCATCCCCTTGGCCATCGTAGAGTTTGATGGCAGTATCGCTTGGTATAATCCCAAGTTTGCTGAGATGGTGGACGTCAAGGACATATTGGAGAGGGACATTGAAGATTTGATTGCTGGGTTAAAAGTGAGTAATATTTTGCAGGACAAAAAAGATATGGTAACAGAGGTAACAATTAAGGATAGACATTATAAAGTCCTCTATAATATAGTTAAAATAACGAATGACTATGAGTCCCGTTATATCATCATGTTGTATTGGATTGATATCACTCATTTTCAAAACCTTAAGGTGAAATATAATGAGGAGAAGCCTGACATTGCGTTGATTCAGGTGGATAATTATGATGATGTAATCCAAGGCATGGAAGAAGCCAACAGACCGATGGTTACAGCAGAGATTGATAGAAAGGTGAGCCTATGGGCTGCTAGAATGAATGCTGTGGCAAAAAGGTATACCAAAGACAAATACATAGTGTTCTTTGAGCATAAATACCTGGAGCGATTGGAGTCAAAACGATTTGCCATACTGGATGAAATCCGAGAAATTCAAGTGGGCAATGAAATCCCTATTACCCTGAGTATCGGCGTAGGAGTCAATGGAAAAACACCGATACAGTTGGAAGAGTTTGCACGGGCCGGTGTTGATCTAGCCTTGGGAAGGGGCGGGGATCAGGCCGTTGTTAAGAAAATTGATACCTTGAGTTTTTATGGTGGAAAAACCAAGGCCGTGGAGAAGAGAAACAAGGTAAAGGCAAGGGTGATTGCCCATGCCTTAAGACAGCTCATCGATCAGTCGAGCAAGGTCATTATCATGGGACATAAAATTCCTGATATGGACAGCTTCGGCGCTGCCATAGGGGTAGCTAAGGCCGTAAAAAATAGAGGAAAAGAAGCATATATTGTTTTTGAGGGGATCAATCCAGCCATAGAAAATCTTTATCATCGTATACAGCAGCATGGGGAATATCGCATGATTGATATTGAAAATGTGTTGGAGCAGTTAGATAATCAAACCCTGTTGGTGGTGGTCGATACCCATCGTCCTGGGTTTACCCAGTGTCCAGAGGCTATCCAAAAAGCAGACAAGATTGTACTGATCGACCATCATCGAAGAGGTGCAGAGTTTATTGAAAATACAGTGCTTACCTATTTGGAGCCCTATGCGTCTTCTACCTGTGAGCTGGTAACAGAAATACTTCAGTATATGGAGGATAAGCTGGTCTTAGAAAAGGTGGAAGCAGAAGCGCTTCTGGCGGGGATTACAGTAGATACAAAAAATTTCTCCTTTAAAACAGGGGTTAGAACCTTTGAGGCAGCATCACTGCTGCGAAGGGCTGGAGCGGATACCACCAGTGTACGCCAATTATTCCAAGATGATCTGCAGACCTTTGTGGCGAGAGCTCAGGTGGTAAGGAGTGCTGAAGATATAGGTCGGAACATTGCCATCTCCATTTGTCCAAAGGGAACCCATAACGCCAACTTAGTTGCTGCTCAGGCTGCCGATGAGCTATTGGATATTCGAGGGATCATGGCATCCTTTGTGCTGGGTGTCCGAGATAACGAGGAACTGTTTATCAGTGGAAGGTCTTTAGGAGATATCAATGTGCAAGTCATCCTTGAAAAGCTTGGCGGGGGTGGGCACTTAACGGTTGCAGGAACCCAGTTGGTCAATGTGAGCTTAGAAGAAGCAAAGAGCATGCTGATAAAAGCAATAGATGAATATTTTGAGGAAGGTGAAGTAAAATGAAGGTAATTTTATTAAAGGATGTAAAAGGAATGGGAAAAGTTGGAGATGTAATAAATGCCAGTGATGGACATGCTAGAAATTACTTGATCCCTAGGGGACTTGCCAAAGAGGCTACTGAAGGCGGTATGAAGGTATTAGAGAAGCAAAAAGCTGCCGAAGAGAGAAAGAAACAAGAAGAACTGGCAGAGGCAAAAGCCTTAGCTGATAAGATATCTCAGCTTACTGTAAAACTAAAGGGAAAAGCAGGAGATGGAGGAAGATTGTTTGGATCTATCACCTCTAAGGATATTGCAGAGGCATTGGAAAAGCAGCATAAAATTAAGATTGATAAGAGAAAAATGCATTTGGACAATCCGATTCGAGAATTGGGTGCAGTATTTGTAGAAATCAAAGTTTATCCAGAAGTAACAGCAAAGTTAAAAGTAGAGGTTGCAGCAGAGTAGAAGGGAGATATTCATGGCGGCACAATTTGATCAATATCCAGAGATCGTAGATATGGCAAACATTCATGAAAAACTAAATGAGAGAGGACTTGTTCCAAAGCAAATTGCCACTCTCTACCAAATTTTAGACCATGTTCTAGGAACAGAAAAAGTTTCCCAGCGGGTTGAAAAGACAGGAGCGGGAGAACTGATACATTCCGAGAAGATCGAGGATAGGATCTTAGCCCTCCATCGGGTTGTATTTGATTCATTAGAATTGAAGGAAGTTCCCAAGGGAGAAGCCGTCAGAAATCTACTGAGCAGCATTGAGGAAAAGCTTGCCGATATGCTGGCAAAAAAGACTGTAGAGTATAGGATTGAGCAGGAGACCCTGGAGAGAATTGAACAGAAGCAGCAGCAATACATGGAAGAAATGAAGCTGCAGATTCTAAAAAGTACCACGGGGCCAGAAAATGCCTATACCTTTAAGAAATATGCCCAGCTAGAAAAGCTGGAATCCAAGAAATTATCTAAGTCAGCTATGGAGCTCTTTCGACCTAAAAAGCTTGAGGATGTTGAGGGGCAGGATAAAGCAATTAAATCCCTAGTCTCCAAGATTGCGTCACCCTTTCCCCAGCACATCATCATCTACGGCCCACCGGGGGTAGGAAAGACAACGGCAGCCAGACTGGCTTTAGAGCATGCAAAAAAAATGAAGCATACGCCCTTTGATGAAGAGGCTAAATTTATAGAGGTAGATGGAACCACATTGCGGTGGGATCCAAGGGAGTCTACAAATCCGCTGTTGGGTTCTGTCCATGACCCCATCTATCAAGGCAGCAAAAAAGATCTGGCAGAGGTGGGAATACCAGAACCAAAGCCTGGTCTTGTGACAGAGGCCCATGGCGGGGTACTCTTCATAGATGAAATTGGGGAATTGGATATGACTCTCCAAAACAAACTGCTAAAGGTCTTGGAGGACAAGCGGGTGGAATTTGATTCCGCTTATTATGATCCTGACAATCCGGCGGTACCTTTATATGTGAAAAAACTCTTCCATGATGGAGCTCCCGCTGATTTTGTGTTGATCGGCGCTACTACGAGGCAACCCAATGAAATTAACCCAGCCCTTCGCTCCAGATGTGCAGAGGTATTTTTTGAACCCCTGTCTGCGCAACATATAGAGGATATTGTAGTAAGAGCAGCTGGACGTTTACAAGTAAAATTGGATGAAGAGGTACCCCAGATCATCAGTCATTATACCATAGAGGGAAGGAAGGCAATTAATCTGCTTTCCGATGGATATAGCATGGCCTTATATGAGCAAGGGAAGCAGAGTGGGGTTCATATCACGAAGAACCATATTTTAGAGGTTGTACAGATGAGTCGTCTGGCACCGATGGCTACCCATAAGGCCAGTGAAGTTCCTGAGATAGGAAAGGTTTTTGGTTTGGGTGTTCATGGATTTTTAGGCTCTGTATTAGAACTGGAGTGTGTGACCTTTGATGCCATAGAAAAAGGCAGAGGAAGTCTGCGCTTCAATGATATGGCAGGCACCATGACCAAGGACTCTTTGTTCAATGCCGCATCTTTGGTGCGAAAAACAACGGGAGAACTTCTGGCGGATTATGATGTTCATGTAAACGCCATTGGTGGTGGAAATATTGATGGTCCTTCAGCTGGGGCAGCTATTGTGACGGCGATTATCAGCTCCATACAGAATAGGCCGGTTCGACAGGATGTGGCCGTAACAGGTGAGATTTCCATTCGGGGTAAGATAAAACCAGTGGGTGGTATCAACGAAAAGATTTATGGTGCCAAGCAGGAAGGGATGAAGAAGGTGATCCTTCCAATAGAGAATATAAAGGATGTTCATCAGAATTGGGAAGGGATAGAAATCATTCCCGTAGAAACGATTGAAGAAGTACTGGAAATTATGTTAGTATAATGATGAGAATAAGAAGACTATCGATGAAAGATAAGGCCAGGAGAGGTTCTTTTAACCTTGTCTCTGGCCTTTCATTATAACACGTATCATGGGTGAGTGTGTGAGGAGGATTTGAAATGGAGTACTTAGGAAGAATTCCACCCCATAATATCGATGCAGAGCAATCGGTTCTAGGGGCGATGATCCTAGACCGAGAAGCCATTATTACTGCTTCTGAGATTATAAGGGGCGATGATTTTTATAAGGAAGCCCATAAAGAAGTATTTGAGGCGATGATTGATCTATACAACCGAAATGAGCCTGTGGATATGGTTACTCTTTCGGAGGAGCTATCCCAGCGCCAGATACTGGAGGCCATAGGTGGTATAAGCTATTTGGCCAGCTTATCCTCAGCAGTGCCGACGACTACCAATGTGAAATATTATTCTAAAATTGTAGAGGAAAAGGCAATCCTTCGACGATTAATCAAGGCTTCTTCGGAAATCCTGGATAAGGGATATCAGGCTGAGGATGAGCTGAATAGTATACTGGATCTTGCTGAAAAAAATATATTCAACATTTCTCAAAGCAGATCTCAAGAAGGGTTTAGCCCCATTAAAGAAATTCTTTTGGAAAGTTTTAATAAGATTGAAGAACTTTATCAAAACAAGGGTGGTATTACAGGAGTCACCACAGGATTTGCAGACATTGATAGAAAAACATCTGGTCTTCAACGCTCAGACTTGATTCTAGTGGCTGCCAGACCTTCCATGGGAAAGACGGCGTTTTCACTGAACCTTGTTCAGAATGCCGCCTTAAAAGGGGGTGCGTCAGTGGCTGTATTCAGCCTGGAGATGTCTAAAGAACAGCTTGTACAGCGTATGCTCAGTGCTGAATCTCACATTGAGATCCAAAAAATTAGAAATGGAACGCTTACAGAGGATGAATGGCCGAGACTGGCGAAGGCCATGGGACCTTTAGCACAGGCAAAGGTCTTTATTGATGATACTCCTGGGATTACGGTCATGGAAATGAAGGCCAAGTGTAGAAAACTCAAGATGGAGCATGGATTAGATATGGTCATGATCGACTATCTTCAGCTGATGAGCGGTGATGGAAAGGTAGAGAGTAGGCAACAGGAAATTTCGGCAATTTCCCGTAATCTAAAGGGTCTTGCCAGAGAAATGGATTGTCCTGTGGTGGCCCTTTCCCAGCTTTCCCGTGCAGCGGAGTTGAGGGCGGATCATCGACCAATTCTTTCTGACCTTAGAGAGTCTGGTGCCATTGAGCAGGATGCCGATATCGTTATGTTCCTATATAGAGATGAGTACTATCATCCAGATAGCGAAAAGAAAAATATCGGAGAAGTCATTATTGCCAAGCAGCGTAACGGGTCTACAGGGACGGTCGAATTGGCGTGGCTTGGACAGTTTACGAAGTTTGCAAATCTTGAAAAGTTCAGGGAATAGTTAATTATTTACTGTTTGAAATACACCGTTTTTAGAAATAAATTATCTTGAATCAAACCCCTATCCGAATGGTTACAAAAGATAAAAGATTTTGAAATAGAGGGAGGTATTCAATGTGGCTGTAGAGGGTTTAAATGAGCTCGATGTATTAAAGATTGCCATAGGTGCTGAAGAAGAAGGTCATCGTTTTTATATAGAGGCGGCTGGTCAATATGATGATCCTCAGATAAAAGAGATGTTTCTACATTTAGCGGAAGAGGAAATGGATCATATCAAGACCTTTCAGGATATTTATAAAAGAGTTTCCAGTGAGGAAGGTCGCAGTGTCTATGAAGAGCCGATTTCAGCTTACCTGAGAGCGCTCAGTGAGACGGCTGTATTTAACACAAATGGATTGACCAACCACCGTGTGAGAAATGTCTCTAGCGTTAAAGAAGCCCTACTGATTGGCATACAAGCAGAGAAGGATTCTATTTTATTCTACGAGACAGTCCAGAATCATACAAAGCATGAAAGAACGAAAAAAGTATTAAGTCGTTTAATCAAAGAGGAAATCAAGCATTTACATAAATTGAGAATGCTGATTCAAGAGTAATGAGCAGACGAAAAAAGCATGTTTTCAAGGAAAGGGTGTAGCATGAGTAGAGACGGTGTAGTGGGAAGAGATATATAAGTATTGTGGATGAGAAAGCAAAAAGGATAGTCAGCAAAGGACTATCCTTTTTTAGCTTTATGATCAAAAGTTATCTATAAAGAAGGTAAGACAAAGGGTAGAGTAGAATATTTTCATAAAAAAGTACATAGTAATCAAAGAGGTAAGCAATAGATTCCATAGGTAGGGGGAACTGCATCGTGTGGATTGCCATAGGGGAGAAAACGAGAATAAGAAAATTAGAAAGGGAAGATGTGGATCGAATGCGGTATTGGGGGAAGCATTCAAATCCATTATTTTTTCACTATAATTTTCCTAGCTTAAGCAAACAGGAAAGAGATGAATGGTACCGATTAAAAGCAGGAAAGTTTAGAAAAAAGAGCTTTGTCATAGAGAATTCGGAGAATGAAATTATAGGGTTTCTTTCCATCCGTGATCTGAGCTGGTTTAAAAGTGAAGGGGAGTTGGGAATTGTTTTAGATCCAAATCATATGAATGAAGGCTATGGGACAGACGCTATTTCAGCCTTTTTAGCCTATTATTTCAGGCGGATGAAGATGCGAGCCATCACATTGCGGGCGGCTGTGTATAATGAACGCGCCATTCGATGTTATAAAAAATGTGGGTTTGAGGTGATAGGAGAGGAAATTATGGAATTTGAGGATCAGACAGCGGAGATCTTTTATAATCCAAAGTATCAGGAATTTACGGAAATGTTCATCAGATCGGATCGAGGCATGATGACAAAATATGTGAAAATGGAGTTGAAAAGAGGGAATTATGAACACAGTATCAACAGTATGTCCACAAAAACTATGTGGAAATGTGAATAACATTGTGGATAAGTTGATAAAAAATGTGTATTTTTGTGCAATAAGGTAAATAAGTGGGATAAATATGTGTATAAGTCATGAAATTTTGATATTTTATGAGAAGAGGATAAATTTGACAAGGGGATAAAAAAGTGATAATATTATGTAATTGATAATCAATTTCAACAAGTGAAGAGAGGGGCTCCTATGGCCGCTGAAAGAATAGATATCAGTTTAAATCAATTATTATCGTCTTTATCCATTGCACTAGATTTGGCTCAGAATAGGAGTCATGAACATGCTAGAAGAACGGCGTACATTGCTTTACGCTTGGCGGACAAAATGGGATTGGATGACAGCATTCGGTCAGATATATATTTTGCTTCCCTGCTCCATGATATTGGCATGTCAGGTGCTTTATCCAGGTATTGCATCAATGATTTTCAAGAAAATCATGTATTGAAGAAGCTTCATGCGGACAATGGATATGAGCTGATTCGCAAATTACCCTTTAGTAAGTTTGTCGCAGACTCCATCCTTTTTCATCATGACCATTGGGATGGAAGTGGTGTTAATGGTTTAATGGGGGATGATATTTCACTGGGAGCCCACATCATTCATGTGGCTGACAGCTTTGATATCTTGTTCGATCGTAGAAATTCTTCTTTTGAATCCAGGCATGTTCTATTAGATCGGATAAAAGCAGGCGCAGGAGGTCAATTTCATCCTGAGGTTGTAGAAAACATGAAATCTATAGCAGAGACAGAAAAATTTTGGATGGATCTACAGTATCATAATATTCATATGATTCTCAATAGGATGGAACCCATTCAAACGGTTAGCATGGATGTTTCTGACTTGGAAAAAATCGCAGAGGTATTTGCACTTCTGATTGATAATAAGAGTGAGTTTACATATATGCATTCCCAAGGAATATCCGATTTTTCCAAGAAGATGGCAAAGAATATGGGTTATGATGAATTGAAATGGAGAAAAATTGGTATTGCAGGCTATCTTCATGATTTGGGAAAGTTGGCAGTGCCCAATGAGATCCTAGATAAACCAGGTAGTTTGTCAATCCAGGAGTTTTTTAAAATTAAAAGCCATCCCTATTATACCAAGCTAATTCTTAGTCAAGTAGATGGCTTTGAGGATATTGCGCGATGGGCGGGAAATCACCATGAGAAGCTGGATGGCAGTGGCTATCCTGAATGCATGACTGTCCATGAGATTACAGAAGAAGATCAAATCATTGCCGTGGCAGACATCTATCAAGCATTGACAGAGCATCGTCCCTATCGTAAAGCATTGGGAAAGCAGGAGGCGCTGCAAATTTTAAATAAACTGGCTCAAGATAAAAAAATCATGAAAAATGTATTTGATTGTTTAGAAGCCGTTGTTTAAAGGGATAATAAAAAGAGTAGAAATCACGGATAATAATGAAGAAAGGCCCCATTGTTCCCTAGAAAATATTGTTTGTTTTCACCTAAAAGATGGTATAATGTTAGTGAATGGTTAAACCAATAAGAGGAGGAAGTAAGATGGCAAAAGTAACAAAGGACATGATTATTGCTGATGTATTAAGAATGGATAGAGCAACAGCTCCTATTTTTATGAGACATGGATTACATTGCTTAGGATGCCCTGCATCTTCCATGGAAAGCATTGCAGATGCAGCCATGGTTCATGGTTTAGATGTAGATGCTTTAATAAATGATCTAAACGAATATTTTGTAAGCAAAGGCGAATAATTGCTAAAGGTGTCTAAGGAAACTTAGGCACCTTTTGTATATTTCATGGAAGTTTGCGTTATATTACCCGTAGGAATACGAACGGACAGGAGGGTAACATGGCGCATTCTTTCAAAGTAATCATTATTTTTTTCATCATTCTATTCCTTTTTAGGATTCTAGGAAAGCGGGCGATCGGCCAGTTAACGAATTATGATTTAGCGAATCTATTCATTTTAAGTGCCCTAGCGTCTGGTCCCCTCGTTACGGAGAGTCTCGGTCTGGCACTTGCAGGAATCGGTATATTTATTGGATTGCATCTTCTTATAAAACTTCTGGGAACTAATCATCGTATGCAGGAATATATTCAAGGAAAATCTAAAATGTTGATCCATCGAGGAAAAATTTCTGAAGAAAATCTGAAATCAGCTAGGATCAGCCTGGGAGAGCTCATTGATGAGTTGAAAAGACTAGGGTATACCAATGTGGCTGATGTGGAGTTTGCAATCCTAGAGAATACAGGCCAAATGATGGTTGTTCCTAAAAAAAAAGGTGAAGCATCTATGGTGAAAAAAGTCAGCGCTGAAAGAAAAGGACGAGAGATTGCTTTGCCCCTCATCATACATCAAAAAATAATACAGGAAAATCTTGATTATGCAGGATTACAAATGGATTGGCTGATGGATGTGTTGAAGGAAAAGGGGATCAACAGCATCGAAGAAGTTGCATTGGTCACGATGAACGAAGAAGAACAAGTTTATATAGAGCGAATAAAAGAGTAAAGTCTTCGATTACGAATAAAAAAATACTTATACAAATAAATATTCGTAAATTTATTGACGAAGAGGGGCATATTTGATAGTATAAGTTGTGGATGTTCGGAAATAAAAGATATAAGAAAGATAAAATACTATTTTTTATAAGCGCAAAGGAAGGTGTGGGTCATGTCAACGGTTGTAATCGTAGGAGCCCAATGGGGAGACGAGGGAAAAGGAAAGGTTATTGATTATCTAGCTGGAGAAGCAGAAGTCGTTGTAAGAGCACAAGGTGGAAATAATGCAGGACATACCGTGGTTGTCGGAGATACCAAATATGCGTTGCATCTCATTCCTTCGGGAATCTTATACCCTCAAACCATCAATATTATTGGTAATGGTGTTGTATTTGATCCAGAAGGATTTATAAAGGAAATAGAAAAGCTTGAAGCTCAAGGGATAAAAACAGATAATATTAAAATCAGTGATAGAACCCATGTTATTTTTCCTTATCATAAAAGAATTGATGAATTGGCAGAAGCATCTAGGGGAGAAGGCATGATCGGTACAACAAAAAAAGGAATAGGGCCTTGTTATATGGATAAGGTTGAGCGATCTGGTATTCGAATCTGTGATTTGATGGATAAGGAAGTATTCATTGAAAAGGCAACAAAGCAAATCGAACAAAAGAATATAATCATAGAGAAGATATACGGTGGAGAAAAGGTTGATCGAGATGAAATCATTGAAAGCTATTTAGGGTATGCAGATAGAATTCGAAAATATGTAGATGATACCACAGTTATCCTATACGATGCAGTGGCAGCAGGAAAGAAAGTGCTATTTGAAGGAGCCCAAGGGACTTTATTGGATGTAGACCTAGGCACGTATCCGTATGTGACCAGCTCCCACCCTATTTCTGGTGGATTCACTGTAGGAGCAGGAATTGGACCCAATATGATTGAAGAAGTGGTGGGCGTCATCAAGGCCTATACCACAAGGGTAGGAAAGGGTCCCTTTGTAACAGAGCAGGACAATGAGCTTGGAGATCGCATTCGAATTGCAGGGAATGAATATGGTACAGTTACAAGAAGACCAAGACGATGCGGCTGGTTTGATGCGGTAATGGTGAAATACGCAGCAAGGATCAACGGATTGACCTGTCTGTCCATGATGCTTCTGGATGTATTGACAGGCTTTGAAAAGATTGCGATTTGTACAGGCTACAAGCTGGGAGACCGAGTAATTGAGCATTTCCCTGCAAGCTTAGAGACTTTGGCAAAATGTGAGCCGATCTATGAGGAAATGGAAGGCTGGAAGGAAGATATTACTGGCTGTACCTCCTACGAGGAACTTCCAGAGAATGCGAGAAAGTATATCGATCGCATTGAAGCGCTGATCGGAGTGCCAGTGAAGATCATATCTGTAGGACCAAAGAGAACCCAGACGATTATTAGAGATAAGATTTTTAGATAAAAAATGCAGCCTCGAGGCTGCATTTTTTTATGGGCATAAAGATATGAGCAATGAATAAATGTTACGACACAACCGTAGACCAGCTAACTGCTGTCAAGAAAAAAATTTACTAATGTGTTCTCAAAATAATGATCATGTGAAATGACCCTTAGTTTTCTACG
>NZ_JACHEN010000047.1 GCF_014205875.1 Anaerosolibacter carboniphilus
AGTATTCAACATCTATTGCCAATTTCCTTTTTGTGAAAAAGAAAAACCTTATCATAATTTCTTATGACAAGGTTTTGACTTTTTCAGCGGCCTCGAAATATCTGGGGTCTTCGTTAGTCATGCTGAAGTTGTAAACTAATTTTTTCATCTCACTTTTTAACAATACAATGGTAATCAAGGTGGATAGCAAATCTGCCTGCGAAATCTGTTTACAGTTATGCCAAAACACTTCTTGCATAATCCAGGAATGCATCATAATCCTGAATCTCTTTCTCATACATATCTTTTTCCACTACTTGGTATGGCTGCTGACCATCAAGATCAAATGCAATCTTTCCTTTGTATATATAGGAGGCATTCCCGATGAATTCAACCTTATACTTTCCCGTCTCATCTCTAGAAACGATGCACTTGATCATACCACCATCATTAAAAATATGAATCTCAGAACCCAATCGTTTCTCATCTTTGCGGCAAACGATGATACTGGATGCTGTCATCCCTGTACCACAAGATTGTGTCAAACCAACGCCTCGTTCATAGGTTTTTACATAAATGCTTTGATCATCCAGGATCTTTACAAAATTTACATTGACTCCTCTAGGAAAGACTGTTTTAGTGGTGTTGGCCTTCTCTCCTACTATTCTCAGCTCTTCTTCATCGATATCATTGACAATAGAAACAACATGGGGATTGGAAATGCTTAAAGCACTAAAATCTAAGGTTTTAGACAGTTCTTCAATCTTCTGAAACAAATGCTCTTTACCTGACCCATTCATTGGTAAAGTATCCATGTCAAAGGAAACCGTTTCAATGGTAATCTGAATGGTGGCAATCCCCTGGTAAATCTCATCTGCTTTTCTCACCACATAACCAGCCTTCATGGTTTCAATTTCGACAACATCCTTGCCAACTACCTCAATTACGTACCTTCCTACACATCTCAAGCCATTGCCGCACATTTCTGGCTCTGAACCATCAGCATTGAAAATCCGCATTCTTCCATCAGCCCATTCGCTTGGAAGAACAAATAAAATACCATCGGCTCCAATAGGACCTTTACGATCACATACTTCCCGTGCAATGGCTATTCTTTGTTCCTCTGTAAAGCCATAATCATGGCTGATTTCATCGATCAATACAAAGTCATTTCCAGTACCATGACATTTTATAATTTCTATCATCATTTTAATGACCCTCCCTACAGCAATTTTATATATATTTATACCATATAATTTTATTTTTCTATTTATTCTACTTTAACATATCCCCTATAGTGATAGAAAGAATTATTTTGAAAATATAGTATATTCTCTCCAATCTCCGTTATGCTGATCTAAGCTCTTCTACCCGCTGAATGACCTTCTGAGCAGTTTTTGTTCCTCGCATCTTTAATCCTTCAAAATACACTCCTAAGTCTCCATTGAAAGGTATTTTTTCTCCAAACAGAACCATTTCCAAGGCTTGACGCACCTTATGTATAAAAAGCATTTCTTCCTGAGAAAGATGCTGGGTCAAAGCCGTCAAAGTGATGCTTAGGCTTTCGACTACTTTACCTTCTTCAAAATTCTTTTCTAGGCTTTCGGGAAAGCCCTGCCATTCTCCTATCTTTTCAAATTCTCCACTTTCTATGACTTGACGGATTAATGCCTTGGTATATCCGATGATACAGCTGCTTCCTTGGCACTTTCCACACTGACCTTCTCCCAAACAAATTTCATCAACAGCCTCTTTGATTTGATGGGTATATTCATACAAGGTGAGGGCAGCCTCTCTGAAAGGAGAAAGCTCTCCTCGCCTTCTAGCGTCTATGGCAGGCTTTAATAATAAATATACACTGATGCCTATCACTACAAAAAATCCACCTATGTATATAGGTTGAATATAAATAGGAGGTAATGTAGTATATAGCTTTGTCACGCCAAAAAACATAAAAATCGCTGCCGATACAATTTTAATCGTAAATTCTGGTATGCGATCTCCAATCTTACTTCCTACATAGATCCCTAACCCACTGGTCAAAATCATTCCTGAAACAGTTCCCATCAAAACAAATATTGGGTAGACGGCGTCTACTGATAAGGTAATGGCAGTTAGCTGCGTCTTGTCCCCAAGCTCACCAATAAAAAAAGCCATGGCAACCGTGAATACAGGCCCAAACCTACTTTTGTTATTCTCTTCCTCATCATCTTCTTTATCATTTTTCAACGTCCATAGGGCAAAACCTACAAAAGAAACCCCTGCGATAATCTGTATGGTATTGATAGGAATGATATTGGATAAATAAGAGCCCAAGGCTACTGCAATGCCATGATTTAAAAGAGATCCTAACAAAACACCTAGCAGCACTTTCTTTACCCTGTACTGGGTAGCAAAAGCCATGGCTAATATTTGTGTTTTATCCCCCATTTCTGCCATAAAGATCAAAAATAAAGAGCGAATAAATTCCTGAATCATTAGATACACCTCCTTAGTTTTAAAAACAGCAAAGGGCGACACCTTCAACTTAATAGAGCTATTATTCAATAGCCTTATTAAGCCAAAAGTCTCGCCCCTTTAGAAACACGTTCTGAAGCAAATAGGACCAGGTATTTCACCAGTATGTTGATCCTATTTATGGCATGGGCCACAGCTACTCCCTTTCAGCATTGATTTTACAAATACTACTATATCATATACCATTTCCCATTACAATATTCACCTGTAGACCTAAACTAAGAATTTTCATTCTATATTTCTACAGCTGAACACTATTTGTGGGTAAATCGATCAATGAGATACCTCCGAATAATGGCAAAGTTCTGGAATAATCGATCTCCAAAAGCAAAAATAGCCGCATAATACAGAGGCACACCCAATCGATCTCCTATATAAGCCAAGAAAGCAGCCAATATGGCATTGCCAAAAAAACCTGAGACAAATATAGCTGTATTAAATCTTTTTTCCATATGAGATCTGATGGCGCCAAATACAGAATCTAACGCCGCCAATATGGCAACCGACATATATAACGAATAAGAACTTGAATAGGTGACCGGCAAATACATACCCAGCAGTACACCTACAACTAAACCAATCAGAATGATGACCAACTTAAACACCTTCTTTTACTTCTGTCAGATAGCGATGATTTATATCCTCAGAAAATTTATCTATCTTCATGTTTAATACGGTATTGACCTCGACGTATAAACCATAAAATTCTTTTAAAATTTGGGCATAGCTATCCGGAGCTTTCAAAGCCGCCTCTAGTGTTTTAGGATCACCAATGGCCTTGATAATAAACGGTTGCGCAAAAACTTGATTATTGATTCGAATCGTATATCCGGCGCAGGTCATCTCTGAAGTGGCTAAAACTCGTTGTCCATTGATTGATATGGCCTCTGCTCCAGCTTCCTTTAGGTCATTAATCAAGTTCAAAACATCCATATCATGGACAAGAACGGTATTTGGGTCTTCCCCTTCAAACAACTCTCGAGTTCCGTCATTTAACACCAAAATAACCCCTGGTCCTTCTACATCAACAAATCCGCCTATCAGTTTTTGTTCCTCTAACTCCTGCAGCATAGCATCCTCGATATCTCCGCCCGTTTCCTTGATTATTTCATATTCCTTTACTTGATTTTTCTTGTCCAAAAGGATTCTATGAAGATTCTCAATCTCTTTTTGCTCACTCTCAATAGATACTTTGTAGTCATGAATAACTCTTAATGGCACATACTGATACTCCCCCTTCACGTTTTTTACCTGAAGGGAAACTGCAAAACCGATCAGCATGGCAAACAGCAGCACGTTAAACTTCCATCGGCTAAATTTCATCCTATCACCTCAACTACTGTCCTTTCTCCTCTATAGGCTTCGCAAAACGATATTTTATCGTACCGTTATATCCAGAGATCACAACTTCATCTTGTTTTTTTACAGATACCTGTAGACCATCCTTCTCCTTCATTTGCCAAACGATTCCGTATCTAATATTCAATGTAGCTTCCAGATCATCAGGGTTTCCGATGGCCTTTACAATAAATGGCGGTGCAGTGGGGATCGCATTAATATTAATATTATTTCCCGCCAAGCTAATCTCTGTACGAGAGATAATTCTCTGCTCATTGATTGAAATTGCTTCTGCACCGGCATCATTCAATCTATTGACCACCTCTAGCAGTCGCTCATATCGATCCATGATAACACTTCGATCCGATGGAAATTCTGGATCTGCTGGTGGATCATCAATTACCATCACGACACCTGGTCCTTTAACAGTCTTAAACCCGGAAATCACCTTATATTTTTCAATTTCGCTTCTAATCTGCTTCGCCAGTGCCGCTTGGGTCGACTCAGCCTCTTCGATTTCCTTGATTTGCTCTTCTATGGCGGTAATTTCTCCCTGGAGCCTCTGTTTTTCTTCCCTCACCTTTTTTAATTCTTCTGCCAGTTCCTTAGCTTTTTGAGTGGGTGCAGCCCCATTATAATAATTGGCCTGTACACTTCTAAATTGTAAGGTCAAAGAAAGTCCCAGCACGACACATACTACGCCAACAGCAACCTGTGCCCTCAACCTTTTCATCGTTTATCACCTACTTTATCATATTCATTCGTGCATATTGATCGATCTATTTCACCAATGGAAGCATTTCATTGCAAATGCATATGGTCTACATAAAGCATTATTTCCATTTTTTCATGTATCCTTACGTTTCAAAAAGATTTTATACATTTCTTTAAACATAAGTATTATATCATAGAAATATGGTATTTTCAGCAACCGAAATTTCCTATTATATTATTCTTTCATTACAAAACGGTTTAGACAGATTATAAGGCCGATACGTTGATCAGCCTCATAAAGATTTTCCTATTCCATATCATTCAATCTTATATTACTCTTTTGTTCCTAATCCAAAGATACTCGTTCCACCAAAGAGAAAGAAAAGAAGTACGATCCAGATGATCGTATCAAATCCAATCCCTGGAAAAATTTCTTTTTGTACGCTTTGACTTTCTACAACAGATACGGATGGTAATTGCTGGTCTTTAGCCATTTTATAATCCTCCTTATACTAAATTAGATCTAGAAAAATTTTTCCCCATCTATAAAGCTTTTTCACTAATATAATATTAAGTTGTTTTCAAATCGGTGACCCACTTCAGACTATATTACGGATTTTTTTAAGTTTTCATTATATAACGATACAATTCTCATCATGTTTTTTGTAACAAGTACCAAAAAAGCCACATATTCTAAAGTAGGCACACGATGAAAAAATGAGATTAATTTGTTAAGGAGGTTTCCATATGTCAGGCACAGTTGAAAAGAAATGCGGCTGCTCATTTAGCGGCCGAAACGATAGTTTATTGTTCTTCTTCCTACTCCTCGTTGTATTGTTTGGCGGCGGTCTCTTTGGTGGTGCAGGCTGTAACCCCTGTGGCGGTTTCTTTGGAAATGACAGCACTCTACTCTTCTTCTTCTTGCTGTTAGTAGTTTTGTTTGGCAGCGGCTTCGGCGGTTTCTTCGGTTTATAGTAACTTTTGAGCTAGGTGAATCTTTGCCTAGCCCTTTACATAAACATAACGTTTTTTTCTATGTCATAACCATCCCAGAAGCAGCGTCTATTTTTTAGATCCTGATCTTTTTTAGAAACTACTTGTCTGTAACCTTTTCGTTTTTTGGACATATTATGTTATCGCAAGAGGATAAAATCGAAAGGGGGTGTAAGTGGTGACAAAAAACGATCAAAGTGCCTATACCTTAGATCTAGTCATGATTCCCAATGACAAAATGCAAGAGTTTAATAAATTTGCAGAGCAATATGCCAATGTCCCTGACAAATACATTTGGAGGGAACTGTCTAGAGTAAAGGGTGAGGTTTCTAACGAGATATTAGCACAACACTTGAAAAACTTAGATGCTTTATCTAAAATGGAAGGTTTTGTAACAAATGATCATAGACAAAGAATTGAAATGGTAAAAAGTATACTAACAGCTGAAACGAGAACTCCTAGGCCTTCGCAGCAAGGAACAGTCGACTCAGCTCAATTCTTTGGTGGCTCCAGCTTACTTTTATGGTTCTTAATCCTTGCAGCAATATGGCGTAGACGTTTTTTCTTTGGTGGCTTTTAAGTGAATAAAACACAAAGAGCAGATCAGTTTTTGATCTGCTTTTTTTCTTTTACATCTTAAATCGTGTAATTAGTGTCTCGAGATATCTAGATTTCATTTGCTTGCTTGCCATGGCTTGTTTGATCGGTGGTAGTTTGAGAATCACTGATAAAATAGCTGCCATCGCTCTATGACTTGAAAAGGCTTGATTGTCGAAAATCAATTCCTGAAGCATGCCTCTTTCAATGGCCATCATCACAATCCGATGGGTTGAATTAACAGGGGTAATCACCCTCTCTTTTCGAGAAGCCAACCCTAAGGCCTTGGTTGGACAAGAACGAATACATACGCCGCAACCCAAGCAAATATCTTCATTGAGTTTTGCTTTCTTTTTTTCATCATGCAGGGGATGATTGGCTGACACCATGGTCATAGCTTCCACAGGACAGGTATGAGCGCACTTGCCGCAGCCGCTGCATTTCTCTTCATCAATTTTCGGTAGAAAATTGGTTGTATGGATAGGATTCAACATACCAAATCTTCTGGCAGCAATCATGGCCTCGCAGCAGCAGCCACAACAGTTGCATATAAAACTAACTTGCTCCCTCACATTTTCTCCAAATTGTACCAAGTTGTGCTCATAAGCCTGCTGTAATAATTCTAATCCTTCTGAAATTCCCACTGCCCGGGCATAACCATGCTTGATTAAGGATGCAGCCGCACCATTAAAGGTCATACAGATATCCATAGGCGCATCACAGGCTTTCCCCATGTGCTCCATTTTATGTCTGCAGTAACACATGCCGATCCCTCTATGACTTGCAGTTCGAATCACTTCGCTAGCCCGTTCATAGTCCAGAACGTGAAGGGCATTTCCATTGGATAGTACAGGTTCATGAACAAATACTCTGCCCAATTGGGTTTCCCCATGGACAAACAATCCTTTGATAAAATCTTCCTCTATATTTAGATATTGATAATACAGTTCACTCAACAATTTCTGGTCTATATCCCCCCGGGTACGCATAATAGAAAACTCAAAAAAGCCTGCCATAGGGGGTGGTAAAACATATTTTTGTACACCGTTGTAGTCCATGTCTAGAAGAATAGCTCTTCCTGCCAATTCATCCAATATTTTTTGTGCAGAAACCCTATCCATTCTCCAAATCCTACTGGCGGTTTCTACTGAGAATGGTTTAATAGGAAGTTGGGCAACAAACTGTGCTTCCTTCTCACTAAAAAGAATCTTTAGTATTTTATACAAGGTTTCTGATGGTGGTGCTCCTTGGGGAAAACGGTTCAGCCTTTCCTCCAGCTGCTTATAGGATGATTTTATGGTATGATGGGCCATAGCAATACACCTCTCAACTGTTTTTTTATTCCTTCCTAATCTTTTCATGCATTATTTTGCTATTCATTGTTTACATTTTATAACATTTCTATAGGCTGATTCCTGTCCATATCTATACGATATATTTTATGAGATGATTTTATCCCTATTTTTCATTTCATGGAATATATTTACATTATGATATAATAATATCAGTATTCCATTATTATTGCAAAGGAGAGCTTGGCATGATTTATTTATTGGCTGCCATTTTCCTCATGATACTTACACTACTTATTGGAGCCTATTATTTTTCCAACCTGGTTATCCACCCCAAAACCATGGATGATCAGGAGGTTCTACAGATCCTTGAGGAAATGCAATACTTAGATCTTAATACTGTTCAAAGCCTATCTAAAGAAGAGATTTGGCTGGATTCTCCCTTTGGATATGCCATGCGGGGTTGGTACTATTCCAATGGTTTATCTGATAAAACCATTATTTTATGTCATGGAATTACTGTAAACCTTTATCATTCTATAAAATACTTCCAAATCTTTTATCAAAGAGGTTTCAATGTTCTTCTCTACGATCATCGAAATCACGGGAAAAGCGGCGGTCGCTTTACCACACTAGGCTATTATGAAAAACAAGATCTGATAACGTGGGTAGATTGGGTATTTCAGCGGACAGGCCCCCACACCATCATAGGCATTCACGGTGAGTCCATGGGGGCTGCCACAGCCCTCCAGCATGCTGCCATTGATCACCGAACTGACTTTTATATTGCTGACTGTCCTTTCTCGGATCTCACAGCCTTGCTGCGCTTCCGCTTAAAGGCAGATTATCATCTTCCGCCTTTTCCCTGGTTGCCCATGGCCAGTCTGATCACCTATTTAAGAACCCACACCTTCTTTCGCGATGTATCACCGATTGCTACCGTCAAGGATATTGCAGCTCCTGTACTTTTTATTCACGGACTAGAAGATACTTATATTCCCTCAGAAATGAGTATGGAAATGTATCAGCAAAAAAAAGGATATAAGGACATCCTTTTGGTAGAAGGGGCAAAACATGCTAAGTCTATTGTGACTGCACCCCAGGCCTATGAGGAAAAGGTGGATGCCTTCCTAAAAGCTGTTACTTCAGAACGGATTTGACAATATCCTTTGGTTTTCTTTTTTATCTCGCAGGGACAAAATATGACCGCGGGACGAAAAAGTTCCCTATCATTTGACATAATCTTGTGTTTATCCTATTTTAGCGGGGTATATATTGTGATAATATAGAGGAATAGGATATCATACTTGTTGCAATCATCACGCTAAATTTTTCATACACAATCATTGATAGAGGGGGAATGTATCATGAAAAAGCCAACCACATTAATCATATTGGACGGTTTTGGTTTGAATGAAAGCGATTATGGAAATGCAATAAAGCAGGCAAACACACCAAATCTTGATAAATATTTCGAGCTATATCCCCAAAATATTGCTCATGCCAGTGGCCTAGATGTGGGCCTTCCTGAAGGACAGATGGGGAATTCAGAAGTTGGCCATTTAAACATTGGTGCTGGCCGTATTGTTTATCAAGAGTTGACAAGAATCACGAAGGCCATTGATGATGGGGATTTCTTTCAAAATCCTGTACTAAAAGGGGCCATTGAAAATGCAAAGAAAAACAACACCGCCCTACATCTGTGGGGATTACTGTCTGATGGGGGGGTTCACAGCCATAATACTCACCTCTATGCCCTTTTGAAACTTGCAAAAAACGCAGGACTTGATAAAGTCTACATTCATGCTTTTCTAGATGGAAGAGATGTACCCCCATCCAGCGCTTTAACCTATATTGATGAACTGGAAAAAAACATCAAAGAAATTGGTATTGGTAAAATTGCTACCGTCGCTGGTCGTTACTACGCGATGGATAGAGATAAAAGATGGGAAAGGGTGAAGCTGGCCTATGATGCCATCACTTTAGGCGTAGGTGCTCAAGCATCCTCTGCTCGAAATGCGGTAGAGCTTTCCTATGAAAAAAAAGTAGTAGATGAATTTGTTGTTCCAACCGTCATTATGGAGGGTGATCTGCCTGTTGCCACATTGAATCCCTTGGATTCTGTCATCATGTTTAACTTTAGACCTGATCGCGCCAGAGAAATCACGAGAACCTTCGTCGATCCATCCTTTATTGACTTTGAAAGACCAAAAGATTTCTTTCCATTACACTATGTATGTATGACCAATTATGATGCAACCATGCCGAATGTTCATGTGGCCTACGAGCCTCAAGTATTGACCAATACCTTTGGTGAATATATCTCAAAACTCGGCTTGAAACAGCTTCGTATTGCTGAGACAGAAAAATATGCCCATGTTACCTTCTTCTTCAACGGTGGTATCGAAACGCCCTATGAGGGAGAGACCCGAATCTTGGTTCCATCTCCAAAGGTAGCCACTTACGATCTACAGCCTGAAATGAGTGCCTATGAAGTTACAGAACGTCTTCTAGAGGAGATTCAGAAGGATATTCATGATGTGATTATCGTAAATTATGCCAATGCCGATATGGTGGGCCATACAGGTTCTATGGAGGCGGCCATAAAGGCTGTAGAAACTGTAGATGCATGTGTTAGCAAAGTCGTTGAAGCCGTTATTGCCAAGGGCGGTCAGATTCTTCTTACGGCGGATCATGGAAATTCCGATGAGATGTTGGACCCAGATGGCAATGTTATCACAGCTCACTCCACCAATCCAGTACCTTTGCTGCTCATCAACAGCACGGAAGATTGCGCCATTGATGAAGGAAAGCTTGCCGATTTAGCACCTACACTGCTCCATATGATGGGTATCCCTAAACCCGATGAAATGACAGGCCGCTCACTCTTACTTGAGCCGGCCTTCAGTGAAGAAACAGACAATATGTAAACATCAACCCCCATGGAATCAAATTCCATGGGGGTTGTGTATTTATTGGTTCGATTTTTTTACATCACTGATCATAAACTGCATATTTTTGTAGCCATTCCATTCATTGATTCTTGGAAACCCTACAACATCCACCTCTTCAGGACACTTTAATTCTTTGATATAAAAATCAGCCATTCCGAAACCAATGGCCTGAACAGGAATTTTATCCTTCCATTTACTGGATATCCCCTTTAGCTTTAAATGCTCTTGATTTTTTCCCATAGCAACACCCTGGGGAGCATTGTCCACTTTTAAATGACTCAATAAAAATTGAGGTTTCTCATTTCCCATGCCATAGGGTTCTATTCTTTCCAGCTCCATCAACAATTTTTCTGTCAGTTCGGAAGGCTTTAACTCCGCATACACCTTGATCGTCTTGACAAAAACCTCTGGAGATTCTTCTTTGATCCTCTTCGCCTGCTCGTTGAGACGCCTTCGTAATGTCTCTAATTTATCTCTTTCTATGGAAAAACCGCAGGCATTCTTATGCCCTCCAAATTTAATAAACAGATCGGAACATTTCTTTAACTCCTCATAAATATCCATACCATCAATGCTTCGACCGCTTCCCTTCATGATTCCTTCCTCATGCCCTTCTGTCACAATAAGGGTAGGCTTATAATAAAAGTCTCTGATTTTTCCTGCAATGATCCCAATGACGCCCTCATGGGTTCCCTCCGAATCCACCACCAAAAACAAATCCTCTAAATAGTTCTTCTCAACCCTGATCTTGCATAGCTCCAATCCCTTATCTTGAATGGTTTTTCTCTCATGATTACATGTGACCAAATGTCGAATCAGAGCTTCTATTTTTTTCCCATCTGTTTCCAATAGTAGTTCCACACCAGCCCTGGCATCATCAATTCTGCCGCTGGCATTAAAATGAGGTCCTAGTATAAAACCAATATGGGTAGTGGTAATATCTTTCTCTGCTAAATCCAAGACTTCTATGAGGCCTTTTAGTCCTGGCCTTGTACAATTGGTCATCTTTTTGAGACCATATTTTAAAAGAGTTCTATTTTCATCTATTAAAGGGACCACATCAGCCACGGTTGCCAAGGCAACCACATCTAGCAGATCGTTAAGATAGCTTTTCGGCGCGTCCAGCGTTTTTTGAATTCCTTGGGCTAGTTTAAAGGCAATGCCACAGCCGCATAGGAGCTTGAAAGGATAATTACAATCCCCTTGCTTCGGGTTGAGTATCAGACAATTGGGCACCGTATCCGACAGATTATGGTGGTCCGTCACAATGATCTCCATACCCAAATCCCTTGCCAACTGTACTTCCTTTACAGAAGTAGAACCACAATCCACGGTAATGATTAAATCGGCTCCTTGCTTTTTTATATCTTCAATGGCTTCACAATTTAGGCCATAGCCTTCTTCTGCCCGTAGAGGTATATAATAGTGTAGATTTGATGTAAACCGTTTTAAAAAATCCATGAGTACTGCAATGCTGGCAACCCCATCCACATCGTAATCCCCATAGATCCAAATGCTTTTTCCCTGTTGAATATGTGCCACAATCACATCTACTACTTCTCTCATATTTTTCATCAGAAATGGATCATAAGTTCTTTGAGGCTTAGGGGAAAGAAATTCTTTCATTGCCTCTACATCCGTAATTCCTTTATGTATCAATATCTTCTGAACGATGGGATGGATGTCCTTACCCATCATAGGAAAATCTCCATTGTCATCTAATATATCCCAATATGTTTCAATCATTGTATGCCTCCCATAGTTATCATGCTATCATTATATCATACTTTGAATGCTTGATTCCAAATGAAAGAGCAGCAGAATATGTCCTGCTGCTCTATTTTACCCTTTGATCAGCTTCTTCTCTTTGATTTTGTCGATCTTAGACTCAACCATACTATAAACTACAGGAATAATCACCAAGGTGAGCAGCGTGGAAACCATCAAACCGCTCATGAGGGCGATGGACATGGGCTGGAACAACTCACTTCCAGAAAACACTAGCGGTGTAAGACCAATGACGGTCGTTGTGGTACTGAGCATAATGGGTCTAAATCGCTTATCTACAGCCTCCAGACATGCTTGGATAATATCCTTCCCTGCTTTCCTCTCCTCATTGATAAAATCAATCAGTACAATGGCATTGTTTACTACAATGCCCAACAGACTTACGATACCCAATAGTCCAGTAAAAGACAAGGGTTGTCTGAATATAAACAATCCAACAATAGATCCGATGGTCGACAATGGTATGGTCAGTAAAATCACCACAGGCTGAATAAAAGAATTGAACTGAATGAGCAGAATTCCATAAACCAAGAGCAATGCAAAAATTGATGAAGTACCTATACTGCCAAAATGCTCCTGAATTTTCTCTCTTTCTCCATCAAACACCACCTGCACATTCTCCAGTTCTAACGTCTCTAGCCCTTGCTGCAATTGTCTTTGGATTTCAACCGAGCTAAATCCTGGTTTTACGTCACTATATATGGTAACAGATTTTTCTCGATCATGCTTCTTGATGTCTGGTATTTGGGGACGCAGCTCGATGTTGGCAACTTCTTTTAATAACACCTTATTCCCTGTGACAGAGGATTTGATAGCCATGTTTTCCAAGTCCTCGCTCGATTGAACATTGCTCTTTACAAGCATATCATATTCATTTCCATTATTTCTGAATATGGCAGCGGATCTACCCATCAAGGCAATATTTACTTCTTTTTGAATATCATACTTGGTCACTCCAAAAAAACTGGCTTTATCCGTATCTATATCCACATAGAATTCATACACCTTATCTGTGAAGTCATCATCAATGTTAATGGTTCCTTCGATCTTTGAAAGGTATTGATTCACTTTTCTAGTAGCTGTTTCTAGCTTTTCCATATCCTCTCCAATGATACGGACGCGTACCGGTGATCCAATGGGTTCTCCCTGTTCCAGCTGTTTTACCGTAGCAATCCCTCCTGCAATCCGTTCATCGAAAATCTCCTGCAATGCATCGGCAAACTCCGTATTCGTTTTAAACCTTTTCTCTTTTTTCAAATCCACCTTCAACATGATTTGGGCAAAATCCTGGGATTGGGTATAAACAGGCATCGTATTATAAAACTTCGGCAGTCCATCCCCGATGGCCGCAGTATAACTTACTACTTCCTTCTGATTCTTAAGAATCTGAGCAACCTGTTCTACCAAAGCTTCTGTCTTGCTAATATCTGTCCCTGATTCCGTCCGAATATCGACGTAGAGGATATTCGTATCTGCTTTAGGGAAAAACTGTAACCCTAACTGGGTAGCCAATAAAATAGCTATACCGAAAATCCCAAAAGCTGAAAGAATGGTTTTTTTCTTTTTCGACATCCCAATGTGGAGCATTCGATCAAAGAATGCCCGAATCTTATATTTTTTTTCCTTTTTTTCGCTTTTTTGAAAAAATAAATAGGCCATGGTTGGTGTCACCAAAAGGGCCACCAGATAGGAGGCTGATAAAGAAATCATAATAATCAAAGGCAGACTTCGTATATATTCCCCCGCCACTGAAGGTAACAGCAGTAATGGGATAAAAGCAGCCACCGTCGTCAATGTAGAGGTCAAAATCGGAATAGCTACTTCTTTTACACCCTCAACGCATGCTTCCATTCGCTCCACATCATTATCTATCTTCACTTGTATGGCATCACTTACTACAATGGCATTGTCCACCAGCATCCCCAGAGCAATAATCAATGCGGTTATAGATATCTGGTGAATCGATATGTCAAAGAGCCTCATGGCCACAAAAGTGGATAAAATTGATAAGGGTATGGCCATTGACACGATCAAGGCATTTCGAAAGCCCATGCCAATGAATACCACAATAATCACAAACAGGATTCCCTCAATGAGATTAATGATAAAATTGTTAACAGCTTTGCTTACATCTTTGGGCTGATAAAGAACTTGATCAAAATAAATGTCTTCTGGCAAATCTTCCTTTAATTTATTGATTGTCTTTTCTACTTCCTTACCAATGATGACAATATTTTTATTTTCTTGAAAATATCCCGTTAAGAGCACAGCATTACGATCATTTTGTTTAATTCGGTAACTGGAATCCTCTAAATCCATGTAAACTTTCGCAATATCTTTAAGCCTTACAACAGCCCCACTATCCTTTGAGCCGGTGACGATGGTATTTTCAATTTCCTTTAAATCTTCATAAGTTCCTGTAGTCGCCACATTAAACCGTGCTTCCTCATTCTTAATCTGACCCATTGGAATTTCAACATTCTGAGCCTGTAGCACCCTCACAGTATCTTCAAAGGAGAGTTGATATTGATTGATCTTTGCCACATCTACTTCGATTATTACTTCTTTTTCCTGTTTTCCGGAAATTTCAAAACGGGCAATCCCTTTGGTTTTGCTGAGCTCCTTTTTGAAATCCTCAGCGTAAGCTGCCAGTTCCTCATAAGAATAGTTCTCTCCAGACATACTGATGATGATACCAGCGGTCTCCGTCAAATTCGTATTGATCTGAATTGGATAGGCTTCATCTGGTAGTTCGCTTTGCAAATCCTCCATTTTCTGCCGTAAATCTGTCCAGGCCTTCTCAATATCCGCATCCTGAGATAGTCTCACGATTACTACAGAAACACCATTTCGAGACTGGGATTCTGCATAGTCATAACCTTTCAATTCTGCTGCCTCATCCTCAATCTTCCTAGTCACCAGTTTCTCCACTTCCTCTGGAGAAGCACCTGGGTAAACGGTCGTAACAATAGCAACGGCCGCTGTAATCTCAGGGTTTTCTTGTTTCGGTGTGATGTAATAGCTATAAAACCCTGCAATCATAATGAGCGCTGCCAAAAAAAGGGTTACTTTTCTTTCCTTGATGGCGCCATGTATTAGTCCTTTTCCCACGGTATTTTCCCCCTCTATTTCTGCACGGAAACGAGTTCCTGATCCTTCAGCTTTTTCATACCTTCTACAATAAGTTTTTCATTGGGACTCAGTCCTTCAACCCGAACATAGTTTTCCTGAACTTCCCTTAATTTGATTTTTCTTTGCTGGGCCTTCCCATCTTTCATGACAAATACATAATCTTCTCCATTGGATAGAATTGCTGAAATTGGAATCCAGATGCCTTTCACCTCACCAATCACCAATTCTACCTTCCCCACAGAGCCAATGGGCCAATTGTTCCGGGAAAGGGCAATTTCTATAGGATAAGTGAGGGTTTCTTCCTCTGGTGTTTGACCGATATTGGTTACTACTCCTTCCAACTCCTCATCATTAACACGAACCTTTGTCTTTGTTCCGATCCTAACCTTTGATAGATCCTTTGATGACATCCCTACTTTTAAAATCTTTTCATTATTTCTTATCACAATGACTGGATAGCCTGCCCCAACCATTTCACCTTCCTCATATAACACATCTACCACATAGCCATCCCCATTTGATTTGATCACAGCATCCTCAACCAAACCCAATTTATACTGATAGTCTGCAGCAGCCTGTTCCATCTGCCCCTTGACAGCTGCTTTGTCTTCTGATCTTGATCCATTCTTTGTCTTTTTTTCTATTTCCTTTGCCGCATTAAAATCAGCTTTTCTTGTATCCAGTTCTAACTTTGCTTTTTCTAGATCATTTTTAGAAATAGCACCGGCATCATAAAGTTTTTCCATTTTTTCATATTGATCCATTGTAAAATTATAAGCAGCCTCTGCTTTTTCTACGCTGGCTTCCGCCTGTTTAATATCTTCTGCCATCGCTCCATTCATCGCCTTATCATACTGAGCTTTTGCAGCATCCAACTGCCCTTGTGAAGCAGCAAGATTATACTTTAGGTCCTGCATATCCAGTTGGATTAAAGGCTGCCCTGCTTGAATCTTTTCTCCTTCTTTCACGAGAACCTTTTCAATCTTTCCTCCACTTTTGAAGGCTAGCTTCTTTAAGTCTTCTGATCCCACTATGCCTGTATAGTCTAGGACAACAGCTTTTATCTCTTCCTTTATGGCCATCACCTTCACTGGCTTTGCCTTGGGTGTCGATTCTTTATCTTCTCCTCCGATGGAACAACCAGTGGTCAAGATTAAGATTAAAATCATCCATAATACTGCAATTCTAGTTCTCATAAATATCCCCCTTATGTTGACGTGCAGTGAACACTTGTTTATTATTGCGTTAAAAAAAATTAAATAAGTCTATTTTGTATATCTTGGAAATGATAATGCATATATTGCTGTATCAAATCTTTGATCTTGCTTTCATCCTCGTAATGTTTTAGAATTGCTTTAATCCCTTCCACTTGACTTATTGCAAGTACGTGGGCCAAAAATTCATCCCGAATCACCGCGCCCTTTTCTCTCAGCGAAGGAAAGACATGACGCTTTAGCTTATTTTCGACCAAACTGATGATTTCCTCTGCAGCATGCTCAAACTTTGTACCTACACAACCATCCATTAAAATCAATAATTCTCTCCGATGTTCTCGGTTGATCATCACAATTTGATTTGCGATATATCCCATGACCTTTTGAATGTCATCGAGTCCACCCATTTCTACAAACTTTTCCTGGGTTAAATCCGTCACCTTATGATAGGCTGGACTGATTACCGCATAAAATAGATCCTCCTTATTGGCAAAATATCGATAAAGATTGCCAACGGTCATGCCGCTTTTCTCTGCGATGGACCGCATGGAAGCATCTTTAAACCCTTTTTCATAAAACTCTGCCAGGGCAGCTTGATGAATACTGTTTCTTACATCATCCTTTAATACTTGCATATAATAAACACCCATTCATTTTTATTTTTAATCATATTCTAATAGAATAGTTTTCCTTTGTCAATATGTTGAATATTTTTCTTTTTTAACAGTACTTCATGTTTAGAGCATCTGTTTTGTGGTATATAAATAATAACAAAGATCATTTGATAACAAGAGTCACATAGAATACTTTTAAGGACTGGTGATATTATGAAATATTCTAAAGCTGGCATTTTCAAAATGATCAAGATGAATAGTTATCTACAATCTACTGCTTATTCCCAAAAAACTCCTAAGGTAAATAAGAGCAACAAATCTGCTAAGCAATCATAGATCCTATTACCCCCCTTATATTTAGAATTCCAAGTGTAAGCCCCCCTTCACTTGGAATTCTTTGTTTTTTACTGTTTTGAAAGTCTTATATTCATTTCCTAGGGACAGACGACGGTGTAATCAAGAACATTACAGGCACACAGAACCTTTACTAATATAAGAAAAACAGGGCTTTATACCCTGTCTCATTCGTTATTATATGCTTCATCTATCATGCTAGGCCAGCTTTTCTTTTTGTGGGGTTAGTACATTGCTCCAACGGCCGCATTTATCTCCCCAACGGGCAACCAGCTGCCCATCCCGATGGAAGCCTACCACTTCGCACATATTTGCACAGCTTTCACATTCGAAGCTGTTTACATGGAAGCTGCTATCAGCAATATCAAATCCATAAAAATTTGTTCTTCCAGTTCTGCTTACCTCATCCTTTGCTAGCAGGCAGGCTCCGATGGCGCCCATAACATTGGCATGAGGTGGCACAACGATCTCGCATTCCAGCATTTCTTCAAAGGCTTTTCTTATGCCCACATTGGCAGCAACGCCTCCCTGAAAAATAACTGGTGATTTGATATCCTTACCCTTACCCAAGTTATTTAAATAGTTTCTTGCTAATGCTTGGCACAATCCATTAATAATGTCCTCTTGGTTATGACCCAACTGCTGCTTGTGAATCATATCTGACTCTGCAAAGACTGCACAACGTCCTGCAATCCGTACTGTTGTTTTTGACTGTAAAGCCAAGGCCCCAAATTCTTCAATAGGAATATCCAATCGCTCTGCCTGCCTGTCTAAAAATGAACCTGTCCCCGCAGCACACACGGTGTTCATGGCAAAATCATAAATAATACCATCTCTTAGGAGGATAATCTTTGAATCCTGTCCTCCTATCTCAATAATCGTCTTCACATCTGGTACACAGTGAAGGGCAGCAATGCCATGGGCAGTGATCTCATTTTTCACCACATCAGCACCTACCATAACCGATGCCAATTGTCTTCCACTACCAGTTGTTCCTACCCCTATGACTTCAACATCTTGCCTTAATTCTTCTTTTACCATCTGGAGTCCCTGCTTTAACGCCTGAATAGGCTTTCCTTGAGTTCGAATATATAATTTGTTCAATATCTTTTCCTCAGTATCCATTACTACCACATTTGTACTCACTGAACCTACATCAATTCCAAGATAACACTTCTTCTTCATTGGTCTTCTCCCTTCTTCTCCATAATAATTCTATAAATGCTTCTAGTCTCGTATGATAGCCAGCTTCACCAGTCATCTCATCCAAAACCAGCTTTAAAATAGGAAGATCTTTCTCTTCCTCGATAGACTTTAATACACTCTGGGCCACGATTTCAGGCATACAAGTAAAAGGTAAGAGATGGATAACACCGTCATAATTCTTTTCATAATATCGCACTGCATTGCCTACCGTATGACGGGCATGTCCGCCAATTTCTAAATTAATATAAGGTTCTGCCGCCCGATGGACCTCTTCTTTTTCAGAATGAATAAAGGGTAAAAAGTCTAACTGCTCCCTAATAAACTCACTGGCCACAACGGAACGATGCACCTCAACCCCCATATTTCCTAGTTTTTGAATAATATTCAAATTAATAAAGGGTTCCACCACAGTATAAATCTCGCCTACAATTCCCACTTTTAAAACCTCTCGATGGGGATCGATAGAAATATTTTTGAGTTTACCTTCTATATGGCTGATCCACTGCAGCGTTTCTGTAGAACCATTTATTTTGGCGATACCATCTTCAAATTCCTGATACAGCCTATCTGTTCTTCCAGATTCTGTTTCTCTAGCCCTAACTTGGCAAAAAATCTCGTCTAAATGGTCGATATCATTTAGAATCTTAACGGCTTTCATGAATGCAGCAAAAATCCTTCCATAGTGATTGTCCCCGGCCACCTTCTTTAGTTTTTGCAGAAAATTCTTTATCTCCATCAAACTCTTGAAGGGTTCACCACAGATCATTTCGATCTGATAGCCCAGTTCTTTTAATATCTCTTCCTGGAGCATATGATAATAACTGATCCGACAGGCATCACATCCACCCCACATAAAAAGGGTGTCTGCCCCTTGGGCGATACTTTCCATATAGTTTCCCAGGGTAATCTTAAAAGGAATACAAATCTGCTCTGGAGAATGGCGCATTCCTAATTCCAAGGTATTTTTGCTGCATTTCGGCGGTGGAATCACCGTTACACCCAAATCCTCAAATACAGCCTTCAAGGCTACATACACGTTTCCCATATGGGGAAATGAAATTTTCAAACTTCTTCCCTCCATCACCCATGCAAATACGTTATTTCAAGAATAGGTTAATCATTCTTGATTGTCATTTCTGTCCGTTGTAGAGTATTAACCTATTTTACTTAAATTATTCAGTATACTTTTCTACAGCTATTTTACTTCCTATTATCCACAAAACCTATAGCTTCATAATTTTCTACTAAAAATAAAAAAGCACACTACGTGCGCTTCGCTAGGGGAACCTAGTTCCCCTTCGACGGCTGCAAAGCAACCTGAGCACCCCTCTGACTGCGGCATGGGAATACTTCCCCTGCACCCCTGCTTTTTTATAGTATAAGAAAGTGCACTTTCTTATACTATAAAAAAGCTCCTGGATAATACCAGAAGCATTTATCATTATTATTGCTATTCAATTCCACCACCAGACAATTAAAAAAAATCATTTTTCTTCAAATAATTTGCCTTCATTTTTTCCAAACTCATCAGCCTGGTCAATCTGCTCCAACACGAAGTTTCCATTTTTTAGCTCGTTAAAAGTAATGCCATAGAATCTGCCTTCCTCTAGCAAATTCCATACATTCCTGTCTTCCACAAGGATTCTTTTATCTACCATATAGTTGCTCCCATCACCATATAGCTTTATTTTAATAAAATAATCTTTTGCATTTATGTCGTACTTATAGGTAACCAGTCCAAATGTAGATGTACTTTTGATCATTCGGTTATCGATAAAATGATTATAACTAAACCAACCCATGAGGATGACTATCATTAGTATTACCCTTTTACCTAATCTGTTTTTCAGCAGTGAACTATCGATTTCTGTCATATAGACCTCCTTCATTTTGGATAATATCTAGCACGATATACATTATATGAAATATTTATCTTCCCTCCATTTTATCGGGTTGTTTATGATATATTCCCGTATTTCATTTAATTCCTGCTCATTCCGAATAACATGTTCATAGTAAGATTTCTGCCATATATTTCTATATCCATATTTAAAACACATTCTAGTTGTCACAGACTTAAATCCCTGCATGATTTTTTGTAGGGTCGGACGACCCTGTCCGACCATTTCTGAGATAAGAACAATACCATGTATGTGATTTGGCATTAAACAGAATTCATCGGTTACTACATTAGGATATATTCTATTTATTCTATTCCAACATTCGAATACGATCTCTCCAATTTGATTCTTTTGCATAAGAGGCGGGTGGACAGGGTCGTCCACCCCTACGATTTTTCCAAACAAACTATTTCTATTCACAGTGCAAACTGTCACGAAGTAATATCCCGCCTGTCCATAGTCATAATCCTTTAACCGAATACTTTTACGTTTAGGCGACTCTTTTTTCTCCATTTTGTCCCCTCCGTTAAATCTATGTGTTTTATTCCTTCTTTCTTCAATCTCATAATAACTCTTCTCTACAATCCATATATTTCCTTTAAAAGAATAAAAAATATCTTCATCTTCACGAGCAGATAAATCTCTTTTTTATATAACATAAACACTTGACCTTCGCCTTGGGCTAAGGTTTATAATGAAAACAAATACGCCTATGGGAGTGAAAATATGGAGAAAAGATATACCATCCATGAAGTGGCTCAAATGTTTCATATCACCACAAATAAGATCAGATTCTACGAAAAGAAGGGCATCCTCCATCCCCAGCGGGATATGGAAAACAACTACAGATACTTTACTGAGGATGATCTCCTCAAGCTTCAAGCCGTTCTTGTGTATAGAATGATGAATATCCCCATTGAAGATGTAAAAGATATGATGGATCATTATGAAAGAGAAAACATCTTGAATCACTTTCATGGACAGTGGAAATGCATCAATGATGAAATCCACAGATTGCATCTGATTCAAGATTGTCTAGAAGGAATGATGGATACAGTGTATGATTGCACTGTTCTAAATGGAAACGGTTTGTCTGGGAAACTACTATCCTTTGCTCATAACATGGAAAATCTTTACCAGATAAAGAACAATTGGAAAGATCGGTGGAATTTCGATGACTGGGCACAAAGCTATGATGCGTCAGTACAAAAAAATGTTGGGAGATTGGGTATCTATAAAAATTATGAACAGGTGCTGGACACGGCGTATCATGAAGCTGTCAAGGATAAAAGTACCCATCAAAAAGTATTAGAGATCGGTGTAGGTACAGGGAATCTGGCAAAGAGATTTCTCTCATCTGGCTATGACTTGATCGGCATCGATCAATCCCGGGAGATGCTAAACGTAGCCAAGAAGAAGTTACCCCATCTTAGACTGCGGCTTGGCGAGTTTTTAAAGATTCCCTATGGAAACAATACTTTCGATCTCATTGTGTCTACTTATGCATTTCACCATTTAAGAGATGAGGAAAAAAGGATTGCTATCAATGAAATGGTTAGGGTTTTAAGGAAAAACGGCAGAATTGTCTTGGGAGATTTGATGTTTGAAAATGATATAAAAAAAGAAGAAATATATAGTACTCTTGCCCATGAAGAACTGGCTGAGATTGAGGATGAGTATTATTCAAATATCCATATGCTGCGAGAAACCTTCAGTAGATATGATATGCATCTAAGATTCATTAAGATCGATACTCTAAATTATATTGTTGTTGTCGAATCATTCTAAGCCCACGGGTATTCCTGACCCTAAATATTCCACTAAAAAAATAGTGATTTCTATAGTAAAATATAATGATATCGTCATATGAATAGATGAAAGGAGGAATATCTATGGATTTTCTATTTTTACTGATCCCATTACTCTTTTTGAACCTAAACCCAGCAGCTTGGAGAGAAAATCTGCAAAATGGAAATAGAACCAGCTTTCTAATCATCCAAGCAATTAGATTTGCCGCAGGAGTGCTATATTACCTTTTTATTGATTATTTACTTCTTGTAGATCAAACTGTCAGTGGATTTGTTGCTTATATGGCATTGCCACTAGGTATTTTATTTATTGTGGATGGCTTCCTTCTACAAGGACGAAATCTAGTTCATGGTTTTACGGGTGTCCTTGTGATCCTATTCTTTTTCGGTGCTACCTTTATCTATCCTTTCACGGTCTATAAGGATCTATACCAAATTGTTGATGCCCAAGAATCCAATGGAAAACTTGAAAATACGGATCGCAATCATATCATCGTTGTACCACTGCAATACGCCCAATACAAAGGAGAAAAACTATTAGGACAATTGAATAACTACTCTTTCTATGATATAGGAGAATATTCAATCCAGAAAATTGACAACCAGCTTTACTGGGTTGCACCAGTGGAATATGGAGGATATTTTGCTTCTAGAAAAGCACAGCATGTTGAGGCCTATCTAAAAATATCTGCTGAGGATATGAACGCTACGGCTGAATTGGCAGATGGTTTCAAGATGAAATATATCCCTTCCGCTTATTTTGGTGATCATCTTTATCGACGCGTAAGAAAGCAATATCCAAGCCTTTTACTACTGGAAGCAAGCTTTGAGCCCGATGAAAACGGGAAACCCTATTACGCTGTAAGTTATGGACACTACGAACTATATCGAAGAGGTTCCATTGTGGATGGTGTGATTTTGGTTGACCCTGAAAACGGGGAAATGAAAAAATATCCTAAAAAGGATGTCCCTGAATTTGTGGATCAAATCATACCTGCCGATGTGGCCTACCGTCACAATATTTATTATGGGGAGTATAAAGAAGGATTTATGAATCGAATTTTTACCCATAAAGGCATTCATTCTCCTACTCAATGGGATGATGGAGATGAAGTTGTGGGGATTTTCAGTACCGATGGCAGAATGCAATGGTTTACAGATCATACAACCTTGGATAATCAATCCACTTCCATGGTAGGATTCAGCATGATGGACGCTAAGACTGGAAAGCTGACCTACTATACGGGGGCTAAGGGATTCCTCAATGGCTTTGCTGCTTTGGAAGTAGTTAATAAAACCTTTGCGAAGGAAGCATGGTCAGGTGTGCAACCTGTACTATACAGTATTTATGACCAAATCACTTGGGTAGTCCCTGTCATCGATCAAAACGGCCTTTTGAGAAGAATCGCCTTAGTCCATGGGGAAACAGGGAAAATTGCCTATGGAGAAAATAAAAAAGAACTATTTGAAGTGTATAAGCTGATGTTGGCAACCAATCAAATTCAGACAAATACAATCCCCACAGATCTAGCCGTGACAAAAAATGTTCAAGGTACAGTACAACGGGTGAGTATCTTGCCAGATGGAGACATGACAGTAAAACTTCTATTGCATGGGCAAGATAAGATTTTTAATGCTAATGGTAAACTATTCCCCTATGCAGCATTTACCCAATCTGGGGATCAAGTGCTTCTGGAGTATATTGATAACGACGAGGTGGAAACAACCGTAAAGGGATTTGAAAATCTATCCCTAAAGAACTAAATTGCCTATCGGCAATTTGTTTTCGCTAGGAAACCCTAGGTTTCCTTCGACGGCTGCAAGACAGCTTCCTGAGGACCTTCCTTAATACAGCAAAGGGGAAGCCTCTCTGCACACCCCATATCTAGGAAATTGAAAACCATAATTTTCTAGATATAAATAAAGCTCAGCCATAAAAGCTGAGCTTTATTTATGAATCCTTATTTATTTGAAGAAATCTGTTTAAGTTTGCTTCTACATTATATAGAATACTACTGTTATCATACTTTTCCCATTTTTTATTGATACGATTAATTCGTCTCATCCAATATTTTTTCAAAGCTTATACTATCCTGCCATGCTCCATTTTGGTAAATATATTTATGATTTCGACCAGTGAATTGGAAGCCATTCTTGATGAGCACAATCTGAGAACCGATGTTATCAGGAGCAGTTCCCGCCTCTATCCTGTGAAGTTTATGCTGATGTATGGCTTCATGTAAGACTAAGGCCACTGCCTTTGTTGTATACCCTTTGCCAGTATACGCCTTGCCTATTCTGTATCCCAATTCAGCTTTGTTAAACATTCCTCTCACGATGGAAACAAGATTTACCCTGCCAATAATGTTATGCTCCTGATCTTTTATCAGATACATATACAAGGATCCTTCTTTTTGCTCTTTAACAATCTCCTTTTGAAGCGCCATAAAATTACCAAAGTCATAGTAACTATCTCCCCTAGAAGGAACCATGGATTCGAAGAATTCCCTGTTTTCAAGCTCAAATTGAAAAAGTGCCACTGCATCTGACTCCGTAAGAGGCTTTATCGTAATATCAGACATATTAATTCTCCTTTCAAAACATCCAATTACTCTGACACAATAAATAAAAGATGCAACATAATCAGGCGGGGAAACCCTGCCCTTACCAATGACCACGGTATTCCGTAGGGGCGTGCATTGCACGTCTGTTTTTGTTGTCTATGACCATTTTAGACGCCCAATGGGCGCCCCTAGTACTATATAGTTGTAGCATAAAGCTACAGCTTTTTTTTATTATTGAGTTTGTAGTTTGAACATTCGATGCCTATATCCGGTTAGCGTTCGTCATTTAAAACTTAATAATAAATTCCAGTCTAGAC
>NZ_JACHEN010000048.1 GCF_014205875.1 Anaerosolibacter carboniphilus
CAAATTAATAGTAATGTTTAGTCTCAAAAATAGAGTTTAGTTCTGCATTTGCTCGGCATGTGCTCTATACTAGAATTTAACTTTTCTTTTAACTAAAAAGTAGAGCATTCTATCCCTACTTCATATGTAGCTTCGCCATATATATTTTAACGTCATTCGTTTATGCGTAAATATCGGAGAATTCCACACGAATTCTTTCCACATTTGGTTGAACGGCTGAAGTTCTTTCTCCTAATATCTCATCCGCTTCACGCACAAGTGTAATAGGCAATTCAATCATAAACTCCGTTCCTTGCCCATACTTACTTTCAACAGTAATGGTGCCCCCATGGGCGTCAACCAACGCCTTCACCAGAGACAATCCAATTCCGCTTCCTTCTGCTTTTCTTTGCATAAGAGAATCTACCTGCCGGAATCGTTCAAAGATGATATGCATCTTGTTCTCCGGAATGCCTACTCCAGTATCTTTCACATGAATTCCTATCCTGTCTCCTCTATCATATATATTTACCTCTATACTTCCCTTTGAATTTGTAAATTTAATAGCATTAGATAATAGATTTAGCATAATCCTCTCAATTTTATCTGCATCACAGGCCATCCAGCACTCTTCTAATTCTGTATCAAAAGTAAGGGCAATCTCTTTGCTCTCTATATACTTGGCCACAGATAAAGTAATATCCTCTACAATTTTTACGATATCCTCATTCTTAAACTGAATACTTAAGAACCCTGAGTCTAGCTTTGTAATATCAATGAGGTTATTGATCAATCTTAAAAGCCGATAGCAATTTTGTTTCATGATGCGAATATTCTTTCTAGACATTTGATACTGTTCCTGTTCTTTTCCCCCTAAGGTAATCAATTGTATTGTACCTAGTATAATATTTAAGGGTGTTCGCAACTCATGGGAGACATTTGAAAAAAAGTCTGTCTTTAATCGATCATATTCCAAGGCAGCTTGGGCAATGAGTTTTTCCTCATTTATTGTTCTGGCTAATTCTTCTACCTTTTTCCTTTCTCGAATATCATGGACAATTACGAGAATGGCATTATTCTCTTCATTGGGAAATGATACAGCTGTTACCTCAACGGGTATACTTTCTCCATTTACATTCAAGATGTTCTGCTCCATAGGGGGAGCAAGTATGCCTTTGATTACTTGTCCCATACGATGTTCCACAACATCTTTATAATCAGCAGGAATAAAATCAAATATGCTCTTGCCTATAAGCTCCTTTGGGCTATCAAAACCTAAAGTTTTAGCATACACAGTATTTGAATAGAGAATTCGCCCATCCATATGGACGAAAATACCTACAGGGGAAAGCTCCACAAGCGTCCTATATCGCTCTTCACTCTTCATCAGTTTTTTTGTCATACGATAAGAGTCATTTAGATAATTCATAATAATCGCCATGCTGAAGAGGGAAAGGATGGAAAAAACTGAAACAGAGGCGATAAACCTAATCCAATGATAATTGGGCAACGATAAAAAGAATAAGTAAGCAATTAAATTGGCCAAAGGCACTAATAGATACGGTATCCAAATCTTTTTGCAGTCTATAAATAGAGAATGGAGCTTTCCGCTCAAATATCGATGAGAGATTGAACCTACAAGCATAGGCAGCAAGATATCAAAAAATAACCCATGGAATACATAGTGCCCTCCCAAATATATGCGAAAAAGAGAAGGTAGTAGGGCAGATATCAAACCATAGGGCCACCCAAATACATAAGATATCAAAAAGATCGGTACATTTCTTAAATCAAAAATTACATCATTATAGGTAAATGCCTCCAGCATCATAAAAAATGATAACAATCCAGCCAAAAAAGCCGCTGCTAAAGTCGCTAATTTTATACTATCCGTCTTATTCAAAATATATTTTACGACCAGGCTTCCTGCAAAAACAAAGGATATGATTAGCGTAAGATTATGAAAAAAATAAATAAACATTTCCGGCATACCACCTATTCTAAATTTATTAGTAACTATATTTTCCACAGTATACCAGTTTTGACATCTAATATAGAAATCCTTTCCAATAATCAAAAATAAATGTGGTAATTTTAACCATTCCCATTTTTAAACTTTTGTATTGCTTCGGCGTATTTCTGTAGAATGATGGCCGCATACTCTCCCTTAACGGTTCCTCCTGATACTGCATTGATTAACCAATAATCTGGCCGGTTGATCTCTCCTGCATTCACCAAAATCTCCAAAGCTTCCTTCAAAGGTTCTGACTTAGACGATCCATAGGAAATTCCTTTATAGGTACAGACTGCCATGATGACTGCCTCGGCATAATTTTTCCAATGGTTCATAATCTTTTGTGCATCATTTGGATTGTCAGCAAATCCGTATTCCACAATAACGGTCTCTACTTTTCCTGTCTCTCGAATGATGAAATAGTAATCCTTTGTAGGGCTTTTGGGCAGCGTCTTCGTGAAGGCCCTCCTCTTTTTTGCGCCAGCCTTTACCAGATTGTCTAATATGAACCCTGCAAGCTTCCCATCGGAATAAATGCTATAAATAGTCTCTGCTCCCTCGGCCTCCCCATTGTAAGCATTGATATGGTTGCTAATGCAGATATCGGCTCCTGATTCCCTCACTTTTTTTGCTCTCTCCCCTGAATTTAAGGTAATATCATCCATCCTTGTAAGCTCCACCGCTACACCCAATTCTTGAAAACGATCATACATATATTTTGATATTTGCAATACCATGTCTTTTTCTTTAAAATACTGGTTACTTCCACCACCCGGATCCTTTCCACCATGTCCAGGGTCAATAATGATCTTCATATTTTCACTCCTTCCTTGTGTTCATATAATATGCAGATGTGCTAAAAAAGGATATCCAAGCCCCAAGGGGAAAAATTATGTTATATATTACAGTGTTTTTCTAGAGGATTTGAAAAGATAAGATGGAATACATAAACAATAGAACAGCTTCAGAAAGGAGTTTTCAAATGTCCATCCCTAACTTAAAGAGAATTTCTGATAAAATCATATATTTACCCGCTGATCATAAAACAGATCGGCCAATTTTGGCCGCCATAACCGGCACCCGTCGTACTCTGCTGGTTGACGCTGGTAATTCACCTGCCCATGCAGAGGTGTTTTTAAATGCCCTGTCCCAGTATCCCCTATCTCCCATCGATTTTGTGATTCTAACCCACTGGCACTGGGATCATATCTTTGGTATTCACAGAATAGGGTTGCCAACCATTGCCCACAAGCATACACGATTACAAATGGAGAAGATGACAGAGTGGTCTTGGACCGATGAAGCCCTGGACCAAAGAGTGGCAGAAGGTACTGAAATTCCTTTCTGCGCTGAGATGATCAAGAAAGAATTCTCTGATCGAAATCAAATTATCATCGCTTTACCCGATATTACTTACGAAAAGTGTCTAGAAATCGATCTGGGTGGCCTAACCTGTATCATAGAACATGTTCCTTGCGACCATTCCGAGGACAATACTTTCGTTTTTATAAAAGAAGAAGGGGTTCTGTTTGTAGGTGATAGCCTAGGACCTAACTTTTATGCACCAAAACGGTATTATACGGTTAAAAAGCTGCTATCGCTGTTAGAAAAGATAGAAAGCTATGATGCCCGCATCATCGTTGCCTCCCATTGGGAAGCAGTAGATAAAGCAGAATTTCAGACGGAGATCGATGAATTGAGAGCCTTTGCCTATACTGCTGAAGTCTGCGGTCAAGATCGGGATGCATTCCTTCATCTGCTTCCAGAAAAGCTGGGAAGAGCTCTCAATGACGTGGACTGTCAATATATTGATTATTTTTTAGATGGATTCGCAATCAATAAATAATATATGGGCTGGGATAGGTCACATACTATCCCAGCCCATATATTTTGTCAAAATTGACTGAATAATCTATTTTCTTCAGGGTATATGATAATTAATAATCTGAGAATGGAGGGAATATAATGATAAAGGAAAAACTTTTTACGTATTTGGCAACCTTTGCGGTGTCATCAGGCCCAATGGCCATCCTATTCAATAAATATTCCATCAGCGGAATATTCTCGTTATTCTTCCTAACCGCATTGATCGGTATTGTATTTTTGCTAGTAGGTAGTCAGTATGATCAGTCGTAGCTTTTCTCCATCATGATATACTCCTGTCCTCCTTTTTCAAGAACATCACCTTTCTCCTCAAAGCCAAACCTGCTGTAAAAGTGGGTTTTATTTTTTCTTGCATTACACCATATTCTTTTTGCACCCAATCTAGATGCTTCTTTGAGGGTATGATGCAGTAATATACTTCCATAGCCTTTTCCTTGCTCCTCTTGAAGTGTTGCAAATTTTCTAAATTGGGCAATTCCATCCCGTACGAAGAGAGAAATCACCGACACCAGCCTGTCCTCCATCACCAGTCCAAAATGAATACCTTCGTCATCATCCTCGAGTTGAATATATTCTATATCCTGATCTGGCCATAATACCCTATGTCTTATATCCCAAACCCTTTCCTTATTCAGTTTCTTGATTTCCATCTCTTAGCTGTCTCCTTTCAATACTTTCTCTGCCGATGCACCATTTTTTCTATCCTATAGCTCTATTTCACTGGGGTCTTGATCTGACCATACAGTCTGCCACTCCTGATCCGCCTCGTCAAAGTTAGCGATTTTCTCGATCGGCATTTTCATATATTTCCCAATTGCAGTTACTGCTACCTCTCCATTGGACAGTAATATTTCGCCTGTCCCTTCGAATAACCGACTGGAGTCCCTTGTAATTCTACCTACCACCCGCAATTCTTCATGAAGTGGCACGGGTTTTTTATACTTTACATTTAGTTCTACTGTAACACCCCAGATGTTTTTATCCTTTATCATAATGGCGCGTCCAATGGTTTCATCTAGAATGGCTCCTGCGATTCCTCCGTGCATCCGCTCTGGATAGCTTTGATGCTCTTCAATAGGGGTAAATATGGCAACCAGTTCTCCATTTTCTAACTCATAAAAAGAGGTCTTCAATCCTAAATCATTTTTCAAGCCGCACACCAAGCATTTTTTACTGTTCTGCTGTTTCTTAATTACCTTATGTTTCATGCTATTCCCAGCCTCCTGATTCTTCATTTGCTATGGTATCTTTTATAGAAATATAAAAACAAAGACTAGGATTTTCTCCTAATCTCTGCTCATAATGTCTTATTTCTGAAGTCTATTCTTGATCCATCTCCTGTCCATAGGCGTCGATGGTCTTGCTCAATATTTCTGCTAATCCCACAAACTCCGCACCAACAAAATAGGCATCTTCCTGTTGCTCAATCCGAACAATTTTCAATACACCATAAAAGAACTTTTCTTTCGTCAGTTCTATCTTAGCATCAAAATAATAATCTATCGGCAGTTTATCCTTACATCTGAACCCCACACCGGATTTGGAAATATCCACAACCTCAATATTTTCATTAAGATTTGCAATTCCTAGCTGGTCTTGCTTGAATAACGAGGATATGTTGAGTTCCAGCCTAAGGGGTAATCTTTTGTTTTTCCTTCTCTCATCCATCATTTTTCCCTGCCTTTGTCTATATTTTCAATCCTATCGATCCTTGGCATACATTGCTACTATATTGTGTCCAACAATATATATTTCTATATATTTTCTGACAATCCTTCTTTTCCACCGCGCCTCCTAATGTATAATGGAAACCGCCGCCACATGGAGATAATCATAAAATCTATATACCGTAATCAGCAGCACTGCAACCATGATAATATCCTCTTTCAGACTGCCTGTATGAATCTGGGCAAATCTAAACTTGGTTTTATTGAAGGGATATAGCAAAGGGCATCCTACTGGTGTCAGCATATCCACCACAATATGTCCAAACAAACCAATAAACAGGCCCAGCCAAAGGTAGAAGAAACCTGGAAACAATTTTACCAGCAGCACAGGTGCCATAAACGAAAATATGGAATGGGTCACAGTTCGATGGTCCCAAATCCTCCATAAGGGTATAATTTTTCCTGCCAAGGTTTTTTCATGATCAGCATCAGGCAAGAGCGCACCAACAATCAGACCTATGATGTAATCGGTTAAGTTTATATTTAGAGGTATCTTTAGTTTTTCTACCAGCAATAATCCCAGTAAAGTAGAAATCATGATATGGGTTCTACCTCTGAAGATAACCACCTCCCAAATGCAATTACTAAAGTATATTAAAGGCGTAGCCATTTTATAGATTGTCCTTGAAATTGTGTCGTTAAATGTTTATACGTTTATGCTCTTTGGGAAAGATCCATCATCTATGCAGCTGTTTCTAGTATAATTTCAATCATGTTCTCATACACTGTACTGTTTGGAGGTGTTTTCCATGTCTGATCTTCAAGAGATGGTGGAGCATATTAATAAATTGCGTCGTATTCTATATAAATTAATTGAAGAAGCCGATGAAAACTTACTGGATGATTTGGTCCTCTCCACCAGTCGCATATTGAATTCTGATATTGCAGAGTATAGCCGGCTCCGCTATAAAAACTAATCATATGTTGGGGTACTTTCCTCTTTTGGATGTACAGGACAAGAGCATTGAAGTTCTTGTCCTTTTTAGATGTATTTTTTACTTCTTTCCTGCCCAAGGTTAAACCTTAGCAGGGATGCTCCCCATCTCTATCGAATATATATATAACGATACTTAGCAAGGAAGCGTCTCATCTCTACCAGTTTAGGAGGTATTTTCATGGATGCTATCCATCAACGAGACAAAAATGATATTTTAAAGCTGATTGCCATCATCTCCATGTTCATTGATCATGTGGGCTACGGCCTATTTCCTGAGGTAATGGTGCTGCGCTATATTGGAAGAATCGCTTTTCCCATCTTTGCTTACCACATTGCCATAGGCTGCCGTTATACCAAAAATCTCCATCAATATGTTTTGCGATTATTTCTATTTGCCATCATCTCTCAAGTGCCTTATACCCTGTATTTTAGACCTTCCCCCAATATCTTTTTCACACTGGCCTTTGGGGTAATGGTGATACAAGCTTATAAGGAAAATAGACCTTGGCTAGCTCTCCTTGTTGCTGCCATCGCTCACTTTCTGGGAGCAAGCTATGGTATCTACGGAATTATGCTGATGTTATTCTTCTATATACACCATGATGATTTACAAAAGGCTATATTCCCCATCATCCTCATCACCCTAAACTATTGCGCTGCCCCTCGTTATGGCTTTCAGATATTTAGCTTATTCGCTTTAATCCCTATCTGCCATAATTGGAAAATACGACTCAGCATCAACAAATACATTTTTTATTGGTTCTATCCTGCCCATATTCTTCTTCTCTGGTTCATCAAGCAGGCTCGATAACTAGAAAAAATTTTTTCTGTATCTTGCACAATAACTCATACATATGATAATATAGGATAAAATATAGTCATAATCTCATATATCAGCTTTGAAGGGGCACAGTAGCTGCCATGGTTACAACGCAGAGAGCAGATCGGCAGGTGAAAGATCTGTAGCACATGGTCAAGTGAAATACACTCTGGAGCTTCGAAGATCAAACCTTCGACGGTTTCCATCCGTTATCGTGGCTTGAGGCATGTTTATCATGTAAATTAAGGTGGTACCACGGGTTTTCTCGTCCTTACGGATGGAGAAGCCCGTTTTTTATTTTAATTTTATACGAAGGAGGTTTTATGTATGGCAAATGTGATTGATATCCTACAAGAGCGTGGATTTATCAAGCAGACTACCCACGAAGAAGAGCTTCGTGAACTTCTCGGAAAGGAGTCTGTGACTTTCTATACAGGCTACGATCCCACAGCCGATAGCTTGCATGTGGGTCACTTCTTACAGGTGATGGCTATGGCCCATATGCAGCGAGCGGGCCACAGACCTATTGTACTCATAGGTGGGGGTACAACCATGGTAGGCGACCCTTCTGGAAAAACAGATATGAGAAAGATGCTTACCTTTGAAGAAATCCAACAAAATGCAGAGCGCTTCAAAGTCCAGCTTTCTAAGTTCTTAGATTTTTCCGAGGACAAAGCCATCATGGTCAACAATGCTGACTGGCTGATGAACCTACAGTATATTCCATTTTTGCGGGAAGTAGGCAGACATTTCTCTGTGAATCGCATGCTGACCGCAGAATGCTTCAAGAGTCGTATGGAAAAGGGTTTATCTTTCCTAGAGTTTAACTACATGCTGATGCAGTCCTATGATTTTCTGGAATTATTCAGAAGGTATGGATGTAAACTTCAACTGGGTGGCGATGATCAATGGTCCAATATTATACAAGGTGCTGACCTGATTCGTAGGTCTGAAGGTGGTGCCGCCTATGGTATGACCTTTACATTGCTGACAACCAGCGAAGGAAAGAAAATGGGCAAAACAGAGTCTGGCGCTCTTTGGTTAGATCCTGAGAAAACATCACCTTACGAATTCTATCAATACTGGAGAAACGTAGATGATGCCGATGTAGAGAACTGCCTCGCCCTATTGACCTTCTTACCGATGGAAGAAGTCCGTCGCCTAGGTGCTTTAGAAGGAGCAGAAATCAATCAAGCGAAATCTATCCTTGCCTTTGAAGTAACAAAACTCGTCCATGGAGAAGAAGAAGCCCGTAAGGCTGACGAAGCAGCAAAAGCTCTATTTGGCAGCGGCGCATCTTTAGAAAATGTTCCTTTCACAGAACTTCCCCGCTCTGAGTTTGCAGAAGGTATGGATATCATGACTTTATTGACAAAAACAGGCTTAATCCCATCCCGCAGCGAGGGCCGACGTCTGGTACAGCAGGGTGGTATTGTCATCGATGATATAAAAGTAGACGATCCACAAAAGATTATTCAAGAAAATGATTTTAAAGAAGATACCTTGATGATCCGTAAAGGCAAGAAGGTATACCATCAAGTTCGCCTTGTATAAAATAAAAAAGCCGCTCACCAGCGGTTTTTTTATTTTGCTTATTGCTTATATCGAATTAAAATTTCTCTGTAAGGGCCAGCATTGATCGCCAGATATGGATCGTCTACAGGCGAACACCGTTCTCCCCTACAACCTCAACCTTAGCCTTGGTTTGCTTCATTGCTATATCCTATACAATCTTTGACCAATCCATATATTTATTCAAGGTATCTACAAACTTCTGAAGTCCCTTGGCATCGGCTTCATCGAATCGTTCCTTAATTGGACTATCGATATCTAACACACCTATGAGCTTCCCTTCATGAACGATGGGTACCACGATTTCTGATTGAGATGCAGCATCACAAGCAATATGACCAGGGAACAGGTGGACATCCTTTACCACTTGGGTTTCCAAATCCTTTGCTGCCGTACCACATACGCCTTTTCCTATGGCAATATGGGTACATGCAGGCTTTCCTTGGAATGGGCCCAGTACCAGTTCTCCATTTTTATATAGGTAAAATCCTGCCCAATTGATCTCGTCCAGCAGCAGCCATAGTAAGGCTGATGCATTGGAAAGATTAGCCAGCCAATCGGGCTCCTCACAGATTAATCCTGTAAGCTTCAGGTTCATATAGTTATAAAACTTTTCTTTGTCGTCTGTAGCAATTTTTTTAATTTCGTTCATGTCGCTTTCTCTCCTTCTATCCCCACAAAATTCTTCTGTAGCTCTTGGGGTCTGTATCTCCTTCTGTACTAATCACAAGAATTCGGGCATTCTTTGTAATCTTCAGAGCCTTCAGCAGATGCTCATATCGTTGATCCTGCCTCAATAAACTGATAAGACCAATCCCTACTGCCCCAGATTCTCCCGATATGACCTTCATATCTCCAGACAGCGGGTTAGCCAATATACGAATCCCCTTCTCCGCCACATCATCGCTGCAAGAGAAATATGCATCAGAATAATCCCGCAAAATCTCCCAACCTATGGGATTTGGTTCTCCACAAGCCAGCCCTGCCATGATGGTTCTCAGATCCCCCGTTACGGCATGGGGTTTCCCATCACTGATTTGAGCTGATTTGTAAATACAGGCTGCCTCCTGGGGTTCCACGATGATGGTCATAGGACGCTCTTCTCCAAACAATTCTGCATAATAGCCTTGGATAGCTCCTGCAAAGGAGCCTACACCAGCTTGTAGAATGATATGGGTTGGCTTTTCGATCCCCAGTTTCTGGAGTTGCTCTTGAACTTCCGCTCCTATGGTTCCATATCCTTGCATGATCCAAGCAGGAATTTCTTTATAACCTTCCCAAGCCGTATCTTGAATCACATGCCAGCCAAACTTCTTTGCATTTTCTGCAGCCAGCCTTACTGCATCATCGTAATTAAGGTCAGTGATACTGGCTTCAGCTCCTGTGGCCAAAATGGCATCCAACCTTTCTTGCGATGAGCCCTTTGGCATATAGACCACTGCCTTTTGACCCAGCTCCTTGGCTGCCCAAGCCACAGCCCTGCCATGATTGCCATCGGTGGCTGTGGTAAAGGTAATCTCCCCCAATTTTCTCCTGGTCTCTTGGGATTTCAGGCTTTCAAAGGACAGGGCGTGGATGTCTGTACTCAGCTTCTTAGCTAAAAATTTCCCGATGGCATAGGATGCGCCCAATACCTTGAAGGCATTGAGTCCGAATCGATAGGATTCATCCTTTACCCAAAGCTTATCTATCCCTAGATGGGCTGCCAGTTGATCCACACTAATACAAGGGGTTGGCTGATAACCTTCAAATTTCCGGTGAAAATTCCTTGCTTGATCAATCTCATCTTTCGATAGAAAGGTTAACTTTACTTTTCTATCCCCAGCATGCCGCGCCTGATGATTGATGACCCATTGTACTTCTCCCGTCCTCATATTTCACTCCCCTATTCCTGAAATATTCCTTTTAGCTTTTCTGCCAATGCCCTTTCCATATAGGGATCGATCTGCCAAAAGGTCTTAAATCTTTTATATTCTTCCACAGCATGGGCAGGAATCCTTCCCGTTTTTACTGCACGAATCAATAAATTTTTTGGGGTATGCTCCATATCAATGAACTCTAACATCTGAGCAGAATAACCCATGAGCTCCAATAGATTGGCCCGAACACTATCTGTAATCAAGCTGGATAGTCTTTCTTTAATAATGCCGTGCTTTTCCATGGGTGCCATGATGTCATTGTGGATCTGGGGCAATAGTTCATGTTGACAGCAGGGTACAGACAAGATCACATCGGCATTCCATTCAATGGCTTTTACCAAAGCGGCATCGGTGGCAGTATCACAGGCATGAAGGCTCACCACCATATTTACTTTTTCTCTTCCCTGGAATTTTCCGATATCTCCTACGAGAAACCGTAAATCTTCATATCCCAATTCCTGCGCTACTCCATTGCAGTGGTTGACCACATCTTTTTTTAAATCTAGACCAATGATATTTACCTTTAATTTTCGAATATCGATTAAATAATGATATAATGCAAAGGTTAAATAAGACTTTCCACAGCCAAAGTCGATGATATGAAGAGTTTCATTCTTGCCTTCCAACGCTGGCATCACATCTGCCACCATTTCCAAGAAGCGATTGATTTGCCTAAATTTATCGTACTTATTGGCCAACACCTTTCCTTTTTCATTCATAACACCTAAACGAATGAGAAAGGGATTGGGCACATTTTCAGGAATAATATATTGTTTTTTCCGATTGTGAGACAGATCCTCCTGCTGCTTGGTAGCTTTCTTTTTTAAAATAGCAGCTTTCATTTTCTTGCTAATGAGGATTTGATAATCTGCGTCCACTGTAAAGCATTGTCCCTGCTTAAAATAGTTTTCCAGAAGCTCCATCGCCTTGCCTACAGCTTCCCTTGAACCAAGATTTTCATGGGTAACCTTCTTTTCATAATGGTATGTAAATTGATATTGGCGCTCACCCTTGAGGATCACGGGACGCACACTTACTTTTTGAAAACCTTCAGGGTCTTTCTTCCGTAGATTGCTAAGCACCACATCGATAAGGATCTCGTTTCCTATGATTTGTTCCAATAGCTCCCGTACATTCTCCATTTTCCCGGTTCTTCCTTTCTCTTTGGTCTATTTACTATTATATATCATATTGCCCCATTTAAACATAAAAATGAGCTCCTAAAGGAGCTCATTTTCTACCAACTATTTGTTCTTGGTGCTACACCATTAAATCCTCTCATCATACCACCAAAGCCTCTGCCGCCTCCACCAAATCCACAGCCATTTGGGAAGCCAAAGCCGTTCTCTTGGTGATACTTCTCCATGTAGTCAAATCTCTCCATGTAAAGCTCTGCTTGTTCCTTCGTGATTTGTTTTGCATCCACTGCTTTTTGCACCTGATCCTTTTTCCATTGGATCATTTCTGTGAACCATGCTGGCGTTTCTGTGGAAGTATCAGCCTCTGCAAAAGCCACCAAACCCAATGATAACACCATCACTGCCACAATCGATAAAATAAGTATTTTTTTCATTTCCTTCACCCTTTCTATGTTTTATGGTTTTATTATAAAAAGGAATTGTGAAGGAATTATGAAGGTGAAAAAATATTTCATATTTTCATTATATCCCCATGGAAATATACTTTGTTTCTAAAAATGCCTCTAGGCCATGGTGGCCACCTTCTCTTCCCAATCCACTTTCCTTAAAACCACCAAAGGGCGCTTGGGCCGTAGAAGGCAACCCATCATTCAAGCCTACAATCCCGTACTCTAGTCTTTCTGAGACTCGAATGCCACGGGATAGGGATTCTGTAAATAAATAAGCTGCTAAACCATAGACTGTGTTGTTGGCTGCCCGGATCGCTTCTTCCTCATCCTTGAAGGTCACAATAGGCATAACTGGTCCAAAGGTCTCTTCTTTCATGATCAACATGTCCTCTGTCACATGGGAGAGAACTGTAGGCTCAAAAAAGTATCCTGCATCTTCCGCTTCAATCCCATGATATCCCTTGCCACCGACTTCAATCTTCGCTCCTTTTGATACCGCATCTTCAATATGCTGATTTACCTTTTCATAGCCTTTTTTATCAATCAATGGCCCGATATTAACCCCTTCCTCCAAACCATATCCAACCTTATAGTGCTTTAACTTATTTCGCAGTTTTTCAATAAAAGCTTCTACCACATTTTCTTGTACATAAAAACGATTGGAGGCTACACATACTTGCCCACAATTGCGGAATTTAGACGCTGCTGCCCCTTCTACTGCTTTGTCTAGATCTGCATCATCAAATACAATGAAGGGAGCATGTCCTCCCAGCTCCATGGATACCCGCTTCACGGTATTGACCGATTGCTTCATCAATACCTTTCCTACCTCTGTAGAACCCGTAAAGGTAATCTTTCTGACCCTTCTGTCCTCCATAAAAGCTTTTCCGATGGCACTGGCAGAGCCTGTCACAACATTGACCGTTCCCTTTGGAAAACCTGCCTTTTCAAATAGTTCAAACAACTTCATGGCTGTCAGCGGTGTTTGCGTAGCGGGTTTCAATATCACGGTACAACCAGCTGCCAAAGCTGGCGCTAATTTCCTGGTTACCATGGCGGCTGGAAAATTCCATGGCGTAATGGCGGCAACGACACCAATAGGCTGCTTCAACACCATAATTCGCTTGTTTTCCTTCCATGCTGGAATAGTTTCTCCATAAATTCTTTTTGCCTCTTCCCCATACCATTCCACAAAGCTAGCCGCATAAAGCACCTCACCCAACGCCTCTTGGAGAGGTTTTCCTTGTTCCAGTGTCATGATTCTAGTCAATTCTTCTTTTTCCTCAAGGATCAGTTCATAAAGCTTTTTTAAATAATTTCCTCGCTCATTGGCAGGGAGAGCAGCCCATGGCTCAAAAGCTTGTACCGCTGCTTCAATGGCTAGCTGAGCCTCTTTTTCCCCTCCGTTTGGCACAGTCCCTACAATATCTCCTGTACCAGGATTGATTACATCGATCTTATTCAATTCCTCCAGTTGCATCCATTCTCCATTTATATACAATCCATAGTGTTTCACAAGCAATCTCCTTCTTTCCATCATATTTTTATTCCACAAACCTGATTACGCCCCTGATTTTTCGCATGATATAATTCTCGATCAGCAGCCTTAATCAATTCGTAAATATTATCCTCTTTCGATGGCTCTACATTGGCCAAACCGATGCTGATGGTAATATTTCGTGATACATCGGATTCGGGATTCCTAATTCCTAGGTTTTCAATGGCTTTCCGCATTTGCTCGGCAATCATGATACTTCCCTCATAATCCGTATTGGGTAAAACGATGGCAAATTCTTCACCACCATGTCTACCAATAAAATCGGAAGACCGTTTTAACGTGCTAGCTAAGGTCTTGGCCACATCCCTTAGGCAGTCGTCACCCATGGGATGCCCATAATGATCGTTAAAACTTTTAAAATAGTCTACGTCTATAAATATCAAAGATAAGGGTACACTTTCCCGTAAGCAGCGGCTCCATTCCTTTTCTAGGGTATTATTGAAGCTTCTACGATTTGGTATACCTGTTAATTCATCTATAAAGGACATCCTCTCTAATTCTTTATTCACCTGCTCTAGTTGTTCTTGAAGCTCTTTTCTCTTTAGAATTTCCTTTTGCAGCGCTTTATTAATGCTTTCCATTTGCTGTGCTTTATTTTCAATTTCTTCATTTTTCTGTTTTAGCTCAATGTTTTTCAAGAGATGTATTTCTGACTCTTTCTGAATCTTATCCACACGGTATTCTATGGTTAGAATCTTCAATTTTTCTTCTAAATTGTCGGTGATGACCCTCTTTTCGATATTATGATACATTCTATAGTGGGATAAGGCTTGTGCCAAATCCCCCCGTTCTTCATGATAACGGGACAGATATAAGTGGACAGTATATATTTTCTTATTGGCGGCTATTTCCTCTGCAAGGTTTAAAGCATTTTGAAGGAAATCCACGCCCTCCTCATACCGTTTCTGCTTCACATAGAAACTTCCTAAATTCAACAAAACATCTATTTGATAGAACTTATTTTCGCATTTTCTTAATATGTTTAAGCTCTGTAGATAGTAATCCAGACCTACATCGGGTTGGCCTAGCTTCTCATAGATTTCACCAATGGTGTTCAATACCTCACCTTTGCTGATATGATCACCGATTTCTTCACTGATTTTCAAGCTCTTTTCATAATGCTTTAACGCATTCTCACTTTGACCTAGACTGTTATAGATATGCCCGATGTTCATGCGGATGACAGCCACATTGAAGATTCGGTTGATTTTTTCACTGATAATGAGGGCTTTTCTATAATTATCCAAAGCTTCTTGATATTTCTCCAGCTCCCGATAGATCTCTCCAATGTTATTCAATATACTGGCCTGCAGCTCCTCATGGTGAATCTCTTGCGCTAGTCTTAAACCTTCACTAAAATACTCTAACGCTTGCTCATATCTGCTGAAATAGAAATAATTGATACCCACAAGATTCAACGCCCGCATCTCACCTTCTTGGTCTCCAAGCTCTCGAAAAATACCCATGGCATCTAATGCCTTCGTCATACATTCATCGTAATTGGAAAGACTCCTATTGGAATAGCTCATCATCAAGAGGCTTCTGCCTACTCCCAAAGCGTAGTTTGTCTTATCGGCCAAAACATAGGCTTCTTCCGCCAATGCCAAGGCTCTCTTCGGATTGCTGATATAGATTTCCTTAGAGAGACTATTTAACAAATCTACTTTTTCCTCGTTTTCTGCAAATGCTATTTTGGCTTCCAACTTATTTAAGTCAGCAGTCATAAGGTTTTCCCCCAATATATTAAAAATCTTTCCCCGATATATACTCATGATGCTCAAATAATAGTATATTATAAAAGTATGGATTTGAAAATTCTAAAAATTATATTTATAAAATTATTATAGCTGAGCTTCTGCCAAAGTTTTGATTTATTCTTTCTTTTCATATACTACTTCTAGATGATAACAAATGTATTAACCTATTTTCAATCTACGCCGATAAATATAATGAGCAAATAAATATCATTTAATACTTGAATAAATTTTAAAAGTCAAAGGAGCAATTTATGAACCCTACTTTCAAATATGATATAGTCGGCTTTTGCAATGATCTAGGTCTTCCTAAGGAGGACATGGCTAATCTATATTCTGAATTTCTTCAAGAAATTCTTTCAGAGACTTCTGAATTAAGGGCACTGCTTGTGTCTAAAGACTGGGATGCAATCCACAGCGTCATACACAATATCAAGGGACTCTCTGCGAACTTCAGGATCACGGATATACGTGCCGCAGCAGAAGGAGCCCAAAAAGCTTTAGCAACTAGAAATTATACGGATATTGAATCCTCCCTCCATCATTTATTCGTTATTACCGAAGGAGCCTCGAAGGAAATCGCACAATATTTTAACCAAAGGGATTTAGCTGTATAGATAATGTAAAAGAGAGGCTATCCTGCGATAACCTCTCTTTTACATTCGAAATATATATCCGATTCAGCGTTTATTATAATTCTCCATTATTTCTTTATAGATGCTTGAAGTTCTAAAATAAAGTGATCCAATTCCGTATCAATTTTCAAAATCTCTTCTTTATTATTTGCCTCAACTGCCCGGCCCAATCTCTCCATTATATCTTCTATTTTTTCCTCCACAAACATCATTTTCCCCCTACCCCCATTCAAAATTGATTCTTCTTCATGCCTTTATTTTTTGATCCTTAAGATTTTAACTGTATTCTGCTATATTCTAAACTTGGAAACTGCCTGAGTCAGCTTTTCAGAACTTTGCTCTGTAGCCGTCATCAAGTCTATCAGTATTGTGGCTTTCTCCATTACATCCGATGCTCTTTCCGCAATATGCTGGGTACTCTGGGCACCTTCGCCATTTTCCATTGTAACTTCACCGATAACCCTTGTCATATTCTGTATAGAAGCCAGCAGTTCTTCTGCAGTTTCATTAAAGTCTGTAACTAAATCTTTAATCGATTTAGAATCCATATAATACTGTTCTCCTGTACTTACCATTTCCTTATAGTCATGGATAACCTCTGTGTCTATGAATGTCAACGCCCTCTCAGAACTCTCGGCCAGACGCTCTACCGAAGTAACAACAAGCTTTGTAACGTCTTGAATTTCATTCACTGTATTCTTTGAGTTCTCTGCCAATTTTCGAATTTCTTCGGCCACCACCGCAAATCCTTTGCCTGCTTCTCCTGCCCTTGCAGCTTCTATGGCGGCATTTAATGCAAGGAGATTGGTCTGATCTGTGATTTCCAATATGGACTCTGTAAGAACGTTGATCTTTTGAACTGCATTTGACTGCTCTATAGCAAGCCTTATATCTTTATCAATATTGTAACGAATATTCTGGGCTGTCTTTTGAGATGCTATGGCATTTTCTTTTAGGGCTTGGGCCCGCTTGCTGATCTCTTCTACAATTTGAGATCCATCTTGGGCTTTGATTGCTACGGATTCTACAGCATTTTCTATTTCTACTGATGTTGCACTCATTTCTTCTGCGGATGCAGCTGTTTCCTCCATTCCAGCGGACAGTTCCTCCGTCGTTGCAGATACTTCTTCAACCTGTGAAGATAGCTCCATCAAATTCTGAGATGAAATTGTAATATTCTCTTTCACACTGGCGACTTCGTGGATGACATCTTGCACAAGGGCTCTGATAGATTTGCTCATTATATCCACAGATTTTGCCAATGCACCAATCTCATCCTTTCTCTGTAAAAATTTATCTGGTATCTCGCGAGTAAAATCTGCCTTTGCCAAAACATCTAAATACTCAGCGGCCATTTTGATTGGTGCAGCCACAAAATTTGCCATAAATATGGATATAAAAATCACAATTATCATGGCGATGCCTGTCAATATCTTTGTTACTACAGAATCAAACTGATGCACTTGAAATAATGCCAAACTCATCATAGGAATAAGGGAAACACATAATAATGTCAACATAAGTCTGAATTTAAGCGAATGAAAAAACTTCATAAAACACCCTCCCATTTGTTTTATTGTTTTCCAAAATTATAATCTCATAAAGGAATATATCCTGCATTGTTATAGCATGGATACATAGAGGTATCTCTGTTTCCGCTTCATTTCTATATCCATTGCAATTTTATCAAGGAACCATAGGGGTGCCTTTTCCTTCCCAGATATGCAGAAATAGGGTTTGATCAAGTCTATGCGCGCCTTGCTGCCATCCCATCTATGAGGAAATTTATTTAAAAATTGCAGAAAATCTTTTGGTTTAATTTGAAATATTCCTTTGTCTCCGAATCTTCTCCCCTTTATATCCCCTTGTACAATCCATCTATAGATAAGATTTGGATCCTTATCTAGTAAATATCCTATATCTCCACTGGTAAGAAATTCTCCATTGCCGATTCGCTCTGGCCCCAGTTGAAATTCAAAGGCTTTTTTTCGAATAGAGGTGGCGCTGCGGCCCATCCTCTCTCCTAGCTCTGTCTTAGGCACTTTTCCCCAATTTTCTATTAGAAACTCCACTTCTCTCTGGCTCCAAAGCTTTCTTTCCTTCGTTAGTCCTAATTGCTTCGCTTTCTTGTGAACAGAGTCTTCTGACCTTTTCAATTCTTGAGCTATGGTAAAAATACTCTTTTCCTCATAATGAATGATTAGAAAGTTTTCTTCATGACTGCTCCATCTCTTATACCCCATTCTCCCACGCCTTCCTTATGTCCTTCTCATATTGCTCAAGTCACCACAAACTACTTGCTTATTTCTCTTGAATAATCTAATTCTATCTAAATATCTACGCCTTCTGTAGTACCAACGGTCATTGGTTTTCATGCAAAAATCACAATCGTTCTATTTTTAGCATGCCGATGGCATTTTAGAATAAACAAAATATAGTCCATTTTGCCTAAATTCAGTTTAAAACCATACTATATGGTATGGTTATTCCTTGTGCCAATGCATGAAAAATGCTATAATTTATGTAGATAAATGACGGCATTCGACAAAACGTGAGGTAATATGAATGGTAAAAATCCTAATTGCAGATGATCAAAGACTTCTGCGGGAAAGTTTCAAACATATCATAGAAAATAATAGTGATATGCAGGTTGTAGCCTGTGCTACAAATGGTAGAGAAGCCTATGACTTTTGTGGCCAGTTTTCTCCTGATATCGTACTAATGGACATTTCCATGCCTATATGCAATGGCACGGAGGCTACCAGATTAATTAAAGCAAAATATCCTAATATCAAGGTCCTGGTGCTGACAGCATCCAATGATTCAGGTGATGTTACCAAAACCATATCTAATGGCGCTGATGGCTATGTCCTAAAGGATATAGGCTCTGAAGAGTTGATCCTTTCCATTAAAAGTACTTTGTTAGGGTTGGAAATTATCCATAAAGATGCTTTCAAGCATATGTTACCCAATGACTATAAGGAGTCTAAGAAACAAAAAAGCACAGTTGTAAATATTGGTGATGTTCAAATTTCTTTAACAGACAGAGAACTGGCAATCATACGAATGATCGTTGATGGTAAGGATAACAAGGAGATAGGTGCCTCTCTATTCATTGCTGAAGGAACAGTCAAAAACACAATCACTGAAATCATCTCCAAACTTCAGCTAAAAGATCGTACGCAGCTTGCAGTCTATGCAATCAAAAACAGCTTAGTATAAAGACGATTGTTCTCTAAATGCAACGTAAAAAATCACTATCTTAGATATTCACCATGGCGATCCCACGTAAAACTGAATATCTAAAATAGTGATTTTATGTATTTTATCAGAAAAAGAATCTCCCTATAACCGTTCTATCATTTTTCGTAAGAATGATGCAACCACTTCTTAATGATGTTGTCCAATTTGTTCATGATGATGGGTTTACTGATATAATCATCCATGCCTGCGGCAATACACTTTTCTCGATCCCCTTCTAGTGCATTAGCAGTCATTGCAATGATAGCAGTGCCTTTATTTTTCCCTTCGCACCCCTTAATCACTGCTGTCGCTTCATAGCCATCCATCAAGGGCATCTGGCAATCCATCAAAATAATATGGTATCTTCTTTTATTGCACATCTCTACAGCTTGTCGGCCATTTTCTGCTATATCTACATGATATCCTAATTGTCTTAGCATGATTACCGCGAGCTTTCTATTGGTTGCACTATCCTCCACCAGCAACACGCGATATCGGCTTAATCCATTCGATAAATCAACGGTTCTAGCTATATTCGTTGGTGCATTTAAATGATTATCTTCTCGTTTCACATTGCTAATACATGCCCCAGCGTTAGAGAACACCGGTCCAACCCCACCTACTTTAAAATCCACTTCTACATAAAAAGTTGATCCCTTATCTACCTGACTCTCGACCCTCATTTCTCCTCCCATTAATTTTACAATACTACGGGAAATTGCAAGTCCTAATCCAGTTCCACCATGTCTTCTCGTCATCGACGGATCTGCCTGGGTAAATGCTTTAAATAGTTTAGATACAACCTCCCCATTCATTCCAATACCTGTATCACTTATTTTAAATTGAAGTCTCACATGCTCTCTTTTTCTTTTTAAGAGGCTCAGATTTATTGAAATTTCTCCTGCTTCAGTAAATTTTAGCGCATTCCCAATAAGATTATTCAAAACCTGTTTTAATCGAATTGGATCTCCATATAAACTTGAAGGAACACTTGAAGAAATACTTACTTGGACTGCAATTCCTTTTTCATCAGCAACAGGTGTGAAAAGAGCCACTGACTCTTCTACAAGAGAATATATGTCAAATAAAGTATGCACCAGCTTCAGCTTATCTGCCTCAATTTTTGAATAATCCAATATATCATTGATAAGGGATAACAGGGAATCAGATGCTGTTTGTATTTGTCTTACAAAGTCTGACTGTTCTTCAGTCAACGCACTCCTTGCAAGAAGCTCCACATAGCCAATAATTCCATTCATCGGCGTCCTGATTTCATGGGACATGTTTGCAAGAAATTGGCTCTTCAATATATTGGCTGTTTCAGCAGCCTGTCTGGCAATCTCTAATTCCTTCTCCGTCAACGACCTTTCAATCGCCCGTTCTAGAGAGCTTGCAAAGGCACTTAAGGTTGAAAACTCTGCTTTGCTCCACTCCCTCTCATATTTACATTCATCGAATCTGATAAACCCCCAAAATTCACCTTTCACATAAATAGGCAGCACAACAATAGACGATATCCTTTGAACTTCCAAAAGTTCCTTTGTTTTGTCATTTTTCAATTTTCTTACAATACCGTGAAAAACTTCCCCTTTTGTTAATGGTTTAATCAAGCTCTCTATATATGTAAAAGGAATATTTTGTAATTTAAGATTGCCTAACTGGGATTCATTGGCTCCAGAATTCCATTCAATTTTTTGGCTGGTTACCCCCTTACCCAGACGATCATATTGATTTTGAAATAGATATACCCGATCGACACCTGTTGCTATTCCTAATATTTCAAAGCTTTTGGCAACCGCATCATAATAATTGTGATTGTAGAGGAGCTCTTTAATTGCCAGTGCAACAGCATACAACATTTTGTCCTTATGCTTTAGTTCCTCTTCCGCATGCTTCCTTTCCGTAATATCATCAAAACACTCAATACCCCCAATAATCTCTCCTAATTCATTTTTTAAAACATCTACATTCTTGGCGATATATCTTATTTCTCCCTGCTTATTTCTTATTGTACATACTTTATTGATGACAGGTTTCTCGATATCCTCAGCAAAAATCGTACATCTCTCTTTGCACGGTGTATCAGCAAAAAGGCTGCATGGCTTTCCCATGGCTTCTTCCGCTGAATATCCCGTAATCACCTGAGCCCATTTATTCCAGCCGGTAACCTTGTTGGTTTTATCTACAGTAATGACTGCACTTGGAACTGTATTCAGAAGCATTTCCGCATATTCATGTTGTCTTTTCAACTGCTTTTCAAAACTCTTTCTAGCAGTAATATCTCTGGAAATACCAATAAGCCCGGCGATCCTACCATCCTCATCATAAAATGGCGTCTTAACCGTTTCGACCTCGATAACGTGATCATTGGTCAATCTAATGCTTTCTTCGTTCACCCGTGTCTCGCCTGCTTCAAATATCTCCCGGTCTGCTTTTCTGCGGTACATGGCTACTTCCATATCCTTTACTAAGCCTACATCTTTTTTTCCCATAATTTCATTTTCTCTTAATCCCATAAACTGATTGGCAAAAGCTGCATTACATCCAAGATATTTGCCTTGCATATCTTTAAAGAATATAAAATCTGGAATAGCATCTATCATTGATTTTAAAAACCTTTGCTGGTTCTTTAAGTCGATCTCGAGTTTCTTACGCTCAGTAATGTCTCTAGCGATGCCTGTAATTCCAATGATTTTTCCCTTTTCATCATGAATAGGTGCTTTGTATGATTCAAACCAAACGCCACCCTTTTTGCCATCGATAATCTCTTCAAAAAATTTCTGTCTATGAGATTCTATCACCATCTTATCTTCTTTTATATATTTCTCAGCAAGCTCTTTGGGCCAAAGATCCAAATCTGTATTACCAATAATCTCCTCGCTTGCTTTCCCACATATATCCTCGAATGGTTTGTTCACTGCAATAAACCTTCCTTGGTCATCCTTTAGCCATGCCAAATAGGGCAAATTATCCAAAATTGCCTTTAGCTGCGCTTTGACCTGCATCGCCTCCTTCTCATTTTTACGCTTTTCTGTGATATCATTGATCGCTGTAAGCAGATATCTATCATTATCACGTTCAATAATATCTACGGAAATCAGGCCTGTATGAATCTCCCCTGCTTTATCTCGATACAAGATTTCCTGATTTCTAAAATATTTAAATTTCTCTACATCCCTTAGTAACTTAATTCTATCTTTATTGTCCATATATATGTTTAGATCCGTTGATTTTTTTCCCATGATTTCATGACGCTCAAATCCCAAGACCTTTACAAAGGATTCGTTTACATCAATAAACTCACCTGTATCCATCTTTGTAATGGCCATAAGGGAAGGGTTATCTTTGATAGCCTTTAGAAATTTCTCATTGGCATGAAACACTTGAGACAAGTCCTTAGATATTAAGAAGGCTGTATCTTGTCCATTCCACTTGCCTATGCACGCGCGAGTTTCAGAGGAAATGTATTGCCCATCCTTAGAATACAGGGGTATATTGTTCTTGTAAACAGTTCCCACCATCATTCCTTTCACTGATTCCCGCGCTTCCTCCCGCCTTTCTGGAGGAAAAAGTAGTAACATGTTCATGTTGCATAATTCTTCAAGGCTATATCCTAATTTTTTTATGGCGAACGGATTCGCATTCAAAATTATACCGGATGCATCAACAACAAATAAACAATCTTCAATAATATTAAATAAGGCTTTATAATTTTCATTTGTGGCCTTCATTTCCTCATTAAAATTAGCCTTTGTCATTTCAAATGCCTCCCTTATACTGTCCAGCCATCCTGTATTCAATCACATTTTCATTTTACCTTTTAACGAATGTAGTACTGAAAAAATCCTTTATATCAAGTATAAAACCATTCGACAAAATCTACTAAAATCCTCTTGATCTTTCATGGAATAACCTGGAATATGATATAGAACAAAGTTGCCTATCGGCAATTTGTTTTCGCTAGGAAACCCTAGGTTTCTAGTGTTGCATCAAAGAAATTTGTGTATATTCTTTTTGGAAAA
>NZ_JACHEN010000049.1 GCF_014205875.1 Anaerosolibacter carboniphilus
GCCAATGCATTGAGTACAAATATGGAATACACAGATCCAGACCAGATTTTACACGAAATATCCATACAAAACCATGACTACTTTAAAATAGATAAGCAGCAGAAAGACCAAGTTTACTGGCCAGTAAACGACAGCCCCGTTCTCTATGGCCATGGATTCCACTGGCCCGATGGCAAAGCAAGACTGCAAATCGTAGAAGATGGAATCCTGTTTGAAAGAAAGCACAACACCGATAACCTAACCAATACCTTCGTCGCTTTCTTAGAAGAGGAAGAATTAGCCTAATAAAGGAAAAAACTAAGCCAAAGAAATATTGGCTTAGTTTTTTCTATACTATGCAATAGTGTATTACTTATTCTTTGTACTCAATCGAGCATGAACATCCTTCATGTGACGGCTGATGGGTATATGCTGAGGGCATAGGGTTTCACAGACATTACATGAAACACAGGCAGATGCTCTTTTCCCTTCAGGTAAAAAATTGTTATAGGTATGGGAAGGCAGATCAACATTGCCATATATATAGGTGTCGTTATATAGCGAAAAGTTTCTAGGAATATCGACACCTGCAGGACAAGGCATACAATATTCACAAGAGGTACACTGCACCTTTGTCAGGCTTCTATACTGTTCTGCTACCCTATGAACCATATCCAATTCTTGAGTAGTCAAACTAAGGGGCATTGCATCCTCAACAATACGGATATTTTCCATGACCTGTTCCATGGTACTCATACCGCTGAGAATAACAGAAACCTGGGGGAAGTTGCAAAGCCATCGCAGGGCCCAATCTACAGAAGATCGCTTTTGATCTGCAGCATCCCAGATCTTTTGAATGTTTTCAGGTGGATTCATAGCTAACTTTCCACCCTTTAGAGGCTCCATGACCACCACTGCCACATTACGTTCAGCAGCATATTGGAGTCCTTTTAAGCCAGCTTGATAGTTTTCGTCCATATAATTTAATTGAATTTGACAAAAGCTCCAATCATATGCGTCAAAAATTTCTTTGAATACAGGAAATTCGTCATGAAAAGAAAAACCAGCATATTTAATTCTTCCATCGGCCAAGGCTTTGTCAAGAAAATCTAAGACACCAAGATTTTTTACTTTATCCCAGGATTCCTGATCCAGGGAATGGAGCAGATAAAAATCAATCCAATCTGTATCCAGTCTAGCCAATTGCTCATTGAGGTATTTATCAAAATCTTCATAGCTGTTGGCTAACCAAACAGGCAGCTTTGTTGCCAGTTTTACCCTTTCACGATAGCCATCCTTCAATGCTTTTCCTACCAACTGTTCGCTATTTCCTTTGTGATACGGATAAGCTGTATCAATATAGGTAGTGCCATGGTCGATGCCATAGCGGAGCATTTCAATGGCTTTTTTCTCGTCAATTTTAGCACTGTCGCCATCTAGGATCGGTAGACGCATACAACCAAATCCCAACATTGGAACTTCAAAATCTAATTTCCCAAACTTTCTGTACTGCATTACAATCCCTCCGTTTTCTCAATCATCACAAAGAGTTCACACGTAAACCGATAAATCTCAAATTAATTATAGCGGATAAATAAAAGAAAGTCATTAAGGTCAAGCTGATTATTTGTAAAAACTAGGAAGTTCATGTTATGTTCTGAAATGAGAAATAATACAGTAAGAATTCTTTTTCATGGAATAACAATATGATAAAATGAAAAGGCAGTATAGGATAGGACCAAATCGATGAAAAACCTCTTTAAAGGATGGATACTATGGATATTTATTATATTGATCGAAAAACTGGTGAAAAACGCAAAGAAATTGTGGCAGGTGATCGTTTTCTGCGATGGATTTATGACACCAGCATAGGCAGCTGTTTACTGGAAACTATCGTAAAGAAAAAGATATTTTCTACGATTTATGGAAAAATGCAGGATATGCCATTTAGCAAGAGAAAAATAGAGGGTTTTATCTCTGCCCTAGGGATTGAAATGGAGGAGGCAGAGCGAGAACGTATAGAAGAATATGAACACTTTAATGATTTTTTTTATAGGAAACTAAAGAAAGAAGCTCGACTTGTTTGTAAAGACATGGACTGCTTGGCTTCCCCCGCTGATGGGAGGGTTTTGGCCTATGATAAGATTGATATTCATCAAGTGGTGCAAGTAAAGGGAATCTTCTATCGATTGAATGAACTTTTTCGAGATGAGGAGATGGCATTGTCTTATCAGGGAGGGACTTGCATTGTTATTCGATTGTGTCCAGCAGACTACCATCGTTTTCATTTTCCGGATAGTGGAATACCAAATGCAAGCAAACGAATAGAAGGAATGTATTACTCTGTAAATCCAGTAGCTTTAAAGAAAGTAGCTGAGATTTACACACAAAACAAAAGGGAAATTACGCCCTTTTATTCCGATCATTTTGGAGAAATTGCGATCCTTGAGGTAGGTGCAACCTGTGTAGGTTCTATTATACAAACCTACATACCTCAGAAGCGGGTTTATAAGGGGCAGGAAAAAGGATACTTTAAGTTTGGAGGGTCTACGGTTATTCTATTTTTACAACCAGGCAGAATTCAAGTAGATGAGGATTTGCTCAGAAATACGGAGGCCGGTTTTGAGACCAAGGTAAATATGGGAGAATCCTTGGGGAGAGTTGGCAGCGGGAAATAAGGCTGTGTTCATATCTAGGAAAGGATGATGACCATGTTTGATTATCATGTACATACTTCATTTTCAAATGATTGCAGGATGCCAGTGGAAGAGGTAGTAGAGCGGGGAATCTCATTGGGGATCCAGGAGATCGCCTTTACGGATCATGTAGAACTCAATGTGTGGAGACCAGGGGATCTGGTAATGGATGATTTGTTTGATGCGGATAGCTATATAGAAAAAATGCAGGCAATCCAGAAAAAATATAAGGATCGAATGAGGATTAAAATTGGAGTTGAGATGGGACTGCAATTGGAGGAAAAAGAGCGAATCAATCAATTGGTTTGTCAGTATCCCTTTGATTTTGTCATTGGTTCGAGCCATACCATAGAGGGTCATGATCTTTATTATGGCAAATTGTTTCAGGAAAAGACGAAAGAAGAGGCCTATGAAAGATATTTCTCAGAAGTTTTAAAAATCGTCAAAGAAATGGATTGCTATAGTGTCTATGGACACTTGGATTTGGTAAGACGATATGCACTAAAATCTTATGAAAATGTGGAATTAGGAGAACAAGACAGAGAAATGATTCGAATCATTTTAAAGGAGATTATTGAGAAAGGTAAAGGCATAGAGGTGAACACATCCGGATTTCGCTATGGATTGGGAAGTACCAACCCAACAGAAGAGATTTTAGAACTATATAGAAGGATGGGCGGAGAAATCATTACAGTGGGCTCTGATGCCCATAGGCTGGAGCATATTGGCTTTAGAATCAGAGAAACTTATGCGTTGCTTAAGGAGATAGGTTTTAAGTATATTACTGTATTTGAGAAAAGGAAACCCCAATTTATAAAATTATAGTAGAAATAATCTGCAGGGATAGGTTGAATATAGACTTAGAATCACATATAATGAATTATGGATCAAATAATCGAATAACTTGTTAGGTGAGGCTCCTATGGAGATAGATGCTGCTGCCCAGAAAAATCGAGAGATTCCAATGGGTCAACAGATATGATCGGGAAGGTCATATTTAACGTAGCTGACGAAGGGTCAAAGCTCTATAGTGCTAAAGCTCAACATAGAAGAATGAAATTCTCTACTGTTGGGTAGAGAATTTTTACTGTGAAGAAATAGTATTGCAGGGTGAATGAAGTTTGTGCAATAAAATTGCTTTAAAGGTAGGTGATGGTAGTGGATTCGAGTCCGTTACCGAATAGTAAGAGGAGAAAACTAAATAGCAGAGAGCTCTTCATATTACGATGAGATCAACCATAAGCCAATGAATGGTTAAGTCCTTTCCCTTCATAGAAGGTTACTGATTTGGTGAAGCATTTGTAAAATCGTATGATGAAGAGTTGATTTTGCTATGCTTTAAAATCAAATCATAAAGAAGGGAAGGAAGGATATGATTCAAATTTATAAAACGATTCAAGATAGATTACAGAGCCTAGAAGAGATGGAAGAAGGGGTATGGATCAATCTGGTAAATCCCACCGAAATCGAAGTAGAAGCTGTTAGCGATAGATTGAAGCTTGATCCAAGCTATATCAAGGCTGCCTTGGACGAAGAGGAACGAGCCAGAATTGAGATTGATAATGGCTGTATTTTGATTTTAGTGGACGTTCCCATCGTGGAAAAAACAGAGAACTCTCAACTTTTTTCAACCATTCCTTTAGGAATTATTCTATATAGTGATAATATCATTACGGTATGTACGAAGGAACTGAGTATTTTGAGAGATTTTATTATAGGTCATGTAAAATCCTTCTTTACTTTTAAAAAAACGCGATTTATTTTACAAATCCTTTATAAAAACGCTACCTGTTATCTTCAGTATCTAAAGCAGATTGATCGTATGAGCAATCGCATTGAACGAGAGCTCCATAAGTCTATGAAGAACAAGGAACTAATCCAACTGTTAGAATTAGAAAAAAGCTTAGTTTACTTTTCTACATCACTAAGATCCAATGAGATTGTAATGGAAAAGATGCTAAGACTAGAAGCCATTAAAAAATATCCTGAGGATGAGGACCTATTGGAGGATGTAATCATTGAAAACAAGCAGGCTATTGAAATGGCCAATATCTATAGTAATATCCTCAGTGGAACCATGGATGCATTCGCTTCTGTGATTTCCAACAACCTAAATATTGTGATGAAAATTTTGACATCCATTACGATTGTAATGGCGATCCCCACCATGGTGGCAAGTTTCTTTGGAATGAATGTTATGGTACCGTTGGCGAAAAATCCCTATGCTTTCTCTATTATCATAGGTATTTCGGCTCTGTTAGCCTTCATTTCTGCGTACTTTATGGCCAAGAAAAAAATGTTCTAACATATATATAAAAAAGATGATGAACCGGTTCATCATCTTTTTTATATATATGTAACGGCTTTGCCTTAAATATCCGATGCAGCAGTGTTAGAACTGGGAAGCTCTTGTACCATGTCGTGGACCACTTGATTGAAAATGTCTACAAGGGCAGGATCAAACTGAATACCAGCCATATTGTTAATTTCAGCAATGGCTTGCTCTACAGCTAGAGCCGATCTATAAGATCTATGACTTGTCATGGCATCAAAGGCGTCGGCAATGGCGATGATTCGAGCTCCCATAGGAATGGACTCAGCGGATAAACCTCGGGGATACCCATTGCCGTTATACCATTCATGGTGATAACGAATCATATATTTGATTTCTTGAAAATCTTCGATAATATCTAAAATCCGATAACCCTTCTCTGGGTGTTCCCGAACGATTTGTAATTCTTCAGGGCTTAGTTTACCATTTTTGTTTAAAATATATTCAGGAATACCAATCTTGCCGATGTCATGCATAAGAGCGGCTGCTTCAATACTATCAATGTCTTTTAAAGAAAGGGCAGAAGCGATGGCAACACTGTACTTTGCAACTCTTTGGGAGTGCCCCCTGGTATAGGGATCTTTGACCTCCAGGGCTGTGCTGAGGGTTTCTATGGTACGAAGGTAGTTTTCCCGCATTTGAAAGGTTTTGTGATGAATGTTGGAGGACAGCTTGTTGATGCTCTTAGCCAGAATTTGAAGCTCATATACCCCCTGTTCCTCCATTTGCTGAGAATAGTTCCCATTGGCTATGTTTTGTATAGCATTTACCGATTGTTCAAACTGAAAGGAGAGCTTTTTGATTACACGGTAAACGACGTAAGAACAGAACACAACAGACAGTAAGCTAATCAAAGAGATATTTCTAAACAATAAATATTTTAGGCTTATAAAGTAATCTACGTTTATGTTTACATCATAGAAGGCAATGATGCTATCTTTAAAACCGCGAATGGGATAAAGATATGAAATATATCGATGGTCCTTGACGGTATGATGGTGCTCGTAGGTTATATCATTTGGGATGAATTGAATAGATGCCCCATTGCCTATGTAATCCATTAAAGGAGCCAATACTTCGTCATCGACCTTTCTACCGAGAATGAGGAAGCCTTTGGTTCCAAGAGAACCATCATTATTTGTGACAGGAGATATAGTAACGATATAAAGCTCTTGACCAAACAACATAAAACTAGAAACAGGTTCACCAGTTTTCAGGGTTTGCTGAAATAAATCCATGTTTTTAAGTTGATTTTGCAATGATTCATCACCATAGAATTCGTGATAGTTGTAGATATCTGAAGTAAGATATACCATATCAATATTAAAAGGCGAATGAAAAAGATATTCTGTAATATTATCTTGAATCCAAGAGATGTTGTGAGCTTCCAAACCAACGATTAGATCGTCCCAGTATCCATATTCTACTGCTTTGGCACTTAGATTTCGTGTAGTGTTTTTAAAAAAAACATCCATGGTACGGATACGATTATTGACAATGTAGTCCAGGGTATCTGCTTCCGTACGCTGCAAAGGGAGTACAATCCCAATCAAAGTGAGGATCGCAGATATGAGAATGCAGAGCAACGTACAAATTAAGTATTTATGAGTTAATCGCATAAAGGGTCTCCTGAATTTAATCTGTTGTCGAAAAAAGTAAATGAAGCTATTACTAATTATACCATGATTTTCATCAAAAACCTATTGTGCTTGCTTCAATAGGTTGAAAACTTCTATCGCTCTATTATTCGTATTCATGAAAGTATTTTTATTTGTAAATCGTGATGAATAGAGGGTTTAAAGATCCTATTTTGGTGTATCTATAGTATTGAAAAGATATTAAAGCACAGAAGTGAACAGCGTAGAATAAAATAAATGGAAAAAATAAACTAGAAAGGGGTATTTTGGATGATTATTAGAAACATTATGTTGAAGCGAGAGAATCTTTTAGTGCTAGAGAACAGTCAAAAGGTACAGGAGGCTTTGGAAAAGATTAAATCTGAAGGTTATCTTTCCCTACCGGTTGTAGAGGATAATCGGTTTATAGGTTGTATTTCCGTCTATGATATTTATCAGAAATACTATGAAAAGGATGATGCCGCCAGAAATGAATTTTTGAATAGCACCCTTTCTGATCATGTAAAAACAGATATCCCGATTTTACAAGCCAAGGATATTGTAGAAGACGCTTCCTTACTGTTCTCAAATAAAAATATTCCATTTATTCCCGTAGTTGATGACAAAAGTGCATTTTTAGGTATTGTAACGCAGAAGGCCATATTCAGCGCTTTTACCCGACTTCTAGGGAACGGCAGGGGAACGAGACTAACCATACATACGCCAGATTTTAAGGGAAGAATATCAAAGTTAGCAAAGGCTATTAAAAATGCCGAGGGAAATATTATTAGTTTAGCAATCAATGATCCTGATGCCAAAATGGACATTAAGGAGATTATTGTACGGCTCGAAGCAAGCAATATTGAGAGAGTAAAAGAGTTCATAGAGAAAAAAGGATTCAAGATCGTAGAAATAGAGTAGCACCTTAAATTTGGACCGTCCAATGCTGGGCGGTCTTTAAAAATGGGACTTTTTTCCTATAGATGAAAGGGTCATTTTTTTACGATGATTATAGTGATATAATATTTTCATAAATGGGCGCAAGATATGGGAAGGAAGATTTTTCATGGCAAAGGAAATGGACTTAGAAGAAAAAATCGTTCGAAGAAATAAAATACCAATTCTCCCTTTCGATCAAGAATGGAAAGAAAATTTTGGGATTCATCAGACCAAAACTATGGAGGAAATCTCAAAAGAGATTATGGAGAAGGTAAATGAAGAAAAACAAGGGGAGCATCAGATACAACGCTTTCGGAAAAAAAAGAAACAATTGATGAATAAAATATTGGAGTTATCAAACGAAGCAAATACAAGCAACAATGATCAAGCATTGGTTCAGTTGGAATCTGCAAAAGATGAGATATTGAGAATCAATGACCAATTGGATGAATTGCAATATCAACAGGAAATCCTTCCGAAGGAGATCGAGAAGCTCAATTTTGATTTGTTGAAGGAGACCATTGCATTGGCTTATGAAGATATTAAGGAAGGCAGTGAACGTTCAAAAACGGTGATGGAGGAGATACTAGAGCTCAGAAAGCAGTTGACAGAAAAATGGGATGAGAAAATAAGTTTGGAAAATCGCGTCAATTCCTTGTACTCCTATTTACATAATACTTTAGGTCATGAGGAAACAGACAAACTAGATCGAATGTTTTTATAGTACGTAGTCAAGACTACGTGCTTTTTTATAGCATAAGAAAGTGTACTTTCTTATGCTATAAAAAAAGCAGGGGTGCAGGGGAAGAATTCCCATGCCGCAGTCAGAGGGCTGTTCAGGCTGCTTTGCAGCCGTCGAAGGGGAACTAGATTCCCCTGGCGAAGCATACGAAGTATGCATTTTATAGGAAGGAATTCACAAGAAAAAATAGAAGTATAGACAAATTAGATGGTTCATAATCTTATTTAGATTTGGGTATATATAGGACTGTGATAGGAATAAATATTAAAGGAGATAAGGAGGGGCTGGATGATTAAGGGGATAGGTATTGATATTATCGAGATTGAAAGAATTGTTCAAGCCATTAATAGAAATAATAAATTCCTAGAAAGAATTTTTACGGATAAAGAGATTGCCTATTTTAAGTCGGCTAATGGCAGTCAAAGCAGTATTGCAGGAAATTTTGCAGCTAAGGAAGCTGTGGTGAAGGCCATCGGAACAGGGATTCGCGGTTTTAAATGGAGAGATATTGAGGTTGAAAGAGATTCTTTAGGAAAGCCAAGTATTCAACTGTATAATCAAGCAAGGGACATCGTCGGGGAGAGGGGAATCGATGAGATTCTAATTACTATATCCCACAGCAGGGACTATGCTGTAGCCCAGGCGATTGCCATAGGAAAAGAATAAGGTAAGGGGAGAAGGAAAGCATATGAAGGTTGTGGATGGTATTCAAATGAAAATGCTGGACCAGACGGCCATGGAAGAGTATAAAATTCCAGGGATCATCCTAATGGAGCAGGCCGGTATGGCTGTAACTGAGGAAATTATGAAAGAAATTCAACGACAGGAAAATAAAAGGGTTATGATTATCTGTGGCCTTGGGAATAATGGTGGAGACGGCTTTGTGGCGGCACGACACCTTTTTCAGCGAGGAATTCCTGTTAAAGTCAGGATTATTGGGGATATTGCAAGACTGAATGGAGATGCTAAATCTAATTATGATATCTTGAAAAAACTCAAGACAGATATAAAAACAATGTTAGATTTCCAAGACATACAAAAACTTTCAGATGAATTGGCCCATAGCGGTATTGTCGTGGATGCCATCTGCGGAACTGGTTTGAATAGAGGTGCGGACGGGCTATGGAAAGAACTGATTCGTGTGATCAATCAATGTGGCAAGTATATTTTATCCATTGATATTCCATCTGGTGTATCTGCTTCGACGGGAAACATCTTAGATACTGCTGTGAGAGCAAACAAAACCGTGGTATTACAACTTCCAAAGGTCGGAAATATTAATTTCCCAGGAGCAGATTATTCTGATGAAATGATTGTGAAGGATATAGGCATACCCAAAGAAGCAATAGAGAGGAACAATTTAAATATCAGCCTGATTACGGAAACGATGATAAGAAATATATTGCCTAGAAGAAAAAATGATACCCATAAGGGGAATTATGGTAAAGCTTATATTGTAGCAGGATCTATGGGAATGACGGGTGCAGCTATGTTAACCTGTGAAGCTGTTTTCAGAAGTGGAGCTGGACTGTTAAAGGTAGCTATACCCCAGAGCTTGAATAGTATTATGGAGACCAGGCTTATTGAGGCAATTACTGTACCTCTGCCTGAATTGAAGAAGGGAGTCGTAGGCATTAGTGATATCGAAAAAATTATTAAGACCATGAAGGAAAGCGATGTCATAGCAGTTGGCCCTGGAAGCGGACAGACAAGAGAACTGGAGGAGGTGCTGCGAAATATTTTTGAGGAGGCTACAATTCCAATTGTGTTGGATGCAGATGCTTTGAATTCTTTAGCCCATAGGTTGGATATGTTAAAACTGTTGAAGTCTACAGCCGTATTAACACCTCATATAGGAGAAATGGCGAGATTAATCAATATTCCTATTGAGGAGATTCAGCGAAATAAGATTCAGATTGCTATGGAATTCGCTCAGAAATGGAAGGTAATCCTTATCCTAAAAGGAGCCAGAACGGTGATCGCATCCCCAGAAGGAAAGGTCTTTATTAATACCACAGGAAATCCAGGTATGGCCACCGCTGGTAGTGGAGATGTGCTAACAGGTATTGTCACAGGGTTTCTAGCCCAGGGAATTCAGCCCTTAGAGGCAGCACTTGCAGCAGTTTACATGCACGGCGCAGCCGGGGATCGGGCAGCGGTTCGCATCGGTGAATATGGATTGATGGCAGGAGACATTGTAGTTGAGCTCCCCCATGCAATCAAAGAAATTGTTGGAAAGTAGGAGGAATGAGAATGAAAGCAAAGGATATAATGAACAGGAATGTGATTACGGTTCATCAGGATATGACTGTTGATGAGGTGGTGAAAATACTTTTAGATCATAGAATTAGCGGTGTTCCTGTTTTGGATGAAACGGGAAAGGTGATTGGAATTGTATCAGAAACAGATCTGATCTATCGAGAAAAGAATCTTCATATCCCAAGCTTTATTTCTATACTTCAGGGAATTGTTTTTCTGGAAAGCACCAAGGATTTGGAACAGCAAGTGAAAAAAATGGCAGCTTACAAGGTGAAAGATGTGATGACAAAGAATGTGATCACTGTTTCAGAGGAAGCGGATTTAAACCGTGTGGTGGATATCATCATCGATCAAAAAGTGAATCGGGTGCCAGTTACAGATCATGAGGGAAAGCTGTTAGGAATCATTACCCGTTCAGATATTTTAAAGCATATAATTTAATTTCTAACGTAAAGATTAGTATAGCAATCTTTACGTGGAGGGGTTTAAATTGAAATACCATAAAATAGTTTTTATAATGGTAATCGTTGTGATATTATTTGGTTGTGGGCCAAAGACGGATCAAGAGTTATTTTATGATGTTCAAAAGATGATTAATAGGATTGATAGTTATGGCTGTGAGGCTGAAATTACAGTGAAAGGCAATCTTAATCCTGAAACATATATCGTAAAGCAATGGTTTCGTAAGCCCGACAAGTTTAAACTGGAGGTAGTCAAACCAGATAGTTTGAAAGGTAAAATAACAATATATGACGGGCAAAAAGCGAGCATCATTCACCCTCAAATCAATCAGGTATGGTTCATGGAGAACTTTCAGCATTCTGATGAACAAAATATGTTTTTAGGCTATTTTTTGCAGAACTATCTTGAGTCTGAAAATGTAGAAATTCATCGGGAAAAAAAGGAAGAAGAAACGTATTTGGTCATTGATACGGAGATTCCAGGAAACCATGTTTATTTTCATATGCAGAGATTATGGATAAATGTAGATAGGATGGAGCCCGCATTGCTTCAGGTTTTCGATGTGAAAGATCAGCTAAGGATTGAAGTGAAATATCTTAACTTTCAGTACAATCCCAAATTAGAAGATCAGCTCTTCACAATCAAGGAAAGCTTGATGAAGTAGGAAGATCTAGCAAAAATATACCGATGAAATGTGTGAACAACAAACCAAGGAAGAAGGGGGCGGCAATTTATGCTGACACTAGACAAAACAAGACCTGTATGGGCGGAAATCAATCTGGATAATCTGGTCCATAACATGAAGGAAGTAAGACGGAGTGTAAAAAAAGACACATTGGTTACTGCTGTGATCAAGGCTGATGGGTATGGCCATGGAGCTGTGGAAATTGCTGAAACGTTGCTGCAAAATGGTGCGGATCGTTTGGCGGTGGCCACTTTGTCCGAAGCCTTAGAATTAAGGAAGATTTATAAAACCGTACCGATTCTAGTGCTGGGCTATACCCCTGAAACAAGTGCAGAGGATGTGATCCTTCATGACATTATCCAAACGGTTTATGACCTAGAGCAGGTGGAAGCATTTTCGAAAAAAGCAGATGCCCTCAATAGAGAGATAAAAATTCATATAAAAATTGACACGGGAATGAGTCGTTTAGGTCTTCAGCCAGATATTGCCACAGTGGAAATCATAAAGAAAATTGCTCATATGCCGAAAATTATATTGGAGGGGATATTTACCCATTTTGCTGTTGCCGATGAAGTGGACAAGACCTTTACCAATGGGCAATATGAAAAATTCGTGAATCTTTGTGGTAGGCTGGAAGAGCAAGGTATTTCCATACCTATTAAGCATGTGTCTAACAGTGCTGCAATTATTGACCTTCCAGATATGAACTTAGATATGGTACGGGCAGGAATTATGTTGTATGGATTATATCCATCTGATGAGGTGGATAAAGAAGAGATCAAGCTAAAACAGGTTATGACCTTGAAGGCGAAAATCTCCCATGTAAAGGAATTAGAGGCAGGACGAGGTATCAGTTATGGTTTGAAATACGTAACCCGTGGGAATGAAAAAATTGCTACACTGCCCATTGGATATGCCGACGGATTTACAAGAATGTTATCAGGTAAGGCAGAGGTAATCGTAAAAGGGCATAGGGTACCCGTAGTAGGACGAATCTGTATGGATCAGTGCATGATTGATGTATCGGGTATAGCAGACGTAAAACGTGGAGATGAAGTTATTCTTTTTGGTGGACATGGCAATGATTTTATTGCTATTGATGAAATTGCCAGCAAGCTGGGAACCATCAATTATGAAATTGTATGTATGATGGGCAAAAGAATTCCAAGGGTTTATGTAAAAAATAATGAAATTGTAAAAATAAAAGATTACGTTCGCGGTGAAATCTTTTAGAAAAGAGTATAAAAAAGTGGTTATATTGACACACTTATAGTGAATAGTATATAATTGAGTATATATTTATATATATACTATTATGGAATACTATGTCTTTTTTATGAAACCACAGAAGCTTAGATGGCACCTGGACGGTTATAATTGTGATATCAAAAATATTTTTTAAAGTATCTTAGGAGGTGCCTGCATGGCGGAGTCCAAGAGAATTATCATTAGTTTGCCTAATGCTCTGTTAGAAGAGGTTGATCATATAGTAGAAATTGAAAAGCGCAATCGAAGCGAATTTATTCGGGAAGCAATGAAGCTTTATATAAGAGAAAGGCAAAAAATTGAGATTCGAGATAGGATGAAAAAAGGCTATCGAGAGATGGGCGCGCTTAACTTGGCTTTGGCAGAGTTCGGATTGGATATGGATATGTGTACGCTAGAGAACTACGAAGCAAAGTTGGCGGAGTGTGAGTAGCGTGCTTGTAAAAAGAGGAGATATTTTTTATGCCGATCTAAGTCCTGTAATTGGATCCGAGCAAGGTGGCGTACGACCGGTCCTGATCGTTCAGAATGATGTAGGAAACAAGTATAGCCCTACTGTGATTGTAGCAGCAATAACCTCCCAAATCAATAAAGCGAAATTGCCGACACATATTGAAATAAGCGCCTCTGAATATGGGCTGACAAAGGACTCTGTTGTGTTGTTAGAGCAAGTAAGAACCATTGACAAAAGACGCTTAAGGGAAAAAATTGGTCATTTTGATGAAGAAAAGATGAATAAAGTAAATGAAGCCCTTTTAATTAGTTTAGGATTGGTGGAATTCTAGGTGGTTGATATTCAACCGCCTTTTTTAATGAACGTTTTTAGCGTATGGGATAGATATTTAATAAATATTGTGACATGATCGTAGGAATTGGCGCCGTTCCATGGTTTTTATTCCTATCCAGCGGACCGACAGAGTCGTCGGTCCCTACCAAAACAATGATGTTTGTATTTGTGTAGGGTCGGACGACCCTGTCCGACCGTAGGGTTCTTAATCTCGTTCTCAACCCTATACGGTGTCATCTGTGGTCAACGGGCGATTCGTGAATCGCCCCTACAACCGTAACCTTGCGGCGCAATTTTCTACAACTTTATCTGCTTTGAAATACAAAAACATCTATGGGATATGTAATAAAAAATTAATAAAACCTTTCGCAGATTCAGAAAGCTTTTAAGAAGGATTTGTGATAAAATATAGATGAGTTTCGTCATGTTTATCTAAGGAATGATAAAAACTTTCCTATTTCCCAGGAAATAGACAAAGGAGGACAATCTATGTGGAAAAAAGTTAGAAATAGCAAAATTTATGTAGCGCTATTAGGTGCAGCAATCTTATTTACTGTATCAACGCAAGTAACAAAAGCCGGTTATCTAAATCCTGGTACATCTGAAGATCCTATTGTAACCCAGAGTTATGTGGAGAAGAGAAACGAACAGCTAAAATACTACATAGATCAAAAAATTTCGGAGATGGGTGGTACTCCATCTAGTGGGTCTCAAGCTCCAGCGGCATTTCAAGTGATTGAAGTAAATAAAGGACAAATTGTTATTGGACAAGCTGGCACAGAAATGATCCTACGTTCTGGTACAGCGAAAGCCATTGCAAGTCAATCTGGGGGATTATCAGATTTAACTGCAGGAAAAGACCTGAAGTCTGAAGAAAATGTGCCCTTGAACCATCTTCTTTTAATACCTCGAGATGATGGGAGAGGCCTTGCAATTACTTGGGATAAAACCTTTATTATGGTCAAAGGTGGTTATGAAATAAGGTAATTTTTAAAAAAGCTGCACCCAGAAAATGCTTATAGAGTAAATTGGGAAGCACACGAAGTGTGCTTTTTTTATGGCATAGGGAAGTACACTTTTTCAATGATATTAGTATAGTATCTTATATTCTTTGTAAAGAATTGAAGTAGAAATAAGGTATGATGAATTCAAGAACACAGTGATTGGCCAATGGCGCATAGAATGCAAAGTCATCAAAAAGTAAAATCCCAAAATCATTGGAGGCAAAAATGGAAGAACGGAAAAAAACTGCCAATACAATTCTCATCGTTGTCGTATTGACCTTCCTAGCCAAATTTATTGGCTTTTTTCGAGAAGCCCTTCTAGGAAGCCGCATAGGGGCAAATATGGCTTCGGATGCTTACATCATGGCCTTCTATACCACAATCAGTAATTTTATCAGTATTGGGACAGCGATTACGATTGCTGCCATACCTATTATTGTAGAGCGACTTACTTTAAAGGGCAAGGAGGAGGCCTTCGCACTTTCAAATCAACTATTGAACATGATCTGCTTGTTTGCCTTAACCTTCATAAGTATTAGTTACTTTTATGCAGAAAAAATTATGAGCTTTCTGGCAAAGGGATTTGAGGAAGAAAAATTGATATTGACAATAAATTTGGCGAAAATAATGCTTCCTGCCCTATTATGCATCTGCATTACCTATGTTTTTGTATCATTACTTCAATCTCTTGGCATATTTACCATTACCTCATTTATCAGTGTGCCAGCAAATATAATCGCCATAGGATTTTTACTTCTCTATGCAGAGCGGTATGGGGTACAAGGATTGGCATATGTGACCTTGGTCGGCTGGATACTCCAGTTTGTGATTCAAATACCATTTTTGCGTAAGGCAGGATTTCGATATAAGCTATCCTTCAATTTTAAGGATGAACTCATAAAGAGATTTTTTAAAATTATTGTACCCATTACGGCTGTAGCTTCAGTAAATCAGATCAATATGCTATTGGATGAAATGCAAGCATCAAATCTCCACCATGGTAAGGTTTCTGCCCTATATTACGCAGGTATGCTATATCTATCCATCGCTAGCATTATGGTTTATGGCATTAGTGCTGTCATGTTTCCCAAGTTTGCAGAGAAAGCAGTGAAAATGGAAAAAAGGCAGTATGGATTGTTTGTTACTTCAATTATAAAACTGTTGATTTTTGTACTTCTTCCGATGACCATCGGTATAGGTTTGTTAAGCAAGCCACTCATCCGCTTAATCTTTGAAAGGGGAGTCTTTGATCGAGAAGCTGCTGTTACAACGGGGATAGCTTTGGCCCTTTATGCTTTTGGGATGATAGGATATGCGATACAGGATGTAATTAACAAAGCCTTCTACGCCCTCCAAGATATTAAGATACCCGTAAAATTTTCAGTTTTGATGATGGGTCTCAATTTTCTCTTAAATGTAGTATTGTCGAGATTCTATGATGTGGCAGGAATCGCATTTGCTACTACCAGCGCCACAACTTTGGGTGCCATTGGACTGATGATAGCCTTTAAGGGAAAGGTTGGAACGTTTGGAGGCAGAAGATTATTGAAGAGCTTGATAAAGGTTGTATTTGCATGTCTTTTCATGGCAGTTAGCGTAATATTGACGGGTATGCTGATGGATACATACTTTACAGGAGTGAGTTTAAGTAATAAGATAATGAGAGTGGGAATTCCAAGTTTTGTAGGTATTTTGGTCTATGCTGTGGTTACCTTGCGAATGAAGATAGAAGAGGCGGAGTATGTATTTAACAATTTTATTTATCCCGTGATAAGCAAAATAAAAAGAAAATCCTTGATATAAGATGAATGAAGGGTGTGACAAAATGAAAAAAAATGGTATTATTCTTATTATTCTTATGATAGGTTTGGTTGTCTCTTCATTGACTGCCTTCGAAAGAATTTCCATTGAAGGACAGAACAAAACTGTAGATATAACTGTGGACTATTTGGAGATTGAAAAGCTCGCAAAGCAATCTGACCATGATATGAAGTGGTGGTTTAGCCAGTTCAAGGATATGGGTATTCGATCGGTGGCTTTAAATGAAGAAAGCTTTGAAACCCTATTAGAAGAGAAGAAACCCATCCGGCTTGAGATTGTTGGAAATATTTTGGGAGCGTTGAACTGGCAAGAAAAATATCCAAAGAGTGTGGTGGATTATCTAAATAGTACAGATGTAGATGATTATGATATGGTGGTTACAACAAACGACCAAGGATTATACCAGTTCATAAAAAGTGCTTTGGATGATCGATATGATCCTAAGAAGATCAAGCTATTTTCTGAGGATAATACTTATGTTTTTGTTTTGGATGGAGACATCAAAGATGCTCTTTTTACTCAGAAAAGGACCCTTATAGACCAAGAGAGTAAGCCTTATAAAGAGGAAACGCTGCTATTCGGTTCTCAGCTAATGCGCCTTTCCTTGGGGTTGGATCCTGAAAAAGTAAATATTGTCAAGGCAAGTGGTTTGGAAGTACTTCCAAGACCGTATAATTACCAAAGCTGGTCAGGAAAAGATTACGTGAAGGCTGTGTTGGCAGACTATGAGAGGCTTGGTCTAAATCCAAAGTATATGATTTTCGGTGGAAAGCAGGTTCTTGGATATCCTGGGGCTGTTGGAATGACAGAATCTTACATGAAGAAGAATGATGTGAAGCTTGGACTTATAGAAAGCACAGTTCAAAGAGAACATATAAAGCAGGATGGTTTGGAAGAGTTGGCTAGAAGCCTTGATTATAATAGCGTGAGAATCTTTTCTGTGCCTCCGTATATACAAAAAAGATTTAAATTTTACAATTATGAGGGAGCAGAAGAAATTGAAAATACCCTTTATCGAGCAATTACGGAGCGAAATATCCGCTTGATCTATTTTAGACCTTTTATGAAGGATGATCGTGTGTATATTACCGACATCAAAGAGTATGAAAAGACCTTTGATAGTCTAAAAGCAAGAATTGCTGAGCATGGTATGACTTTAGGGCAGGCCAGTGTGATGACGCCTAATCGGTTAAACATATGGAAAAAGATTACCATAGGTTGGGGAATTGCCGCTGGTGTAGTACTTCTAATTTCTAACTTCATTGTTTTGAATAATAAGTTTAAATATGGTTTACTCAGCATTGGAATGATTGGCGTTACTGGAATGTGCTATGTACTTCCTTCATGGGCTGACAAAATATTGGCATTGACAGCTGCCGTCGTATTTCCATCTCTAAGTATGGTTTATCTCTTTAAGCGATGTAGACAGTATTTTGACAATAAAGATAAAAATCCTGATTTACTTCGTGGTTTATTGATAGGAATAAAGGACCTCATCTTGACATCGGCCATATCATTTATGGGTGCTCTTTTTGTTGGCAGTACCCTTTCGGATATTGAGTACTTACTAGAAATGGACATTTTTAGAGGGGTGAAGGTAGCCCAGCTTTTACCGATCGTCGTATTCGGTTTGATCTATATCATATACTTTGGATATAAAAGGAAGCCTGGGGAGAAAATGAAATCCCAGCTGCCTATAGCAGATATCAAGCGTTTACTTTTTGACGATATAAAGATCATCTATGTCGTAGCTGGAGCAATCGTATTGGCGGCTGGTTATATTTATATCGCTAGAACAGGGCATGAAACCAATATTCAACCATCTACCTTTGAGATGATTACAAGAAATCTGTTGGAAGTTAAGCTATTGGCTCGACCAAGAACGAAGGAATTTTTGATCGCCTTCCCAGCAATCATCGTTGCAGTATATGCAGCACGACACCGATATAGGACGATTATGTTTTTGGCTGGATTGGCGGGAATTATTGGACAGACCTCTATTGTAAATACCTTTAGTCATTTGAGAACACCCATGTACCTTTCTGTTATACGAACGATTTATGCTTTAGGGTTTGGTATTCTTTTGGGAGTTGGCTATGTAGTTGTCCTTGAAATTGGCATAAGATTATTAAGACTTGTGAGAGGTGAAAAACTTCATGGCTAAGATTGTAATTTCTGGTTACTATGGGTTTAACAATATCGGAGATGAATCTATTCTAACATCTATCGTGAGCAACCTTAAGCAATCTATTCCAAAGGCTGAGATCACAGTGCTATCCGTGAACCCCCAGAGTACAGAGAAAAAGCATGGTGTGAAGGCGATCAATCGTAAAAAAATTATGCAAATCCTCCAGGAGATCAAAAACTGTGATCTTTTAATTAGCGGAGGTGGAAGCCTTCTTCAAGATGTAACCAGTGGTAAGAGCGTTAGCTATTATCTCGGAGTGATTATGATGGGGCTTTTGCTAAAAAAGAAGGTCATGATTTACAGTCAAGGTATTGGTCCTGTCAATAGAGGCTATAATAGAATGCTGGTAAAATATGTGCTGAACAAAGTGGATTGTATCACTGTAAGAGATGAAAAGTCCATGGATGAGTTATTGAAAATGGGTGTAGACATTCCCCCAATTTTTGTTACAGCTGACCCTGTCATTGGATTGGACAAGGTTCCCTTGGAATTGGGTAGAGAAAAGCTGATCCAGGAAGGATTAGAAGCTGACAATGGCAGATCTCTTATTGGATTTGCCATACGGGGCTGGAAAAAGAACGACAAGTTAAAGGCGGTGCTTGCCAAAACCGCTGATCGGTTAATTGAAGAGCTAGATGTTCAAGTGGTCTTTATACCCTTTCATTATGGGGAAGATATTCGTTTTATGGAAGAAATAGAAAAAGAAATGAAGCAGCAGGCAGTTTTTGTGAAACATAAATATGATGTTCGAGAGATGTTGGGAATTACAGGAAATTTGGATTTATTGGTAGGGGTGAGACTGCACTCCCTCATTTTTGCAGCTATTATGAATGTTCCTATGATTGGTATATCCTATGATCCCAAAAACGATAGCTTTATGGCGTCTTTAGAACAGAAATGTTTGTGTAATGTGGAAGAGCTTACCTTTGAAGATTTACTGATTGAAATAGAAGCAAAATGGGCCAATCGACATGAAGAAAAAGAGATTCTTAAAAAGTGTGTGGTGAGCCTAAAGGAAAAACTGTCTTTAAATGAAAAACTGGTCCATGATCTTTTGGTGGGTGAGGTGATAAGATGAGGAAGCAAGTAAGGATTATGGGTGTTCCTGTAGATCAGGTAACCCTTCATGGTGCCTATGATAGCTTCCAAGGCTTCATCGATGGGAGTGATTGTCGCATCATCGTTACGCCCAATACAGAAATCGTTATGGAAGCCCAAAACGACCCTTCTTTATTGAACGTAATCGAGGATGCAGATTTGGTAGTACCCGATGGGATAGGTTTGATTTATGCTTCTAAGATCCAGGGAACAGGATTAACGGAGCGAGTGACAGGTGTAGACCTAATGTTAAAAATATTGGAGTATTGTCACCAGCATCAGAAACAGATCTTTCTATTAGGAGGCAAACCAGGGGTTGCAGCGAAGGCTGGCGAAAACATTGTGAAGAAGTTTTCCAATATTAAGATCGCAGGGGTTAGAGACGGTTATTTCAATCCAGAGGATGTGCCAGATATTTTAGAAGAGATCAATAACAGTAGAGCAGACATTTTGTTTGTGGCCTTAGGGGCGCCTAAACAAGAGAAATGGATGCATCAATACCGTAATGCTTTAAAGGTAAAGGTGGCAATGGGCGTTGGTGGCAGTGTAGATATCTGGGCAGGAACGGTGAAAAGAGCTCCAGAAATTTATCAAAAACTAGGATTGGAATGGTTCTATCGATTGATGAAGGAACCATGGAGATACAAGCGAATGATGGCGTTGCCAAAATTTATGATCAAGGTACTGTTGAGCAAAAAATAAAGCTCAGCAGTATTTTTTTTGATAAAGCATGCTTTTATAAGAATAAGGATATGCTAGTTTGTAGATATTCTGTTTAATTTGTGAGTGGAGAGGATAAATAATTCATTTTGGGTATATATAAAAAGAAAATTGATATCATGCACAACTATGATATAATAATTGAGGTGAAATCATGAGGGAGCGCTTTAAATCTTCCGTACTAGTTGATTATCTATTGATCACAGTGGGAACCGTGATTATGGCTTTTGCCTTGGTATTTTTTTTAGAACCAAATACCATAGCACCTGGAGGTGTAACTGGCTTAGCTATCGTCATTCAGAGAGTTTCTGGAATTCCTATTGATATAACCAATCTAGCAATTAACATACCTTTGTTTATATTAGGATTGGCCACATTAGGGAGATACTTTGGACTAAAGACAGCCTTCGGAACCTTTATCTTGTCGGTATTTATCAGAGCGTTTATAAATATAATGGGGCCAGATTATATTGCTGTGAAGGATTTACTTCTTGCGTCCTTATATGGTGGTTTATTGGTTGGTATAGGCATAGGATTGGTATTTAAGGCGGGTGGTACCACAGGTGGGACTGATTTAGCTGGTGCCATACTGAATAAGTACATACCGAGTATCAGTATCCCAAAGCTTATGATGGGCTTTGACTTAGTAATCGTTGCAGCAGCGGGCATCGTAAATAAAAGAATAGAGACCTCACTATATTCTATCATTGCCCTTTACATTTCTGTAAAGATCGCCGATTTTATCGTAGAGGATTTGAACTATGCTAAGGCATTCTATATCATTTCCAATCGCCCCCATGAAATTGGCAGTGAAATCTTGAAAAATTTGAATAGGGGTGTCACAGTACTAAAAGCTCAGGGGATGTATACAGGTAGTGATAAAGAGGTATTGCTTTGTGTGGTCGATAGGAATCAAATGACAAAGCTAAAGAATATTGTTCATTCTATTGATGAGAATGCTTTTGTAATGGTAACCACTGTCCATGAAGTCCTAGGAGAAGGATTTTTGAAATAATAAATTAGGAGGGATTTATTTGGCAAAGGTAGATTATGAAAAATTGAAACAAGTTGCCACGGAAATACGTAAAGATATTATTCGTTCTGTACACGCAGCAGGATCTGGTCATCCGGGCGGGTCCTTATCGGCAGCTGATATTTTGGCGACTTTATATTTCCATAAGATGAAGGTGGATCCACAGAATCCTAAATGGGAGGATCGGGATCGATTTGTGCTTTCTAAGGGCCATGGGGCCCCAGTGCTTTATGGGACCTTGGCAGAGAAAGGATTCTTCCCAAAGGAAGAACTTCTGAAACTAAGACATGTGGATGCCATGCTTCAAGGCCATCCAGATATGAAAGGAACACCTGGTATAGAAATGTCCACAGGCTCTTTGGGGCAGGGATTTTCCACCAGTATAGGAATGGCACTGGCGTCTAAGCTAGACAAAAAAGATAACCGTGTCTATGTGCTATTAGGAGATGGAGAAGTACAGGAAGGTATTGTTTGGGAAGCCGCTATGGCTGCTGCACATTATAAATTGGATAATCTTACAGCTATTATGGATTTTAATGGCTTGCAGATTGATGGTTGCACTGAAGATGTAATGTGTATCAATCCTATTGCCGACAAGTGGCAGAGCTTCCGTTGGCATGTTATCGTGATTGATGGTCATAACTATGGAGAAATTGTAAAGGCGTTAGATGAAGCAGAAGAAACAAAAGGGAAACCAACCATGATTATTGCAAAGACCATCAAAGGAAAAGGTGTTTCCTTTATGGAGAATCAGGTAGGCTGGCACGGAAATGCACCGAAGAAAGATGAAGCAGAAAAAGCCCTTGAAGAACTAGGAGGTGCAAGATAATGGCAGAGAAAATCGCAACGAGAGAAGCCTATGGAAAGGCCTTGGCCAAACTAGGAAAATTAAATGAAAAGGTTGTTGTATTGGACGCAGATTTATCTAAATCTACAAAGACTGCGGATTTCCAAAAGGTATTCCCAGAACGGTTCTTCAATATGGGAATTGCAGAACAAAATCTAATGGGTACGGCCGCAGGCTTTGCTGCAGCAGGCAAAATTCCTTTTGCAAGCACCTTTGCAATGTTTGCTACAGGAAGAGCTTTTGAAATTATCAGAAATTCCATCTGCTATCCTAAGATGAATGTAAAAATCTGCGCTACCCATGCAGGAATCACTGTTGGGGAGGATGGAGCGTCCCATCAAGCCTTAGAGGATTTGGCGTGCATGAGAGCAATCCCGAACATGGTGGTAATCAATCCAGCTGACGCAGTTTCAGCAGAACAAGCTGTTTTTGCTGGAGCAGAGCATTATGGACCAGTATATATGAGGTTTGGAAGAGCTGGTGTCCCTGTGATCTATGATGAAAATACCTTTAAGTTCGAGATTGGAAAAGGGATTCAGCATGGGAATGGGACCGATGTGACCATTATTGGAACAGGTATCATGGTGGCAGAGGCTCTTGAAGCAAGAGATATTTTAGCTCAAGAAGGCATTCATGCGAGAGTCATTGACATGCATACCATTAAGCCCATTGATCAAGAGATCATTATCAAAGCTGCAAGAGAAACAGGTGCCATTGTTACGGCAGAAGAACATAATATCATAGGAGGATTAGGGTCTGCTGTGGCTGAGGTACTGGTAGAGAACGCTCCAGTACCGATGAAGAGAGTAGGTACTCGAGATACCTTTGGTGAATCTGGAAAGCCTAATGATTTGATGAAGAAATATGGATTAACAGCGGGACACATTGTGGAAGTTGTAAAGGAAGTTTTAAAGCTGAAATAGATAAAAAGAAGAGCATCGGTTGATGCTCTTGAGACTGTTGACAAAGTCCACCCGAAAGGGTGGATATTTTTTATGTGTCAAAAAGGGATTACGAAGTTAATGTAGAATATATAAAGTGAGG
>NZ_JACHEN010000050.1 GCF_014205875.1 Anaerosolibacter carboniphilus
GGATCAAACTCTCTATAAAAAATTTCTGGGTGGTTATTTCTAACCATTATATGCTGGCTTAATTCTTACACTGTGTAGTTTTCAAAGACCAAAGTATTTTTTCCAGCCGTCAGCGTGTGCTGCCGACTCTTAATACTATATCATATCTTTTACATTATGTCAACACGTTTTTCTTTGGTAATTTTTATCACCTTGCCTCACGTGGCGACAAAATATATATTATCACGTTTACCCACTCCAATCAACTGGTAATTTTTCCTACCGGTTGATCCTCACCCCTGTGAAAAGGGACAATAGCTACTATACCATATCTGATAAATAGAGTCAATACATAAATCGTTTACAAATTATGTAATTTTATATTTCTTCCTCATAATGAAATGAGCAAGCTTTTCACTTGCTCATTTCATTTTACTTCAATAGTAATATCTATAATTTTGTTGGACTATTTTTCTTCCTCGCCAGGATCATCAATAACTTTTTCTGCCCTTGCAAGAGATGCGATAACTTCATTTGCTTCATTCAGAACGGTTAGCTCCATTCCAAACTCCATATCTGCAATTCGTAAGGGATGGTTTGGTGACAGCATCGTAATATCCAGTTCAATGCTATTCGGAACATGTTGAGGCAGACACTCAATATGCAGCTCTCTCAATTGATGCTGCACCACACTATTCTTCGTTTCAACCTTCTCTCTACCCCTTAGGATAATTGGAACTGTTGTATGGATTTTCTTATCATTGGATATCTCTTGAAAGTCCATATGGATAATATCATGAGAAACCGGATGTCTTTGTATTTCTTTGATTAATACTGTGGAATCTCTTCCATCCATATCTAAGCTTAAAAACACATTTGTACCATGCTCTCTTAATATGGTATCAATCTCTTTCCGGTCTATCTCAATCAGTCTTGTAGCTATGTGATGTCCATAAACTACCCCTGGTATATGTCCAGTATTTCTTACTCTATGGCAAGCATTGGAACCAACTTCGCTTCTTAAATCCGCGTGCATACTTGATTTAAACATACGAATCCCTCCTGTGATCAAATCTAGTAGTCATTATGTCCAATTTGTTTTTTTCTAATACATAGGAAATAACATAAGATCTGTTTGCAGGAAGGCTTCAAATAAAAAGGAGCATAGACATCGCTATACCCCTTCATATCTTTTAATATAATTTTCTCAGCTTATCTTCTGTTGTCTCTGTGGCGGCGGCAGCTTCTACCTTAGAAGCTGTGGTAATTAATGCAACGATCTCTTCCCCATCATGAAGCACCTGAATGTTTTCATCTTGATATACTGCCAACTCACTAATCTTCAAGGGTTCTCCAAATTTCATGTTTGATACGTCTACATCGATACTTTGCGGCAAATATTGAGGGAATGCTTGAATTTCTAGCTCTGCAATCTGCTGTTGTACTACAGAAACACTGGACTCTACTACTTGTTTGTTCAACAAATAAAGCGGGATCTTTACTCTTATCTTTTCATTGTAATCTAACTCTTGAAGATCCATATGTAATACATGCTGCTTTGTAATATGCCGATGAATATCTTTGATAATGGCAGGCCTTAATGTATCACCCACCTTTAACTCTACACTTGATCCAACACCATACTTGGTAAGCACTCTGTCTAATTCCCTTTTGTTGATCCCTACATTTCTGTTTTCTTTGTTGTGTCCATAAATCACCCCTGGTACAAATCCTTCGTTTCTAATGTTCTTCAATGGATTCTTTCCAGCTTCTTTTCTTTCCACTACATTTAATATAGGCCTTTCCATCTTGATGATTCCCCCTTTGTATCCTTGATATAATGCCTACACTATTATTAAATCAGATTATTTAAAATTTTTCAAATGTTTTGTTATAATTTCATTGCATGAATTATCTCCCTAATACTTATAATCTATATAGACCTCACAAATACTAAGAAAAATTCAACATTAAGGTGATGCCATGTTCAGAAGAAGAAAGCTACAGAAAATGTTACAGCAAAACAAGAACCGGGATGATCTCCCCATTGGAGATATACAGTTTGACACTACCCCCATATACGATGGCCCTTTAACTAGTTCATTGAAGAAAAATGTTCAGATTATCAAAACCGCCTTCGGTGATAGCAATGACCTACATATACGAGAATTAACCAGTCGCAAAGATGAAAAAATGGCGATTGCGTACTTTGAAGGCTTTGTCGATGAAACAAGTATTGGAAATCTATTGATTAACAGCCTTGTAAATACAGAAATATCCATAAATACTTTATTTGAGAAAAATCAACTACTCCCCTCTAACTCCTTAACCATTGAGACTTTCAAAGAGATCTATAGGGATCTAATGAATGGATTTGTTCTCGTGCTTATCGATGGATACAAAAATGCATATGCTTTCAATTTCATGAAATGGGAAAAAAGAAGTATCGAAGACTCACAACTAGAAAAAAATTTAAGAGGTCCTCGAGATGCTTTTGTAGAAGATTTGAAAACCAATTGCAGCTTAATTCGGAGAAGAATCAAAAATGTCAATTTACAAATAGATGGGATGACTTTAGGTTGGCGAAGCAGTACCCAGCTGTGCATGATTTACGTTCGTGACATTGTCAATTTAAATATTGTTATAGAAGCGAAAAGAAGGTTGCAAGCTATAGATTTTGATAATATACCCGACAGTACTTACATTGCCCATTTTATCGAGGATCGTCCCTTATCTATCTTCCCACAGGTCCTACAAACCGAAAAACCAGATAAGGTGGTATCTAATCTTTTGGAAGGAAAAGTCGTTATTTTATCAGATAACAGTCCAACAGCATTGCTGCTGCCTACTGTATATTTGGATTTTTTTCACCTACAGGATGATTTTTATGATCGATATTATATTACAACCCTGGGGAGATTCATACGATATCTAGGTGCTTTTTTAGCAACTTTGGCCACACCTCTGTACATCGCTCTAACGGCTGTAAACTTAGATATGCTGCCAACAAAATTGGCCATTCCTTTTTCCCAGATTCGCTACATCATTCCATTTCCTCTCATCGTAGAAGTGTTACTAATGGAACTTACGCTAGAATTGTTAAGGGAAGCAGGTTTGAGAATCCCTCATCCCATTGGCCCTTCCATTAGTATCGTAGGGGGGCTAGTTATAGGCCAGACTGCCATTACAGCTGGCCTGATCAGTCCATTCTTAACTATTGTAGTAGCGCTATCCGCCATTGGATATTTTTCTATTCCCTATGAAGATATGGTTGCTACTTATCGGGCTGTGAAGTATTTCCTGATTGCAGGGGCAGCGCTGTTTGGTCTTTTCGGAATCGGAGCTGTGCTGACACTCTTTATCATCCACCTTTGCTCCATTACTTCTTTTGGCATTCCTTACATGGCACCTTTTAGTGAAAAAGGACTTCTAACTTATTTAAAGGATATGGTACGAGTTCCTGTGTTTTTATCAAAAAAACGACATAGTTACTACCGACCTCAAGATCAAACGAAGGTGAAGAAAAATGAGTAAAGAGCAAATTAACATTTTCCAGCTTAGAGCAATTATCATTACTGCAACTATTGGTATTGGCATTATCAATTTACCCCGGTCCATTTCCATGGAAGCAGGCACCACATCATGGTTAGCTGTACTTTTAGGAACCGTATTTATCCTATTCGCTGCGTTACTTATTTTAAAATTGCTAAAGTATTTTCCCAATCATGATATTTACGAAATTTCATGCATGATCACAGGCGTTTATTTTGGAAAGATTATCGCTCTCCTATATGTTGCTTACTTTGTTTTAGTAGTATCCTCTACCTCACGGTTCACAACGGGCACGGTAAATATCTGGATGCTTCCTCTAACTCCTACCAAAGTATTGCTGGTTGTGTTTATTGGAATTGTCGTTTTCCTAAGCTTTCACAATATTGAAGTATTGGCTCGCTTTTCTTCTATATTGTTACCCGCTGTGGTAGGCTCATTAATTCTTATTATTTCATCTGCACTACCTTTTATAAAGCTGTATAATATTCAACCTATATTTTATATCGATCCACTCCACCTTGCAAAAGGCGTGCAAAAATCATTTCTTTCTCTCTTTGGTGTAGAAATGCTATTTATCTTTTATAAATATGTTGCAGAAAAGAAACAGGTAAAGCAAAATACTTTACTAAGTATTTCTTTTATCGGCATCCTATATGTAGCTCTCACAACCGTAACCATTGGCTATTTTGGGAAAGAGCAATTGAAGCTCCTGGTCTATCCTATCGTCAGCCTATTTAAGTCCATAGCAATTCCATACTTGATCGTAGAAAGGGCAGAATTAATTTTTCTTCTTCTCTGGTTGTCTGCTGCCATTACCACTGTAGGGATTTACTTTTTTTCAAGTTGTTATCTTTTAACCAAAATATTTCCTCAACTGAATAAGGGTTTGATTATTGCTTTTGTTTTTGGAGTATCCTTCTATATTGCTCAAGCACCATCAAATATTGATGAGAATTTTAAGGTTTTGGAATTCACGGGTAACGTTGGTCTCGTCCCTGTATTATTCATCCCAATATTATTGCTTATTGTCGGCAAACTAAGAGGTGTTCTAAAATGAATAAAAAATTACTTCTATTTTCTATATACTTCTTTCTATTCACATTGACAGGCTGCTGGGATTTTAATGAAATTCAAAACAATTATCTAGTACCCGGCATTGGTATAGATGAAGATGGGGAAAACCTCTTGGTCTCAGTGCGTATTCCAAGACCTTCCATTTCCTTAGAATCTGGAGTTACTTCTACAAGAGAAGCAAGAATTATCAGTCGATCTGCAAAAACTATATTAGATGCAATACAAACCATGAACAAAGAGACAAGAAATCCTATCTTTTTAGGCCATTTAGAAGTTGTAATCATCAACGAAGAAGTAGCAAAAAAAAATTTGAATTTGGTGCTAGATACCTTGTTGCGAAATCCTCAAATACAGCGACAGGTCTATCTATTGGTTACGCCTCAAAAAGCCAAAGACGTTCTGGCATCTGTTAATCCTTTAGATGTTTCTCCCATGGAAGACTTAAATACGAAACTAGAGCTTGGCAAAAGTGTCTTTGCTATTCCCATGACTTTGGATCAATTTGCCATTAATCTCTATTGTAAAAGGTCCTGTGGCATACTACCCATTATCACAACCAGCAATAATATACTAAGCGTAAGCGAAACAGCAGTATTTCATAATCATGAACTGGTAGGTACTCTTGATGAAAATGATACAAGAGTTTTAACTTTTTTTCTGAATCCTCGCTTAGCTTCTCCGTACTATATCGTCGAAAGTTCTATGCCACAAAGTGATAAAAAGCAGGTTGTATCCATTCGTACAAAACGTTCCTCTTCCAAAATAAAAGTACTCCTAAAAGATGGTAAGGTTCATGCAAAGCTGCAATTAGAATTAACCGGAAGGATTTCAGAATACGCTGCCCAATCTTCCGTTAAATCCGATCAAGAGGAATACGTCTTGGCCGCGAAGCAATTGGAGAAACTGTTATCAAAGCAGCTAGAGACTATGGTAAAAAAAACACAGGAATTAAACGCAGACATACTAGCCATTGGGAAATACGTAAATGCGAAGTATCCTGCCTTCTATGAAGATGTAAACTGGGAAGAAGGCTATAAGCAGGTAAAGTTTGATGTAGAAGTAAAGGTTACGATTGCCTCTGCCTCTGCCACGAAGATTAACCCCAATCAATAAAAAGCGAGTGGACGTCTCCACTCGCTTTTGTTAGTTTAATTATTGAGCCATTTTCTTGTAATTTTCATATCTCTCTTTTGCTTCTTTTTCAGCCTTGTCAAATAGCTCCTGAGCTATTTCTGGGAACTGACTTATCAATGAAGTATATCTTACTTGACCCTTTAAGAAGTCTTGGAAGCTTGTTGTCGGCTCTTTAGAATCCAAGATGAATGGATTTTTTCCTTCTTCCTTCAGCATTGGATTGTATCTGTATAAATGCCAATATCCAGCTTCAACTGCTTGTTTAGCATTGGCTTGGGTACGTCCCATACCTTCCTTAATACCATGGGCAATACATGGTGCATAAGCAATGATCAGGGATGGTCCATCATACTTTTCAGCTTCGATTAAAGCTTTTAAGAATTGGTTCTTGTCTGCGCCCATAGAAACCTGAGCCACATATACATAACCATAAGTTGCAGCAATCATACCAAGATCTTTTTTCTTCACCTTCTTACCAGATGCAGCAAATTTCGCTACAGCAGCAGTTGGTGTAGACTTAGATGACTGACCACCTGTGTTGGAGTAAACCTCTGTATCAAATACAAGTACGTTTACATTTTCACCAGACGCCAATACATGGTCAAGTCCACCATAACCGATATCTTGAGCCCAACCATCTCCACCAATGATCCATTGTGATCTCTTGATGAGGTAATCTTTCTTTTCATTGATCTCAGCAAGAATTTCCTTAGCTCTTGCATCTCCTATATTGTTTGCTTCGAGAATCGGAAGAATTTTCGCTGTAGCTGCCTTAGAAGCGTCTGCATCTTCTTTTCCAGCTAACCAAGCAGCAAATACTTCTTTCATCTCAGCAGGAATATCTAACGTTACCAATTCATTCATAATCATTGCTAATCTGTTTCTCATTTGCTTAACAGCAAGGGCCATACCAAAACCATATTCAGCGTTGTCCTCGAATAATGAGTTCGCCCAAGCTGGACCTTTTCCTTCTTGATTCTTACAGTATGGCGTTGCAGGTGCTGAAGCTCCCCAGATAGATGAACATCCAGTGGCGTTGGCAATCATCATTCTGTCACCGTATAACTGTGTAATAACTTTAGCATATGGTGTTTCACCACAACCTGCACATGCACCAGAGAACTCAAGCAATGGTTGTGCAAACTGGCTGCCTTTTAATGTTGTAACTGACATTAAATCATCTTTTACCTTTACAGTCATTGCATAATCCCAGTTTGGAATCTCTACATCTACTTGTGTTTCGATTGGTTTCATAATTAATGCTTTTTCTTTAGCTGGACAGATGTCTGCACAGTTTCCACATCCTGTACAATCCAATGCACTTACTTGCATACGATATCCAAGACCCTCGAAGCCCTTACCCATAGCCTTTAATGTCTTAAAGCATTCAGGTGCATTCTTCGTTTCGTCTTCATTGACAAGGATTGGTCTGATCGCTGCATGTGGACAGACGAATGAACATTGGTTACATTGGATACACTTATCCATTTGCCATTCTGGCACGTTTACTGCAATACCACGCTTTTCATAAGCAGAAGTTCCCATTGGGAAGTGTCCGTCTTCTCTGCCAACGAAAGTACTTACAGGCAAGGAATCTCCCTCTTGTCTGTTTATTGGGATCAATATGTTTTTAATGAAATCTGGTGCTTCAATTGTAGCAGCAGCTTCATCTTCAGCTACATTTGCCCAAGAAGCAGGTACATCGATCTTCACCAATGCATCGATACCCTTGTCAACCGCTGCATGATTCATTCTTACGATGTTTTCTCCCTTTCTACCATAAGACTTCACAACAGCATCCTTTAAGTATTGTACTGCGTCTTCCAACGAAATAACTTCAGCTAATTTGAAGAATGCAGATTGCATGATCATATTTGTTCTATTTCCTAAACCAATTTCAGTAGCAATATCTGTTGCATTGATTGTATAGAATTTGATGTTCTTTTCAGCAATATATTTCTTCATGTTTGCAGGTAATTTCTCTTCTAACTCTGCTGGTGTCCACTTGCAGTTTAATAAGAAAGTACCGCCATCTTTTAAACCTTTTAATAGATCATACTGATTTACGTAAGCTTGATTTGAACAGGAGATAAAGTCAGCTTCATCAATTAGATAAGTTGATTTAATTGGTTTCTTACCAAATCTTAAGTGAGAAATTGTAACCCCACCAGATTTTTTGGAGTCATAGGAGAAATATCCTTGGGCATAAAGATCTGTCTTGTCCCCGATAATCTTGATAGCATCTTTGTTTGCTCCAACTGTACCATCAGATCCTAATCCCCAGAACTTACATCTTGTTACGCCAGCAGGTCCAGTCTTCACAGTTTCTTTAATTTCAAGATGAGTATTTGTTACGTCATCTACAATACCTACGGTAAAGCCATTCTTAGGTGCATCTAACTTTAAGTTGTCATATACAGCCTTGATTTGTGAAGGTGTTACATCTTTGGATCCTAATCCATAACGTCCGCCTACGATCAATGGTGCATTTTCCATGTTGTAGAACAATGAACGTACATCAAGGTATAACGGTTCACCGATTGAACCTGGCTCCTTACATCTATCTAATACAGCAATTTTCTTCACTGTTTTTGGCAATACATCAAAGAAGTATTTTGGAGAGAATGGTCTATATAAACGAACCTTTAATAAACCAACTTTTTCTCCTTTTGCAAGAAGGTAATCTACTACCTCTTCAGCAGCTTCAATGACAGAACCCATGGCAACGATGATATTTTCAGCGTCTGGAGCTCCTACATAGTTGAAAGGCTTATAGTCTCTTCCTGTAAGCTTGCTGATTTCTGCCATATAATCCGCAACCATATCTGGTACAGCATCATAGAATCTATTGGAGGCTTCCTTTGCTTGGAAGAAGATATCTGGATTTTGAGCAGTACCTCTTGTTACAGGATGATTTGGGCTTAATGAATTATCTCTGAAAGATTGTAATGCATCATAATCTACTAGTTTTGCAAAATCAGCATAATCGATCACTTCAATTTTTTGAACTTCATGGGAAGTTCTAAATCCATCAAAGAAGTGGAGGAATGGTACTCTTGACTTGATTGCTGTTAAGTGGGCTACACCAGCAAGATCCATAACCTCTTGCACACTACCTGAAGAAAGTAATGCAAATCCTGTTTGTCTTGCAGCCATTACGTCAGAATGGTCACCAAAGATGGAAAGTGCATGTCCTGCTACAGCACGGGCACTTACATGGAATACACCTGGTAATAATTCGCCAGCAATTTTGTACATGTTTGGAATCATTAAAAGTAATCCTTGAGATGCTGTAAAAGTAGTCGTCAGTGCACCGGCTGCCAATGAACCGTGTACGGCACCTGCTGCTCCAGCTTCTGACTGCATTTCTGTTACTTGTACTTCCTGTCCAAAAATGTTCTTTTGCCCATGGGCTGCCCACTCATCTACAAATTCTGCCATGTTTGATGAAGGCGTGATTGGATAGATTGCTGCTACGTCTGTAAATGCATAAGACACATATGCGGCAGCGGTGTTACCATCCATGGTTTTCATTTTCTTTGCCATTTTGTATCCTCCTTTAAATAAATATAAATGTTTTGTCTTCCATATGAATGCATAGAAATATCCTTCTTTTGCTTTCCTTATGAATGATCGACAAAATTCCCCTTCATAGGAAAACCTTTTCAACATGTTGCCAACACATTGAAAAATCTGATGATTTTTTCCTCAGAGATCTGTTGTAGTACAGTCTCCCATCGTCCGTTCTGTATTAGTACAGATGAACAAATTGACTGTAACAGTATGTATATCTTGCATAGTTTTTGGGCATACTATGCTGCTACAGCTCTTAAAATTTAGTATAACAGAAGGCAAAATGAGTGTCAACCTAATACTGTATACAATCATACACTGTCCTCACCTTGGTTTCTGGCAATTTGATTAAATTTCGACTTCTGCATGACGGCGTGCATAAGTTTTCCTTCAAACTGAATATTTTCACAATATCGAGTTATAATAAAAACCTCGTTTTAGCACAGCAACCATGCCCGAACGAGGTTTTCTTCCTTACAAAAATGACGCTTTTTGTTGACAAATTTCATTTTTCAAACGATGATTCTATCCTATAATAGGTACTGCAGCCCCAACATCAGAAGTACACCCGGTACGCCTAAAAACCCAGCCACCAGGGCCGTTATAGGATTAATGGCAACCCCAAAACCGAAGAAGCCGCCGATCAGATTAAGGATAAACAATAGAATACCGCCGATAATCCCATTGTATACCAACTTGATAATGATTTTAATCGGCACCAGTAATATATATCCAGCAATGTAAAGTAGAATCAATCCAAAGGCGTAGGCCAATATGATATTCAGTTCAATTCCCATTCCCATACACTGTCACTCCCAATTATCTAACTTCCATTTTCCCTATAGTAATTATATAGGCTTTGTACCAAAAATATAACTGTTTTATCTTTCAAAAATCAAAAAACAGACCCCGAGAAGAAAAGTTCTTCTTGAGTCTGTACCAAAACTTATAAAATAATGATTGTTCTATCCTATTGCGTATTTCCTCTTACGCCCATTTCTCTTGCCAGCTTCATAAGATAGGTATACCTCGTTCTAGCAGCTTCTACTCTATAAATTGCATAGTCAATAAGATCTGGATCGGTTACTGTTTGAAAATAAGACTCCGCATTTCTCCAATCATCATGGGCTTGGCGAATGTTCTCCAACATTTTATCTTCCTCGGAGCGCATATCTTCTCCTATAATTACCCTTGCGTAGAAATTGCTTAGCATATCCTTGAAGTTTCCTTCAGCTTTTCCACTTCTTCTTCCAAAGTTTGTTAAACCATTCATACATAATCCCCCTCAATCATACTTTGTATTCGTATCTTAACCAAATTATGGCTAACTTATACATGAAATTCCTCAAGTATGAGCTTATATAGAAGAATAACCTGACGCAAAGCGTCAGGTTATTCTTCTATATAGATTGGGTTTGTAATTGCCAATAAAGAGTCCATTGTATCCTTGGCAGACTTATCATGGATCTCAATCCGATACCAGGCTTTTTGAGAGACTTCTTCCTGAAAGCATAGGGCAACGGGTTCTTTTCCTTGCGATTCATAGCATTCCAGTACTTGCCCATCTTTGATGACTCTGATTTCCATACGAGAATCAACATTTACAGCATGGATAGAAAATGTTATTTTTCTGTTCTTATTTGTTTTTATGATGTCTCCAATCATGTAGCAATCCATGCCATCATTGGCTGTAAAATAGACTTTCGGCCCCATAGATAGAAACACTCGGCCACCCTTGATGGCCTCCAGCAAGGCAAGCTGTGAGAGATTTTTACTGTAGACATGATTTATCAACTTCCCCAAGTGTACTCCGTAGGTTTTTAAACTGTGTAAATCACTCCCAGCAATGGCTGTTATGCGATATCCCTCGTTTAGCCATTGGGTCCATAGATCTCGGGCCCGCTTATTGGCTTGGACTTGATGTTTGGTCCATGGCCCATTCCATATTTCGATACAGTCTATGGTGGCTATATCTATATTCTTTATTCTAAAACTCTCTTCACCCTTCTCATTCCTGATCCCAGGATGATTGATAGAAAATAACGCACCCTGATCATGGGTATCCTGAATCACATGCTGAATCGTCCTGTTTCTATATCCCAATCTCCAATCCACCCAATCCTCTAGGCCTATGGCATTGGCATGCCCATCATGGGTCGATAGCTCGACACCGGGAATAAGCAAAATATCTTTATACCGCTTGAAGTATTGCCATGGACTAATGGTATTGTGATCAGTAATGGCAATAAAATCTAGCCCTACATCTCGGGCTTCTTGGATGATCTCCCGTACTTGCTCACGCCCATCACTCTCAATGGAGTGAATATGAAGATCCCCTTTATACCAATTCTCCTCGGGGATCAAAATTCGCTCCTTATATTTTGGCTTTTTTATAGCAAATCGGGTATTCACTTTCGTATGGTAATAGACTTCTATCGTAAGGTTATATTTACAGGTCATAGGGATTTCATCGGCATCAATTTCTGCAACCCATCTTCCCCTCGGCAAATTGCCGAATATAGCACCAGGGGAAGCATGGGTCGGTGTTATGATAATAGATAGCTGTTTTTTCTGTCCATTATCACTGGATTTTCCAATTCCTCTAAAATTCCTGTAGTCATATAGCTGCAGATATAACACATTCTCGCTGGTCTTATCATACTCCACTTTCACCACGATTTTAGAAGCACCATTTTGTACTTGAAAAGGAAACTGAAAATATTTTTTCCCATCCCGTGGAGAAAATACCCCCTGAAAGTCGAATACAGAACGGTCTGGTTCTTCCCTAGCTCCGTCCAACATTCCCATCATGGCTACATCCCTCCTTTCTCTTCTGCAAATTACTTTTTCTACCGATATTAAAGCAGCTCTGCTGCCAACTGAGCTAAGGCAGAACGCTCTACCTTTTTAAAGGTCACATGGCCTGCAATACTTACGTCCTTGAACTTATTGACCACATAAGTTAACCCGTTGCATTGGGAATCTAAATAAGGGTGATCAATTTGCTCCGTGTCTCCCATTAGGATGATCTTACTTCCTTCACCCACCCTAGTGATAATCGTTTTTACCTCATGCTTTGTTAGATTCTGTGCCTCATCAATAATGATGAATTGGTTGGGAATACTTCTTCCGCGAATATAGGTCATGGCTTCAATCTCAATATTCTTTAATCCGATCAACGTGTTCTTGATATCTGTAATATGTTTTGCATCCAATAAAAACTCAAGATTGTCATAGATAGGCTGCACCCAAGGTCTAAGCTTTTCATCCTTGTCTCCTGGTAAAAATCCGATATCTCGTCCCACCGGTACAACAGGCTTCGTGATCAACAGTTTTTGGTATACTCTCTCATCTTGAACCTTTACCAAGCCAGCCACCAGAGACAATAATGTTTTCCCCGTACCTGCCCTTCCTGTAAGGGTAACCAATCGAATACTATCATCCAGCAATAACTCCAAAGCCATCCGTTGCTCTGCATTTCTTCCCTTGATGCCCCAGTAAGCCTCCTCCCCTTTCCTCAAGGGATGGAATTTTTTCATCACAACATCATACCTCAAAATCGCTGATTTAGAACTTCCGTAGCTGTCTCTTAAAATCACGAACTGATGGGGATGTATATGATAATTCGCTGAAATTTCTTCTAAATCTCCTTCATTCACGACACCCAACCGATATACACGGTCAATGACATCAGGATCCACACTCACATTCAGAATACCTTGGTACTCTTCTTCAGCATATTCAATTTTGTCATGAAGGTAATCCTGAGACATAATGTTTAAGCTGTCTGCCTTGATTCGCATAATAACATCCTTGCTAACCAAGACCACCTGCCTTTTATCTGCCTTCATATCCTCTTCCTTATGAAGGTTTAAAGCCACCGCTAAGATTCTGTTATCATTATTTATTTCATGGAAATACTCTCGAAATCCACTCAGACTTTTATGATTGATTTCTACCCGGAGTGCACCTCCGTTCGGTAGCTCAATCCCCTCACAAAGACTACCTAATTCCTTTAAACGATCTAGCTCCCTGGCAATCTCCCGGGCATTTCTGCCTACCATATCTTGATGGTTCTTCTTTCCATCAATCTCCTCTATTACAACTGCAGGAATAACTACATCATTGTCTCCAAAAGCATAAAGACTTCTCGGGTCATGTAGCAAGACACTGGTATCCAGTACAAACATTTTGTGCATAGAGCCCTCGATTACGAGAATCGAGGTCTTCACCGTCCTTTCCTCTTATCGAGTTATTTTCCTGCTTATTATCATTATATGAAAGGAATATTAATGGGGAATTAATGAATGATAAAATTTCTGTTAATTATGTTAATTCTTTTCACCCCTTTTATATTTTCCTCATAAATGAACCCCTCTTTTCAGACCGATGGTTTATTAAATATTATGAAGGTCAGAGCAAATTCAGAACATCCCTTAGACCTGTATAGACTAACCTGGCTATCAGCTTAAAGATAAAAAAAGCATGATTCAAAAGTTATATCCTTTCGAATCATGCTTCCATATAAATATATATTTTCTTTCATCATCAGCTCTGAAAAATAATCTTATTTCGTCCGGTTCTCTTGGCTTCGTACAGAGCGTTATCTGCATTCTCAATGATCTTCCTCAAATCCTTCACATTTTCCGGATAGGTGGAAATACCAATGGATATAGTGATTTTTATTTCTATTCCATCAGATAGTTTAAAGGGATGATTCTCTACGATCTTACGAATACGTTCTGCCGTTTCATAAGCTTGGGCTGCCGAACAATCTTGCAACAATATAGAAAATTCTTCTCCTCCATTTCGTGAAACCATATCACTGGCTCTACAGGAATGAGATAAGATCTTTCCTATTTCTCGTAAGACCTGATCTCCTTCACAGTGTCCGTAGGTATCATTGACTTTTTTGAAAAAATCAATATCAATAAGCAATAAAGAAACCATCTTCTGATCTTCTATGGCTTTCCCAACGATCTCATCAAACACCCTATTAAACTGCCTTGCATTGTAGAGACCCGTCAGATAATCGGTGATTGATTCCTCCTTGAGCGTTTTAAATAACTGGGTTACCCCTTGAAGGTATTTCATATATTTATAGATCACGACAGATACGATGGCCGTCCCACCCACATAATTTATTACCACTGTGGGTAATAATGGAATATCATGCCACAAAAGTATAGCGATGGCGATCAAGCTGATAACGGTACAATACAAAACAGATAAGAACCATTTCCTACCCATGGTGATCTGCCTGCGGAATATGGCAGAAACTCCTATATCCATCAAAAATGTAACAATCAGCGCTGCAATAGAAGAATCACTGATACCATAATACGACACCCTGAACAACCCTATGATAAAGGCAGCAATCCCAATAGACATTGTCCCACCCAGGGTTCCTGCAATAATGATAGCAATATTGCGAAAGTCAATGATAACTTTATTTGTGATATTCATACCGTAGTACATAAGTAATATTCCTAAAATACCACTAATGCCTCCCGATAAAACTCTCAATAAAAAAGGAGACCTTTCATCTAACCCACTATCTCTAAAGACCTGATTGCCCACACTTATAAACGCTACCAATATAGCCGCATTTATAATCAAATCATTTAACATATGTTTGCCTCTCCCTCTAAGAATGAAATGCTTCTAAAATCATGTTAAGTACCGAAAGGGTTTCTTCCTTTGACTTCAAGCTATCGCCACAGCATCTCCAGATTAAACAATTCACTCTAACCATTACATATTATGTCAAATAGATAACCTTGTCAATCGTTGTCTTTTTTTGTCGTAAAACTTTGCATTTATGATCCCAGTACCATAAAAAATATGGAATAATCCCATGTCCTCGTTAAAGAATATACGTTACCACAGATAATCTTAAGTACCAAAAAACGAGTAATCATCATTACTCGTTTATGAATTAAGCTGGGAAATATATCCATAATTTGTGTCATGTGGAAATAGATCATCTATTCTCAAATTTTATACTGTGGTAAGTATGATTGGCTCATTTCTAGTGACTACAATTGTATGTTCAAATTGGGCTACGAAGCTGCCGTCAGGTGTTCTTAATGTCCAGCCATCATTTTCTTCCACAACATATTGTGCGCCCGTTGATATAAAAGTCTCTACTGCTAGTACAGTTCCTTCTGCCAGCAGCCTATTGTCCGATGGAATACAATAGTTTAAGATATCATGGGGCTCTTCATGGAGCTTCCTTCCTATACCATGGCCAGTCAAGTTCCTAACCACAGTAAATCCACATCGCCTTGCTTCATTGGATATAGCCCGGCCAATCTGATTGATTTTTGTTCCGGCTTTTGTCTTCTCTATGGCTTTGCTAAGGGCAGCCCTTGAGCATTCAATAAGATTCTTTTTTACAGGAGATACGCTCCCTACGGCAACTGTAGCGCCTGTATCTGCATAATACCCATCTAATTCTGCCGATACATCCACGTTCACAATATCTCCTTCACGCAGAACACGTGAACCAGGTATCCCATGGGCCGCAACATCATTTAAGCTAATACAGGTTACTCCTGGAAAGTTATATTCATATTTGGGCGCAGATCTTGCCCCATGCTCTGAGAGAATGGCTTCTGCAATTGCATCAAGCTCTGAAGTGGTAATACCCGGCTTGATTGCCTGAATCATAGCTTCTCTTGCCATCGCCACAATTTTTCCTATCTTTTTCAAGGCTATTAAATCATCTTCTGAATCGATTGACATTTCTTTTTTCTCCTTTCCCTAGCTCCTATTGTTTTAGTTTTTTGCATCCAATCTATGGGTGTATTTTATAGCTTCCCCGTTCCGCTTTTCATATTGCTCTACCTCTTTCGGATGAATCCTATCTATAGAGGTTGTCATATCAGTAATATCGAAAATCTTCCACCCATCGTCCGATTGCTTGAACATATATTTCTTGTAACGAATGGTATCCGGCATATTCTCAAACGTTATCGTCTCTTTTGTTAAAACATACTTCCATCCAAAGGTATCATTATCGTATACATCAGAAATATACACCGTATCATAGGCTGCTTCTCTCCAGGAATCCTTCAAAGCATTTTTAAGGGCTTCTTTCAACTCCAGCATTTCCTCCCGCGTAACACCTGTCAACGTTTTTCCCGTAAACATTTTTCCATCGAAACCAAACAAAACTTCCTTTTCTTTATTTGTAAATCCGCTTGCGATCAGGGAATCGGTATTCTCCTTATATTGATCATAGGTGATCTCGAAACGCTCTAGCTGATGCCCATTTTGCTCCATGACTTTCACCATTTCGATGATCTTTGACGCTTCTTCTTGTTCTACTGAACTGCATCCTATCAATCCAAATATTACTATAACACATAGAATCAGCGTGAATACTCTATTCATATTTATTCCCCCTTTGTTCAATCCATAACACAATATCTGTTATTTATAATATATTCCAGAAAATTACAAGTGTCAAATTGAATAACTGCTCTCTTCAATAGGTTGCCTGGGTTGCTGCTTAATTATTGATAATGCGAATTAAAAGACCATGGTTTAAGAAGATATTCTTCCAACCATGGTCCTTTGCAAAACTTATCGTTCTAAAAAGATTTATTAATCCTTTTCTCTTCTACGATTTTAACTTCTTTAACAAATGGCTGTAAACTGAGTATTTGCTCTTTTGTTAATCCGTTCGCATCAAATATGATTTCTCCAGGGACTTTGATGTAATTGATAAGTATCGCATCATCCTATAATTCTCTTCTACCCTCTAAGGCCTTAGACAGAGTGACTTCATCGGCATACTCCAGATCTCCACCCACTGGAATGCCGTGGGCAATTCTTGTAACCCGGATCCCCATGGGCTTCACCAGCTTGGAAATATACATGGCCGTGGCTTCTCCCTCGATGGTTGGGTTGGTAGCCATGATCAACTCTTCCACATGCCCATTTTGGATACGAATCAACAACTCCCGAATCTTGATATCTTCAGGACCGATTCCCTCCATAGGCGATATGGCGCCGTGCAGCACATGATACACGCCCTTAAATTCTCTGACCCTTTCCATAGCAGCCACATCCCTAGGGTCTTCCACCACACATATGATTGTCTTCTCCCTTTGCTCATTTCTACAAATGACACAAGGGTCTATATCCGTGATGTTGGCACATTCGGAACAATACTTTGTACCTCGTTTTGCTTCTATGATCGCCGCTGAAAGACTTTCCACATCTGCTTCCTTCATGTTCAATACATGGAATGCCAGTCGTTGAGCACTCTTTCGTCCTACTCCAGGCAGCTTTGAAAACTCTTCTATTAATCTGGCGATAGGGCCAGCATAATGATTCATATCCTCACCTCAACATATGATGGTATAATTGAAGCCGAACCCCAAAGGGTTCGGCCTATGACCTAGAATAATCCCGGCATGCTTAATCCACCTGTAACTTTTCCCATCTCCGTTGTAACCATCTCATCGGCTTTTCTTAAGGCCTCATTGGTAGCTGCAAGGATCAAATCCTGAAGCATTTCAATATCATCTGGATCTACGACCTCTGGCTTAATGGTCACAGATAGGATTTCCTTCTTTCCATTGGCCTTTACTTCCACGGCGCCTCCACCAACACTGGCTTCCACTTCTCTCTGGTTCAGTTCCTCTTGAAGTTCTTCCATTTGTTTTTGCATTTTTTGTACTTGCTTTAGCATATTATTCATATTACCAGGCATGCCTCCTGGAAATTTACCCTTTGCCATTTCTGTTCCTCCATTCTTCTCTTTCATGATAACAGTTTATCCATTTTATCCCTATTATATCATACAATATGAATCATTTAAAAACTAGATTTTTTCAAATCAATCTTTTACGACTTCCACCAAATCGGCTCCAAATAATTCGATAATTTTCTGCAATTCCAGATCCTCCTGGGATGCAGATATCTCTTTGGCTGCTGTGGAGAGGCTTGCTACTTCGTCCTCCATCACACACTTAATGCTAATTTTCTGCCCCAAAAGTTCTCCAATCACACCTTCAATAAACTCCTTATTGGGACTATTTCCTGCAGCTTCCTTATGAAATCCATAGCCATCCTTGAAAGCAATCAGAAGCGCATTTTTATCTACCCCCACAGGTCTTCCTTCCATCAAAACCGCATGAACAGAAATCTTTCTCTTTCGGATCTCCTTTAGAATAGCGTCCCAAACTCGCTCAAGGGCTTCAAAGTTAACGGGCTTTACAGGTAGTTCTTGAACGGACGGCTGATTTTTCTTTTCCTCTTCTTCTGCCTTTTCCTGAACCGTTCCTGTAGTTCCCTTCTCTGTCACCGCTTCTACATATTGGACTTTGATATTCCCGGATTGAATGCTCTTCTCTAAGGCATGAATGCGTTCGATCAGCCCTTCCATGGATTGATCATAGGCAGGCTGGCAGAGCTTAATGATGGCAACCTCTAGGAGAATCCGGGGCTGGGTAGACCATTTTGCATCCACATCGGTCTCAGACATCACATGGATGGCGCGGATAATAGAATGGTTCTCCAGTTGTTTGCCTTGAGTTTTCAAGCGCTCTATGTTTTCCTTGGAAAGGTTCACAATACCTTCCAAGTTTTCAGCCACCTTTGTCATCATAAGGTTTCTATAATGCTGAATCAAATCCTTGATAAACTGATGGATATCTTTTCCCGCAGCTACCAAACTATCCACAGCTTCCATGGCTGCCTTGGCATCTCCCTTGGCAATATGATCCACCAGCTCAAAAATAAAACTATCATTGACTGTTCCTAATACATCGATCACATCATCATAGGTGATTTTCTCCTGGGTATAGGCAATACATTGATCCAATAGACTTTGAGCATCTCGCATTCCGCCATCAGCATTTCTTGCGATAAGCTTTAACGCACTTTCTTCTATGTCAATCCCCATTTCCCGGCAAATAAATGCCAAGTTCCCTACCATATCCGTCTCTTTCACCCGTTTAAAGTCAAAACGCTGACATCGGGATAGGATGGTTGCTGGAATCTTATGGGGTTCTGTGGTCGCCAGAATAAAGATCACAAAATGAGGCGGTTCCTCCAGGGTCTTTAACAAAGCATTAAAGGCGCCCGTAGATAACATGTGAACCTCATCAATAATATATACTTTGTACTTTCCTTTAGTGGGCGGGTACTTTACATTTTCTCGAATTTCCCGAATATCATCTACACCGTTGTTGGAGGCTGCATCAATTTCAATGACATCCATCATGGTTTCCGACTGAATCCCCGTACATACCTCACATTGGTTACAGGGATTAAAGTTTGTAGGGTTCATACAATTTACAGCCCGGGCAAATATCTTCGCTGTAGAGGTTTTTCCTGTACCCCTGGTACCACAAAATAAATATGCATGGGCGATGTTATCGTTTTTAATTTGATTTTTCAAGGTTTGTGTAATATGCTCCTGCCCCACTACATCCTCAAAAATCTGGGGCCTCCATTTTCTATATAAGGCCATATATGCCATTTTCTTCACCCTCATTTCCATAGGTTAGCTTTACTTGTCCAACCATATCCATTATAGCAGAATTTATGGTTCTCTTACAAAAGTTTCATGAAAAAGAAAAAGGCAGCTTTCTTGCTGCCTTATACTTATGCGCCTGCGATTTCACGGATGGCATGTACATTCGTCTGATAGATGTTCTCCATAACATCTACAATCTTAGGGCTAAACTGGGTACCGCTGCAACGTTTCAGTTCCGCTATGCCCTCCTCTATAGACATGGGCTGCCTATAAGACCTTTTGGATAGCATGGCATCCAAGGCATCTGCAACCCCAATAATCTCTGCAAAAATAGGAAGCTCCGACACTTGAATATTGTGTGGATATCCTTGTACATCGTAACGCTTATGATGAAGCAATACAGCATCCATGATTTCTTTTGGAAGTCCTATAGGCTCTAGGATTCGATTTCCTATGCTGGGATGCTCCATAATTTGCTTAAATTCATCTTCATCCAACTTACCTGGCTTTGTTAGAATTGTCTCTTTGATGCCAATCTTTCCGACATCATGGAGAATCCCTGCAACTTGGAGATCATCCAACGCTGCATCCGTTAATCCCAAGTGCTTACCAATCAAAGTAGCGTAATGGGCTACCCGGGCAGAGTGTCCTTGGGTATAGGTATCCTTTGCCTCTATTGCAATGACCAAGGCTTTGATGGTTTTAAAATAAGCCTCCTTTAATTGGTCATACAGTCTAGCTTTCTCAATAGCTACAGCAGCATGATTGGATAAAGCGCTTAAAATATGGATATGACTTTCCTCGATTTTAGTCTCACTGGAGACTGTCATGATGCCGATCACATTGTCTTTAATCATCAAAGGAACAAACACCACATCATTTACTTTTTTTGTATCCAAAATATGTTGATTATAGGATGAAATATATCCATCCTCTAGCTCTTTTAAAGACAGAACCCTCTTTTTCTTCACTGCCATGCCCATACCATCTTGATCTACTAGAATAGCCTCTTGGGTAATCATATGGGCCAACGGGCCTGTACAAGCCTTTAATACCAGCTCCTTATCATTTTCCAGCAGTCGAATAGTACAAATGGCCACATCTTCCATCAACTCCACCACTTTACTGACAATATTGCTTAAAAGCACATCCATTTTCAAGTTTGAGATAGAGTTCGTCAAAGCATAACTCAATTCATTGAACACGGTCAGTTCTTTATTTCTATTGATAATTTCCTGCTTCATCTTCACATATTCAGTTACATCCCTACCCACGCCTTGAACACCAACAAATCTGCCTTCATGGAATAATCTTCTTGTGGTAGTTTCAATAATATGACGCTTTTCCTGATCCTTGGCTAACATCCAGAGGTCTAGATTGTTGAAATCCTTTTCCTTCAAAGCCCCTATAATATCGCTGCAATTCTCATAATCATGATATGGGCATAGAATAGATTCAATAGGCTTTCCTAATATGTCTTCTTTTTTATAGCCCAATATATCCCCTACAGAATCATTGATATAAGTGGTATTCCCGTCTTCATCTATGGTCCATACCAAATCCGTTATGTTTGCTATGAGCAATCGATATTTTTGCTCAGAATGATTTAACTGCTCTGAAGTGGCCTGAAGCTGCTCAAAGGATGCCTCTAGCTCCATATTCATTTCTTGAAGCTGCTCATAAGAAAGCTCTAGCTGTATGTTCATGTCCTGTAGCTGCTGATTCCCATCCATCAACTGCACGGCTTGCTGGGTTAAGTCTTGATAATTTTGATGAATAGTGGCTGACATCTGATTAAATGCGTCGATAACTTCTCCTATTTCATCATGATACTTTCGTTCTATATGTATATCGAACTTCCCCATGGATACACCTTGTACAGCAGTCTTTAATTCAATCATGGGCTTACTAATTTGCTTTGAAGCTATAAAAGCAGATAGTATCATGATCCCCATGGTAGCAGCTGCCAGCCCATAAAATATGTATTTTATTCTATTCACATAGCCATAATAGTCTGCCATATCCGAAAACACAGCAATTTGCCAGCCGACAGTGGGTAAATCCACATAGGTTGCGATCATGGGCCTTCCATTCTGATCGATCTGCAGGAAGGATCCTTTGCCGTTCTTCAGCTTTTCCAAATCCCTACTGTCTATTGTTGCTTTGTCCCTTCCATGTAGATCTTCCCACAGGATCTTTCCTTGACCATCAAGGACAAATTGTGTCGATTTATCCGTAATATTTATATATCGTACCATATTCTTCATCGATGTTAGATCTAGATCTCCCCCGATAACCCCCATGAACTTTCCCTGTTGATCCCAAATCGGCAGAGAGATGGTAATGACCTCTGTCCCTGTAATAATATCATCATAGGGCTGCGATATGATTGTGGCACTCTTTTCTTTGGCCTTCACATACCATGGCCTCTCTCTAAAGTCTATTCCCGGTTTACTTTCTAAAGCAGCAGGGCTTAGGCCATTCTCCAGGGTGATGAATATATTGAAAAACTCTGGTACATGCTTTCGTTGATTCTCTAAGTATTTATTCAGTTCCTCTAGCCCAAGAGATTTATCTTCCAGCAGCGTTACCGCCTGACCAACGGTTTTTAAATTCTGTATTTTGTTCTGAAACCACTGATCGGTCATATTGATCTGACTATCTAACTGATGCATGATTTTTCCATTATACAAATCCATAATATAATTTTGAAATCCCATTTGCATCATAACGCCCATGAATAACAAAGGAATAGATGTTATTACTAGAAATACTGCAATCAGCCGCAACCTATAATTCCTTTTAAACATTTATTATCCTCCTGGTTTAGGTTGAATATTTCGAAAATTGCATAGCACAATTATAGCATAGAATTTGCAAAAATTGTTGAAGATACAAAATTTTTGTCAGCGTTTTATAACACTCTCTAAGTTTATAGGTCTATAGTCCTAATGCCATTTACAAAAGAACAAAGTTGCCTATCGGCAATTTGTTTTCGCTAGGAAACCCTAGGTTTCTAGTGTTGCATCAAAGAAATTTGTGTATATTCTTTTTGGAAAA
>NZ_JACHEN010000051.1 GCF_014205875.1 Anaerosolibacter carboniphilus
TCTCATCGAGGTTTAAAATATGCAGAAGAAAAATACAATGAATTAATGGAAGCTGCCGCTTTGGCTAGTTCCTTCGGAAAGTACCTAGAGTCTAGCTTTGAGATTATACAGATGAATATTGAGTTTATTGATCTGTTCAATCAAAAGATTGAATCGATCTTAGTAAAGATTAAAGATTTCACTTTGCAATATGAAGATGATAATTTTATTAAACAAATTCATCTAGTTGATTCAATCAAAGGAATTGGGTTCATTTCTGCTGTCACATTAATGTGCGAGATTGGAGACTTTTCAGCGTTTAAAAAACCTAAACAACTATACGCATATTTTGGCCTTGATCCTGCTGTAAAGGAATCAGGCCAGTTTAAAGGAACAAGGATCTCTATGTCTAAGCGTGGATCTAGTCTTGCTAGAAGAGTCTTATTTACTGTTGCACTAGTGTGTATTAGTGCTTTTAATAATCCTGTATTAAAGGAATATTATGAGAAAAAGAAGGAATCTAAGCCTAAAATGGTTGCACTAGGTGCTGTTATGCATAAAATATCTAATATTATTTTCGCCGTACTTAGAGATATGAAGCCTTTCATTCTTAGAACGCCAGATGAGCATCGAGAAGCTCATAAGAAATATTTAAGGCTAGTAGCATAAGTACTTTAAGATAAAGTTCACACTAGCCAATGTAGGTACTTTTCTTTGGCTTATTTGTTATGCCTATTTTCTATCAACTTGATTTCTCTAGCTTTTTTAAAAAATTTATATTGACTTTTGGTGGCTGGTCTACCAATGTGTACAGTATCTCGTAGGGATCGGCGCCCTCGCCGTTCCGTGGTTTTGAATCCCTATCTTTTTCGGAACGATGAGGGCATCGTTCCCTACAGAAAACATGATTTTCTGTGGTTTGTAGGGTTGGACGACCCTGTCCAACCGTTATCGTTGTGACGTATTATTCTACAACTATGTATTCATACAATCAAAGCTCCTGGACCATCAGGAGCTTTTAATGTTACTCAATTGCTAATATGACACATTTAGAGATTGTTAAAAAATCAATCATAATTTAAGCTTGTATAGAGCATCCGTCTTTTGTTATATTCTATTATTTTCAACAAAATAATAGGAGGGCTTTAAATCCCTCCTATAGAATAGGTCGCTTTCCAATATCCTTTCGAAAATACATATCTTCAAAATGAATCTTCTTCACATTTTCATAAGCTCTTTCCCGAGCTTCCTCTACCGTATTTCCCCGGGCTGTTACGCCCAGGACTCTGCCGCCATTGGTCACAACCTGCCCTTCATGGATTTTTGTTCCACCATGAAATACCATAACATCATCATCTATCTTATCCAACCCATGGATGACTGTTCCTTTTTCGTAGGCATCAGGATATCCCCCTGCGGCAATCACAACACAAACGGTCTTTTGACTGCACCATTGAATCTCCTTTTCCTTCAACCTATCCTCCAAGATAGACTCCATGATCTCCACCAGGTCGGTCTCCAATCTTGTCAGTATCACCTGGGTTTCCGGATCGCCAAATCTTGTGTTAAACTCTAAAACCTTTGGTCCGTTCTCCGTCAACATCAATCCAATGAATAGAATCCCTTTAAATTTTAATCCATCTCTTTGAAAACCCTCCATGATGGGAAGCAAAATCTGTTCCTTTACTAAGCTTTCTAACTTACTGTCATATACATGGCTGGGAGAGTAGGTACCCATTCCACCCGTATTGGGTCCCTTATCTTCTTCAAAGATCTTTTTGTAATCCTGGGCACTAACCATGGGCTTGATAGTAGTACCATCAACGAAACACAATACAGAAGCTTCTATCCCTGTCAAGAACTCCTCAATCACAACCTTGTTTCCCGCTTCCCCAAATACTTTGGCTTCCATGATCTCTTCCAATGTCCTTATGGCATCTTCTTGGCCCTCGGCAATCACCACACCTTTTCCCGCCGCCAAACCATCTGCTTTGATAACCATAGGGTGGCCGTAAATCCCTAATGCCTTTCTTGCCGTCTCAATATCCGTACATTCCATATATTTGGCCGTAGGAATCTGATGTCGTATCATAAATTCCTTTGCAAAAGCCTTACTCCCCTCCAACTGGGCACATGCCCTATTGGCTCCAAAAATTCTTAATCCTTCTTCCTCAAATCGATCCACAATTCCCATGACCAAAGGCACCTCTGGCCCAACCACCGTTAGATCAATTGCGCTTTCCTTGGCAAAGTTACATAAACCTTGGATATCGTCAGCTTGGATATCCACAAGTTCTGCCACTCCTCCGATCCCAGCATTTCCAGGTGCACAATAAACTTTATCAACCTTTGGACTCTGGATAAGCTTCCATACCAAAGCATGCTCCCTGCCCCCACTGCCTACTACTAGTATTTTCATGATTTCACCTCCTGTAGGGTTAGAGGTTAGATGTTAGACGTTTTTGAAATTAGAGCAATTCTTTTGGGTCTAAAAATCTTTACCACTTACAAGCCTCACCCTATCACTTCTAACCTCTAACTTCTGACCTCTAGCCAATCTAATGTTTAAAATGTCTCATACCTGTAAAGATCATGGCAACGCCATATCGATTGGCCATTTCAATGGAATCTTCATCCTTGATGGACCCACCTGGTTGAATAATTGCTGTGATACCAGCCTTTGCCGCTGCTTCTACACAATCTGCGAAGGGAAAAAAGGCATCGGATGCCAATACACTGCCCTTAACCTCAACAAGCGATTGACGAATGGCATTTTCAACCGCCCAAATACGATTCACTTGACCTGGTCCAATTCCCACTGTCTGCTGATCTTTGGCCAGAACAATACCATTGGATTTAATATGTTTTACTACTTTCCAAGCGAAAAGCATATCCTCCATTTCCTTTTTCGTAGGAATTCTTTCCGTTACAATCTTTAATTCCTCTTCCTCATATAAGACATCGTCTATGTCTTGAATCAAAAGGCCTCCATAGACCTTTTTCATATCTTTTGTCTTTTGAGATGGTCTTTTTTCTATGTGCTCTAGCTTTAGCAGCCGAATATTTTTCTTGGCAGTCAAGATTTCCAATGCCTCTTCCTCAAAGTCAGGGGCAACGATGATCTCTAGGAAAATTTTGCTCATCTCCTGGGCAGTCTTGGCATCGATCCTTCGATTGGCTGCCACGATTCCCCCAAAGATGGATGTAGGGTCACATGCATATGCCTTCAGATAGGCATCAAAAATATCATAACCGCTCCCTACACCACAAGCATTGGTATGCTTTACAGCCACCACAGTAGGTTCATCGTACTCCTTCAGAAGCTCCAATGCGCCATTGGCATCATTGATATTATTAAACGATAATTCTTTCCCATGAAGCTGAACCGCCTCAATCAAAGAACCTGACATCTTCCCAATTTCTCGATAAAACACAGCTTTCTGATGGGGGTTCTCACCGTAGCGTAGATCCTGAACCTTCTCAAAGGTTAAGGTAAGGTGATTTGGCAATTCTCCTTCGATTCTTTCCCTTAGATATTGGGCGATCATGGCATCATAATGGGCTGTATGCTCAAAAACCTTTAAAGCCAGTCTATATTTGGTCTCATAAGAAACCTTTCCTTGTTCTTTTAGCTCCTCCAACACCCGATCGTAATCCCTAGGATCTACAATCACAGCCACATCCTTATGATTCTTTGCCCCAGACCGCAGCATGGTGGGTCCTCCGATATCAATGTTTTCAATGGCCTCCTCCAGGGTAACCCCTTCTTTTCCTATGGTTTCCCGAAAAGGATATAAATTAATGGCCACGATATCAATGGGATGTATGTTCAGTTTTTCAATTTGTTCCATATGCTCTGGATGATCTCGCATAGCCAGTAGTCCTCCATGGACCGCAGGATGCAGGGTTTTCACTCGCCCATCCAGGCATTCAGGAAATCCTGTCACCTGAGAAACTGGTGTAACAGCAATGCCATTCTCCATGAGGGTTTTCGCCGTTCCCCCCGTAGAGATAATCTCAATACCTAGTATTTCTAACCGCCTTGCAAATTCAACAATTCCTGTTTTATCGGAAACGCTAATCAACGCACGCATTTTCAAAAGGAATACCCCCTCTGGGAATCTATAATTCTTACTTTTCTACCTTCAACCTTCAACCTACCTTGGGCAAAGAGTGATACTGCTTTAGGCAGCAGTCTGTGTTCTACAGTCAATACTTTCTCTCCTAAGGTTTTTAGGTTATCATCCTCCAGTACCTCCACGATACCTTGGAGGATAATAGGCCCCGTATCAGTCCCTTCGTCCACAAAATGAACCGTAGCACCCGTTATCTTTACCCCATAGTCTAAGACTGCCTGATGGACTTTTTCTCCATGAAATCCCTTGCCACAAAAACTTGGAATCAAGGCAGGATGAACATTGATAATTCTATTGTTATATCGTTCTACTACCTTTTTTCCCAAAATGTTCAAATAGCCCGCCAGCACAATCAAATCAATCTCTTTTTCCTCTAAAACCTCGATAATTCTATTTTCTCTCTCTTCTACGTTCGGATAATTGTTTTTTCCGATGGTAATGCCTTCTATGTTGTGGGCTTTCGCTCGCACCAATCCATAGGCATCTTCTTTACTTGAAATAACAACCGTAATCCTTCCTTGAATTCTTCCTTCTTCCATCTGATCAATCAAGGACTGAAGATTGGTTCCTCCACCAGAAATAAAAACCGCAATATTTAAGGTCTCCATAAGGTCACCCCAGATTGTCCTTCCACGACACTTCCAATGACATAGGCTTTCTCTCCTAAGCCCTCTAAAGTGCCGATCACCTTCGATGCTTCTTCTTGGCCTACGACCAAGATCATACCAATTCCCATATTAAAGGTAGAAAACATTTCATCGTCCTCTACTTGCCCAAGCCTTTGAATCAACTGGAATATAGGTAATACCTTCCAGCTTCCCAATTCAATTTTCACACCTAACCCTATGGGTAGTATTCTAGGAATATTTTCATAGAATCCACCTCCTGTAATATGAACCATCCCCTTGATCTCATGTTTCTCCATCAGCGCTGTGCATACATCCACATAGATACGAGTAGGTTTCAGCAAGGTTTCTCCTAAGGTGCTGTTCAATTCATCCACAAAGGTATCTGTTCTCATTCCCAATTCATCGAAAAATAATCTTCTTACCAAGGAATATCCATTGCTATGGATACCACTGGAGGGCAATCCGATCAACAGATCTCCTCCTTTGATTTTAGAGCCGTCAATAATCTTGCTTTTCTCGACAATCCCCACGGAAAACCCTGCCATGTCATACTCGCCGTCCTCGTAAAACCCTGGCATTTCCGCTGTTTCGCCGCCAATCAATGCACAGCCCGCTTGAACACATCCATCAGAGATTCCCTTGACAATATCTGCAATTTTCTCTGGTTGTAGCTTTCCCGTAGCCACATAATCCAGAAAAAACAACGGCTTTGCACCCTGACATAGGATATCATTGACACACATAGCTACACAATCCTGTCCTACAGTATCGTGTTGATCCATGAGAAAGGCTAGCTTTAACTTGGTGCCTACCCCATCGGTACCAGAAACCAACACTGGTTTTTCATAACCTGTCAAGTCCAACTCAAACAGTCCTCCAAAGCCTCCTAAATCACATAGTACCTGTTTGGTAAAGGTCTTCTTCACATGCTGCTTCATCAATTCCACAGCCCTTGCCCCTTCATTTACATCTACGCCTGCATCCTTATATGTCAATGGTTTTTTCTCCATATACCTCACCCCTATCTTTTTTCAAATAAAAACTTATTGCCTTCCTTTGGTACTTCCATGGGATAATCCCCGCTGAAACAAGCATTGCACAGCCCCTGCCCATCGATATGGATCGATTTCATCAGTCCCTCAATGCTGAGATAGCCTAGACTATCAGCGCCGATCATTTGACGAATCTCTTCTATGGAATTCACAGCACCCACAAGATTTTTTCTAGTCGGCGTATCGATACCAAAGTAACATGAAAACTTTACCGGTGGTGAGCAAACGCGAACATGAACCTCCTTAGCTCCCGCTGCCTTCAATAAATCTACAATTCTTCTGCTTGTGGTTCCCCTTACGATGGAATCATCAATGAGCACCAATCGCTTGCCTTTTATATTTTCCTTTAGTACATTCAATTTCAGTCGTACACTCAATTCCCGCATCTTCTGATCCGGCTGAATAAATGTTCTTCCTACATATCGATTCTTGATCAAGCCTTCTCCAAAAGGAATCTTAGATTCTTCAGCAAACCCAATAGCCGCCACAGTACCCGAATCTGGTACCGCAATGACCATATCTGCCTCCACAGGATACTCTTGGGCTAAAATTCTCCCCGCATTCCTTCTGCTCAGATAAACACTTTGTCCGTCCATGATACTGTCAGGCCTTGCGAAATATACAAATTCAAAGGAACATAAGGCCTTTCTTTCCTCTGCATATCGAATACTTCTCACTTTATTCTCTTCGATGATGACCATTTCCCCGGCATCAATGTCCCGTACAAATTCTGCATTTAATACATTAAAGGCACAACTTTCCGAAGCCAGCACATATCCGCCTTCAATCTTCCCAAGACATAAGGGCCTCAATCCATTGGGGTCTCTTACTCCGATGAGCTTCTGTCCATGGGTAATCACCAATGCATAAGAACCTCTGATCCTTGATAAAGCTTTTTGAATTGCTTCATCGATAGGCATCGCATTGTATCGGGCAATAAGATTGGCAATCACTTCACTATCAATGGAGGTTTGAAAAATGACGCCATGGTCCTCCAGTTCCTCCCGAATTTGATTGGCATTGACCAAATTGCCATTATGTCCTAAAGCAATAGCTCCTCCTTTGTAATGAACAACCAGAGGCTGGGCATTGGTTACAAAACTCTCTCCCGTCGTCGAATAACGAACATGACCGATGGCTATATCTCCTTGAAGTCTTTGAATAACCGTATCAGAAAAAACCTCCTGTACAAGTCCCATCTCTTTATAGTAGGTAATTTTTCCGTCTTTATTCACTGCTATACCAGCACTTTCTTGCCCTCTGTGTTGAAGGGCGTGAAGCCCAAAGTAGGCCAACTGAGAGATATTTTCTATCTCAGGACCATAGATACCAATGACACCACATTCCTCTTTTAATTTATCAAATTGAATTGGATACATGTTTTTGCCCTCCATAGTTTCCTATATATCGTGAAATGTGAAGGTTGCACGCCGCCCCTTTATAAAAAGATTCAACATACAACCTTCAACAGAGTTGCCTAACTGCAATTTGAAATGAATTTATTTTTGTAATCTTGACAATACCTCTTGGTAGGTTTCTTCAACTTCGCCTAAATCCCTTCTGAAGCGATCCTTATCCATTTTTTTATTCGTCTCCGCATCCCATAGCCTACAGGTATCTGGAGAGATCTCATCGGCCAAAATTACCTTTCCATCATAGACACCGAATTCTAACTTAAAGTCGATGAGCTTCAAACCTTTGTCTATAAAGAATTCTTTGAGCAGATGATTCACTTGGAAAGCATAGCTTCGAATCAATGCCACTTGTTCCTTTGTCGCCAATGCAATCGCCTCGATGTGATCATCATTGATCATAGGGTCTCCCAGATCGTCATTCTTATAACAGAACTCCAATACGGTGGTCTTCATCTCCACACCTTCTTCTAAGCCTAGGCGTTTTGCCAGGGATCCTGCAGCCACATTACGTACAATAACCTCTAAGGGAAGAATCTCTACGGCCTTTACGAGCATTTCCCTGTCGTTTAATAATTCCTCGAAATGGGTAGGAACTCCTTTTTCTTCTAGTAGCTTAAAGAGCAAAGCTGACATCTTGTTGTTGATTACACCCTTGTCACCAATGGTTCCTTTCTTTAATCCATTGAAAGCAGTGGCATCGTCTTTATATTCTACGATATACTTCTTTTCATCCTCTGTTTTGAATACCTTCTTTGCCTTTCCTTCATAGAGCATTTCTAGTTTTTTCATACCATGATCCTCCCCGTCTTTAGATTTCTTATATCAAAATTGAATAGTAAAGCATAATGCAAACTATTTTATAAAAAAATACTGTATCTTGTTAGACGTTAGAGGCTAGAGGCTAAAACCTTCAACATCTTATTGATTTTTAGCATCTAACATCTAACGTCTAACCCTTTAATCTCTAATCCTATCAAACCCCTCATCCTTCTGAATCACTTCTTCTTCCATGGCCTTCTTGTACGCCTTCAGTTTTTTATTCAGTTCAGGATATTTAATGGCTAGGATTTGTATGGCCAGGAGGGCAGCATTTTCAGCACCGTCAATGGCTACGGTGGCCACTGGAATCCCCTTAGGCATTTGGACTATGGATAGAAGCGAATCTAATCCATCCATGGTAGAGGACTTAATAGGTAAACCAATAACAGGTAATACGGTAAACGCCGCCAGTACACCTGGCAAATGGGCAGCTTTTCCTGCCGCACCTATGATTGCTTCAAACCCTTTTTCTTCTGCTGTACTGGCAAATTCCATAGCACGGTAAGGGGTTCGATGGGCAGAGATCACACGAACCTCTACATCAACGCCAAAATCCTTTAGAATCTTTTCACCTTTCTCAACTACCTTATAATCGGAATCACTTCCCATAAGAATCGCAACCTTCATTGTTTTCTCCTCCTTTTTCACGGTGACAGGTGACAGGTGACTTATCTTTTGCCTAATTTTCTTTGTCAAGTATTTTTTCGCACTAATCTCTGATAATCTCTAACTTTCAACCTATCTCCTATTTCTTATCTCCTTCAACTTTCAACTTATCTCTTTCAACTTTTTTCTCCATTTTAGGGTATAAAAAAGCCCGCTATAGAATTCTTCTATGTCGGGCTATGAAATTCTAGCTTAGTGCATGCTTTGCTATAAATAGTATGGCAATGATATACATCATCGGGTGAACATCCTTAGATTTTCCAGTCAATGCTTTAAGTAACACATAGGAAATTACCCCGAATACAAGACCTTCCGCAATGCTATAAGATAACGGCATCACGATGATCGTCAAGAATGCTGGAATCGCATCAGTAAAATCATCAAAGTTGATTTTTAAGATTGGACTCATCATGAATAATCCAACAAGGATCAATACGGGTGCCGTTGCTTGGGCAGGTACTGCAGTAAATATTGGTGCAAATACCGTTGAAGCCAGAAATAATACACCTGTTGTTAAAGCTGTTAAACCTGTTCTTCCGCCTTCAGCTACCCCAGATGCACTCTCCACAAAGGTTGTCACTGTACTTGTTCCAAGCATTGCTCCTGCTGTGGTTCCAATAGCATCGGCCAATAATGCTTGTCTTGCCTTTGGAAGCTTACCATTTTCATCTAACATATTTGCCTTTGTAGAAACCCCGATCAATGTGCCAAGGGTGTCAAATAAGTCGACAAACAGGAAAGTGAAAACAACCAATAACATATCAAATGTAAATATCTTATCAAGCTCGAATTGCCAGAATACAGGCTTTAAGGATGGTGGCGCGCTGACCAATGTAGCTGGTAATGCTGCTTTCCCAACAAGGATACCTACCACAGTCGTAACCAACATACCAATGAGCAATGCACCTTTTACATTTTTAATCAACAAGATTCCTGTAATAACAATACCTAAAATTGCTAAAATCACACCGATATCTTTTACATTTCCTAGCCCTACCAATGTAGCAGGATTATCTACAATAATGCCAGCGTTCTGGAAGCCGATAAATGCAATAAACAGACCGATTCCAACGCTCACTGCATGTTTAATCACCATAGGCATACCATTAATGATTGCCTCACGGACATTTGTTAATGTAAGAATAATAAATATAATACCTTCAAGTAAAACTGCCGTAAGGGCAAACTGCCAACTGTAACCCATGCCTAGCACAACGGAGAAAGCAAAGAATGCATTTAATCCCATTCCTGGTGCTAAGGCAAATGGTAAATTTGCCATGAAAGCCATGCAGAAGGTGGCAAGAGCAGCTGCTAATGCTGTAGCTGTGAAAACCGCACCTTTATCCATACCTGTAGCACTTAAAATGTCTGGATTTACGATCAAAATATAGGCCATGGTCATAAAAGTTGTGATTCCAGCAACGATCTCTGTCTTCACATTTGTTTTGTGCTCGCTTAACTTAAATAGACTGTCAAGGGCACCGTTACTCTTTTTGTTTGTCATTTCCATTTTCATCCTCCTTGTCTATTTCGGGAAGCCCAGGCTTATGTATTCATCATAAGACAAAAACAAAGCCCGAGTGGGAAGGTATATGCTCACAAAGTGAAACCTCCCCGCCCGGGCTTTTCTCCCCTCGGTGTAGCATTGCAAACGCAATACCTGTACCACTCGGACCAGTCACTTTTAAAGCAAACCTGTCAGTCAGCTAATCATATTATGCCCATCACAGACATTTCTACAATTGGTTTGCTAAAAAAATCGGAACCCTAGATACACTTTCACCCATAGCTAGACAATTTACGGTTGTCTTGTAGAAACTTTTGGTCCATATTACCAAAACTATATGAGTTTTCATATAAGTCATTTCTAAGTTGTCCTTGCACTATTATCATATCAAAGGAGGATTTTCTCGTCAATACTTTTTCGAATGATTTTTTATTTTTCCTACGGTTTATATGAACAAATCCGAACATTGTACTTACAAAATCATTCTAAAGTACGTATTTTTATTTGCATATTATCTTTTTTCTCATTCACTTCAATGCTGTTTTGGTTTTGTAGGGGCTGACGCCTCTGTCAGCCCGTTCAAGAAATCTAAACTCAGATGGGTGGACAGAGTCGTCCATCCCTACCGAATTAAAAGCTTTTATCTAGAAATTAGTAACCCATAACCAATATCTAGTCCCTAAAATAAGCTACGCCTGCCTCGAAAATTCTTTGGTCCTTCTCACCTGGAACATTTTTTCCGATATGGTTGCCTACTCTTTCTGAATGTCCCATCTTGCCCAATATTCTGCCATCAGGGCTTGTAATAGCTTCCACAGCATTCATCGACCCATTGGGATTGTAAGGCATCTCATAGGTTGGATTTCCTTGACGATCCACGTATTGTGTAGCGATCTGCCCATTGATCAGTAATTTTTCCATCGCTTCTATCCCAGCAATAAATCTTCCCTCTCCATGAGATATTGGAATGGTATGGATATCTCCAACCTTTACACCATTCATCCATGGAGATAGGTTGGAAACCACCTTCGTATGAACCATACAGGAAGCATGTCTGCCAATTTTGTTGTAGGTTAAGGTAGGACTTTCTTCACTCATATCTCTTATCTCTCCATAGGGCAATAATCCGAGCTTTATAAGAGCCTGAAAGCCATTGCAAATGCCAAGCATTAAGCCATCTCTTTGTTTCAGAAGCTGCATTACTGCCTCTTTCACCCTAGGGTTTCGGAAAGCTGTGGCAATAAATTTTCCTGAACCATCCGGCTCATCCCCTGCACTAAATCCGCCGGGCAGCATCACAATTTGCGCTTGATTGATTTGTTTTGTCATTTGATCAATAGACGCTTCTATATCCTTGGCTGATAGATTTTTAAAAATTAAGCTTTCCACCTGGCCGCCAGCCTTCTCAAATGCACGAATGGAATCATATTCACAATTGGTGCCTGGAAATATTGGAATGAAGATTCTCGGTTTCGCCACCTTTGTTTTAGCCCTCATGCTATTTTTTCCTTGATAAAAAATCGTAGGGAGTATCTCCTTTTCCCCTTCTGTTTTTGTGGGGAATATCTTTTCCAAGGGTTTTTCCCAAGCATCTTGAGCTTCATTCAGCGAAATCACTATGCCATTGATGACAATCTCTTGTTTTTCCTGGGTCTTACCGATGATCTGATACTGTAAGCCTTCCAGTTCGCCTAGGATGTCTGCATTCCTATCTATCTCCAGTAAAATCCCACCGTAATCTGGGGCGAACAAACTGGACCAATCCATATCTTCCGCAAGCTGAATCCCAATCTTGTTTCCGAAGCACATTTTGCTTATGGCAGCAGCAATTCCACCAAGTCGAACCGTATGACTGGATAATATCTTCCCACTGCGGATGAGTCTCGTAATTTTTGAATAATGCTGCTCCAGTCTTTCAAAATCTGGAATTTCATGGATATCCCGAATCATAGGAACATAGATCACTTCATTGTCAGTCCCTTTAAATTCTTGAGAGATCACATGATTTACATCCACCACATCTACTGCAAAGGTTACTAAGGTAGGGGGTACATTTAGGTCCTTGAAGGTACCTGACATACTGTCCTTTCCTCCGATGGCAGGAATGCCCAGCTTCTTTTGAGCATAGAAAGCTCCCAGTAATGCACTGAAAGGTTTCCCCCATTTTTCCGGGTCTTTTCCTAGCTTCTCAAAGTATTCCTGAAGGGTCAGCCGAATGCCCTTATAATCACCACCAAGGGCCACCACCTTGGCAACAGCCTCGATCACACCATAGAAAGCACCATGAAATGGACTCCAAGTACATAGCTTCGGATTATAACCATAGCTCATAATTGTTCCCGTAGTCGTCTCGCCTTTCATAAGAGGAAGCTTTGCTACCATGGCCTCGCTAGGCGTACTTTGGTATCCTCCGCCAAAGGGCATTAAAATGGTTCCTGTGCCAATGGTACTGTCAAAACGCTCCACCAATCCCTTCTGGCTGCACACATTCAAATCCTGCAGATTATCTAGCCAAGCTTTCTTAAAATCGCCTGCCTGAGACTCTATTTTTTCTATATAGGTATGAAAGTAATTTCTATCTTTGTCAGGTGCTTTCACAAAAACCTTTGTTTTTTGCTTAATCCCGTTGGTGTCCAAGAAATTCCTTGAAATGTCAAGGATTACAGTTCCCTTCCAAATCATTTTTAACCGACGTTCTCTTGTTACTTTTGCTACCTCTACCGCCTCTAGATTCTCAGCCTGGGCTAAGTCGATAAATCGAGGAGCATCTTCCTTGGAAACCACCACTGCCATACGCTCCTGGGATTCTGAAATCGCCAGTTCTGTTCCATCTAGGCCCTCGTATTTTTTAGGAACTGCATCCAGATAGACCTCGATGCCATCCGTTAATTCCCCAATGGCTACAGATACGCCCCCTGCACCAAAATCATTACATTTCTTTATGATTTTGCTGGCCGCAGGGTTTCTGAACAGACGTTGAATCTTCCGCTCTGTGGGTGCATTTCCTTTCTGTACTTCTGCACCACAGGTCAAGATCGAGTCCTCCGTATGTTCTTTAGAGGAACCCGTTGCACCACCACAGCCATCCCTGCCTGTTCTTCCCCCGACCAGAAGCACCACATCTCCTGCCTGAGGCTCCTGTCGTACTACATTGGCTTTGGGCGCAGCGGCAAGCACAGCCCCTATCTCCATTCGCTTTGCTACAAACCCTTCATCATAAATTTCTGCCACCTGCCCCGTGGCCAATCCAATCTGATTTCCGTAGCTGCTATATCCTGCAGCAGCTCCTATAGTAATTTTTCTCTGGGGCAATTTTCCTGGCAATGTATCCTCGATCTTTGTTCTGGGGTCTCCGCTTCCTGTCACACGCATGGCCTGATATACATAAGTTCTGCCAGAAAGAGGATCACGAATAGCACCACCTAAGCACGTGGCAGCCCCCCCAAAGGGTTCGATTTCCGTAGGATGATTATGGGTTTCATTTTTAAACATAACCAACCAGTCTTCCTCTTGACCATCCACATCAGCCTTCACTACAATGCTACAGGCATTAATTTCATCGGAAACATCCAGATCCTCTAACTGCCCTCTTTTACGAAGCTCCTTCATCTCCATGGTGGCAATATCCATTAGAGAAACATCCTTTTGTCTATCACCGTAGACAAAATCTCTAGAGGCCAGATATTCCTCATGGGCCTGCGCAATGATTTCTGAAAAGGCGCCATTCTCAATCTGTACTTCCTCTATTTCTGTTAAAAACGTGGTATGTCGACAATGATCGGACCAGTAGGTATCGATCACTTTTAGCTCAGTCACCGTCGGATTTCTTTTTTCTATGTTTTTAAAATAATCTTGGCAAAATACCAAATCCTCCAAACTCATGGCAAAGCCCATATGTTCCTTATATTCTGAAAGAGCTTCCTTTGATTTATCATTAAACCCCTTTACGACCGCTATATCTTCCGGAATCACAGTCTCCATCTCCAAGGAAGCTGGTTTTTCTAAGGATGCCTCTCTGGAATCCACGGGATTGATACAGTATTTTTTAATCTCCATGAATTCTTCTTCGGTAATTTTTCCTTGAAGCACGATCACCTTTGCTGCCTGAACATCAGGCCTTTCCTTTTGGTTTAAAATCTGAAGACATTGGGCTGCTGAATCGGCTCTCTGATCATATTGACCTGGAAGATATTCTATCGCAAAGATTCTCTCTTCTTCTGTGCAAGCTAGTTTTTCATCATAGATATGATCTACGGGTGGTTCAGAAAAAATCGTATTTCTAGCAACCTGATATTCTGTATCAGAAATCCCGGCCACATCGTAGCGATGGACAATGCGTAGGTTCTCAAGGTGAATCCCCAAGTCCTCTTTTAATGCTTGAAGCAGCTGTTGGGCTTCCACAGCACAATTCTTCTTTTTCTCCACAAAGATCCGTCTCACATTATTTTCCATTGCCTTTGCCACCCTTCATTAAATTTTGTAGCATGATATTATATCTATCTTAGGATAGTTCGATTTATCTATTTACATTGGTTCGCGGTTACCGGTGCACGGTGCACGGTGCCACGGATTTCATATATTTTCAAATTGTATCTTTACATCACAATTGTAGCATAATAAAATAAATAAGAGAAATTAATGATAATAATATATACTATTAGGAGTGCTTATATATGGATATTAATTTTGAGCTTTACAAGGTATTCTACTATGCAGGAAAGCATCTAAATTTTTCAGAAGCGGCCAATCACCTCTATATTACCCAATCCGCCGTTAGTCAATCCATCAAACAACTGGAGGCAAAGCTCCATATCCAGCTTTTTATGCGTCATACAAAAAAGATAAGGCTCACGCCAGAGGGCGAATCCCTTTTCAAATATGTTGAGCAAGCCTTCTTTGCCATTAAATCTGGAGAGCGCACCCTTCAAGCTATTCAAAACCTCCAACATGGCGAAGTAAGGATTGCTGCCAGTGATACCATTTGTAAATATTATCTCCTTCCCTATCTGAAGGAATTTCATCAAAAATATCCCCATATTAAGATTCATATTACAAACCGTCCTTCTCCAGTCTGTATGGAACTGCTAAACAATGGCGTTGTAGATATCAGCGTGGTGAATATGCTAAACCATGAAGCTGGCAGCTCTTTGAATATTCATCCTTTCAAAAGAATTCAGGATGTATTCATCGCCGGGAAAGCCTTTGAGTCATTAAAAGGTGAGAAACTATCCCTTAAATCATTGGCAGGTTATCCTTTTCTGCTGTTAGAAAAAAATTCTACCACCCGAAGGTTCTTGGATGACTTCCTGAAAAAGTACGAGATCACCCTTTCCCCAGAGGTCGAATTAGATAGTATTGATTTACTCATCGAATTCACAAAAATCGGTCTCGGCATCTCTTATGTTATGGAAGACACAATAAAGGATGCCTTGGAGAACCAAGACCTTTTTATCCTTGAGTTGGAGGAAGCAGTACCTCAACGGCAGGTAGCCATCCTCACCCATCGGCAAATTCCCACACCCTTATCTGCTCAAAGATTCATTGAGCTTTTGGGAATTTCATATTAAGTCTTGCAGCATAGACGTTGTAAAGTGCTGCAAAAAAGTATATAATTTTGAATCATCAGCCAATATATTTACATAATCAAGGAGGAATCGCTTTGCCTGAATTTAGAAAAATACCTTATCTTCGATTTGTACCTGTACTCCTTATCGCCTTTATTATGTTTAAGCTGGTGAATCATCCCGATATCATTTGGAATGGCTTAGATTTCTTTTTGTCTATCATCAGTCCATTGATTTGGGCTTTCGCCATCGCTTATTTGCTCAATCCCATGATGGTCTATTTTGAAAAACGTTTTGGTATCAAAAGAATTTGGAGCATCTTGGTCATCTATATGTTTTTCCTAGGCATTACCATTCTTGGCATTACTATCATTTCTCCAAGAATTATTAAAAGCATCAGTGAGCTTTTGGCGGAAACACCTCGATATATCGCCCGGACCGAAACACAAATTGAAACATGGATCAATGAATTTAAGCTATTTGATACCTATGGTGTCGCATCCGTTATTGAACAAAATACGGATGCTATGATTCAAAACATTCGTGACTACATAGATTTACTCTTAACCAGTGCATTGTCCAGTATCATTGGCTTTACATCAGGACTTTTCGACTTAATCATCGGTCTCATTATCTCTATCTATTTGTTGAAGGACAAGGAGAGCTTTATCCAGAGCATCAAAAGATTTCTCTATGCCTTCATGAAAAAGGAAAAAGCTGAGGGTCTGATCACTTTTGGAAATGAAGTAGACTTGATTTTCTCTCAATATATAGTGGGTAAATTCATAGATTCCTTCATCATCGGCATATTGTGCTTCATTGGATTGAAGATATTAAACGTGCCCTATCCTATGCTTCTTAGCACGATCGTAGGTATTACCAATATGATCCCTTATTTCGGCCCCATTATCGGTATGATTCCCGCTGGAATCATCACGCTCTTTGCCAGCCCCATCAAAGCCCTATGGGTAATACTATTTATCTTCATCCTTCAGCAGTTTGACGGTCTCTGGTTAGGCCCTAAGATTCTCGGGGACAAGGTGGGTTTATCCCCCTTCTGGATTATTTTAGCCATTATCGTGGGTGGCGGCGCCTTTGGAGTATTGGGCATGTTTTTAGCAGTTCCTATTTTAGCAATTATCAAAACCCTTTTAGAGCGACAGGTGGATCGACGTTTGCAAAGAAAAGAATTAGACATACAATAAAAGAAGGCCTCGGTATCTTCCGTGCCTTCTTTTTCTATGCTTTCTTCCAGTTGCTACAGCCTTACTTATAATGGGAGATGTCTCCGTGAAGCAAGATATTGGTGACATTGTTTTTTATCTCCACCACATTTAAATTCGTTGGATGCATATAGGGTGGATCCCACAACTTTTCCATGGGTCTATCTTCAAAATGGGCCATGATCAACTTCAAGGCCACAGCATGGGTAACGATTAGCACATTTTCATCTGGATGCTTCTCAATAATCTCCTCGATTCCAGCGATTACCCGCTTCCCTGTATCAAAATAGGATTCGCCTGACATGGGTCGGTATAGATGGGGTCGATGAAAGAAATTTTCAAATTCTTCAGGATATAGGGTCTCCAGCTCACTGGTCAACCGTCCTTCCCACTCTCCTACATGAATTTCTCTCAAAAGATCATTGGGCTGAACTTCAAAATTCCTTCCACTACAAATGATTTCAGCAGTTCGCAGAGCTCTTGGACTGGAGCTGGCATAGACTGCGTCAAAATCAACGGAGCTTAACGCCTCTCCTAACCATGCAGCCTGCTGGGCTCCCACTTCTGTCAGCGGTGAATCTAAATGACCCTGTAGTCTTTTTTCAATATTCCATTGGGTCTGTCCATGTCTTGTGATATATAATTTTGTCATTTTCTTCCCCCTCAAGATTCAATTTCATCATATCGAAAACAATCGGTAGTATGGTCATTTACCATCCCTATGGCTTGCATAAATGCATAGCATATGGTGGAACCTACAAATTTAAATCCCCTTTTCTTCAGATCTTTGCTCATGGCATCAGAGACTGACGTTTTGGCAGGTACCTCCTTTAAGCTCTTCCATGCATTCTTCAGAGGCTTTTCATCTACAAAATGCCAAATATAAGCATCAAAGCTTCCAAACTCCTGCTGTACCGCCAGAAATGCCTTTGCATTTTGTATCGCTGCCTGGATTTTCAGTCGGTTCCTCACGATCCCTTCATTGCCCATCAGCTCTTCCAGCTTCTTCTCATCATATCGAGCAACTTTTTCCGGGTCGAAACCATCAAATGCCTTCCGATAATTTTCACGCTTTTTTAAAATCGTGATCCAGCTCAGACCAGCCTGAGCACCCTCCAATATCAAAAATTCAAAAAGCTTACGCTCTTCGTGAACGGGTACCCCCCACTCTTTGTCGTGATAATCTATATAGATTTGTTCTTGCCCTGCCCAATCACATCTTTTTTTCATTTGCTTCGATCCTCCTTTTTTGCCTTTATAAAATATTCTATTCCTATAGATATTTCCCTTCTTTTACTTCTAGAATCAAGACCTCTTCGACCATCCCTAAGTCACAACGATAACGGTTGGACAGGGTCGTCCAACCCTACGATAAATCAATTCATCATGGTTTTGCGTGGGGAATGACAAACCCTGTCGTTCCGTAGAATACTGTTAAAAACCACTTAACAGCGTCGATCCCTACGTAATACTGTACACATTGGTAGGGGCGATTCATGAATCGCCTAAAAATATTTTTATTCCCTTGAAACTTTTTTAGAAATATCGGGTATTTAATAGTGGAACACTTTTCGGGAAAAGGGGGGACGCCTTTTGCAGTTCACAGACGAAAATTTAATACAGCTCTGCAAAAAGAATAAGCGAGAAGGTTATGACCTTTTATTCGAGAAGTACGAGAAATATATTTATCGCCTTTGCTATTATTATACCCACTCAAAGGAAGACTCCCTGGACCTCCTGCAAGAGGTGTACATAAGAATTTATAAAGGCATTCACAATTTTGATGAGAATCGCCCCCTATTGCCCTGGCTGAAAACCATTACTGTAAATGTATGCTTGAATCATATCCGTCATCAAAAGGCGAAAATGCAGTCCATGCATGTCTCCATGGATGATGAATGCCACTCTCTTACGGACCTCATTGCCTCCGCCGCAAATGTTGAAGCTGAAATCGCCTATTTGGATACAAAACAATTCTTAGCCCAAGGGATTCAGGAACTTCCTGAAGATATGAGAACAGCTGTCATCCTTCGTCATGTGGAAGGCATGAGTTACAATCAGATTGGTGAAATTATGGCTTTACCCATAGGTACAGTAAAGACTTACTTATTCCGCGGGCGTAAAATTCTAAAGGCTAAACTAAAAAATGCAGGGGTTTGGGAGGTGTAGTATGAAACAATGTAAATTTGATGAATTTTTGCTCCAAGAATATCTTGATGGAACCATTGACGTCTTGGAAAAAATTATATTAGAAGAGCATTTAAAGAGCTGTGCCTACTGTAGAAGAGAATTGACAGAGCTAAAGCTATTGATGTGGGAATTTGAGTCTTTACCAGACATTGAACTCCCATCTGAGATTCCTCTCCTTCGGAGCAAAACGCTAAACCAGCTGCAGGATGCCCATGGTACGAATAGCTTTGGTATAAAAGAATTGGTTGATTTACAACGGAATGTGCTGCAGAATGCCGGCAGCTTCCTAGAAATGGCACCTGGGGTGAAGCCTGGTATGGTCGCCTTGAAGAAAGGCGTCAAGAAAGCACCGTCGGTCCTATATAGGACAGTGGATGTCATGCTGAAGGGAAGAAAACGACTGTTGGCCTTGAGGGACCGCCTATGATATGGATCAGTATCCTTTCGACCCTATTCATAACGCTTCTGGTGCTTCTATCAATCGTTTGCTGTATTCCCTTTGAATATGCCCTTTCAGGTCAAAAATACGAAACTTACTTCCTCGAAGGGAAAATAAGCTGGATTTTTGGTGGCCTCAAAGCAGGTATCGTCATGAAATCTTATAAAAAAATGGCCTTTTCTCTAAAGCTTCTGAACTTTGATATGCTATCTCAATATGCCGAAAAGAAAAAAGAAAAAGTAGCGCAAGAGAAAGATAAGGCTATCCAGAAAGAAAAGAAGAGAAAAAATAGCAAGCTAAACATTAGAGAATTTTTAAATAAGGAACTGCTTGAAGTGATTTTTCGATTTGCAGCTGAGATTTTTAATCATTTGAAGCCTCGAACTTTATTGATGCAAGGAAGCATAGGTTTCGACGACCCTTACTATACGGGCATATTCTGGGGTGGGCTGAACATACTCTATCCTTTGCTAAAGGATTTTGATATCCAGGTTGTTCCCATATTCCATGAGGAAAAGCTGGAAGGACATTTTGCAATTCGAGGCAGGATCATAATAGGCGTATTGATCCTATTGGCTATAAAACTATTACTGTCTAAGCCTGGTAGAAATGTCATCCTACATCTTATGAAAAGTAAAAAGGAGGAAAAAGCATATGTCATTTAATTTTAATGAAAGTGTAAGTGTTTTATTTGAAAAATTGGAGAATCTTTTAAAATCAAAAACCATCGTTGGTGAAACCATTCAGATTGGTGAAACTACCTTAATCCCCATTGTAAATCTCTCCTTTGGCCTAGGTTCCGGAGGTGGAGATGGTACCGATGATAAAGGTTCCAAGGGCTTCGGCGGCGGCGGTGGCATCGGTGCCAAGGCTTCCCCTACAGCGGTCATCGTCATCAGGGGCGATAAGGTTGAGATCCTTCCTATCAAAAACCAGGGTGGATTAGAGAAATTAATCGACATGGTGCCTGAAATCGTAAACAAGGTACAAATGCATCACAAAGAAGCGGGCCATGGTAAAGAAGAAAGTTGCTGTAAAGAAGAATAAGGGGCGCTCACCCCTTATTCTTCTTTTCTAGAATTTTATAATTTCTTTGCTATAGCTTTCTAAATAAATTTTTCTCATTTGGGCAATCTCCTCTTCTTCGATAGGTTTCGGGTTTTTCCCCATACCTCGAATAACAGAAGCGACCTGGGCTGATTTCTCTGCGATCTCCGCAGCTGTCCATGCTTCCCTCAGTGACCTGCCAATGGTCACGAGTCCATGCTTCGCCATCAATCCTGCATAACGATCCCGTCTAAATATCCTTAAAACATTTTCCGCCAGTGCTGTGGTACCTGGAAAGGCATACTTGGCAACGGGAATGCTGCCACCAATGATTTGAGCATGATCCTCCGTATAGCATGGAATTTCCTCCTGCATGGCAGCAAAGGCACTGGCATAAATACTATGGGTATGTACAATGCTGTGGACTTCTTCAAGATTCTGATAAATAATCAGGTGCAAAGGTATCTCACTGGATGGCTTCTGTCTTCCACCTACCTGCTTTCCCGTAATAATTTCCACCACTGCAATATCTTCTGGTGTTAAGTCTCCATAGGCAATCCCTGAAGGCGTAATCCACATATTTTCTCCATGCCGAATGCTAATATTTCCCCAGGTTCCCTTTACCAAACCGCTTTTTACCATGCTGACCCCTGTTTGTATCATCTCTTTTGCTATATCCATAACCCATCCTCGCTTTATCCAATTTTTGTAGGAACTTATTTTTATTCTTTCCTAGAAAAGCATTTTCTACCCCATTGTATTTCATGGATTTAAAGATGTCAATGTCTCGAATCACCTACCTGCTTGGAGCATCCGTTGCCCTAGGAGAATCATTTATTGCTATTGACTCACAGTATCTTTTGTATTATAATCAATGTAATCTAATAAACAAATTCTTTGAGTAGGAGTAGTAGGCAAAATATCTACTTACAGCGAGTCGGGTTTGGTGGAAGCCGATATTTAGATCTTTGTTGAATGGACCTAGGAGAAGCAAGGTGAACAGAAAGTAGCCGCAGCCGGAGGTTTCCCGTTATAGAAACAGGATATCGAGTTTATATAAGCTCCGTATCTGGAAAAGCGAGATAGAATCAATCTATCTAATTTGGGTGGTACCGCGGAAGCAAGTCTTTCGTCCCTGTGTTGACAGGGATGAAAGGCTTTTTTTATTGTCTATATTCCAATAAATCGAGGAGGTGGTAAGCATGCCATGAACATCAGAGGAATCACACTGGATGAATATAAAAGAAAAAATCAAAATAAAAAGGAGAGATTCTCATGAATTTAAGAAAAAACATTTTGTCAGCATTGCTTATCGCCATTGGCTATATTCTACATCAGATTATTCCAGGCACCATCGGTAGTATGAAATTTGATATCATGTTATCTGTCATCTTTGTGTCATTATATATCAATAAAGACTTTAAAAATGCATTGGTTACAGCCCTTCTAGGAGGCATCATTACAGCCATGACCACAACCTTCCCTGGAGGCCAAATACCAAACTTGATTGACAAACTGATTACCTGCAGCATTGTTTTCTTGATGATCAAAGCTACAGAAAAATTGCCAAAGCAAGAAATCGTAAGGGGTGTCATTTCTTTTGTAGGTACTGTAATCAGCGGTACGGTGTTCCTAACCTCTGCCCTTTATATTTCAGGACTTCCAGCACCTTTTAGCGTATTATTCTTTGGGATTGTCCTACCTACCTCTGTCACGAATATCTTTTTAACAGCCTTGATTTATCAAGCTGCCAAACTTGCCATGAAGGTTTCTGGCGCAAAGTTTGTACAAGAATAAAAAAAGCGCCTAAGGGTTCTAATGTTGCATCAAAGAAATAATTACAGATTGACAATGGAAAAATTTTAATAATGAAAAAAAGAACCTCTTTTGCTTTAATGGAAGTACG
>NZ_JACHEN010000052.1 GCF_014205875.1 Anaerosolibacter carboniphilus
GTTAAGCCCTTCAGCGCTGATGGTACTTAGGGGGTAGCCCCTTGGGAGAGTAGGTCGTCGCTGGTTTTTTTATTACATAAAGAATGCAAGACGAAAATGAGTCGTCTTGCATTCTTTTTATTATTTATGGATATTACTTAGGGATATACGATTTTTTTATTTTTGAATACATATAATAAATTGTGTTTAGATATAGAAACAGGGGTAATAAATGAGTAGAAAAATTTTGAGGAGGAGAAAAACATGTTGGAAAATTTGAGTCCATTAGAATCTTTAGTTATTGCTCAGGAATTAGAGAAAAGAGGACATGAGTTCTATGGGAAGGCGGTTAAATCCTATAAAACACCCGTGATTCAGAACATGTTCGCTACCTTGAGGGATCAAGAAAAAAGGCATTTGGACGTGTTTACAAGTTTATATGATCAAATGGTGGAAGCTGGAGAGCGACCTCTAACGGAAGAGGAAAGAAGGATCGCCTTGGAAAATTTAGGATTACAAGAATTTTTCTTAAGCTTTAAGAATATCAGTGATATTGTTCTTCCTGAAGATGTGCTTAAGAGAGGTATTGAAGCTGAGCGGAGAAGCATCGAGTACTATGAAGTTTTTAAGAACTATAGCAACAATGACCATACGAAAGACATCTTCCAACAAATTATTGAGGAAGAAAAGAAACATGAATATGACTTGGGAGAGATTTTAAAGCTAGTAGAAGAAAGAGGATTGGATTACTAGAAAAGCAGCAGGTTGCAACCTGCTGCTTTTCTAGTAATCAGGAGTGTAGACCTAAAAAGTTATAATAATAGAAAGGGAAGAAAGGATAGATTTTGTACTTTTATTGAAAATAAGATATAATGTAGAAGGCGGAAAACAAAGAACAGAAGGAAGTTATACTATGAGAAAAACGATACAAGGTAAAAAGGTATTAGAAGCACCCTTATTGTTTAACCGATATGTGTGCCCAGGTTGTATGGAGGATACAGCATTTCGTATCATTAAAAATGAATCCGTGAAGGAAGGATATGAAGATATGGCGTGTCCCATTCGATTTTACGCTCTTTGTAAGAAATGTAAGGTGATTGTATCCTATGTAAAGGATTTAAGTGTAAAGAAAAAATAGTTGATAGATCAAGCAAAGGATCATCAACTATTTTTTTATTGAATTATATAAGAATATTCAGAAAAATAATTATGGATATGATAAAATAGATAAACAATAGGGAAATTTCCGTAAAGGGGTTGGATTTATTTGGCGTATAGACGAAAAATCACGATTAAACATAGTAGAGGCATTCATGCGAGGGTAGCTGCCGCATTGGCTTACAAGGGAAGTGAAATCAATAGAAAATATGATGTATATATATGGATTCAAAAAACCAATGAGGATATAAAAATCCCTATTACCAGTATGGTGGCACTGACAACCTTAAGCATACGGAAGGATGATGAAATCATCCTTATTTGTGAAGGAGAGCGAGGTCAGGAGGCCTTGGCAGAAATATCTGAGTATCTGTTGGATCAAATAGACCTTAGTCACGTGAGTGCCGATGAAGTAGACAAGGTAATTGATAAGACGACCTTGACCAGTGAGAAAATTTTTGAAAGCTTATCCAACGGGATTATGGTTGTGGATGAAAATAATGTGATTACGATCTTTAATAGGGCGGCGGAGAAAATTACAGGATTGAAGCGGGAGAATATGATTGGTTATCAGGCCCATAAAGTATTGGAGGATTCCAAACTGCATAGGGTACTCCAAACGGGGGAGGAAATGAAAGGGGATCGGCAAGTGATTGGAAAGACCATGATTATTACCAATCGATCTCCTATTATCGTAGAAGAAAAAATCATTGGAGCTGTGGCTGTATTTCAAGATATGTCTGAGGTAGAAAGATTATCCCATGAACTGGAGTCTGTGAGAGAAATCAAAGAAAGGTTTGGCACTATATTGGAACATACTCATGATGCGATTTCCATGATTGATGAGCATGGAAAGATTACCTATATCAATCCAACTTTTGAGAGAATATGGAATGTTAAAGGGGAGAAAATTCTAGGGAAAAATATGATGGATGTATTACCTAAGGATGTAACAGGAAGAGTATTAAGAAGCAAAAAAAAGGAGTTAGGGGTACCTGTTCAAACAGCCCATCATACGAAGATTATTACCAATGCGACACCTATTTTTATCGATGGAAAATTAAAGGGTGTTGTATCCACAGGAAAAGAGATTACAGAGCTTCAGCAAATGATGAAAAAACTCAAAGAGGCGGAAGAGAAAATAGAATATTTTCAACAGGAATTGTCACGAAACCAAAGGATAGAAGAAGCCTTTCATAGCATTATTGGAAGCAGCGGTACATTAAAAGAGGTTTTAACCATGGCTTCAAAGGCAGCCAAAACATCCTCTACCATTTTAATTCGTGGGGAAAGCGGTACAGGAAAAGAACTACTGGCCAGGGCAATTCATCAAGCCAGTGAAAAAAAAGACAAGCCTTTTATCCGTGTGAATTGTGCAGCCATACCTGAAAACCTGTTGGAGAGTGAATTGTTTGGTCATGAAAAAGGAGCCTTTACAGGTGCAATAAAAACAAAGCTTGGTAAATTTGAGCTGGCGAATCAAGGCACTATTTTTCTGGATGAGATCGGGGATATGAATCGAGATTTACAGGTAAAGTTACTTCGTGTACTGCAGGAACGGGAATTCGAAAGGATTGGCGGGTTAGAAACAATTAAGATTAATGTAAGGGTGATTGCAGCAACCAATAAAAAATTAGAGGAAATGGTAGCGAAGGGAATATTTCGAGAAGATTTGTATTATCGATTAAATGTCATCCCCATCAATTTGCCCCCACTAAGAGAAAGAAAAGGGGATATTCCTCAATTGGCAGAGCATTTTATTGAAAAGATTTGTAAAAGAGAGAATATCGAGACGAAGGAAATCACAAGGAAAGCATTGAATGCCTTAGAGTCATATGATTGGCCAGGCAATATTCGAGAACTGGAAAACATTATTGAGAGAGGCTTGGCTTTAGGTGAAGGATCAGAATTATGTGAGGATGCTTTGCCCAGCTATATTCGGGGAAAAGAGAATATTCATTCCCAAGAGCTGATCAACCTCATCCACGATGATGTCGCCCCTTTGGAGGTTTATGAAAAACAAATTATTCAGCGAGCGTTAGAAAAGCATAAAACCTTTAACCGTGCAGCGAAGGCTCTAGGAATTACCCATAGAACTGTTGCCTTAAAAGCCAGGAAATATCAGTTGATTAAAGAGAGTTGATAAATTTTATCAACTCTCTTTTGCGTTTTGATAAAAATTGTATATTACCATCGCAGGCTTTTGAAGATGAAATAAAATTTCCTAAGGAGAATGATGCTGTTTAGAATACACCAAGCCCTACAAAAATTTTTAGCAATTTATTTTGGCACAAAGATTGCTTGTTTTATAAATCGAGGTATTAGGCAAAGGAGACATGCATATATTTTTGCAGGAAAAGAAATTGTCATACTAACTTACCGAGAGGTAAGTAGAATAGAAAAGGGGGATTGCTTTATGAAAAAAATGATTAATCATCCAGAGGCAGTTGTAGAAGAAATGTTAGAGGGTGTTGTAAAAGCACATCCGCAGTATGTAAGGAAATTGGAAGGCTTCAACGTACTTGTTCGGGCTAATGGACCCGTCAATGGAAAGGTTGCATTGGTAAGTGGCGGTGGAAGCGGCCATGAACCATCCCATGGAGGTTTTGTTGGCAGAGGTATGCTGGATGGTGCAGTGGCAGGTGCTGTATTTACATCTCCCACACCAGACCAAGTATTTGAAGCTGTAAAAGCAGTGGATGGTGGTGCAGGTGTATTATTGGTTATTAAAAACTATACGGGCGACATCATGAACTTTGAAATGGCAGCAGAAATGGCGGATATGGAAAACATTAAGGTGGCTAGTGTGGTGGTGAACGATGACGTAGCCGTAGAAAATAGCACTTGGACTACAGGACGAAGGGGAATTGCGGGTACTGTTTTCATCCATAAGATAGCAGGGGCTGCGGCAGAAAAAGGAATGAATCTAGATGAAGTAAAACGAGTGGCAGAGAAAACCATCGCTAATGTTCGCTCCATGGGAATGTCTTTGACACCTTGTACAGTACCTGCAGCAGGAAAGCCAAGTTTTGAATTGGCTGAAAATGAAATGGAAGTAGGATTAGGGATTCATGGAGAGCCAGGAACCCATAGAGATGTTATTAAAACAGCTGACGAAATTACAGCCCATCTTGTAGAAAAAATTCTGGAGGATATGGACTATTCTCAGAGTGAAGTAGCTGTATTGATGAATGGATTGGGCGGGACACCTTTGATGGAACTATATATTATGAATAGAAAAGTGAGCAGCATCCTGGAAGAAAGGGGCATCAAGGTACATAAGACCTTCGTAGGAAACTTCATGACATCCCTTGAAATGGCTGGAGCTTCTGTTTCAATTCTGAAGCTTGATGAGGAATTAAAAGAATTATTAGATGCCACAGCAGATACCCCTGCATTTACACAATTATAAGATAATATGGATTTAGGAACAGTGGGAATCCCTGTTCCTAAATCCTATCTATCCTAGTATTCAGTGGACGGAAAGGAGAAGTAGGACGATGACGAGAGACCAGTTGATGAAAGTATTAGAGGAAATAGTTGTTGTTGTAGAAGAAAACAAAGAGTTTTTTACAGATTTAGATCAGGCCATAGGAGATGGGGACCACGGAATAAACTTGAATAGAGGTTTCAAAGCCGTAAAGGAAAAGTTAAGCTCCGTAAGAGATAAGGATTGTGGAACCATATTAAAGACTGTTGCCATGAGTTTAATCTCTACGGTGGGTGGTGCATCGGGACCTCTCTATGGAACTGCTTTCATGAAGGCAGGAGCAGTAGTGGCAGGAAAAGAGGAGATTACCGTAGAAGATAGTATCAAAATATTTGATGAAGCAATTCAAGGAATTATTGCCAGGGGCAAAGCAAGTTGTGGAGATAAGACTATGCTAGATGCGCTGATTCCAGCTTTTGAGGCATGGAAGACAGCTTTTGAAGAAGGAGAAAGTATTGAAGATGCCAGCCAGAAGATGTTAGAGGCAGCTTATCAAGGTGTAGAATATACCAAAACCATCGCTGCTAATAAAGGAAGGGCCAATTATTTAGGAGAAAGAAGCATTGGTCATCAAGATCCAGGAGCTACCTCCAGCTATTTCATGCTAAAAGCAATTGTAGACGTGATGACAAAGGGGGCATAAGCATGGTAGGAATCGTAATTGTTTCCCATAGTGAAAAGGTAGCACAAGGGATTAAAGAACTTAGTGTCCAAATGATCCAATCTCCCATCCATGTGATGGATGCTGGTGGTATGGCAGATGGGGAGATTGGAACAGATGCCAATAGAATCAGAGATGCAATCCAAGAAGCCGATGAAGGTGAAGGGGTAGTGGTATTGGTAGATTTGGGAAGTGCGATCATGAGTGCAGAAATGGCCATAGAGTTTTTGGATGAGGAACAGAGAAAAAGGATTGTCATCGCCGATGGACCTATTGTGGAAGGTGCCATTGCTGCTGCTGTACAGGCATCTATAGGTGGAACTCTATCTCAGGTAAAGGGCGCAGTGGAGGAATGCAGAGGAGTCAGCAAACTATAGAAAGGATGAAATTATGCTGGAGAGAACAATTCAGATACAGAATAAAGAAGGCTTCCATGCGAGACCTGCCACAGTATTGATCAAAGAGGCAAGTAAATATGGCAGCAATATAGAAATTGAATATAATGGCAGGCTTGTAAGCTGCAAGAGCATCATTTCATTAATGACTTTAAAGGCAAGACAAGGAGATACAGTCAAAGTCTATGCTTATGGAGAAGATGAAAGTGAAGCCATGGACAGTATCACTGAATTATTTGAGAATAAATTTGGAGAAGCAGAATAAATGTGCGCACAGTAAGTATTAAAGAATAATAATTATTGATACTTTCTACCAAGTAATTTTCAAATAAAAAAAGGGCTATGGAAAAAAGTATCAAAGGATAGACTGCCCAATGAAAAAAATACTGAAAATTACTACAATTACAAGTTGGCATGTAAATTGCAACATAAAAGGTAAAGGGGAGGATAGGCGTGGGCAATAAATTTTATAACAAGGTACAAGAAAGTCCTGTGATCGCAGCAGTAAATCATCCAGAAAAATTAGAACCGGCGATCCAATCACCCTGTGAAATTATATTTTTAATGTCAGGAAATATTTTTAATATAAAAAGTATTGTAGATAGGGTTAAAGAGAAGGGCATGTACATATATATACATATAGACTTAATGGATGGGTTTTCAAAGGATGCCACAGCATTAAAGTATATTCACGAGAACATTCGGCCAGATGGGATCATCACCACAAAGAGCAACCTCATAAAAATCGCCAAAGATCTAAATATGTTTGCCATTCAAAGACTATTTATTCTAGATTCCCTTTCCTTAGAGACGGGGATTAAATCCATTCATCATATAAAGCCTGATGCTATAGAAATTTTGCCAGGTATCATGCCTAAAATCATCAAAACCATTCATCATGAGACCAGAATACCAGTGATCGCAGGGGGGCTTATCCAGGATAAGGAAGATGTCATAGAAAGCTTGAAGGCTGGTGCCATGGGCATCTCAACCAGTAAAGAAGAACTATGGCTCCTATAGGAAAAATTTTTCAATAGAAGGTAAACGTTTACCTTTTAATAAAACTCATTTCATGAAAAAGGAGGTGAAAATATGAAATATGTAAGAACAACATTAGGTTATGCAATTGCTGGTATATTTGTTATGAGTGTTTGGGGGGCTTTTGCAGGGAAGTATGGCATTGCTGGTGGATGGTTTGCAGGTTTTGCAATCATCGGTAGCATGTGGTTCCTAAACCATTTCCTAGGATTGATTGACAATCCAGGTGCTTTCGTTGATATGGCTCTAGGTATTGGGATTTGTGGTACGATGAGAGACGTATTTATGAAAGGAACAGAAGCGGCAGTGGCATCTATGCCTACACTAATCATCGTGATCTTAGGTGGTATGACAGGCGGTATCGTTGCAGTAATGTGTCAAAAGGACATGGCAAAAAAAGAGGAAGCGAAACAGGAAGCTTAATTATATGAAAAGATGAAGGAATAAAGATGAGGGGAGGGTAATCAATGTCTGGAGGATTAATGATTTCAACATTCGCTGGAGCGTTCATATTTCCATTTCTGATCAGTATGTGTTGGGGTAAACTGGTAGATAACTTTAAAGCAGCAGGTGGTTGGATGGCAGCTGCGTTTATTGTTGGTACAACATGGTCATTAAATCACGGCGTAGGGATGATCTATCAAAGTGGTGGCGCTTGGATTGATATGGCTTGGGCAGCTGGATTTGGTTTATTGGCTGGAGCTATCTATTCAGGTGATAGTCTAGGAAAAGCAATGCCAACTATCATTTGTGCGATCGTCGGTGGTACATTGGGTGGATTCATACTATCTACTTTCCTATAAAATATGGCATAATGAGATACAAATAGACTACTTAAAATTTTGATAAGCGTCGGTACAATGAATAAAGGGGGCAGAACAAATGGGTAAATATGTTTTGGCTTTAGACCAAGGAACCACAAGTTCAAGAGCAATTATATTTGATCATAACGGTAAAAGCGTAGGTGTAGCACAAAAAGAATTTACACAGATTTATCCTAAGCCAGGCTGGGTTGAGCATGATCCAATGGAAATTTGGGGAACCCAAAGTGGTGTAGCAAGAGAGGTATTGGAAACAACAGGAATAAGGCCTCAAGATATCGCTGCCATCGGTATTACCAATCAAAGAGAAACAACGGTTGTTTGGGATAAGAATACTGGAAAGCCTGTTTACAATGCTATTGTATGGCAATGTAGAAGAACAGCGGGAATTTGCGATGATTTAAAGGCCAGAGGTTTAGAAAGCTATATTCGTGAGAATACAGGGCTTGTTGTAGATGCTTATTTCTCAGGAACAAAGGTAAAATGGATCCTTGATAATGTAGAGGGTGCAAGGGAAAAAGCAGAAAATGGCGAGTTGTTATTTGGTAACGTGGACACTTGGTTAATCTGGAACTTAACAAGAGGTAAGGTACATGTAACAGATTACTCTAATGCTTCCAGAACCATGTTGTTTAATATCAAAGAATTAAAGTGGGACGAGAAGATTTTAGCTGAGCTTGGTATTCCAGCTTCTATGTTACCAGAAGTGAAACCATCTAGCTATCAATACGGTGTGACAGATCCACAAACCTTTGGTGGCGCTGAAATTCCAATAGCAGGAGATGCTGGAGATCAGCAAGCTGCTCTATTTGGTCAGGCGTGCTTTGAGCCAGGTATGGCGAAGAACACCTATGGTACTGGCTGCTTCATGTTGATGAATACTGGTGAAAAACTTGTGCCATCTAACAATGGTTTATTAACAACGATTGCTTGGGGATTGGATAACAAGGTTGAATATGCCTTAGAAGGAAGTATCTTTGTTGCAGGCGCTTCTGTTCAATGGCTAAGAGATGAATTAAAATTAATTGATACTGCATCTGCCAGTGAAGAAGTGGCTACTGCAGTTGAAGATACAAATGGTGTTTATGTGGTGCCAGGTTTCGTTGGAATGGGCGCACCATATTGGGATATGTATGCAAGGGGAACAATTGTAGGATTAACACGTGGTGCCAACAGAAACCATATTGTTAGAGCTACATTAGAGTCTATTGCATATCAAACAAGAGACGTACTACAAGCAATGCAGGAAGATTCTGGTATAAATCTTCAAGCATTGAAGGTAGACGGCGGTGCTGTTGCTAATAACTTCTTAATGCAGTTCCAATCTGATATTCTTGGCGTACCAGTAGATCGTCCAGAAGTAACAGAAACAACTGCCCTTGGTGCAGCATATCTTGCTGGATTGGCCGTAGGCTTCTGGGATGACAAGCAAGAAATTGCTAAGAAATGGAATGTAGATAGAACATTCGATCCAGGTATGGAAGAAGAGAAGAAGGAAGGCAAATACAAGGGTTGGAAGAAAGCTGTTGATAGAGCGCTTAAGTGGGAATTAGAAGACTAATTTTCATCCATCTCGATGGATGATGGATGCGGGGTTCAGGTCCGTTGTAAAATAGAGGCCTGAATTCCGCAGTCCCTAATTATAATAATTCTATTTATATTTTTTCATGAATGTTGTATAATGAGTATATAAATGCATATTTGAGGGCTTGAGATCAGGAGAGCCGCATAAATTAGCCTATGGAAAGATAGGTCTTAATTTGTGTGGCCTTTTTTATTGTCTAAGAAAGTATAAATCTTAAGTAAGCTCAGATTAAGTAAGAACAACGGATGTAGAGATTGAGAAAACCAGACAATAAAAAATAGGGGTTGTAGGGGATGAAATCCCTTGCCGTACTAAGGAGGCTGCTCAGACTGCGATAGCAGTCGTCGAAGGGAACCTAGGGTTCCCTAGCGAAAGCGCCTTTAGACCTTTTTTATATTATAAAGCAAATACAGATAGTAGGATTTTCATATAAGGGGGAGTTTTATGTACGATGTAGCGATTATTGGCGCTGGCGTCATCGGATGTGCAGTAGCCAGAGAATTATCTCGATATGATGTAAAGGTAGTTTTACTTGAAAAGGATACAGACATCGCCAATGGTACAACAAAAGCGAATAGTGCCATCGTCCATGGAGGCTATGATGCAAAACCAGGTAGCTTGAAGGCAAGATTTAACGTAGAAGGTAATGCCATGTTTGATAAGCTTTGCAAAGAACTGGATGTGCCCTTTCAAAGAATAGGGTCCTTGGTATTGGCCTTTGATCATGAAGATATGGAGGCAATACAAGAACTATATGAAAGAGGATTAATAAACGGCGTACCCAATATGGAAATACTGGATAGAGAGCAAGTGCTGGCTCTTGAGCCGAATCTTAGTAAGCATGTTGAAGGTGCCCTTCATGCGCCATCAGCAGGCATTGTAGGTCCTTGGGAGCTCGCCATAGCTATGGCAGAAAATGCCATAGAGAATGGTGTAGAATTGAAGCTGGAAAGTAAAGTAACAAAAATTGAAAAGCTGGAAACGGGTTATCAGATATTTACAGATAAGGGAAAGGTTGAAGCGACCTATGTAATCAACTGTGCAGGGCTATATGCCGATGAAGTGCACAACATGGTGGCAGAGCCAAGTTTCAGAATTATTCCAAGGAGAGGTCAATACAATGTATTTGATCGAAGTGTAGGAGACTTTGTTCAAAAAGTGATTTTTCAGTGTCCGACCAAGAAAGGAAAGGGTGTATTGATTACACCGACTGTCCATGGAAATCTGATTGTAGGACCTGATGCAGAGGAGCTTGACTGTAAAGAGAGCATGGAAACGACAATGGAGGGACTCGGGTTTATTCGAGAACAAGGTAGAAAATCAACTGAAAATGTACCTGCCCATGCCATTATTACAGCTTTTGCAGGACTAAGGGCTACACCGAGTACAGGAGATTTTATTATTGAGGAAGTAACTGGTTCTAACGGGTTTATTGATGTGGCAGGTATTGAATCACCTGGCTTGACAGCGGCACCAGCCATTGCAATATATGTCTTAGAGCTGTTAAAAAATTCAGGAGCAATGCTCCAGGAGAAAGCATCCTTTCATCCCATCCGAAGAAAAGCCATACGATTCATGGAGCTTACAGATGAAGAAAAGGCGGAGTTAATTCAAAAGGATCCAAGATTTGGAAAGATCATATGCCGATGTGAGAGCATCACAGAGGGAGAGATCGTAGATATCATTCGAAGAAAAGCGGGGGCGCTGACTGTTGATGGTGTAAAGAGAAGGGCGAGACCTGGAACAGGTAGATGTCAGGGCGGCTTCTGTGGGCCTAGGGTAATGGAAATTCTCGCCAGAGAGCTTGAAATCAATATCACAGAGGTGCTTAAGGATCGTAGTGGCTCTTATATATTAACAGGGCCAACAAAGATAGATACAGAAATTGAAGAGAGCTTCGGTGCTGTGGCAGCAGCGAAAGAGCAGTAAGGAGGGATGAAGATATGTTAAACTATGATATTGTTGTCATCGGAGGAGGTCCTGCTGGTTTAGCAGCAGCCATTGAAGCGAAGAAGAACGGTGTAGATAGCATTCTGGTCATAGAAAGAGATCGCGAACTTGGAGGTATTCTTCAGCAGTGTATCCATAATGGGTTTGGTCTTCATATCTTTAAAGAGGAACTGACGGGACCAGAATATGCCCAACGATTCATTCAACAGCTAGAAGATATGGGCATTTCTTATAAATTAGATACCATGGTATTGGACATTAGGGAAGACAAAACCTTGAGTGTAATCAATCGCATCGATGGTTTGATAAAGGTACAAGGAAAAGCCATTGTCCTGGCCATGGGCTGCCGAGAGAGAACAAGAGGTGCCATCAATATTCCTGGTACAAGGCCGGCAGGTGTATTTACCGCAGGAACCGCTCAAAGATTTGTAAATATGGAGGGCTATATGGTCGGTAAAAAGGTAGTGATCCTAGGCTCAGGAGATATTGGGCTGATTATGGCCAGAAGACTTACCCTAGAGGGCGCAGAAGTCAAGGCTGTGGCGGAACTGTTGCCTTATTCAGGAGGTCTTACCAGAAATATTGTACAATGCCTGGATGATTTTGAGATTCCTTTGTTCTTAAGTCATACGTTGATCGATGTAAAAGGAAGAGACCGGGTAGAAGGAGTTACTATTGCCAAGGTAGATGAGAAGAGAAGACCTATACCAGGTACGGAGCAGTACTATGAATGCGATACACTTCTCTTATCTGTAGGACTTATTCCAGAAAATGAGCTTTCAAAGAGTGCAAGCATTCAGTTGGATCCCATTACAGGAGGCCCTGTTGTCAATGAGGCTATGGAGACATCGGTAAAAGGTATTTTTGCCTGTGGCAATGTGGTACATGTCCATGATCTAGTAGACTGGGTAACTGAGGAAAGTAGAAGAGCAGGAAAAAATGCAGCGAAATTTATCAAAGATGAACTGTGTGATGAGGGCCCTTCTTTTAGAACGGCTGCAGAAAAAGGAATTCGATATATAGTTCCTCACATGGTAAGGATAGGAAACACGGAGCAAACTGTGGATTTGTTTATGCGGGTAGATGATGTATACGCCAATGTGGATATGGTTGTTAAATTGGATGGTGTAAGCATACGTACCATAAAGAAGAAGCATCTTGCACCAGGTGAGATGGAAAGCATAAAAATTCCAAGGAAGCTTTTAGAGGAAAAAAGTGGAGGCATGCTTACAGTTTGTCTAGAAAAGGAGGGGGCGTAAATGAGTAAAAAGGAAATGATTTGTATTGTTTGTCCCATGGGATGTCGCCTTACCTTACAAGAGGATATAAATGAGGAAAGGGGATATAAGATTTCAGGGAATCAATGTCATCGGGGGGTGGAATATGGTATCATGGAGCAGGTAAATCCTACCCGGGCTCTTACGTCAACGGTAAGAATCAAGAATGCATCCTTGAGTCGTTTGCCAGTCCGTACAGATCATCCGATTCCTAAGGCAAAGCTATTTGAATGTATGAGAATTTTAGATCATATAGAGGTTCAAGCACCTATACAGATGGGAGATATTGTGGTGGAAAACGTTTTAAACACCGATGTAAATATCATTGCATCAAGAAGTATGGCTTGAGGGGGGAGTACGGGTGAGAATAGCAGCGGTCACAAACATTGGAACGAAAAAGAAGATAGGACAGAGAGAATTGACAGAGTGGAGATATAGTCAATTATTTGATGATATGTTGGATGGTATTTGCATTATCAATGAATTTGGTCATATTGAGTATGTGAATCGATCCTATGAAAGATTGTTGCGAGTAAATCATCATGGAGAGACGGGTAAAAGCATATTTCATACCCAAAATGATGAAGTGATTCTGACCGCCTATAGGGAAAAGAGACCTACAAAAGGAAATCTAAATTATTATATCGGTGCCAATCAAATTAGTGTTGCTGCGTCTCCAATTTTTCATCATGAAATATTTCGAGGTGTGATTGCCATATACCGAGAAATATTTCCAATGGAAAAAATAAAGAAAAAAGACACGCTAATTGAGCTATCTGTATCCAATGAAGCCCATGGCGTTGACCTCAATCCAAATTTTAAAGAAATTGTAGGAAAGAGTAAAGTGATGGAAAAGGCGCTGCTCATGGCGCAAAAAGCTGCAAAAACATCTGCTACTGTATTGGTAAGGGGAGAAAGTGGAACAGGAAAAGAATTGGTAGCAAGGGCCATCCATTATTCCAGTGAAAGGGTCAGTAAACCCTTCGTAAAAGTAAATTGTGGTGCTATTCCAGCTACATTGCTAGAATCAGAGCTTTTTGGACATGAGCAGGGGGCTTTTACGGGAGCCATCCGTAGAAAAAAGGGGAAGTTCGAACAAGCTGATGGTGGTACGATTTTTCTAGATGAGATTGGAGATATGCCGATGGAAATGCAGGTAAAGCTGCTGAGGGTTCTCCAAGAACGAGAGTTTGAAAGAGTAGGTGGGGAAGAAACCATAAAATGTGATGTGAGAATCATTGCGGCCACCAATCGTCCCTTAGAGGATTTGATGGAAAAGGGAGAATTTCGGGATGATTTATATTATCGATTGAATGTAGTCCCCATTCACCTTCCAGCGTTAAAGGAGAGGAAGGATGATATTCATTTATTGGTTCAGCACTTTATAGAGAAAATTTGCATGAGACTGGGAAAAGATCTTATAGGTCTTACCGAAGAAGCTGAGGTTTGCCTGTGCAATTATGATTGGCCAGGAAATATTCGAGAACTGGAGAATCTCATGGAGAGGCTCATCGTTCTAACGGAAAGTGATGAAATTACTATGGGAGATTTGCCATCTTATATATCCAATGTTTATCAAAGTAGTTATATTCCAGGGGATACAAAGCCTTTGATTGACTTTGGTCTAAATGGGGAAATCGCAACCCTTGAAGAATACGAGAAAGAAATCATCCGCTATGCCATTCGAAAGTTTGGGAGTTTCAATGCGGCAGGGAAAGCATTGGGAGTAACCCATAAAACTGTGGCTTTTAAGGCTAGAAAATATAATATCATCGAAGATTAAGGATAGAAGATATGAAGCCCATCAATACCTATTGATGGGTTTAATATTTGGGAAAAAGTATCAGAAAATTATAAAAAATGTAAACCTGCTGGTAAAAATGACCATGTTCGATACTGAGATAGATCAAAATAAGGAGTGAAATAGGAGCAATGTGACACGGGATGAACTGTGAAATCAAATTTTGTCAAAAAAAGGCTGCGAGATGGAAGCTTCATTGGCACTTGGCATATACATTGCTATAGACAGGAGTAATGATAAGGGAGGAGGGGATATGATGAATAAAAAAGGTGTTTTTTATGGAATACATTCGTTTATCCAAAATCATTCAAGTGAAAAAGAGGAGAAAAACGATCTTGGAAAGAGTGCTAATATGCAAAAAACTGGAAAGATGGAAAACAATATCCTAGAGGTTTCAGAAAAGGTGGCAATAAATGCACAGAATCTTATCAATTTGTCCCATAAGAATACAGAGGATGCATGTCAATTAGAAAACCTTGCCAAGGATATGCTTGGGAATATTCATAGGATGGTAAAGGTTACAGATGATGTGAATGCCAGTATTCAACAATGGGCAGCTGCATCTCAGATTGCTACAACGCAAGCCCATAATATGCTGATCTCCTCGAATGCCTCTATGGAATTGATTGGGAAGAGCAAAGATACGATTCAGGATTCCAATCTTTTTCTTCTTGAAATGGCAAAGGAAATCAAGTTATCCGCTAAGAACATGGAGATACTTCAACCCATTACAAAGCAAATGACAATGTTCCTAGGCAATATAGAAAATATTGCAAAGCAGACAAATTTATTGGCACTGAATGCTGCCATCGAAGCAGCTAGAGCAGGGGATACAGGGAAGGGGTTTTCTGTGGTAGCCGATGAAATTAGAAAGCTGTCTGATGAGAGTACCCAGTTGACCAATGAAATGAAGACAGGTGTAGGTTCTATTACGCGTACTATAGAAAGTATCAATAGGGGGTTTGAAAGAAATCTAGGGAAGATCTCGGGTGTAGAAGATGTCTCTAAAAAAGCGGCAATGGCCATGGAAGAGATTGAACATCAACTTAGAGACATCCAGCATGCTCTGAACGTAATTTTTGACTCTGCTGATGGACAGGGACGAATGGGAGAACAGATTGCTGTGTCTATCAAAGAGGTTTCAGATGCTTCTGGCGATTCAATGGATGTTAGTAATAAAACTATGGAATCTATTGTGAATCAGTTAAGAAACAATAAGGAAATAGCAGTCTTGGCAGAAGAGTTGGGAAACTGTTCTTATGATCTTCAAAAAACTGCTGTTCAGTATAAGACGGATGAAGAAATATTTTTTGGCATTAATCCTATTGCTTCTCCGGAGCTGCGGAAACAATACTTTAATATTATTACCGAAGCAGCTAGACAAGCAGGATTAAAAGCTAGGACCATTATTGTACAAGATTATAATGCATTGGCTGAGGCTATGGCCAATAATATCATTGATGTAGGCTGGTTTTCTCCCTTTGCCTATGTAAATGCCAGAACAAAAACAAAGGCAGAGCCCATCGCCATGGCTGTGATCAATGGACAGACCTTCTATCACGGGTGTATCATCACAAAGAAGAATAATGGTATTCTCAACCTGCAAGATTTAAGCAATAAGGTTTTTGGTTATGTAGACGAAAAATCCACATCGGGATATGTTTACCCAAGATATATATTAAAAGAAAATCATTTGAACGCCGATAGGATGTTTAAGCAAGTTCAGTATCTAGGCAGCCATAACAAAGTGATCGAGGCGGTACTACAGGGCGATGTGGATGGAGGAGCTACTTATGATGTGGGAATTCAGGTTGCCAGCAAGGCAGGCTTACCTATACAGCAGCTAAATATCCTTGCAAAGACAGAGCCGATACCAGCTGATGCTATTGCTGTCAATCCCAATATGAGCAATCATAAAATGCAGCAACTTAAAGAGGCATTTTTAAATCTTAAGCACACGGAGAAGGGAATGACCCTATTTGTTAACTCTATTTTTACTGATTTTATCGAAAACAATGACAGTTATTATGATGTGATTCGAAAGGTATCAAAATAAAAAACGATGGAGTGTGTAAAGAGAACCATAGAAGTAAAAAAATAGATGTCAAAAAAGGGGACAAGGGTACAGAAAAGATCTGTACCCTTGTTTTGGGGAAGAAACATTATATATTCGAAAGAAAATCCTCTGCTTGTTGGATCATGGTTTCAATGCTTCCTTTGGCTGTAGAGCCATAGGACACTTTGGAAGCAATGCAGCTTTCAATCTTTATGATCTCTAGAATGTCCTCAGTAAAAGCAGGGGAAAAGCTTGTAAATTCTTCTAGGGATAAATCATCAATGGCTTTTCCATGCTGAATGCAGTGGAGCACCATCTTACCTACGATCTCGTGGGAGCTTCGGAAGGGGAGTCCCTTTTTTACCAGATAATCAGCCACATCAGTAGCATTCATAAAACCTTCTTTAGTAGCCTTTTTCATCTGGTCTTTCTGAACCGTCATAGTTTTTAACATCTCATTGAAAATCACGAGACAATCTTTAAGATTTTCAACAGTATCAAACAGGGGAGGTTTATCTTCCTGCATATCCTTATTGTAAGCTAGTGGAAGTCCCTTCATGATGGTCAATATGTTCATGAGGTTTCCATAAATTCTACCTGTTTTTCCGCGGATGAGTTCAGCCACATCGGGGTTTTTCTTTTGAGGCATGATACTGCTTCCCGTACTGTAGGCATCATCCATCTCAATAAAATGAAACTCTGCAGAACTCCAGAGAATAAGCTCTTCACAAAATCTGCTGAGGTGCATCATCATGATGGAAGCATCGCTGATAAATTCGATGGCAAAATCTCGATCACTGACAGCATCCATGGAGTTTTGGCAAACATCAGTGAAACCCAATTGCTGCGCCAGAAATTGACGATCTGTAGCATAGGTTGTACCTGCCAAGGCACCAGCTCCTAGGGGCATGATATTGACCCTTTCATAGCAGTCATGAAGTCTAGCCAAGTCTCTTTTAAACATTTGGAAATAAGCCATCATATGGTAGCCAAGGGTAACGGGTTGAGCTCTTTGGAGATGAGTGTACCCAGGCATCACTGTATCTCCATGGATTTTCCCAAGATCTTTTAAAGTTGTTAACAAGTTCTTCAGTAATCCACAGATTTCTTCGATTTCTTCTCGAAGATAGAGGCGGATATCCACAGCCACCTGGTCATTTCTACTTCTGGCTGTATGAAGCTTCTTACCAACGTCTCCAATACGATCGATGAGGAGCTTTTCAATATTCATATGAATATCCTCATACTCAATTTGAAAGGTGACAAAGCCCTTTTCGATATCTTCTAAGATGGATTGGAGTCCATCTATAATTATCTGAGATTCTTCGATGGTGATAATATTGCATTTGCCCAGCATTTTGGCGTGGGCAATGCTGCCTATAATATCATGTTTATACAACTTTTGATCGAATTCGATGGAGGCATTGAAGCTGTCTACAAGGGAAGCTGTGTTTTTGGCAAATCTCCCGCCCCATAGCTTCATATAGCTTTTTTCTCTTTCTTTGCTTCCTTCTCATTTTCGAATTTCATAAGAGATCGAATGGTCAATGGAAGAGCAAATAGATTAATGAAGCCCTCTGCATCTTTTTGATTGTAAACATGATCTTCGCCAAAAGTAACGAATTCTTCGTTGTATAAAGAATATGGAGAAGCTGTAGCCACAGCTTTACAAGTGCCTTTATATAATTTTAATCTTACTTTACCTGTCACGTACTCCTGCGTACTATTTACAAACTGATCTAGGGCATCCTTTAATGGTGTAAACCATAACCCATCATAAACCAACTGAGCATACTTTTCTGATACGGTCTTCTTGAAGCTCATGGTGGATCGGTCTAAAGTTAACTTTTCCAATGACTTATGCGCCTCATATAGGATGGTACCACCCGGTGTTTCATAAACGCCTCTGGATTTCATACCTACCAATCGATTTTCGACAATATCGATAATTCCTACGCCATGGGCGCCACCAATCTTATTTAATGTATGGATCATCTCTACAGGATCATAGGCAATACCATTGACAGATGTAGGGATACCCTTTTCAAATTCAATTTCTACGTAAGCAGGTGTATCAGGTGCTTTGTCTGGAGCCACCCCCATCATATAGATGCTGCTGTCATGTTCATTCCAGGGGCTTTCTAAGTTTCCGCCTTCATGACTTAGGTGCCAGATGTTTCGATCACGGCTGTAAGGATCTTTTTTGGTAACCGGAATAGGAATACCATGCTTTGTAGCATAGTCGATACAATCTTCTCGGGATTTCAGATCCCATATTCTCCAGGGAGCAATCACCTTTAAGAATGGGTTCAGTGCCTTGATCGTTGCTTCGAAACGAACTTGATCATTTCCTTTACCAGTTGCGCCGTGGGCAATGGCCACAGCCCCTTCTTTTTCTGCGATTTCAACTAGTTTCTTGGCGATCAATGGTCTAGCAAAGGAAGTACCCAATAAGTAATCATCTTCATAAACAGCCCCCGCCTTTAAGGTTGGGAAAACATAATCTGTAATGAATTCTTTCGTCACGTCTACCACATAGGCTTTAGAAGCACCTGTGGAAAGTGCTTTTTTCTCTACTGCCACTAAGTCTTCTTCCTGACCTACGTCTACACAAACCGCGATTACTTCATAGCCATAATGCTCTTCTAACCATTTAAGTATAACGGAAGTATCCAGTCCTCCGGAGTATGCCAATACTACTTTTTGTTTTTCCATTATCCTAACCTCCCAAAAATGAAAATTTCTTAATTCTTATTATAGCAAAAATGTATGATTATGCAATATAAATATGCAAATTAATTTATAAAAATACAAAATAAATTTTGTAACATGTATTTCTTGTAAACTATAAAATAGAAGAAATGTTGAATGAATACTGATTATTTGTGGATAAGCAGGTTTGATCTCTCGATGGGCTAGAAGAGGATATGAAAAATAATAAGAGATGTTACTTTATAATAAATATACAAATTGAAGCATATAAAAACAGAAAGCAATTAGTTATTGGATAACTATAATATGCATAATTCTTCTCCTTAGTTATTTTTAAAAGATTAAAGTATGACAAAGGGAAAGTTACATTTATTATTGCATTTGAAAAGATAGACCAACTTAAAGAAAAAAATAAATTTCCTAGTTGGATTACTTCCATTGATTGCAATCTAGCTAAATAGTATACGTGATTTCCATATAATGGTATAATGGTGTTATATGATATTGATTTGAAATGATGGAGTTGCAAAGGAGGGATTATAATAAGTAGGCTATATAATTTACTTCTAAAATTTGCTGTTGAAAAAATAATAAATGATACAACTAATAGGCTGCTATTTGGAGTGATTTTGCTATTTATAGGTACCTTCCTCATACATTACATAAGAAGAGGGCAATAAGTATCAAACATTAGTAATTTAATAAAATAATAAGAAAGGCCTTTTACAGTATTTGTAGAAGGCTTTTCTTATTATTCATTAATAATTTCTACCGTATCTAAAATCTAGGATCTTCATAGAAGTAATCTTCAAAGTATCAGGGAGATACTTGTATTCAATATCTACTCTCATAGCGCCTCTTCGCCCATAAGCCTCCATTTGTTTTAGTAATTCGAACCATTGTTGAGATAATAAAACCTCATCAATAGAATCAAAGTAACCTCCAATTGTATATGCTGCCCCTAAAACTAAGAATAATTCTCCTATGAAGATAGCTCCAAAAGCTGTAGCTAGACCACTGATGCCTGATTCTACTAATGTTTGAATTTCTGTGTTTCTAATCCAATTCCAAAAATCCCTTTGACTACCTCTGTAAAGCCCTTCAATTTGACCCGCATTTAAATACATTACTTGAGTTCCAATTGCCATAAAAATCTCTTCTTTTCGTTTTTTATTTTTCTAGGCTTCCACTCTCTGGCCAGCTCGTTTTGCCCTACACTAAATAAAACGGGGAAAAGGGATCAAGAATCAACTAAATCAAAAAAATAATTTCTAAAAAAATTTTCTAAAGTGGTTGATTTTTTTCAAAAAAATCCGTTTTATATAGAGGGATCAAATTTTCTACCAAAATGCACTTTTCAACAGTCTTGTATAGAAAAGGGAATTAAATTTTTAACAATTTCCAAATGAATCTTATGGTTAAACAAGTTACAGGGGGGGATACAAGGAGGAGATAAGATGGATAGTTTAGCAAAGAAGTTTTTAGAGGAAGATGCAACAAATAAAGATCTATACATCCAGGGAATTATCTTCAAGAATGACAGCTTTTTAGATGTCTTCAATCAGAAATTTAATGATTACCTGTTTCTGAATAAAAAAGTGAATGTGCAGCTGCACATTCACTTTTTTATATATGAAAATATTTTAACTATCATTTGATACATTTTTTAGTTAGATTTAAATGTACCTATACAACCTGTTGGGTTGTAAACTGTTGTAGTTTTCCAAAGATCAATTGCTTTATATGGTATAGCCAGACCACCTGAAATTGTATATCCATTAGATATTGCAACTCCACATTTTTTTGAAATGGCTTCTGCCATTCTAGCATCTTCACTATAAGAAACTAGTGCGCTAAAAATATCATAAGCTATTACAGCATTTCCGAGATAAGGTATAAATTTAGCAGCTTGTTCTTGTCCTAACTTAGTTGCTAACCATTTACTTGCCTCTGTTACTGACCTTTCCCCGATAAAATAGACACGCTATACGGCTAGTTTTCTTTCATTTTCATAGGATATCGGGGTTTTATATCCAAGAGCAGAATGTAGCC
>NZ_JACHEN010000053.1 GCF_014205875.1 Anaerosolibacter carboniphilus
GCTACATTCTGCTCTTGGATATAAAACCCCGATATCCTATGAAAATGAAAGAAAACTAGCCGTATAGCGTGTCTATTTTATCGGGGAAAGGTCAAAAATGATTTTAGATTAATAATCTTAGTGCAAAAAAATTACTACCATATTCATAATAAATACACAGTTAGTAAAGTGACTATTTTAGGCGATAAGTATGCCGGGAAACTTCAAGTAAACACTAGCTTTATATTGTGAGGGGGGCTAAGTATGGAAAAGGCCGATAATAAGAACTTCTTAATTTTGAAAAAAGTTTCGGTTACATTCTTTTTATATATAAACGTATATATTACAACGGGTTACATGATGAAGTTTTTTTGAGCAATATACAAGTTTCAACAATAGTAGCTATTTTATCAATGATAATAACTATTGGTTTGAGTAATGAAAACTTTACTAAGCTATTTAAGATAAAAAATCCATATTATAATTTAAAGACTAGAAAGAGTTTTATTGTTGCGAGTGTTATCAATATCTTTTTGTTTATATTAATGATTAAAGCATTTTTTATCTAATCCAATAAAAAAATACCGACAGATAGAATATTTGTAATAATATGGACGAAGCAACATAGTTGTGTGACCTTAGACAATCATAATATAATTTACATATTATGGAATATATAAGATGCTCTAAATAAGTGAAAGGAATGGATTTTAAACATGAAAAAATTTAAATATTTATTTTCTGTACTATTGTTTGTTTTGTTAATATACTTTTATCAAAATCATATATATTATCTAATTCCTTACAACCCTTTAAAAGGTACCGCAGATAATCCGTATAGTTGTCATTTTGACTTAAATTATTCTGATGGTGTGTTAACTAAAGTTAGTCATAATTTAAATAGTAATACTCTTATTTTTAAATATTTTAGTGATTTAAATTTGATACCTTTAAAGAAAGCAGCAAATAAAGAAGAAATTTTTGAACATAAGAATGATATTCATTTTTCTTATAGATTTAGATTTGGCCCACCAACATCACCAAAATATTACTATATATTTATTAATGAAATATGGTTGGATAATTTGTCTATTCTTTCTATTCGATCTAACAAACCGGGATTTCATAATGGATATTATAAAATTATAGATTCCAAATTCGATTATAAGTATGTTAATGACTTAATTACTAATTCTCAAAATTAACAAAAATGGGCTGAATCACAATTTTATTGTAATACAGCCCATTTTTGTTAATTCAAGTTTTTACAATATAATCCATCCACTTCCAGAATGTATTCTAGTAACTAGTCCGTTACCCTGAACAATTCTAAATCCTTCATCAACAAATTCAAGAAATGGCAATTTTACTTCTACAAGATCGTACTGTGGATTATCATACATAAAATCATAAACTTCATCTAAATAATCCTCTCCAACAAGAGAAACTGTGGTTATAACACTTTTCTCACTTGGTGTCATACCTGCTACGACTGAAATTACTCCCGCTGCCAACGTTACTGGAGTTGGCAACATAAACATAAGCGATAAAACTGTTGAAAAAGCTGTTAAGCCTTGTACAAGTTTAGTTTCATTTGGCAGCTCAAAACCGTTTTTTCTCATTTCAGCTTGTGCTCTTCTAGCCTTATATAGCTGATCTTTTGTTAAGATAAGTGTGCCAATATATTCTTTTCTAAAACCCATAATAAATCTCTCCTTTTCGTTTTTAATTTTTTATTTTTATTTTGCTAGGCTTTCACTTTCTGGCCAGTTCGTTTTGCCCTACACTAAATAAAACGGGGGAAAGGAATCAAAAATCAACCAAATCAAAAAAATAATTTCTAAAAAAATTTTTCTAAAGTGGTTGATTTTTTTCAAAAAAATCCGTTTTATATAGTGAGATCAAATTTTCTTTAAGGAGAATTTGATATTTTTTTCCAAAAAGTACGAACATGTGTTCTAAAATATGGTATAATTTGGATAATTAGGTGTAATCAAAATGTAATAATTGACCTAATTTTCAAAAAAATCTAAAAATGTATAGAGAATGGTTGACTAAATTTACTTTTCAACCGTCTTATATAGTAAAGGAAATTAAATTCTTAACAATTTCCAAATGGATCTTATGGTTAAACAGGTTGCAGGGGGTTATACAGGGAGGGGATAAGATGGATCATTTAGCAAAGAAGTTTTTAGAGGAAGACGCAACAAATAAAGATCTATATGTCCAGGGAATTATCTTCAAGAATGATAGCTTTTTAGATGTCCTCAATCAGAAGTTTAATGATTACCTGTTTCGAATCAATCTCTACAGCTACATAAAAAAAACCATCTTCTATGTAGCCAGGGACCTAAAGCAAAGGGAAAATGCGCTGAGAGAAAAAGAAGGATTGTATTTAAATGTATTAGATGCTGATTTTGAAGAAGAAAAGATCAACACCATTGCCGATGCCCCTATGGATTTTGCAGAAGAAATCTATAAGGATCAAGGAGATATAGACTACAAAGAGCTCTTTACAGACAAGGAAGTACTCGAAGCCATCAGTACATTAACTGATAGGCAAAAACAGATCATTCATGAATGCATTATAAAGAATAGAGAAGAAGAGATGGTGGCGAAAGAATTGGGAATTACCAAGCAAGCCGCCTTAAGTAAACTAAGAAAACAGATAGGAGGGAAGTAACCATGGAAATATTTAATGAATTTATTTCAACTTTAGGCTTTCCTATCGCTGTTACAGCTTTTCTTTTAATCAGAATAGAAAAGAAACTGGATGAATTAAATAAAACCCTATTACTAGTGATTGAAACCCTGGGAAAGACCCAGCATTAAAGGAGGTTAACCTATGAGTGATTCATTTTTAAGACAATTGTTTGATGCAGCTCAAAATGGAGATGGAGATGCCATAGGAGTTATCTTGGAGGTCTTTAAGCCCATGATCTATAAAAACAGCTGCATCAACGGCTACTTCGATTATGATTGTTTTCAGGAACTTTGTATTAAGTTTATATGCTGCATCAAAACCTTCAAATTCACGAACATCTCAGACATAACAAAATACTTTAATTAGACGTTTGCCAATGCAATGACAATCGAATAACATTTAGAAGCTCTTGGTTATCCAGGAGCTTCTATTATATGGTAGAATAAATAATATAGAGTTTAGGAATTTGACGAGATAAAGTATTATTTTATCAGAAAGACTGGTGATAATATGCCTTGTGTTGCTCAATTCGGTATCATAGATGACTTTAAAAAAGATAGAGATTACTCTAACTATGGGCCTGAAAAATATAATTGTATTGCTATTGATGACGATATTTTGAACGATTGGTGGAACCAATTGACCTTAATTAAGACCTACTTTCATTGCTATAGTAGGCCTAGTTTCGCACTTGCAAGGTGGGGAGTTACTCTTATTCCACCAGAATCATTAGAGGATTTTTATAACATTGTTTCAAAAGATAAGAAATCAAAATCATCCGCAGAATTGATTGATTTAATGATATTGCTAAGAAAGGCTATATCTGAAAATAAATATGTTATACATTATGAGGTATAGGATATTATTTAATTCGAGACTTTCTTATATTACGTGACAATGTAATAAATCTGAACGAAACATAACGTGAATTAAGCGATATCTAAAAGCTTCTGGATAACTAGAATAATCCGGTAACTTCTATATATGATAAAATAAGTAATATACGGTTATAGAATACGATGAAACTATTATCATTGTCCATAAGGGAGGTCCAAATATGATTATAGGTCAAAAAATTAATTTACTCCATACAAAGTCGGTATGTAATTGCAGCGGCGTTTTGTATGGAGTGTTGAGCCGCTAATAAAAGTTCAATGCATACAACTTTGTATCCTATTTATTTCAAATATTTAGGAGTGAAGCCAGTATGAAATATCAAAATGCAAATAATGTGTTACCAGAGCATTTACTACTAGAAATACAACAATATGTTCAGGGAGAATATCTATACATTCCTGCGCGGCAGTCTTGCTATAAAAAGTGGGGAGAGAAGTCTGGAATTCGTAAAATTTTAGCGCATAGAAATAAAGAAATTATAAACAAATACAAACAGGGCTATGCGATGTCAGATTTAGCTGAGGAATATTGTCTTTTTGTTCATTCAATAAAACAAATTATCTACAAAAAATGATTGAATAGGGTTGCCGGCAGGTAACCCTATTTCTATAAAACGATATAGAGTCATCTTTTATCTTGAATGGATAATAACGAAACAATACAATATAGTAAGGATGGAGGTGTTTAAATGAAACAAAATAAATATGATGATAACATCTTTTTTAATAAATATAGCAATATGGAGCGTTCAAAAAATGGACTTAATTCTGCGGGAGAATGGCATGAACTAAAAAAAATGCTACCTAATTTTCAAGGGAAAAGGGTTTTAGATTTAGGATGTGGTTTTGGATGGCATTGTCAATTTGCTAAAGAGAATGGTGCAAAGTCAATTGTTGGAGTGGACATTTCACAGAAAATGTTAAGTGAAGCAAAAAACAAAGCAAAATCAGAGTATATCCAGTATATTTGTATGCCAATCGAGGACATTGACTTCCCCGTTAACTCCTTTGATGTGGTTATCAGCTCTTTAGTGCTTCATTACATTCAGTCGTTTGAGGATATTTTAAAAAAAATAAGCAAATGTCTTTCAAATGGTGGGGATTTTGTGTTCTCTGTAGAGCATCCCATTTTTACTGCAAAGGGGCTCCAGGACTGGTATTATGACAATAATGGTAATCGCTTACACTGGCCAGTCGACCAATATTTTACCGAGGGTATTCGTAAGGCTAGCTTTTTGGGTGAGGAAGTTATAAAGTATCACAAAACATTAACAACATACTTAAACAGCCTCATAAAATCGGGATTTGAAATAACAGGAATTGTTGAACCAGAACCAGCAGAAAATTTACTCTATACTGTTCCAGGAATGATGGATGAACTGCGTCGACCAATGATGCTACTTGTATCTGCAAGAAAAAAGTAGTGATAGAATCTTAAATACAATTCGTAGATAATATAATTCTCACACTCCTTATATCATGTAGCAATATAACGGATCTGAATTAAGGAACATTTAGAAGCTCTCGGATCACCAAGAGCTTTTATTATATGGTAAAATAAGTAATATACAGCTGTAGAAAATTAGAGATTTAGACATTCCTTAGGATGAGATCAATGATGCCTATATGGGATTGAATTTATGAGGGAGAGAAGGTAATTAAGGATGATATCAAAATATACATTTCAGACCATAAATAATATAGTAGGTTGGATAATTAGTGTTTCATTAATAGGCTTAGGTCTTTTTCATTTATTTGTTCATAAAATTTCATTGAATGGATCAAATTTTATTATTCTCTGGTCTCTTATAGGGTTGAGTAGATTATCTAATATTATTGATGCAAAATTTTTTGAAAATAACTTTTCGCTTAAAAATAACTGGCATTCTGTTTTTGGAGTTGTAACGTCAATTATCTTTATAATCGCTGGATTTTTATTATAAGAACTATATACCAAATTCAATTCTAGAGAATAACTAACCCTTTTGCTGAGATTAAGAGTCGATTATAAGACTGCCAAAATTCGTAGACGAATAAAATAGAACTCCTATCTGCCTAGAAAGCACTGCAGATAGGAGTTTTACATGTCAGCTTAAAATTTAGTGCTTAAGGCATTTTTTATTTTTTATGACAAAATATGACAAAGTTATTCCTGATGACAAGATAGAATATTATTAATGAATAATACCATGATTTAGAACCTGGTACAAATCAAAATGTAGCACTGACTCTCTTCAGTTGACATATTCACTGGATACCAAAGAATTCTAATTATATCCTAAATTATCTTTAAGGAATAGTTCGTTAATTTACGGGAGGAGACATGAACCTGCAGTAAATAGAGAAATAGCAGTTATAGTTATTAATGGGAATGAAGCAAAGATAAAAAGATTCTATGAAGAGAAGGGCATTATAGCACTTATGATTAACAGTACAAATACTACACACAAACTGTTAATTATTGATACGAAAACAACAGGTGTAGAAATAGTTGGTAGGAGCATAGAAGCAAGAATAGAATTTAAATGAAGAAATATATTTTTTATTGAAAATTATAGTAATTTTGTGGGAAGGGTAGAGAAATCTAATATGAAAATCAGAAATAGGAGAAAAAGCAAATTAAGCAAAAATGGTCAGGGTAGTATAAAACAACAACATAAACTATTAGATTATATAGAAAAGATCAAAGAAAGATTTAAAATACAATATATTATAATAGCATTCATATTTGGATTAGTGGGTCACTATTCAGATTATTTATCAATTAAAAATGGTAGCATGGAAATGGCGCGAGAGAAATTTACTATTGGTAAGAGATATTTCATTGAAGATAAAGATTATAATAATGCAATAAAAAATTTTTCCATATCATATAAAAATGATAAACATATTGAAAATTTACTATTTTACTATGTATTCGCTCTAAAATGTAGAGGAAACCAAAACGACGGAGATTTAGCAAAAAAGCTTTTAGTTGAGAATTATGAGTATTTAAACATGTCAGAAAAAGCTATGCTTGGTATTATAGAATATGAAAACAACAACTTGGAAAAAGCATATAAAATACTGGATAATATTGAAAATCCCATGCAATTAGATATAAATTTACTTGATAGTTTTCTAGATGCATATTCAAATACAGTATTTAAGCTTTTAGACTATGATAGCGCTCTGCAAAAAATACAGAGAATTCTATTACTACTAGAAACAAACATTAATGAACCAAGTAATTCATCACAGGATAAAAAATTTACTGTATTAGTTACTCCAATAAATTATAATGCTAATAATTTGATATATAATCAAAATCAACGACTTATTGGATATATGGCTAAGATTGGGAATACAGTTTTTAATTATTCATATGAAAAGCAAGACACTGAAATAATGATAAGAGGATTACTCATCAGTAGTAAGGCTTTGAATTCTGTATATATGTCGAAAGAGGATAAAAAAGATTTCTTTGAAAATTTAAACTATGTTTTATCTTATGGAAATAACTTTAGCAATATCAATTTCAATGATAAAAATATTAATGATGATTTTAAAGAAGTTTTGGAAAATGTAATACAATTCAATGAACTTAGTAATGATAATGATTCATATATGAATGCAGAAAAATTAAAATTTATATATAATTGCTTAGTGGATACATATAACTTACAATGGGAAAAGTATGATATTATCTTTAATGAAGATGTATATATTAACTACACAGGGTATAAAGCAACCGATGAATACGGATTATCTCGTATAAGTTTATCAAACTTAGATTATAATGATGGAAAGCCATTAGTTATATTCCAAAGTCAAAATAATGTTAAAGAGTTTAATGGTACATTAACAATTAAAATCAGTCAGGGAGAGTATGATAAAGAATATGACTTTAGAATAGGTATGATTTCAACTAACCTTGCAAATCTAAGTACAGAACCATTATATTATGTTCCAAATTTATCAGATGCCAACATTGAGGAAAGTTTAATGAGATATAAAGGAACAAGTATGATTTTTAAATTTGAATAAATCAACTATAAGAAGAATCGTGGCTATTCGATTCTTTTTAATTTAAATGTTAATAGTATCACTACGAGAGAGTGTGTAAATAATAGAACTCCTATCTGCATAGAAACACTGCGGGTAGGGGTTTTATATGTCAGCCAAAATTTAGTGCTTAAGGCACTATTTTTATTTTATATGACAAACTACGACAATATTTCAGTATCTGCCAAGCTAAAATAAGAATATACATTTATCATACAGGAGGATAAGTACAAAATGAAAAAAGCATTAATTCTTGCATTGATATTAACGCTATCTCTGATTACCATGGTCCATGGGAATACAGAACCAAGAATAAAGGTTAATGGCCAGTATATTGTTTTCAACGATGCAACTGGTAAGCCCTTCGTAGATACAAACGGGCGAACTCAAGTACCATTTAGAATAACCCTTGAAAAATTCGGAGCAAAGGTAAGCTGGAATCAAAAAGAAAGCATGGCAATAGCTGAAAAGGATAATATTGTGGTGAAAATTCCTATAGGGAAACCGTATATTATTAAAAACGGAGTAGAGATTCCTAACGATACTTCTGCATTAATCAAAGAGAACAGGACCTACTTACCTATTAGGGCTGTCATAGAGTGCTTTGATGCAAAAATAAGTTGGAATGAAAAAACGAAAACAGTTGTTATTGGTCACGAAGATAACTTATCTGTTGTAGAAAATCCTGACTATATAAATGTGGATGATTTTGAGAAAAAAACATTTGAAGAATTAGGTTATACATTTAAAGATGATTTCAAAAATCCCATATTTCAAAATATAGGTGATGTAATTCAAGCAGATGTATCATTTTTTCCTCTTAAATTCGGTAATGTGGTTATTACGAGTATAGAGAAGCTTCCATATTCAAAAACATCATACTATAAAAGCACGACACGAGCATGGTATGGTATCACAAGTGATGCAGTAGTTCTACATGGATATGCCCTAAAAGGTAATGACGCGTCTGGTGTGTTGAGGGGATACACTCTTGATAGTCTAGGAATAGGCTTCTTAAATAAAAATGGTTCCTTCTCAAATTATGCAGTAACTCAATTTACGGAAAGTCCAATGGAAAACAAGATGGTACAAATATATCCGAATTATAAAAAAGGAATATTTCCTACTGTAGATATCAAAGAAGAGTTCACAGTAATATTTGTAGACTATTCTAATTTTGGATTAGAAAATATACAAAAAATCTTTATAACAGACTGTTATGATTCCACCAATAATGTTCTAGAACTTGATTTTAATGGAGTGAAAGAAGGCAGATAAACCGAGGATTGAATTAATACGGAAGACAAATATTAAGAGACGCATATGCCAAATGCGTCTCTTAATATTTATTGCATTTTAAGGTATTTTTGAAAAATCTATTTCGAGTAAATCATCAGTTGAAATTTGTTGATCTAATAAAAAAATACTTTTTATATTGTTCAGGCCATATCCTTCTCTATCAGTAAACAAAATCGTAAAATGTTCATTTTCTTTTGCTCTAGGAGCATCTCCAATTTTTGTATTCGGATACATGGTTTTCATTTTTTCAGTTACAGTTCTTTCTTCAAGAAAGATTACGACTAGTCGTTTGCTAAAATCACCGCCCTTATTCAGAATGCCCATTTGAATACTAGGTAGAGAGAAGCCTTGCACTATGCCGTTCCTATCATTCGTCTTCACGACAGGATATCCATGTACTACAATCGCGTCAGATGTAGATCCTTGCCAGCCGATTTCGTTAGATTTATAATATGGTGTTTTAGAATATGGTAGCTTTTCGATTCCAGTAATAACAAAATTTCCGAATTTTAAAGGAAATAGTGATGGATCAGCTTTTATTACTTCACCTACACTTGAGACTCCATGTGTCTTAATCTTATCTTCAAAGTTATATCCTAATTCTCTAAAAGACAACTTTGGCAAATCTTCAGCATTTGTATAATTATCTGTTTTTGGCAGTTCTGGCACTGGAAGTATTTGTCCCGTCATCTTTTCTATCATACGAACAATCATACTGGATGCCTCAGCCCTTGTTACAGTCTGATTCGGTTTGAAAGTATTATCTGGATAGCCACTAATAATACCTTGCTGATTGGCTAGGATCACATACCCCTTATCAACATTTATAATGTCTTTATCATCAAGGTAATTGGTAGCTTTACCTGAGAGATCTTTAGCGTTTTTTTCTAATCCCATCGCTCTAACAATCATCTTTGCCAGCTCAACTCTTGTGGTGTTTGTTTCGGGAGAATAGCTCGTACCATATTCGTTCTTATCAATAATATTATTTGCTACTAAAGTATGTATCTCTTTTCCTGCCCAATGGCTTGCTGTATCAGCGAAAGAATTGTCATTGATTAGTTCAAGCTTTAAAGCTTTTCTTAGAATTGCAGCAACTTCGGATCGCTTAATGGTATTATTCGGTTTGAATGATCCATCTGGGTATCCGCCGATAGCTCCCATTTCTATAAGCTTGCTTATTGTTACATTAGACCAATGATTTCCTATATCAGAAAAACTTTTAGGCATATTTATGGAGCTTCCATATGCGATTGTTGGGACAATTGCTATTACAAGAGCAAAAATCAATAACAATGATAACTGCTTTTTCATTTGTATTTCTCCTTTCAAGTCATTCTTATTAGATAAAAAGTATATTATAAGTAATTCGATTAAATAATCTATAATCCTTGCTTATTATACAAATTTTTCCTAATAAGGTTTCAGTTTAAAGGAAAAATAGGAATTTAAGCATATTTGAGGTGTTTCTATTGACAGTTATGAAATGAAGTTAGATTTCTCAAAAGGCAGGCTAGATTTAGAAACAGATTTAGACCATAGTGGAAGTGAAACATTTAAATTGTGCTAACTAGCATTTTACAGTTCTATTACAGAAATCTATTTTGAAAGGAAATACTCAATGCTTCTAGAAAATATAAACTAATTCTGTAGCAAGGAGCTAAAATATGAGAATGAAACATTTATTACTAGAAGTTTACTGTGACTGTAAATTAGAAATACCTTCTTACTGTTTAAACGACTTAAATGGTAGTTATAGACCAGGCAGTCATTGCTTTGGAAATAATTGTAGGTATTTAAGTTATACCGACTGTCCTAATGAGATTGCTTATGCAAGTGAATTAGGAATAATAGAAACTTTAGATGATTTTATTGGATTTGGAGGAGAAATGGAGCCAAATTCAAATGATATTGAGGAAAGAGAGTTTTTACTTACTAAGTGGAAAGACAAATGCAGAAAGAAAATATCTGAAGCTCATGAAGAATATATGAAATTTAAAGAAAATATCAAGAAATAATTTCTGAAAACATATGATGGACTTATGATACTTTTAGTAAGTATTCAGAGAAATTGAGGTGTTAAGTTTGAAAAAGGTAACGAAAAGTATGGAAATACAGCTAGAATATTTAGTTGGAAAATCTAACCCAAATAAAGGGGTTTATGAGGGCGGTGTTTGTGAACCTAGGTATCTAAACGAGCTTATGATTGATATTCAAAATGAAGAAATATTTGATTTTGAAAAAGATGCATTTATTGAGTTAGAAAATCGGATTATTCATTTTAGCGGTAGCAGAAGAGCCTTTAAGGAACTAGGAAGATATCTGATTGCACTTTCTAAATATGAAACGGAGGATCCTGATTATCATGATCATTTCGATGAGGTTGGAAGTATTAATAGTGAATCAAAAAATAAGATTGTTTTTCATGGATGCAAATCAGATGAATAATTGGGAGTTAGACATGCTCAACGGTAGAAGTGCGAAGAACCAATTAGAAACAGCGCAAACAAACCTAGCTTTTATGTGTCCATATTATTGACCTATATCAGATGAGATCCTTGCAGGGATGTGGTACAAATACTTGCGTAAAAATATTTATTAGGTGGTGTTATGATGGTAGATGTAAATCAACCTGTTACTAATCCAGAATTAGTTAAGAGTATGAATCTATTTCTTAAAGAAAAAAGTGCCGAAAATGAGTTTAATCTTATTGAAAAAATAACGCAAGCGAATTATTTGGTACCAGTAATATTTCAAGGTAAAATCGAAGATGGTGTACTTAAGAAAGACTCTATTATAAATTTTAAAGTGATTTCAAATAGTTCAGATGAGTCCTTTTATATAGCGTTTACTGATTGGGATGAGTTAGGTAAGTGGTCTAAGGAACCCGAGCAAACGCTTATTTCTACATACGATGATTTAAAACATATGGTGTTAAAAAGTGAAGGTATTAAGGGTTTTGTAATCAATCCTTTCAATCAGAACTTTATAATTACTCCTGAAGTGATAGAATATTTTTCGCGAAGAAAATCAGAGATAGTAATTAAACAAGATACTAAAATAATGCTAGGACAGCCTGCCAACTATCCTCATGAAATGATAAAAGCTCTATCTAATTTTTTTCAGAAGAATAAAGAGATTAAGAGTGCGTATATGTTTTTAGCCCATAAGGAAGAGGATCAGAAACCTAATCTATTGTTTATCGTCGATTTTACAGGAGATAAGGCTGTATTATTTCCTCGGATAGCTGCGATAGCTCAAGAATTTTTGGGAAAGGACGAATATATCGATTTGGTTTCTCTAAATAGCAGTTTTGGTAAAGATGCTACAAAGAATGCTACTCCTTTTTATAAAAGGAAAAAATGGAAATTCTTTTAATATGTCTATGAAAAGTCGTTCCTGAAACATTTGGAAAGCTAATTGAAACTCAAAGTAAAGCAAGAGTAAATAAAGTAGCATTTAAAAGTTATTAGTATTAATATGTTCCCTTCATGGTAGCCAGTTACATATTTTAACTGTCTACCATAAAGGGAGCATATCAGATCCAAGAGCCTTTATTATATGGTAAAATACGCAATAAATAGTTGTAAATATTAAGTTTTAGTTTGGAGGATGAAAATGAATTTATCGGAAATTCAAGATATAGTAAATAAGTTTACTAAAGATAGGGGTATGAATTCAGGCATTGAAGTTAGGATGATTGATTTGGCATCAGAAGTAGGAGAACTATCAAAAGAAGTTCTAAAAGGAACTAAGTATGGTAGTAAACACTTCCAGAAAACTAAAGAATGGGAAAGTGAAATCGGTGATGTATTATTTTCCCTTATTTGCATTGCAAATGAAACGGATACAAGTCTAGAAGATTCCTTAAATTACGTACTTAATAAATATGAAAAAAGGTTTAACAATAAAGGGGATTTTAGTTCTGGACGATAATTTAGATGAGACTGTAAAGAATTTTACGGGAGAATACAGAAGGAGCTCCTATTTGGCATAGAAACCGCTACTGCCAGATAGGAGTTTTTCTATGTCAGCTAAAAATTAGTGCTTAAGGCACTATTTTTTATTTTGTGACAATATATGACAACATTTCTGTCTGAGACAAGCTAGAATAGGTATTAAATAAAAGATTGATATGTAGAAAAGAAAAGCTAGGGTTTCTTGCTGTCTATTTTAATGAGGCAAGGTCAAGCTTATTGAAAAGTGCGGACCCAAAGCTACGGGTCTAAGTTATTTACTATGATAGCCTGGCCACTGAAAACCTAGCATCCTTAATTCTATGCCTTTTCCAGTATGGGATTTTTTATTATATTACAATCCAAGGGAGGAGTTATATGAAAAAACTCGTTTTATTATTAGGAGTACTAATGATTTTAGCACTATTTAATACATCAGTTAGCTTTGCTGAGGTACAATCTATCAAAGAGGCATTAAATGATGACGTGATGAATTCCAATACTGAAAACCATACGCAACTTGTTCCTATGAGAGATATACTTGAAAGAATGGGAGGCACAGTGACATGGCACAGTGAAGATCAATCTGTGTCTGCAATAATAGATGATATTAGTATTTGGGTACAGCCAGGGAATCTACTAGCAGAGGTTAATAATGAACAAATTACTTTACCGGAAGCACCTAAGATCGTCAATGGAACGATGCTAGTTCCAATAGAAGTTTTTAACATTATTACTAAAGTACCTTCTGAAAAATTAGACAACAAAGAGAATGCTATAACAACAAATATAGTATCAAAAATGATCTGGCCTATACCAGGTTATACCAAGATAAGTCAGGGGTTTGGAGATATCAGTGGTATTAGTAAACTGATTGGAAGAAAAATAATATCTACAGGTATCTCCATACCAGCCCCAGAAGGAACGCCAATTGTTGCAGCAGCAGATGGTAAAGTAATATTTGCTGGTGAACTTGGAGGATTTGGAAATATGATACTTATAGACCATGGAAGTGGGATTGTTACACTTTATGGACAGTGTAGCGAATTATTTGTAAAAGTAGATAGTCAGGTGAAAGCAGGCGATGTAATTGCCAAATCAGGAGATACGGGTAACGCTACAGGACCATGTCTTTATTTTGAAGTAAGAGAAAAAGGCGAACCTGTAGATCCAAATAAGTATTTAGCAAAGTAGGGGCAAAAACAGATTTTACATTATAAAAGAGAAATTTTGTAATAGATTAAAGAATAATGAAGGCTGGAATAACCTCATGGGGGAAAAAGTATGAATAAGAGAGAAGAGCAGCTTAGAACTAGATTTTCTCAGCTAAAAGATGAATATCTCATAGAAATTATAAAGGGTGATTATAAAGACTATGAAGAAGATGCTATCCAACTAGTTAAAGAAGAATTGGATAGTAGGGGGATAGACTACACCGATACAGAAGTATGTGAGACTATTGCATTCAACGAGCAGCTTCGTAGATTTAGTTTCCGTGATGAGAAATTTAAGAAAAAATACATTAATTCAGCTATACTTTTTTTTATCTGGATACTCTACATAGTTATGTATTCCTTAAAAACACATCGTTTTTATTTGATAGAAATAGAATATGAATATTTAATTGAGTTCGCTTTATATATGGTTCTACTTATTGGATATGATATTCTGATTTACTATCATATTCGTGAAGAAGATATTCTTCTTAAAAATACTACTGTGCTTCTGTTTAACGTTTGGCTTATGTATTTGTTAATAAGCTTTGTACATGGTCGTTCGTTAATGGCTATTGCATACCTGCTATGGCCTTTAATACCTGTACTGAGTGTTATAATTACCAATCAATATCTGGAAAAAGATAATAGAGGAAAGCTGCCTCTCTCTAAAAGTCTTTGGAGTTCATTTATGCACGAAATGAGAATGTCAATCCTAGCCTATATTGCTCTGTATGTTAGTTTTGTAATTCGATAATAAAGTCTACTCAGTTTTATGAATGAGACTGTAAAATAATATTTGGGCGAGCGAAATAGAACTCCTATCTGCATAGAAAGCACAGTAGATAGGAGCTTTTTAACAAGTAGCTGTATTTTACTTATGATACGATCGTATCATAAATAACTGCGCTTTTTTAATCATTAAATTTAAATGGTATAATTATGAATATGCTATTTATTAGAATAGACCATATTACTCTTAAGGGGACGGTTATATGAAAATATCACGTGAATGCATTCACTGTCTTGCCAGACAAGCGGTAGAAATAGCTGAAGAAGCGACAAGTGATGTAACAATGCAAGAAGAAATAATAAAAAGATCTTTGAAAGAGCTAGGAGAAATGGACTTCAATGAAACCGCACCTGAAATAGCTTTCAGGATGCATCAACATGCCAAGAAAATTACAGGCAATAATGATCCATATAAAAGATTGAAGGAACAATACAATGAAATTGCTAAAGAGATTTATGAGAGAATTACTGAAGAAAAATGGTTAGATAAAGCGGAAGATCGATTTGATATGGCTTGTAGGCTGGCTATTGCAGGAAATATTATAGATTTTTCAGTTGGACTAAAGCTAGAACATTCAGATATTGTTAAGTCAGTTGAGGATAGTATCAAACATGATATTTTTGGCACTGGTACAACTGCTCTACGAGAAGCAGTAGGACAATCAAAGAATATTATGTATATTGCTGATAATTCAGGTGAAATCATATTTGATAAATTTCTATTGGAGAATCTTCCATTAGACAAGGTTACTTATGTAGTGAAGGGAGGTCCAATAGTTAATGATGCAACTATGCACGACGCAATAAGCACAGGTGTTGTAAATTTAGTAAAAGTCATTGACAATGGGCATTCAGCACAAGGAACGATATTGAAAGATTGCTCTAGTACATTTAGACATGAATTTGATAAGGCAGATCTTATTATAAGTAAAGGGCAAGCGAATTTTGAAACATTGAGTGATATTAAAGATAAGACCATATTCTATCTATTGCGAGCAAAATGCAGTTCGGTTGCTGCTGCTATCGGGTGTAACCGAATGGACTATGTGCTTACAAGTTACTAGAATAAATTTCTTAACTAGATTATTAGGGATATGGTATTAAGCGAGACTGTAAAATAATTTTGGGGCGAGTAATATAAAACTCCTATCTGTATAGAAATCACTGCAGATAGGAGTTTTTCCATGTCAGCTTAAAATTTAGTTCTTAAGGCGCTTTTTTATTTTTTACGACAATATATGACAAAAATTCTGCCCAGGACAAGCTAAAATAAAAATTAATACTAGACTTGCATAATAAGAGCTGATCAAAATTGTGCTCACAAAAGGAGCAGTGACTATAGGATGAATATGTAATGTCTATATCGCGAAGTAGGAGGTTGATTTATGGGTATAGATCTTGAAGATGAGGAAAGAGAGAGAATTAAAGAGAACTATGGGTTGTTTAAGTATAAAGTGCATGAAATTGCTTATTGGAATCTTTCTATAAAGTATTTTGGAGTATTATTTGCTTCAATCTTTGCTATAGTTTTACAAATGCCTGATATCCCTAAATCTATGTACTTTTATGGAATAAAGTTGTCAAAAATAATTTTCCTTTATTTTTTGATAGGCGGTTATGGCCTATTGAACTTGAACTATAAAAAAGCAACTGAAGAAATACTGCAAACAGAGAAAAAATTTTCAATTTTTGTAAAAAAGATTGTAGTAGCTTATCTTTTCATTGGGTTAGGTATTTTCATGAGTTTACTTTATAATATTTTAATGTTATAAGTATTTTTTAGATAACATCTTCTATTATTTGAGAGACTATAGAATATTTTGAGAGTGTGTGAAATAGAACTCCTATCCAGCATGAGTAGAAACCGCTGCTAGGTAGAAGTTCTCCATGTCAGCTTAAAAATTAGTGCTTAAGGCACTAATTTTTATTTTTGCGACAGAAAACGACAACATTTCAGCCTCGGACAAACTAAAATAAAATTAATATTAGTAGAAGAGTTCTTTATATAGCTTTTTCTATGCATTGTATAAAAACTTAATTATAAATCTGCAGTACGAAGATAGGTAAAGTTTCCGACATATTGCAGGTGACATATAAAAATTGAAAATTCCCGTGTAGATATTGTAAATACAGTAATTATCTAAAAAAATGTTTAGTGATATTGAAAATCAATGAAGAATATGCTTAGTAGAACTAACTTAAGGAGGAGTTTTATGAACAGTATTAGCGAAAAGGTTAAGAGTTTAATTTCTTTAAGCGCAGAAGTGGTAGGTACAGCAACCGCGGAAGGAGCACTCGGCTTTTTTGCAGGTGGAATGCCTGGTGCTGTGGCTGGTGCATGCAAGGGAGCAACAAAAGCAGCTATAAAAAGAATAACGCAAAACACATTAACTGATGTATCTAATAGAATATTATCTCAAAGAGAAGAGGTGCGCGTAGGTACTGCTGCATCTTACGCAATCATTAAGATCATCATGCATTTAAACGAGGGTAAAGAGCCTCGCTCCGATTTCTTCTTGGGTGATCCAACAGAAAGATCTGCTGCCGATGAAATATTTGAAGGAGTTCTGCTAAAATGTAAAAATGAGCACGAAGAAAAGAAAATAAGATATATATCAAACATATTCTCTAATGCTGCCTTCGTTGATGATATTACTCTAGGAGAAGCGAACTTTAGACTTAACATAGCTGAAGGTATGACATATAGGCAATTCTGTATTCTAAATTTATTTGAGAGAAAGACTTTAGATACCAGTATTATTTTAAGAAGTGAAGACTATATACAGGGCGAAAAGACTTTCGAATTGAGATCAATTTTAAACGAGATATATGAATTATATAATAAAGGAATGATTGAGTATTATAAGAGCGAAGATGGAAGAGCGTTTTCTTTAAGTGGAATATTAAGTATTATACCAAAAGATATGAGACTAACAAAGCACGGTAAACGACAGTATGAACTAATGGGCTTAGGTGATATGGATAAATCTGAACTAATTGATATTTGGGTACAGTTAAGTTGATAAATTATTTATTTCCTATTTCCGACTTAGTATTGAGATAGATGCTAGTGTAGTCAAGCACGACAGGTGTGCCTAGGAGTAAGCCTGATAAGATAGATAAATAGGCATTATTTCGTCAAATTGTAGATGCGCAAAAAAGGCAGTATCGAAGTCTAAAAGCCCAATAGTCTAGCAATTATCGAAAAAATCGATTTTGTTATAGGAAAGATGACTTTGGCAATCAGAAAAAATACTAATAGAGATAGAATGCTATAAAATAAAAAATCTATGGGATATTTCAGATACTGATCTAATGAATCTATAGTATTTTCAAATTGATTAATACAATCTACAGTATCTTCAGCTAATAGATATTGCAGTCCATAAAATATTACGATGAGATTCATTGTACAGAAGTATAAGTAATTAAAGAATATTGGAGTTTCTATATTGCTAGAGAAAAAGATTCGAAGAAATGTAGTGCCTACCATTACTAATAGCGCAGTCAATGCGAAAAAAAGAAGAAACTTGAGTAAAGGCATTTGAATGGGTAGTATCATATCTTGTACAAAAACATATATTGAAGATGGAATTAGACCAGATAGTGTTGTCTTTAGCATGTCAAAATCTTTGGGATAGAAACTTTTAAATGCGATGGAGATTAAGATAATTAATATTAGTCTACTCTGAATTGCTGTAGAAAAGATTGCAGTAAAGAATTCTAATATGCTCACTGTAGCCTTGTCAATTTTCTCATGCATATGTATTACCTGCCCTCATTACTTGATAAATTTTAATAACAATAGATTACTAGCATATTTATGAATAGATTCTTAAATATATGATGTAATTGGGCTTAACTAAAATTAGAATTTCAGGAGGGAGAAGATAATATATCATTACATCATATAGGCCATGATGATATACCAACATCATTCCAGATCAGCAGCGCCGTGATGTGCTGAAGGATGCAATTCTGGCAAAATACGGAGTACCATTATTACGGCTACCTACCAATGGTAGCAGCGAGCGGGAGAAGATAAAGAGAGTTCTAAGTCAGCAGTAACTACGGCAAATTGTAGTTTATGCAACTAGAAATAAGACGAACAATCGGTAGTTTAGAATTTTTGTGATTTATAGCAATTATGGGAAGATTGCACTTAGCACATAATGTATATTGAATCGATGGAGGAATGAAGTATATGAGTAATTCAATACAAGGCATGAGAGTAGTATTTGATGTTGTAAAAAATGCAAGAAATAATAATAGTCCTATGACTAATGAAGAAATTCAACAACTCCTTTTAAAGCTTGTTCCCGACGAAAATGTTAGAAAGAGATACAATAACTTTTCACAAGGATATGCTGCTGAAGAATTATTTAGAAGAATATATTCACTTTTGCCTTGGGTAAAACTGGTTACTCCATTGGGACAAGAACAATACCCGGAGAAATCTAAAGTGACTATGCAAGTGCCAGACTATGAAGTTATATTTGAAGCAGGTTCCCCAGAAGCAAGTGCCAAAGTTTTAATAGAAGCCAAGTTGGTATCAAGTGATAAACAAACCCTAAAGCTTCAAAAATATAAGTATAATGTACTAAGAAAGTACGAATTGGAGGCTGGCATTCCTTTGATTTTTGCAATATTTTGGCAAAAACATGCACTATGGACGCTAAACTCCATCGAATCATTTTCAGAAAAGAATAGTGAATTTAAGATATCTTTTGAACAAGCTTGTAGAAATGATATGTCAGCAATAATGGGAGACTATACATATATATTCCGTAAAAGGCCATTTCGAAAATCTCAATTTACTAAAAATGAAAAATTTGAAAGTAAAAGTCCTTACTTTCATATACACGAGGTATTCGGGAATACAACCTATGAAGGTCTTTCTCTTGATGGAGATGCATATGTGGATTTATCAATTCTGGAGCCAGTAGTGTTAGATTGTGCTTTTGATTTCAAAGAAATCTCACATGAGATTAAGGGGGTTGAAACAGAATTGATTGAACAGTTAGACGACAAGAACTATGTATATAAATTATCCTCTTTACTGCTTGGCTTTTTACAAAAAATATGCTGTTATGATAATAAGAATATGTTTTACCATGATAATGAAGTAGTAGCAATATCTTTTCATATAGTAGATAGCACACGGCAAAAATGTGGGGGCGAGCGTTTCTACTTAATGCCATATGACCGTGCTACATCTATTGACAGTTTAATAAAACTACAATTTGGAGACGCACCACATATTTACAATTTTTATTGTAATGCCAAGAGAGAACACAATTATAAATTATTATGTAGTCATAATGGATGAGTATATTGCTAATATACGTATTAATTGAGACAAGATGTATCTATTAACTTCCCATTATCCATACACCTGGCAATTTGATAAAAGAAATTAAAGTGGCATTATTCAAGCAAGATTGAATCTATTAAAAAGGTCAACAAACAAATCTGTTGACCTTTAATATTTAGCTCCTAAGATAAAAAATGAATCTATTCTACCAAATTGGAGATCCTTCCAATCCAAACCTGCAGAATTATTTACACTCTCTGAACCGTACCAAAGTGATATGCTCCCCTTATAGTAGACAGTTAAAATAATATTACTGTTTAATATGAGGGGAGCTTTACTATGGGAAGAAAATCTGATGTATTGCCTGA
>NZ_JACHEN010000054.1 GCF_014205875.1 Anaerosolibacter carboniphilus
ACCTCACTTTATATATTCTACATTAACTTCGTAATCCCTTTTTGACACATAAAAAATATCCACCCTTTCGGGTGGACTTTGTCAACAGTCTCAAGGCACATGCCATGTGCCTTCTTTTCTATGTTATGCACTAAATACACGAACTTGGTTACGACCGTAATCCTTAGCTTCATAAAGCGCTTTATCGGCATTTTTGAGTAATTGTTGAGGATTGGAAAATATGCTGGGAATGATCGTCGATACCCCTAGGCTAGCCGTTACGTATTTTCCGCTGTGAGAATAGAGGTGGTATATTTGAAGACTTTCCACATAGACCCGAAGCGACTCAGCTATCATTTCTGCAGTTTCTTGATTTGTATCGGATAAAATGACGGCGAACTCTTCTCCGCCATATCGGCATATAAAATGATTGGGTTCATGAAGGGCCTCTTTTAATGTAGTTGCAATCGTCTTTAAACAAGTGTCGCCCTCATGGTGTCCGTAGGTATCATTATACTTTTTAAAGCCGTCAATGTCTAATAGAATTAGGGACAAAGGCAATCCATCCTTGAGGCAGCGGTGCCACTCTTGATTAAAAAATTCATCAAAGGCACGGCGATTGTTTAGCTCTGTTAGACCATCCAAGGCAGAAAGTCGCTGCAACTCTTTTGTGAGCTCCCGCTGTTTTTGCTCAGCAATTTTCATATCTGTAATATTCTCCGTCATGCTCATAATGAATTGGATTTCCCCCTGAACGTTGAAGATAGGAGATACAGTAAGCCTAGCCCAAATCACTTGATGATTTTTGCGAATGTATCGCTTTTCGATTTGGTAAGAAGACCGTTTGCCAAGAAGCAGATCATGAAAAAGTGTCAGATCCTTATCCACATCGTCAGGGTGGGTTAAATCGACAAAGCTTGTCTTGGAGACTTCATCCATGGTGTACCCAAGCATATCCAATAGGGCATGATTACATTCCACTGGCTTACCATCCAGATCAACAACACCGATACCAATAGCAGAGTTTTCAAAAATAGCACGAAAGCGCTCCGTATTTTCGTAAAGCTGAGTTTCGCTTTTCTTTTGATCCGTAATATCAAAAAAATATACCATCAGACCATCATCATCAGGATAAATACGAACTTCAAACCAACGATTGGAAGGGGTGGAATTATATTTTAATATTTTAGATTCTTTACTTTTTAGTGCTTCACGAAATTCACGGTAAAGAGGTGTTGAAATAAGAAGTGGGAACTCGGTCCATATGCACTTGCCAATAAGTAGTGCACGATCTTTTTGAAAGATGCCTTGGGCTTGACGATTTAAATAGATAAAATCGAAATTTAAATCCAGAAAAAAGAAAGCATCTGCAATATTGTCCAACATTCTCATTAATCTCGGTTCCATGGCATAGATCACCTCAAGTTATAGAAATAAACAATAAAAAAACAGCTATATTGCCATAGCCGTGTCAATAATTCTATTATATCGCTTTATTTCACTAAAGTGAACAGCGAAATAGAACATCCATACATGTTTCGGCAATCTGGCAATCATAGAATAAAATTCCTTAGACCCATGATTTTGCGTCCCTACTTTTCAATAGGTTTGCTATTATCGACAGCGTTATTTTATAGGTGTATATCCCTATGTCAATAGGAAGAAATGCCTAAATAAATTATAAATGAAATTTTCAAAAAAATCCAGCTTTTAGTAATTATTTCCTAAAAATATTTTTATACGATAAGTCATTAAAGGGAAGGTTTACAAAATATGAATAGACTAGATATAGAAGTAAGAACCGTATCCTAGTCTATCCATAGGGGATATTAATGCTGATGAATGGTTAGCTTTTTCAATGGTTTTGTAGTAGGACCTTCCAAGACATCCCCATTGTAGCTATATCTAGAACCATGACAAGGGCAGTCCCAAGAATTCTCCGCAGCATTCCAATGAAGCTCACATCCTAGATGGGTACAGGTAGTGTCTACAAGATGGAGGGTGCCTTTTTCATCGCGATAAGCGCCAGATCTATGACCGTCAATTTCTACAATCTTTCCTTCTCCAATCTTAACCTCCACATCATCGGGGACAGGAGATATCTTTCCAGCGTATAGCTCGCCAACTACATCCAGGTTTTCAACAATAAAATTTTTTGCTGAAGCCATGGGTGTGAAACGGGATGGGTCATAGACAGGAGCCCAGGGACTCTCCCCTTTGATAATCAAATCCCGAATGATCATGGATGATGCAATACTATTGGTCATTCCCCATTTTCTAAAGCCCGTAGCCACATAGGCATTGGGTTTAAAGGATGTAATTTGACCTACATAGGGAACATGATCAAGGGGCATACAATCCTGGGTAGACCAGCGGTAGGGAATATCCTCCAGGGTATAGATCTGCTGAGCAAACTCCCTTAAATGCTCATAGTGGTTCATGGTATCTTCCCCTTGGCCAGCTTTATGATGATCTCCGATGAACATTACCAACTCTCCATTCTCTGTTGGCAGAGATCGCAGGGATCGAGCGGGCGATTCAGCATTGATATACATACCGCCAGGAAAAGTCTCTTTGATTTTCCCGGCAAGAACATAGGATCTATGAACATATAATCTGGCGAAATAAAGGCCAGGGATATCATAAAATGGATAATGGGAGGCTACAATCATTTTTTCAGCAGTGATTTTTCCGCCATTTCTAGTAATGACTGTATAAGTATTCCCATCCTTCACGTCGACTACTGGACTCATTTCAAAAATGTGACTGCCTTCGCCGGGAATTTCCTTTGCCAGGGCCAACAAGAATTTCCTTGGATGGAATTGAGCCTGGTCGTCAAAGCGTATGGCTGCCTTGACTGGAAATGGCAGGGGAGTCTCCTCGAGATAAGAAGCTTTGATACCTAAACTGGAAGCGGCTTCTAGCTCTTGGACAATTTTTTTCACATACTGATCTGATTGGGTGTATATATAAGCTGGTTGCCAAGAGAAATCGCAATCAATCTGCTTTTCCTTGATGGTGTTCGCTACGAAGTGAATCGCCGTTTCATTAGCTTCTGCATATTGCTTTGCTCTTTCATTTCCATGTTGACTTTTCAGTTTGTCATAGGTAAGTCCATGTTGAGAAGTCAGTTTAGCCGTGGTGTGGCCTGTTGTACCTTGAAGAATTCGGTCAGCTTCCACCACAGTTACCGTTAGGCCTTCCTTCTTCAAGAGCGATGCTACTGTAATCCCTACCATACCGCCCCCTACGATCACTACATCTACCTTTACATCTTCCTTCAAGGTTGGGTAATCTGTTTGTGGAGTAGAGGTAATCCAATAGGATTGGGGAGGTGTAGTGAATATTTTTCCGTCTTGCTTGGTATGATTCATATAACTCCTCCTTGTATTCATTCCGATATCATATATAAAAATAACTATCCTATCTATGATTTGCGTCTATACAAAAAAATATTCATAAATTTTCCAGTTGCCTAGTACTTTTGCTTTATAATGAACGATGCTTTCGTCCTAGTTGTTGATGATGTTTGTATGAGATGATATACTAAAGCTATAAAATGCACGAAAGTTTTGACAAAGAGGGATGATCTAGGAACAAAATATACAAATGAAGAGGGATGGACATGCTTGATCTTAGTAATGTCAATCAAATTCAGTATTTAATAATTTTATGTTTTTCTTTTCTTATCTTTGTTTTTACCATTTCATTTCATAAAGGAAACCATTTAACGGGTCTTTTGGGTACGTTATTTTTCATCCCCCTTTACTTCTGTATCGCCTCAAACGCTTTACTGAAAGCGATGAACATGGAGGTGATGCTGATACTGACTGAGGTCAGCTTGATGGTCTTCATATTTTTGAGTTTAATTCTCAGGCTGAATCGGAAAAAGGTTGTGATTTTGCGTCTCGTGGCGCTCATATTTCCTATTGGATTATCCATCCTGTTATTTTGGCTGGAGGTAGAAGGATATTTGCTATACACCATAGGGACTCCTCTTGTGGGTGTACTAGCCTTCTTAAATGGGATATTGAGTTATAAAAAACAAAGGGATCGACTTCTTTTTAGAGGATTTGTGGCTCTGATGATAGGCGCTTTCTTTTCTATGTGGTCAGAAGTTAGGATTTTCACCATTTTGGTACTGATGCTTAGGTTTTTTGCCTATTTGAGCTTCTACATGTATTTTTATCGAAAGGCTCACCAGCGGTGGATAGCTCATGTAAAGAAAGCTGAAGGCTATAAGGCAGAACTGGAGGCAGCCTTCCATGAGCAGGTGGAAAAACAATTATTTATGATGCAGCTATCCAATGAGAAATTATTAAATGCTTCTAAGGAGGATGGATTAACAAAGGCCTATAATAAGGCGGCAATTCTTGAAATCCTAGAGCACATGGTGGCTAAGAAACAAGAGCCGTTTACCATTTTGATGTTTGATATAGACCATTTTAAAAAGATCAATGATACCTATGGACATGTGGTAGGTGATCAATGTATCAAGGCTTTGGCTCAGTCTGCAAAGGAGCATTTGCGGAAGGTGGACTACTTGGGGCGGTATGGAGGCGATGAGTTTATCATCATTCTCCCGGGAATTTCTGTGGAGGGAGCCAAGGTGGTGGCGGAGCGCCTTCGACAGCAGGTCAGCACGGCTTGTGAGCCAAAGATTACCGTATCTATAGGAATTGCTGTCTACGATAAGGATGGCACTACGGTAACAGAACTGATTTCCAAAGCAGATCAAGGACTCTATCGATCCAAGCGAAGGGGAAGAAATGCAGTATCTCATGGAGAGATCTAATAAAAAAATAGGCATTTAGAACTATAAGCGTTCAAACAGTTGAAAATACAGATAGGTATAAGAATCCTTTTACATAAAAGGATTCTTTTTCTATTTTTTTGATATCCAATTACAAAAATAGAGCAAAAAGGACATGCTACTTTTACAAAATTTGTACAAGGACAAGTTTAGAATATTGGATAACTATATAAAAATATTTTTACATATTATTCGTTTTCTGAGTGTATAAAAAGTTTAGTAAATCAATAAAAATGCATTTTTCACAAAGGTTATCGCAGTATGGGCTAAAACATTAATAGTATAGAAATGAGATAGGATCTGGGCTATTAATGTATATAACTATATGTTGAAAGAATGCAGCTATGTATAAAAAAGGTAGGACAGTGATAAAAGGGGGAATGCCCATGACATAAGAAAAAAGAATAAGAAATTATTGAAAGAAATAATACAAGGAAAGGGGAATGTAAATTGAAAAGAAAGATATTATCGATTGTTACAGCTTGTACTTTGATTTTGAGCGTTGCGATGCCTGCAAATTTAGTAAAGGCTCAGGCAGCAGAAAAAGGATTTGATACGACTAGATATGGAGACACCATCGATATTGGAGGGAAACTAAGAAGTTTAGAAAATAATGAAGAATTTATGAAAGAAGCCGAAAAAAAGATGAAAGAAAGTGCTAAAGGAATTAATTTTGATGAAGAAGAAGGAGCAGCAGATGAAAATCAAAGCAGCAATTTTACATTTGATGGTGGAACAAAATATTTCTTAAACTATGAATTAGGATTTAAAGAATTTACCTTAAGGAGCCAAGGTGAAAATGTTGAGGTTTGGGTAGCAAATGATCTATCTTTTCCTGATGATAGGCCTGCCCATATCATCACACAAGAGCAGGTAGATAGAATGAAAGATACCTTTGAAGAGAAAGTGTATCTTACAGATACAGCATTTTTTGGTACACCAGATAGCCATGATGGTAGTAATTCTACCCTAGCAGAACTTGGATATGTGCCAGAAGGATATTATGTTTCAGAGGATGGAAGTGACAAAGTTATTATTCTAGTAGACAATATCATCGATGAACAGTATTATGATCCTACATATCCTTTTTTCGTAGCTGGCTTTTATTGGGGAACATTAGAGCGATATATTGATAGAAATATCATAACTATCGATTCTAAGGATTGGAATACAAGATTAGAAACAACTTTCCTTCCAACTACGGCCCATGAATTCCAACATCTAATTCATGCAGATAATGATCCAGATGAAGAAACATGGATTAATGAAGGGATGTCAGATTTTGCAGAATATTTATGCTTTGGTGAACATGCTTGGGGTCATGTGAACTATTTCTTAGATCATCCAGAAAATTCATTAATTGAATGGGATGAGTATTATTCGTATGAAACAGGTCCTGAGACCTTAGCAGATTATGGGCAGGCATATTTGATGCAGGTTTACTTAAATGACCACTATGGGAAAGAATTTGTTAAAGCATTAGCGCAAGATGAAGATAATGGAATATCAAGTGTCAATAAGATTTTAAAAGCGTTTAAAACGGGTATAGATTTTGAAGAATTATTTAGAAGGTTTACGATAGCTGTAGCAATCGATAGTTCCCAGCCGCAAAATGGAATATATAACTTTGAGAGCATTGATTTACATGTAAACTATGAAAAGGCCTTGGAATTCGATAAAGATGGTGTACCAGCTTGGGGCGGAGACTACAAAGTATTAGATAATGCTGAGAAAATTAGAAGCATTATTTTCGACGGTACAGATTTTCTTTCTTCACCTTGGAAGGTAGTTGAGAAAGATGGAAAACAAGTACTTTGGGGAAATGGAGGAGATGAGAAATCAAATCAGATAATCCTAAAGGCAGACTTGAAAACTGTTACAGATGAAGTATATTTGGCTTTTGATCATTATTATGATATTGAAGAACAATGGGATTTTGGTATAGTACAGGTATCTGAAGATGATGGTCAGACTTGGAAGAGTTTAGCCAATGAGAATACAAGAAGTGATATTGTAGATGAAGGGTATCCTACAATCAAAGAAAATATTCCTGGATTTACAGGAAGTAATCATGACTGGACATCCGAGCAATTTGATCTTGCTCCTTATGCAGGGAAAGAAATACTCATAAACTTCAATTATATGACTGACTGGGGTACAACAGAAGAAGGTTGGTACATAGATAATATTTCAATTCCAGCTATTGGATATGAAAATGACTGTAGTTCTATAGAAGGCTTATATAGTATCGATCAGATCAATAAGAAATATGTTGATTATGCGGTAACATTTATCAATGAGAAGGAATTAGGGAAGGGAAGCAAAGCATCTCTTTATAAAGTAGTAAATGTTGATCCATTTAATGTAAGTGAAGATGATGCCCTTGAGCTTAAGCAATTATTTAGTGAAGGAAAGAACTACATGATCATATGGTTTGCAGCACCGGAAGGAACCAAGGGGACGGTAAACTTTACATATGAAATCTTGACCAAGAGCGAGAGTAAAAAAGGTAGGAAATCTAATGTAAGTAGTGAAACGAATAATAAAACAAATCCGTCAAAAGGTAAAAAATAATATTCAAATGAATGCTTAGGGGCTGCAGATCTTTCTGCAGCCTCTATTTTACCCTTGTAAAGACGCTGTGACCACTAATTGCTGACCTGGATAGATTAGATTGGGGTTGGTAAGGTAGTTAAAGATAATCAGATTGTTTACATAGGTGCCATGGGCCTGGGCGATACTATACAAGGTGTCTCCAGGTTGAACGGTATAGATGATGGCTTCGGCTGGGGATTCAGGAATTACAAGGATTTGCCCTACGTAGATTATGTTGGGATTCGGGATATGGTTAAAGACACGGATGTTGGAGATGGTAGTGTTAAATTTACGGGCGATACCATACAGGGTATCCCCGACTTCCACTGTATAGTGAAAGGAGCCTAACGGGGCTGTGGGTTGTCTCATCATATGGATCACATCCTTTCTACCATATTAATATATTTTGGTGATATAAAAAGGTGCTATAGGTATGGAAAATATATAAGATAGACAATAAGGATTGGGTGGATTAAAATAAATAATAATTCTGTTATCCTTTTAGGCTATAACGAAAAGGTATTTTTCTTTTTAAACGAAATATATATAATACGTCGGTCTTTAATGATGAAATTAGGGAATAAAGACAAAAAAGAAAGTAAGAGGCAAAATCGAATTTTTTTAGCAATAATCATCTGAAATTTCAAACAAAGGAGTGATAGGCCATGTTCTACCCAGCCTCCACCAAGCTATATGATCAGATTGTCAATGTCTTGTTGCACCCCAATTTTTTACAAGAGTTTTCTCTGCAGCACAAGCAGGTCCGAAAATATATAAAAGACAGTTCCTTTATTGAGCAAATCCAAAGAATGGTGGCCATGGAGATTTATACCTGTCAAATGGTTTTAAAGCTATGTGAAGATATGATGCTGGAAGTTACCGAAGGGGATGCCCCAGAGGATTGGTTAGAATATATTTTTCAATATACCTTGAGCAAGTGCTTTCCTGGGGCTGTGGAGATTGAACTGAAAGAACATCTGGAAAAAGCCAGTACCCTTTATTTACAGGTATTGAGAGTTGTTTCAAACTTCCAAAAAACCTCCAGAGATGGCACATGGCAAAGTCTGTATCCATTGGAGCTCTTAACGGAGGAGGAAGAGGAGGCCCTGGAAAATCCCGAGGAGTATCGGGCATTTAAAAAAGCTTTTGATCACGATTACATTTACGAGATGATGAAATTAAATTATGAGGTGAAGGGATTTAGTACCCTTGATCATATTTGCGGTGTCCACTATCTGGCCCTTCATGTGGGGAGACAGCTAAAGGCAGCAGGTGTGCCGATAGACCTGGGAAGGGTGTCGGGGGCAGCTGCAGGCCATGACATTGGTAAGTATGGTTGTAGAGGGGTAGAGGTAAAACGGGTGCCCTATCTTCACTATTATTACACAGGAGAGTGGTTTAAAGGTCATGATATTGTGTATATTCGAAATGTGGCCATCAATCATTCCACCTGGGACTTGGAACTGGAGAACTTGTCCTTAGAATCTTTAATTTTAATCTATTGTGACTTCCGTGTGAAAAAGAAGGATGGAAAAACTGAAGGTACAGGGATGCATATATTTAGCCTGAAGGACTCCTTTGAAGTGGTATTGGAGAAGCTGGATAATGTAGATGCTGCCAAAGAGCAGCGCTATCGACGGGTTTATGCAAAGCTAGAGGATTTTGAGAAATATATGCTTCAACTGGGTGTCAATATAGAGGTAGGAGAGGTGCATCAAGAACCTGAAAACAGGAAAAAATTACAGAAGAATTATGCTCTGATGGAGGGTGAAGAAGTGGTGGAACATTTAAAGCATTTGGCTATCCATCACAACATAAGATTGATGTATATGTTAAGAGACGAATCCTCCCTCAATAGTATTTTAGAAATCGCCCGAAGTGAGGTGGAGTTGAATCGTTTGCGAGGCTATTTAAATGTGATCGAAGAATATTCAACCTACCTAACACAAAAACAAAAGCTGATCACCATACAATTTTTATATGAACTGCTGACACATCCAGAGGATGATATTCGAAAGCAGTGCGGAGAACTTATTGGCGTACTGATTGCTTTGTTTGATGAAGAATATCGGAAAGAGGTACCGAAGGATGTGCAGTTAAAACCTGCGGAGATGCCAGGCTATGGAATTTTTGATAAGTACCTTCAACTGATTCTTTATCCTGATCGAAAGATGACGTCCATTCATCGTAAATGGATTGGCTATAATTTGAGTAATGTGGTGACCTCCATATTTAGCCAATGCCGTAAGGGTCAAATACGAGAATATATAAAAACCTTGTTGAACTATTACAGAGATGAACAACCAGGAGATGAAAATACGAAAATCTATCAGTTGGAGGCTATAAAGCATATTCCCATATATTACTGCGAAAATGAAGATATTGAAATCCTTTTGGACTTTATAGAGCTTGGCCTACAACGAGAAGAAGATACTCTTCGCATTTCTGCCTTGGAAGCCATGGGCTATTTGTTCAGCAGGCTTCACCAAGACGGTACTTGTGTAGAACGACTAAAGGCAATGCTCGTGGGTGTCATCCATGATTCTGCTCTGATTGTAGAGAACTATATGAAGTTGAAGTTAGCCAGAATGTTTAAATTAGGGGAATTCTATATAGAAAAGCTGGAGAAGCGGTATAAAGAAGATCTTGGGAGGACATCGGATCTTTTCTTGAGCAACTTGAAGACTGCTACCCATTGGACCATCAAAAAGGCCCAAGTGGAATTTATCCTGGACTACACACTGGATTATCAGAGAAATACAGGGCTTCATACGGCCATGCACTATTGTAATTTGATTAAAGTGAGTGCCAGTCAAAGTGTGAGAAAGCGAGCAGGGGAAGCCCTTATTGGCATCGCCCCCTATCTCTCATTAGAACAGAAAAATGATATTGCCATAGAGATGCTGAGAGCTTTAGAGATTGAGGGATACCAATTTACAAAGCATATCCCTGATTATTTGGGAAGACTGATCCTTTATTTACAACCGGTGGAGTTAGATGAGATTATCGATGACTTAATGGATAAGGTAAAAATCTCTAATACTCAAATTAATTCCCTGCTTCTGCAGACCATCGGTATTGCTATTGAGCACTATCCAAAGTATAGGGAGTTTTTCCAAGAAGAGGACGGGGCTTATACCAACCGTCTGATTCGTATGCTGGGTATTTTACTCAATGGGATGGCAAACTACAAAGAGCAAACAAAGCAGGTGGCCTTCCGAGTTATTGGGAAAGGAATCTTTGGTTCTGCCCAACTGGAACTTGAGGAAAAGTACCATATATTCCAGCTCATGGCCAAAAAAATTCTTACATTGCTTTCTGATAATATGGAGGATAAAGAACTGGCGTTTTTGAATAACTCTGCAGGTCTGAACCATATCTACAGGTTTATCTCCGACTGCAAGTTCTATCGGGGTGAGGTTCAGGTGCAAGCGCAAGGACGGGTTGCCTTTTTCCCAGGAACCTTTGACCCCTTTACCCTAAGCCATAAAGAGATTGCCAAGGCCATTCGAGATCTAGGGTATGAGGTATATTTGGCTGTGGATGAATTTTCATGGTCTAAACGAACCCAAGCCAATCTCATCAGACGGAATATTATCAAGATGTCAGTGGCAAATGAGCTAGGTATTTACCTATATCCAGAGGATTTACCTACAAATATCGCAAATCCCAAGGACTTAGAGGGATTGAGAGCGAACTTTCCCGATGCGGATGTCCATGTGGTGGTAGGCAGTGATGTGGTATTAAATGCATCTGCTTATCGAGAGGTCCAAAGAAACCATTCTATTCATACCTTCCCTCATATTCTGTTTGAGCGGGTGACTGGTATTGGACTGGAAAGAGGACAGGAAATGGTAGAGGCTTTAAACCGTATTTCTGCGGGAGTGATACGTTTGTCTTTACCTCAGCAATATGAGGATATCAGTTCGACTCAGATTCGTAATTATATTGATGAAAATAGAGATACTTCTAATCTCATGGACCCTCTGGTGCAAAAATACATTTACGCCAAGGGCCTGTATAGACGTGAGCCTCAATACAAAACCCTCATGGAGATAAAATCTGTTTCTGTAGAAATTGTAGAGGTGGAGGATTTTACACCTGAGCTGTTTAAGGATTTATCGGAGCAGTTCTGCCAGAATCCCAGGGAATCTTTGGAACAGTTTCATGAGTTATCTGAAAAATTAAGTCCAAAGATATTGCTCCTTCGCAGCACAGACAGACATGGGAAGATCCTTGGATTCTCTGCTTTTCATTGGGTTCGTTCCAGCATGCTGTATAAGGAATTTAAAAATGAAGAGATTTCTCGATACATTCGAAGAAATGCCATCGGTAGAATCCTCGTCATAGACGGTATTTTTGCAGGTGATCAAGAAAAGTTTGACAACCTGGATCAGGTGCTTCTCACGGAGACGCTGGCCTATAATTTAGCCAAAGATTATACCTATGCAGTATTTAAAAATACCGTGGATAAATATGTGTCGCCAAATTTGTATGATACCTTGGTGCTTCAAGGTTTTATATCCCTAGAGGATGAAAATCATAAGATTTTGGCAGTGGATATGACAACACCTTGTACATTAGGACTAGAAATGGAATCGGTCATCAAGGAGCCCTTTAGAAGCAGCGAAGAAGTGAAGAAGGCCATGGGGCGTTCAAGAAAAAGACTCCAGGAGGCTATTGTAAAGCTGTATCCTGGAAATTTGGTCTTGGCTTTTGATCGAGCGATGATGAATGAAAATCTTATTAAGAAGGTGTGTGAAATCAATGGTGTACCCACAACACCTTTAGTGCCAAGAACTTTAGGGCCCATGATGTGTGTTGCTTTTGGGATGATGCTCCATGGCTCTATCATTCCCAATACAGTGACCAAGTCTTTGCATACGGATCGCCAATTTGGAACAGATATGAAGGATTATAGGACGGGAGCCTACCCTTACTACTTGAATTTGGAAAATCAGGTACGGATGCTGCGCTCCTTCGATAGACCTGTGATTATTGTAGATGATATATTGGTTCAAGGCCATCGTCTGAAGGCCCTAGATCCACTGCTGAAGAATGAAAATGTTCAAGTGGAAAAAGTACTGGTGGGTGTCTTGTCTGATCGAGGAAAAGAATTGATGGATATGCAGAATCGAGAGGTGGATTATGCCTATTATATTCCAAAACTGCGGGTGTGGTTTAATGAGAGTCTTCTGTACCCCTTTATCAGTGGAGATACCCTATGGCGAGGATATTATCCAGAGCGAAATTTGATTCCTTCTGTGAACTTTATCCTGCCTTACACCTATCCAGGATTTATAAAAGGGACATCTAAGGAAGCCATCTATCATTTATCCGAGGTCTGTCTGGAAAATGCCATGGATATTATGGCTACTGTCGAGGCAGAATATCAGAGAGTTCACGAGCGTAAATTCACTTTGGCCCATTTGGGAGAGGTTTTTGTATCACCTCGATATCCAGATCATGGCAAGGACGTGTATTACGATATCAATTTGAACCCATCCCATTATTTGAAGAACGATATAGAGCATCTACAGCGTTTGAAGAGAATGTGCTTAGAATAGGGGGAGTGACAAATGTATTATTATCAATTGGGAGAGAGCATCCTTATTTCCCATTCTCAAAGCTTAGCTTTTCAAAGGATACCGGAGGAAAGAGCTGCTCAACATCAAGATAGGATGTATTATTTGCTGGAAGGAGCACCTGGTCAATGGAGAAGAAGCTATTGTGTTTCAGATCCTTCTCTGATGTTCTTGAAAGCAGAGGGTATCCATTTGCTCCAGTGTCAGGGTGGTTTTGAAAGGAAGGTACCAGCTTGGCTGCTGGATGGAATAAGGGCGGGTAAAGTCATGGCAGTGAATACAGCCTATCCAAGCTGGCAATCGGCTTTAAACCAAAAGTATCCCCAAAAATGGCGGATTCATCTCTTTGGTTTAGGAGATGTGGGGGGAACATTGATCACAGGACTACGGCTGCTTGGAGGAGATGCCATCTCTGAGATCGGCATTTATGATCGTCGGGAAGAAAAGGTGAAACGATGGGAGTATGAAGCCAATCAGATTCTATCTGCCAATGAAACCATGAGCTTTCCGCCTGTCGTAGGGATACCGAAGGAGAAACTCTTTGATTGTGATATGTTTGTATTCTGTGCCAGTACTGGAGTACCAGCTGTAGGTGAAGATGCCAGAGATGTGAGGATGATACAGTTTGAGGGCAATCGGGAGATGATGAAGCCTTATGTAAAGATGGCAAGAGAAAAAGGATTTCAGGGAATCTTTGCAGTGGTATCAGACCCAGTGGATCCTCTGTGTAAATCGGTTTTCATCGATAGTAATACAAATCCAGAGACTGGGGAGTTAGACTATCATGGGTTAGCTCCAGAACAAATCCGAGGTTATGGCCTAGGGGTCATGCATGCCAGAGCAGCCTTTTACGCGGAACAAAGCCAAGAAACCAGTCATTACATCCGAGAAGGTCGCGCGTACGGACCCCATGGAAAGGACCTGATCATTGCGGATAGCATTGATAATTATAATGAAGATCTATCTCTGTATCTCACAGTAAAGGCAAGAAACGCCAACCTGGAAGTGAGGGAAACAGGCTTTAAGCCCTATATTGCACCGGCGTTATCTTCAGGAAGCTTGTCTATCTTATCCACCATCAGAGGAGAATGGCATTATAGTGCCACTTTTATGGGAGGAATCTACATGGGCGCAAGAAATCGACTTACTTCTGCAGGCACAGAGATAGAGCAGCTGCCTTTACCTGAGGCGCTGGTAGAAAGACTCCAGACTACCTACGAGCGGCTAGAGGAGATCTTATGAGTGGGGCTTATGTGATTATGCCAGGAAATAGCTCAGATTTTCTATGGAAGATGGTTGGAGCGTCTACCGAAGGGCGAGAAACTGTCATGATCCGAGATGCCAAGGAACTACCAGATTTGAGAAATAAAAAGATTATTTTTGCCATAGCACTCAACGGCGCAGGTTATAATATTCAACTTTTTGAAATCTTATCGGCTCTTTGGGAGCGAGGAGAGGATGCCCTTTTAGGTGCCCAGGGGGCAGTAATGATTCATTGTGAGCAGGAACTCTTTACCCGAAGTATTGCTCAGAATGTGATTTTTACTGCCAATCAGTTAGGATGCCGTTTTCAAGGGCATCCATTGGTGGAGGCCACGGGAAGTCTGACGAATCTTCGCACCTGGCAGAAGAACCTTCATAAACCATTGGAGGAGGTGTGCCTGGAGCTTTGTAGAAGGCTGGGAACAACACTCCTTGAGGATGAACCGATTAAGATTGAAAAACCCAAAATCGTAGTACTCCACGCCAGTGCCCATAGTACCTCCAATACCTTAGAGCTTTGGAACATGGTAAAGAGATACCTCCAGGATCAAGATATTCAGGAGCTACACGTGGAAAATGGAACGATTGTGGATTGTAAGGGGTGTTCCTATACCACCTGTAAACACTTTAGCAAAAGAAACTCCTGCTTTTACGGGGGGGCTATTGTCCAGGAAATTCTGCCTGCCATCGAAAAGGCCGATGCTGTGGTGTGGATTTGTCCAAATTATAATGATGCAGTTTCTGCAAAGCTCACAGCAGTCATCAATCGAATGACGGTACTTTACCGTAGAACAAAGTTCTATGATAAAAGTATGTTTGCCGTCATTGTATCTGGAAACTCAGGCAGTGATTCTGTGGCAAAGCAGCTCATCAGTGCTCTGAGTGTGAACAAAAGTTTTCGCCTTCCTCCTTACTTTGCCCTGATGGCTACAGCCAATGATCCGGGGGAAATTGAGATAGTGCCGGGCATTCAAGAACAGGCCAAGGTTTTTGCAGAAAATTTGCTGGAAGAGATAAAAGCATAAAAGTGCAATGATTACGAAAGAAAGGGTGTATAAAACCTATGGAAAGACAAAAAGCATTGGAATTGATGGGAGAATATCTGAAAAGCGAGCATTTGATCAAGCATTGCTATGCAGTGGAAGCGGTGATGCGGGAATTAGCCAAGAAAATAGAGCCCGATAAGGAAGAAGCGTGGGCCATGGCTGGACTGCTCCATGATCTGGATGCGGACATCGTGGATTATCAGGCTAACCCCAAGCTCCATGGACCAAAAGCGGTAGAACTGTTAAAGGAAGCTGGCATAGGCAACGAAAGCATGTATCATGCCATCTGTGCCCACAATAAGGAAACCGGCGTTGCTATTACCAACACCATGGATCGCGCCATCTATGCGGCCGATCCTATCACAGGTTTTATTACCGCTATTGCATTGGTTTATCCTGATAAGAAGGTGAGTAGTGTAAAGGTGAAATCTGTGACCAAGCGAATGAAGGAAGTGCGCTTTGCAGCAGGGGCAGACCGGGAAGCCATGCTGTCTATCGAAGAATTGGGAATTCCTTTCGAAGAATTTGTAGCGTTATCCCTTCAAGCTATGTGTGGTATCTCCGATCAATTAGGATTATAAACAAAAAGTTATCAACGATTTCGTTGATAACTTTTTTGATATGATGACAGATGCTCTTCATGTGATAAGATACCAGATGAACCCTATTGAAAACTTATTTGTTAGGATTCCAAAAGGATTCCAATGTAAGATCCAGCTCCTTTAGATCACGAACAAAGCTGGGATTAGACCATTCCTGGGGGAACAGCTTCTGATAGCGACTATGCCGAAACCGTTCATCGATAAGCAGTACAACCCCTTGATCCCATTCGGATCGGATGACTCTGCCTGCTCCTTGAAGCACCTTATTCATACCAGGATACATATAGGCGTACTCATACCCCAGATGATTCTTCTCCTGAAAATAATTCATGATAATATCCCGTTCTAAGCAAATTTGGGGAAGGCCTACACCGACGATGATGGCACCTACCAATCGATCTCCTACCAGATCGATTCCTTCAGAGAAGATTCCTCCAAGGACAGCAAAGCCAACAAGGCTCTCGATACTATTAGACTGAAACTGTAATAAAAATTGTTCTCGCTCCGCCTCCACCATGGAGCTTCCTTGGAGCAAGGTCTTGATTTCAGGATATTTCTCAATAAACCGTTGATATACTTGATCCATATATTGATAAGAAGGGAAGAATGCGAAATAATTGCCTTTTCTTTGCTGAGCAGTGAGGTGGATATAATCCACAATGGCCTCGTAGCTATCCTCGCGGGCTCTATATTTGGTAGAAATACGATTCGCAATGGATAGGCAGAGATTATTCCTATCAAAAGGGGATGGGAGTCTCAATAGCTTGTCCTCCTCATTCCCACCTAGAATTTCTCTGAAATAGGGCAGGGGCGTGAGGGTGGCCGAGAACAATATGGCCGATCGACCCCGGCGGAGGGCATCCCGAAGAAGATAGGATGGGTCAAGACAGAATAGCTTAACCTTAATGTCCTTTTGCACCTTCTCCACATAGGTGACATAGCGTTCATCATAAAACTCTGCAATCCTCAGAAAGGCATGGCAGGAGAAGTATAGTTCCAATAATTCCTCATACCCTTCTTGATTTTCATTCTTTGTAAGCCATTCCTCTGCTTCCTTCATAAATTTATGCAAAGGCGGGTACAAGTCCTTTGGATTGTCCTTATGAATAGGCTGATTTTCTTCCTCTAGGTATTTTTTATATACCAGCATATTCTTATTTAGCTGATTTAAGGCTTTGGCAATCGAAGGAGCCTTTGATTGAAATACCCTTTTTAAATCTAAGAAAGGTCTTTTGTATAGTTCAGCGGAGAACATCTCCCGAGAACGATCTACTAGATTATGGGCTTCATCCACCAAAAAGGTATAATCGCCTCCTTCTTCAGAGAAAAAGCGTTTAAGATATACTCTGGGGTCAAAGGCATAGTTGTAGTCACACACCACAGCATCGGCCCATAAGGTGAGATCTAATGAAAATTCAAAGGGACATATATGGTATTCCTTGGCATAGGCTTCGATTTTCTCTCGAGTAAGAAGTTGTTCTTGGTGCAGAATGGCTCTTAGGGCCTCATTTACCCGATCAAAATGCCCCCGGGCGTATTCGCAGTGTTCGGGATTACAGATAGATTCTTCTTGAAAGCAAATCTTATCCTTGGCTGTTAAAGTAACAGATTTAAAAAGAAGTCCTCTGCCGTGCATCTTGTAAAAGGCTTCTTCGGCCACCTGGCGGGTAATGGTTTTGGCTGTAAGATAAAAAATTTTGGATGTATGACCTTCACCTATGGCTTTTATGGTAGGAAAAAGGGTAGATATGGTTTTACCAATACCTGTAGGAGCCTGGGCAAAAAGTTTCTTGCCGTCTACCACTGTGCGATAAACTGCTTTGGCAAACTCTCGTTGACCTTTCCGATAGGCTTCAAAGGGGAAAGAGAGGGCGTGGATGGATGTATCCCTTTTTATTTGCCAGTCGTGAGTAAAGGTTGCCCAAGAGAAGTATTGGGCAATCAAATCATCGAAAAATTGCTTCAGTTCATGGAGCAAAAAAGTCTTTCTTAGATATTTGATTTCTTCGGTATCCAATTGGTAATAGGTAAGCTGCACATCGACCTCGTCTAAACCTTGCTCCTGCCCATAAATATATGCATAGCATTTGGCTTGGCCCCAGTGTAGATGGTTATAGTTTTCATCGATCACATCCAGGGGCTGGGTAGTGCTTTTGATCTCATCGATGATAACCCTATTTTCCTCCTGAAGAATGCCGTCGGCACGACCTTCTACCGTAAGCAGAAGGTCCTGATATGGAATGGAATAACGAAGGGTTACCTCGGGCGTATAATTTTCCCCGTAGGATTTTTGTACCTTACCATGGGCTTTGGTACCCTCCACAGCCCTGCTGCTTCCCATAAAACGGGTATCCAAATCACCGCTGCGGAGAACAAACTCTATCAGATTACGAACAGATATTTTAATTTCATTATTTTTAGCCATGGGCAGTGCCGCCCTTTCTAAAAGTTTTGGTAATAATCCTAAGATACAATATAATTACTTCAATGTAAATAGAAAGGGCTTTGGCTGAAGTATACCTTTTCAGCCAAAGCCCTTTGATTGTCCTATATGATGATTTAAACTTTTGGAATATTTCTACCGTAGAATATTTCATCCATTTCCTTCTTTAATCTCTTCTTGATCTTTTTCTTTTCACCTGGTAGAATATCTTTCTTTGTTATTCCAAATAGATAATTGTCTAAATCGAATTCTTTTAATATACACTTTGTATGAAAGATGTTTTCTTGATAGACGTTAACATCGATCATATGGTAACGATCCTTGAAGTCGCCACCCATATAGTTTTGAATGGAGTTGATCTTATGGTCGATGAAGTACTTTTTACCTGTCACATCCCTAGTAAAGCCCCTTACCCGATAATCGATGGTCATGATATCAGCATCGAAGCTATGAATCAGATAGTTCAATGCCTTCAAAGGTGAAATATGTCCACAGGTAGATACATCAATATCAGCTCTAAAGGTACTGATTCCTTCATCTGGATGATATTCTGGATAGGTATGAACGGTAATGTGACTTTTGTCCAAGTGTGCAACAACCACATCTGGAAGAGGACCTGGCGTTTCATTGTCGGAGGCATGTTCTAAATTCTCGATATTCACAGGACCTTCAGATACTAATATGGTAACACTTGCCCCTTGAGGATCATAATCCTGCTTCGCAATATTTAATATATTGGCACCAATAATATTGGATACATTCGTTAGGATATTGGTTAGCCGCTCTGCATTATATTGCTCGTCAATATATTCGATATAAGCATTGCGATCCTCTGTAGTTTTTGTATAACAGATGTCATACATATTAAAGCTTAGTGTTTTTGTTAGGTTATTAAAACCATGGAGTTTTAATTTTTTGATAGATTTAATGTCCATTTCTTCCTCCTTACAATGCTTTCTATCCCCATATTTGTACTTCCTCAAAAAATGTTTGCGATTATTATTATAACGCGACTATAAAAATATATCAAGGGCTAAGTATATAGGAATTTTCTTGAAATTTTCCTGGTGGGAGGATTGCATTTTTATAGGATGCATAAACCTCTAGATAAGGAAGGGAAAGCAGATGTGAATAACCACCGGAAAATATAAAGTTATCAACAGAAAGGACTATATATCCACACAATGTTGTGGGTAACTTTCGACATATACTATATATTGATGCTGAGATCGATAAAGCATGCATTATAAGAGGGGTATTGTCCCATGCTGCAGATAATTGGAGAATATAAAAGTAGAGAAGGAATCGACTTAGAAAAAAATTCTAAAAGATGCAGATTTTTAAACCTTGCATTTGAGCAAGCTATATGGTATATTTATATATGTTCTCCGAAAGACAATTGGTGAGAGATATGATGGAGTGGTGTCCGAGTTGGCTAAGGGGCACGCCTGGAAAGCGTGTAAGGCCGTTAGGCCCCGTGGGTTCGAGTCCCACCCACTCCGCCAGTTAAAAAGTTTATAAAGTTTGCCGTGCTAGATGGGGAGGTAGCGGTGTCCTGTAACCTGCAACCCGCTGTAGCAGGATTGAATTCCTATCGGCGGTCTGTTGTTGTTGGGTCTGCCCTGGTTAAGTGGCGAGGAAGACTGGGTCCTGCGCAACGGGAACTTATGAACCCCGTCAGGTCCGGAAGGAAGCAGCGGTAAGTAGGCACTCTCGTGTGCCGCGGGGGCGCTTGGTCTGAGTTAACTGTTCAGGTAACGCCTGTAACAACTTATCAACGATAGGTGCACGGCTATCCATATGTAAATGACATGTAGAGAAAATCTACATGTTTTTTTTAATATCTAGGAAACGCTCATGAAATTGAAATTTCACAAAGTATAATGAAAACTTTACATTTGCTTTTAAATCCTGCAAAAAATGCAATAATCCAAA
>NZ_JACHEN010000055.1 GCF_014205875.1 Anaerosolibacter carboniphilus
CTTTTTTTAATGGGATAATATTCCACGTATGCACTTTAAGCCTAAAACCCCCATATCACATGGAATAATCCATGCAATCTGAGGGTTTTAAATTGATCAAGATTAAATATTTTACTTAATGCAACACTAGAACGCCTAAGGGCGCTTTTTATTTCAACATCTTTAACGCATCTGAAATTTTAGGCAGAATTTGTTTTTTACGGGACACCGTATCTGGTACGAAAATTCCCTGAACAGGCTCTACGCCAAAGGCAACAACCAACGAACTCAGGTTCATGCACTGGTAGAGAAGGTAGGAGCCATTATTGACAATATCTGTAATCACCAAGAGGGTCAAATAATAGTTATTGTGATGATGTACTCTGTCAATAAAATCAATAAATTGTTCTTTTCGATTGAATACATCTTCAATATCTAAGGTAAACACTTGCCCAATACCCACTTTGACTCCTTCCAGTTGAAATTCTTTGAAATCCTTGTAGAATACCTCTTCAATGCTGTACCCCTCTAAAGAAGTCCCCGCCTTAAACATCTCCATCGAGTAAACTTCTAGATCTAAATCCAATAATTTATTCAATTCTTCTACGGCGTTTTTGTCCCAATCAGTAGTCGTAGGGGACTTCAACAGCAATGTGTCTGAAATGATCCCTGACAATAAGAGTCCAGCAATTTCCTTAGGAATCTCCTCTCTATTCTCTTGAAAGAGATGATAGATGATGGTACAAGTACTTCCTACTGGCATATTTCTAAAGCTAATGGGCATGGAGGTAGAAATATCTCCAATTTTATGATGATCTACAATTTCTAAAATTTCTGCTTCTGATAATCCCTCAGCACTTTGGGCATATTCATTGTGATCCACCAAAATCACTTTCTTCTTTTTAGGATTAATGATATGTCTCCTCCCGATGAATCCCAAGAATCTTTGCTCATGATCGATCACTGGAAAATTTCTAAAGGCTGTATTGATTAACTCGTCCTTCACCTCTTCAAGATATTCGTCTTCATGAAACTGAATGACTCCTTGTATCTTCATGATGGAAGCGATATAATTGCACTGATTAATCAGCTTTGATGTGGTAAAGGTATCCATGGATACGTTGATAATACTTACACCCTTTTCTTTCGCCGAATGGATGTACTGGCTGGGCAATGCCTTTCCTCCCGTAATGATGATTAGCTTCACCCCTGCTTCAATGGCATTTTCAATAATTCCATAACGGTCTCCCACAATAATAATATCCTCTTGATGCAAGGTTCCCCGAATACTCTCATGGTAAAAGGCCATTACCTTAATACGTCCTTGTATTTCCTTTGCACCTTCCACTAAGACCTCGCCCTTTAAATCTTGGGCAATATTTTCCAAAGAACTCTCCAATTGATAGAAATCTCCTTTGATCAAACCCATGGCAATGTCCTTCATGGTCACAATACCTGCCAACTTTCCTCCCTCATCCACGATAGGCAGTGTTTTTAAATTCTTTTCCTCCATCAGCTTATAAGCATAGAGAATAGATGCCTTTGGAGATATTCCTTCTACCTTATCGTAATCTAAATCCCTCAACTGAATCTTCACATTTTTTAATAGGGTAGGTACTGATCCACCAAAATAGTCCAATACAAATCTTGATTCTTTATTTAAATTTCCTAGTATACAAGGAGTGGTACGGTTGCCTAACCTGTTTTTCAAGTAGGAAAAGGCAATAGCTGAAGTAACAGAATCTGTATCCGGATTCCTATGTCCAAATATCAAAATAGGCATGATGACTCTCCTTTATTGTTTTCTTAATCTATTATTATAACAGAGATCTGTGAATTTTGGTAAAGTATACTTTAAATATTTTATATTCTTCCCAAGTATTTATTCCAATTCAAAAAGCCCAGAGGGGCTTCTCTGGACTTCATAAAAAATTTAACCTGCACATATTGAGAAGAATATATTTAGATTACCGCTTCTTCGGATGCATACATCCACAATCATGTTTGTCTGCTTTCATAGTTGGTGCCTTCATATGCTGGCCTACACTGTATTTCCTTGGCACATAATCATATTCATTTCCTGCTGGTCTGTAATGGGGTGGCTCTGGATAAAACACTGGTACCCGATCCATCGGTTTTTTTATTGGACTTACAGCAGGAAGCGTTTTGGATTTTAAGCACTTTTTTTCCATACATGTCACACTCCTTTCTTTTTCAATACAAGCTATGTCGACAACAACCGAAGTGTGACAAGCTAAGGACATATTTTCTCAAAGGTATATTGACAGTTAGAATCGACTGAACGCTCCCTCAAGGACGACCAGATCCCCAGGCGGTGGCTCAGGCCCCTCCGTCACGTTGGCACTGATTGCAACTTTAACATTTCTTGGTATTTCTGCTATGTCTTCTGGTGTCAGGTCAATGGTGGCTGCCCATGTATTAGGTGTTTCAGGAACTTTGTGAAGGGGTTTGTTCAAAGCTCTATTATCCGTGGCGGTGGCATAGATGAGATAGGCTTGATATTGTTTATAGCTGGGTCCCAATTCTTTTAACCCAGGTAAAACAGCTATGATGCTTACAGATTTCTCATAGGCTGGTGTTTTACTTACCATTGCAGAGCCGCTGGCTGTAGGGAACTTTTCGTTAACAGACCGTAACATCACGCTATAGGGTGAAAACTTTATTTTTGGAATACATAGTATATCCCCAGGCACAATCAGATTTGGATGAGGTATATGGGGATTTGCCCCAATCAGCTGATTTAAATCAACTTGAAAGCGCCTGGCAATTTGGTACATCATATCCCCGGGTCTTACCGTATACCGAACGGCATCCACTGGACAATTTACCGGTTTCCTTGGAAACATAACCATCCTTTTCAACTCCTTATATGAACGAATTCTTTCTACTAATCATATGATTTGAAAATGATGTTTAGTATCCATAAAGTTGATTATTTGCATTGTAAAATCTTCTCCTAGAAATCATAAAACTCCCCAGGATTTTTACAAATAATCGTATCCAATATAGCAGGTGAAATCCCTTGGGCAATACAATAGGGAATGAAATCCGTAAAAAAAGATGCACAGGGATGTTTCTCCCCATGGGCCATAATCTCTTCATAGAAGTCATAATCTTGGGAGAGCAGAATCTGACCTTCAAAACCACCATTGACCGCCTCCTTGATAAAAGCTAAATTTTCTTCAAAGGCATTTGCCTTAATCATATCCAAGCCTAGCCAGATGCCAAGGTCTAGTGCTCTATATATGACATCGCTGTTTTTTTCATTAAGGGTGTGGGCCCATAGAAACTGTTTAAAGTTCGCTTCTTCCTTTTCCAGTAAATCCATGACTTCTTCAGCCAGTTCCGCTTCGAGAATATGACAATGAATAGGTATTCCTACTTGTTTATTTGTCATGATTGCAGCACGAAGCAGTTCTCTATCCACATCAGACAATGCCCCCCTTCTGAGAAGTAACTTTATATGTCCAGGTTTAATTTTAACGCCATCAATGGTATCAAGCCCAAACTCAAAATCTTTAATCCATTGTCCAGCTAACTGTTCAGCATACCTTTCACTGTGAATCCTATAGACATACGCTGGCAAGTTGTGGCCAGTACAAGGGATAATGTTTATCCCAGACGCCATAGAAAGCTTCCTTAAGAGTTTTACATTTTGTCCGCCAATTGGTGGTGAAGCCTCCACAATAGATCTACATCCAGAATCATATAGTTTTTGTAAAACAGGTAGTAATGCATGAAAAGCTTCCTCAATTTTCACGTCATCATATTTTCGATCAAAGTAAAGTTGATTGGCATAGTTTTCATCGGTTTCCCATTTGAAGTGTTCATGACATAATGTAGCCTCCATTTGATCCTTCGTTATTGGACCATCCACTGTATAGATCATATTCTCACCCCTTCTTTATTTATATACCTATTATAATAAAGAAACTCTGACATAAACCTGTCAGAGTTCTAAAAAATACTTTAAATATATCTATTGCATAATTCACGGATTAACGCTCTTATGTGTTCTTTATATGCTTCTGGTCCAAGGAGCTTGATATCGTAAGGATTACTCAAAATAAGGTTTGTAATGTCCTCCTCATACTTCGATAAAACTTTAATATTCATTTTTTCACCATCGATTAGCACTGTACAGTTTTCCATATAAAAATTCTCTTTGATCAATCGATACAGAGGTTTACTTATTTCAAAATGATATTCTTTAAAAGTGAATTTATCACTGGCGCTTTGGATAGGTTTCTCTAAATAAGTATTCAACTCATCCATAAGTTCAATTTTGTCAATTCGATCCAGGCGAAAGGTTCTTTTTTCTGAGCGCTTATGACAAAAGCCTGATAAATACCATCCACCGTCACTATAAAATAATTTTGTTGGTGATACCTTTCTTTCTGTCATTTCTTCATTTACTGGTGCATAGTAGGTAATATAAATATTTTTCCCCTCCATAAAACTCTCCAGTATTGTTGGTAACACCTTATCCGAATAGTCTTTTGGTAAAACTCTATCCACATGAAATGAAACATGCTTGAATAATTGATTGACTTTTGTCCGATCTGCCTCCCCTAATACATTGATGATTTTTGATCGAAGCAGTTGGTATTCGCTGCCCATGTTTGGAATCTTCATTTCCCGTCCCACATTTAGTACCATTAATAGCATGATGACTTCCTGCTCTGTCAGCTGGATACTTGGAATGAAATAACTCTTATCAATTTCATATCCTCCATTTTTTCCTTCGTAAGAAATCAACGGAACCTTCAATTGACATAGGGCATCTATATCTCGATAAATGGTTCTTTCACTTACTTCAAGTAGTTCAGATAACTCCTTGCAATTTAGCTTTCCCTTTTCTTTAAGAGCATATATGATTCCGTTAAGTCGTTCTGTCTTTTTCATTCCCACTCATTCCTTTAAAATAATTTCAGCAGATCATCAAAGCGATCGATGACATGATCAAATTCAATGACCTCACCAAACCCGTATCTTGCATAGACAAAGGGAATACCCGCATGTATTGCAGCCTTTCGATCACCTTCTGTATCGCCAACATAGACAGGTTTTTTTAAATTATTTCTATCCATAATCAGCTTTATATTTTCTCCCTTGGAAAGCCCTGTCCTTCCGGGATTCTCAAAATCTGTAAAATAGTTTTCTAGCTTATGATACTTTAAAAACACTTCTATATAGCCACATTGGCAATTACTTACGATAAATAACTTATATTTTTGCGAAAGTACACGAAGCACAGCCTCTAAGTGGTCGTACAATATTCCTCCTTGTTTCTCTATGTATCCACATTCTATTTCACAGCATTTTTTTAATATCTCCTGTTGTACATCTTCCCCTACGCTAGGAAATAACTTCCTGCCGATTTCTTTGACTTGAAGTCCCATAATGCTTTTTAAATCTTCTTTTGTTATTGGGTTTTCTATCTCTTGATATCCCTCTACAACCTCATTCCATGCCATCAATACCACATCCGTAGAATCCCATAAGGTTCCATCTAAATCAAAAATAATGCTGTCCATATCAAAAACCTCCCTTTTTTTCTTCAAAACAATAAGTAGGAACAATCCTACTTATCACTTTAAATTATATTCGATTGAATCAAGAATATTTTTTCCTAGTTTTTCATATTCAAGATTCCCAATATACAAAATAAGCAAATTAAGTAAAATATTTATCTTCATTCCATTTCAATGGATTTGTCTGTATATACTCCCAGATTTTTTGATATTCCTTTTCACTTCTAATAATATGATCATAATAACCTCGTTGCCATACATTCATGTTTTTATTTTCAGAATGGATCTGTTTTGCCGTGTTCATTTTTAAATATCCCACCATTTTCGACAACAATGATCTTTTTGGTAGGGGCGATTCACGAATCGCCCGTTCTTCTGATATCACAGCAATCATGTGAAGATGATTCGGCATAATAATATAATGATCAATATGAACATTGGAAAAGCGTAATGATAGGTTTTCTATTATTGATTTTACAATAACTCCATTTGTATTTAATTTCATTGGCGACAATTCGGGTGATTCGTGAATCACCCCTACAATTTCTCCAAATAGGGGTAATCTATTGTGTGTACAAATGGTAATAAAATAATAACCATTTTGAGAATAATCATATCCCTTTAACCTAATATTTTTACGACAAGATATATCTTGGAACATCTCTATACCACCTCATCCAATATAAATGCTCCCTATCCTCTCTACTGAAAAAATAATCTAAACTAAATAATTCTTCTATATGACCTATAAATTTCCTTCAAAAAATAAATAAACGGCCTAGGTTTCTTGGATTCTAATTAAACCTAGACCGCCTCTATTCTTTTCAACTAATATTTAAATACCATCTACTCCCACTCAATGGTTGATGGTGGTTTGCTGGTAATGTCATAAACAATTCTGTTTACATTATCTACTTCATTTACGATACGATTTGAAATCTTCTCCAGCACTTCATAAGGGATTCTCGCCCAGTCGGAAGTCATACCGTCGGTGGATGTGACGGCGCGGATCGCTACAGTATGGCTATAGGTTCTCTCATCTCCCATTACACCAACACTGCGGATATTTGGCAGAGCCGTGAAGTACTGCCAGATGTCTCTGTGAAGTCCTGCTTTTCTAATCTCATCTCTTAAGATCGCATCGGATTCTCTGACGATATGGAGTTTATCCTCTGTAATTTCTCCAAGTACACGAATCGCTAATCCAGGTCCTGGGAAAGGTTGTCTCCATACGATTTCTTCTGGAATGCCTAGTTCTTCCCCTACTTTTCTTACCTCATCCTTAAACAACTGACGTAATGGCTCAATCAAAGAGAATTCCATATCCTCTGGAAGTCCACCCACATTGTGATGACTCTTGATGACTGCCGCTGTATCGGTGCCGCTTTCAATCACATCAGGGTATACCGTTCCCTGTACAAGGTAATCCATTTTTCCTAATCGATTGGATTCTTCCTCAAATACCCTGATAAATTCTTCTCCAATAATCTTTCTTTTGGTCTCCGGATCCGAAACACCCTTTAATTTACCCAAGAATCGATCTGCCGCATTCACACGAATCAAATTCATATGGAATTGATTTTTAAAGGTCTCTTCTACCTGATCCCCTTCATTTTTTCTTAGCAATCCATGATCTACAAAGATGCAGGTAAGCTGATCACCGATAGCCCGATGAACAAGAACCGCAGCTACAGAAGAGTCTACGCCACCAGAAAGGGCACATAGTACCTTTTTGTCTCCTACCTTCTCCTTGATCTCTTGAATGGTTTTTTCTGCAAAGTCATGCATATTCCAGTCTCCAGTGCATTCACATACCTCATAGAGGAAATTACGAATCATTTCCCTGCCTTTTTCACTGTGCTCTACCTCTGGATGGAATTGAACTGCATATAGTTTCTTTTCTTTATGTTTCATGGCAGCTACCGGACAGTTATCTGTCGTAGCTGTAATTTGAAAGCCCTCAGGAGCCACCTCAATGAAGTCTGTATGACTCATCCAGCACTTTGAGTTATTCTCCACCCCATGGAAAATCCCTTCACGATCCATGAGACTTAACTCTACACGTCCATATTCCCTGGAAGAAGCTCTGTTTACCTTGCCGCCAAACATCTGTGCCATCAGCTGACCACCATAGCAAATGCCTAGGATAGGAATGCCCAATTGAAAGATTTCTTGCTCACAGGTAGGCGCATGCTCTGCATATACGCTGGCAGGTCCACCTGTAAAAATGATGCCTTTCGGATTTTTAGCCTTGATCTTTTCAACGGATGTATGATAAGGAACTACCTCGCAATAAACATTTTGTTCCCTTACACGTCTTGCAATCAACTGGTTATACTGGCCACCAAAATCAATAATCAAAATCAACTCTTGTGGGTTCATGTTTTTCCTCCTTGTAGGGGTTAGTGGTTAACGGTTAGTGGTTAGTAGTTTTTCCACCACTAACTTCTAACCTCTAACTTCTAACCGATTTTTTACTCACTTACACTATAATTTGGTGCTTCTTTGGTAATGCTGATGTCATGGGGATGACTTTCTCTCAATCCAGCTGCTGTAATCTTGATAAACTTGCCATTTTCTTTTAAATCCTTAATGGTTGCCGTACCACAGTAACCCATACCAGATTTTAACCCACCAATGAGCTGATAGACAATCTCTTTCAACGCACCTCTATAAGGCACTTTACCTTCTACTCCCTCAGGTACAAACTTCTTCTCATTTTCCTGGAAATATCTGTCCTTGCTGCCACAGGCCATGGCACTTAAAGAACCCATACCTCGATATACTTTAAAACTCCTGCCCTTATAAATCACCATCTCTCCAGGACTTTCCTCTGTACCTGCAAACAATGACCCGATCATACACACATCGGCTCCAGCTCCAATAGCCTTTGGAATATCTCCTGAATATTTAATGCCCCCATCTGCGATAATGGGAATATTATATTTTTTCGCTGCTTCGGCACAATCGTAGACGGCTGTCATCTGAGGCACCCCAATCCCTGCCACTACCCTAGTGGTACAGATAGATCCTGGCCCTATACCTACCTTTACTGCATCTGCCCCCGCCTTGATTAAATCTTCTGTGGCTTCTGCCGTAGCTACATTTCCTGCAATAACTTGCAAATCAGGATAAACAGTTTTGATGCGTTTTACCGCTTCCAACACCCCTTGGGAGTGACCATGGGCTGTATCGATGACAACCACGTCTACGCCTGCCTTCACCAAGGCTTCTGTCCGTTCCAGCATATCTCCTGTGGCCCCAATGGCGGCACCTGCCAGGAGTCTCCCTCTTTCATCCTTGGCTGAATTCGGATATTGGATTGCCTTTTCAATATCCTTGATGGTGATGAGGCCTTTTAAATAACCTTGATCATCCACAATCGGCAACTTCTCGATTTTTCTGCTCTTTAAGATTTTCTCTGCTTCCATCATGGAGATTCCTTCTTTGGCCGTTACCAAATTTTCTTTGGTCATGGCATCTTCAATCTTCTTATTCAGATCCCCTTCAAAGCGAATATCTCTATTCGTTAAAATCCCTACTAGCTTTCCAGCTTGATCTGTAATCGGTACCCCAGAAATGCGATATCGTTCCATTAATTCTAAAGCATCGGCAATTACATGTTCCGGCGACAGATAAAAAGGATCCACAATGACTCCGTGTTCACTTCGTTTTACTTTGTCGACCTCCAGCGCTTGTCTTTCTATGGACATATTCTTATGAATAATCCCGATGCCGCCTTCTCTGGCCATTGCGATGGCAAGTCTTGCTTCCGTAACTGTATCCATACCTGCACTCATAATCGGAATATTTAGCTTGATTTTCTTGGTCAATCTTGTCTTTACATCTACGTCCTTAGGCAGTACGCTGGACTTCTGGGGAATCAATAACACGTCATCAAAGGTTAAGCCTTCTTTTACTAATTTACCTTCCATATGGATCCTTCCTTTCTTCATTTGTCCGGTATTAGTTTCTAGTATATAATTTCCTTTTTCAAATTAAAAAATCCATGTAATAATTTGAGTGAAATTATTACATGGATGCAAAAAACAATAGGAAATCCACGTCAATTCCACTCATAGTCAGACAATTCACGGTCGTCTGGTAGAGACATTCGGGCCATATTCCCAAACATATATGAGGGTTGATTCTTTATATTTTTATATAACTTATCAAATATAAAATCCCTTGTCAATACAGATTCAAGGGATTTCATATAGTCGCAATATTCTACATACTTTCCAGGTACTTTTTCATGGCATATTGCACATCTTCATAAACCTTTCTTAAAGGTATACAAAAGCTTTCTGCGATTTCCTTACAGTCTCGGAATTCTGGTGCATATTTGAGGATCTTGCCTCCCATAAAACCTATCTTCATGGCTACGACTCCATACTTTGTGCGAATACGAAGCACCTTTCTTTCCAAAGCACTTCGATTCACCTCATAGTTTCTGATCCCCAAGGTAGTAGTTTCCATAAAAATCAGCTTTTCCAGCGCATCCTTCTTTTCCAGCTCACATAATACCGACAATATGATACCCGGTCTATTCTTTTTCATGATGATGGGTATCATAAAAACATCCAATGCCCCTGCTTCTAAAGCCTTTTCGATCACATACCCATAGATCTCAGGATTCATATCATCGATGTTACATTCCAGCATCACTAAACTACTTTTTTCGTTTTTTTTTCCCCTAAATAAACCCGCAGTACATTTGGAATATCTAAATCCTTCTTTCCTAACCCATAGCCGATTCTTTCCAACTCCATGGCAGGTACATCTCCAAAACCCTCACTTAGGGCCTTTACGATGGCTGCACCTGTTGGCGTAACCAGTTCTGTCTCAATCCCTTTATTGTAAATAGGCGCACCTTTTAAAATCTCCAAGGTAGCAGGCGCTGGAACAGGAAACACCCCATGGGCACAATGGACAAATCCAGTCCCCACATGAAGGGGTGACGCATATACCTCGTCCACACCCAGAAGATCTATGCATATGGCAGCACCTACGATGTCAATAATAGAATCGATGGCGCCCACCTCATGGAAATGTACCTGATCCAAGGGCTTTCCGTGAATCTTAGCTTCAGCCTCAGCCACCAATCGAAAAATATTCTTGCTCATGACTTTCACAGAGTCCTTTAATCCGCTATCATCAATGATTTTCTCCACATCAAATAGATTGCGATGGTCATGATGATGGTGATGCTCTCCATGATCGTGATGGTGATCGGTCAAATGAACATGAAAGTTTGTACCTGTAATACCCTTTTTCATCGACTTATCCATTTCTAGTTCATATCCATGAACATGGAGCTTCTCGATTTCATTTATAAATTGCTCTTGATCTACACCCAGATCCAATAGGGCGCCAATGGTCATATCTCCACTGATGCCTGCAAAACAGTCAAAATATAATATTTTTTTCATTCCAAATTCCTCCAGATTTTCATTTATATGTATGTACGGGCATATATTAAAGTGTTATGATAAATATAGAAAGGAGTTGATAGGATGAATATGCTTGGTTATGGTTTCCCATTAGTTGGCGGCCTTTTCTTTTTATTTTATCTTGGAATTATGATTTACATGATCTATCTTTTCCATGTGCTTGCCACATCCAACAAAAAAATTGCAGAATCTATGGAAATTCTTGTGAACAAAATCGATAAACTCATCCATCGTGATTCACAATAATTGTCCAACTCCCTATTCTTAAGTTTATCCAAATCAGGGAATGAATTCAACTACATAATTTTTTAGATGTTAAATCAAAGATGCCAGCATCGATCACTTCTATGCTGACATCTTTTCATATTATTTTAGTTGTAACAACAATTCTCCCGATTTTACCTGCTGTCCTTCATTTACCAAAATAGCCTCTACCACGCCAGAGGCAGCGGCTGTCACATTGGTCTCCATTTTCATGGCCTCAATGATCATCAAGGTTTGATTTTCTTGGACTTCCTCTCCTACCGTCACAAAGACCTTAGCTACTGTTCCAGGAATGCTCGCTCCTACCTCCATATTATTTGAAGGATCTGCCATGGTGATGGTATTTGTATTCAAGCGAACTTGGCTTGCTTTGTCAGCGATGGCAATTTCTCTTCGATTGCCATTGACTTCAAATACAAGCTGACGGTTACCCTCTTGATCCACCTTTCCGATTTCCACCAACTTAATGATCAATGCCTTTCCTTCGGCAATCTCTACTTCACAAGTCTCTCCCTCATACAACCCATGGAAAAAGACATCGCTGCCCATACGGCTTAAATCCCCATATTTGCTGATATAGGTCAAGTACTCCTCAAATACCTTAGGGTATAGGGCATAAGCTAATATATCCTTCTTCGTCGCCACAATATGGAACTTCTCATTCAGATGCTTTTCGATTTTCGTAAAGTCCTCTGACGCCAACAATTCTCCTGGTCTAGCAGTAATATGGGCTTCTCCTTTTAGTACCAACTTCTGCAGTTCTTCCGGGAATCCACCCATGGGCTGCCCCATAAGACCTTTAAAATAATCTACCACAGAATCAGGAAATGCCAAATCTTTTCCCTTCACGTAAATGTTCTCTGGGGTCAAATCATTTTGTACCATGAAGATAGCCAAATCACCGACTACCTTGGAAGTAGGTGTTACCTTTACAATATCCCCCAACATTTCATTGGCTTTCTTAAACATCTCTTTTACTTCGTTAAATCGATGGCCTAATCCAAAACTTTCCACTTGAGGCTTTAGATTGGAGTACTGACCTCCTGGGATCTCATATTTATAGATCTCTGTCGTTCCAGATTTTAGACCTGATTCAAACTGCTCGTATACAGGTCTTACATCACTCCAATAATCTGAAAGCTTTTGCACATCCTTTAATCGGATTCCTGTATCCCTTTCGGTATTTTCCAAAGCCGCCACGATGGAGTTCAACGCTGGCTGACTCGTTAATCCTGAGAAACTATTTAACGCTGTATCCACGATGTCTACACCAGCCTCTGCTGCCATCAGAATCGTTGCCACCCCATTACCGCTGGTATCGTGAGTATGAAGATGAATCGGGATCGATATTTCATCCTTCAATGCCTTGATCAGCTTTGATGCTGCATAGGGCTTCAATAGACTGGACATATCCTTGATCGCCAGGATGTGGGCGCCACTCTTTTCAATTTCTTTTGCCATCTTCACATAATAGTCTAAGCTATATTTGTCCTTCCGCTCATCCAAAATATCCCCTGTATAGCACATACATACTTCAGCGATTTTTTCATTTTTCAATACCTCATCAATGGCCACTTCCATCCCTTTTAACCAGTTCAAAGAGTCAAAGATTCTGAAAACATCGATACCACTGTTGGCAGATTCCTTGATAAACTCTCGAATCACATTATCGGGATAATTTCGATAGCCTACTCCATTGGCACCTCGCACCAACATTTGGAACAAAATATTTGGGATCTTCTTTCTCATTTCTTCTAGCCGAACCCATGGGGATTCCTTTAAAAATCTATATGCCACATCAAAGGTAGCACCACCCCACATTTCTAAAGAGAACAGATCCTGTCCCAGGATAGCTGTATCCTTGGCGATCTTCAGCATATCCCTTGTTCTCACCCTCGTCGCCATCAGAGATTGATGGGCATCTCGCATGGTGGTATCCGTGAGCAATAGTCTCTTCTGCTCCTTTATCCAATTCACAACACCCTCTGGGCCCTTTTCGATCAACAACTGCTTTGTTCCGTGAAGTGAAGGGGGCATTGGCGTTTTTGGGACAATCGGTACATCAAAGTCCTTCTTCAGTCCCTTTGTTTCATTTACTACCTTCTCTCCGATATACTGAAGCACCCGAAGTTCTTTGTCTGCCTTGGGTCGAATAGCAAAAAGCTCTGGATGGCTCGCTAAAAATCCTGTATCACATTCACCCTTTAAGAATTCTTCGTGATTCAATACGTTAATCAAAAATGCTGCATTGGTCTTGACGCCGGCTATGGTTAGCTCTTTGATGGAACGAATGGCCTTTTTCGCCGCATCTTCAAAGGACCTTGAGTATGCAACCGTCTTTACCAGCAAGCTGTCATAATAAGGACTTACAACAGATCCAGTAAATCCGTTACCTCCATCTAGACGAATCCCAAATCCTGAGCCTGTTCGATAGACATCAATTCTACCCGTATCTGGGGCAAATTGGTTGGAAGGATCTTCGGTGGTTACTCGACATTGGATGGCATATCCTCTTGGTTTGATATCCTCCTGAGAAGTTATACCGATTTCAGGAGAATCAAGAGGATACCCCTGGGCAACCAAAATTTGACTCTGTACAATATCAATGCCCGTCACCATTTCAGTCACCGTATGCTCCACCTGTATCCGAGGATTCATCTCGATAAAATAATGGTTCCCATGGGTATCGACTAGAAATTCAATGGTTCCTGCGTTCTTATAGTTCACTGCCCTAGCAATTTTCAAAGCATCGTTACAGATTTCCTGTCGCTTTTCTTCAGATATAGAAAAGGCTGGTGTATACTCTATCACTTTCTGATGTCTTCTCTGGATAGAACAATCCCGTTCATAGAGATGGACTATATTACCATGGGCATCTCCCAGAATTTGTACTTCAATATGCTTCGGTTTCTCAAGATATTTCTCCACAAAGATATCATCAATGCCAAAGGCCTTTTTTGCTTCGTTTTTTGCGCTCTGGAATTCCTTAAGCAGCTCACTTTCTTTTCTTACGATTCGCATACCTCTGCCACCGCCGCCGGCTGCAGCTTTCAATATCACAGGATATCCGCACTGTCTTGCTGCATGCAGCACCTCTTCCTCAGAAACAACGGCTTTTTCTACCCCTGGAATCGTGGGTACCCCCCACTCCTTGGCAACAATTTTGGATTTAATCTTATCACCTAATTTTTCCATCATTGTATAATGGGGTCCGATGAACACGATCCCTGACTCTTCACATTTCCGGGCAAACTCTGGGTTCTCTGAAAGAAACCCGTAGCCAGGATGGATGGCATCTACGCCTTTTTTCAAGGCCAAGCTGATAATTTCATCGATATTTAAATATGCTTCGATAGGTCCTTTGTTTTTTCCAATCAGATAAGATTCATCAGCCTTTGTTCGAAACAAAGCACATTGATCTTCCTTGGAGTAGATTGCTACTGTTCGTATGCCCAACTCATGGCAAGCTCTGAACACCCTGATGGCAATCTCACCACGATTTGCCACCAACACCCTTTTAAACTTCGTATGTTGTTGCATTGCCTCTTCCTCCTATTTCTGTATACTTTATTGTATATTTATTAATGAAATTTAATATTTAACGTTCATTATATCTTATCCATTTTGTAATTTCAATAATATCAATAAATTAATTTAACTCCATATATAATGGAAAAAGACGATCCTCTACGGTGAGGACCGTCTAATGTTGAGATACAGTTCGATATATATAATTTCTTGAGCCACTACCTTATTTATGTATCTTCAATCTGAGTCTATATTTGCTCCAATGCCCTATTTACAGCTTTTAGAAGTTTTCCTGACTTTAATAATACATAAGCCTTCTTGATATCTATCGTAAGATTTCGATCCTCCTCTAAGAAAGGAATCTCTGACCGAATAGCTTCATAAGCGGCCTTAGTGCCGATGCCCAACCGAGTAGCCTTTCGTAGATCAATGGCTTGTGCTCCGTGAATTGCCTCTATCGCTAATATATAAAAGAGGTTATCTACTATTTTTCTTGTCTTTTCAACTACCAGTGGTGAGTTGTTGGCGTGATCCTCAATTTCACCTGCTAAAGAAAAATAATCTACCGTACAAGGGTTTGAGAGGTGACGAATTTCTGCGTCCAATGCTGTAAAGGTCTTTTGTATGGTACCATAGGCGATAACCCTGGTATCTGCTGGTGTGAGGAAACGGGATAACCCTGTAAATCGAGGTGTTCCTAGCTTGATGATTCGATAGCAAGCATTTCGTGATAAATGGCTTAAGGCGATACCTAGCATTTCGAAGCCAAGAACCCAAGTGGTAACCTCATAGTTTGAGCAAGAAATCATTCTGCGCTCCTCCATCAGCAGACAGGGATTATCATCTGATGAGTTCAATTGAATGTCCATATATTTTATCACATAATCCAACGCATCCCGTACAGAACCATGGACCTGACAGGATCCTCTCAGGCTCAGTGGATCTTGTAGGGCATCGGATACCCCTGGCAGCCAAAGATAGCTTCCTTCTAAGTATTTCCTCACCCTCTCCGCCGTATGAGCTTGCCCAGGGAAGGGCCGTACCTTATAGGCAGCTTCCTCTAAAGGAGATACATTGCCTTTATAGCCTTCCAGTGTTAAAGCATACATCATATCAGCAATATTGATTAAATCTACTGCATCCTTTAGGATGATCGCACCTTTTCCAGCTGCCAAAGCATTGGAGCTTACGATGGCTAATCCATCCTTTGGCCCCAAAGCAACGGGCGAGAGTCCAGCCTTTTCTAATGCTTCCCTTGCGCCCATCCGAATCCCCTGATAATCAACTTCACCTTCTCCGATCATAGCAAGTCCTATGTGAGAGAGACAGGTAATATCAGCTTCTCCAACAGACCCTCTTTCTGGAAGTACTGGGTGGATGCGATGGTTTAGCATATCCTTATACATAGTCACAATAGCTGGCTGAATACCTGTACAGCCTACCAGCAATGTGTTTAGCCGCACCAGCAGTACTGCCCGTACCACTTCTTCACTGGCCTCAGGCTCCACAGCCACACAGTGGGCTAAAATCAAGTTTCGATTGTATTCTTGATAGTATTTCGAAACAATGTGACGGTCTTTGTTTAATCCTACACCTCGATTAAAACCATATACTGGCACATCGCTCTCTGCCAGCTCATAGACCAATCTTCGTCCCGCTTCAATTCGTTCCATGGCTTCCAGGCTTATCTCTACCTTCACATATTCTCTGGCCACAGCCGTCACAGCTTCGATGGTCAGACTGCTCCCATCCAGCATCAATGTTCTCTCCATATCCCCATGACCTCCCCTTAAATCATTCAATTGTTCTCTTGCCCATAATGGCCGCCAGCACTTTTTCAGGTGTGGCGGGCAGCGATGTGATCCTGGTGTCCAAAGCATGATTGATGGCATTGATCACTGCAGGTGTGATAGGCACCGTACTGATTTCACCGATGCTCTTTGCCCCAAAGGGCCCAAGTTCTTCTCCCTCTTCCACCAATAGAATATCTACATCTGGCATATCTGGTGCATTGATCATATGATATTTGCTCAAGCTGTCACCCGTAATCCTGCCCTTTCCATCCACATGTATTTCCTCAGATAGAGCAAGACCGATCCCCATCTGTATGGCGCCTCGGATCTGTCCCTCCACAAAACCCCGATTGATGGCTTTTCCAATATCATAAACAGCTAATGCCTCTACTACCTTTATTAAGCCCGTATAGGTATCTACCTCTACCTCAACAAAGTTTACCCCATAGCTGGCAGGATTGCCTGGGGATTGATAGGTATGGGATACAAAAATATCCTCTTGAAATTGGTGTTGAATTTTTAGAATCATTTCTCCATACTTCAATTTATTTCCTTCATTTGTCTCACGCCAAATCATCCCGTCTTCCATCCTGACTTCACTCTGCTTACACTGTAGGATCCTTGCAGCAAAGGCAATAAATTTTCCCTTGGCCATCTCCGCCACCTTTCTGGCGCAACCCCCACAAACGAAGGTGACACGGCTTGCCTGGGTTCCTGCAGAATCATAGGGGCTTACTTCCGTATCCCCCTCTGGAGCATAGATTTTACCTATCTCTATGTCCAAAACCTCGGCCACGATTTGTTTTATAGAGACAATGGTTCCACAACCTAAATCGTGGAGCGCTCCGTTTAAGAAGATTTCTCCATCCTCATTCATTCGTAATGTCATGGTGATAAAATCAGGATAAGCACCATGATATCCATTTCCATGGGTGGCACAAGCCATTCCAATTCCCCTTGCATACCTGTCCTTATCCTTTGCTCTCCCCCATCTCTCTCTCCACCGAAATACCTCTGCCCCTTGTATAACACAGTCAATAATCCTTGCATTTCCTAAATCTGGGCCTCCGACAGGGTCCTTGTCATAAGGATGTACAAGGTTTCTCAAGCGAAGGTCTAGGGGATTCATCTTTAATACCCTAGCTACAGAATCTAAATTAATCTCTGTTAGGGCATGAATTTGAGGAGATCCATATCCCCTACAGGCCCCTCCGATAGGAGTATTCGTATACACCATTTTTCCGACAAATCGTTGATGCTTTATGTCATAAAGGCGAAATGCTTTTTTCCCCATGGCCAAAGTTACAGCCATTGCATTGGTATAGTAAGCTCCCGTATCCACCAGCATCTGAATATCCCTGGCAAGAATGTTTCCATCCCCATCAACGGCCGTTTTCACCTTTCCAATGGTTGCTGTCCTTGTTCTGGTTCCAATAATGCTTCCCCTTCGATCCAACTGAAGCTTCACGGGTACACCAAGGGCATGGGCAAGAAACGCTGTGATTGGTTCCAGCACAGGCTGGCCTTTTCCGCCAAAGGACCCACCCGTTGGCGTTTTTATCACCCGAACTTTGTTTAATGGCAGTTCCAAAATCTCTGCCACCAATAGCCGAACCTGGTATACTACTTGGCAGGGAGTCCAAATGGTAATTTTTCCATAGGAATCTATGGCCGCAAGACAAACATGGGTTTCCATGGCACCATGGTGTACCTTCTGGGTTTCCACCCGATCCTCAACCACGAAGGGTGCAGCTTCCATTTCCTTTTCTGATTCGCCACAGCGAATCTCTTTGCTGCCTATTTGATAACCTATACTCCCATAGGCCTTTTCAGGATGGATCAAAGCAGGTTGTTCTTCATAGATGATCTCTATCAAATCGACAGCCTGCTCTGCTGTCTCCTGATCTTTTGCCACCACAGCACCAATACGGTCCCCCACAAAGCGTACTTCTTGGGTAAACAGCACCTCATCCTTTACAAGTTCCTGCCCAACATACCATTGATGGGAATTGTATTTGGTATCTGGAGAATTCTGATAGGTAAAAATCTCGATGACCCCAGGCAGTGCTTTGGCCTTAGATATGTCAATATCCTTGATTTTACCATGAGGTATACTGCTAAGAATCAAATTGCCATAAACCATCCCCGGCATTTCCATATCTCCAGTATATTTTATTTTACCTGTAACCTTTTCTCGAATGTCATGGAGCGGCAGTGTTTTCCCTTGTAATATATAGTTAGATGGATTATCCATTTTCTATCTTAAAAAAGTCCGAATAATCATGTCAGTGGGTATATAAATCTGGAAGGATAT
>NZ_JACHEN010000056.1 GCF_014205875.1 Anaerosolibacter carboniphilus
TATGGAGAAGTACTCAAGTAGGCTGAAGAGGACGGTTTGCTAAACCGTTAGACCGGGTAACTGGTGCGAGGGTTCGAATCCCTCCTTCTCCGCCAATAAGAAAAGATATCTACAAGATAAATGTAGATATCTTTTTTTTATAGTACAAGAAAGTATACTTTCTTGTACTATAAAAAAGCAGGGGTGCTCAGGCTGCTTGGCAGCCGTCGAAGGGGAACTAGGTTCCCCTAGCGAAGCACACGTAGTGTGCCTTTTTATATAAATTGTTAAGGAGGATTAATAGAATTAACATGCATCAAACATATCTACTAATATTTTCCAAAGTCTAACAGGAAATTAATGGGTCCATAACAGCAAATTAACAATGCTATTGTACACTCATTTTTGTAAACGCTTATATTAATTTGAAAAGGAAAAATGGGGGTGCATTTTGTGTTTAAGATGAAGAACAAGGCTTTTTCAATCATTTCTTTGCTATTGGTTCTTGCGGTAGTCTTATCAGGATTTCTGACAACTGAATCATTAGCTCAGGCATTTAGCAAAACGAACAACACGCATAATGGTAAGGCACCAAAGTATGTATTCTTGTTCATCGGTGACGGTTTGAGTTTTCCACAGATCTCTTCTGCGGAGATGTATTTAGGAGCTCAAAAGAGAACAACCACACCAGAGAAAAAGGCATTAGATTTTACAAACTTTTCTGGCGTAGGGGTTGCTTCCACATATGATACAGATTCGTTCATTCCTGATTCCGCTTCGACGGGTACTTCCTTAGCCTCTGGCATCAAAACAGGAAACGGAATTATTAATATGGATGCTGCGAAGAAGGTGAAAGTAGATCCAATTACAAGAAAGTTGAAGGATATGGGGTACAAAATTGGGGTTGTAACCAGCGTGTCCCTTGATCACGCTACACCAGCCGTATTCTATGCCAATCAAGAAAGCAGAAGTAATTACTACGATATTTCATTACAGTTAGCAAATAGCGAGTTTGATTACTTTGGTGGAGGAGGATTTGTAGATCCTACTGGAACGAAGGCAAAATTAACAAATGCAGAAAATGTAATGGATGTAGCAAAGAAAAATGGATTCAAAGTAGTGAACACAAAAGAAGAAATATTGGGATTAAATAATGAATCTGGCAGGGTAATAGCAATCAACCCGAGATTAGATGCTTCCAGTGCAATGCCTTACACTATGGACACAAAAGCAGAAGAATTAAGACTTTCTGATTTTGTAAAAAAAGGTATAGAAGTATTAGATAATTCAAAAGGCTATTTCATGATGGTGGAGTCAGGTAAGATTGACTGGGCATGTCATGCAAATGATGCAGCTGCGTCTATCCACGACACCATTGAATTTAATAATGCAATCATGGAAGCTTATAAAGTATATGAAAAATATCCTAATGATACTTTAATTGTTGTGACAGGGGACCATGAAACAGGTGGTTTAACAATCGGTTTTGCTGGTACAGCGTATAGTACATTCTTTAATAAGCTAGAAAAACAAACAGTCTCTTTTGAGGAATTTGATAAAATTATTACTTCTTATAGGGCAAATACCCAACCTGAAAACCAAAAACTAGTCGACCTTCTTCCCGAAATTGAAAAAGCATATGGATTGATTCCTGCTTCAAGTCCAAAGGCAGGCGCGAATGCAGCATTTGTCTTAACGGATGATGAGCAAAGTGCATTGGCTGCAGCTTTTAAAAGAAGCATGGAAGATCCTAAAACGAGAAAACTAAGCAGTTCTGAAACAATTCTTTATGGTACATATGAACCTTTATCGGTAACCCTATCCCATATTTTAAACAACAAAGCAGGTATTAGCTTTACCACATATGCCCACTCTGGTTTACCAGTACCAGTATATGCAATCGGTGTAGGCCAAGAATTATTTAACGGATCTTATGACAATACAGACATCAATGCAAAGTTAAAATCAATAACCAAAATTACAAAGTAATTATAGTTATTGTATTGGATGAAGTGAGGATATCGTAATAACCGTATAAGGATAGAGGTTCTGCATTTTGGACCTCTATCTACTATTTTCATTGGAAAAGCATGTAGATAGAGAAAGGAAATTTGATTTCAACTGAAAGGAGTGGTTTTGCGTGATGCCTAAGTTAAGAACGAGCCCGGATATGATCTCTGTTATCATTGTATCTATCATCGTCATCGTATTGATGTTTATACCAACGGGTTTTCCAACAAATCAACATTCCGATAGTGTCAGGGCAGCAGGGCTAGTTATAGATACCAATGACGCAATGATGTACAGTGCTGGTATGATTCGGTTGGGAGACCAAGTATGTAAGCTGGAGATTCTAAACGGGCCCTATAAGGGACAGATTGTTGAAGGTACCAACCGGCTCATGGGAAAGATGGAAATCGATAAGGTTTTCCAAAGGGGCGACAAGGCGCTGGTTGTCCTTGAAACAGAAGGGGATACAATCCGTTATGTGAATGTGATTGATCACTACAGAATTCAAGTGGAAATGATACTATTTGGTGCATTTTTAGCTTTATTGATATGGTTTGCAGGTTGGACTGGTGCGAAGGCAATGCTCTCTTTTGTATTAACCATATTAACGATTTGGAAAATATTAATTCCTTTCTTATTAAAGGGCTGGAATCCCATCATATTATCAATGTTTGCAGTTGTGATATTAACAATTGTGATTATAACCTTGGTGGGAGGATTTAATAGAAAGTCACTCGCAGCAATCAGTGGATCCTTAGCAGGGACAGTACTGACTTGTGCAATGGCAATCATCTTCGGTAAATATTTTAGAATACACGGGGCAATCATGCCATTTTCTGAGACGTTGCTGTATGCTGGTTACGAATATTTAAATCTGACAGACATTTTTATTGCTGCCACTTTTATAGGCTCATCTGGGGCCTTGATGGATATAGCTATTGATATTGCGGCAGCCCTTGATGAATTGGTACAAAAAAATCCTGATCTATCAAGAAATGAAGTCATCAAATCAGGATTTAATATTGGAAGAGCAGTTATTGGAACCATGACCACTACATTACTCTTAGCTTATTCAGGGGGGTATATCGCACTGCTTATGATATTTATGGCCCAGGGTACGCCAGTGGCCAATATATTAAATCTCAAGTATGTGTCAGCAGAAATTTTACATACCATGGTAGGAAGTTTTGGCCTGGTAACCGTTGCACCCTTCACGGCAATTATTGCGGGGGTATTATTTACAGCCCCAAGGGTGGAGAGTCAATTTGCAAAGGGTATAAAACGAGATGAAGTACAGGAGACAAGGACTTCTTTTGAAGTATAGATTTGTTGGGGGATTAGATAGAAAACAGGAGAATATCGTTTTGAAGAGGATGGCTATATAGTAAGCTAAATCCTCTTTTTTATTTGGCTGACCTTAACTTCGATCTCAAACTTGTCATGGATGGTAGTATGAACTGGCTTTAAGAAATGGTTGGCTGCCAAAGGTGTTTCTTCATATCGATTCGCCCATTTTTCAAGAAGGTAATACCTTCATCTTCTAAGATGGCACGTTGAACCAGTGGACTGCCAAAGGCATAATGAGGGGCAAGGATGCCAGCTTTGTTAACGACACGATGGCAGGGAAGGTTTAGGTGATCAGGGGCAGCCTGCATGGCCCATCCAATGACACGGGCACTTCTTGGATGTCCGAGTAAGGCTGCGATTTGACCATAGGTGGCCACCTTACCCATAGGGATCAGCGCTACGATTTCATAAACTTTGTCAAAAGATAGTTTCATGTTTTTCGCCTCCTGAGGGAGAATATATATTAGAATCCAGCGTACCTATTTCATTATACTTTTTATTCCATATAAAATCTAGAATCTGTCCGTCGGTTTAACGGAAAGAAATCTTTAGGAAAAGAACCTGGCATGATATAATGAATGATGTGGATGCTATACTGTATCGTAGAGGAGCGCAAGTAAAATGAGAAGAAGAAAGAAGCCTGGTGCAAAGGAAAAGTTGTTGAACCATGAACTCCACCTTTGTAAGGAACCAGAGAAATATAAGGGAAATTGGAAGGAGTATTTTCTTGAAAAGAGGCCGATTCATGTAGAATTGGGAACCGGTAGGGGCCAGTTTATTACAACCTTGGCAGCGCAAAATCCAGAGATCAACTTTATTGGCATTGAAATAAAAGAGGAGATTTTGCTGAAGGCGGTGGAGAAGGCTGTTACTCAGGGACTAAGAAATGTTACTTTCCTTTGGTATGATGTAAATAAGCTAAATGAGGTATTTGCCGATGGTGAACTAAGTAGAATATATATTAATTTTTGTGATCCATGGCCAAAGACGAGAATGGCGAAAAGAAGACTTACCCATAGAAACTTTATAGAGCGGTATAAAAAATTTCTGAGAGAACAGGGAGAGATTCATTTTAAGACAGATAACGAAAAACTCTTTGAATTTTCTTTAAATGAATTTGCTGCCTGTGATCTTCAATTAAAGCACATTACCTTCGATCTGCATCATAGTGATATGAAAGACAATGTGACTACAGAATATGAGGATAAGTTTTCATCCATGGGGATGAAAATCTATCGTTGTGAAGCAGCGAAAAGAAATTGACATTGTCATAGGCCTATGCTCCAATGAAAATGGGCTATACCTTGAAACTACAAACTTCAAGGGTAGTAATAAGCATTTAGAATTGCAATACATATTGAGGTGAAGAAAATGAGTCGAGTAGGGGAAAAGTTAAAAGCGGAAAGATTAAAAAAAGGGATGACACCAAAACAATTAGGGAAAAAGTGCGGTGTAACAGAATCCTTTATTGTAGATATTGAGACAGGAAAAAAGATTGTTAATGAAAAGCTGTTGTCTCAGATATCGAAAGCACTAGGTGTAAACTTGGAAGAGGATATGGTGCTGGAAGCACCTACGGAAGAGGAAAGGGCTCAAGGGGAAAGCCAGCCCAAACCTGTGAAGTCTGTAGAAGTAGTACCCCAACGGCGGATTGAGGTGGTACCTTTGGATCAGTGGGAGGATGCCCTTTCCAATATTATTAAGAAAGTACCTATCTATGATATAGAAATGAAGGAAATAAAAGGGTATAGAAACTTTCCAATCATAGAAAGAAAAGTAGAGGGGTTTCATCCCGACAAACTCATCTATATAGATATACCTGATGATACCATGGGGCAATATAGAATGAGAAGGGGCGATAGAGCACTAATCTATCTAAACCATGAGTTTATGAATGGTGCTTTTCAGTTAGTAGAGTATGAAGGAAGAAGAAGATTGAGAAAGCTCAAAAAAATAGAAGGAAATAAAGTTCAACTGGTTGATGGTGAAGGTCAAGGGGTCACAAAAGAAATGAAAGCCCTTAAGATCATTGGGAGAGTCATTCGAGTAGAGATTGATTTTTAAGGCATAAAGCTATGAAGGGGTATTACTCTTTGTAGCTTTTATTGTATAGAAATTTACAATGGAATCGTGATGATAGAAGATTTCTGGGTATTTGTATCATAAGCATAAAAAATAGGACAAGAATTCCTCGTGTAACCATGGGTATACTAATATAGTTATAGAATGCATCTGTAGACATAGCAACAAACAAAAATGAATCATCGTATAATAATAATAAAAGCTGAGATTGTGTGGTGAGTAGGGTGAAAAAGCAACTAGCAAAATGTATAGTATGGTTCATGATGTTGTTATTCATGGTTCTACCAATTCCAGTAGGGGCTATGAATGGTGATATGCTAATGGGTGGAGCAGCATCGCAAGGTGAGTTAAAGAATCTATTTCAAAGATTTGAGATGCTCATGGGAACGGTTTTTACCCTATATACGATATTTATAGCCCTGGTTATATTTATGGAAAATAGAAATCCAACAAAGACCATTGCCTGGTTATTGATATTATTTCTAGTACCAGTGGTTGGGTTTATCTTTTACTTATTTCTTGGGCAAAATTTTCGGAAGCGGAGTATTTTCAAGAAGAAGAGAGATATAGATTTTGAAAAATTTCAAGACATTGCAAAGCACCAGCGGCAAGCTATTAAGGACAGAGATCTGTTTAAAGATGATGAAAGCTTTGTGAAAAAGAGATTGATCAGCCTCATCCTCAATAATGCCAATGCACCCTTTACTGTGAACAATCAATCAAAGGTGCTCACCAACGGAGCGGAAACCTTTCAAGAAATTACGCTGGCTTTAAAAGCTGCAAAGCATCACATCCATTTGGAGTATTTTATTATTAAAGAGGATGGCATTGGCGGTGTCATCAAACGAATATTGATCGATCAAGCCCAGAAGGGCGTAAAGGTCAGGATTATCTATGACAGTGTGGGAAGCTGGCGGCTAAGCAAAGAGTACTTTAAGGAAATGAAGGCGGCTGGAATAGAGATCTATGGCTTCTTGCCAGTATATTTCCCTATTTTAAGTCGAGAACTAAACTATCGAAATCATCGAAAAATTATTGTTGTAGATGGAAAAACAGGATTTTTAGGAGGATTAAATATTGGAGATGAATATCTGGGTGGAAATCCCCATCTAGGGTTTTGGCGAGATACCCATCTTCGCATTGAAGGAGAGGCTGTTTACGGTTTACAAAATATATTTTTCAAGGATTGGCATTTTGTTTCGAAGCAGCAACTCTCTTTTGATGAAGAATATTTTCCAAAGTTGCCCTATTTCGGAGAACAATTGATTCAGATTGCAGCCAGCGGCCCAGACACCGATTGGCAATCGATTATGCAGGCATATTTTGCCACCATCTCATCTGCAGAGGAAAGAATATGGATCAATACGCCCTATTTAGTCCCTGATGAGAGCATCATGATGGCACTGCGAACTGCTGCTTTAAGCGGTGTTGACGTACGGATTGTTTTACCGAGTTATCCAGATCATCGTACAGTATTTTGGGCATCTATGTCAAATATCGAAGAACTTCTAAGGGCTGGGGTAAGGGTTTATAAGTATATGAAGGGCTTTATGCATGGAAAGATATTGTTGGTGGATGGCATTGCTGCATCTGTAGGGACAGCCAATCTAGACATACGGAGCTTTCAGATAAATTTCGAAGTAAATGCTTTTATTTATGACAAGGATATCGTTGAGCGAATGGAAAAGGATTTCTATACAGATATGGAGGACAGTAAGGAAGTAACCCTGGAGGAGTATTTAAAGCGATCACTATTGGAGAAAATCAAGGAAGCTACAGGGAGATTGATGTCACCGCTGCTATAAATTGATGTCAGTGAAAGGATAGATAAAAAAACCTGGGAATGGTAATCATCCCCAGGTTTTTGCTAGTTTCTAAAAGCTTTTGCTCTAGCATTTTTGTCTAAAAGCTTTTTTCGAATACGAATACTTTTTGGTGTCACTTCTACCAGTTCATCCTCTGCGATAAACTCAAGAGATTGCTCTAAAGTCATGATAGCAGGCGGAGTCAACTTCATTGAATCATCGGAGCCTGAAGCTCTTACGTTTGTAAGTTGCTTGCGCTTGCACACATTGACAGCCATATCACCAGCCCTGGCATTTTCTCCTACAATCATACCCTCATAGACTTCTGTGCCAGGGGATATGAACAGAGTTCCTCTTTCTTGGGCATTATACAGTCCGTAAGTTACTGCTGTTCCAGATTCAAAAGCAATCAGTGAGCCTCTTAATCTGGATTTGATGTCGCCTTTATAAGGGGCATAACCATCGAAAATATGATTTAATATCCCATTTCCTCTGGTATCTGTTAAAAATTCAGAACGATAGCCAATCAAACCTCTGGCTGGGATCTTAAATTCTAGTTTTACTGAACCATTGGAATTGGTAATCATGTTTACCATCTCACCTTTTCTTTGTCCCAAGGTCTCGATGACAATTCCCATATATTCCTCAGGTACCTCAATGGTAACATGCTCCATAGGCTCATGAACAACGCCATCAATATGCTTCATAATTACCTCAGGTCTAGAAACAGAAAGCTCATATCCTTCACGACGCATGGTCTCTATCAAAATAGAAAGGTGCAGTTCACCTCTACCGGATACCTTGAAACTATCGGCAGAATCTGTTTCTTCTACCCGAAGGGCCACGTTGGACAATAATTCCTTTTCTAATCGATCCTTCAAATGTCTGCTGGTTACAAATGTGCCTTCTCTACCAGCAAAGGGGCTATCATTAACAATAAAATTCATAGCAATCGTTGGCTCATCGATCTTAATAAAAGGAAGGGGCTCAATCTTATCTGTAGAGCAGATGGTCTCACCGATATTGATATCATCATTGCCGGAAAGGGCCACAATTTCACCAAAGGCTGCTTCATCTATTTCTTCCTTGGATAGTCCCTGAAAATTATAAAGCTTACTTACGCGGAAATTCTTGAACTCTCCAGCAGCAGTACATAGTACCACTTCTTGATTTTTTTTGATCTTGCCTCGGGTGATTTTTCCGATGCCCATTCTACCTACATACTTATCATAATCAATGGAAGAAATTACCAGCTGAAGACCGTCTTCTGATGTGCCTTCTGGTGCAGGGACTTCTCTTAGAATCATTTCAAAAAGGGGCTTCATATCCTGATGCTCATCATTTAATTCATATTTGGCAATGCCTTGTTTTGCAGATGTATAGATTACTGGAAATTCCAGCTGATGCTCATCTGCCTCAAGATCAATGAACAAATCGAGCACCTGATCGATAACTTCATCGCATCTTGCATCAGGTCGGTCAATTTTATTGATAACAACCACTGGCTTTACACCTGATTCTAAAGCCTTTTTCAACACGAATCGCGTTTGGGGCATTGGGCCTTCAAAGGCATCTACGAGGAGTAATACACCCTCCACCATTCGCATGATCCGTTCTACCTCACCGCCAAAATCGGCATGGCCTGGGGTATCGATGATATTAATTTTTACATCATTATACATAATGGATGTATTTTTCGCCAAGATGGTAATACCGCGTTCTCTTTCCAGGTCATTGGAATCCATAACCCGCTCATCAACCTGTTCGTTACTGCGAAAGGTTCCACTTTGTTTTAACATTTCATCCACTAAAGTGGTTTTACCATGGTCTACATGGGCAATAATTGCAACATTTCGAATATTATTCTGTATCATTCAATACTTCCTCTCTGTAAATTATCAACATACCATTGTATCATAAAGGGATTCATAAACACAATGGATTCTATGTTAAGAAATCATAAATTTCGACATATATTTTATTTTTTGAAGTAATATAAAAAGGAGGATCAAATCCCCCTTTTAGTATTGTCTTAATTCATTCATTAATTCATCAATCAGTTCTCGAACAGATACAATCTTATTTACTCTGTGAACCTGGGCACCAGCAAAGGCGAAACCTCTATCAAGGTTACCTTTTTGAGCATTGATCAAAGCATCAGCAATACAGTATAAGGTTTCCTTTGGATTACATGGTTTCAGACAATTAATGCATTTGATATCCTGTCGTTTTTCATCACGATAGACCTTGTTTATAAATTCATTTCGAATGGCCCTACCAGGCATACCTACAGGACTCTTAATGATGGTAACATCATCTTCCTTTGCATCGAGGTAAGCCTGCTTAAAGGCATCCGATGCATCGCATTCATAAGTTGCAACGAATCTTGTGGCCATTTGGGCACCTGCTGCGCCTGCAGTTAGCACATCACCGATATCCTTGCCGTCATGGATCCCTCCACCTGCGATTACTGGAATTTTTCGGCCATATTTTTCTTCAAAGGGAGCGATGGCTTCCAATACTTCTTTTACCAGCTTTACCAGAGAGAAGTTTTCAAGATCACCTAATTGGTCCAATGAAAAGCCAAGATGGCCACCAGCCTCTGGACCCTCTAATATAATGGCATCGGGCAAATAATCATGCTTTTTGTCCCATTGCTTGCAGATGAGTTGGGCAACTTTTCCAGAAGAAACAATCGGCGCAATCTTTGTCATAGAATCCTTTACCAGCTCAGGCAGTTTCATGGGTAGGCCTGCCCCTGAAAAGATAATGTCTACCTTTGCCTTAACGGCAGTTTTGACCATGTCCTCAAAGTTGTTGATGGCAGTCATGATGTTGACACCGATAATACCCTTTGGTGCCAGTTCCTTCGCTCTTTGAATGTGGTAAGCAAGGGCATCGAGATTGGTTTGATATTTGTTTTTTTCGTAGCCTTCAAAGTTAAAGCCGGGTTCGACACCAGAGATTACTCCGATGGCACCACAGTTGGCTACGGCAGCAGCAAGGCCCGAGAGAGAGATTCCTACACCCATGCCGCCCTGTATAATAGGCACGGAAGCCGTTAAATTTCCGATCTTTAATTGTGGTATAATCATTTCAACACTCCATTCTGTGATATGCATACTTAGCAACATTATATAATAAATTTGAGGTATGTACAATTTAAATTATGAATGGAAAATATTTGGAAAAAATAGCCAATAGTCTTAAATTTATTTTAAGAAAATGAAGAAATAATTATGCAAACACAAGAGGAAAGAATATAGAAAATTTGGAAAATAGTACTATATTTTGATAAATATCCATTGCAATAAAAGGAAAAAATAGGTATAATATAGGAGAATATATAATCATGATCACTACATCCTTTCCCGTTCCGTTGGCTAGGTTGTTCCATAGTGTAGTATTATATGTTCTTAGGAGACCATTTAGGAAGGGAGGATGTTTCGTATGTATGAAGATAAGGCAATCGTATGTAAGGACTGTGGCACAGAGTTTACTTTTACAGCAGGTGAGCAGCAATTTTACGCAGAAAAGGGCTTTGATAACGAGCCTAAGAAGTGTAAAGAATGTCGTCAAAAGGCAAAAAGAGGCTTTTCAAGACCAAATAACGGTGGACAAAGAAGATCTTTCGACAGATAGTAAAGAAAAACCCGTACCAGTAGGTACGGGTTTTATATTTTAACTTTACATGCTGATAGCGCCTATAGGAAGTGTATTGGCACCATAGGGCATCAGTGTGATTTTAGGATGGGAGGAGCTTTGCTGATAGGCAATAGCTAGGGCTTCTTCTAGAGAGGAAGCAGGAATAAAGCCCAGTCGACAAACGGTAGATTCAGGGAGAGATGAAATAAGAATGAGTTTCCTGAATCGAGCGGCGTAGGCTGTTTTGTAAGCTGCATATCCTGGAACCGTAAAATTTTGCTTTAAGGCTCTCTCCATTCCTTCAAGATCTCTATATTGAAACCATTGTAAAAACTCTTCTGCACCAAGGCCTTCCTTACACTCTGAGGTTATAATGAGCACACTATTGTCTTTCCCTGCATAGAGACTATTGTCTATGGTCTTCACCGTCTGATATAAATTGATATCTTTAGGATAACCACCTGCCGATGCAATGACAATATCGGCTTTTTCATTGATTGGAATCCCGTATAAATCTCGGATCATGTCGCATCCCTTTAACCAGGCTTGCTCAAAGTCCCCAGCAACAAAATTGATGAAATCTCCATGTTGATTTAAAACGGCATTCAATAGGAAATCGGGTTGGAGTTTTCTACAAATCTCTGTAATATCCTCTCTCATGGGGTTCCCATGGATACTATTGGAACAAGCATTAGGGTTTAAACCAGTAGATTCGCCTTTATAGAAGGTTAATCGATGATTATGTTGAATTGTCTCCAAGCCGGCCACACCAGGCACGATACTTTTAGCCCCACCACCAAAGCCTGCAAAAAGATGAAATGTAATGCCACCTGTCAGGATGACGCGATCGGCTTCGACCACCCTTTTATTGATGTAGATAGGTGTACCAAAACTGGAATGCCCTAGAAAACAAAGCTCCTGTCCATGAAAGCAATCGTGATCATAGACAGAAATTCTTGAAAAAACTTCTTTTCCAACGATTTGGCGTTTTTCCTCTTCAGAGGAGGGTCTATGGGTACCTAAGGATATTAAAATTGAAATATCCTCATCGTGAATACCGATATCATTTAAATATTGAATGATATAAATTAGAAATTGGTCTGTCCTGATCCACAAACGCGTGATATCACTGACGATGATCACAATTTTCTCTCCTCGATGGACAATATCTTTTAAAGGAGGTGTTCCGATGGGATGGGCAAGAACTTCCATACACTTTTGTCCTATATCCCCGATTGGAGAGATATCCTTTGGGATAAGCATATCTAGAATATCTCCATCATGGATTGTAAGGGGCAATTCGGTTGTTCCATATTTAAAAGAATAATTATTCATAGGACGCCTCCTTAGAAACCAGGCACCACTGAACCCTCAAAGGTTGCATCGATAAATTCTTTTACTTCATCAGACTGGTAGAACGCTACAAGCTTCTTGATTCGTGGATCTTCCTGTTGATCAGGTCTTGTAACAATGATGTTTACCCATGGAGAATCCTTTGGCTCAATAAAGATAGAGTCTTTCGTAGGCACAAAACCTGCTTCTATAGCAAAATTGGTGTTGATAACCGCCACAGATACATCTTCCAGAGAGCGGGCAACCATTGGTGCATCCAATTCAATAAACTTAATATTTTTAGGATTTGCTACAATATCCTTAAGCGTTACTTTTAGTCCTACACCTTCCTTGAGCTTAATAATATTGGCTGACTCAAGAAGGATCAGTGCTCTGGCTTCATTGGTAGGATCGTTGGGAAGAGAAATCTGATCGCCATCCTTTAATTCATCCAAAGACTTTAGCTTGTTGGAATAAACACCCATAGGAAAGTTTACAGCAGAGGCAATCTTTACAAGATCCATTTTATGATCTGTGTTAAATTGATCTAAATAGGGTTCGTGCTGAAAAATATTCACATCAAGCTGTTTTTCAAACAGCTGAATATTTGGTTGTACATAGTCGTTAAACACCACAAGCTCTACTTTAAGACCATTTGCTTCAGCGATTTCTTTTACCTTTTCAGCTACTTGCTCATGAGGGCCTGCTGTAACTCCAACCTTTAAAGGTTGTTCTGGTTGAGAAGCAGGTTTTGCACCACAGCCTGTAAGAAGAGAAAGAATCAATAGGGTACTGATGACTAGAATAAAAAGTTTTTTCACAAAAAACAACTCCTTTACATGTTTGTTTTTAAAAATGGGATTTGAAATGTTCAGGAAATTGCATTCTGCCTGGCCAGGCGCACAGCTTGATTTCCAAAAGAACAAAGTTGCCTATTGGCAATTTGTTTTCGCTAGGAAACCCTAGGTTTCCTTCGACGGCTGCAAGGCAGCCTGAGCACCTTCCTAAAAGCGGCAAAGGGGAATACCCTCTGCACACCCCATATATAGAAAATTGAAAAACATAATTTCCTATATATTAAAAAAGCCTTTCTGAAAACAGAAAGGCTTTGTAAACACTTCTATCTGTCAGAATTGAATTCTGCAGGATTTAGCACCGTGCGTAAATATACAACCGCCGGTTGCCGGGTTTCTCAGGGCCAGTCCCTCCACCACTCTTGATAGACATTATTTAATTGTTTTTAATTATAAGGATAATTATGCACAGTGTCAATAAGAATATGATAAATATTTTTTAACTTAATTATCCAGTTGGTAGGAAAACATTTTTTTCAATGAATAGGGCCCGAAAAAAATTTAAAGGTCTGCATCTACTTGCTGAATAATACGGGCAATTGTTTGAGGCACTGTAGCACAATGAATTTTTGGAACGGAGCATACCGCAAAGCGAAGTCCTTTTCCTAGGGGAACAGCAAATATATATTCTTTTTGCAGCGCTGCTGCCACAAGATCAGGGTTTTTACATGGAATTGTAATAAAGAAACCAGCTTTATAGGGACATATTTTCAAATTGGCCTTCTTTGCTTCTTGAATAAAAACATCAGCTCTTTCTGTCAACATATCCTGTAGGGTCCGTCGTTCAGCCTCTACCTGCTTTAAGAGCTGTGGATCTTCAAAAATCTTTGCTAATACAGTCATTGCTGGTCGTGTACCATTGGACCATACACCTCGATTTGAAAACTGGTTTGCACTCTTAAACTCCTTTGCCACATCAGGGTTGGATGAAATACCAATCATGGCACCACATCGCATACCGTAGAGGGTATAGCCCTTGGACATACTAAAGGCCACGATGGTCAGAATATTTTGAGGCAAATCACCAAACAGTTCCATAAAGGCTCTGGAATCATCAACATCTCCAGAAAAATCAATATAGGCAATATCAGAAAAAAGAATGATACGTTTTTCCGTATTGGATGCCTGAGATCTCAAGAATGTTATAACTTCCTTCCACTCTTCCATGGATAAACTATATCCTGTAGGATTATGGGCAGGAGAATTTAGCAAAATAACGATGGAAGATTGTTTTTCTAATAAAGAAACAGTTTTTTCTTTAAAAGAGGTAAGATTAAAAGCATCCTTTTCATCAAAAAGACTGTAGGTTTCGAGGGTACGGCCATGCTCTTCAGCTACGGTTTTATACGGACCCCAGTACCAATCAGAAGTTAGAATGGCATCCCCTATTTCACTATAATTCCAAATGGCATGACGAATAGCACCACTACCGCCTGGGGTAGCTACTGCTTCCATATATCCTTTTGGAACATGATGTCGAAAAACAGCTTTTTTAGCTGCTTCTAGGAAGCTAGGAAGACCACCAATCGGTGCATAAGCTGCATATTCCTCAGGGGGAAGATTTCTTAATAAGTCGATAACCGTGGGCAGTACAGAAAGGGAACCATCTTCGTTTAATAAAGCACCGATGGAAGCATTTACCACACGGTCTGAGCCCACTACCTTTGCAGCATTTAGGGCAGCATTATTGGTAGCAAAGATTTTATCTTCTCCCTCCGTTCGTCGAGAATGGAGGGCGACCATTGAAAAGCCTAATGCCATAAAGAGACCTCCTCATATTAAAATTGACAGCTATTTAGGAACTTGACTCTTCAAAATTCTGATGTTGCAGAAAGTTAGCCTCGTCGGTTTGTGTAGAGGAAAGGTAATTAAAAATCCCTGCAATGATTACAAGTAATCCACCAGTGATACTTAGAAGATCAGGAAACTCAGCCCAGAGTAGCATGCCCAAAATTGTTGAGAATATTATATCTGCATAATTATAAATTGTCAACTGTGAGGCAAGTGCGTATCGATAGCTGTGGGTCATTGAAAATTGCGCAGTTGTGGCTGAAAGACCAATGATAATTAATGCAACTAGCTGCTTTAAATTTGGCAGGATGAATTGTCCTGCTACCATAAAAGGTATCACGGCTAGGCAGCTGAATAAGCAAAAGTGGAAAACAATCACATGGGTGGAATCGGTTTTCTGCAGCTGTCGGATGACGATATAAGCACCGGCTGCAAAAATTGCAGACAAAATGCCGATCATGGAAGGGATGAATGTATAATCAAATTGAGGCTTAACGATAAATATAGTACCTAAAATTGCAATAATAAATGCAGGTATCTGTAGTTTCTTTATACGCTCATCTAAAAAAATATAGGCCAGCAAAATCACAAAGAAGGGCGAAAGCTTATTGAGGATAACCGCATCAGAAAGGGGTAAATGCCCAATGGTATAATAATAAGTGGCGACGCCTAATACGCCAAAGATTGAACGAGTAAGGAGTAATTTTCTATTGTTTCCAGAAAAGCATTCTTTGTTTTTATACAATACCAGTGCCGAGATTAAAACACCAAGAATATTACGAAAAAAGATCTTTTCAGCTACGGGAATTTCCGGAATGCTTTTTACAGCTATGGCCATAATGGAAAAAAAGAAGGATGATAAAAGTATAAAAAAGATGCCTTTCGAACGGATACGCATGTCTAACCTCCTACAACGTTAAGCTTATTGTTCTATTATATTGTTTATTGAATAAAAAGGTAAGTCGTTTTAAAAAAGATGAACATTTTTTTAAAAAGTGATGAACACCACTTAATATTTTGATATATATCACAGGAAATGTGATAGAATGTCGCTATAATAAAGTTAAGATCAAAGAGAATAAGGAGGACATAAAAATGGCTGTGAGAAAAATTGTTCAAATAGATGAAAACAAATGTAATGGGTGTGGTGTATGTGTACCATCCTGTGCTGAGGGTGCCATCAAAATCATTGATGGCAAAGCAAAATTAATATCTGATAATCTTTGTGATGGGTTGGGTGCCTGCTTAGGAGATTGCCCAATGGATGCCATTACCATCATCGAGAGAGACGCGGAAGAATTTGATGAGGAAGCAGTAAAAGTACATTTGGGACAAGATGGGAAAAGTGCTTCTCAGCATGGACATCAGCATGCTAACCATCATGGACACCACCATGGAGGTGGCTGCCCTGGTAGCCAGATGAGAATGCTGAATAAATCAGCCCAATCTACAGCTGTCGTAGGAGAAGGGGATGTAGAGATTAAAATTAAATCCCAGCTTCAACAGTGGCCTGTACAGCTGATGTTGGTACCGCCAACAGCTCCATATTTTGAAGGGGCAGACCTTCTGGTAACTGCCGATTGTGTTCCCTTTGCTTATCCTAACTATCATTTAGACTTATTAAAAGGAAAAAAAGTTGTGGTAGGATGTCCTAAGCTAGATGATGTGGCCTTCTATGCTACAAAATTAACCCAGATCATTAAAATGAATGAAATCAAGAGCGTAACCGTGGCCTTCATGGAAGTTCCATGCTGTACAGGAATCGTAAGAGCTGTGGAAAAAGCCATCGGAGATTCAGGAAAGAGTATTCCCCTTCACCGTGTGAGAATCGGCATTGAGGGAGAAGCTTCAAAATTCTAATAGAAATCATAAATAAAAAAACCAGAGCAGATACTAACGAGAGAGGTTAGGCTGCTCTGGTTTTTTTATGGAAAAAATGATGTGGGTTAAAGTTGTAGGGGCGATTCATGAATCGCCCGTGAACTACAGAAATCAAGCTGTCTGTCATCCTGAACGACAGTGAAGGATCTATGATGAGGACCTTAAGATTCTTCACTACGTTCAGAATGACTGGAGCTGCGGTATTCTCCAGAATAGAATGTCCCATAAATATCTGGCGATCAATGATCGCCCCTAGTACTATATAGTTGTAGCATAAAGCTACAGCTTTTTTTTTATTATTGAGTTTGTAGTTTGAACATTCGATGCCTATATCCGGTTAGC
>NZ_JACHEN010000057.1 GCF_014205875.1 Anaerosolibacter carboniphilus
TTTCTTTGGCTTATTTGTTATGCCTATTTTCTATCAACTTGATTTCTCTAGTTTTTTTAAAAAATTTATATTGACTTTTGGTGGCTGGTCTACAATGATCTACCATTTTACAGAGGAATCACATATCACCCCTACAATCATCTAATAATGAATGGGTTTATCAATAGCCCCATGGGCTGCTTCCATGACAATTTCCGATAGGGTTGGATGGGGATGAATTGCCTTTGCTACATCATGGACTGTTCCTTCCATTTCCATGGACACCACTGCTTCTGAGATCATATCCGTGGCATGGACCGCCATGATATGGACCCCTAAAATTTCTCCATACTGCTTTTCTGCGATGATCTTCACGAATCCGATGCTCTCTCCCTCCGCCAATGCCTTTCCATTGGCACTGAGTGGAAATTTACTCACCACCACATCATAGCCTTCCTCCTTGGCTTCCGCCTCTGTCATTCCAACAGCTGCCAGCTCTGGGAAGCTATATATGCAGGATGGTACCAACTTGTAGTTGATACTGCTCTTTTTGCCTGCGATATTCTCTACCGCTGTGATTCCCTCAGCAGAAGCCAAATGGGCTAACTGATACTTGCCATTCACATCTCCAATGGCATAAACGTTTGGTACGTTGGTTTCCAAATAGGCATCCACTTTGATTCCTTTTTTGTCATAGACAATTCCAAGAGATTCCATACCTTCCACATTGGGCTGTCTCCCCAAGCTTACCAAAATCTTCTCTCCAGAATAATTTACTTCTTTGCCGTCTACCTGGCAGATTACCTTATCCTCTTCTACCTTTTTCAATTGGCAATTGGTAATGATCTGAACCCCTTGATCTATCAAATGTTTCTGCAGGGCTAATGCTAATTCCTCATCAGTGTCTTTTAGAATTCGGCTCGACCGCTGGAGCAAAGTAACCTTCGTTCCCAATGCGTTGAAAAGAGTAGCAAACTCAACGGAAATAACACCTCCGCCTAAAATCACCATACGCTTTGGTACCGCATTCAATTGCAGGGCTCCCTTACTGGTAATGGCAATCCCTTTTTCCATGGACAAATAGAGCCCTTCTATATTGGGAATAGATGGCCTTGATCCAGTGGCAATGATTAGGTGCTTGGTCTTTAAGATTTTATCCCCTACAACGATAGTCTCCTTGTCTTTAAAGATACCTGTGCCCATAAAAACATCCACACCATTTTTCTTCAATAGTCCCTTTACGCCGTTGACAAGACGCTTTACCACCATATCCTTTCGATTCCCCATCTGTTCCCAATTGATCTTTAAATTATTCTTTTCAATGCCTTCGATACCAAAGAAATCTCCCTTCAAAATCTCCTGATACACCCTGGCATTTTTCAATAGGGCCTTGGTGGGGATACAGCCCCAATTCAAACAAACACCACCAATTTCATCCTTTTCTACCAAAGCGGCCTTCATGCCTAACTGGGCTGCCTTGATGGCTGCCACATAGCCTCCAGGTCCGCCACCTACTACGATTACATCATACATTTGTGTATCACTCCTTGTGCCTATAGAAGTAATAATCTATAGGGATCACTCAAATACTTCTTCACGTCATTCATAAACCGTCCTGCATCGCCGCCATCTACCACCCGATGATCAAAGGACATAGACACTGGAAGCATGTGGCGGAGCACCAGTTTATCCTCCAGTACGACGGGCTTTTTGCTGATCTTACCGATACCCATAATGGCAACCTCTGGATAATTGATAACAGGCACGCCAAAGATCGATCCCACCGCACCGTAATTGGTGATAGAGAAGGTGCTGTCCTTCAATTCATCAATGATCAGCTTCCTTGCTCTTGCCCGTTGGCTTAGATCCTCCAAATCTTGAGCCAATGCAACAATGCTCTTCTGATCTACATTACGGATCACAGGCACCATCAACCCTTCCTCCGTATCTACGGCGATTCCAAGGTGATAGTATTTTTTCAATACAATCTCTTCTGCTTCCTCATCTAAGGAGCTATTGATCTTGGGATTCTTTTTTAATGCCAAAACAATGGCCTTCATGATAAAGGGCATAAAGGTTAAATGAATATTTTCTTCGGGACCAAAATGATCTTTGGCGTTTTCCCTAAATTTCACCAATTCCGTCACATCTATTTCATCCATGGCCGTAGCATGGGGTGCTGTATATTTGGATTGCACCATCTTTTTCGCAATGGTTTTTCTTAACATGGTGAGGGGCACTCTTTCTATCAAATCTCCATGATTAGATCCTGTCACCATCTTTAAATCAACCTTTTTCTCAGGCTGAGAATCTACAGTTGTTATGGTTTGAGGTCTTTCCGCAGCGGCACGGATATCCGCCTTCATCACCCTGCCACCTGGTCCTGTTCCACGAATCGTTGTAAGGTCAACTCCTAAATCATGGGCCATCTTCCTCGCCACAGGTGTAGCCAATACTTTCCTTTTCTCTGTTACAACCGTTTCCTGCTTTCTCCCCTCAGAGCTGGCAGGAATCACTTCTGAGGATGCTTCTAGTGCCCCCACAACTCCTGCATTTTCCTCGGCCACACGCTCAACTTTTTGATTTTGACTCTCTTCATCAGCTCCTGTATCCACCTTGATTAATACCTGCCCAACATAGATTTCGCCGCCTTCTTCAGCAAGCAAAGCCGTTACTTTCCCGGTGTAAGGTGATGGGAGCTCCGCATTCACTTTATCGGTTTCCACCTCAGCAATGGTATCCCCCGCTTGAATCATATCGCCAACCTTCATATGCCACTTGAGAAGCTTTCCTTCATGAATACCTTCCCCAATATCTGGAAACTTAAATTCTTGAATCATATGATCGCCCCCTTTATGTTAAGAAATTTACAACTTCTAAGATTTTTTTATAGATCATATCAGGGCTCGGCATATAATACTGTTCACCCCTTGGCAGCGGCACGATAATGTCTGGTGCAGCTACCCTGGCAGGCGGAGCCTCCAGATGAAGAAATGATTTTTCGTTGACCAAGGCAATAATTTCCGAAGCTACGCCAAAGCTCTTTACAGCTTCTTGCACAACCAGAATTCTTCCTGTCTTTTTCACAGATTGAATGATGGCCTCCTGGTCTAGGGGAGATATGGTTCTCAAATCGATGACCTCTGGATAAATACCTTTCTTATTGGCCTCTTCCACGGCTTTCAATGTATCTCTTACCATGGCACCCCAGGTTACAATGGTCAAATCTTCGCCTTCCTTTACAACGCTTGCCTTACCAATTTCTATGACATAATCCTCTTCAGGCACTTCCTGTTTAAATGCCCGATAAATCCGTTTTGGTTCCATAAAGATGACAGGATCAGGATCTCGAATGGCTGCTATCAGCAAGCCCTTCATATCGTAAGGGGTTGAGGGCATCACAACTTTCAATCCAGGAATATGGGCAAACAATACCTCAGGGCTCTCCGAATGGTGCTCTAGGGCCCTGATGCCGCCACCCGACGGAAAGCGGATCACCATAGGCAATGTAAAACGACCTCTGGAACGATTTCTCATGCGGGATACATGACTAATGATCTGATTCAATGCTGGATAGGTGAACCCACAGAATTGCAGTTCTACAACGGGCTTTAGTCCATTGATGGCCATCCCAACCGCAGCTCCCACAATCCCTGATTCGGAGATTGGTGTATCAAAGCACCTTTCCACACCAAACTTCTCCTGCAAATCCACTGTAGCTCTAAAAACGCCTCCTTCATAGCCTGCATCCTCTCCAAATACAATAACGGAAGGATCTCTTTCCATCTCCTGCATCAAAGCATAATTTACAGCCTGCACATTATTTAATACTGGCATTACAACATCCCCCTTTCCTCAAAGAAGGCCTTATATTCTTCATACTCTTCTTCCAATAGCGGCGTCATTTTTTCATACTGGTATTTAAAAATATCATCAAACAATGTGTTCCCTGACTGTTCTACTTCCTTAAAGATCCGCTCTACCTCTTCATCCACTGCCTGAGCAAACTGTACCTCCATCTCTTCATTCCAAAGCCCCTTGCCTACTAAATAGCTTCTAAAGCGTTTGATCGGATCCTTTTCCCTCCATTCATCTACTTCCTGCTCTTCACGATACCGTGTGGGATCATCGGAGGTGGTATGAGGTCCTAGCCGATAGGTATAGCCTTCTATTAAAGTAGGACCTTCGCCTCTTCGTCCTCGTTCTATGGCTTCCTTCGTGGCAGCATAAACCGCTAGGATATCATTCCCATCCACCTTGATCCCTTTAAACCCATAGGCGTAAGCTTTCTGAGCAAAAGTTTCCGATGCTGTCTGGAAGTGTTTCGGTACCGATATAGACCATTGATTGTTTTGACAAAAGAATACGGTAGCCGCTTTATACACGCCGGCAAGATTTAACGCCTCGTGAAAGTCACCCTCTGAAGTGCCACCATCTCCAAAGTATGCGATAGATACTTCATCGAGTCCTCGTTTTTTTGCTGCCATAGCTAACCCTACTGCATGGAGGAGTTGAGAGGATATAGGTACCGATACGGGAAGAATTCTTATATCTTCCGATACCTTGCTTCCCATTTCATTTCCATACCAATAGAGATAAATCGTCTTTAAATCTACTCCTCGCTGCAGCCAAGCCCCTAATTCTCGAAAAGCCGGTGCCATCCAGTCCTTTTTTTCCAAAGCATAGGCACTTCCTACCTGGCAAGCCTCCTGGCCCTCATTTGGCGCATAAGTAAGCATTCTTCCCTGTCTTTGATACATGAGGGCCTTTCTGTCTGCTATTCTTGTATATAACATGGTTCTCATAAGTTTTACCAGGTCTTCCTCTGGAATCTGAGGTACTAGGTTTTCATCCAGCACATTACCGTCTTTGTCCAAAATCTGCAGCATTTTTCCTTCGAATGGATTATACTGATCAACAAGCATAACGTTCCCTCCTTTATAACATCTATTCCATATATAGCCATTTGCAAGCTATTTAAACAGATTTGTTCGCCATTTTACAAGATATGTCTTTTGAGTGTCCAACATACCCATGAAATCTGCAGATGATTTACTTTCATTTTCCTGACTATTTGTTTTACCATTTCCATTTCTTGCCTTATAACGTATAATAATGATGAAACCAAAAAGAAAAGGAGCCTTCCATGAAAAGCAAAATCAGCATTGGACGAACCTATGGCATCATCTTCGTTATTGTATGTGGCATTCTGCTGGCGATACAATTAGGATATTCAGCCTATTATGGCCTGCTTGTGGGGCTGATCTTCACCTCATATGTCGTATATCGCCATGGCTATTCTCCTCAGGAAATCGCTTGCATGATGTTTCAAGGAGTAAAGAACGCTTGGATTGTTTTACTCATGATGGCCTTGATCGGCATCCTCATTGGGCTCTGGATGCTGGGAGGAACCATCCCCACCATGATGTATTTAGGCTTTCGATATTTAGCAAATCTTAACTTTCTTCTGGCTGCCTTCTTAATTACTAGCATGATCTCCATGGTCTTAGGCACCTCTCTAGGTACCATCAGTACTATAGGCATGGCATTGGCAGGTATTGGAAAGGGCTTGGGTATTCCTCTCCCCCTATTGGTAGGTGCCATTGTATCAGGAGGCTACTTGGGTGATCGGACATCTCCCATGTCCAGCAGCGCCAATTTGACAGCCGTTATCACGGAAACAAAGTTAGTGGATAACCTCCGCCATATGATGTCAACCACAATACCTGTTTTCATCATTTGTACAGCATTTTACGGCATCGCTGGAAAGTCCTTTTTGATGGCTGGGCCAAACCCTGAGTTGGAAGCCCTTCAACAAACATTGATTTATCATTTCCCTGTGGATATTTTGCTGTTGATTCCACCAATGACCATTATGTTGATGGCTATCTTTCGATTCCCTATGGTGAAAAGCCTAGGAATGGGTTTACTTGCCACCGTTGTATGCATAATCATCCAAAATCAGTTCACTTTTTCCCAATCGATCAAGGCTGGACTGCTTGGATTCCATCCTGCGGATCCTACTATTTCTGCCATTCTCTCCGGCGGCGGGTTGCTCTCTATGAAAAATGTCATCCTAATTATTGCTGCATCCACTGCCCTTAACGGTATACTGGATGGGACCCATATGATCGAGCCTCTTATGCATCAGTTTGTTACAAAAATAAAAGGTGTAGGCTCCCTCATCCTTCATACTTCCTTCTTGAGCTTCATGATCGCAGTGGTGACCTGCAATCAGACCTTAGCAGTGATCATACCTGGTAAGTTTCTTCAAAATATCTATGAGCGTAACCATGTATCTCGAAATACCCTGGCAAGAACAATTGCCGATTCCGGCATAGTTCTTGTACCTCTCATCCCTTGGAATGTAAATGGTGTTATGATTACTGCCATGTTTGGTATTTCTGTACTTCAGTTTGCGCCTTATTCTTTATTGCCTTATTTACTTCCCCTCTTTACCCTTGCCTATGGATATTTAGGTATATCAAAGAAGCCTTGGTCTTAAGACCAAGGCTTCTTTGCATGTTTTTTATACCATTATCTTGTTTTAAATCTACTGACCTCTTCAGCCAGTTTGATCGCCAGTTCATTTAATGCGTTGGCCTCTTGCGATACTTCCTCGGCAGAAGCCGATTGCTGCTCCATAGAAGCTGTGGCTTCCTCCGTGGCTGCAGAAGCGGTTTGGGCCACAGACCAAATATCTTCTATCACTCCCACCAGAGCATTCTTCTTATGATTAATGTTTCCTGTCATTTTTCCAATGGATTCGATCTTGTCCATAATGCTTTCAATAGATTTAAATATTTTGCCAAAGCTTTCATTTACTTTTTCAACGGCCTTAGTCTGTTCTAAAGAACTGATCTTTACCTCCTCCATCACCCTAGAGGTATTTCCACTTTCCTTTTGAATACTCAAAATGATTTCTCGAATCTCTTCAGCAGCTTGTCTAGACCCCTCCGCAAGCTTCCGAATCTCATCTGCTACAACGGCGAATCCCTTGCCGTGTTCTCCAGCTCTAGCAGCCTCAATGGATGCATTTAAAGCCAACAAATTGGTTTGTTCTGCAATGTTTCCAATCGTATCGATGATCATGCCAATATTTTTACTATCATTCTCCAATTCCTTTACAGTTACCTCAATCTTCTCTGTGGCGGCATTATTGAAGCGTGTCTTTTCATCTAGGTACTCCAAATCCTTTAAGCTTATGTGATTAATATCCATTATTTCCTTCGTCGCAATCAACATGTTGTCCGTATCCAGCGCTAACTGATCAAATTCTTGAGCAATCTCCCGCACCTGCTCAGCACCCGTTTGAGCATCCGTTGCCTGCTTTGAGGCCCCTTCGGCAATTTCCTCTACCGTATGGCTCAGACTTTCAATAGACGCGCTGGATTCTTGAGAGGAGGAGGCCAATCTGAGAGAAGACGCAGAAACATCCTTTGCGGCATGCTGTACCTTTTCAATAAGGATGCTAATCTCGTTGATCGTTCCATTGAAGGATGATGCAAGACTGCCAATCTCATCCCTTGAACGGATGATAAACGTTCCACTAAGGTCCCCTTCTTTTACCCTGTTCATATGTAATAGAAAGCCTTCCATTCGTTTCGTCAAACTTCTTGAGAATATAGCGGAAAGAATCAATGCAATGAGTAAGGATATTCCACCTATAAGTAATGCACTATGGAGTAGCCCCTTGGCATCATTGGCAACTTCATCCACATACATGGTCGTCAGGATTGTCCAATCCAAATCTTCAATGAAGGTATATACTGCAAACTTCTCAAAGCTTTTCCCATCTTCTCTCCATAAATAATCCACATAACCCTCTTTATTGCCACGAATGGCCGCATTAATTTCTTCAGAGGGTAAAGGCTTGCCAATCAAAGCCGCATCCTTATGAATCAATGTGTTGCCTTGATTATCCAAGATGACTGGATATCCCTTCTTACCCACTTGGGTTTTATTAATCCTATTCGTCAAGTCTTTCATAGAAAGGTCTATGGCCAATACACCGAAAATTTCCTCTGGACGCTCCTGGTAATAGATAGGCAATGCCGCAGATATAATCATTTCATTTGACACAGCATCTTTATAGGGTTTCGTCCATATTAATCCTTTCTTACTGACCGCGTCCTTATACCATTCCCTTGTAGTAGGATCATAACCTTGCTCAAATTTAAACTCAGGATATATGATCATATCTTTATTCTTGGTTCCGATGTATACATGCTTTACATCTTCATTGGCTTCAATATAGCTAACAAAATCCTTGATCAACCATTTCAGCGATTCCTCATTAAGAGTGCTAGTGCTTGACTCCCCTCCTCCTGCTTGAGTCGCTGAAGAAACTGCATCGGGAGCATCTGTCAGAGTTTGAACGCTGGCTTGACTAGACATTCTTTCCAATCCCTTTTCAAATCCCTCCATATAAATATGAACCGACGATGTCATCTCTCTTAGCATCTGTTGGCTGGAATACTTTAGATTCTCTTCAATGATTTCAATGGATCGTATATATGAGATTACGCCTAGGCATATCAAAGGAATTGTAATGAGCAAAACAGAAAATACTAGAAACTGCCTTCCAATGCCAAATCTGACCTTGTTCTCCACTTTCACATGAACCCTCTCCCTTTATCAGCGAATTATAACAATACTTTAACAAAAATCGACTGATTTTTTTGTCGGTTCTTGTCATAAGTAGAGGGCTTTTTAATTTTCTGTTTAATTTTCTCGATTTTGCTCACTTTTTAATGTAATGATTACAATCTCCGGCCTGTTGAAGAGTCGTATGGGTATAATGCTATTTCCAAGTCCACGGCTGATTACCATAGTCGTTTTCCCTTTATGATAAAGTCCACCATCATATTCAGGAAAAAAACCCTGCCCAGGCGCCAAAAGTCCACCCATCCCTGGTATGCGCCATTGTCCTCCATGGACGTGTCCAGAAAGAACTAAGTCTACTTCCGTACTTTCGTAGAGATCCATCTTTTCTGGTCGATGACTCAATAATATTCTAAATCTCTCCCTTTGGGTATCCTTGAGGGCTGTCTCTAAAGTTTCTTTCAATATTTCCTGTTCCTTCTTTCCTCCATATTTGGGTATGTTCTTTGCAGCATCATCAATACCTATGATGTAGATCCATTCATTATCCCTATGAATAATCCTACTTCTGTCATCTAGAATCATTACACCCTGGGCTTGCAATTTCAGCTCAAGCCCTTCATATTTACCTGACCACCATTCATGATTTCCCGTTACAAAATAAACAGGTGCTATTTTTATGCATTCTTTGATTAATATCATGCTGACATCTTCACGATAGTGCCTGCGATCTACTAAATCTCCAGTAATGGCAATCATATCAGGTTTGGCTTTTTTTATAGCTTCGACCAGTCTTTCCTGGTTTCTACCAAAGAGTTTATTATGTAAATCAGATAAATGCACAATCTTGTATCCATCAAAGCATTTAGGCAACCCATCAAAGTAGATTTCATAATTACTAGTCGACAAGATACTGTTTTCAAAGTATAAAAAGCCGAGGAGTATTACCAATACAAGTATTAAGATACTAGCCATTTTTAACCCTCTCATTTCTTTATGATCCCTCTTTCAATGAAATCCTTTTTCCTTTATTAACCGCTGTAGGAATATAATGTATTTACTGCGTTCACCCCGAATATGATAACATTAATATAAAAAAGAAAGAAGGGTTATCTTGAGCATTAAAGTGAAATTCATAAGTAATATAGAAATTGAAGAACCGGATACCCTATTAAAGGTGGCTAAATCTGCCAGGGTAAAAATAAAAGACTCCTGTGATGGCAAGGGTAAATGCGGAAAATGTATCGTCAAAATTCTAGAAGGCACCCTGTCTAAACCCACGAAGCAAGAGAAAAAATTGTTGGGCGAAGAAAACTTATCCAAAGGCTATCGTTTAGCCTGTGAAGTAGAGGCCACGGAAGATACCATTATCGAATTGGTACATAAATAGCTAGAGGATTGCTCTAGCTATTTTACACGATATATAGCTTCTTACGAAACATCTTCTCGAAAAATTTCTCACTTTTCATGGCCGCGGCTATCTCTAGCTCAGCTGTACTGTTGGTTTTTAACATTATTTGGAGGCTATCCTGAGTAAGGTAGCACCCTACATCCCCTACACTGCCAGATTCACTGCGATCTAGTTTTTCCGCAATACGGGCAAACCAGCTCAGCTTCTTCACAGTATCATAATCATTTTTATCGATGAGCATATTATAATCCTTCCAATCCCCCTTAAATTCTTCGTTTCGATGCATGGCCACAATAAAGGCACACATCACCAATTCCCTATTACGCAAGCCATTCAGCCTTGAATTTAAGGTAAGATAAAACCCGTGTTTATGATGATTATAATAATCTACATACATCCCGATGTCATGGAGCAGACTTCCAACCGCCAGAAGCTTTCTCTCCCATTCTCCCATACCATGGATCTCCTTTGTTTGATCAAAAATCGATAGAGCCAGCTTTTGCACATGAAAGCAATGATCCTTATTTACTTCATAATTCCTTAGATTGTTTTCTACACTATGAAACAGCACATCCCCGATAATCTCATCTTCGTAGTTCAAAACCTTTAAGTAATTTTGAAAAAACACCCCTTCCCTTAATCCATTCCCACTAACAATCAGCTTTTCTGTTTTTAGATAGCCCATTAAGGTCTTAATAGGTACCAATCCACCTACAATAATATCTGCCCGCTCTTTTCCAACACCTGGTATATTTTTTCTTTCCTCTAAACCCGCCTTTGTCACCATTTGATAAGCATAATCTACTTCTCGCTCCTCCATCTGATAATTATGGAGACTTTCCAATGGGAATCCTATTTTCTTTTTATCAATTTTTGCCAAGCTCCGAATAGACCCCCCCAAGCCTACGATGGGTAAACCGATCACTTGCTTTAGCCATTTTACTTGCCCGTACTGCTTTTCCATGAACTGCTCAAGCTTTTTTAATTTTTCTTGCGTAATGACATCCTCATCTAAAAATTTTTCTGTCAAAACCACAGCGCCGTAGGGCAGGCTCACAGCCTCCTTATACCGCCGGTTCTCTACCCAAACCAATTCTGTACTGGCGCCGCCAATATCAATGATCACACAATCTGCTATGTCAATGGTATTGATGACACCCAAATAATCATAGTAAGCCTCCGTCTCACCAGAGATTACTTCAAAATCAAATCCTGTTTCCAATTTTACCTTATCTAAAAAAAACTTTTGATTGCTAGCGTTTCTCACAGCTGCTGTTGCTACAGTAAATATTCTATCTACCTGGTGGGCTTCTATTAGCTTTTTAAATAGCTTTAAGACATAAATGGTTCTCTTAATGGCCAGAGGCTTCAAACTCATTTCTTCCCCCATGCCCTCACTAAGGCGCACCATTTCTTTAGCTTGATCAATCATTTTATAGGATCCATCCTCATAGATCTTCATAATGATCATTCGGATTGAGTTAGAGCCCAGATCTATAATGGCAATTTTATTATGCATTTGTTCATTCCACCTTTATTCTTCTTCACGATCCACCGCTATCTCCTGATGCAATGCAGAATGGTTAGATAAAACAGGTTGAAATATGGATGTGGTCTTTTCCTCATTATATCTCTTCGTGGTATGGTGGGCAACTTCACAAAAATAGTTCTGTGAATCTATCCAGCCCTTTCCCCTGCGATCTATTTTTTTATACTTTCCTTCACTGTTGAGCAATCTTGCCTTTACTGTATCCTCCAAATTCAATGCCAAAATCTTTATCACCTGCTGTCTTAGTTCCTTGCTCTCTACAGGAAATAACAGCTCTACTCTACGATCTAAATTCCTAGGCATCCAGTCTGCGCTGGATAAGAAGACATCCTCCCTGCCATTATTGTAGAAATAAAAAATCCTGCTATGTTCTAAAAATCTTCCCACAATGCTTCTGACAGTAATGTTTTCACTGACTCCCGATAACCCAGGCTTCAGACAGCAAATCCCCCGTATGATCAAATCAATTTTCACGCCAGCGATAGAGGCCTTGTATAGCAACATAATAAGTTCTGTATCCACCAAAGAATTCATCTTAGCCACAATACGAGCGTTTTTACCATCTATAGCGTTTTTGATTTCATTTTCTATCAATTGAATAAATCTCTTTCTCAAACCTTTTGGTGCAGCTTCCAATCGATACCAACCAGGGGTCTCTGAGTATCCAGAGAGCATATTAAACAGAGCCGAAGCATCTGCGCCGTAATAGGCATTGCAGGTAAATAGCCCTAGATCTGTATAGAATTTTGCTGTTATATCATTATAATTTCCTGTTCCCAAATGAACATATCTTCGTACGCCATCCGATTCCATTCTCACCACCAAGGTAATCTTGCAATGGGTTTTCAAACCAACGAGGCCGTAAATGACATGACACCCCGATTGTTCTAAGCGCTTTGCCCACTGGATGTTGTTTTCCTCATCAAATCGAGCCTTTACCTCCACAAGAACGGTTACCTGTTTTCCCCTTTCAGCAGCCTCTGCCAATGCCTTCACAATGGGAGAATCTCCACTGACACGGTAGAGTGTTTGTTTAATCGCTAATACCTTTGGGTCTGCGGCAGCTCTGTGAATAAATTCCACCACTGGCTCAAAGGATTCAAAGGGATGATGCATCAAAATGTCACCCTTATGAATAGTTTGAAATATATTTTCTCCCTCTAAGAGAGCCAACGGTGTCTGAGGAACATAGGGAAGATACTTCAGTCCGTCATAGCCCTCCAAGTTATACATCTTCATTAAAAAGGTGAGGTCGATAGGGCCATTGATATAGTATATATCCCCATGATGAATTTCCAAAACGGTTTTTAAAATATGTACCAAACGTTCATCCATTTCAAAGTCTACTTCAAGACGTATCGCTGAACCCCATTTCCTTTTTTTCAGCGATTTTTCAATTTCCATCAATAAATCTTCCGCTTCCTCCTCTTGGATGCTTAGATCTGCGTCCCGTGTAATTCGATAGGGGTAAGCACAAATTACCTTATGACCTGTAAACAGTCTTTGAATAAACATGGCCACAATTTCCTCGAGAAAAATAAAGCTCTTGCTTTCTGGCCTCTCGGTAGGCAATGATACCATTCTCGGCAATACAGATGGGGCTTGCACCGTTGCAAAGGTATAATCCTTTTCAGAGCTCTTATTCTCTATCAGAATACCCAGATTTAAACTCTTATTTAGAATTAGCGGAAAGGGTCTGCTGGAATCCACCGCCATCGGTGTCAAAACAGGATACACCACTTCTGTAAAATATGTTTCTAGATAATCTCTTTGGGAGGCCGTTAAATTTTCTCGATTCACAATCGAAATATCATTTCTTTTTAAACCAGGAACAAGGGCTCGTTGAAAAGAAGTGTATTGTTCATCCACCATTTTATGAGTTCTCAGAGATATTTTCTTTAGTTGCTGTTTTGGTGATAAACCCGAAGGATCAGGCTTCTGAAAGCCCACGTGAACCTGATGTTTTAGTGAAGCTACGCGAATCATAAAGAATTCATCCAAATTGGAGCTTACGATAGCAAGAAATTTCAATCGCTCAAAGAGGGGATTTTTACTGTTTCTTGCTTCTTGAAGAACCCTATCGTTGAATTCCAACCAGCTCAATTCCCGATTGATAAAGTACTCCGCCTGTTGATCATTGATTTTAGCCATGTTTCATCATCCTTTTCGTCTTTAGTACAGGTGTGACACCGAATACTTCTTCAAAGAATTCTGCCTTGGTTTCAAATGTCCATTCTTCTAGCAGAAAATCATCTGCCACATTTACTTTCACAAGAACCTTTTTATCATCCAATACAATTCTCATTTCTTTTACCTTTTGCTTATGGCTTCTATCCAGGGAGTCTGCCAACCGTATGATCGCAATGAGTTTCGCTGCAATGACCTTATTTTTTCCGTTGAGTTCTTTGAAGTTTTCATCGTAATCATTGGGCACTGCACGACTATGATATCGAGCAACATTGGCAATAATTTGCTTTTCCTCCCACGATATCCCCATCAACTCTAATGCCATAATAATGTGATAGGAATGAACATAATGCCTATTTAGGTCGATATATTTTCCAATATCATGGAGAATCGCTGCCAATTGAAGCAGCAATTTTTCCCGTTTTCCCAACCCGTGCAGTTTTTTTAATTCGTCAAAAAGTAGTAGAGCTTTGGCTTCTACCTCCCGAGCATGGGCCTCGTCATATTCATATCTTTTTCCTTGAACTCTAGCGGAGGCAATAATATCCTCAGTAAATTCTTCTTCTCTTTTTGTATGTAACTTCTTGTCTACGATATCCGAAATAATACCGTCCCTTAAAGAAACCAAAGGCGTATGGATTCCTGTGGCTTGGGTTTTATCCAAAAACTTTTTAAAAATCATCATGGATGGCAGAAGTATGTCTGCTCTTTCAGGGGATACCCCATATTCCTCACTGATGGAATAAGTGGATTTATCCATCAACGTATCATAGAGCTGGATAAAATGTTCCCTTTCAATGATTTTTTCCTGCTCTTTTCCTTTCTCTTTATTACAAATATCCTTGATAATACGAATTTCTCCACCTAATGCAATGAAGTTACCATATTTTTCTTCTTCCTTAATCACATGGATCTGGTCTATGCTACTGGAGATATATTCCTCAAGAATCTTGGGGAAATTTAGGGTTCTTCCCTCTATACTGGAAAGCACCTCCCTTAATCGCAAGGAGCCTAATTTAATATTTTGACTCATGGCCAGATGCCCCCCTCTATATACAGAGACTTCAATACTGCCTGATCCAATATCCACAATCATGGCACCTTCCTGTCTGACCTTCTCATGATCAGATAAATTTTCTCTAATCGCCTTATAGGTTAAGAAGCGTTCTTCCGCATTGCTTATGATTTCAAGGTTTAACCCAGTCTTTAAGCGAATCTGATCTGCAATATAGTCTCTATTTTGTGCTTCTCTTACAGCACTGGTGGCAATGGCACGGTACATTTTTACCCCATAATCTGCCATCAGTTTTTTAAATCCCTTTAATATCTCACAGGTTTCATCTACAGTTTTAAAGCTTACCCTGCCCATGGCATAAGTATCTCTTCCCAGGGAAATAGGGTATCTTAATAGCTCTAAAGCTTTCATTTGACCATGATTAGATATTTGAGCAATCTTCATTCTCAAAGCATGGGAACCCACATCTATGGCAGCAATAATCTGATTTTTTTTCATTCCCTCTAATTCCTCCTAATGGCAAAATTACATATATTTATGTTACCCATATTTCTTTTCGGCCATCATAATTGTTTTAAATTATAACATAAGCCCCATGGTTTTTTGTTAATACTATGTTATGGAATAGCTTTTCTACGAAAATTCCATTGTACTCGCCTATGACAAAAGGATTTGACAGAAAGGATCTGATGCCCTTTGAAAGGTTGTTTGCTACTCCATGGTTTTAATGGTGACCCTTGTGATATGAATCCCCTTGCTGATGTATTTAATGAAAAGAATATCCTCACCCATTGCCCTATCCTCCATGTCCGCGATCAGCCTAAAAAGAATCTTCGTCGCTCTACGTATCTTGATTGGATTCAATCAGCTCATCAAGGATATAAAGAATTGTCTCAACAATGCAGTGATATTGCTGTTGTTGGTTTCTCTATGGGCGGGCTGCTGGCCTTTCACTTAACGCAGCGATATCAACCGAAATGCATGGTTACCATGGGTGCACCTATATATTGTCTAGATGGAAAAAATATTCTTCATGATATTTCTAATTCTATTAAGAATAAGGATTATCTCCGGATTCTAGATTATACAGCACTTTTCAGAATTCCTCTTAAGGCAAACTATCACTTTGTTAAAATTCTGCGTTCCGCAAAACCTCTGATAAAAGAATTAGATGTGCCTTTGTTCGTGATTCAAGGTAGAAAGGATCCCATTGTAAAGGCCAAAAGTGCCCAATATATCTTTGATCATGCAAAAACCCCACAAAAAGAAATTAGGTATTACGATCGGACGAGCCATCGTTTTTATGGCAGCGTGGAGACGCCTATTATCTTTGAGGATATTGTCTCCTTTGTATCAAATCATCTATAATGTTCAACATCAATATGGTATGATGAAATAAATAATATGAAAACAAAGGAGTTGATACTCTATGAAAATTCAGTTTCTCGGTCATGCATGCTTTTACATAGAAGAGGATAGTTTCAAGGCATTGATCGATCCTTTTTTATCTACCAACCCTCAAGCACCAGAGGCACTCCCTGATTTTCAACATGTTACCCATATTTTCGTAACCCATGGCCATGGCGATCATCTTGGAGATGCTGCCATGATTTCCGGTAAAAGCAATGCTACCGTAATCACAAATTATGAGATTGCCTCCTATTTAGGTGGAAAGGACATCCCTACCCATTCCATGCATATCGGCGGTCGAACAAAGTTCGATTTTGGAACTGTAAAGATGACCCCTGCCCTCCATGGATCAGGTATAGAGACCATAGGCGGCCTCATTTATGGTGGAAATCCCTGTGGCTTTGTCATTGAGGTCAACGGAAAGAAAATCTATCATGCCGGTGATACAGGATTAACAATGGATATGCAGTTATTAGAAATAGAACATATTGATGTTGCCATGCTGCCCATAGGAGGCAATTTTACCATGGACATTGAGGATGCGGTGCGTGCCGTAGAATTTATTAAACCAAAGCGAGTAATCCCCATGCACTACGATACTTTCCCTGTTATCAAAGCAAATCCTTCAGCTTTTAAAGATCGTGTGAAAAATACAGAAGTAATTCTTCTAAACCCAGGTGAAGTCTATCATTTATAATATAAAAAAGCGCCTAAAGGCGTTCTAGTGTTGCATTAAGTAAAATATTTAATCTTGACCAATTTAAAACCCTCAGATTGCATGGATTATTCCATGTGATATGGGGGTTTTAGGCT
>NZ_JACHEN010000058.1 GCF_014205875.1 Anaerosolibacter carboniphilus
GTTGTTTTACCGTGGTCAACGTGTCCAATTGTTCCTACGTTTACGTGGGGCTTATTTCTTTCAAATTTAGCTTTTGCCATTTCTTTCTTCCTCCTTTTAACCTTACATTCAATCGTAAAGATATTTTATGAAGTTGCCAAACCAAAGATTTGGCAACATGTATTTTTTATTTGTTCCCTGCAATAATCTTTTCAGCAATGCTGTTTGGTACTTGCTCATAGTGGTCAAATACCATTGTATATGTTCCTCTACCTTGTGTTTTGGAACGAAGATCTGTTGCATATCCAAACATTTCAGATAGCGGCACGTATCCTCTAACAACCTGAGCACCCGCTCTTGCTTCCATACCCTCAATTCTACCACGTCTTGAGTTTATGTCACCAATTACGTCTCCCATGTACTCTTCAGCTACAACTACCTCAATCTTGAAGTATGGCTCAAGAATAGCAGGTTTTGCCTTCTTCGCAGCTTCTTTAAACGCCATAGATCCGGCAATTTTAAATGCCATTTCAGATGAGTCAACCTCATGGTAAGATCCATCATATAATTCAACTTTTACGTCTACACACTGGTAGCCAGCAAGCACACCATTTTCCATGGCTCCTTGAATACCGGCATCAACGTGAGAAATATATTCTCTTGGAATAGATCCACCAACCGTTGAGTTGATAAATTCATATCCAGCACCTGGCTCTTGTGGGAACACTCTAATCTTAACGTGTCCGTATTGTCCACGACCACCAGACTGACGAGCATATTTCATATCTACATCTGCAGGGGCAGTAATTGTTTCTTTGTAAGCAACCTGTGGCTTACCTACATTGGCTTCTACCTTAAACTCTCTTAGCATTCTATCTACGATAATTTCAAGGTGAAGCTCACCCATACCAGCGATGATTGTTTGACCTGTCTCTTGGTTGGTCCAAGTTCTAAATGTTGGATCTTCTTCAGCAAGCTTCTGAAGAGCCACACCCATTTTTTCTTGACCAGCCTTCGTTTTAGGCTCAATAGCAATCTCAATAACAGGCTCTGGGAATTCCATAGACTCAAGAATGATCGGATGTGCTTGATCACACAACGTGTCACCAGTTGTTGTATCCTTTAAACCTACTGCAGCAGCGATATCACCAGAGTAAACCTCTGTGATCTCTTCTCTACTGTTGGCATGCATTTGAAGGATACGTCCGATTCTTTCTTTCTTCTCTTTTGTTGAGTTATATACATAGGAACCTGATTGAAGTACCCCTGAATATACTCTGAAGAAGCAAAGCTTACCTACATAAGGGTCTGTCATGATTTTGAACGCAAGGGCTGAGAATGGCTCGCTGTCGCTAGCATGTCTCTCAGATTCTTCTTGCGTTTCAGGAATTACCCCTTGGATCGCAGGAATATCTAATGGAGATGGCATGTATGCAACGACTGCATCCAGCATCAACTGTACCCCTTTGTTCTTATAGGATGAACCACAAACAACAGGTACCATTGCATTGGCAATTGTCTGTTTTCTGATTCCCTTCATGATTTCTTCTTTTGTAAGCTCTTCGCCTTCCAGGTATTTCATCATTAATTCTTCATCTGATTCAGCTACGGCTTCTACTAATCCTAATCTGAATTCTTCAGCTTTGTCCTTTAACTCCGCTGGGATTTCAGTGACTTCAATATCTTTTCCAAGATCGTCTTTGTAAATTCTGGCATTCATTTCTACAAGGTCAATGATTCCAGTAAAAGTATCTTCAGCACCAATCGGCAATTGAATTGGCACTGCATTTGCCTTTAATCTGTCTTTCATCATATCGATAACTCTGTAGAAATCAGCGCCCATGATATCCATTTTGTTTACATAGGCCATTCTTGGTACTTTATATTTATCAGCTTGACGCCAAACATTTTCTGATTGGGGCTCAACGCCACCTTTTGCACAGAAAACTGCTACGGATCCGTCAAGAACACGCAAGGATCTCTCAACCTCTACGGTAAAGTCCACGTGTCCCGGTGTATCTATAATGTTTATTCTATGATCATTCCATTGGGCAGTCGTAGCAGCTGAAGTAATTGTGATACCTCTTTCCTGCTCTTGCTCCATCCAGTCCATCGTCGCAGCACCTTCATGTACTTCTCCAATTTTATGGGTTCTACCTGTATAGAATAAAATTCTTTCAGTTGTCGTTGTCTTACCCGCATCGATATGCGCCATGATACCAATATTACGGGTTTTTTCTAGTGAAAACTGTCTAGGCACAATTTTTCCTCCTTTCTTTTCTCGGAATTGCTACAGAAAATATTGTTCCCAATATTAGGTTTGTTAAACCAAAGTTTAGCAAACTCTTTCTATTCTTACCATCTGTAATGTGCAAATGCCTTGTTGGCTTCTGCCATCTTGTGGGTATCTTCTTTCTTCTTCACAGATGCACCCGTATTGTTTGCTGCATCCATAAGCTCTTTCGCCAGTTTCTCATCCATGGTCTTTTCGCCTCTCTTACGAGTATAACCAACCAACCATCTTAAGCCTAGCGTTTGTCTTCTTTCAGGTCTTACTTCTACTGGTACTTGGTAGTTGGCACCACCCACACGTCTTGCTCTTACTTCAAGCACTGGCATGATGTTGTTCATTGCCTTTTCAAATACCTCTAGAGGATCGCTACCTGTTTTTTCTTGGATTATTTGAAATGCATCATATACAATCTTTTGTGAAGTTCCTCTTTTACCATCCAACATAACGCTGTTGATTAACTTCGTAACCACCTTGCTTCCGTACACTGGATCTGGCAATACTTCTCTCTTTGGTACATGTCCTTTTCTTGGCACTTTTCTTCCCTCCTTAACAATCATTTCTCTCATCGGTACTCGACAACCCTAAGATTGCCGTCGTGCGTCTTCATACAATATATGAAATCCAACCCTCATGGGAGGGTGGATATAGGTCCGCTCGACGAATTATTTAGCTGCTTTAGGTCTCTTTGCACCGTACTTAGATCTTGCCTGATTTCTGTTTTTAACACCTGCAGTATCTAGGGTACCTCTTACGATGTGGTATCTAACCCCTGGTAAGTCTTTTACCCTTCCGCCTCTGATCAATACAACGCTGTGCTCTTGTAAGTTGTGTCCGATACCTGGGATATACGCTGTTACCTCGATACCGTTTGTCAATCTTACCCTTGCAACTTTTCTTAACGCTGAGTTAGGTTTCTTTGGCGTTACTGTCTTAACAGATGTACATACCCCTCTTTTTTGTGGAGCACTTAAATCTGTTTGCTTTCTGTGCAATGTGTTAAGACCTTTTTGTAAAGCTGGAGCTGTTGATTTGTACTCAACTTTTTCTCTACCTTTACGTACTAATTGGCTAATTGTAGGCATTCTGTGCACCTCCTTCTAATTCCATGGTTCTTTTGGTATTTATATACATAGGAAAACCTAAGCCTATGCTTAACGATGTTTAACTGGCCCATAAAGTCCAAAGACTTCATAGTCCCAATGTTACTTCAGGATCACAGCCGTTGCAGCGCTCACTTCGATGCCGCACGCTTTTCCCAATTTTTTCATGGATTCCACGTATACGATCTGAAGCTGTACTTCTCTTGCTGCATCCTCGATGTTTCTTGTTACGTGTTTTTCTGCGTCTTTAGCAATAAAAAGGGTTTGAGCTCTTCCTTCTTTTATCGCCTTTAGTGCCTGCTTTGTTCCGATAATGAGTTTGTTTTGATTTTTTAATTCTTCTAACATCTATAGTATCCTCCTTTAATAAACACCTGAAAGATTATGTGTATACACATAATCTTTCAGTATATTTAAAAAGTCCACTATCTTGTTAATTTACACACTTTGATATTTTACCACTAAGGGCAATCCCTGTCAACAACTAATTGTTAACTGGTTCCTTCGGACTGTTTTCATGTTCTATGGCAATATTCTTGTATCTTCTCATACCTGTACCTGCCGGGATGAGCTTACCAATAATTACATTTTCCTTTAGTCCGATCAGATGATCTTCTTTACCCTTAATCGCAGCCTCAGTTAGCACCCTCGTAGTTTCCTGGAAGGAAGCCGCTGACAAGAATGATTCTGTCGCAAGGGATGCCTTTGTAATACCAAGCAGGACTCTTCTACCAACAGCCGGCTTACCGCCGTCTTCTTCTGTGCGCTTATTATCTTCTTCAAAATCATAGAGATTGATCAGACCACCTGGGAGAAGTTCTGTATCTCCTGAGTCTTCAACTTTCACCTTAGAGATCATTTGTCTTACGATAACCTCAATGTGTTTATCGTTAATATCAACACCCTGCATTCTGTAAACCCGTTGTACTTCGCGCACAAGATATTGTTGGGCGCCGCTTACACCTTTGATTCTTAAAATATCATGGGGGTTTACGGAACCTTCCGTAATCTCATCTCCTGCTTCTAATTGCTGACCATTCTTCACCTTAATTCTTGAGCCATAGGCGATAGAGTAGGTTCTGCTTTCACCATCAGGAGAAGTAACGATCACTTCCCGTTTCTTTTTGGTTTCATTGATGGCAGCTACACCATCCACCTCAGCGATAATGGCCAATCCCTTTGGCTTACGGGCTTCGAATAGTTCCTCTACCCTCGGTAGACCTTGGGTAATATCGGCACCAGCAACCCCGCCGGTATGGAAGGTACGCATGGTCAACTGTGTTCCTGGCTCACCGATGGACTGGGCAGCGATAATACCAACTGCCTCTCCCACGTTTACAGGCTCTCCTGTCGCCAGGTTTCTTCCATAACATACACCACAAACGCCGTGTCTTGTTCTACAATGCAGTACAGTTCTTATTTTTACCTTTGTGATTCCGGCACCAATAATAATATCTGCTGCTTTTCCTGAAATCATTTTGTTAGCTTCAACAATAACCTCACCTGTTTCAGGATGGATGATATCTTCAAGAGCATATCTTCCTTCGATTCTGTCATATAACGGTTCAATGATTTCATTGCCATCTCTATAATCTTCTGCAACGATTCCTTCGTTCGTGCCACAGTCAAGTTCACGAATAATTACGTCCTGGCTTACGTCAACCAATCTTCTTGTCAAATAACCGGAGTCGGCTGTACGTAGGGCTGTATCTGCAAGACCCTTTCTCGCACCGTGGGTGGAGATAAAGTACTCAAGTACTGATAATCCTTCACGGAAGTTCGCTTTGATTGGCATTTCTACCGTATGACCAGAAGCATTGGCCATCAATCCACGCATACCACCCAGCTGACGAATCTGGTTTTTACTACCCCTCGCACCAGAATGGGCCATGATGAATACATTATTCAATCTGCCTAGGTTTTTCATCAACGCATCGGTAACTTTTTCCGTTGTTTCCTGCCATGTTTGGATAACTTTCTCGTATCGCTCTTCATCGGAGATCAGACCTCTTCTGTAAGCTTTCTCATATTTATCAACAGTTTCATCCGCTTTTGACAATAGCTCTTCTTTTTCTTGTGGTATTTCCATATCCGATACACTGATAGTGATAGCACCAATGGTTGAATAGTGGAAGCCCATCGCCTTGATATGATCTAGCAATAAAGCTGTTACAGTATTTCCATGAACTCTAAAGCATTTATCAATAATTTTTCCTAAGGATTTCTTATCACAGAGGAAATCTACTTCTAACGCATATAAATTTTCTGCTCTATTTACAAAGCCTAAATCCTGCGGAATTTTTTCATTGAATATAAATCTTCCCACAGTACTTTCTACCAGTTTACCTGGATCATCCTTGGAAAGCTTTCTTCTCACTTTTACCTTTGCATGAAGCCCCACAATTTTGTTTTCATAGGCCATCAGCATTTCTTCGTGATCCTTGAAGATCATGCCTTCGCCCTTCTCCCCTTCAACCTCTACCGTCATATAGTAACTGCCTAGCACCATATCTTGAGTAGGTGTTGTAACTGGAGATCCATCTTTTGGGTTCAGGATGTTGTTTACGGACAACATTAAAAATCTTGCTTCTGCTTGAGACTCTACAGACAGCGGCACGTGAACAGCCATCTGGTCACCATCAAAGTCAGCATTATATGCAGTACATACCAATGGATGGAGCTTAATCGCCTTTCCTTCTACTAAGATTGGCTCAAAGGCTTGAATTCCTAATCTATGTAGGGTAGGGGCACGGTTTAACAGAACTGGATGTTCTCTGATAACTTCTTCTAGTACATCCCAAACCTCTGATCGAACCCGTTCAACCATTCTTTTGGCACTTTTAATATTGTGGGCATAACCGTCATTTACCAATCGTTTCATAACAAAAGGTTTGAATAACTCTAGTGCCATTTTCTTTGGCAGACCACACTGATAGAATTTCAATTCAGGTCCTACAACGATAACAGAACGTCCTGAGTAGTCAACACGCTTACCCAATAGGTTCTGACGGAAACGACCCTGTTTCCCTTTTAACATGTCTGATAAAGACTTTAATGGTCTGTTTCCAGGTCCGGTAACAGGTCTTCCTCTTCTACCGTTATCAATTAAAGCGTCTACCGCTTCTTGAAGCATTCTTTTCTCATTTCTGACAATGATATCAGGTGCTCCAAGATCCAATAGTCTCTTCAAACGGTTGTTTCTATTAATCACTCTTCGATATAGGTCATTTAAATCAGATGTGGCGAATCTTCCTCCATCCAACTGCACCATTGGCCTAAGCTCTGGCGGAATGACAGGTACTACATCCAAAATCATCCAATCTGGTCTGTTGTTAGATTTCTTAAACGCCTCAACTACCTCAAGTCTTCGAATGGTTCGAATTCTTTTTTGTCCAGAGCTATCTCTCAACTTTAATCTTAAATCCTTTGACAGTTTCTCAAGATCTATTTGCTTCAATATATCTTTGATTGCCTCTGCACCCATGGATGCTTTGAAGGCATTTCCGTACTTATCTCTATATTCTCTGTATTCTTTTTCGCTTAAAAGCTGTTTATAGCTTAACGCTGTTTCCCCTGGATTGGTAACAATGTAGGATGCAAAATATAATACTTTTTCCAAGGATCTTGGGGACATATCCAACAATAATCCCATACGGCTTGGTATTCCTTTGAAATACCAAATATGAGATACAGGAGCAGCCAATTCTATGTGCCCCATTCTCTCACGTCTTACTTTAGATTTTGTCACCTCAACGCCGCAACGATCACAGACAACACCTTTGTATCTTACTCTCTTGTATTTACCACAGTGACATTCCCAGTCCTTCTGAGGTCCAAATATTTTTTCACAAAAAAGACCTTCCTTCTCTGGCTTCAATGTTCTATAGTTAATTGTTTCAGGCTTTTTTACCTCACCTTTGGACCAGCTTCTAATCTTCTCCGGTGATGCAAGACCAATCTTAATGGATTCAAAATTATTTAATTCAAACAAGGAGTTTCTCTCCCTTCTTATTGGTTTAATGATGACCCTCATTCATTTTCTTCACTGCTCAGTGCTAATCCAGATGGAGACTTTGCTCCATCTGGATCTTATACATTTTATGATTCAGCGTTAACATCCTATTAAACCTGATTAAAATTCATCATCGTATTCTTCATATTCGCTATAATCGTCTTCGCTGATAAACTCTTCTCTCTCAATATCGTCTTCATCAAAGAATTCTTCTGAATCAGTATCCTCTTTCACTTCTTGCTCTTCATATTCTTCGGTGTAATTATTGAATTCTTCGCCTTCAAGAATTACATTTAAGTCACTGATATCCTCATCTACAGATTCTCTAATTTCCAGTTCAGCATCATCTTCTGTTAATACCTTTACATCCAGCGCCAAACTCTGTAATTCTTTGATTAGTACCTTAAAGGATTCAGGCACTCCTGGTTCAGGTATATTCTCACCCTTCACAATGGCTTCGTAAGTTTTTACACGGCCTACCACGTCATCGGATTTAACCGTTAAAATTTCCTGAAGGGTATGGGCAGCACCATAGGCTTCCAACGCCCAAACCTCCATCTCACCAAAACGCTGACCACCGAACTGAGCCTTACCGCCCAACGGCTGTTGCGTAACCAATGAATAAGGTCCTGTGCTTCTTGCATGGATTTTATCATCTACCAAGTGGTGCAGTTTCAGCATATATAGGTATCCAACAGTTACTCTGTTGTCAAAAGGCATACCTGTTCTTCCATCATATAGCACAAGCTTACCATCTTCTGGGTATCCACATTCCTGCAAGGCTTCACGAATATCCTGCTCGCTGGCACCATCGAATACTGGTGTTGCCACCTTCCATCCTTTTTTCCTAGCTGCAAGACCCAAATGCACCTCGAGTACCTGACCAATGTTCATACGAGAAGGCACCCCTAATGGGTTTAATACAACCTGAAGTGGTGTTCCATCCTCAAGGAAAGGCATATCCTCCTCTGGTAATATTCTGGAGATTACCCCTTTATTACCATGACGTCCTGCCATTTTATCCCCTACGTTGATTTTTCTCTTCTTCGCAATATAACATCTTACCAAAATATTCACACCTGGAGGCAATTCGTCTCCATTTTCACGGGTAAATACTTTTACATCTACAATGATGCCTGATTCACCATGGGGTACTCTTAAGGATGTATCTCTTACTTCTCTGGCCTTTTCTCCAAAGATTGCGCGAAGTAATCTTTCTTCTGCCGTAAGCTCCGTTTCTCCCTTTGGTGTTACTTTACCCACAAGGATATCGCCGGAATTGACTTCCGCACCAATGCGGATAATTCCTCTCTCGTCAAGATCCCTAAGAGCATCTTCTCCAACGTTTGGTATATCCCTTGTGATTTCTTCTGGACCCAATTTTGTATCTCTCGCTTCTGCTTCATATTCTTCGATATGAATAGAAGTCAATCTATCTTCCATTACAAGTCTTTCATTTAAGAGGATGGCATCCTCATAGTTATAGCCTTCCCAAGTCATGAAACCAATCAATAGGTTTGTTCCTAATGCAATCTCACCGTTGTCAGTAGATGGTCCATCCGCAATGGTATCACCCTTCGCCAAATGCTCACCCTTATGAACAATCGGTCTTTGATTGATACAGGTACCTTGGTTAGAACGTTTAAACTTCAACAATTTATATTTATCACGGCCTCCATCGGAGTCCCTTTTAATAATGATTTCATCTGCACTTACTCGTTCCACAATTCCAGCATTTTTTGCCAAGAGCACAACGCCAGAATCCTTAGCTGAAACGTACTCCATTCCCGTACCAATTACCGGCGCATCCGTTCTTAACAATGGAACGGCCTGACGTTGCATGTTGGCACCCATTAGGGCACGGTTTGCGTCGTCGTTTTCCAAGAAAGGAATCATGGCAGTAGCCACAGATACCACTTGCTTTGGCGATACATCCATGTAATCTACTTCATCTTTCGGAACTACGTCAATACCGCCATTCTTCGTTCTGGCCGTTACCCTGCGGTTCATGAATCTTCCTTCTTCATCTAGCGGTTCATTGGCCTGCGCGATGATAAATTTATCTTCTTCATCAGCGGTTAAGTACTCGATTACCTCAGTTACCAAGCCTCTTTTTCTATCCACTTTACGGTATGGAGATTCAATGAATCCATAATCATTGATCCTAGCATAGGTACTTAAGGAACCAATCAAACCGATGTTTGGACCCTCTGGTGTCTCGATTGGACACATACGCCCATAGTGGGAGTGGTGAACGTCACGAACCTCGAAGCCTGCTCTTTCACGGGATAAACCACCAGGTCCTAATGCAGATAATCTTCTTTTATGAGTCAACTCAGCCAAAGGATTGGTCTGGTCCATAAACTGTGACAACTGGCTGCTTCCAAAGAACTCTTTGATTGCAGCTGCTACAGGACGGATATTGATCAGCGCTTGCGGTGTAATGACGTCAATATCCTGGATTGTCATTCTTTCCTTTACAACTCTTTCCATCCTGGAAAGTCCAATTCTAAATTGGTTTTGCAGCAATTCTCCAACAGATCTCAATCTTCGATTGCCCAAATGATCGATATCATCGACCTCACCAATACCATGGGCAAGATTTAACACATAACTAATAGAAGCAATCATATCATCAATGATTATATTCTTTGGTGATAAGTCTCTGCTTCTTTCTTTTAATGCTTCCCGAATTTCAGCTTCAGTCTTATAAGTATCTAAAATTTCACGGAGTACTGGATAATGCACTTTTTTCTCGATACCCAAATCATCTATATTAAAGGTAATATAGTCTTTAATATTTACAAAATGGTTGCCGATGACTTTGACAGGCTTTCCATCTTCTCCAATAACAGTAACCGCTTTGATGCCTGAATTTTCAATGGCAATCGCTGTCTCTCTGTCAATTTTAAAGCCTTCTTCCACGAATATCTCTCCAGTATTCGGATTGACGATGGTTTCCGCCGCTTTAAAGTCAACAATTCTATTGACGATGCCTAATTTTTTATTATATTTATAACGACCAACCTTCATTAAATCATATCGTTTAGGGTCAAAAAATAAAGAATCAATGAGAGATTTTGCACTTTCAACTGTTGGTGGTTCACCAGGTCTCAGCTTCTTATAGATTTCTAATAATCCCTCTTCCTGGGATTTTGTATTATCCTTGTCAAGGGTATTCATTAAGCGCTCGTCTTCACCTAACAGCTGTATAATCTCGGCATCAGTACCGAAGCCCATGGCTCTTAATAGAACTGTAACCGGTTGCTTTCTTGTTCTGTCTACACGAACAGAAATGATATCATTAGAATCTGTTTCATATTCCAACCACGCGCCCCTATTTGGAATCACCGTTGTAGAAAATAATTTTTTCCCGGTTCTGTCAAATTGAAGGGAGTAGTAAGGTCCAGGCGATCTAACCAATTGGCTGACAATAACTCTCTCTGCACCGTTGATAATAAAGGTTCCCTTATCGGTCATCAATGGGAAATCTCCCATGAATACCTCTTGCTCCTTTACCTCACCAGTCTCTTTATTGATTAATCTTACCTTAACTTTTAATGGAGCGGCATAGGTAACATCTCTTTCCTTGCATTCCTCAACTTCATACTTAGGTTCCCCATCCAATGAATAATCAATAAACTCAAGAATTAGATTTCCTGTATAGTCTTGAATTGGAGAAATGTCTTCAAAAACTTCTCGTAATCCCTCCCTTAAAAACCACTCATAGGACTTGCTCTGGATTTCAATCAGATTTGGCATGTCTATTACTTCGTCGATGCTGGAGTAACTCATTCTGGTTGTTCTTCCGACCTGAATAGGATGTGGCATGTTCTTTCACCCCTTGTAGTAATATAAAAGATCGCATGCTGCTACTGCAACTGCTTGTGACACCAAAGAAACGCTAGAAACAATCTAGTGTATCCTGGTTTTAGAGTTTTCTGCGAACCTTAAGATCGACTCAAAACACATGACAAAACTATAAACCCGGCTCAAGGCAAGGTTATAGCTCAAATGCTTCAGAAAAGCCTCCTTAAGAATTGTAAGAAGAGAACTTTAATCTATATTAACAAAACTTTCTTTTAAAAGTCTTGCCGTTATCTGCTTTGAATGCCCCAGTTATAACAAGTTCACTGGAAGCATAAATATATTGTAAAACATAGATAGGTCTATTTATATATGATGAATAGGTCTATTTATGTATTGGAAATTGTGGATAAATATGCTATTTTAGTATTATCCTTTATACTATTGCCAATTGAATTTCCTTTTATACACGTAATGAAAAATCGTGAGTTGTATGGCATTATATAATGCTATCACAATCTTTTTTTATTGTCAAGCCTTGGTTTATATGCTAAAATATAACTAATGTCTTTAGATCATTGCTAGTAGAATTTGAATCATTACAGTCCTTGGCAAATCATTTCATTCGAAATGATTTGTTTTTATTTAGACGATTTCCCTATGTGTTATAAACAAAAAGGTACTCCAGATTGCTCTGGAGTCCCTTTTGATCATCTTTAATTACTTAACTTCTACTGTAGCGCCTACTTCAGATAACTTCGCTTTGATTTCTTCTGCTTCTGCCTTAGCTGCACCTTCTTTTAATGTCTTTGGCGCGTTGTCTACTAAGTCTTTTGCTTCTTTTAATCCTAAGCCAGTTAATTCTCTTACAACTTTGATAACCTTGATCTTTTCTGCACCAGCGCTAGCTAAGATAACATCAAATTCAGTTTTTTCTTCAACTGGAGCTGCTGCTGCGCCTCCACCTACAACTGCCACTGGAGCTGCTGCAGATACGCCGAACTCTTCTTCACATGCTTTTACTAATTCGTTTAATTCAAGAACTGTCATATTTTTAATCGCTTCAATAATTTGATCTCTTGTCATTTTAAAATACACCTCCGAAAAATTTTAGGTAATAATGAATTTACGCTTCCGCACCATTTTGCTTATCTGCAATTGCTTGAAGTAAATAAGCAAGATTTGATAATGGTGATTTAATGCTGCCAAGTAATTTAGCAAGCAATACTTCTTTCGATGGAATTTCAGCAATTGCTTTGATTTCATCAAGACTACAATACTTACCTTCTACAACACCTGATTTTAATTCTAGCTTCTTATGATCCTTCGCAAAATCATTTAAGATTTTTGCAGGGATCACTGGATCGCTGTAGCTAAATGCAATGGCGTTTGGTCCAGTTAGATCTCCTAATAAAGCTTCAAAGCCTGTCTCCTGCGCAGCCATTCTTGTCATTGTGTTTTTGTAAACTTTGTAGTCTATACCTGCTTCTCTCATTCGCTTTCTAAGCTCTGTCACTTCTTCCACATTAAGACCACGGTAATCCACAACAACTGCTGATTGTGCTTTGCTGAACTTCTCTTTGATTTCTTCCACGATCTGCTTTTTGATCTCTATTGCGTTTGACATTTAGGTGTCCACCTCCTCTACAACTTCTAAATCCAAGTCCGTTCTGTTATATAAAATAACAGAACCTCTCTGCCGCAGACATAGAGAGGTTCTATAATTTTCAATAAATTGAAATCTATAGTCTCAACCTCGGTAGGATATTTTAAACCCAATCGGGTTCCTACTGTCTACGGTTTATATTCATATTTTCATTTACAACGCCTTTGATTATATCATTGTAAAATCTATATGTCAACAATGAAGCAATAGCAAATTATGCCATTACCTTAACTGGGTTTATTTTAATGCCAGGGCCCATTGTGCTGGCAACCACTACACTTCTAAGGTATTGTCCTTTAGCTGCCGCTGGCTTTGCTTTAACAACTGCCTCCATCAACGTATGGAAGTTGTCATTTAATTTTTCAGTTCCAAAGGATACTTTTCCGATCGGAACGTGAATGATGTTTGTTTTGTCTAATCTATATTCCACTTTACCTGCTTTGATTTCTTTTACAGCTTTTTCCACATCAAATGTAACTGTACCTGATTTTGGGTTTGGCATTAAACCTTTTGGTCCTAGTACTCTACCTAGTCGTCCTACTAATCCCATCATGTCAGGTGTAGCAACTACAACGTCGAACTCAAACCAGTTTTCTTTTTGAATCTTTTCAACCATATCTTCTGCTCCAACAAAATCTGCTCCAGCTGCTTCAGCTTCTTTCACTTTGTCACCCTTTGCAAATACAAGAACTCTACTTGTTCTACCTGTACCATGTGGTAAAACAATCGCTCCTCTAACTTGTTGGTCAGCATGTCTTGAGTCTACACCCAGTTTGATATGGGCTTCAACTGTTTCATCAAACTTTGCTTTTGCTGTTTTTACTACTAAATCAAGTGCTTCATTTGCTTCATAAAGCGCAGCTTTATCTACTAACTTCGCACTTTCTTGATATTTCTTACCTCTTTTTGGCATTTTGCTACCTCCCTTGTGGTTTTAACGGTGTTGAGAATACCTCCCACGCGATTTGCTCCTAACAACTACTATTCTTCAACTACAATTCCCATACTTCTTGCAGTACCTTTTACCATGCTCATAGCAGCTTCAACGCTTCCAGCATTTAAGTCAGGCATTTTTAGTTCTGCGATTTCTCTCACCTTATCAATAGATACTCTAGCAACCTTTGTTTTGTTTGGTGTACTTGAGCCACTTTCAATTTTCGCAGCCTTCTTTAATAGAACAGCGGCTGGTGGTGTTTTTGTGATGAATGTAAATGATCTGTCCTGATATACAGTAATTACTACTGGTATAATCAAACCAGCTTGATCTGCAGTTCTAGCATTGAATTCTTTACAGAATTGCATTATGTTAACACCTTGTTGTCCAAGTGCTGGACCTACTGGTGGTGCCGGAGTAGCTTTTCCTGCATTGATTTGTAGCTTTACTAATCCTGTAACCTTTTTAGCCATTGTTACACCTCCTCGTTTCCCTGTGTAAGCTTATCATTTATCGCTTACAACAAATCTTTTATATTTAAAAGCATATAGCTTTTTAACAATAAACTATAACTTCTGCACTTGGGTAAAATCAAGCTCAACGGGTGTTTCCCTACCAAACATAGAAATAAGCACCTTTAAAGTATGTTTTTCCAGATTTATGCCTTTCACTACGCCCATAAAGCTTTCAAACGGACCTGAAGTAACTTTGATTGTATCTCCTACCACCACATCAATTTGCGGTGTTGGTTCTGCAATACCCATATTTCTTACTTCTTCTTCCGTTAAAGGGATGGGTTTCGATCCTGGACCTACGAAGCCTGTAACTCCTCTGGTATTTCTAACAACATACCAAGATTCATCATTCATAATCATGTTCACAATTACATAGCCTGGAAAGACTTTCTTTTGCTTCACTTTTTTCTTACCATTTTTAATTTCTACTACATCTTCTGTAGGCACGAGTACTTCATGGATAACTTCTTCCATGCCCCTATTCTCTACAATTTTCTCTATATTGGCTTTCACCTTGTTTTCATGTCCTGAATAGGTGTGCACCACATACCATTTAGCCTTTTCTGACATATCGCAGAGCATTTATACTTTTGTATAAATCACTCTTCCCTCCCTCACTATTTTATGATTAGTTGAAGAGTTTTTCCAAAAATTGTATCCGCAATCCATACGCCTACTGATGCAATGGCGCAGGTTACAAGTACAACCGTTGTATAATTGATTAGGTCTTTTCTACTTGGCCAATTCACTTTTTTAAGTTCCGATTTTACACCTCTGAAAAATTTGCTCATATCTTGAGTTTTTCCAGGATTATTCGTATTTGTTTGTGTTGCCATATGCTTATTTCACATCCTTATATGTTAATATGGGTAAACATACAAAAAATATAGGATTATTTTGTTTCTTTGTGAGCTGTATGGGACTTGCAGAACTTACAGTATTTCTTCATTTCTAATCTTTCAGGATCATTTTTCTTGTTCTTCATTGTGTGGTAATTTCTTTGCTTGCAATCTGTACATGCTAAGGTAACTTTCACTCTCATGTTTACACCTCCTAAAACCTATCTGTCTATCTCAACTATCCAGCAAATCGACGCAGATATCTCATTCTGATACCATTACTTAATAAAACTATCACAATTTGCAATAGATGTCAATACGATTTTTGTTCCCCAATAGGTCGGCTAACCATGACTTATTTCAATGTTTTCACCGATTATAAATACAGAGAAAAAACCACCTGTTTCGTGTTTTTTTCTCTATGCTTATGTTATTTTTTGCTAATTTCCCTATCTTAGTATAGCCACTATTCTTTCCAATTATTATGCGGAAAATGTTCTATTCCATATCCAGTTCTTTAAATTTTTTCTTCATTCAGAAATCTTTTTAATTAAGCAATATCATTTTAAAGGACTAGGTTTGACTGCCAAACCTAGTCCCGATGGTTATGCATTTGATAATCCCTATATGAAAATTACTTTATGATAGAAGCAACTACACCTGCTCCAACTGTTCTTCCACCTTCACGGATCGCAAATCTTAATCCTTCTTCGATGGCAATTGGGTT
>NZ_JACHEN010000059.1 GCF_014205875.1 Anaerosolibacter carboniphilus
TAGGCATCGAATGTTCAAACTACAAACTCAATAATAAAAAAAAGCTGTAGCTTTATGCTACAACTATATAGTACTAGGGGCGCCCATTGGGCGTCAACGATAGGTTCGTTGCCAAGCAGAACGGACGTGCACTGCACGCCCCTACGTTTGTGACGCAATATTTATTCCGTAATATAAAAGACTCCCCTAGGGAAGTCTTAATTATGACTGTATAAATCATGAAATATTTTTATCTTATCCAAGCTTAATAACAATGGCGCTGCCAATATTCCTCCACCGATGGCTTGCGTCATATTTGCCAAAACATTTAGTACGGCAGCCGCAAAACCATATAGCATCGTTTCATAGATTAGATACCCACCAACCATAATGGCGCCCCCAAGCGCAACAGATACAACAAAGCCAATAAGCTTTCTTACCAAAGATCCTTGTTCGCTTACTATTTTATGATAAATAAATCCAACTACCAAGGCATCTAAACCCTTGATGACAAAGGTCGCAGGTGCATACACTCCATAACCTAAGAAAAGATCTGCCAGCATAGATCCCACGGCTGCTGCAAAGCTTCCTGCTATAGGTCCTAGCAAAATACCACTTAAATAAACCATGCTATCTCCAATATGAATATATCCTTTCATAGGTGTAGGAATTTGAATCAGCATTGTTCCCACCAAGACAAGGGCTGCCATCAACCCTGAAAGAACCAATTTTTTAATACTCATCTTCCACATTGTACTGCTCCCCCTTAAGAATTGTATGTATGCTTCTCTTTATTATTATTATATCATCTCACTTAAATCAAGTAAATACTTACAAACGAATAATAAAAGAGAAGTATTGTACCGATACAATACTTCTCTTTTATATTTATGATTCTATCCAAGTTTTTAGTTTTTTCATGTTTTTTACAATGATTCTCTTTCCGCTAATATCAATAGATCCTTCTTTTTTAAATTGGCTTAATGCTCTACTCACGGTTTCTCTAGCCGTTCCTATCATGTTGGCTAATTCTTGTCTTGATAATTCTAATTTTAATTCAATCATATCATCTTTTTCTACACCATGTTCATGGGCAAGCTTAATAATCATTTGTGCAGTTCTTACATAGGTATCACTCAAAGCCATTTGCTTCAATTTCATTTGTGACATATATAATCTTTTGTTTAGGATTTTTATGATCTGTAGTGCCAAATCTGCATTCCGTTTTACCAACTCTTCTAGTTCTTTATTCATAATCATTCCAATGACCGCATCCTCAATAACTTCTGCAGTAGCAGGATACTGTACATCATTAAAAATGGTTACTTCTGCAAACACATCTCCATCTCCATAAATATTTAAAATCAACTCCCTGCCATCAGAAGAGGTCTTTGAAATCTTTACCTTGCCTGATTTGATAAAAAAAATCGCTTCTCCAGGATCTCCCTCCATAAAGATAATCGTTCCTTTTCTATATTTTTTCTCTACTGTAATTGTAGCAATTTTTTCAAGCGATTCATCACTTAAGTGAGCAAAAATTGGAATATGCTTTATTAATGCAGTATTTTTGTTCATTTTATCCCTCTTTCTTGAAAGTAATAAAGGTGCCTGTACCTATCATATACCCTATTCTGTATATTTTAAATAGTTTTGTGACAAAGTGATATATATCACATGAATTTGTGACTTAAATTGTTTTTTAGATATTTTTCCCATATTATAATAGACTTATCAAAAGATGATAACCCTATAAGGAGTGAAATAGATGGATGCGCCAAAATACGCCAATCTACAAAAAATAAGAAATGGCAACAAAACCTATGCTGTAACCCCACGGATTCCCGGAGGATTCATTAAACCTGATTTGCTCGTCAAAATCGCTGAAGTAGCCAAGAAGTATCAAGGCACCTTAAAAATCACATCTGGTCAACGGATTATGATCACCGGTCTGCAAGCTGAAGATGTGAATAAGGTCTGGGAAGAACTAGGCATGGAACCAGCAGTCTTATCTGCCTATTCCGTAAAAAATGTAGAGATGTGCCCTGCATCCTTCTGTAAGCGAGCAAAGCAAAATTCATTGAGGCTAGGCATGAAGCTTGAAAAGACCTTCTATGGTGCCTCTACTCCAAATCGTACCAAAATTGGTGTAGCTGGCTGTAGAAATGCATGCACCAGTGTCTACTCCAAGGATATTGGCGTGATTGCAGACGTAGACGGATATATCGTTACAGTAGGTGGTAGTGCTGGATTTCACCAAAGGCTATCTGATATTGTAACCGTGGGTTTGTCGGAGGATCATGCTTTTCTGCTTGTTAAGGTCATTGTGGACTACTACAATGAAAATGCTACTGCTGGAGAGAAATTAGGAGATTTCATCGACAAAATCACCTTTGCAAAGTTTCAACAGGATGTCATGGAACGATTTAAGAAAGAAAAAAACAAATAATGTGATTTAAATCATAGATCGTCCAAACTAAGGGAATTATAATTACAATAGAAGGAGGCATTACAATGAGTAGATTTTTAGGTCCTATACATCACTGGTTATTTAATAAAATTAAATTGCACGAAGCGCTTGAGGTTGAGTTAATCCAAGCCTACACTTCAAAGTATGGCGACGAAGTGAATACGATTGTAGAACAGGCTGCCAATAAATTTGGAGCTCCTCTGCCAGATGCACCTCTGGATCAATTAATTGATACAGATAATATTCACGGCTGGCTTCAAAGTAGAATCTCTATTGCCGAGACAAGACAGGCTGCTATTCTTACATCCGCGTTTCAAAGCTATGGCCAAGAATCAATAGAAATGGCCATGAACTTATATAAGCAACAAGGTGTTCAATCGGGTACTGATGCAAAATCAAAAGGTCAGGTTGAAAGTGCACCAGCAATTTATAAGGCTCTCAATAATTATATATTGGATGGTATGCCTTGTGATAATGTAAATAACGTAACAATTGCCGAACCTGACCATGTGGAGTGGAAAAATATCCAGTGCCTCCACAAAGGTTATTGGGAGGCCGTCGGCGCCGATATTGAAGTATTTTATCAATTAAGAGCTCAGTGGACGAAGGCTTTTGTAGAAAATGCGAATGAAGCGTTTACTTACAAGGTAAACACTGCAGATTTTAATGGTACAACTGGATTTGTTCATCAAATTTTGAAAAAATAAAAGAGTATATGGAGGAATCAATATGAAAATTACAAGGGAAACATTAATAAGCGATGCATTACGATTAAATCCAAAGGCTGCAGAAATTCTTATGCGTCATGGTATGGGATGCCTAGGATGCCCATCATCCCAAATGGAGAGCTTGGCTCAGGCCGCTGATATCCATGGCATCGATCTGAATGCTCTTCTCGAAGAACTAAACAAATAGCAAAAATGAAATACTCCTAGAGCTGTATATCTAGGAGTATTTCACTTTTATAAATTTATAAGTATGCCTTCAAAGCCTCTTCATCTAGAATAATGATCTTTTTGATTCCTTTGACCCTTAAAATACCCTCTTCCTGCATCTTTCCTAGTTTTCTACTGATCGTCTCCCGTGTAACACCAATATAATTTGCTATCTCCTCTCGGCTTAAGGGCAATTCTATTTCCTTAATATTTCCTCTACTCCTTGTATACTCTGGTATGAGCTCTAAAAGAAATGTGGCAATTCTAGCTTCAATATCCTTTGTACCTAAACTCTGGATCAATGTCTCCATCTTAATCAATCGCTCTCCCATGACTTGTAAAACCTTCATAGAAATCTCAGGACGCTTGCTCAGTATCATTTCAAAATTGTTCTTTGTCAAAACGCAAGCGTTTACATCCTCAAGAGCTTCCACATTAAACGTCAGTTTCTCGCTTTGAAACAAGCTTAACTCCCCGAAGATATCTCCTTCCGATAATATATATAGAATTTGTTCCTTCCCTTCTTTTGTGTATTTAAAAACTTTTACCTTTCCCTGATTTATAATAAACAGGCTTTCCATTCGGTCACCCTCAAAGAAGAGAATCTCGCCCTTTTTGTACTTTTTATTTATTTTTAGACTATTTATTTCAGCCAGCTCCTCCTGGGACAATGTTGAAAATATAGGAACTTTGCTGGCGCAAAATTTATGGCTACATTTCCCACAGTTGCATCCCTTTGCATTCCTTTCTAACCCCACAATTTCATCCCCTTTCCTCTTTTTATATATTTTACCCTAAAAATAACATACATAACAAAATGACCTCCAGATAAGAGGTCATTTTTAAAGTCAGTCATGAATTCTATTTAATTCCTCGATGGCATCATATACAGGCTGATAATTAGGCACTAACTTTCTTGCTCGATACAGATGCCACTTTGCTTTATCAAATCTACGAGTATATAAATAAATCAAACCAAGGTTATGGTGTCCATACCCATTCTCAGGATGTAAACTCACAAGCTGCTCTGCATATCTTTGGGCTATGGTATATTGTTTTAAATCTTCACCAAATAATTTTGATAGATTTAACAATGCTGCTGGATCTTCAGTATCATATTTTAGCAATTGTTTATTATATCTTATGGCTTTTCGGATTTGCCCTAAATGTTGATAGCAAATGGCCAAGCTATAATAAATATCCGTTTTGATTTCTTCCAAATCTTGTGATCGGATCCTAATGGCCCGTTGATAGCAACCGATTGCCTCTTCGTGGCGGTCTAATTCGTATAAAATGTCGCCTTTAAGCTTCCAATTCATCGATATTCTTGGATTTTCTTCAATTTTTTCATTCAGATATTCCATAGCCGTATCAAGATAACCTTCATTTAAATATGCGGCCAGCAGATTATTACTGAGATACTGGTCTTGGGGATTAATCTTCAATCCATCCTTGCATATGCCTATGGCCTCCTCGCTCAACCCATTCAAAATCAAAAAGCTGCTCATGTTCAAATAGGCCTCTGAGGATTCAGGCTGCAATAACGCTTGTGCTTTAAGATGTTTCAAGCTTTTTATAAGATCACCTTTGGCTTCATAATAATAAGCAATATCCTCAAAAATGTAATATCGTTTATATTTCTTTAGAAAGTAGGGGTTATACTTATAGATGTACCGCAATGCAACCTCTGCCACATCTACTCTTCCCTGTCGAAAATGGAGCTGAACTTCTCTAAAAAATAATTTCCAGGCACTGGAGTCATGAGATACGCTCGCTAGTCGATATTTCTCTATCCAAAGCTCCACCATTTGCTTTCTACTAGCTAATTGCTTTGGAAAAAAAACTCGATCACCGATCCAATAAGAAGGTATGATTTTTTCAATATCCTTCTGTAAATCCTCATCTCGGGTACTTGGGCGGGGATATAAAAGTACCCAAAATCCTGGAATACCTTTATATGATTTTCTGTATTGGATCTTTTGCAGACGTTTCTCTCCACTTTTTCCTTTTTCCTCTGGGAGCTGCATATCTAGTACTTTCTCCATATAGTCATCCCTCAACTGCTCTGTCGGAAAAAAAACATACAGTTTATGCAAAATATAGCACCCCTTTCTGTTAAGGGACTATATAGTCAATTCCTTTAACATTCCTTATTCCAATACATAATATTCTTTCATTTATGAACGGTGATGATATTTAATGATCATTAAGTGTATTTTTTATTTTTTTATCTACTATATGCAAAGCATTTTCGATTTTCAAATGGGCCATCCTAAGCTCCTTGCGAATCTGCTCCAGAAATTCCTCCCCTTCTGTTCCGTCACTAACTCTGCCTAAGTACTGATTCAGACTGATCTGATTGTCCTCTTCTTCTATCAATGATTTTAGTTTTTCATAGGTAAACATACGATATATCTTTTTTCCTTTTACGAGAACAGTAATTCCGCTGACAAGCAGCCTATTTACAATTCTTTGTGTTTTCTCCAAACCTTCCTTTTCGATCATCTTAATTTCATTCTCATTGGTAATTCGGCCAATCAAAGTCCCACTGACATACATAAAATAATTTTCATCCAGAGTGATTTCCTGTTCCTTATTCAAACGAATAAACTTATAGTCCGAGGCATTGATTTTTCTATTCTTATTGAAGGCCAAAAGATATGTTTCTTTGATACTCCAATCCATATTTTTAATCTCAATCAGTTCTCCATTGGCATGAACATAGGTTGTATCTTCCTTGAGATACTCGTGGATTCGAAGCTTTTCAATACATCTTTTTTCCAAGTTGATAATGATGTCTCCTTTTTCTTCCTCAATACACTTACCTAACACATAGAAACGCATGGGCTATCCTCCCCTCTTGAAACTGGACTTTATTTTCTTTTCAACTCCCTATCATATAGTGATTCAATTAGCTGTCTCTCTTCCGCTGCTAGATCATACAAATCATATATTATCTGATCTAAGATAGCTTGTTTCTCCGACTCTTCGCCATATTGAATCATATCATCTACAAGGCTTGTAACTCTAGCTTTTGTTTCCTCTGGAATATTTATTTGAATGGGTAACTCCTTCAGCGGATTGGAATATAGCTCCAACTGTTCACCCTTTCTCTTACCGTTATTGTACAACCAGAAATACATTAATTTCGAGTTAAGCTGACCTAATATTAGCTTTAGGCTTATGCTGGGTATCCTTGGTGTAATGAAATATACATCGGCACTGGCATACCATGGGCCATTATGATAGGCAAACCTGTTCTCTCGACCTCGATGAGGTACAATAATTTTTTCCCCCTCGAAAATCCCCTGATTTCTTGGCCATTGAAGGGCGTACCATGGTCTGAGACCTCTCAATGTCTCCCTCCTTTGATCAAGGATATCCTTGTATTTATATAGATGTCTAGAAACAAAAATATTTAGTATCTCTACTGGAAAATTTTCGTTGGATATATACAGTATATATTTATCTGTAGATGCCTTAACACCATATTTTTTGATATCGCTATTCTTGAACATGGGCTTTAACTCACTATATATATTAAACCCAAGTCTCTCAGCTTCCAGCTTTGATAAAACAAAAATACCTTCACCAATAGCATACTTGTGGGTTTCTGCTGCTTCAGCAGATATTTTTTTTATCAACATTTCCTTAGTAATCTTATCAGCACCGCTGACAATACCTTGATTCACAAAGCATAGCTCTCCGAGGGTATGATCTTTATATTTATGAATTTTGTCCAATAGGGAAAGATCTTCTTGATCAGCATTGATATTAATATGTCCTTTTTCATTGTAAAGCCGTTCTTGATTTTCCAAGATATAGTTGCTGATCATATTCGCTTCTAGATGGCGATTGTTTAAGATTGTCTCCACATTCATCTCATGAAGATTTTTACCTAAAAAACAGCGAATAGCTACAGGACTTCTTAAATCTCTTTCTTTGGTTATTAAAAAAATAATATTATGCTGTCCCTTCGCCGATTTGAAAATTTCAAAATGATTAAAATTGATTATCTCCCTAAAGGTACAATGATCCTTCATATATTTTCGCAATTTTACAGCCCCATCGGCAGTTACAAAATAATTTGTAGTAATAAAACACAATATTCCTTGTTTTTTTAATAACTCCATACCTCTATATATGAAAAAATAAAAGTAATCCATCTTTCCTTCATAATACGTCATGCCAAAGACTGTCGTTTTGATTTGATCGAAAATCGCTTTATTTCCTTTTTCTCCAAGGTAAGGTGGATTCCCGATAACAATATCAAAACCGCCACGTTCCAACATCACATTTTTGAATATGCTATTATTGGATAACCATTCTGTGGTAAGGCTATCACTACTAATTATATTTATTTGGAGTGCTGTCTCCCTTTCATACTTATTCTTTTCGTATACTAGGGAAAATAATGTCATTCTTAGCAGCATTACTGGATAAACTTGCACATCTATGGCAAACAACATATTTTCAACGATGTATTTTTTGATGGAAAAATCGGAAATCACCTCTTCTAACTGAATATATAACTGCCTCATTAACTTAAAAAGAATGTTAAAGCTCTGAAGAATAAATATTCCTGTACCACAGGCTATATCAACCAATTTTACACTTTTTAAAGCTGTCAATATTTCCATCAAAAATACAGCATCAACGCAGCGCTCTCCCTCTAAAATATTGTCTATTGTTTCTTCTTCAATACCCGTTTCTTTGTGCAGATATGCACCAATGGACCGTTTGATCATATAATTGCTGATATAATCGGGTGTGTAATAACTCCCAGTTTGCTCTCGTAAAGTGCTGCTCAAATAATTTTCATATCCAGCTACGATATCTATAATTTTCAAATCATCATACCTAATAGCTAGATCCATAAGTTCATTAGCCTCTATCTCAAAAGGCTCTAAATCCTTAAACAGATCATTTAATGCCCCATCTCCATAATCACGGATAAATTGCAGCATAAAAATCTGTACTATCGAACGTTCCTTGGATAAATCAAGATTTTCAACATCCTTTAATAGTTTTTGTAGACGCTCTTCTGTATTTTTATCAATCATTTTTCCCCACCCATATTCCAGAATCAATATAATATAGGAAGGTGTGCTAAACACCTTCCCTATTTTTCGTTACAGTTCATATGCCTCAATATTTCTATCTGAAAAGCATGGTATTTTTGTTCTTATGCGATCCACCAAATCCATATCAATTTCCACGTGCACGATTTGCTCCTGATCATCTGATTCAACCAAAATCTTGCCCCATGGATCTACGACAAGGCTTTTTCCCGGGAAATCTGCTTTAAATTCACTGCCAATTCTGTTGACTGCTACCACATACATTTGATTTTCTATCGCTCGTGCAATCACCAGAGCTTTCCAATGTTCAATTCTGGTCTCCGGCCATTGGGCAGGTATGAACAATACTTTAGCACCCTTTAATGCTACTGTTCGTGCCAATTCAGGAAATCTTATGTCATAACAGATAATCGCTCCGCAGATTACTTCGTCCAAACGAAATACTTCAGTTGATTTTCCTGCTGTTAGAAACTCATGCTCTCTGGCTTGTTGAATCAAATGGGCTTTATCATAATGGGATTTTACGTTTCCATCTCGATCAAAAACATAGAGTCTATTATGCACCAGATCCCCATGAACATCTGCAACTGAGCCAGCTACAATGTTTATATGATATTTTTTCGCCAGATTTCCGATTATTGTTTTCGTGGGTTCTCCGCTCTTATCAGCAATCTCATGGAGATTTTTCAAACTAAAACTTGTATTCCACATTTCTGGAAGAACAATAATATCTGGTTGACCTTGCGCTGCTTTCTCAATCATCTCCACCATTTTTTTTCGATTTGTTTCAGGGTTTCCAAATTCTATATTCACTTGAATCATAGCTATCTTCATATATTTTAGCTCCTTTCTACTGATCTTCATTAACACCGTGATTGACAAAATGCAAAAAAATCTCAAAATCTATGTTTGTTTTTTTATTTTTAGCCGATATATAAGTTATAGAACCCATTGGAAGGAGGGTAAAATAATGACTTCAAAACGAGTTTCCTCCGTAAGCAAATCAAGAATTTATACCATGTATGTAGACCGTAATACTCAAGTTAATAATATTCAACGGATAAGTTCCATTGACAGAATCAACAAAACGGCTAATGAAAGCTTTCATAACTCCGATAACGTGTTATTAGGCACTTCAAATTTCTATGATAGCTTAAAAAAGCTCAAAGAACAATATCTGACCTTTTATAAGGTAGAGAAAGAATTAGAAGATGCCCTTGAAGAATTCACCCATAGGGAAGATCCTGATCAAATCAAAATTATAGAAAACCTCATTCAGAAATACAATCATGCCATTGATTCTTTGAAAGCGCTAGATAGCTATTTGGGAACCAATCACTGCAAGAATATCCATGACATTCTTCTCGTTTATCGGGGTTCCATGAATAAAATAGGCATTATCATCGACAGAGACTACCATCTATCTCTTCAGAAGCAAAAACTTATCCAGGCTGTCAAAATTAACAATCAATCCATTGAATTCCTATTCAATACAAAGAACGGTCTGGTTCGAAAGCTCTACAATGCATTCCGAGATATTAAGATTCCTTCTTCTCATCACGGAAAATATAACCTCAATCATTCTAGTTCCACTTCTATTATTGATAAAAAACTCTAATGATTGTTTATTATTTTGTTCTATATTTAATCCTATCTCCTAAATCAATATAGGGAATTTTATATTGCTCCATCATCGTTTTTAAAGCTATTCTTCTCTCGTTTGCTGTAGTCTGAAATTCTTTAAGATATACTTGTGCTTTTTCAATGCTTCTTGCGTCATCATGATTCTGGGCAAATTCCATTTCAATCATAGCAGATTTTATCATCTTCAATTCCTCCATAAACAATATATGAGATTCCATCACTTGGGAACTGGCGGGGATATTTATGCTCATCATCATAAGTTCATCAATCACCATCATATTTTGATCTAAGGAGTCCAAATCCCCGTCTTTGCCTTTAGAATATCTATGAATCCAGTTAATACTCTCCTTTGATATAGGATACATTTTCTCTTCTAAAGACTGAATTTGCTCTAGATATTTAAATATTTCTTGTTTCTTGGTATTTAGGGTCATATAGTGGTTGATCAGAGGATTTCTACTTCCTAAAAAGATACCTAACATCATCATAAGTCCTAATAAGATTCCATAGAGAAATATGTTTGTCCTAAATATTTTCGTTTTTTTGCCTAATGGCTTTTCGCCTTTCAATTCTGCCATTTTGATCACCCTTTTTAGTATTTCTCCATTATATTAGTTCTATATCATCCAACCAATTCCTCTCTATATATCATAGATTAATGAAAAAACTCGACATCGTCGAGTTTTTGTAAAAATATATTAATGAATTTTTTTCAAATACATCCCATCGCCAACTTTTTTCACACCATCAATCTCTTGAATCAATCGATCTACAATAAGATCCATATCCTTATAGTGGATATCTATTCCTTTTTTCTTCAAATATTTCATGATTGTTAGCAATCGAATAGGATAATCACACGGATTTTTAAAATATGGATGCTTCTCAATACTTTTCTTGATTGCATTTTCATCAATATCATATATTTGGACTACTTTTTCCATATCCATATTTCCCTCTAACCTATGAATATATTGATCAATCTGGCTCGTAGATTTGTTATATTTCTTTAAGAACTTCTTTAAGTCCCGCAAAAATCTCAAATCATTCTTCGCTTCCTCTAGATAGACATGTAAATCAAAATTCGTCTCTTCGTCACGCGAATCTACCAGATCTGATAATGCTGTTTGCATAAGATTATTTTTTCCCCCTTTGGATACTGTTCATTACAATTTCTTATCTTATATTTTACAAGTTTTTGTTTTTTCTGTCAAATTCATTATAAATAGGCCTTATTTTATCAAGCTTGTTTCTCCCTCTTTAAAATACAGCAAATGGTCCTTCCATTTACAGTTGGTGCGCTGGTTGCCAGCTCCCATCCTTCTTCACCAAATTTATTTAATTCATCCTCATCTTCTTTACTAAGTACCAAGTTGGTAACTCCCTTTGCTTTAAAGTTCAATATTTTATATTCCCATTTTTTCATTCTTTCATCTCCTTTTTAAACAAGATCATCCATGGTTAGTATCTCATCTTTAAAATGCTTTCCATTTTCCCCTAATATCATTTCAATTATTTCCTTCGCTTTATTGCGATCTTCTTCTGAGGTACATTCCAATTCTAATCTATTATTCTTTAAAACCATTTCACATAGGATTCTCTTATTGCGCATCATTTTGAAATATAAGGTGCCTCGATCCTCATCATCTAACATGATTTCTTTATGGGCTAAGAGAACTTTTTTAATATTACGGGTATCTTGGATCAAATACACACTTTGCCATACATAATATAGATCGTCACCTTCTTTGTCGTTCTGTATTGTCAATTCTTCAATAATTCCTAGGTGCTTATGAAGTACTTCACTGTGACCTTTGAGGTATGACTTCCAACTGGTATAACGATTCTTCTTTTTAAAATCCTCAAAACCTTCCAGCATACTTCTTTCGATAGTTATTTTAAAAACGCCAGGGATATACTGCTTGTTTCCTGCCAGCCAATATTGATCCCCAATGCCCACGATCCTACCCATAACCAATTCCTTATCCTGAATATCCCGAATGTTTTCATGAGGTACACTGTAAATTTCCTTACTAAAAATGTCCTTGATCTTAACATACCCATTCTGTGCTTCAACTACCTCATAAATGCTTAGGTATGTATCTAATAACTGATGAATAAAATCAGCTTCCTCCTTTGGTAAAGCGCCTAGAGATACAATATAATACTTTTCAAGAAAACTTTGTCCATCCTTTAGCTTGTAATCATACATTAGCCATGAATTAAAATCTAGGTGCAGCTCACTGTTCATTTCCCCTTGTCCAACAAAACTATAAAAATAGTCTCTGGCAGTCTCAATTTCTTCTTCAAAAGATGGTGAGGATAAAAAGGATAATACATCATCCTCAATCTTTAATTCTAGATCTTCAAAGTTCATTTATTTCTCTCCTCTTCATTTATCACAATAATTTTTCCAATTTTTATATTATAATACCATTATATCCATTTATCAATCAGAACAAAAGCATTTCATCCTCTGAAATCTTATGAATAGGCCAGGCAAACGCCTGGCCTATAGCAATACATTCTTTTTTTCGAGCTTCAATATATAAGTTAGTGCTGGGGCATCCTTATGAAACGCTTCCAACCTCATGATCTCTCGATCCTCCAGCGTATATAATCTGTTGAATAACTGAATAATATCCTCTCTTCTCAAATCGCCAAAAGTAACAGCCGAAAATTTTTCAATAATGAGATCTGCTAGTTCCTTATCGATGCCAAATATATCATAATCACTCTTCTTGAATATTCCTCGAATAGAGACATTTTCGTCCCCTTGCAAATCTAACAATCCAATATGATAAAGAATATCAAAATCTTTTCCCAAATTTTTTACAAAATCCCTCCATTTTTCTAGCCCTTTTTCATTTAATTTGTCATGACCTAAGCCACGATCCTCAATCAAACGCATTAATACAATTTTTGCACAATGATTAAGGCAGGATTTATATAGGAATAGTTTACACCATTCTTCTTCCTCTATATTCATATTCAATCGACTGTCAATTCTCATCTTCTTTAGAATGCCACGATTTTCATAACTATACTTCACAATGAAATGATCCATAAATTCTGAAAGCTTTTCATATAATTCTTGCAGTTTATCCATATTCTCCTCCCCCCTAATCCGTATTGCTTTACTATATAATATTCTGCCTGTCTATATATGTGTATTTTGTCGATTACTTTACTTTTTTCATTAAATTCTCTTTTCTAGACATGCATAAATATTGTATAATGAGATGAACTCATCTAACCATTAGCTAGGAGGATCACAGTGTGCAAAGTCATTGAGCTAGATAAATATAAAAAAAATCAAACCCGCAAGGATTGGCGAAACATTCCATTATATGGACCTGTTTGGTTTTATGAATTGAATGATGGAATAAAACAACTTGCACGAAAAGATGCTGCAATAATCGTTCAAAATATTAAAGAGCACTTATCCTGTGAATATTATCATTTTTTAGAAGCAAATAGCCTTGATAGTAAACAATATACCATAGAACAATACATTGCCCAACATATCAATGTAAATGACCCCTTTTCTATATCCCATAGTATTCAGTTTTCTAGGGGAGCAAACCTAAAGATTATCTCTGAGAATGATTGGAATAATATCTCTGACATGATTATCCGAATCAGTATACTGGATTATTATAATCTTCTACCGGTGGAAGTGGAACCAGTGGATTTGGTTAGTCGATATTTTTGGGATAGCATAAAAATTGATATATCCAAATAAAATATAAAAGGCACACGCAGTGTGCCTGAGGTTGATTACAAACCACCAGATTTTATCTATCTGGTGGTTTTCTTAATTTCTAGTAATTGATAATTTTTTCGTTTGGATCAAAAAAATAA
>NZ_JACHEN010000060.1 GCF_014205875.1 Anaerosolibacter carboniphilus
CGCTATTTGGATTATTGCATTTTTTGCAGGATTTAAAAGCAAATGTAAAGTTTTCATTATACTTTGTGAAATTTCAATTTCATGAGCGTTTCCTATATATTAAAAAACAGCATAGATAACCTGTAATCATTTACAGGACATCTATGCTGGATTTTGTTTCTGGTCTTGTATGGTTGATACAAGTAAAAAAACAAAGCAGCTTTATGATTCTTTTATAGGTAACTCATTGTTCTTGATCAGCAAATATTTTTTATAGGCATCCTTCCATGCTACAATCAGCGCTTTCTGAGATGACCCATGATATCTTCTATGGATTTCATCAATCATAGGTTCTAATCCCCGCTTCATGTCATACTCCATAAACAAGGATCGGACAAAACGATCTGTTACTGCGTTGATGGCAGATGCACCAGCATCAACGATCACCTCTTGCTCCAGATCAATCACTAGCACAATAAAATATGCATTGTACTGGAGGGTAATAGGATTATGGGTAGCTGTTTTTGCATCTCCTACAAGATAAATTGTACTTTTGTTATATTGTTCCATATCTCCTCCTACTACACTTCATATAAATCCCTATTATAAAATATATATTCTATAGAAATTGATAAATTCCTCCTTTGAGAGAATTTTCAAAATTTAATTTTTCCTCAGTTTTTCTTTTAAATGATTTCAGAGCTTTCTTTGACTTTTTTCTGTAAATACATAGGTACTTCTTCCCTATGGAGAAGATCCTCATAGGTTTCCCTGCGGACAATAACATGATCAATTCCCTCATTTACCAGCACCACTGGAGGTCTAGGCAAACGGTTATAATTGCTGGCCATGGAATAATTATAAGCACCTGTATTGTATACGGCGAGAATATCGCCACTTTTCACTGGAGGCACCATGAGATCCCAGATAAGAATATCCCCCGTCTCGCAGCATTTTCCAGCAACGGTGATCTTCTGTACCTTTTCCAGATTCATCTTGTTAGCAATATCCGCCTGATATTTTGCACTATAGAGAGCCGGTCTGGGATTGTCAGGCATACCGCCATCTACACTTACATAGGTTCTAACGCCAGGTATATCCTTGATGGCACCAATGGTATACAAGGTTAGTCCCGCCTCAGCCACCATCCATCGACCTGGCTCAATAATCACCTGGGGTATCGGTACACCCATTTCGTGGCAGATTGTTTTTACCTTTTCCATGATTTGATCAGTAAAATATCTCAATGGTTTTGGTTGATCTCCCTCCACATAAAAAATACCAAAGCCACCTCCAGCATTTAACTCCTTGGAGACAAAACCATATCGCTCCTTCATGTCTTTCATCAACTTTGCCAGTACATCCAAGGCGGCAACATAAATCCCGTTTTCAAAAAGCTGTGATCCTAGATGGAAGTGGAAGCCCATCAGTTCCAGATGGGATGCTTTTAACGCAAAGGCTACCACATGATTTAGTTGATCTTCTGCCAGCGGAATACCAAATTTTGAATCCTTCTGACCTGTGGAAATATATTTATGGGTACTTCCTTCGATGCCAGGAGCAATCCTAAATAATATTCTTACCTTCTTTTTATTTGATTTGGCTATTTTCTGGAGCATCTCCAATTCATAGGTATTGTCTACCACTACTCTTCCCACATCATATTTTACAGCCAGACTTAATTCCTCATAGGATTTGTTGTTTCCATGGAAAATAATATCTTGGGTTGGGAAACCTGCTTGAATAGCCGTAAATAACTCGCCTCCAGAGACCACATCCAAGCCAATACCTTCACTTTCAATGATTTTGCACATCGTCATATTCAAAAATGCCTTACTGGCATAAACAGCCCTCGTATTTTCATATTTTCCTAAAAAATTTTCCTGAATTTCTCTACATTTGCTTCTGATTTTTTGCTCATCCATCACATAAAGGGGTGTGCCATATTTTTCAGCCAAGGCGATGGTATCACAGCCTCCGAAAGTCAAATGCTTTTTCTTTCTACTTTCATTTTCCATAAACAATTCTCCCTTCTTATTCAGTACCGTTTATTTTCGAATAGATCGTCCCAGATGTCCACAGACCATATTCCCGTTCTTTGCCGCAACCTCTCCCTGAACCAGTACATATTTGATTCCCCTAGGAGGAAGATGAGGATTTTCAAAGGTTGCCTGATCCTTTAATTCATCAAAATCAAATATTACTATATCGGCATCACTACCAATCCCCAGATTCCCTTTGGAAATTCCCATGCGTTTTGCAGGCAGCACTGTCATCTTTTCTATGGCCTCATATAAGCTCAATGCTTTCTTCTCCTTCACGTAATGATGGATCAACCGTGGAAAGGTTCCACTGGCTCTAGGATGCCCTTGAAAGCTATGCATGTAGCCATCGCTGGCCAAGATGACCTTGGGGTGACGAAGGGCTTGCTCTATCTCTTCTTCATTCATCACATGCCCAATGGTTATGATCTCTGGCGCCTCCTTTCTCAATTTCTCAAAAATTTCTGCAGTACACCTTTTCCCTTTGTAAATTCCCTCAGCAATTTCTATATCTTCATAACAGGCAGCATACCTTTCTAAAAACCCGTCATCGTAGGTAGTTTCCCCGATTCCTGTACTAAATGCCCCATAGGGATAACAGTCAGCGTAGATATCCATACCGTTCAAATGACAGAAATCTATTAAGCTTAACACTTCTTCCATCTGTCCGTAGGCTGCCATGCTGCCGATATGGGAAACCTGTATCGGCAGTCCTAGGGACATACCTATATCAACAAGCTCTTGCACTGCTGCGATCACTTGTTTTGCATCATCCCGAATGTGAGCTGCAATGATTTTGCGATCTTTTTGAGCCGCTTCGCTGATACAAAGCAGCTCGCCCCTTGTAATACCAGGTATATAGCGAATTCCAAAGGATATCCCCATACATCCTTGTGCAAGCTGTTGTTCCGCTAGCTCCTTCATCCGACGAATATTCTCCTGCGTAGCGGCTTTATATTTGTCTTCCTCCATCACAGCCTGACGCAACTGCTCATGAGGCACCAAAAGTCCTAAATTTATAGGGATTCCTATGCGATCAATTGCATCTAGATAAACTCCCGGCGCCTTAGGTCCCGTCCCACAATTACCTCCAATGGCTGTTGTCACACCCATCTGCACCATACATTGGAAGATACAGATGTCAAATTGATCCTGTTCTTGATGATAGGGATCTTCATGGATATGGATATCAATAAAGCCAGGGCACACAATAAGCCCCTTCGCATCGATGATTTCCTTTGCATCCATATATTCACTGGATATTTTTACAATCTTTCCATTTTCTATACCAAGGTTTAACTTAGACTGTACTCGATGATAAGGATCTATCACCAATCCATTAAGAATCGCTTTATCCATCCAATCCCGCCCTTCTCATAGCCTTTTATTACCTCTTTTAAAGCCACTCTATGTTTTATTTTTCCCAATGATAAACCTTTTCTAATTCCCTTCCAGACAGTCAAAAAAATAAAACAGCATAGACATTCTCCAATCGAAGAATATCTATGCTGGATTTTATCTTGATGCTCGTACTGAAACGTACAAGGGAAAAGATAAAGCAGCTTTTATGATTTTTCTAACACTATTTTAGCTTATTTTTTACAACAATTCAAGATTATATATCTATTTACTCCCACATCTATATAGCTGACGTGTCTTTTTGGATGGTTTTTCTCTGGGGCATGGCTTCTTTTATGATTTTAGCCTCATCCGCCGTAATCACGCCATCTTCCACCATTTTTTCAAGAATATCGACTCTTTCCTTTTTATTGTTTTCGAAATATGTTTTCTTTTCCTCAGCAGTTAGGTTCTTGATCTTTTCCATTTCTGCTTTTCTTTCTTCTTTAAGCTTCTCCATTTCTGCTTTTCTTTCTTCTTTAAGCTTCTCCATTTCTGCTTTTCTCTCTTCTGCCCAGGTCTTCATGTATTCTTGGATAGCCTTTGAACTGTCTTCTTTCAGTTTACCTTCTTCAACAAGTTTATCTAATATGGTTTCAAGTCCGTTTCCATCCATCTTTCCTCTTAATCCAAGGCCCTTATTTTCTTCTAAATAGGTCTTGATCTTGGCCCCTTCTTCCTCTGAAAGGATTCCATCCTCAGCCATTTGATCATAGAAATTCACTTTCTCCCCTTTATGGGCTTCAAAATATGCTTTTCTCTCCTCCTGACTTAAGTCCTTCAGCTTTTCAAATTCCTCTTTTCTTTCTTGCGCTTGGGCTTCCATATATGTCTTCATGGCATCAGCCTTCTCTTGGGAAACAACGCCTGCTTCAACCAGTTTTTCAAGGATTCCCACGCCGCCTTTACCGCGGAAGCCTAGCTCCCCTTTCATCTCTAATCTCAGTTGTTTTCCTTCTGTTTTTACATCTTCAGTTTTTGTATCATCAGCAAATCCTGCAGCCGTCATCGATAGCGCCATGGTACCAATCATAGCCCCACAGATGATCTTTCTCATAAAAGTTTTCTTTTGCATCCACATTCTCTCCTTTCAAATCCTTAATTTTGTCATAATCCCTGACAAGTTTTATTATAGCCACCCTTTGTGAGGATTCTGTGATAAGAGTATGGGGAATTTCTAAAGTTTTTTTAAAATGAACAGGCAGTTTTCTCCTACTTTTTCAGTGCGATAAAGGCTTCAATATCGTCTTCAATGATTTTTAAAGAGGATCTCCAGAAATCTGCTTGACGGATATCGATCCCCATGGTGGATGCTACATCGGCAATACTTTTCTTCCCAGTAATAGAAAGCAACTGATCATATTCTTTAATGAATTTTGTACCCCGCTTCATATATTCGGCATAGAGTCCTTTCGCAAAAAGTAATCCAAAGGCGTAGGGGAAGTTGTAGTAGTTTGCCTCTCCATAATAGTAGTGGGGCTTGCATACCCACATATATGGATGGAGCACATGATGATCCAATCCATTGCCATATGCTTCTTTCTGAGCCCTTATCATCATCTCCTTCAATTCTTCGACAGACAAAGACCCTTCCTCTCTCCGCTTAAATAGTTCCCTTTCAAAAAGAAATCTGCTGTATATATCTACGATCACCTGTCCGGCACCCATCAAGCTGCTTTCCAAGATAGCAAACACTTCTTCCTCCGAGGCCCCCTTCAACGCAGCTTTTTGAATGATTGTTTCACAAAAAATGGAGGCCGTCTCCGCGATAGGCATAGGATAATCACTATTTAAATAGGTTTCATCATTCAGACAGTGGCCATGATAGCCATGGCCCAGCTCATGGGCTAAGGTGCTGACATCATTAAAGGTTCCTGTGAAGTTCGATAGAATCCGGCTTTCTTTGATCACATGGAGATTAGAACAGAAAGCCCCACCCCGTTTGCCTTCTCTTGGCTCCGCATCAATCCATCCCTTTTCGAAAGCATGGGCCGCATAATTGGCCAAGGTATCACTGAAGCTTCTAAAATTCTTAACAATAAAGTCTTTGGCTTCTTCATATGTAAACTCCATTTTCACATCTCCCATGGGCGCAAACAAATCATAGAATGGTAAGCCATTTTCGTGTCCCAAGAGCTCTGCTTTTCTCCTATAATATCGATGAAACGTTGGAAGACTCTCTACCATGGCAGTCAGCATGGCATCCAGAGTCTCCTGGTCCATCCGTGAATCCATTAACGTCTTTTCTAGAACAGAGCCATATCCCCTCATTTTTGACAGGGTGATGACTTCTCCCTTGATACCGTTTAAGGATGCACCCGATGACTCCGCCACCTTTTCATAGGATTTCAACTCTGCTTCATAAGCCTTCTTACGAAGGGCAGCATCCTTAGCATAGGCCATATTTCTTACGACAGGAAGAGGCAGCTTTTTATCTTCTCCATCAATATTTATGTCTACCAATAGCGTAGAGGACAATAATTCCTGCAACTTTGACCATGCATTGGAGCCTGTATTTTTCATTTTAGCGACAAGGATTTCCTCCCCCTCACTTAAAAGATATTTTCCATTTTTCTTGATTTCCATCAGATAAAATAGATGTTCTTCTAAGCGTTTTGAAGATGCAATGACTTTCTCAAGATCATCCAGCTCTCCAATCCATTTTTGAAACATTACCATAGGCTTTGCAAGCTCCGTTTCCCTCGCCTCCAGATGCTCCACAACCCGAAGGGCTCTTTCATCCTTCGCATTGACACTGAGACTTAATTCCCCAAAGCTTAACAAGCGAGTGTAAAGATGGAAAAAACGATTTTGCCTTTCCATATAGACCTCTATTTTCTCAACAGGTTTATCATGGGTAGTAAAATTCGCCTCAGCCCATTGGATAATTTCCTGTATTTCTTCCTCACAACGTTTCATATCCCCTTGAAACTCTGATGAATCAAAGTATGGATATAGGGCATCTAAATTCCAACGCATTTCCAAGATTCTCATTCCTCCTTAAATAAATCCCTTATGCCTTATTTTACTTTAATATACCACAGTCTATTCCCTTATAGAATGAATTTTTAACTTTTTTTAGATATATAAAAGTTTTTTTACATTCTTTCTTTTTTTATAAAGGAATCTAAAGCTTTCGAGAGAATTATACATATAAATATGTGACTACCAACTTCAATCTTCATCTGTAAATTATTTTCAAATCAAAGAATAATAATCCTTCTAACCCCTTACCCGAAAGGAGAATAAAAATGAAAAATAGGCTCAATCAACAATATATTTTGCAGTTTATCTACCAATTGCTCACCACCCCAAGCCCCAGCGGCTTCTGTCATCAGATCATGAGAAAAATTGAAGATGAGGCTACTCGTCTAGGTTATTCCTATACAACTACAAAAAAAGGCTGCGGTGTGATCACTGTCCCTGGCAAGGACCATGACCATATCCTTGGTCTTTCTGCTCATGTAGATACCTTAGGGGCCATGGTTCGCTCCATTAAAGAATCAGGAATGATTCGGTTTACACCCATTGGCGGCTACGTAATGAGTACCATTGAGGGAGAATATTGCAAAATCCATACTCGAGATGGCCAGACCTATGCGGGTACTGTCCTTACCACCCAACCCTCACCCCATGTTTATGCTGAAGCACGAGAGCAAAAACGTGAAGAAGCCAATATGGAAATTCGTATTGATGAAATGGTAAAATCTAAAAAAGATGTAGAAGCACTGGGCATTGCTGTGGGCGACTTCATCTCTTTTGATCCAAGAACTGTGATTGGAGAAAATGGTTTTATTAAATCCCGTCATTTGGATGATAAAGCAGGTGTCGCTGTGATCTTTGGCTTGTTGGAAATGCTTAGAAGAGAAAATATAACACCCGTGCATACTCTAAAAATATTCATTTCAACCTATGAAGAAGTCGGTCATGGTGCTTCCTATCTCCCTCCAGAGATCGATGAATTGATTGCCGTGGATATGGGCTCCATGGGAGAAGACCTGTGCTGTACTGAACAAGACGTTTCCATTTGTGCCAAGGATTCTTCAGGCCCTTATGATTATGATATGGTAACAAAGCTTATCAACCTGGCGAAAAAAGAAGGTTTGAGTTATGTCGTAGACATCTATCCATTCTACGGCTCTGATGTTTCAGCAGCCTTGAAAGGGGGCAACAATATCCGTGGTGCCCTTATTGGACCAGGTGTCCATGCCTCCCACAGCATGGAACGTACCCATGTAGAAGGTCTTCTCAATGCCACTGCACTGTTAGCAGCTTATGTACTTTCTGAATAGCGAATCGGCCCTCTCTATGAGAGGGCTTTATTATTTCTCTTAATACACAATAAATAAGGATGCAACATAATCGTAGGGGCGTGCATTGCACGTCCGTTCTGCCTGGTAATGACTCCATCCTCGACGCCCAATGGGCGTCCCTACAGAACCAATCTTATGTCCCATCATCCTACAAATCTTCATTCGTAACCCCACAGGATTTTGATAGCGCCCATTGCATAAATTTATTTCTTAAATAGTCACACATGTCCCCGACTTTGCGTACACTGTATTAGGAAAAGCGGTACAACCCGCTAAACAACCTTCCTTACATATCGGAAAAGGAGGTGAAATATATGAGTGACAAAGCATGTGCTCCAGTTGCTGGCATTAGAGAACGTTTTGACGACAGCTTGTTGTTCTTCTTCCTATTGCTTGTGCTAATATTCTGTAATTGTGGTATATTTGGTGGAATAGGCGGAACAGGCGGCTTTGGCGACGACTCAAGCTTATTATTCTTCTTCTTATTGTTAGTCGTCCTATTTGGAGGAGGATTAGGCTTTGGCGGATTTGGTGGCCTTTTCTAAGTAAGCCTATATAGGGAGAGCAAACCTCTCCCTTTCTACATATTTAAAGAGGAAACCAGCAGGTTTCCTCTTTATTACTTAATTACTTATATGATTTCTTTGATTTAGTATGCTCCTCTTGTAGCAGCCAGAGCTTTATTTGCCGCTACCATATAGGCAATTCTAAGGGCTTCTTTGATTTCTCCTTCAGAAGCTCCTAATCCCCGTGCCATACCTGCCACTGACTTCACCCCTTCCGTTGAACCCTCCAAGGCATCCAAGGCTAATGCTATCAGTGCCTTTGTTTTCATGTCTAACTCTCCAGGCCCCATAGCAATGTCCATATTTTTTGTTACAACCTCATAAAGTTCTGAATCCGTCGGTTTTACAGCCTCTACAAATGGTGGATATCTCTTTTCCATTCTACTCTCCCCTTTCTTTTGACATTGGTATATTGATTCTATTTCTAGAGATTCGAATCCTCTTTCCAGGATCATCTTTCTCTCGTATTTTCGTATAATTGATTCATCATGGAAACCCCTCGGTCTGGATGGTTGGTAATGATTCCTGCAACACCCATCCCAGCTAACCTTGCCATATCTGCTTCTTCATTTACCGTGTAGGTGTTGATATCAATGCCATAGCTTCTACAACCTTCCACGAAGGCTAGATCAATATTGTGGTAAATGGGATGGAGAGCGTCTGCCTGAATTTTCCTGGCATATTCCCATGGTTCAAGCCATCCAGCCACATATAAGGCACCAGTCTTAATGAAGGGATCAATTCTTTTAGACTCCACCAAGCTATAATGATAGAAAGATGAAATGATTGTTCTCTCCTCTAGGGCATATCTCCGAATAAGGTTTATAACTTTTCTTTCAATCCCAGGATAAATTACAATTCCGTTTTTTATCTCTACATTGAGTAGTGTTTTCGTAGATTGAATGAGATCCAAAACCTCCTCCAATACAGGCACTTTCTCTCTCTGGTATTCTTCGCTAAACCAACTGCCTCCATCATACTGCCTTATTTCCTCCAGTGTCATATCCTTAATCCAGCCCATTCCATTGGTGGTACGCTGCAATGTTTCATCATGACATACAATCAAACGACCATCTTTGCTCAGATGAACATCCAATTCGATGCCATCAGCCCCCATCTCCAATGCTTTTTGAAAAGCAGCCATGGTATTTTCTGGGGCATAGCCCGATGCACCTCTATGGGCAAAAATATGGGTTCTTTTCATTTCTTCACCTACTTATTTTCCATAATTTTCAATATTCTCTTATCTTTATCATATTCTAAAATAGGCAGAAAATCAAAACCCATTTCTTGTTTTTTTAGCTTTAATTACACGCTATTATTCTACAGTTATCATAAACGAATCAGTTTTTACTTCTAAGCTCAAAAGTTTCCGTTTTCCCATCCAACTCTACTGTAACCTTTACAACATCATCCTTTGGAACCAACTAAACGCCTCCGCCTGAAGAGATATCTTTGATGACTCTTTCACTTATCATATATTGTGTGGCATTCGTATTCATTGTGTTATTACGTAATAGATAAATATGCGACATATCGTAGGGGCGTGCATTGCACGTCCGTTTTGCCTGGTAATAACCCCATCATTGACGCCCAATGGGCGCCCCTAGTACTATATAGTTGTAGCATAAAGCTACAGCTTTTTTTTTATTATTGAGTTTGTAGTTTGAACATTCGATGCCTATATCCGGT
>NZ_JACHEN010000061.1 GCF_014205875.1 Anaerosolibacter carboniphilus
CTTTTCTTTGGCTTATTTGTTATGCCTATTTTCTATCAACTTGATTTCTCTAGCTTTTTTAAAAAATTTATATTGACTTTTGGTGGCTGGTCTACGGTTTTTCTCTAGTCTTAACCTGCGCATGTTAGCGCGCAATGTCTATTTAATGTGCAAAATCCACATGATTCTAAAACATAGCTATTGAAAAAATATATTTTAAAATTGACAAAAGGCAAAATAAATAATACGATATACGTATAATATGATACTCGTATTATATTTAAGATAAGGAGTGATTATTTTGGATGAAATGAAGCTCATGCATCGATTGATAGAAATCTTCAAATACAAGGAGCAATATCAGTTGGGAACCAGCCAGCTTCATCCCCAAGATATGTATGTGTTGGAGCGGATCTATTTTGAAAAAAGAATACGGGTCATGGATATTTCAAAGACCTATCATATCCCCCCTTCAACCTTAACGGGGATCATGGATCGTCTCTATGAAAAAAGGTATATCCAACGCATTCGTAGTGAAGAAGATCGCCGTGCGGTGGAGCTTATGGTGACGGAATCAGGAACGATGATCGTAGAGCAGCATATCGAGGAGGATCGTCATTTTGTGAAAAACTTCTTTCATACATTGGATTCTAAGAAGCGGGAAGAATTACACCAGCTGTTGGAAGAATTAGTTACGAAAATAGACGAAGATACTTTATTTGTAGAGAAAGGAGATTCGTGATGAGAGAAATCATTTCATATTTTTTAAAGATTGGATTGCTAGGCTTTGGAGGGCCCATGGCCCATATCGCCATGATGGATGAGGAATTGGTAGAGAAGCGGAAATGGACCAGTAAGGAGCAATTTATGGAGGGCCTTGCCGTATGTCAAATCTTACCTGGTCCGGCGTCTACTCAATTGGGCATTTATTTAGGATATTTAAGGGGAGGACTTATGGGAGGTATTTTAGCAGGATTCTGCTTTATCTTACCAGCCTTTATCCTGATTACAGCTTTGAGTTATTTCTATTTTAAATATGGTGCCGTGCCCCAAATACAAGGTGTACTATATGGAATCAATGCCTTGGTGATTGCTTTGATTACAAACTCTCTCTTGAAAATGGGCAAGTCATCCATCAAAGATCGGGTTGGCAGTATCATTATGGTCTTAAGTGCTGCTGCTATTTATGGGTTAAAGATGAACCTGCTGGCAGTTCTAATCATCGGGGGATTGGTTGGAATCCTTGTATATTATCAATGGCCAAAATCTAAGAAAACCTATATGACCTTGTTGCCTCTGGCTTTGGTAGAACCAACCATAGGGAAGCTATTTACATTCTTCTTAAAAGTAGGATCATTTATTTATGGTGGAGGGCTTGTAATCATCCCATTTATTGAACAAGAAGTAGTAGGAAAGCTGGGTTGGCTGACACAACAAGAGTTCTTGGCCGGTATATCCTTTGGGCAGGTTACGCCTGGTCCTGTAGTGATTACATCTGCCTTCATCGGATATAAAGTGTTCGGCGTTTTGGGTGCTGCTGTCGCTGCTTTGGGAATATTTATTCCATCCTTCGCTTTTATCCTTATTGCAACGCCCTATCTAGGAAAAATCAGAGAAATTCCATGGGTAAAAGGATTCTTAACAGGAATAAACGCTGCGGTGATCGGTGCAATCCTAGCTTCTGTGCTGCAATTGATACCTTCGGCAATCATAGATGTTTGGACGTTGTTGATTGCAGGAGCAGGTTTTATTGCCCTGTGGAAATATAAGGTGAATTCATTTTATGCCATAGCAGCTTCTGCCATATTAGGGCTAGGTATTCAGTATTTCATATAAAAATGAGAGGGGAGGTATATGGATGAAAAGTGTTTTTCAATTAAAACAAATTCAATATAAGGATATACTACAGGTAGAGCACATGGATATACCCCTCCATAGGATTACCTGCATTGTAGGAGAGAGCGGCAGCGGAAAGACCACATTGTTAAAGATGTTAAATGCACTCATTAGTCCTACCCAGGGAGAAATATACTTTCAAGAAGAAAGAATACAAGATATGGATTCCGTACAACTACGACGGAAGGTGATTATGCTGGGACAAAACCCTGTGGTCTTTCCATCAACCATTCGTGATAATTTTCATGCTGCCTTGGGTTTTTCAGAGAGAGCACTGCTTCCAGATCAAAAACTGGAGGAATATTTGAGGATGGTTCACTTAAATAAAAGTCTAGATCAGACAGTGGAAAGTCTCTCGGGTGGTGAAAGGCAAAGACTGGCCCTCGCCAGGGTTTTTGCATTAGATCCGGAAGTATTATTGCTGGATGAACCCTCTTCAGCCCTAGATGAGGAAACAGAAATCTTTATTATTGAAGAAACGGTGAATTATGCAAAAAAATTCAATAAGACTGTGATCATGGTAACCCACTCCAAGTTGATTGCGGAAATCTACGGCGAAAATATTATCAAGATTAGCAAAGGACGATATGTAAGGGAGGAGGGACAATAAATGAGCGGCATCATTGATTTAGGAATTTGGCAGCTTCTGTCTGCTTATATTTTCGTAGTTTTTTTATTGATAATTGTTCGAATAAAGGGCATTTCAAGGGAAAAAGAGATTCTGATTAGTTCTGTTCGAATGACCTTACAGTTGATCTTGGTGGGGTATATATTGGCCTATTTATTTGAGAATGATCATCCAGGGTATACCCTGTTGGTGATTGGTGTCATGGAAACCTTCGCCATATTCAATATCTATACACGGGTGAAAGGAAAGCTATCCGTGAAGCTGAAGAAGGTAATTGCCCTTTCAATGGCTGCAGGGACCCTTATTTCTATAGCCTACTTTCTCTTTGTTGTCATTCAAATTACCCCTTGGTATAAGACGCAATATTTTGTGCCCCTGGCAGGGATGATTATTGGAAACTCCATGACGGGGATTGCCCTAGGGGTAGATCGATTGGTGGATGGAATGAAGACGAAAAGAGATATGGTTGAGACAGCCTTGATGTTGGGCGCTACACCGAAGATGGCTTCTAAAACCATTGTAGACCATGCTTTTGATTCTGCTATTATGCCTACTATTAATTCTATGGTGGGTATGGGGATCGTCTTTCTACCAGGAATGATGACAGGACAAATTTTGTCTGGTACATCTCCACTGACGGCCATAGAGTATCAGATAGCCATCATGCTTGGAATTTTGGGCAGCGTATCCCTCACTGTTTTTTTATTTGTCCAATTGGGATACCAATCCTTTTTCAACCAGAAAAAACAATTGATAGTAAATGAGTAAGAAAATGAGGTTTTCGAGGAAGAATACAAAAACTCAAAAAGAGATAGGGAAAAATTCCCTATCTCTTTTTCAATATAGTATAATGGAAATATATGTAATTAACTATCGATACCTATATAATGAAAAGAAAGGAGGACTGGTACATGATAAGGTATCTGAGAAAAAGATATTTTGGATTATATGTACTGATATTACTTTTGATGATAGGCTTCCAACTTTATCTATATGTAAATCCTATCAGCAATCTAAGTTCATCCTTTGGAAGTATTCATTTTGAAAGTAATCATCAAGATCATAAGATCAAAGAGCTTAAATATATGATAAGTATTAGAAATTCTTCGGATAAGAAGATTCTCTTCCACGCAGTGATCACAAGACCAAAAGCCGATTGGTATCCATATCTGGACAGTATCCCAGAAAAATACTATTCCGACCTTATGACCATTGACCCAAAGCAAGGAGGGATTTATGAAATAGAAGATACCTACCACTCTCAAGATCATAGAATAACGGGGGGAAGTTTAGGAGATTTAAAAGTGGAATTTATCTCTGAAGAAGAGTATCAGAAATTATTTAAGAATGATTCAAAGGGACAGGAGTAGAAAAATATGACGAAACTGCAACGGTCGGACAGGGGCGTCCGACTCTACGAAACCGCAAAAAATCATGTTTTTGTAGGGAACGATGCCCCCATCGTTCCGAAAAAGATAGGGATTCAAAGCCACGGAACGGCGAGGGCTGATCCCTACGATATGCCACATTCTTTATTTACAAGGACGCGTTAATAGAAGTAAATAAGTAAAAATATTACAGTTGCATTACAGTTTATGGAAGTGTAACTTTTTTTTTACAATGTTGTAGTATAATTTAAAGGAAATGGAAAAAAATCGTATTCATGGGGTGATGTGGATGACAGCCTTTTTTTATATCCTTTTTGGTGTGGGGGTTCTATATTCGGTGATTACTTTTCTTTTAGGGCAGTTGCTAGACTTTGTAGAGGTAGATATAGATTTTGATGATGATGGCTTGTTTGATGCCCAAGTCTCACCCTTTAAACCAATGATGATCGCCACCTTTCTAACAACCTTTGGCGGATTGGGATTGATTTTTCAGTATAAAGGACAATGGCATCCAATTTTCATTGTGGTTGTGGCATTGGCAGGGGCTTTGGCCCTTTGTGCCATTATTTACTTCGCTGTGATGGTGCCTTTGTATAAGGCCCAGAATACCAGCGCCGTTGCCCAGAGTCGCGTCATTGGCTATCGGGGCAAGGTAACGATTCCTATTAGAGAAGGTAAGTTCGGCAAAATTACCTATATCATCAATGGTAACACCTACTCAGCTCCAGCCAAATCATTTTCAGGTAAGGAGTTCCAGGCAGGAGAAGAGGTGTTAATCATAGATATACAAAAAAACGTCTACTATGTAGATGGAACAAAAAAAGGAGGCATGTAAATGAATATCACAGGATTTATAGGGGTGGTACCGATTCTCATTGTCACAGTCGTAATTTTACTGATGATTGGTATTGTTACCATGTGGCGAAAGGTATCACAGGATAAGGCATTGGTCGTAACAGGTCTTAAGAAACGTGTTATTTCAGGGGGCGGGGGATTGGTCATTCCTCTCTTCGAAAAGACAGATAGAATTTCCTTGGAGAACATGAAAATTTATGTAAAAACAGATGGAGCACTGACCGAGCAAGGGGTTGACATCAAGGCAGATGGTGTTGCCGTTATGAAGGTTAAATCCGATAGGGAATCCATATTGGCCGCCATGGAACAATTTAATACGGGAAATGAAAAGGAAACCATTGAAGTAATCAAGGACACTGCCAGAGACGTGCTGGAAGGTAAATTAAGAGAGATTATTTCTACCATGACGGTGGAGGATATTTATAAGAACAGAGAAAAATTTGCTTCTCAGGTTCAAGAGGTAGCAGCTTTAGATCTTGCTGAGATGGGACTTGAAATTAAAGCATTTACCATTCGAGACATTTCAGATAATAATGGGTACTTAGAAGCATTGGGTAAGAAAAGAATCGCAGAAGTAAAGAGAGATGCGGAAATTGCAGAGGCCAGTGCAAGGATGGAGACCAAGATTAAGACAGCTGAGGCCAACCGAGAAGGAGAGGCGGCCAGCCTTATCGCTGAAACCCAGATTGCAGAATCTGAAAAAGTAAAAGAGCTGAAGGTGCAAGCCTACAGAAGAGAGCAGGAAAGTGCTAAAGCGGGTTCTGACCTGGCTTATGAAATCGAATCGAATAAGGTAAGAAGAGAAGTTGCAGAAACCCAAATGCAGGTAGAAATCACCAAGAAACAAAAAGAAAAAGAACTGGCCGATGCAGAAATGCAGGTTCAGATTACTCGAAAGCAAAAAGAAATTGAACTAGCTGAACAAGAAGCGTTGAGAAGGGAAAAGGAACTGGAAGCTACGGTGAAGAAACAAGCGGAAGCGGAAAAGTATCGATCGGAGAAACTGGCTGAAGCAGAGCGGTATAGAGAGATTCAGGATGCCGAAGCCAAGGCCAACGCCATTCGTCTAGAAGGTCAGGCAAGGGCGGAAGCCAGGAAAGCAGAAGGTATGGCAGAGGTAGAGATTATTCGTGAAAAGGGTAAAGCGGAGGCAGAGGCCATGATGAAGAAGGCCGAAGCCTACAAGCAGTACAATGAGGCTGCCGTGACACAGATGATCATTGAGAAACTGCCAGAACTCGCAAAAGCCATTGCAGAGCCATTATCCAAAACAGAGAAGATTGTCATTGTAGATTCTGGAGAGGGCGGCAAGGGAGCAGGCAAGGTAACTTCCTATGTAACGGATATCATGTCATCCTTACCAGAAACCATTGATGCTGTAACAGGGATCAATCTCTTAGAGATGTTAAAGACAAAGAAAATTGAGCCAACGGTACTTGAGGATGTAGCACTGAAGCGCGCCCAAGTGCTCCTAGAGGAAAAACAGGAGAACTAGCATAACTAGAAAAGAGGATTCTTTCAAGAAAAAGGAATCCTCTTTTTGCTTTCGCAAATTGAACAATGAAAAATGATTATACCTTTGCAGCGAGGGTATAATGAGTAAGGAAACATATTGATGGAAGGAGAACATAGCTATGAATACAAAAAGAACAGGTGTTGTTACCATGAAAGGGAATCCTTTGACCCTTGTGGGAAATGAAATAAAGGTAGGAGATCAAGCGCCAGATTTTACGGTATTGACTAATGATATGCAGCCATATACCTTAAAGGATGCCGATAACAAAGTGAAGATCATCAGTGTAGTACCATCGTTAGATACAGGGGTTTGTGAACTTCAAACCATTCATTTTAATCAAGAAGCTGCAGATTTAGGGGATGTAAAAATATTGACAATCAGTGTGGATCTTCCCTTTGCTCAAAAAAGGTTCTGCGGAGCCAAGGGAATTGATAAGGTAATCACGCTATCAGATCATAGAGATTTATCCTTTGGTCTACATTATGGGTTTGTTCTTGAAGAGTTAAGGCTGTTAGCCAGGGGTGTCGTGGTCATTGATCAAGACAATGTGGTACGATATGTGGAGTATGTAAAAGAGGTTGCAGAACAGCCAGACTATGATAAGGTACTGGAAGTGGTAAGACAGCTGGTCTAAGGATATATGCTTAATAAGAAAACAAACGGGTTTCCCCGTTTGTTTTTTTATTAAGCATAAATGTAGATAACCTGAGTGACAATATAAGAGAATAAATGTAATCATAGGAGGCCGTTTATGGAGAATACTACTGACAATCAGTTGCAAAGATATAGAATGTCCATTTTCAAAGAAGTAGCCAAACTAGCATGGCAAGGGAAGTTAGAAGAAGGAATTGAAGATTTACCGGATCGAATTTTGGGAGAAGATATTCAGGATGAGAAGGAGAGAAAAATTGTAAGAAATTATATACGTATGGCCATGGGGGTAGATCCTACTTATGAGGATCATCATCTTAAAGAGGATGTGGAAAAGGCGCTGCATCTTAGCAAAGTAGAAAGCCCTCTGGTGGCAGTTATCCAAAATATATGTGAAGAATGTCATCGCTATCATGGGGATGACATTTATGATGAGGATTGTCCAAGGGGATATCTAGACTGTACAAAGGCAGAACATAAATGTCTTGGTTGCGGAAAGTGCATTGGGGAATGTCCATTGGGAGCTATTTCAGATAAGATTGAGTTTATTCCTATCATAAAGATGCTTCAAGAAAAGAAACAGCCTATATATGCTACCATCGCACCTGCCTATATAGGACAACTAGGAGAGCATATGACACCAGGAAAAATGCGGTCAGCCTTGAAATGGATGGGTTTTACGGACATGATTGAGGTGGCCGTATTTGCAGATATTTTAACGGTAAAAGAAGCCTATGAATTTGACCACATGGTAAAAACTGAAAAGGATTTTTTTATTACCAGTTGCTGCTGTCCTGTATGGGTAGGCTTGATTCAGAAGAATTTTAAGGATATCGAAGATCATGTATCGCCTTCTGTATCACCCATGATTGCATCGGGCAGAGTATTAAAGGCTTTAAATCCTGATGCCAAGGTGGTTTTTATCGGACCATGTATTGCAAAAAAGGCTGAGGCAAAAATTGAAGAACTAAAGGATGCTATTGACTATGTGCTAACATTTAGAGAACTGCATGAAATATTTGGAGCTTTGGAAATTGATCTAGACGCTTTAGAGGAAGATCATCGGGAGGAGGCTTCTTTTGCAGGGAGAGTATATGCAAGGACTGGTGGTGTGAGCAAAGCTGTGGAATTATCAGTCAACAGAGTTGTTCAGAGGAAAATTCCCTTCAAGTCCATTTGTTTTGATGGAGCTAAAGACTGTAAGGATGGACTTAAGCGTCTTATAGAAGGCGAGATCGAGGCCAACTTTATTGAGGGAATGGGTTGTGTAGGCGGTTGCGTGGGTGGGCCCAGGACGATTGCTTCCATCGAAGAGGCAACGGAAAAAGTAAATCGCTATAGTGAGTCTACACCAATGAAAACACCCTTTGATAACAATAATGTACTGCAATTGATTACCAGTTTAGGATTAAAAAGGCTGGAATCTTTGGAAGATGAAGAGAGTATCAAAAATTTATTGGTTAGAAACCTCAATGAATCATAAAAGGGCATAAAACGATGCCCTTTTGTCATATGAAGGGGGAAAACGTTGCAAAGTGCAGGAGGTTGGTTTTGTATGAAACGAATGGAAGTGGTATACTTTTACCCATAAAGTAACCATTGAGATAAAGAAAGGGGAACAAAAAATGAATTTAGTGAAGCAGTTTATGACATTATTTCTAGTACTATTTCTTGGAGATATTGTGGCTTATGTTCTTAAAATACCGATCCCTGGGAATATTTTAGGAATGCTGCTGCTCACCATAGGGTTGACGAAAGGATTCGTTCAATTAAAGGATGTAGAGGAGGCAGGGAAAATACTGCTGGACCATTTACCTATATTTTTCATACCAGCATCTGTAGGGATTATGTTGTACTTTGATTTGATTCGATCACAATTGGCAGGTATACTAATACCAACTATTCTAAGCATCATTATTGGATTATATGTTACAGGAAAAGTAGTAGATTTTTTTGTGAAAAAGAATGGAGGCAAAGTAGATGCTTGATTATATAGAAAATAATGTTGTCTTCAGTGTTCTGATAAGCCTGGGAGCTTTCTTCATTGGGCAAATAATAAATAAAAGATTGAAGCATCCTATCTTTAATCCTTTTCTTATTGCCATCAGTTTGATTATGATCATCTTAAAAGCAACGGGTTTAAGCTATGAGGTCTATAAGGACCAATCTGCTGTGTTGAGTATTTTATTAGGACCTGCAACTGTGGCATTGGCTATTCCTTTATACAAGAATATTGATATTTTGAAAACAAATTTTAAAGCTATTTTTATTGGAATAATAGCAGGTGTTACCGCTTCTATTTCTTCTGTGATGGGAATAGGCTATCTGCTAGGGACCCAGAAGGAGATTGTATATTCGTTGGCACCTAAGGCGGTTACAATACCCATTGCCATAGAGGTATCAAGAGTAATTGGTGGTATACCCTCTCTTACGGCAGGATTGGTTACGATAACAGGTGTTTTTGGAGCGTGCTTTGCCCCTGAGATATTACGCTTCTTCAACATAAAAAGCGCTGTAGCCAAAGGAATTGCTATTGGAACCACGACCCATGCCCTTGGCACAAGTAGGGCTTTCCAAGAGGGAGAGATAGAGGGGGCCATGAGTAGCCTTGCAATTGGCATTGCTGGAGTGGCTACTGCATTTGTCGTACCTTTCATGGCCCATATGTTTCAGTAGCAGAAAAAGATAAAACGTATAAAAAAAGCGCCTTTAGGTTCTAATGTTGCATCAAAGAAATAATTACAGATTGACAATGGAAAAATTTTAATAATGAAAAAAAGAACCTCTTTTGCTTTAATGGAAGTAC
>NZ_JACHEN010000062.1 GCF_014205875.1 Anaerosolibacter carboniphilus
CTCTCGAAATTTCCGTTGCTCAAAATCAGCGTTACGCTAAGCGTATATATGCTGGCTTAATTCTTACACTGTGTAGTTTTCAAAGACCAAAGTTTGTGTCGCTCGTTTTAGCGACTTAACTAGAATAACATGTTCGTCGCTTCATGTCAACAAGTTTTCTTATGATATTTTTTATAACTTGTTTCTCGTGACGACAAAGACTATCTTACCATGTTTCTTATCTCAAATCAACTGGTAATTTCGCCCATGCTCTAGGGTCTACCCCTTTGTTTGTAGGTCTGGAATGAAGGAGTTATTACATGACCTATATCTGAACATATTTCTTAAAGGGATCTATTTCAGTTGCTTTATCATCGCTAATTACAATTATATGTACTTTTCTCTTAATTATGCATTCTTTCTACATTTTTTTCTGTTAAATAAACAATTCTATTTATTTCATCTATATATATCATATATCCTCACAAAAAGGAAAAAGCATAGGGCTACCCCTATGCTTCACTTTCATTGGTTTAAAGTGGCTTCATTGTTGGGAACAAGAGCACATCACGAATAGATGCTGAATCCGTAAGTAACATCATCAGACGGTCAATACCTATACCAATACCACCTGTTGGTGGAAGTCCTACTTCCAATGCATTGATAAAATCGTCATCCATCGGATGGGCTTCATCATCTCCAGCTTCTTTCTGTTTCATTTGCTCTTCAAATCTCTCTCTCTGATCAATAGGATCATTTAACTCAGAAAAAGCATTGGCAATCTCCCATGTGTTCACAAAAGCCTCAAATCGGTTTGTGATTTCTGGATTATCCTGATTTCTTTTTGCAAGAGGTGATACTTCTACCGGATGATGGGTAATGAATGTAGGCTGAATAAGCGTCTTTTCACAGAACTCTTCGAAGAAGGCATTGATGATATGACCTTTCTTCATGCCCTTTTCAACCTCAATTCCGTGCTGTTTTGCAATGGCGATTGCCTCTTCATCGGTCTTTACTTGAGTGAAGTCTATATCTTTTACTTCTTTTACAATATCCGTCATACTAATTCTTCGCCATGGAGGCGTTAGATCTATCTCTTTTCCTTGATATGCGATTTTCGTTGTTCCTAAAGCTGCCATAGCCATTTCTGCCACAACCTCTTCACACTCTTTCATCATCACTTCATAATCTGCATAGGCCTCATACCATTCTATCGTTGTAAACTCTGGATTATGCTTTGGTGACATTCCTTCATTTCTAAAGAGTCTTCCGATTTCATATACGCGATCAAAGCCACCTACAACCAATCTCTTCAGATGAAGTTCTGTGGCAATTCTTAAATACATATCAATATCTAATGTATTATGATGGGTAATGAAAGGTTTTGCAGCAGCTCCTCCAGCCAGGGTACTTAGGATTGGTGTTTCTACTTCTAAGAAGTCTCTATCATCCAGATATTTTCTAAGAGCTTTGATTGCTTTTGTTCGAATCAAGAATGCTTTTTTCACCTCTGGATTCACGATAAGATCCACGTATCTTTGTCTATATCTCAGTTCTTGGTCTTTTAATCCATGCCACTTTTCTGGCAACACCTGTAATGATTTTGATAATAATACTACATTCGCTGCTTTTATAGAGGTTTCTCCCTGCTTCGTTTTGAATACAGTACCCTTTACCCCTACAATATCTCCAATGTCATAGGTTACGAGGATATCATATTCTTCCTCTCCAATGGCATCTTGTCTTACATAAGATTGAATTCTACCTTGCTTATCTTGAATATCTAAAAATGCCGCCTTCCCCATGGTTCTTTTTGCCATGATTCTTCCTGCGATGGAAACTTCTTGTCCCTCCATGGCATCAAAATTTTCCTTGATATCCTGACTAAAGTGGGTCTGATCATATTTTTCTATCTTAAATGGGTCTCTTCCCATCTCTTGAAGCTTCTTTAATTTCTCTCTTCTTACACGAAGTACTTCACTGAGATTTAACTCTTCACTCATCCTTTGTACACCCCCGAATTATCTTTTGATTTCTAAAATCTCATATTTTGTGACACCATCTGGAATTTGAACATTCACAACATCGCCAATTTTTTTCCCGATGAGCGCGCTGCCCACAGGAGATTCATTGGATATTTTTAATTCGTAAGGATCTGCTTCAGCGGAGCCTACAATTGTATATTCTACTTCTTCATCAAACTCCAAATCTTTAACTTTTACAGTAGCACCAATACTCACAGTATCAACAGATATTTCATCCTCATCGATGATCTTCGCTTTTCGGAGCATCGTTTCTAGCTTCATAATTCTCTCTTCTAACTGAGCCTGCTCATTTTTCGCTTCATCATATTCGGAGTTCTCACTAATATCTCCAAAGGCAATCGCTTGCTTAATTCTCTCAGCAACTTCTTTCCGCCTTACAGTTTTTAGCATCTCTAATTCATCTTCTATTTTCTTTAAACCTTGTGGGGTTAATAATACTTCCTTATCAGTCATCCATTCTCTCTCCTTTTTATGTAATATATAAATGATTTGTTGATAATATATGTCCTCATTGTTAATTTATGCCTTGAAACCCTTGGTAATTTTTCTCAAGCTAGAAGAATAAGCACTGGATTTTCACAGTGCTTGGCTAAAGATGGAACTATATGCGAATAATTATAATGTAGTCATTCACCTTTGTCAAGCCATTCCCACTGAAATTAGGACAAGGTACTTAAGAAATTTCTAAGCAGTGCTTCCATGGATTTTTGATCACCTACAGTATTGAGCTGCCCTCGTATCTGAGCTGCATTTCGTATGCCTTTCAAATACCAAGCTAAGTGCTTTCTCATTTCCCGGACTCCGATATATTCGCCCTTCATATCCACTATTTTATACATATGTCTTAAGGCCATTTCAACTTTTTCCTCTGGTGTTGGCTCTGGAAGGATTTCACCTGTTTTTAAATAATGGGCAATCCGTTTGAAAATCCATGGATTTCCTTGAGCTCCCCGAGCCACCATGATACCATCACAATTTGTCTCTTCCTTCATTCGAACAGCATCTTCTATTGTAATAATATCCCCATTGCCGATTACCGGAACGCGCACTGCCTCTTTCACCCGCTTAATAATATCCCAATCCGCCTTTCCACTATAGAACTGTTCCCGGGTTCTGCCATGGACTGCAATAACCTTAGCCCCATTTTCTTCGAGAATCTTTGCCATTTCCACTGCATTGACATGCTGATCATCCCAGCCCTTGCGGATTTTCACCGTTACAGACTTATCCGTTGCTTGGGTTACAGCCTTTACAATCTGTCCTGCCAATTCTGGATTTTTCATTAAGGCAGATCCATCCCCATTCTTTACAATTTTGGGTGTGGGACATCCCATATTGATATCTAGAAAGGTGTGCTCATGTTGGTTCAATATCTCGGCAGCCCGAGCCATAAATTCTGGCTCAGAACCAAAAATTTGTAATGCCACAGGCTTTTCCTCTTCCTTTATTTCTAATAAGGCCTCTGTATTCTTATCTCCGTAGCATATCCCTTTTGCACTAACCATCTCCGTGTAGACCAAACCACACCCCTGTTCCTTACATAAAAGTCTAAAGGTAAGATCCGTGACCCCTGCCATAGGACCAAGGGAAACGCTGTTTTCTAGTTGTATTCCTGCAATGTTCATGATATTTTCCTCCTGTCAACAGCTTATAGATAAAGTCAATTGGTTCCTCGCAGCGGGCGAACACTGTTCGCCCCTACATCTCTTTACGGGCGCTTCGTGAATCACCCCTACTCCTTCAACTGATCTCCTATCTCTTCTACACAACCACCATCCACTAACTCAAAAGAAAAAAGCCAGGAATGTCCCCCGGCCCTTTTATGCTTTATTTCGTTCGTATATGATCCTTAACCCTTCAAGGGTTAAAAGTCCGTTGACCTCATCAATAGTCTCGGATTCACTGGCGATTAAATTGGCCAATCCCCCTGTGGCGATCACCTTAGTGTTTGGGTGGTTGCCTAATTCCTGCTTCATCCTTTTTACGATATAATCTACCAAGCCAATATATCCATAGATAATACCTGATTGCATACTGCTTACCGTGTTTTTACAAATCACATGGCCAGGTTTTATGAGTTCTACCCTAGGAAGCTTTGCAGCATTCTGAAACAATGCCTCGCTAGAAATTTTAATGCCCGGAGAAATGGTTCCTCCCATGTATTCTCCTTTATCCGATATGGCACAGAAGGTTGTGGCTGTTCCAAAATCCACGATAACCAACGGACCTCCGTATTTTTCGAAAGCAGCAACAGCGTTAACAATTCGGTCTGCACCAACCTGCTTTGGATTATCATATTTTATATTCACACCAGTCTTGATCCCAGGTCCAACCACCATGGCCTCCTTTTTAAAATACTTGAAAGCCATGTGCTGCAATGAATACATCAACGGCGGCACCACGGATGAAATAATGACATCCTCCACATCATTAAGGTCAAGTCCATCATATTGAAATAACTGATTCACCAGCATACCATATTCATCAGCTGTTTTGCTCTTATCTGTTGCCATTCTCCAAGAATTAAGCAATGTTTCACCTTTATATACACCTAATACGATATTCGTATTTCCAACATCAAAAGCTAGTAACATCTCATCGCTCAACCTTTCTTCTTATGTTATAAATTCTATCCCTGTCAAATATATTAATGGGCTACCTTTTTTAAAGCCTTTACCACAGCTCCCACAATTAGAGCAGATACGATTGCTTCTGTCGTTCCATTTACTCCTGCGATTCCCAACACTACATTGAGAGGAAGATATCCAAAAGCAAGGATTAAACTTAACACCCCGATGGTATTCGTTAGGGTTCCTACCACTGCGCTAATCACAGAACTTTTCGTCCATTTATAAGCATAGTAGGTTGTAATTCCAATTAGTACCCTTGGCAGGATTGCAATTATCGGATTCATAAAAAAAGGATTGTTAGCTCTTAAAAAGCTTGAAACCCCAAATATCAAGCCAACGATGCTGCCTACCACAGGTCCTGATACAATGGTAGCGATAATCACTGGAATGTGCATGGTAGTGGCATTCACATTGGCCAACCAAGGGATCGGAATGTACCCCAAGGGTGTCATGCTTAAAGCGATGGCCACTGCCCCTAATAATCCTGCCACCGTCATCTGTCGTAAAGTCAAAAATGACCCTGTTGCTAAATTTTTTTCCATTTCATTTCCTCCGTTCCAATTCCTCTTATTAGGATACCGGACGTAATATCGTCATACAGATCCTTAAAGTCCAGTTCTTTTGATACTGGCTAATTACCTAGTATATGTTATCACTTGAAACATGAATTTGCAATAGAATAATTGATTTTGATAGCCCAAGTATAGGGTAATTATTCCCTTAAATTATTTTCCTATTCGATTTATCGTAAATAATCCCCGCTGCTCGGTATAGAGCCTACACTTTCGGCTTCCTTGATAGCCCTATTCACAGCCAAGGCCATAGCCTCTGCTGCCATAATGCCTAACAGATTTAAATCTGCTGTATATTCTCCCTTAGATAGGGCAAAGACAGTATCCCCGTCTAATGTACTACCAAAGGGTGAAATAACCTTTACGAGCCCATTCATCGCCATCTGGGCTAATTTTTTACATTCAGCCTTTGTCAGCCTTGCATTGGTCGCAATGGTGCCTATGGTAGTATTGTCCCTTTTGAATGCCAAACTGGTATGGGCATGTTGTTTTAAATAGGCACAAGTATCAATCAAAGCACCGGTATCTTTTTCTCTAGCCCCAGCTATGATTTTTCCAGTATGATGGTCACGAATATCTCCCAAGGCATTTACCGCAACGATTGCACCTACGACCAGTCCATTGTCCAAAGCTATACTGGCACTGCCAATGCCACCCTTCATAGATTGCTCATGCCCTAAAATCTTTCCTACTGTTGCCCCCGTACCTGCTCCAATGTTTCCTTCTTTTATTTTCTCTTGACTTGCTTGTCTGCAAGCTTCATATCCCATGGAAGCATCCGGTCTAATTCGATGACTTCCTATATTTAAGTCAAACAATACAGCGCCTGTGACAATGGGTACCTTGGTGACACCTACGTCAAAGCCAATGCCATGTTCCTCCAAGTACCGCATCATTCCATCTCCTGCCGCTAGGCCAAAGGCACTTCCTCCCGCAAGAAACACGCCGTGAACCTGATCTACTAACATATGGGGCTCCAACAGGTCTGTTTCTCGAGTTCCGGGTGCTGAACCCCTTACTTCTACACCACAGACTGCGCCCTCACCACACAAAATGACAGTGCAACCCGTCAGTGCTTCATGGTCAGATGCTTGCCCCACTAGAATTCCTGATACATCTGTAATACAATTCTTATACATAATCGGAAATCCCCCTCACAGAAACTTCTCCAGAGATAATCTTTTCCATCTGTCCTTCCTGGTTACGAATGATTAGTTCCCCTTCTTCTGTCAAGTCTACTGCCTCCGCAATAATCGTCTGATCCCGATTGATAATCTTAACCGTATTGCCCAGTGTTACGGAGTAGGCTTTGCAGATTTCTACACTTTTTTTGATACTCTTTGTATAGATAAAATCTAAGTATAAGTCCTCAAACTCCTTCAATATATGCAGAACAATCTCTTTTCTTGAGATATTGTTTCCTACGCAATCCTTAATAGAAGTTGCAATCCGCTTCACTTCCTCTGGAAATAAAGCCACATCCACGTTGGCATTGATGCCGATCCCAACAACGATATAGCTCACAGAGTTTAGCTCTGCACCCATTTCCGTTAGAATCCCACATACTTTCTTCTTGTGTAGAATGATATCATTGGGCCATTTAATACCTGCTTCACATCCCGTTACCCTACGAATCGCTAAGGTTACCGCTGCTGCTGCAATTTGAGTAATCTTTGCAGCCTCAGCAGGTTCAATGGACGGACGTAACACCAAAGACATCCAGATTCCTGCACCTTTAGGAGATACCCATTGTCTGCCTAACCTGCCTCTACCTCCTGTTTGTTCCTCTGCGATAACAACAGCGCCCTCTTCTGCGCCTTCAGCAGCAATTTTCTTTGCCACAGTATTGGTAGAGTCAATGGTATCATAATGAACAATCCGCCTGCCTATGGTTTTTGTCTTTAATTCTAATTGAAGGGCATGTTGATTTAATAGATCTGGTTCTCCCATCAATCGATAACCTTTTCGCGATACGGACTCTATTTCATACCCTTCTTCCTTTAGCTGGTTGATATGTTTCCATATAGCTGTCCTTGTAACCCCCAGCCTATTGCTGAGTTCTTCTCCTGATATAAAGCTTCCTTTATTATACTTTAATGTCTCTAGGACGTCTTTTTTCATGATAAACACCTCTTGTTTTCATTCTATCCACTTATTGTATCATAAATAAACAGATAAAAAAACTGACAGGCATGAGCCTGTCAGTTATGTGTTTTAACCAAATATGGATAGTAGTACACCGGCTGCGATGGCAGATCCGATAACCCCTGCAACGTTTGGTCCCATGGCGTGCATCAAAAGGAAGTTTGAAGGGTTTTCCTTTTGTCCAACCACTTGAGATACCCTGGCTGCCATTGGTACTGCAGAAACCCCTGCGGAACCAATCAATGGGTTGATCTTCTTGCCGGAAGCAATATACATAACTTTTCCGAAAAGTACTCCAGTTGATGTACCTACACAGAAAGCTAATAGTCCTAATCCGATGATCATCAATGTTTGTGGTGTTAAGAACTTCTCTGCACTGGCTGTAGCTCCAACAGTTGTTCCTAAGAAGATTGTAACGATGTTGATTAATTCGTTTTGTGCAGTTTTAAAGATTCTATCTACAACACCAGATTCTCTGAACAGGTTACCAAGCATCAGCATACCCAATAATCCTGCTGCGGATGGTAGCAACAATGCGCCTAAGATTGTAACCATAATTGGGAAAACAATTTTTTCCGTCTTCGTTACTGGTCTTAGCTGCTCCATCTTTACCATTCTTTCTTCTTTTGTTGTCAATGCCTTCATGATTGGAGGCTGAATGATTGGAACAAGTGCCATGTAGGAATAGGCTGCAACGGCAATCGGTCCTAATAGGTGTGGTGCAAGCTTAGATGTTAAGAAGATTGCTGTTGGGCCATCTGCACCACCGATAATACCGATTGAAGCTGCTTCTGCCCCTGTAAAACCAAGGGCTACTGCGCCTAAGAATGTTGTAAAGATACCAAACTGTGCTGCTGCACCTAAAAGTAAGCTTCGTGGGTTTGCAATCAATGGACCGAAATCTGTCATTGCCCCTACGCCAAGGAAGATCAATGGTGGATAAATACCCATCTTAACTCCTTGATATAAGTAATAAAGTAACCCACCCAACTCTTTTGTATGTTGTAATCCATCTTCACCTATTTCATAAACGGGATAATTCATTAAACCTGC
>NZ_JACHEN010000063.1:0-4107 GCF_014205875.1 Anaerosolibacter carboniphilus
TTGCATCTTCGATGATGAATCCATGATATAGAATAGGTAGTCTTGATTTTCGTGAGTTAGTGGTATATTTTTCACTTCTCCACCATCCTCTCTTATAGTAGTTTCCTGCTTCTACTCCTATTTCGCTTGTTGTCCTATAAATTTCCTGTAAAGCCTTTAGACGCTCTTTTAGGATTTGTATTTCTAAAGGGATATCGCTATTCTTTCTTGGTCCTTTCTCAAACTCGAGGACTTCGAGTTCTATCTTTAGCTGCTGTATTCTCTTTCGTATTAATTTTACAGACTTTCTATACTCCCGTCCTAATCTTTTAAATGCCTTTTCAAAGTCCTTAATGTTATTCACCCCCAACTCATAAGGGCATTTATTCGCCTTTCCGCTCTGCTTCAATCTGCCGCTCGATGATCCCTAGCTCCAGCTTAGTTTGATATATCTTTTGAAGGCAGCTCTCATACATGGTCTCTGCTATATCTCTTTTCATTTTCAGATCTGCAATCTCTTCATTGCCTCTGACCAGGTCAGATATGATGGTCACAGGAATGCTTTCATCTCTCAGCCTTAATATTTCTTTAGCCACAGCGATCCTATACTTTTTCTCTGTCTCTGCCTTATCGATCCCACGCTGCTTTAGGATCTTGATGGCACTTGTCAGCGTTTTTCTTTGCTTGTCCAGTTCTATTACCAAATGTTGCATCTTACTTCAGCCCCTTAACTCCCACATCTTATGTTATTCTACTTTTCTAAGTTTTTTCTCGTAGGATTTTGAAGTACTTGTATTTTCTAAAGAAATCTCCTTTATTGCCTGGGTTATTGCTTTGTCTAGGACTTCAGCTATTTTAAAAACGAAGGATAACCTGGTATCCATAAGCATCATAGATGACATAGGTCCGCTAATGTTTACAGATGCCGTGATGGATATATGGCCCACGGCCTGTAAATCTGTTCTATCGATACCCGCACCTGGTATCAAGCTGCTGTTTGTGATAATTACTTTTCCCAGGTTTTCAGCTTTACTGAGCATAGCATCCACCGCAATGACTAGGGTATTTTCTTGATCAATCTTGGCCACAGCTTCATGGAGATTCTTTGCATGAACAGGATCATTTAAGGTTCCCATGATTTGAATCTTACCTTTGATGGCTTTTCTCTTTGACAGCATCATGCCCACCAAGGGTCCTAAGCTGTCGCCTGTACATCGGTCAGTTCCAATACACAGAATAATGATTTTCTCATATACCTTTTTATGCTCTGTTATCTGTCGATAAAGTGCTTCTCCAATCTTTTTCACACAGTTTTTTTCCTTCGTGCTGATGAGGTTTCTCTTTATGCCATAGAGGGCATTTTCATGTGTTGACATGCTTATCTCCTCCCATATCTCTTAGGTGGTATGTATTCTCCTGTTCCCCATACATCTAGACGACTTAATCTTCTCTGGACACCTTCGCCGCTTCTTCCCAAGAGATCTCCAATTTGCTTATGTGTATAGTTACCAGTTTTAAATAGTTCGATGGCCATGATATCATCTTCTCTTGTCCATTTCTGACCTTCTTTATGAGGCCTCTCCATATCCATTTTCTTCTTTTCCTTAAACCATTCAGGATCATTGAGCCATAGGGAAGTTTTCATTTTTCTGCTGTCCCACAGATCTTGATTTTCTTTTAAAAACTTTTCAAGGTCCTCCAGCTCGATGCGGTAAGTTTTTTGTCCCTTTAGTTTTTTATACTTGATCTGTCCTGCTAAAAGCCATCAGGTAATTACATGGATATCAATATTCAAGATATTGGCTACAAGATTGGCTGTTAATAAGTGAGAATCTTTAAATCCTACACCCAAGCGGTTTAATTTTATCTTTACTGCATTTGGACTCCTTTGAAGCTTCTTAGCCACATACTGAGCACCTTTTGAGAAATTATCATATAAAAAATCAATCTCTTCCTTGCTCCAATTGTCGCCCTTCCTCTTCTTGGTTAATCCTTTGGAAGAAGCATAGCAATGTATGGTATATCTAGGTACATTAAACTCTTCACATAACTGATCTATTACCTCTTTGGTTCCATCATATCTTTTCGAGATTTCCTCTGCCAGTTCTGGAGTTAGTCTTCTGCTCCACTTGCTCATATAACCAAACCTCTTTCCTGCAATTCTCGGTATTTATGCCAAACACTGGACTTGCTCCGGCAAATCTTTTTACCAATCTGACTGAAGGTCATTCCATCCCTTCTTAGTTGGATAATCTTTTGAATCTCCGTTTGGGTATAGAACTCTCCCTTTGGGTCAATAGGAAGCAGCCCTTGAATTTTAAGTCTATCCATCTTACGTTGGATTCCACTGATTGATCTTCCCAGCAGCTCTGCTATGGCTTCTTTTCTCAAACCAGATTCATGATAAGAAATTAATTGTGCTTCTTCTTCTTTGGCCCATAGTTTTGTGTAGTTAGGAGGCCGATCCCTATCGGCTCTCCTCTTGTTTTTTAACCATTCTGGTTCATTACCAAAATCGTTTAGTTTGAACTTTCTTGTATCCAAGATATCCTGATGCTGCTCTCCCCAGGTGTAAAAATCTCGAATATCGATCATTTTAAATTCAAAGGTTGTTCTAAATTTCTTGATTTCATATTCTAATCCCATTTCAGTCCAGGAGCATACCGTGGATGCTGCCACGCCAACCATCTTTGAAAACTGATTAAGGGTAAATTTATGAGATAACATCTTACCATTCGCAACGCCAAGCTCATCTGCTTTGGCCACTGTGCTGGCAAAAGGTCTCTTAAGTCTTTTTGCAATAGCCTCGAGTGACATGCTTCCTGCTTTTTCAATCAAATATTCAACTTCTTCCTGAGTCCATCTCGATCCATATTTAGTCACATGACCATCTCCTTGATATACATAGCTCGAAATTTCATAAGACTATTTTTCATCCTGATACTCATTGTCTGCTTGGATATATCCTTGGTAGCTGCTATATCCGATACCTTAAATCCACTGATATAGGCTAAGATATCCTCTTGCTGCTGCTTTGAAAATTTATTCATGATTTGATCTAAAACAAGCTTATCAGCCAGATTATTGATGGATATATCTTCAACCCCAAATAATTCTTCTAGCGTGGTACCGTCCTCGTCATCACCCAGTAGATCCTGGAAGCTGACAACATTGTTGATCTTAGAAGTCTTATTGGTCAGTTTGGCTGTCTGTTTCTTGTGATAGGCAAGGATGGATGATTTGATATACAGCTTGGCTATGTATCCAAAACCAATATTTTTTCTATGATCATATTTCTCAAAGGCTTTCCAGAGGGCAATACTAGCAATCTGAAAAAGATCATCGTATTCATAGCTCCCTAACCAAGAGGAGATCCCTTTCTTGATCAGAGGCTTATACTTGGCCATTACTTCTTCGAAGCTCAATTCTGCTGTTTTTGTTTCGCTTAAAATGATTTGTTTTCGTATCATACGGCTACACCTCTTTTACTCTTGAAATATAGCTTACTCAAATCGAATTTATCGACAATGCAGATTACCCTATCTTTCCTTATCTCTTCAATCATCACTAGTGCTATTGTGCCTTGAACATCTACTATTTCTCCTGCTTTGATGAATAGGTCGCTTGCCTGGTCGAAGATAAAAACCTTTGCGCCAACCATAACCTTTCCCCCTATTCATCTTGATTTTCTTTATCTTCTTCTATCTCTTCGTCTGTCTCCTCTTGCACGCCCATATCATATATACTGAGCTGATCCACCAGCTTAGGTGGGTATTCCCAATGGAAACGACTATCCAGGATATTCGGGATCTCAGCCTGAGTAGTATCCCAATCTCTGCCTAAAGTATAAGGGATGTGTCCCATAAGCTTCTCCGTGGGCTTTAGGATGCTGCCATCGTTATGTATCCGTAAAAGTTCCCTGTAGATGTGGACCAGTAATTGATTCTGGCTCATCTTGTCGATATGATATGCTTTAAACTCCATCACATAAGCATATTTGAGAAAGTCACTGGCAAAGCCGTTCATCTTTTTGATCTCTACGGGAGCCGGTTGCTTCTTGTTTCCCTTACTGGCCGTATCTTGTAAATACATGATCAAGCGCTGCCGCTCTTTAAGATGCCCGAAAGC
>NZ_JACHEN010000063.1:4204-8062 GCF_014205875.1 Anaerosolibacter carboniphilus
TACCCTTTGCTACGGGTTCCCCTGGAATAATCATTTTGATCATTCTTTCTCACCTTCTCCTGCGAAATATTTCTTATTGCTGGCATATACTCCAGCTGGTCTGACCCAAAGAGATCGAAATTTGGCCCAATTGGAATCTTCTTTTCCGTCAGCATCTTTATACAACATAGCAAATGGCATAAATCCTGCTTTTATAGTGTCTATCAGTCGTTTCTCTGCCTTCTCAAAGGTATCTCCCTTATATCCCATCAGCACATAGCATCTCAAGGTATGGGATGCGGTTGTGAAGCCCGCCTGTAGAAGCTTCCTTCCTGCTTCTACTAAAGGCTCATAATCGTCTGGAGTATCATAGGCGAAAAACATTTGCTTAGGCTTAACTTCTCTCAGAAGATCTACATGCCAATTCTTTAATATCTTAGCTTCTAGTCCTCCAGAGAAAATGGGCCTACCATACTTTTGTTTTTTCAGCATTTCAAATACTTTCCTAATATGTTCTTCCGAGCAAGCAAGGATATTATCATCCAGAATGTTGTTTCCTTCATGGATATGGCACTCTTTGATTCCTCCTTGCCTCTTTGGCACCTGACAAAACCAGCAGTGATTTGGGCATCCTCTTGATGTGATCGTGTATCCTTCTTTAAGATAAAGTCCTGGTGTGAATTCTCCAGCAGGCTTTCCAATGGCAGGACCACCTATCTTAACGGGTACGCCAATCCTTTCCCACTGATATGCCAGTCTCTCAGCCTTTTCCATGTCATATGTGAACGTTACGGAAATATGTACCTCATCTATTTCAGGCAATGCCAACATTGGCGGGCCATCAAAGAAAACCAATGGATCTATTGGTGTTGCCTTCGTCTTTCTTGGGAAAACCCTTGCTATATTCATCCTGTCACCACTTTTCTGATCATGCTTTCGTCCCCCTATCTATCAGGTTCATAGTCGGCGCATATACACCATCTTGTACTTTTGGTAATACATTTTAGGGTATGATTATGCTTACACCTATCGATGTGGCTGCATTCTCCACAGCATACGCAGTAGTTTGGCAACCTTTGGGCTGCACACATCCTATACAGCTTTTTGCCGCAGTCATGGATCTTCCTACACCCACTTGACCTTGACATTACACATCACCCTTTATTTCAAATCCATTCAATATCTCTTTTGAGCTTGAATCTACTCCAGCTTTTTTCAACTGACCGAGATAATAATTCAATCCGTTGATGATATTTATAAAATTACCATAGTGTTTATCTATCTCATCTTTAGTCCTCTCCGGGTCATCGATCCACCGCTCCGCATTTCTATATCTTCGAAGCAGTTTATTGTATTTTTTCTTGATTTCGCCTATGTTCATGGAATCACGCTCCTATTCATCCCATGGGTACTTCTCATCTAGGTTATCTATTTCTATAAACCCTTGGATTTCTGAATTCTGCCATCCATATGCCTTATCTACTGCATCCGAATCTCCATAGAATCTTTTACTCTTCCGTTCAAAGTACACTCCTATGGATTTGTCCTGATGGCCAATGGGCCTGTTTTTGAAAAGGTCAATAATACAGTCATAGGGGCAACCCTTCTCCTTTAGGTCTCCCTGTTTATCAAACTTATCTTCCTTCTCCTTAGGGGAGACTCTATGTATGGAGATGATGTAGTGGGCCATATTGATGATATCTCCGGTACCAGCCACATCCAGTTTGGTGAGTCTTTGGATAGTCTCTGTCTTTCTTGGATGAGCCACTAAGTGAATTACACAGTTAAACCGTCTTGCAAACTTTATCAGTGAATTCATAAACTCTTTTTGCTTTGTCAGCTTCTCATATTCACTGCATTCCAGGTCAATCATCATCAGGTTATCCAGGATAAAGTTCTTGACCCCATGCTTTCTGGCCAGCTCTTCCATCTTCTTTAGGATGGCAGAGGCCTTTTGGTTGTCCTCATCATCGTAGATATACACCTTTCCTTTGTACCAATTCCGCATTTTCTCTTTGATGTGTTTGGTGATGTAGTAGGACATAGGCTCATTGGGTCCGTTGTACTTTTCTCTCACATTCTCAGGTCCTGCCATGGGGTATTCGATCCAGCTCCTAAGCTGGGGCTTTGTCAGTTCTCCTGAGAAAATGAATGTCTTATAGCCCTGGGCTATAGCTTCTACTACACAAACCTGATCTATGAAGGTGGACTTTCCTGATCCGTTAATACCAGTAATGACATTGACTGTTCCTAAAACAAATCCAGATATCCATTTGTCAAGACCATTAATACCGCTTTTGATTTTCTCTGCTGCGCCGATATCATAATCCTCCACATCGGCCATATCGATCACACCGGATATGGGTACGTCTTTTGCTTCATCGATGGATATTAGGATGCTTTCTGGACCGTCCTTATACAGCTGCAAGTTGATGTCTTTACGCTTACCCTTTACGTAGTAGCAGCGATATTCCCCTAATCTCGGGATCACTTCCTTACGCATCCGCTCCCCGGCTTCATCGGCATCGGACCATATGATGATCTTTTCAAATTGATCTAGCCAGTCCCAGTTATACTCAATCCAGGTATAGTTGTTGGCTCCAAAGGGTACTGATACGGCATTGTAGTAGCCTGCTTCTATAGCTGATAACCTGTCTATCTCTCCTTCACAAATCAGCAGTGGCTTTGAAGGATCTATCTTCTCCATACCGTATAGGATGGGTGCCGTGTCCTTATCCTTCTGACACCAGGTCTTATTCTCTCCATCATTTAGCTTCCTAGCTGGCCTGTATTTTACCAACATCAGTGTTCCATTGTGATTCCGATATTCAAATACGACATTGCCCTGCTTATCTTCCTTAACTCCTGCATAGGCTATGGTTTTTTTGCTGATCTTACGGAGACTTAAGTATTTCTCAATCTGTGCTGTATCTATATTCTTTTCCTCAACAGGATAAACATAGGGCTTATTGCTCTTATTCAAAATGGGAAGATTACTGGTCTCAAATTCATAGAATACATTGGCTTCTCTAAATAGCTCCTTAGCAGCTTCCGTAAAATTCATTCCTGTCTGCTGATAGTAGTCAATGATATCCAAGGTCTTTCCGCATCCAAAGCACTTGAAATAGTTTTCTTTCTTATTCCAGATAAAAGATGGGGTTTTCTCACTATGGAAGGGACATATTCCTTTAAGATTTTTAGTATCCCATTTTTGAATGCCAAGACCTCTGACAATGATTTCTGCTGCTCTTATGCCTAAAGTTGTTTTTGCTTCCAGGATAACTTGTCTCAACATGCAACATCCCCCTATCAACTACTGTCTACCTGATACTCCTTAGGTTCTATTTGCTTTTTTTGCTTGTCTGCTGATTCTTTATATTTTGCAATTTCCTGAGCTGTAGCATTTCGCATGATGCCATAGCAGTAATTTTCCTGCTTGTCATGATGTTTTGGATTATTTATATATACTTGTAAAGCATATATCACAGCCTCGGTCTTGAACTCTTCCCATTTTTGATAGACCTTTATGATAACACTGTCTGCTATTTTACCTGATCTTCTAGTAAACCTAAGAATGTCGAAGTACTGATCAATGATAAGAAGATCTGCCTCTGAATACCGCTCACGCAAATTTGAAATTTGCATATTAATGTTTTTATTCTTTTCATTCTTATCATTCTTTTCATTCTTGTTAGTTGCCCGCTGCTTGCCGTTTGCTTGCCCGTTGCTTGCCTGTTTGCTTGCCAGTTCTTCGTCATCCGATTGATACACATCCCAATTTACAATGGTTATGAGTCTATTCTTGTTTGTCGATTCGTTTGCCAGAAATTCATATTTTTCAAATCTTTTTAAAGCAGTACGAACATTTTTTATAGATAT
>NZ_JACHEN010000064.1 GCF_014205875.1 Anaerosolibacter carboniphilus
TTCGGTCCATTGATTGCAAACCCACGAAGCTTACTTTTAGGTGCAGCAGCACAGTTTGGTATCTTTACAACATTCTTAGGCGCAGTAGCCCTTGGATTTACAGGGGCAGAAGCGGCTTCTATCGGAATTATCGGCGGTGCAGATGGCCCAACAGCAATCTTCTTAACATCTAAACTTGCACCACACTTACTAGGACCAATCGCTGTTGCAGCTTATTCTTACATGGCTCTTGTACCAATCATTCAGCCTCCAATTATGAGAGCGTTAACGACTAAAGAGGAAAGAATGGTAAAAATGGAGCAGTTAAGACCTGTAACGAAGACGGAAAAAATTGTTTTCCCAATTATGGTTACAATTTTAGGCGCTCTATTATTACCATCTGCAGCAGGATTATTGGGTATGCTGATGCTTGGTAACCTGTTCAGAGAATCTGGTGTTGTAGATAGAATCTTTAAAACTGCACAAAATGAATTAATCAACATCGTTACAATCTTCTTAGGAACAACTGTTGGAGCTACGGCTAGTGCAGAGAAGTTCTTAACACCACAGACATTGATGATCATCGGATTAGGACTATTAGCTTTCTGTGTAGGTACATCAACTGGAGTACTTTTCGGAAAAGTCATGTATATTGCTTCCGGCAAGAAGATCAACCCATTGATTGGTTCAGCAGGGGTTTCTGCGGTGCCAATGGCAGCCAGGGTATCCCAAGTAGTAGGACAAAAGGAAAACCCTTCAAACTTCCTTTTGATGCATGCCATGGGACCAAACGTTGCAGGGGTTATTGGATCCGCCATTGCAGCAGGGGTTCTATTATCCATATTTGGTTAATAGAAGGGGCACAAACAGAAGGGTGTTCATGAAAAACACTACAAAGCTCTTTATCAATAGTTGGGGTATAGGTATCATTTCGGTGGCCTATACCTTTTTAAATTGCGCTAATTTGACCGTTTGAAACACTAAATGAAATGGCGATAGACAAATTCTCTAGTAGATATTTGAATATTTACGCAAATGATAAAAGTGATTATAATTAGTTTAAGACATGCTGGGCAGTATTATATTATGATCACATAGTAAAAATATAAGGGAATACATGCCGTTTGCTTTGATTTCCCTAATAAGGAGTGTGGATACTGATGCAAAATAGTAGAGATATTGTGTATGTAAAGAGACAAATTAAGGAGCTTATCCCAGGGGATATAGTGTTACATCCTGTTTACAGGACGGATGGATTAATGCTTATCAATCAATATAAAACGCTATCAGCGGATATTATTCAAAAGATTGTTTATCATTTACCAGCAGAAATGCCAGTGATCGTTGCAGCTACACAAGAGTTATATGAGCAGTTTATCGAAAATAGGCAATATGGAAATAAGCAATATATTAATTTGTTAAAAGAAGCAGTAATGGAGTATAACAAATTAATGACAATGCCTTTAAATATAGTATCTTTTTTGGATTCGAGAGCTGATTTCCAAGCTTTGAACCAAAGCTCCGCTGTAGAGGAAAATTACAAAACGGAGAATGATTACCAAATTGCTACGCCAGAAAAAAATCACAAGATGGAGGATGATTACCTAAGTTCCTTGTATAAATTTCCTCTATTCTGGACTTTTGAGAATAATCTCGAATCTCTTAGATTAAAGAATAGAGCCGTAGAAGTTAGGAAAAAATTACTTGACATTATTAAATCAAATGATATTCTTCGTAACTCACTTAACCAAATAAAGAATTATAAAGATATTTTGCTAATACATAGCATAAATGCGACAAGTATTTCTCTGATGATTGGATTAACGCTCGAATTAACAGAAGAAGAACTTATAGATCTTGGAATTACAACGTTACTTATGGATGCATCTTTAACGAAACTTCCCAAGAATACTTTTAATACGCACTTGCAATTCTCCACAAAGCAAAAGGAACTTTATCAAATATATGTAGGATTCATAAAAGCAATGTCTAATGATCTTCCTATGCTTCGAAAAGAATCCATTATTTATGGCGTCCTTGACTATTATGAATTTTACAATGGTGAGGGGTATCCAAAAGGAAAAAAAGGTGAAGATATTAGTCTATTTGGTAGAATAATTTCAATTGCTCACTTTTATGAGGAAAAGGTGGGTGGTTATTTTCATAGCAGCGGCACGAAACCAAGAGAAGCGATAAAATTGGTTTGGGAAAATAGAAGCAAAAAACTGGATCCTAATATAGTAGACATTTTCGTTCGTAGGTCAAATTTCTTTAAAATAGGCGAATCAATGATTATTCCAGAATACGGTCGGGGTATTATTGTTGGGTTTGAAGATTATATAAACTCACCGCATATGCCTATCGTAAAATTTGAGGGTGGAATGACTATAAACCTCTTAAGAAAATACAAGAACAAATAAAAATCTTGGAAATTCCAAGGTTTTTTATTTTTGAAAATTCTTAATGGTATAGCCTATAGATAAAGACCAAAAGCCTTACAGTAAAAAGTGTTAAATTTATTTATGACGTATATTCTTATATAGAAAATAACTATACAGCGAGGTTGAGAATAGAAGTTTTATATAAATATTTCCAGATTACTTCCATTCCTGTATAATGGGACTAACTTAGAAATTGAAGATTCTTTGGTGAATTATAAGGTATACAAAAATGAATATTGGAGACAAGACTTATTTGATGAGAGGTATTCAATTTTAAATGCCATAGGTGCTTTTATAGAAAAGTCATAAATTACTTTCTACTGCGGAGGGAAATAAATGGGTCAAGCAAAAACTAGATTTGAAGAAATGACACCCAAAGAACGATTTGAAGCTTTCCTAACAGGAAAGGATATGGATCGAATTCTATGCTGTCCAATTATTGGTGAAGCTGCTGTTTCAATGATAGGAACAACTGTAGCAAAGTTTTGCCACTCTTCTGATTTGATGGCGGAGATGGAAATAACTCTCTATAAGACCTTCCATCATGACTCTGTAGGTGTTGGACCGGATTTGTTTGGTATTGCAGAGGCTATGGGAACACAGCTAGAGTACCCTGAACATGATGTACCTTATGTCAGTGTGCCGATTTTGAGAGATTATAAAGATTTAGATAAGCTTCCCCTTATTAATCCTCAAAAAGACGGTAGATTACCATTGTTTTTAGAAGCAGTAAAGCGATTGGATCATGCAGTGGGAAAAGAAGTAGGGGTGGGCAGTAGCGTTGGAGGCCCTTTGACTACTGCTGCTGCCCTGAGAGGCACGGAAGAATTGTTGAAAGATATGATACTGTGCCCTGAAGAAGTGCATCGCCTTATGGAGGTTTCAACAGAAAACGTGTTGAAATATATTGATGCTTTGAGCGAAATCGGTATTAAACCAAGTATTCCTGAGCCGATTGCTTCTGGAACACTTCTCAGTCAAAAACAGTTTAAAGCCTTTGCATTTCCCTATTTGAAGCGGTGTGTTGATCGGATTATTGAGCGTTTTGGCAGTGCTCCAACGTTACATATTTGTGGGAGCACAAAACGACTGTGGCAGGATATGGCTGATACGGGTGCCCGCACTTTGAGCTTAGATAATTTAGAAGACTTGGAGAATGCTAAAAAGGAAGTAGGGCATAGGGTGATTCTCATGGGTAATGTTAAGCCAATGGAAACTATGAAATATGGCACGAGGGAAGATATATTCAATGAAGTGAAAGAATGCATACGAAAAACATATGATAGTCCTAAAGGATATATTCTGAGTACAGGCTGTCAGCTCCCCATGGGTACACCGATGGAGAATGTTTCGTATCTTATGGAAGCAGCAAGAACCTTTGGTAGTTATCCTTTTGATTTAGGAAAATTAATATAGGAATGCGTAAGATGCTTTTAAAACCCTATTTTTTAACAATATTATAGGTGCCAATTTAGAAAAAATCCCTGGCAATCATTTGATTGCCAGGGATTTTGCTATGAGGAGTTTTAAAACTCATAGGTTGGGCCCTATATCATAAACATCTTCATGCTCATAGGTTAAGATTGTATCAAAAATTTGATCTACTGTTTTTTCAGGAAGATTCCTATTGAAGAATAGTAGGCCAGTGTTTTTATATTTCTGATTGATTACGTCTTTAGCGAAAACTTCTCCTTCGTGACCTGCTAAAACTTCGGTTATTTCTTCTCCCAGCCTAGAGAACATATTATTCTCTTCCCAAGCGATGAAACCTATAAAGGATTTGGATATTTGTTCATTGAATCCTTTTTGTGCTAGTACTTCTTGCCAAGTAAGGTCTAAATTTCTCATAATTACACACCTCGCAAATTGCTACAATAGTAAAGTTCGCATCAAAGATAGTTTTTGTGTTGTGGGTAAACAATATACTTTTAAATAACTATCATTCTTAAAATTATGTAGAAAACAATTTTTTTCATGATAGGGCGTCTTGGAGTAATCGTTACGGGTATAGAGAGAAGAATGAAATTGTAGGAATTTTTAAATATTTTTCTCAAAAACTAGTTGACTCAGTCAACTAGTTTTTGTATACTCTTTATAAGTAGATAAATGATCAATAAAATCCATGGAGGTGGTTTTATGGGCGCAGAAGACAAGTCTGTTGTTCAAGCGTTAAGAAGTTTTAATCGTTTTTATACAGACATATTAGGGCTGCTAAATCAGCACATATTGGATAGTCCTTACTCTTTAACAGAAGTTCGTGTTCTTTTTGAAATTGATAAAACTGAGGACTGTACGGCAAATATACTAATGGAAAAGCTAAATATTGATCGAGGATATATGAGCAGGCTTCTAAAACGATTTGAAGCCAAAGGTTTCATTCGTAAGGAAAACTCAATCGACGATGGACGTACATTTTTACTTCACTTGACACCTTTAGGGAAGGAAACACTAGTTGTGCTTGAGCAAAGATCAGAGGATCAAATTCTGGGGTTGATTAAGGATCTAGCAGAGGATGAGCAAGAAAAGCTAGTTAAATCAATGAGATATATTAAGAGAACTTTATTAGGGAGTTTGAATGCTGTAAGGATTAGAGCTTTTCAACCCGAAGATATTGGATATGTGGTAAAGAGACATAGGGACTTGTATGAATCAGAATATAAATTTAGTGCAGCGTTTGCTGATTATGTTGAAAAAGCAGTTTCTAAATTTAGTGAGTGTTATGATAAGGAAAAAGAAAATATGTGGATTGCAGAGGTAAACGGTGTACCGGTTGGGGTAATCGCGGTGGTTCGTGTAGATGAATCTACAGCGCAACTACGCTGGTTTTTGATGGAACCCCAAATGCGAGGCATTGGATTGGGACATAAGCTTATGAAAACAGCAATGGACTTTTGTAAAGAGAAGAATTATAAACATGTTTTTCTTTGGACGGTTAGTATTTTAGAAGCAGCCCGCCATCTGTATAAAGTGTATGGATTTAAACCAACAGAAACCCATGAAAATGATACTTGGACAGAGCGTCCTATTATAGAGGAACGTTGGGATTTGTACTTATAGTTTAGTGGATAATCTAAGATAGAAACCCATAAACTATGGGAATGCTTGTATTTAAAACCCTATTGACACATGCTCTAGCTTATGGTATAGTAGCTATTGTCCCTTTTCACAGGGGTGAGGGTCAAAGGGAGAAAATATTTCCAGTTGATTTAAGGGGACAAACGTGATAAGATATATTTTGTCGTCACAGGAAACAAGGTAATAAAAATTACCAGTGAAAAAGTGGTTGACAGAATGCAAGAGCTATGATATAGTATTAAGAGTCGGCAGCACACGCTGACGGCAGGAAAAAATACTTTGGTCTTTGAAAACTACACAGTGTAAGAATTAAGCCAGCATATAATGGTTAGAAATAACCACCCAGAAATTTTTTATAGAGA
>NZ_JACHEN010000065.1 GCF_014205875.1 Anaerosolibacter carboniphilus
TTATTTTTTTGATCCAAACGAAAAAATTATCAATTACTAGAAATTAAGAAAACCACCAGATAGATAAAATCTGGTGGTTTGTAATCAACCTCAAGTAGGGTATTAATACCCTACTTTTTTATTATGTGAAATGTTAATATTTAACACGAAGATAGTGCATCTATTTTGTAACGTTTAAAGTATATGATGCAGGTGATCCTGTAAAAAATACTGCTCGTACATAATAGGTACCTGCAGATACGGTTTTGCTGATTGACTCAGAGGAACTACCTGTTTTACGTGATGAAGCGATTAATGTCTTATTTGCATCAAAAAGATAGAGATCTAAATCAGCACTGCTACTACTACTTAAATTAGCTGTTAAAGTTGCTGAACTACTAAGAACAACTTTATAGTAATCATACTTATCATACATAGAGAGACTGCCACTTATATAGGCAGGGAGTGTGATTTCATTAGCTTGTGAATAATCGTCATTCGGTTCTATATCAGTGAAAGCTGCAAAAGATGACACACCAAACATCATAATAACCAATAGTGTCACAGACAATAATAAAAGCTTTCTTTTCATTTGTATACAACCTCCTTGTTTTTTTTTACTATTATCTCAAATGAGATAATAAATGTAATTACGTTAGCTAACATATATAGTATATCATGAAAAAAATGGAAATGAAGTAAAAAATATTATATAAATAGAAAATAGTTCCATATACCTAGACTTATTTTCATATATAATACACATTTCTAATATAGCAGGGTTGATCCTGCCGTTTTTTAAAAGTTAAAAAGTATCGCATTAAAAGATACATAAAAAGGATATAGAAGAGTCAATATATTATTGTTGTGAAAATATTTCTAAAAGGAGTGTGTTCAAATGGACCATGAAACAAAAGAGTTAGTTGAAAGTATTGCCAGACATGAAGCTAAAGAAGAATTTGCAGAAGAATTTAATACACTTAGAAAAGAACTTGACAGAATTCATAAATCGTTATCTGTGTACCAACAACAAATTCAGCAAGGACCACAACAAGGCCAACAGCAAACACAACAGGCTAATCAGCTTTTACAGCAAATTCAATCATTTACCACTCAAGCTCAACAACAACAGCAACAAGCAGATCAAGCATTACAACAAAGCATTCAGCAAGCTATTCAAACACTAAGTCAAGCCAATCAATATGTTCAGAGTAATAGAGCACTAAGTCAGGCAAGTCTAGCTGTAAGCCAGGCGCAGCAACATTTACAACAAATACAACAACAAGGTCAACAACAATCTGGACAACAAGGACAGCAAGGCCAACAACAACAAGTGTATCAATAATCTCATATAAGTCTAATCCTAAAAGTTTTTTTCTTCCGTGTATAACATAAGCTCCTATATTTTTTATAGGAGCTTCATTGCTTTGTAAAAGTAATTCTATTCACTTTTTTAGCTTTGTCAATGTCAATTTACCATCTATGCAGGAGGTATTACGTAACTCCTATTAGAAGAGATGTAGGAATTGCTCCACTAAAAGGCAAGCAATGAGTTTTATGGTAAGTCTAGCTAAGGATGGCATCTTTCTTTTATTTGTAATATAAGTTATTGAATAACTAAAATTACAATAAAAAAATTATCAGATTTCTAGTAGCTATATAAGGATCATTAAATTTGGTTCTGAATGTAGCTTCGCTGTAATACCCTAAATGCTTAGATTATAATTCTTCTTTTATCTGATTATATAGCCCTTCTACCGTATCATCTTGAAGAATGAAACCATTTGTTATAGCAATAGGTCTTAAGGCACAATCATTACAAAATTCTATGCAAGATTCTATTCTTACAGAGACATCGGTATATTCATTTTCTATTCTATCTATCAGCTTATCGACGCCTTTGGAGAGATTGTTTTTACAAAAATGAACTTCTGGCATGTTATCACTCCTTCTTTTTAGCCGTATATACTATATTATTCATATTTATCTACTAATTCATGTATAGAAAAATTGGAGACTTACCAACATTTCCAACTGATTGAGAAGAATATATTATTATTTGTGTATTGGTAGAGTGAAATTTTATATTGCACATTTTATGGAATCAATATTCATATGAAACTATTAATAAAATTATATGTGCTGAAATAGAAAACTTCTTAGTATCCTATATTCAAAGCAAGTTATGGCTCGACAAGGCCACTATGTAGATAGTCTTTTGTTATATGTTATATTCAATCTCATAATCAATTATCGATTTCAAGTATAGTTTCTATTATAAAGCCAACAATATTATCTAGAGAACAAGGGTTCTTCGGTAACTCCAGATTCCAGTCATTACTTAATCTGAGAAACCTAATTTTTATCCTCACCCTTGTTCTTTTTTCATTTTAGAAATGCTACACAGCAATTATGATGATTGCTTTAAACCTAACATAAGAAAGGATTGATTCCAGTGAATTTAATTCGTCATTCACTAAGGGACTTTTTTATAAGACGTATTCTTTTTCCGAGAAGAATTAATAAGATTATTAAGGAAAGCAAGAAAAGATTTAGTTAGTAGACGTAGAGTGCCGTTAGTGATTGTTTTTTTAAAAGTAGGTTTAATCTTATCGTTTTTTTCCTTGTTATAGTTATGAAATATGTCATAATTCTACTAATGTAAATATTATGGTGTTTTGTGGTAGCCAATTATTGACACAAAGAAAAATGTATGGCAGAATATTATGCAAATAAAAACAAAATAATACTATGTCGTTCCGTTTAGCATAGGAATTATGTTATTGTGATAAAATAGGCAGCAGGCTTCTATAAACCAATGATATGGCTGATCGAGGGGGATAAACGATGGATAAGGATAAAATGAATGAAGATTCAAAACGAATTTGGAAGGGAGCTACTGATGTTTTCATAGATTTAGAGAGATTACGAATGGTAATCTTGAATATTAAAATCTCTGTTGCAAAAGTAAACACAGAAGAGCATAGAGCACTATCTACTATTGCTGATTATTTAGCAGAATCGATTGATAGAATTGAGGAAAAGACAAAGGAAATACGAGAGCTATCAAAAAGTATTGGAAAAGAGATTAATAAATAGATTAGTATACACATTACTGATAAGGTAGGCTAAATCCTGCCTTATTTTATTGCGCTAAATGTATCTTTTAATATCAAAAAGATAGGCAAAAGCCTATCCTTGTATGTTGTACTATCTATTGGCGTTATTCCGTTTTCTTCGTTTTGCCAGTACTTATTAGCCACATATGCTGAAAATATTCTGTTATTCCTAAAAGAAAAGCAGTGAGCAATGCACCGTTTAAAGAGACCACCGATCCCCGAAGAAAGAACTGAGAAAAATATACTATAGCTGTAGCTGCCACAAAATCCAAAGCCAAGCTCATCCATTGCGTATCTCTTTTCAACATCAATACTTCCATCATATGAGCCGATACGGCAAGAATAAGACCAACAACTATTGGCTGATAAATGGTTGAATAAAATACCCCTTTAAACAGTATGTCAGAGATATATACTGTAAGAGGACAAATAATAAGTTTCATTATTAATCCAGCCAATCAGGACACCTCCTTTTATAGTTCTAGCATTAGAATTTCCAGCCGGTAGATATTTATTCTAAATACATATTTAGCCATTTAGGACGGGAAATCTTTGCTCTGTTTGTACCATAAACTGAATATGTTGGATTAAATCCTACTCATTTATTATTCTCTACATCTTTTTTCTACCAATAAATCGGAACGTTTCTATTGGACATGCATATCATGCTGGTGGAAAGGGGGTGCGAATAATGAATCAAGAACAGTTCAATTATAATAATCTGTTAAAAGCTAGTGTTGAAAATGCAACTCTAGGTAACATGTTTAGAATAGGCGCAAGATGCATCGCAGAGATAGGAGGTAGATTCTTCTTACTCGTCGAAGTAGAAATTGGACCTGAGGGTTCAGAGATGGAGCAGGTAGTTATATTTAGAATATCAGCAGCATTAGCAGCTGCATTATTAAGTGCAGGAGTTAGTCGTTGTCAAATCGTAAATACAATTCCTACCCCAATGCCTGGCACAGAAGTAAATCTTATTTGTGGATTTGTGGAAGGTGGAAATATATTCTTGGTATTCGATGTTGAAAACAGTACTGATGAGCTTGTTCTAGTTAGAGTACCTTTATGTGCTATTGTTGGATAAAAAAATCGCTTCTAAAGTAAATATCTATTGGCTACTAAGAGCAGTTTAAAAACATTAATAAGTTCCGTGACTAGCTGTGTAGTATCAAGCCCTATTAAATGATTATTAATCGTTTTGTAGGGCTTGTTTGTTTTGAGCAATGCCTTCAGCTGATATTAAAAAACATTATTGCACTAGAGATAACTTATTAAATATACATTTACCAATATGGCAGGGTTGATTACCGTATTTTTTAAGTTAAAAGAAAAGTTAAATTCTAGTATAGAGCACATGCCGAGCAAATGCAGAACTAAACTCTATTTTTGAGACTAAACATTACTATTAATTTG
>NZ_JACHEN010000066.1 GCF_014205875.1 Anaerosolibacter carboniphilus
TGGATTTTACGCGAAAAGAATCCTGTGGCAAGTGTATACACTGTAGAATTGGTACCAAGCGAATGCTTGAAATTCTTACACGAATTTGTAATGGGGAAGGAAAAGACGGAGATATCGAACTCCTTCAGGAGTTGGGATTAAAAATAAAGGATGGCTCTCTTTGTGGCCTTGGTCAAACAGCACCCAATCCTGTATTGAGCACCATACAGTACTTTAGAGGAGAGTATGAAAAGCATATCTATGATAAGAAATGTCCTGCGAAGCAGTGTACGGGTTTATTGACCTATACCATTCTTCCACAGCATTGTGTCGGGTGCGGATTATGTGCAAAAAACTGTCCTGTCCAAGCCATCACAGGGGAACGGAAGCAACCATACACCATCCTTGAAGAAGCATGTATCCAATGTGGCAAATGTAAGGAAGTCTGTCGTTTTCATGCAGTAGAAGTGGAATAAAGGAGATAGGGGGACGAATATGCCAAAAATTAGAGTAAATATCAACGGAAAAGAAATGATGGGACAAAGGGGTCAAACAATCCTGGAAGTAGCCAAAGCCAGCGGAATTCATATACCTACCCTTTGCCATGACGAAAGGGTTCATACCTATGGGGCCTGCGGCCTATGTGTGGTGGAGGTAGAAGGCGTACCACGACTACTGAGAGCCTGCGCCACGGAAGCCAGTGAAGGCATGGTGATTAACACAGATACAAAGAGGGTGAAGGAATCAAGAAAGATTGCCCTGGAATTACTGCTAACAGATCATGTAGGGGATTGCAGGCCTCCCTGCGTCATTGCCTGTCCAGGAAACACTGACTGTCAAGGGTATGTGGGGTTAATTGCAAATGGTCAATATCGCGAAGCCCTAGAACTGATCAAGGAACAACTACCCCTTCCAGCCAGCATTGGGAGAATATGTCCTCATCCTTGTGAGGATGCTTGTAGAAGGCAACTGGTGGAAGAACCTATCTCCATCGCATGGTTGAAACGATTTGTTGCAGATATTGACCTCAAGGATGAAAATGTTTTCATGCCTGAGATTGAACCCGCCACAGGCAAGCGTGTGGCCATCATTGGCGGTGGGCCAGGTGGGTTAACGGCAGCTTACTACCTTGCAAAGGCAGGGCACAAGATCGCAATCTATGAAGCCATGCCAGAACTAGGTGGGATGCTCCGCTATGGAATTCCCCAATATCGATTACCCAAGGAAGTACTCAATAAAGAGATCGCCATTATTGAGAAAATGGGGGTGAAAATGTTAACCAACATTCGTGTTGGAAAAGACGTAGATTTAAGCTATATACGGGAGCACTTTGATGCAGTATATGTTTCCATTGGCGCATGGAGAAGCACAAAATTAAACTGTCCGGGAGAAGAGTTGGAAGGGGTTATTGGAGGCATAGATTTCCTTACAAAGTTTGCTGTGAATGAACCCATAAAGACAGGAGATCGAATCGCCGTTGTAGGCGGCGGAAATACGGCCATGGATGCCTGTAGAACGGCCATTCGATTAGGCGCTAAGGAAGTATATGCCCTCTATCGTAGAACAAAAGAAGAGATGCCAGCTGAAAAAGTTGAAATCAAAGAAGCAGAAGAAGAGGGAATTACTTTTAAGTTCTTAGTAAGTCCCATTGAAATCATAGGGCAGGATGGGAAGGTATCCAAAATAAGACTACAGAAAATGAAGCAGGGAGAGCCAGACAAAAGCGGCCGACGCCAACCTGTGCCCATTGAAGGAGAAGAAGAAATCATCGAAGTTGACTCCGTCATTTCCTCCATCGGTCAAATGGTTGATGGCATAGGCTTTGATGATATTGAGAAAACGTCAAGTGGAACCATCTATGCCGATGAACATACCTTCCTTACAAATCTCCCAGGCGTATTTGCTGGAGGAGATGCAACCAACAAAGGAGCAGCCATTGCCATACAAGCTATTGGCGAAGCCAAAAAAGCAGCGGAAGTCATTTGCAGATACTTAGAAGGAGAGATTATCCCCTACAAAACACCCTTCTATGTAGAAAGACATGACCTGGCCCCAGAAGATTTTGCAGACCGGCCGAAGGCCCATAGACCTTCAATGCCCCACCTATCATCAGAAGTAAGAAAAAGAAGCTTTGAAGAAGTCGTAGAAGGCTATGATGAAGAATCTGCAAAGGCAGATGCCATGCGGTGCTTAGAATGTGGATGCCACGATGTATTTGAATGCAGCCTCTTTAAGTACGCCAATGAATACGAAGTACAGCCAGAGAGATTATCAGGAGAAGTGCATAAGCGCCAGTGGCAAGATGAACATCCATTTATCCTGCGGAATGCAGACAAATGTATTCTTTGTGGTTTATGCGTAAGAATATGCGATGAAATGATGGGCATCGGTGCCCTGGGCTTGATAGAAAGAGGATTTGATACCATTGTAAAGCCAGCCCTAGATTTGCCATTAAAAGAAACAGGCTGTATCAGCTGCGGCCAATGCATCAGCGTCTGTCCTACGGGCGCCCTCCAAGAACGACTCCCTATCCAGAAGGCCGTTCCAGTAGAAGCCAAAGAGACCCATACCGTTTGTGCCCATTGCAGTGTGGGTTGCAATATGAACTTGCATACAAAAGGAACCCTATTGATTCGCGCGCTGCCCAATGGAAAGGAAACAGTAGACCAAGGACTTTTGTGTGTCAAAGGAAGATTTGGATTTGATATAGCCCAGAAAGGCAAACCATTGACCAAGCCTATGATTCGAAAAAATGGAACCTTTGAAGAAGTTCCATGGGAAGAAGCCCTGCTCTATACAGCCAAGAAGGCCCAGAGCTTGACTTTACTCTATGGTAGCAATTCCCTTGGCATATCCATATCCGATCGATATACCAACGAAGAGATATACCTGGCATCCAAGTTAGGACGACAAGTGCTAAAGACAGAAAATATTGGCTGCTTTAACCAAGTACATGGCGGAATCAAAGACGTCTTAGGCTACGATGCTTCCACAAACACCTTTGATGAACTCCTTTCCACAGAAACCATCCTTCTAATTGGTTCAGATGTTATGAAGCATCACACCATTGTGGGACTAAAAATCAAGAAAGCTGTAGAACATGGAGCCAAGCTGATGGTCATCAACCCATTCCAATCCCAAGCCGACGAATGGGCCCATAAAAAAGTTACGCCGACGAATCAAGTGAACTTTTTGAAGGAAATCGCAAAAGCTTTATTAGAAAGCGGATTTACGCCGAAAGAAGATCAAGCGACTGGTTTAGAAGAATTCAAACAAAGCTTAGAAGCAATTACAATCAGCGATACCGCCAAAGAGATCGCAGAGATCTATGGAAAATCCAAAAAATCCATGATTGTCTTCGAACAAAATGAGATAAGTGTCGATGGCGCCAAAATGCTTGCCAACATCGCCGTGATCACAGGCCATATAGGAAAGCCAAGAAGTGGAATGATCCAGCTAAAGCCCAAAAATAACAGCCAAGGCATAGCCGATATTGTACAAACAAAAGATTCCCAAGAAATCATGAAAAAAATCCAAGCAAAAGAAATCAAAGGACTCCTTGTGTTTGGAGAAGATATACCCCTGGCCGATTTACAAAGCCTAAACTTCCTGATGGTACAAGACACCCATCTGACAGAGACGGCCATGGCTGCCGATGTGGTCCTGCCAGCAGCAAGCTTTGCAGAATCAAGGGGAACCTATACAAGCGCTGAGCGGAAAATTCAGAGACTACATCAAGCCATCCCGCCAGCCTCAGGACTTGAAAACTGGCAGATAATAGAGAAACTTGCCAATGCATTGAGTACAAATATGGAATACACAGATCCAGACCAGATTTTACACGAAATATCCATACAAAACCATGACTACTTTAAAATAGATAA
>NZ_JACHEN010000067.1 GCF_014205875.1 Anaerosolibacter carboniphilus
GGTAAAGGAATGACAAAGCAATCAGCACCAGGCGCAATCATTATTCATTTTCTAGGTGGAATCCATGAAATCTATTTCCCATATGTACTGATGAACCCACTATTGATTTTAGCAGTTATTGCTGGGGGAGCCAGCGGTGTCTTTACCTTCTCAATATTTAATGCAGGCTTAGTAGCAGCCCCATCCCCAGGAAGTATATTCGCTTTATTGGCCATGACACCAAAGGGAGGATTCTTAGGTGTAATTCTAGGGGTAGTAGTAGCTGCAGCCGTATCCTTCTTGGTGGCATCCTTCTTCATCAAAGTGAAAAAGGATGATGGAGGCGAAGAAGATCTAGAAAGTGCTAAGGAAAAAGTACAAGAATTGAAAGGTAAGAAAATAGAGAAAAAGATCAGCAAGATTGTCGTAGCATGTGATGCAGGAATGGGCTCCAGTGCCATGGGAGCATCTACTTTAAGAAACAAGCTAAAGCAAGCAGGCGTAGATGTGGAAGTAGTCAATACAGCCATCGATCAAATACCGGGCGATGCAGAACTTGTCATTAGCCATGAGAGTTTAACCCAACGGGCAAAGAGCTATGCGCCTAAAGCAGAGCATATTTCTATAAAGGATTTCATCAATAATCCTGTGTATGATCAGCTGGTTTCAAAGTTAAAAGGGCAGGATGAGTTTCAAAAAGAGTCTCTTACAGAAGAAGTGCAGCAGGAGAATAATGAGATTTTGAGGAGAGAAAATATACGATTAGGACTAGAAAGCTTAAATAAAGAGGATGTCATTAAGATGACAGGACAGCTGCTGGTGAACAGTGGATACGTGGAAGAGCGCTATATACAAGGGATGCTGGATCGAGAAAAAATTACGACTACCTATATTGGCAATGGTATTGCCATACCCCATGGTGTGGGATCATGTGTCGATAGTATAAAAAAATCAGGCATTGTCATTCTTCAATTTCCTCACGGTGTAGATTTTGGGGATGGAAATACGGCATATCTAGTTATTGGAATTGCTGGGAAGGGCAATGATCACTTGAAGATTCTATCCAATATCGCCACATCCTTAGAAGATGAAAAGGTAGCCCAAGAATTAATTTCCACAAAAGATGTACAGAGCATTTATCAGATGTTTACACTGGATGAATAGGATGGGGGATGAACTTGTGATCATTACAGTAACATTGAATCCAGCCATAGATAAAACGATGACCATAGATAACTTTCAGCCTGGAAAGGTGAATCGGGAGTCAGGTGTAAGAATAGATGTGGGAGGAAAAGGGATTAATGTCTCTAAAACCATTCAAGCCCTTGGTGGAGAAAGTATGGCTATTGGAATCGTAGCTGGAAGTGCTGGGGAATTCATAAAAAAAGAACTAAGTAGGATGGGGATTGAACATCATTTTATAGGTATTGATGGGGAAACCAGGACCAATGTAAAGATTGTAGATTCAGTGAATGGCAGTGTGACGGATATCAATGAGAACGGTCCATTTTTACCCATGGAGATATTAAAGGAGTTCGAATCAGCAACCATGGATCATCTGACAGAAAAATCTCTTGTCGTATTCTCTGGAAGTGTCCCACGGAATGTAGATAAGGATATCTACAGGCGGTTGATTCATGGAGCCAAGGCCAAAGGCGCAAAGACTATTCTAGATGCTGATGGTGAGCTGCTGTTGGAGGGACTAAAAGCAGGCCCCTATCTTGTAAAGCCAAACATCCATGAATTGGAAAGGTTATTCTCTATACAACTGGATAGCACTGAAAAAATCATAGCCTATGGGCGCAAGCTTTTTGACTATGGCGTAGAACATGTAGTTGTTTCCTTGGGTGAAGAAGGCGCAATATTCATCAATCAAGAACAAACCGTTCTGGCAAAAGGGATCAAGGTAGATGTGAAAAGTACAGTAGGCGCAGGGGATGCCATGGTGGCAGCCATGGCTGTGGCCATGAGCAGAGGATATAGTCTGGAGGAAATCATTCGCTGGGCTGTGGCTACCAGTGCTGCCAATGTGATGACAGAGGGAACACAAGCACCGAGTATAGATGAGATTACTCGTTTAATGAAAGAAGTAGCATTTAGACAGATAAATTGATGAAAGGGTGAAGGATGATGAAAACGAGAGGCGTAAGAATGTATGGGAAAGATGATTTAAGATTGGAAGAGTTTGAGTTACCTGAGATCAAAGAGGATGAAATTTTGGTGAAAATCATATCTGATAGTGTATGCATGTCTACCTATAAAGCTGTAGATCAAGGGGTGAAGCATAAAAGAGTACCACCAGATGTTGCGGAGCATCCGGTCATTATAGGTCATGAATTTGCAGGAGAAATCGTAAAGGTAGGAGCAAAATGGAAGGGCCAATTTAAGGAAGGTAGTAAATTTGCGCAACAACCAGCCCTAAATTATAAGGGAAGTCCCTATTCGCCAGGGTATTCCTATCGATATTTTGGTGGAAATGCCACCTATGGCATTGTACCACAAGAGGTAATGGAGTTAGGCTGCCTGCTGAATTATGATGGAGAAGGTTTCTTCCCAGTATCCTTGGCAGAACCTATGTCTTGCATCATTGGTGGTTTCCATGCCAACTATCATACCAAAAGCGGCTCTTATAAGCATGAGATGGGGATTGTAGAAGGTGGAAATATGGCAATCCTTGGGGGCGCAGGTCCTATGGGCCTTGGTGCAATAGATTATGCTATCCATTGTGATAGAAAACCTAAATTTCTTGTAGTAACCGATGTGGATGACCAAAGATTAGAGAGAGCGAAGAGCATTATTACGCCAGAAGAGGCCAGTAAAAACGGCGTTGAGCTGAAGTACGTCAATACAAAGAGCATTGAAGATCCAGTGGCTTACCTGCTGTCCCTGACAGACAACAAAGGCTATGATGATGTATATGTCTATGCACCTGTAGAACCGTTGGTAGAGCAAGCGGATAAACTATTGGGACACGATGGTTGTCTGAACTTCTTCGCAGGACCTACGGATAAGGCGTTCTGCGCTAAGGTAAATTACTATAATGTTCATTATGCTGCAACCCATATCATCGGATCTACTGGTGGCAACACCGATGACTTGATTGAAGCATTGGAAATGACAAGTAAAGGATTGATCAATCCAGCTGTGATGATTACCCATGTGGGTGGAATGAATAGCGTGATCGATACAGTGCTGAATCTGCCTAATATTCCTGGAGGAAAAAAACTGATCTATAACACCATCGATATGGAGTTAACAGCCCTGGAGGATTTTGAAGAAAAAGGAAAAACAGATGAATTGTTTAAAGCATTAGCTGAAATTACGAAGAAACATAATGGACTATGGTCTCTAGAAGCCGAAGAATATCTATTAGCCCATGGTACAAAAATTTAAACAAGAATATGTACAAAATCTCGTGAAAATGTCGTTCTCATATAGGAAAATATGGTGAAAGGAGAGTTGTAGAATGTATCAGGCAAAAGTTACGGTAAGTAATGCATTAGGACTCCATGCAAGGCCAGCAAAATTGTTGGTCAAGGAAGCTGAAAATTATACTTCTGATATTAGAATTATTAAATCGGAAAAAGAATACAACGTCAAAAGCATGATGGGAATACTATCTATGGGCGCTCAAAAAGGAACAGAATTGACCCTTGTAGCAGAAGGAGTTGACGAGGAAGCAGCAGTGGTTGCTATTAAGAAATTATTTGACAGTGGATTTGGAGAATAAAGCATTTCTACAAGAAAGAAGGCACATGCCATGTGCCTTGAGGTTGATTACAAACCACCAGATTTTATCTATCTGGTGGTTTTCTTAATTTCTAGTAATTGATAATTTTTTCGTTTGGATCAAAAAAATAA
>NZ_JACHEN010000068.1 GCF_014205875.1 Anaerosolibacter carboniphilus
CATAGCAAGCTAATCATCAGCTCCGCTCGACTTGCATGTGTTAGGCACGCCGCCAGCGTTCATCCTGAGCCAGGATCAAACTCTCTATAAAAAATCTTCTGGTTTGAGTTGTAAGTTCCAAGTTGTAAGTTGTAAGTTTTAGGGACTATCTCTTAGGTCTTTCGACCCTAAATACTTTCCCTAGCAACTTTCAACTGACAACTAAAAATTCATGCCGGCTTAATTCTTACACTGTGTAGTTTTCAAAGACCAAAGTTTGTGTCGCTCGTTTTGGCGACTTATATAGATTATCATGTTTTCGATATTATGTCAACAAGTTTTTTTATGATAATTTTTATAGCTTGTTTCTCGTGACGACAAAATCTATCTTACCACGTTTCTTACCTCAAATCAACTGGTAATTTTTCCTACCCGCTGACCCTCACCCCTTAAAAAGGGCCGGAAGAATAATATAGCATAATCTAACGATAGCGTCAATCTATTTAATTTGTCCAAATTATGTAAATCATTATAGGATTTATATCTGGCCTCTATTATTCATTTTATATCCTATAAATCAATTATCATCATTTATATCCTAGTCGTGCCTTCTTTCCTCTGCATGTCTTCATAAACAGCCCAAAACACTTACCCCTTCTCATTGAGTTTCTTATCAAGTATTGTTTGAAGTAGTCGTATATGCTATTATTAATACTTGTTGTATCTTTGAATATAACCAAAACTATTGTTCAAATTTTCAAAGTATTTTTTTAAAAAAGTGCATGATACTATTTACAAAAGAGTATATTTTTTATAAAATAGTATGTATAAATATACACACATACTTCCATCTGTTTACTGCTTGTATACAATATTTAGGAGGAATGGTAATGAAGAAAGCATATCAATCTAATAAGCCTACTATCGAAAAAAAAAGCAACCAGACTACAAAGGAATATAAGATTGTCAGCAATTCCTTTGATTCCAGTATAAAAAGTCATTCTATTATGGATCAGAATAGGAAAAGTCGTATTCAAGCCTTTTCTACCCTATCATTTAAGTAGGATTCATCATTTCTTGCTGTGTATAATTCTACATTCATTCTAAGCAGAAGTGTAATTATGCTTCTGCTTTTTTATATACTTTTATCCTTTCAGGTACATAACTTATGTTGTTTTGCTGATTCTATATTAAGAATAAAATGTCTATCGATAATTTGTTTTCTTTAGGAAATCAAAACCATAATTTCCTGGATAGGAACATACGTTTCACTTACTCACATTATCAACATTTTATCCACAGCTCATGCACAATTTATCCACACTTATCACCATAGATAAGTCTTCCCTTTATATCTATTGCACTGAATGTCATATTGGGTTAGAGTATGGATAGAAAATAATTCACTATAAGGAGGATTCCTATGCTATCTGCAAAGTTAAAAAACATTACTCCCTCTTTTACAATCGGTATCAGCACAAAAGTTCAGCAGCTCAAACAGCAAGGTATCGACATCATTAGCTTGAGTATCGGAGAACCCGATTTCTTAACACCAGAAGCTGCAAAGGAAAAGGCTATTGAAGCTATTCATCTCAATAAAACCAAGTATGATGCCGCATCGGGTTTAACAGATCTGCGTAAAGCTATACAGAACAAGTTACTCCAGGAAAACAACGTCTCTTATGAATTAGATGAAATTGTTGTGTCCAATGGTGCTAAGCATGCCATCACCAATACTTTGCTAGCTATTCTAGATTATGGTGATGAGGTTATCATACCAAAACCTTTCTGGGTCAGTTATCCTGAAATGGTGAAACTTGTGGGTGGTACCCCTATTCTTCTTGACACAAAGAAAGAAAATCAATTCAAAGCAACACCTCAAGATATAGAATCTGTTATTACTGACAGAACAAAAATGATCTTTATCACAAACCCCTCTAATCCTACAGGTGCTGTATATACCAAAGAAGAACTAATAGCAATATTAGATATTTGTTTGAAGCACAACATCTATATCTTAGCCGATGAAATTTATGAAAAAATTTGCTATACTCCTTCATTTACTAGTATTGCTTCCTTATCCTCGGAAGCTAAAGATATTACAATCACCGTGAATGGTTTATCGAAGTCTGCGGCCATGACGGGTTGGAGAATCGGCTATACTGCTTCCAATAAAGAACTTGCAAAGGCCATTGCATCTATTCAAGGCCACTTGGTCTCTCATCCCAGCACAATTTCTCAATGGGCGTCTGTTGCAGCTTTAACAGAGTGTCATGATCAAATGCAAGAAATGATTCGTACTTATAAGGAAAGAAGAGATTTGGCAGTAATCGCCTTGAATAAAATAGATTCCCTTAGCTATATCTATCCCGATGGTGCCTTCTACATATTCATCGATGCTTCTGCTTTAAGAGACAAAATACAATGGACAGATAGTTTCTCTATCGAATTCTCCAATATGCTCTTGGATAAAGCTCGGGTTGCAGTTGTACCTGGCATTGCCTTTGGTATGGATGACTTTATTCGGATTTCCTATGCCTGTGATACCAATGAACTATTGGAAGGTATTCGCCGAATCCAGCAATTCATTGAAAATCTTTAAGCTTTATACAATAAAAACTGTCTCTATTTATCATGGGGACAGTTTTTTATGCTTCAATTCCTAATGTAGGTATTAAACGATAAGACTTCAGGGTATAATTCGTATAAGTCTATCAAATAGAGGGGGAGTACTGTGGAGAGAACACTAGTCATTATTAAACCCGATGGTGTAGCAAGACATCTCGTAGGCGAGATTATTAACCGCTATGAAAGAAAAGATTTTAAACTGCTTGCCGCAAAGCTCATTGCAGCTGATGCTTTGTTATTGGAAAATCATTATGCTGAGCATAAGGGGCGTGCCTATTTTCAAGAACTGATTGATTATATGTCTGAGGGTCCAATCATGGTTATGGCATGGGCAGGAGCATCTGTCGTCGAAATCATCCGCCTCATGAATGGGGATAAGCATCCTAGTAAGGCTTCTCCCGGCACCATTCGTGGCGACTACGCCCATGACTTAACCAAAAATATTGTCCATGCCTCTGATAGTCCAGAGACAGCAGAAAGAGAAATTGCTATCTGGTTTCCCGAACTTGCATAATAGAATAACGCTGTTAAATTATCATGTTCGCCTTCTATGAATATCCCTTTGTAGGGACAGACAGGGTCGTCCGTCTGTTGGCATGACCAAAATATCTTCGGATGGACAGTCCTCGCCGTTCCTTGTTTTTTTGCACCTATTATTCGGAACGATGAGGACGTCGTTCCCTACAGCAAAAAAGAAAGAACGCAAGACGACTCATTTTCGTCTTGCGTTCTTTATGTAATGACCAAACCAGCGACGACCTACTCTCCCAAGGGGCTACCCCCTAAGTACCATCAGCGCTGAAGGGCTTAACTTCTGTGTTCGGTATGGGAACAGGTGT
>NZ_JACHEN010000069.1 GCF_014205875.1 Anaerosolibacter carboniphilus
TGATGAATCCCCATGCGATAAACGCACCGATGTTTGGCATCACCATACCGCTTAAAAATCTACCGAACCGTTGGATTCCTTCCTTGGTTCCTTTTTTATCTGGACTTTTTATACTTGCTGTTCCGCTTTGTGACATATGATCCCCCTCCTATATCCTGTTGGTTTTTAAATTGAGAAACTTGTGCAAAATTCTATTTAAATCCTCATATATTTCTTTTTGTGTCCCTTTGGATAACACATCGATAAATATTGGTTCATCTATCAAACTTGTACTGATTTGACTCATGACTTCCAAGTATCTTTTGCTTTTATCCATGGGTGTGATCATCACTAAAAATGTTTTTATTTGTTCCTCTTCTCCATAGCTATTTAAACAAACTAATGATTTTCTATCCTTCAACCGAACCACCCCAAACTTTAGGTGATCGGAAGCCCTTGTTCGACAGTGGAGCAGCATCATTTCTTTTTTGCTTAGTACGGTGCTTCCTTTCTGCTCTCTTTCTAGAAAATTCTGTTCAAGAATGCCTGCATTGTCTTTACTGTCAGCGGTTATCTCACTTACATATCGGATTAAATGCGCCATATCCTCTACTTCTACCTCTTCTTTTAAAAAGAAACCCTCTAATATCTCAAGGACGCCTTCTCCATATTCTTTCATGGCATAAGAACGTTCTTTTAGATCCATACTGCTTTGTTCCATTCCTTCAAGGGAATAGTCATCATGGACATTCAAGTTTTCTAATACGTTCTGAAGCTTCTTTCGATTCTCTTCTAATAATAAGGGATCTACCTGAATCACTGGGACAGTATTCCCATCCATGTAGACAGTGGTTATAATCAAATCAATTTTATTTTCCTTTAGCCATTCTTCTTCAATTCGTATGGTCGAAACAATATCTACAATGTCTATGTTTTGAAACTCTTTTTTAAGCCGTGTTGCCAGAAGTCTAGATGTTCCTATGCCACTGGTACAGGCAACAACCGCTCGATGGACCCGCTGTCGATTGCTACTCTGTCGTTTTTTTTCTATGGCTGCACCGAAATGCATGGCGATATAGCCTATCTCAGCCTCAGGCATCCTCACATCAAACTTTTTATTTACAACCTCAGCACACTTCTCGCTGATTTTATATATTTCTGGATACATTTGCCTAATTTTTCCTAGCAAGGGATTCCGAATATCTAAATTCATCTTTAATCGATTGATAGCTGGTCTCAGATGGCTGATCAGCCCAAAAAGCAAATTCTCATTATCCTTTAGTACATATCCTGCTTCTTTTTCTGCAACTTTTATCATTTGATTTGCCAACTGAGTCAGTTCAAAATTTCCAATAATGAACTCTCCCGTATCCTTAAAGTCATGATGATCATATACCCCATTGCGCATTTTCGCACCTTTTAAATGCATGGTGATATAGCCTATTTCATCCTTCGGAATCTCAATCTGAGTAGACTGGGTAATTTCCCAAGCTATTTTTTCAGCTATCTTATATTCATTACTTTGGGCAAGCTCCCTCCAGAATTCTTCCTTCATCACGATTCTCTCATTATTTTTTATTCTCTGAATGGCAAGTGCCAAATGAACAATCAGTCCAACATACGCACTGTCCGTTAGCTTATATTCTAGATCAGCTTCTGCTCCATGAATGATTTCCTCGATGGTTTTGATTACTTCTTTGTCAATCATGTTCATTAGTCGGTTACTTGTATTAATTTCAATGCTTTCCTGTTTTTTATTCAGTCCAGCTAGATTTTGACGGGTTATCTTTAGAAGCTGATCTTCATCCAAATTCTCGTATAGTATGGTAATCATTGCCCTTCGAAGAGAGTTTTCATTTCCTTCGATATATACACCTAGTCCGGGCTTTCTGACTAAAGTTAATTCATGCTTGTTCAACCATGCCTCTACTTTGTCTAGATCATGACTGATGGTTCCCTCTGACACCTTGAATAAGGATGAAAAATAAAAAAGTTTTGTCGGTTCTCTGTTTTGTAAGAGTTCGCTAATAATAAGTGATTGTCTATTCTCTGGAGTAAATTCCAATTCCACCGATTCGGAGTCCAGCATGGCGCTCAACCTTCGCCGTTCCTCCAAGGTAGCCATAAGCTGTATACCTACTTTAGTTTTTTTCATCAGCTTAAAATCATTTTTTTCCAGCCATTGCTCCGTGAGGGGCATTTCTCTTAGAATCGTTCTGGAGCTAACTTCCAGGTTTCTTGCAATGTCCCCTATGGTTATGGGCTTCGATGCGTCCACAATCATTTGTAGAATCTGTTTTCCTCGGGCAGTTAATAGCAACTCACTCACATTTGCTCACCTCGCTTCTTAGATTAGTGACATTTTTTTGAATTCTAAATCTTCTTAATTCAATTATATATTCAGTATTCCCTGAAAATCAAAGAAAACATAATTTTGTTTGTCATCATTCATTAGTGACATTTATAAACAAATCAAAGGACAAAGTTGCCTATCGACAATTTGTTTTCGCTAGGAACCCCTAGGCTTCCTACCACGGCTGCAAGACAGCTTCCTTACAGTAAAGGGGAAATCCTCATTACACACCCCATATATAGGAAATTGAGAACCATGATTTCCCATATATAGATAAAAGCAGCAGAGCTATCAATCTCTACTGCTTTCTTTGGTAATTATTTTGATAATCTTTCTACTAGTTCATCGTATACCGGACTGCCTATAAAGTTTTTAATCGAAATATGCTCTGCTTTAGGCGCGTGGCTCTTTGCCCGTTGGGCCAGACTCTCATGGGTAATGACAAGATCTGCATCGCCTGGTATTTGATCGATGGCTGTATTGACTACTTCCACATCTACGCCTGCTTGCTTTAGCTTGTTTTTTAAAGTAGATGCTCCCATGGCACTGGAGCCCATTCCTGCATCACATGCTACGACAATCTTGCTGATCTTTTTCTCTATTTTCTTACCTTTCAAT
>NZ_JACHEN010000070.1 GCF_014205875.1 Anaerosolibacter carboniphilus
CGAGGCCGCTGAAAAATAGATAGTTTTTCAGCTAAATCAATTGTACAAAATAAGACACATCAAAATTTGAAGAATAATTCAAATTTTGATGTGTTTTTTTGTTTGATGTGGTGATTATTCCTTGTTTTCTACTTGCTTTTCTCGCTGAGTATCGTCAATATTCTTTTGATATTGACGTTGAAGATCGAAACCGCTCCTTGTATTCGTATGCCAAAAATGCCCGACGAAATCGCTACATCATAGCCGTGCTGGTTTTTTAGTTCGCTGTTCTTCGCTTCAATCATGTAGCGTTGTCTGTTGCGATCTTTAAAGTATTCTGTTTCCTCAAATGTTTTTTGTTCTAAATGTAAATCTGATTTGATAGACACTGAATATGATTTTGACTTTGCTCCTTCTTTGTAGCAGCCTGATTTTCGAGGGCATACTTTACATTTTTCAATATCGAAGTAGTAGGTCATGGTTTGGTTTTTGTTTGTTTTCTTAGTGCCAGTCTTTGCCTTTCGAATCGCAAGATGCCCTGTAGGGCAAACGAAAAGATCTGCGTCTTTATTAAAAGCAAAGTCATCATCTGCTTGGCGTACACCATTTGATATCACCGGATTTAGCTTCGCGATTAGTTTTATTTCATTCTCTTTCGCATATCTCAAGTTGTCCTTTCCAGAATAGGCAGTATCACCGATTACTTCACTGACTTCCATGCCACTGCTTTGACTTTTTTCAATCAGCCTCTGTAATTCCGAACCATCCGGCTTTTCACCAGATGTAATGACCGCAGCTGTAATCAATCGATTTTCGGATAAACCAATGTGAGTCTTATAACCAAAGAATGAGTCATCCTTTGTCTTATAGCCAGTACGAGCCTGTGAATCACCTGCTTCATCAAGAGCACTCTCCGTATCTGATAAACCTTCTCTTAAATAGTTCAGTCTTTTACTAATATTTTCTCTCACACAGAGTTGAGGATGGCTTTCGACTACTTGAGCAATACTTTCGCAATACGCTATGACCTCCTCTAGCGTTGGCTCTACAAGTTTCTTTGGAAAGTGTACCTTCATCGATTCATCGACTTGATAGACATCTCGGCGCAATCGCTTAGCTCTTTCTAAGAGCACTTCTTCCATCGACCGTTGTCTATATCTGGCATGTGTATGTGTTGCGTCAACTATCAAAGCTTTTCCTAGGTCAATCCCTTTCTCAATAGCTAATTCTATTGTTTTCTGTATCAGCTTATCCAACAAATCTTCGTTCTTAAGTCGGAGCCTTCGAAACTTAGTTAGAGTCGTTGGGTGAATTAAATTTGTTTCTTCTGGTGATAAATCCAGAAAGAACTTAAAGGCCATATCTGTGCGAGTACGTTTTATTAAATCCTTATCTGACAACTCGTTCATATCCTTAAGCATAAGATATTTGAACATTCTAATGGGATTTTCAGCAGTACGTCCCATGGAATCGCTGTAGTTTTCTGTAATCTCGTCAAGAACAAAGGAAAAATCGACGAGTTCCTTGATTTGCCTATGTATATCATCTTCAGGTATAAGTATATCGTAAAGAGCTAGATATTTGCTGAAGACCAGTTCTTGTTGGTTGTTTAACATAAACATCTCCTGCTTGTAGTTAGACTTATTATAGTATTCAACATCTATTGCCAATTTCCTTTTTGTGAAAAAGAAAAACCTTATCATAATTTCTTATGACAAGGTTTTGACTTTTTCAGCGGCCTCG
>NZ_JACHEN010000071.1 GCF_014205875.1 Anaerosolibacter carboniphilus
TGAACTGCCCCCTGTCAAGTAGACAGTGGAAATAATTAAAAATGTGTAGCGTCAATCCATTGATTGGCGCTATATTTATGCAACTAGCTTTGATAGATAATTACGATACTCTAGTGGTGTCATGCATTCCAGTCGTTTCTGATAACGGCTTGTGTTGTAGTAGTCGATATACTCTTCAATAGCACGCTTGAGACTTTCATAATCAGCAAATTTTTGAAGATGATACATTTCGGATTTTAAAATCCCCCAGAACCCTTCCATAGGTCCATTGTCAATACAGCGCCCAACACGGGACATACTTTGAGTCATTCCGGCTTCATCAAGCTTTTTCTTGAATACCTTGTTAGTATATTGAAAACCACGATCGCTATGGAAAATAGGTTTTGCATTAGGGTATTTTTTAATAGCTTTATCGAAGGTTTCAAATACAAGCACATTGTTGTTTGATTTGCCAATGACGTAAGATATAATGCTCTTATCTCCAAGATCTAAAATGGCACTCAAGTATGCTTTCTTTCCGTCATCATATTTGAATTCTGTAACATCGGCAAGCCATTTTTCATGGATTTTACTTGCAATAAAGTCTCTGTTTAAAACATTTTCAGCTGTAATCTCAGGGGTAGATTGGATATAGTTTCTTCTTTTTCTACGACATACAGACTTCAGCCCTATGCTACGCATAATACGATATATTCTTTTATGATTGACGATTATGTTATGTTCACGACGAATTTTAAGTGTCATCTGGCGGTAGCCAAGTATGCCATTTCTTTCTTCATATGCCTCCATAACAAGCTTTAAGAGATGTTCATTTTCTAGCTCATTTTGGCTTTTGTCTCGGCGAAGCCATTTATGATACGCTGAGCGACTAATCTCTAAGATTTCACAAAGAGTCGATATTGGATAGCCTTTTTCTGAAGATATCATCTGAATGGCAAGGTATTTATGCTCATGTTTGATAAGATTTAACCTCGCCTCCTTTCGATTTCTTCCAACTTTTTTAATAGCGCATTTTCCATTTCTAAACGCTTATTTCTGGCTTCTAATAGTTTCATTTCTGCTTTAAGTTTCTCAACTTCCGTGAGTTGATCTTCTGACTTGCGTTTCCCTCTGCGATCTAAAAGTTCATCTACTCCCGATTCTTCGAATTTGTTTACCCAGCTGCGTACTTGCTGGTATGAAACCTGATATTTTCTGGCTGTTTCATTATAATTCTTACCATTTTCTATGCAATACTCAACAACAGCAATTCGCTCTTCTAAGGTTGTTGTTCTTCCTTTAGCCATGATTAGATTTCCCCCTGCTCCCGATGATTTAATCTCTTCATGACTATTATACTTCATAATCCAGTTTTGGAGTTGCTTCTTTGAACGCAATCCATATTTCATGCTAATCTCTAACAAGGAATCGTTTCCTACTAAGTATTCTTCTACAGCTTTAATTTTTAGTTCCTTAGAATAGGAATTATTTCTTATCGTAGGCAATAGTCCCATTTCTCCCTGTTTTTGATAAATCTTAATCCATTCTCTAACGGTAGTCTTACCAACTGATAGTTCATTACATATTTCTACAACGCTCTTTTCACCCTTCAAATACTCTTCAACAGCTGCTCTTTTTATTTCAGGCAATACATCAGATTTTCTTCCCATAGTAAAGCTCCCCTCATATTAAACAGTAATATTATTTTAACTGTCTACTATAAGGGGAGCATATCA
>NZ_JACHEN010000072.1 GCF_014205875.1 Anaerosolibacter carboniphilus
AGTTAAAAGAAAAGTTAAATTCTAGTATAGAGCACATGCCGAGCAAATGCAGAACTAAACTCTATTTTTGAGACTAAACATTACTATTAATTTGCTATATAATGACCTTATAGGCATAGTAAAAATGAATTTTGAGCACGCCAAAAGGGCAACTGGATTTAGGGTGTAAGACTAAATTCCACTTGCCTAAGTGTAAGACTAAGTTCTATGCAGTGAAATCTGCCTGTGCCATATCCGTATTATTTCAGCAATTCCGGTCGTAACATTACATCATCAGGGGGGATTTCCTGTAAATGTAAAACGGAATGTAGCTGGTTATTCAGTAGTAGCAGGGACAGCTTGTATGGTGTACAGCCATTCAAGCTGTCCCTTGCTTCGCTATTGATGTGATTCATTAATCGATTAATTTCTTTCTGTGTATATTTATCAAAGGATTTTCCCTTCGGGACAACATGTCTGATATACTGGTGGTTCTTTTCAATCATACCTTTCTGCCAGGAACTATGAGGGTTACAGTAGTAAATTTGTGTTCGGATTTCTCCGTTTTCATCACATTCAAGCCTGAGCCGATCCTGAAATTCGACTCCATTGTCAGTTAGAATCACTGGAAAAAGTGCCTGAAACACTTTAGTTCCAAGGGATTGGGTAAGGTGGTCGAAAACCTTTTTTACACAATCCTGAGTTTTTTCTTCCATCAAAAATATCAGCATCAAAGAGCAATTGCGAAACAGCATCGTAAGAAATACCTTACCACCTTTGGCACCTTCTACGGTATCCATTTCAACGACGGCAGTATTGGGATGTTCTTTGATTAGTTTTTGAAAATCATCATAGGTACGTCCGACCCGGAATTCTCGGACCAAAAGACTGACATGAGTTGACTTTCTTCTTGGCTTATAGCGAACTCTTCGCCGAAGATCGATATTTCTAGCAGAGAATACGGATTTATCAATGTAATTGTAAAGTGTCTTTCGACAGCAAGGTATTTCTGCTGCATGGGTGGAGTAAATATGAGCAATGGATTGTCCTTTTAGCAATAAAGGGGAGACCAATGCATCCAACATGGCAATATCAACCACACTTTGGTTAATTCCTTCTCTGGAAGAAATCAGAGTGTCTCGATAGGTGTCGTCTGCATACTTTGCTGAATAGAAAACTTTCTGTAACAAACAGCTTGGTTTCTTAGAACAGCCATTACATACATAAGGTGGTTTGTTCAATTTCGTGCATTGAGTGGGCTTATAATCGGGGCAGATATCTAAACAACGAAACTTGGGCTTTTGACAGATTTTACAGAACATCGCACAGTTCTCAGAGCACAGATAACGTATTCTACAATCAGATCTGTTGGAACAGGGAATAGCTGGAGCCGTAGGCTTTCTGGTGGCATACTCATGATGTTTACGCACTTCTTTAGAAATCGTACTCGGATCTTTTTGAATCTTTCGGGCTATTTCTGCAAAGGGAATCTGATCATTCAATCCTTTTTCAATAACAATCCTTTGAGATAATGTCAGGTGTTTTTGATTGCCTTTAATTTTTTTGGACATGATAACATCTCCTTCAGCACAGGCAGGCAATCATCTGCACTTTTATTATACTGAAAGAGACGTGTAAGAGTAACATCCATAGGATTGAATTTAGTCTTACAAACTGGAATTTAGTCTTTCACTTTACC
>NZ_JACHEN010000073.1 GCF_014205875.1 Anaerosolibacter carboniphilus
ATCTAACTAGAGGCTTTTCTTGACAGTGTGGAATCAGTAAGTTCGCTACTTAAATTTCGCTCCCCATCACACCTCAGGATTGTTAAGACGGATTTGCCAATCTTAACTCCCTAAGTGCTTAGACGCACACAACCAACGGTGCGCTTGACCTATCCTCCTGTGTCACCCCATTGCTCAAACGATCTTTGGTGGTACAGGAATTTCAACCTGTTGTCCATCGCCTACGACTTTCGTCCTCGGCTTAGGTCCCGACTAACCCTGAGTGGACGAACCTACCTCAGGAAACCTTAGGCTTTCGACGGGTGGGATTCTCACCCACCTCTCGCTACTCATGCCAACATTCTCTCTTGTATGCAGTCCACCACTCCTTACGGTATGACTTCAGCCCGCATACAATGCTCCCCTACCCAGTACTTACGTACTGCCGTAGCTTCGGTGACAGGTTTGAGCCCCGGTAATCTTCGGCGCAGGATCACTCGACTAGTGAGCTATTACGCACTCTTTGAATGAATGGCTGCTTCTAAGCCAACATCCTAGTTGTCTGTGCAATCCCACATCCTTTTCCACTTAACCTGTACTTAGGGACCTTAGCTGACGGTCTGGGCTGTTTCCCTTTTGACCACGAAACTTATCTCACGTAGTCTGACTCCCAAAGTAATGATTACGGCATTCGGAGTTTGATAGGCTTTGGTAACCGGTGAGGGCCCCTAGGCCATTCAGTGCTCTACCTCCGTATCACAATCTTTGAGGCTAGCCCTAAAGCTATTTCGGGGAGAACCAGCTATCTCCGAGTTCGATTGGAATTTCTCCGCTATCCACAGGTCATCCCGTAGTTTTTCAACACTAATGAGTTCGGACCTCCACGAAATTTTACTTCCGCTTCATCCTGCCCATGGATAGGTCACCCGGTTTCGGGTCTACGGCATGCAACTAATTCGCCCTATTAAGACTCGCTTTCGCTGCGGCTCCGCTGCATAACAGCTTAACCTTGCTGCATACCGTAACTCGTTGGCCCGTTCTACAAAAAGTACGCGATCGTCCATATAAAGGACTTTCACTGCTTGTAAACATAGGGTTTCAGGTTCTATTTCACTCCCCTCCCGGGGTTCTTTTCACCTTTCCCTCACGGTACTATACGCTATCGGTCACCAGGTAGTATTTAGCCTTGGGGGGTGGTCCCCCCTGCTTCCCACAAGGTTTCACGTGTCTCGTGGTACTCTGGATTATGCTCAGAAGTCTTCTTGTTTTGCCTACAGGACTATTACCTCCTATGGTGGGCCTTTCCAGACCGCTTCGACTACAATAGCCACTTCTTTGATGAACATATCCGCAACCCCAGAAGGAAAACCTTCTGGTTTGGGCTAATCCCTTTTCGCTCGCCGCTACTTAGGGAATCGAGTTTTCTTTCTCTTCCTCAGGGTACTTAGATGTTTCAGTTCCCCTGGTGTGCCTACCAATACCTATGGATTCAGTATAGGTTACTTAAGCTTTACTTAAGTAGGTTTCCCCATTCGGAAATCCCCGGATCAAAACCTGCTTGCGGTTCCCCGAGGCTTATCGCAGCTTACCACGTCCTTCATCGGCTCCTGGTGCCAAGGCATTCACCCTATGCTCTTAGTAACTTGACCAGAAATTGTATA
>NZ_JACHEN010000074.1 GCF_014205875.1 Anaerosolibacter carboniphilus
TAGGAAACGCTCATGAAATTGAAATTTCACAAAGTATAATGAAAACTTTACATTTGCTTTTAAATCCTGCAAAAAATGCAATAATCCAAATAGCGAGGGATAAGATCGGCATAATTTCTGGTAGAATAACTCCGTCTAGGAAACTGATCATAACAATCATGAAGTACAAAGTATTGTGTCATGAGCACGTGTAGGAAAATTTTGATTCTGAAGATTGTTAATAACCTCGCGAATCTTTTGTAAAGGGTGAGCGTATGCAGGATATCTTAGAAGTTTGTGCAGGATTGGATGTCCATGAAAAAACTGTGGTTGCGTGTGTTTTAAATGGTAAACTAAACAAAGCTCCACAAAAAGAGATTGAAACATTTGGAACTACTACACAGGAACTCTTTCAGTTGCTTGAGTGGTTAGAAGTTAGGGGATGTACCCATGTGGTCATGGAAAGTACAGGCGTCTATTGGAAACCCGTGTGGAACATACTTGAAAGTGGCAGCTTTGAGTTGATTTTAGCCAATGCATATCAGATTAAGAATTTGCCTGGCAGAAAGACCGATATTAAAGATTCAGAATGGTTAGCCCAGCTTTTAAGAAGCGGTTTGATAAGTAAGAGTTTTGTTCCTTCTCAACCTATCAGAGAATTAAGAGATTTAACAAGATATCGCAAGAAGCTCCTTTATGAAGTAAACAAAGAAAAGAACAGGGTTCACAAAACCCTCCAAGATTGTAATATTAAAATCACAAGCTATCTTGCTGATATTTTTGGTGATACTGGCCGAAAAATTATTGAAAAGATTCTAGAAAAGAGAACAGTTACGGAGGGAGATCTGTACGTTATCTTAAGTGGTAGAGGAAAATCTAAACTTAAAGGAAAAGCAGGGGATCTTTTAAAAGCCCTGCAAGGGAAGGTAGAAGAACATCATGTTAGAATGATTCAGTATTGCTATGATCATATACTCTTCTTAGAAAAACAGATAGAGGGAATAGATGAAGAGATAGCACAATATATGAATGCCTATGAAGAAGAAGTGACTCTACTGGATAGCATTCCAGGAATTAATGAGACAGCGGCAGCTGTTATCATTGGAGAAATAGGGGCAGATATGAATCAGTTTCCCACAGATAAGCAATTGTCATCATGGGCTGGCTTAAGTCCTGGAAATAACGAGAGTGCTGGTAAAAAAAAAGAAGTAAAGTCGTTGAGGGAAACAAAATGCTAAAAAGTATCCTTTGTGAGTGTGCATGGGTTGCAAGCCATACAAAAGATACGAGACTTTCGATAACTTACTATAGATGGGTTAAGAGAATGGGCAAAAAGAAAGCAAACATTGCATTGGCAAATTTAATATTGAGGATTTGTTACCATGTTTTAAAACAACGCACGCCCTATGTGGAATTAGGAGATTACTATTTTACAAAACGAGAGATCGATAAAGAAAAAAGACTAATTAAAGAATTGCAAAAGAGAGGATATATTGTTCAAAAAGAAGAACAAGCAATTTAACGCAAATTAAATGGAATCATAACACTTGATTTAGCACATTTAGAGTAAATGGGCTTA
>NZ_JACHEN010000075.1 GCF_014205875.1 Anaerosolibacter carboniphilus
AGAACAAAGTTGCCTATCGGCAATTTGTTTTCGCTAGGAAACCCTAGGTTTCTAGTGTTGCATCAAAGAAATTTGTGTATATTCTTTTTGGAAAAATCTTTGCAATGAAAAAAAGCATATCCTTTGGTTAAATGGAGTTACCGCTAACTCACCAAACAAAGGAGATGCTTTTATGACTCAATTAAATAATAAAACAGTTTTAAGGAAAATAACACAAGTATTTTATGGTAGTTACTTCAACAAAATTGTTGATAAGTATGATGGGGATTATAAAACTCAGCATTTTTATACTCGTTCTCATGCAATAGCTATGATTTATCAACAGTTTAGCGGTACAGATAGTTTAAGGCTGCTAAGTTGTAAAGCAATTCACAGCTCTAAAATCAAGCAACTTATGGGTGCTCCTAGTTTCTCACAACTATCAAGAAAAAACGCTAATAGATCCTCTAAGATATTTGAAGAAATGTACTATCATTTAGTAGATGTTGCAAAAGCGAAACTAGGATTAAAGATATGGAATCAACAATTTAATAACATAAAGATCATTGATGGCACCATCGTACAAATTGCTGCTTCCCTAGCACCTAAGCTTGAATATAAGAATGGCAAGGCTGGAATAAAAGTCACTACCCTGTATGATTTTAATAGATCTATTCCTGCGAAGATTAATATTACACCAGCTAAAACCAATGATAGAAAATGTCTAGAAGAATTATTCGATGATCCCCAGGCACTTTACTTGTTTGATAAGGGATATTTTAAGTACAAACTCTATGACAAATTGACCCGTGAGGGGAGAAGGTTCATTACACGTCAGATTAATAATGCCCATACAAAAATAGTGGAAGAATATGAAACCTGTAGTGAGACCCTTAAAGATCGAAAAATTTGGCTTGGAAAAAGTGATAAGAGAGCTGAGAATCAATACCGAGAGATTATTTTCTATGATGAGAAAAATGAAGAGTTTAAAATACTCACCAATGACTTTGTTACTCCTGCGGAGCAGGTAGTAGAGCTATACAAGCTCCGCTGGAGCATAGAAATATTCTTTAAATGGATCAAACAGAACCTAAAAATTAAGAAGTGGCTAGGATACAATGAAAATGCCATAAAGATTCAAATTTATTCAGCCCTTATTGCATATATTCTTCTTAGGTTATTGCATCTAGAACTAAGTCCTAAAATATCAATTACTCTATTAAGAGGATTATTGCAGATGAATTTGCTAGAACATGAAGACACCATTACAATTCTTAGTGGATAAAATCAAAATAATTTCAAAAAAAATGCCCACAAATTCCTACTAGGAGTCTATCTATTTGATTAGGAAGAATATGGTATGATGTGAAAAACAAAGAAAAATCTGCATTGAATGGATGTGAGACTTCCATCAAGGCAGATTAAACTTAAAGATTTATGAAAATTTTTCATAAGATGCAACACCAGAAACCCTAGGTTTCCTTCGA
>NZ_JACHEN010000077.1 GCF_014205875.1 Anaerosolibacter carboniphilus
AAGCCTAAAACCCCCATATCACATGGAATAATCCATGCAATCTGAGGGTTTTAAATTGGTCAAGATTAAATATTTTACTTAATGCAACACTAGAATCCTTAGAGGATCTTTAGGGCTTCGTAGTGATAATACTATCTTTCGATATATATTCAATTTTTCGATCTGGTGTAAGGATTCTATAATTTTTAAGTGAGTAACCAGAAAAGTTCTCTTTGGAATGCTCTGCATCGGTGAGGATAGCTATAGGTTTTCCTGTCGTTTTTAACAAGCCTTCGCCAATAATAAAATGCTGATAGGCAGGGTGCCAATAGAAAGTCTCTATGCTGCGGAATCTATCTTGTAATTTGAACATACTGGACGATGGTAATGAGTCATGAAATGCAGAATACTTTTTTTGATTGGTTTCAAGTACAATATGGAGGGTAGGCTTGGATTCGAATCGAATAAGATTGTTGACTGTGACCTTCGCCCATTGATCTTCCGGAGCGGATGGGTCTTGGAGTTGAAGACGGTAAATTTCTTCGCTAAATTTTGTTCCCTGCCAAATATTCTTAAAGCCATGATCGGAATACATATAAACTTTGATGAAGCGTTCGATAAAAAAGGCACCTAATCTTTCGTCGATAAGTTGATGACTGACGATAAAATTATAGCCAAGCTCTGGAATGGGAATAAAATCAATTTTCTCTATGGGGAGAATGTTTTCAATTTTTGATGTATAGATATATTCATTAGCTAAAGGACGATAAATAGCCATTGCAGCTTGATCTTTTGATAAGTTTAATGAAACAATAAGCTCTAAATCCCTTTCAGGAAGTACATTGGATGTATAGAGTTTTAGATCAATATAATCGAGATAAGTTAGCCATTGTTGTTGATCTAGATTTTTCAATGTGATTTCGACGATGGTGTCTTTAGCTTCTTTTTTCATTTTTTCATCAGTACCATTGTAATGGTCAATCAATTTTTGCGATAATTTTTGCTCAGGAGAAACGTAGGACTTGAAGGTCATAAGATTTTCTTGATTGTCAAAGAATTGTTGAAGTAGAAATGTTAATGTTAATAGGATGAGTATGAAGAGAAATAGTGTTAAATGTTTAAACATATTGATCACCTCAATACAATATATAGGAAAATAAAAGAATACATTACAATAATATAAAAGGCACACTGCGTGTGCCTGAGACTGTTGACAAAGTCCACCCGAAAGGGTGGATATTTTTTATGTGTCAAAAAGGGATTACGAAGTTAATGTAGAATATATAAAGTGAGGT
>NZ_JACHEN010000078.1 GCF_014205875.1 Anaerosolibacter carboniphilus
TAGCCAGGGTATTTTTCTATATGGATTTAATACAGCATCAAAGAATGGACAAGAACTTTGAAAACTTAAAAGTATTAACTAGAACCTATCATCAGTTTTCACAACAGAGAACAACTGCCATTAATCAGTTGACTGCAGTCATTGATCAAGTTATGCCTAGCTTTGCAAATATATTTAAATCTATTTCTTGCAAAACTTCTCTTGAATTACTTATTCGTTATCCTTCCCCTAAGTCAATTCTATCTGCTCCTGAAAAAGAGGTTATTGAACTGATTAAAAACACCTCTAGAGGATCTTTAGAATATGCTTCTAAGAAGTATTTACTCCTCTTAGAAAGTGCAAGGGAAGGAATTGCTACAGGTATTTTACTAGAAGCTTATGAGCATATCATTATGGTCCATGCCCAGCATCTAAGGAACATAGATGTCCAATTAGATACGCTAAGCAAGAAGATACATGAATTAGGAATAACTATTCCAGAAGTTCAACTTCTCCAAAGTATTCCTGGAATAGGTCCAACATTAGCACCTGTTTTAGCTGCTGAGATAGGAAAGATAGAAAAATTTAAAAGCTCTAAGCAACTTGTAGCCTATTGCGGTATCGATCCTTCTGTAATGCAGTCAGGTAAATTTCTTGGTACAAAGAACAAGCTTACCAAGCGAGGATCTATCTATATTCGAAAAGCCCTCTATATGGCAGCTACAGTAGCAATCAGGCATAACCCTAACGGGTCCTATTCCAATAAGGTTATTTATGACTACTATCAAAAGAAGATACAAAGCAAGGCGAAAAAGCAAGCTTTAGGCGCAATCATGAATAAGCTAGTTAGAATTATCTACTCCGTATTAAAAAATCAACAACCATTTGTACTTATCACACCTGAAGAACAGGTAAGGATGTATCAACGCAACATGCAAATTGTAGCCTAACGGCTGTTAAACTGAATATTTAGAATCATTACCCTTAAGAACATTCGTAGAAAACTAAGGGTCATTTCACATGATCATTATTTTGAGAACACATTAGTAAATTTTTTTCTTGACAGCAGTTAGCTGGTCTAC
>NZ_JACHEN010000079.1 GCF_014205875.1 Anaerosolibacter carboniphilus
AAGCACCGAACTTAAGCCCCAGTAAACGGCGGCCGTAACTATAACGGTCCTAAGGTAGCGAAATTCCTTGTCGGGTAAGTTCCGACCCGCACGAAAGGCGTAACGATTTGGGCACTGTCTCAACAATAGACTCGGTGAAATTGTAGTACCAGTGAAGATGCTGGTTACCCGCAGCAGGACGGAAAGACCCCGTGGAGCTTTACTGTAGCCTGACACTGGATTTTGGTATTGCATGTACAGGATAGGTGGGAGACTTGGAAGCTTGGACGCCAGTCTAGGTGGAGTCAACCTTGGGATACCACTCTTGTGATACTGAAGTTCTAACCATAGACCATGAATCTGGTCTTGGGACACTGTCAGGTGGGCAGTTTGACTGGGGCGGTCGCCTCCTAAAATGTAACGGAGGCGCCCAAAGGTTCCCTCAGCGCGGTTGGAAATCGCGCGTAGAGTGCAAAGGCAGAAGGGAGCTTGATTGCGAGACCTACAAGTCGAGCAAGGACGAAAGTCGGGCTTAGTGATCCGGTGGTTCCGAGTGGAAGGGCCATCGCTCAACGGATAAAAGCTACCCCGGGGATAACAGGCTTATCTCCCCCAAGAGTCCACATCGACGGGGAGGTTTGGCACCTCGATGTCGGCTCGTCTCATCCTGGGGCTGTAGTAGGTCCCAAGGGTTGGGCTGTTCGCCCATTAAAGAGGCACGCGAGCTGGGTTCAGAACGTCGTGAGACAGTTCGGTCCCTATCCGCTGTGGGCGCAGGAAATTTGAGAGGAGCTGTCCTTAGTACGAGAGGACCGGGATGGACGTACCTCTGGTGCATCAGTTGTTCCGCCAGGAGCACTGCTGAGTAGCTATGTACGGACGGGATAAGCGCTGAAGGCATCTAAGCGCGAAGCCCCCCTCAAGATGAGATTTCCCATTGCGTAAGCAAGTAAGACCCCAAGTAGACTACTTGGTTGATAGGTCGGAGGTGTAAGGGCAGTAATGTCTTTAGCTGACCGATACTAATAGGTCGAGGACTTGACCAA